>NZ_BAXZ01000016.1 GCF_000684975.1 Paraburkholderia acidipaludis NBRC 101816 | reverse complement strand
TGAATGGATTCGCCATTCGAATACCTTAGCGACGGGTCGGACGAAGGTCCTTTCATGGCGCCGACTACAGCCTGTTCACAATCGAAATCCACGAAGAACCTAAAAAAACGGGGCGCACCGCAGTGCGCCCCGTATCGTTCTTGCCCGACCCAGCCGGCGCTTACACCTTCTTGCCCGTTTCCACCTTCCAGACCCAGTTCGCCGGATCGGCCACCTTGCCGCGCTGAATGCCGGTGAGCAGCGTGCGGATGCGGCGCGTGACTTCGCCTTCGCCGCCGTCGCCAATCGTGAATTCGCCGCCCGCATGGCGCACCTGGCCGATCGCCGTGACCACGGCCGCCGTGCCGCACGCGAAGCTTTCCTTCACGCGGCCGCTCGCGGCGCCTTCACGCCACGTATCGAACGCGACCGGCGCTTCCTTGACCTCGATGCCTTCCTTGCGGGCCAGCTCGATGATCGACGCGCGCGTGATGCCCGGCAGGATCGTGCCCGAGAGCGGCGGCGTGACGAGCGAGCCGTCGTCCATCGCGAAGAACACGTTCATGCCGCCCAGTTCTTCGATCCAGCGGTGCTCGGCCGCGTCGAGAAACACGACCTGGTCGCAGCCCTTGGCCGTTGCCTCGGTCTGCGCGATCAGGCTCGCCGCGTAGTTGCCGCCGCACTTGGCCGCGCCCGTGCCGCCGGGCGCCGCGCGCGTGTACTGGTCCGACACCCACACCGTCACCGCCGACTTGCCCGACTTGAAGTAGGGGCCGACCGGGCAGGCGATCACGCAGAAGATGTATTCCGCCGAGGCGCGCACGCCGAGGAAGCTCTCGGCGGCGAACATGAACGGGCGGATGTAGAGGCTGCCGTCACCGCCGGGCACCCAGGCCTGGTCGATATCGACGAGCGCGTCGATGGCTTGCATGAAGAGCTCTTCGGGCAGTTCCGCCATCGACATGCGGGCCGCCGAGGCGCGGAAGCGCTTTGCGTTTTCCTGCGGGCGGAACAGGGCGATCGAGCCGTCTTCGCGGCGATACGCCTTCATGCCTTCGAAGATTTCCTGAGCGTAATGGAGCACGGCGCAGGCCGGGTCGATCTGGAACGGGCGGCGCGCCTCGACCTTGGCGTCGTGCCAGCCCTGCCCCTCGGTCCAGCGGATCGTGACCATGTGGTCGGTGAAGACCCGGCCGAAAACCGGGCTTTCCAGGCGCGCGGCGATCTGGTCCGCAGGCGTGGGGTTGGGATGTTGTTCGACGGCGAATTGCAGGCGACTGCTAGTGCTCATGTTTCTCGGTCTCGCGGTTGTTGATTGCGGTTGTCCGCGTATTTTCGGTCTTTTTTCGGGTTTGGTGCAGATTTTCCGGCAGGCGGGCGCGCCGCCTTCTCGCGGTGGCACGCGAGTCCCAAAAAGTATGGCGGCGCAGAGTTTCTTCATACGTGCCGTCAATACCATACCTTTGAGGTATGAAAATCCACTAGCAAAAGTATTGGACGCTGTCAAGGCCGGCGCGTATAAAACCACTCCATGAACTTCACACATGCAATTTCCGCCATGGCCTCAGTGACGATTGAACGCATCGAAACCCGTCTCGTTGATCTGCCGACGATCCGCCCGCACAAGCTTTCGGTCGCCACGATGCACGGGCAAACCCTGATGCTGGTAAAGGTGTACTGCAGCGACGGCGTGATCGGCATCGGCGAGGGCACCACGATCGCGGGTCTTGCTTACGGCCCGGAAAGCCCCGAGTCGATGAAACTTGCGATCGACGCCTATTTCGCGCCGGCCATGATCGGCCAGGATCCCACCCGCATTCAGGCGCTGATGGCGCACCTCGGCAAGCTCGTCAAGGTCAACCACTTCGCGAAGAGCGCGCTCGAAACGGCCTTGCTCGATGCGCAAGGCAAGCGTCTTGGCGTGCCGGTGAGCGAGCTGCTGGGCGGTCGCCGCCGCGAGCGCCTGCCGGTGGCCTGGACCCTGGCTTCGGGCGACACCTTCAAAGACGTTGCCGAAGCCGAAGCGATGCTCGAAGCGCGGCGGCACAACGTCTTCAAGCTGAAAATCGGCGCAAAGGAACTCAAGGCCGACATTCGCCACGTTGCCGAGATCAAGAGGGCCGTTGGCGAGCGCGCCGCGGTGCGCGTGGACGTCAACATGGCCTGGAGCGAGACGCAGGCGGCGTGGGCCATTCCGGCACTGGCCGAGGCCGGCTGCGAACTGGTCGAGCAGCCCGTGGCCTCCAGGGCGGCGTTGGCGCGCCTGACGGGCCGCTTCCCGGTGGCGCTGATGGCCGACGAAATCCTGCAGGGCCCGGAAAGCGCCTTCGAGATCGCGAAGCACCACGGCGCCGACGTGTTCGCGATCAAGATCGAACAGAACGGCGGGCTCTTTGCCGCGCAGCGCGTGGCCGCGATTGCCGATGCGGCGGGTATCGAGCTCTATGGCGGCACGATGCTCGAAGGCGCGTTCAGCACGGTTGCCTCGGCGCATCTGTTCGCCAGCTTCGCCAACCTGCAGTGGGGCACCGAATTGTTCGGACCGCTATTGATCACGGAAGAGATCCTGACGAAGCCGCTCGATTACAGCAACTTCGAGCTGGCCGTGCCGAACGGCCCGGGTCTGGGCATCGAACTGGACGAAGCGCGGGTCAAGCGCTTCACCCGCGATGGACTCGTCAAAGTCACCCGGTAATCCCGGCAAAAGATCCAAAGGAAGCTGACGATGCTTTACCACGTACGAATGGATGTGAATCTCCCGAACGACCTTTCCGCGGATGCCGCCGGCGAGATCAAGGCACGCGAGAAGGCGTACTCGCAGGCGCTGCAAAAGAGCGGCAAGTGGCGCCATATCTGGCGTCTCACGGGCGAGTACGCCAACTACAGCATCTTCGACGTGGAGAGCAACGCCGAGCTGCACGACATCCTGACGGGTTTGCCGCTGTTCCCGTACATGAAGATTTCGGTGACGCCGTTGTGTCGTCATCCGTCGTCGATTCGTGACGACGACGTTTGAGCCCAGGAGCCGTGTGATTTCGAGGGCAAGTGCGTCCCGAGTCGTTTTTTCCCCGAGAACTATGTGGAGACAGTAATCATGAGCGCCAAAGTATTCGACACCAAAGAAGTGCAGGACCTGCTGAAGACCGCGACCAACATCGACGGCAAGGACGGCAACGCCCGCTTCAAGCAGATTCTCAATCGTCTGCTGAGCGATCTGTTCAAGGCGATCGATGACCTCGACATCTCGCCCGACGAAGTCTGGGCCGGCGTCAACTATCTGAACAAGCTTGGCCAGGACGGAGAAGCGGCGCTGCTCGCCGCCGGTCTCGGCCTGGAAAAGTATCTCGACATTCGCATGGATGCCGCGGACAAGGCGGTCGGTCTCGACGGCGGCACGCCGCGCACGATCGAAGGCCCGCTCTATGTGGCCGGTGCAACGGTTCACGACGGCGTGGCGAAGATCGACATCAATCCCGACGCCGACGCCGGCCCGCTCGTGATTCACGGCACGGTCACCGGCACGGACGGCGAGCCGGTTGCCGGCGCGGTGGTGGAATGCTGGCACGCCAATTCGAAGGGCTTCTATTCGCACTTCGACCCGACCGGCGCGCAAAGCGATTTCAACCTGCGCGGCGCGGTCAAGACCGATGCGAACGGCAAGTACGAGTTCCGCACGCTCATGCCGGTAGGCTATGGCTGCCCTCCGCAGGGCTCGACCCAGCGGCTGCTGAACGAGATCGCCCGCCACGGCAACCGCCCGGCGCACGTGCACTTCTTCGTCGCGGGCGAGCAGCATCGCAAGCTGACCACGCAATTCAACATCGACGGCGATCCGCTGATCTGGGACGACTTCGCCTACGCCACCCGCGAGGAGCTGATTCCGCCCGTGGCCGAAAAGACGGGCGGCGCCGCGCTGGGCCTCAAGAGCGACGTCTATAAGGACATCGAATTCAACTTCGTCCTGACTCCGCTGGTTCAGGGCAAGGACAACCAGATCGTCCATCGCCTGCGCGCCGAAGCCGCGGCGTAACCGTCCCACACGGCGGCGGTGCGCTCGCGCCGCCGCCGCTCGAATCCCCCAAGACCCGTTCGACACCGATGCAGGCCCTGCCTGCAGGGGCCGGTGCGCGCATAGGGAGAGGAAACATGACCGCCATTCACGATCACGCCAACGAACTCGATCACCTGCTCCCCACGGCGGTGCAGGACGACAAAGAGGCCGGTGTATTCCGTTGCCGTCGCGATATCTTCACCAACGCCGATTTGTTCGAACTGGAGATGAAACACATCTTCGAGAGCAACTGGGTGTACCTGGCGCACGAAAGCCAGATTCCGAACAACAACGACTACTACACCACGTGGATCGGTCGCCAGCCGGTGGTCATCACGCGCGACAAGACCGGAGCGCTGCACGCGTCCATCAACGCCTGCGCGCACAAAGGGGCAATGCTGTGCCGGCGCAAGCACGGCAACAAGGGCAGCTTCACGTGCCCGTTCCACGGCTGGACCTTCTCCAACACCGGCAAGCTGCTGAAGGTGAAGGACGAGAAGACGACCGAATATCCCGTGCAGTTCAACACGAACGGCTCGCATGACCTGAAGAAGGTGGCACGCTTCGAGAGCTATCGTGGCTTCCTGTTCGGCTGTCTCAATGCGGATGCCATGCCGCTGGAAGACTACCTGGGCGAAGCGCGGGTGATCATCGACCAGATCGTCGATCAGGCGCCGAATGGGATCGAAGTGCTGCGCGGCAACTCCTCGTACGTCTACGACGGCAACTGGAAGATGCAGATGGAGAACGGCTGCGACGGCTACCACGTCAGCACCGTGCACTGGAATTACGCCGCGACGATGGGGCGGCGCAAGGAAGACGGCACGCAGGCGGTGGACGCGAACAGCTGGAGCAAGTCGGTGGCGGGCGTCTACGGCTTCGACCATGGCCACATCCTGTTGTGGACGCAGACGATGAATCCGGAAGTGCGGCCGGTCTATCGGCAGCGCGACGAAATTTGCGCTCGCGTGGGCGAAGTGAAGGCGGATTTCATCGTCAACCAGACGCGCAACCTCTGCGTGTATCCGAACGTGTTCCTGATGGATCAGTTCAGCACGCAGATTCGCGTGGTGCGGCCGATCAGCGTGGACAAGACCGAGGTCACCATTTTCTGCTTCGCCCCGAAGGGCGAGAGTGCCGTCGATCGTGCGATTCGGGTGCGCCAGTACGAGGACTTCTTCAACGTCTCGGGCATGGGTACGGCCGACGATCTGGAGGAGTTCCGCGCCTGCCAGTCCGGTTATGCCGGCATCACGGCGATGTGGAACGACCTGTCGCGCGGCGCGCCGTTGTGGGTGGAAGGCGCGGACGCCAATGCGCAGAAGATGGGCCTCAAGCCGCTCATTTCGGGCGAGCGCAGCGAGGACGAAGGTCTCTTCGTGTGTCAGCACGAATACTGGGCGCGCACGATGCGTGGCGCGCTGAAGAAGGAACGTGAGGAAACCGTAGCATGAGCTTCGATTACCAAACCATCTGCGCGGTGTTGTACCGCGAAGCGCGCCTGCTCGACGATCGCCAGTGGGACGAATGGCTGGCCTGCTATGCCGAGGACGTCACGTACTGGATGCCGGCGTGGGACGACGACGACCAGTTGACCGACGATCACGAGAGCCAGATCTCGCTGATGTACTACCCCGACCGGGGCGGGCTGGAAGATCGCGTCTTTCGCATCAAGACCGAGCGCAGCGGCGCATCGACACCCGAGCCGCGCACGAGCCACAACGTCACCAACGTGGAAGTGCTGGCCGATCGCGGCGACGAAGTGGACGTGCGCTACAACTTCCACACCCTCAGCCATCGCTACAGAACGAACGATCAGTTCTTCGGAACGATGTTCGTCACGTTGCGCCGGGCCGGCGACGATTTGCTGATTGCCTATAAGAAGATCGTGCTGAAGAACGACTACATCCGGCAGGTACTCGACGTCTATCACGTTTGACGTCGAACGTTAGATCCCTGAGGGGAGTTGGAGGAGGTTCCATGTCCAGTTACAAGATTGCGCTGAACTTCGAAGACGGCGTGACGCGCTTTATCGAATGCAAGGCCGGCGAGAAGGTTCTCGACGCCGCGTTCCGCGCCCGGATCAATCTGCCGATGGATTGCTCGGACGGCGTATGCGGCACCTGCAAGTGCCGCGCCGAAAGCGGGCGTTACGACCTCGGCGACGACTATATCGAAGACGCGCTGAGCGAGGACGAGAAGGACGGCGGCCTCGTGCTCACCTGCCAGATGGTGCCGCAGAGCGACTGCGTGATTGCCGTGCCGGCCGCGTCCGCCGTGTGCAAGACCGGGCAAAGCAAGTTCGGCGCGAGCGTGGCGAAAGTCGAGCCGCACAACGACGCGGCCATCGTGCTCGAACTGGACGTGGAGGCGAACGCACCGGTGTTTCTGCCCGGCCAGTACGTCAACATCGACGTGCCGGGCAGCGGCCAGCATCGTTCGTATTCCTTTTCTTCTGCGCCGGGCGAATCGCGCGTCAGCTTTCTGATCAAGAAGATTCCCGGCGGCGTGATGAGCGGCTGGCTCGAATCGGCGCAGCCGGGCGACAAGCTCGATCTGACTGGGCCGCTCGGCAGCTTTTATCTGCGCGGCGTGCAGCGGCCGCTGCTGTTCCTCGCCGGCGGCACGGGCCTCGCTCCGTTCCTTTCGATGCTCGAGGTGCTGGCGCGCGCCGGTTCGCAGCAAAAAGTGCATCTGATCTATGGCGTGACGCGCGACCTCGACCTCGTGCAGGTCGAGGCGATCGAGGCGTACACGGCGAAGCTGGCGAATTTCAGCTACGCGACCGTCGTGGCCGACGCGGCTTCGAGCCATCCGCGCAAGGGCTGGGTGACGCAGCACATCCCGGCGGACGCGCTGAACGACGTCGACGTCGACGTTTATCTGTGCGGGCCGCCGCCTATGGTCGACGCCGTGCGCAAGCATTTCGACGACGAAGGCGTAACACCCAACAGCTTCCACTACGAGAAGTTCACGCCCAACGTTGCGCCGAAGGCGGCATGACCATGCAGCGATTCTCAGGCAAGGTCATGGTGGTCACGGGCGCGGCGCAGGGCATCGGTCGCGGTGTTGCGCTGCGCGCGGCCGCCGAAGGCGCCAGGGTGCTGCTGGTCGATCGCGCCGATTTCGTCGCCGAAGTGGCGACGGAAGTAGCGGCCGAAGCGGGGCGTATGGGAACGACGGCGGATACCGCGGGATTCGTTGCCGACCTCGAAACCTACGACGGCGCGGCAGCGGCGATGGCATTCGCCGCGCAGCGATTTGGATGCATCGATATCCTGATCAATGGCGTGGGCGGGGCGATACGCATGCGTCCGTTCGCGGAGTTCGAACCGGCGCAGATCGACGCCGAAATCCGCCGTTCGCTGATGCCCACGCTTTACACCTGTCATGCCGTGCTGCCGCATCTGCTGGCGCGTGGAGGCGGAACCATCGTCAATATTTCGTCCAACGCCACGCGCGGCATTCGTCGGGTGCCGTACTCGGCGGCCAAGGGCGGCGTCAATGCGCTCACGCAGTCGCTGGCGATGGAATACGCGCAACGCAATATTCGCGTGGTCGCCACCGCGCCGGGCGGCACCAGCGCTCCCCCGCGGCGCGTGCCGCGCAATGCGGCCGGCGACAGCGACCAAGAAAGGGCCTGGATGGGCGAAGCGGTGCAGCAGGTTACCGAATCGACGTTTTTCAAGCGCTACGGCAGCATCGACGAACAGGTCGCACCTATCTTGTTCCTCGCGTCGGACGAGGCCAGCTATATCACCGGCTCGGTGTTGCCGGTGGCGGGCGGCGACACGGGTTGATTCGCGACGCGGCGCGTTCGCGTGTTGACGAGCCGGCACTTGTCCAAAGAAACGCATGGCGAAGCGCCACGCGAGTTTGCGGGCACGCCGGCAGGTTCGGTCGATAAAGCAATGAGTTAAACTATTTTCGCCAGGCTGGGCCTGACATTGCAACACGGCGGAACAAGACCGAACCAGAAGCGGGACGAAATTTCACAGTCATGAACATCGAGCTGCGACACCTGCGCTATTTCGTGGCGGTAGCCGAAGAGCGCAATTTCACGCGTGCCGCCCAGCGCCTGCATATTGCCCAGCCGCCGCTCTCGCGCCAGATCCAGCAACTCGAAGAGGTGCTCGGGGTCCAGCTCTTCGAGCGCAATTCGCGGCCGCTCAAGCTCACCGACACGGGCCGCTTCTTCTATTCGCACGCGATCCAGCTGCTTGCGCAGAGCGCCGAACTCGAATCGATGACGCGGCGCGTCGGCAAGATCGAACGCAATCTTTCTATCGGCTACGTCGGCTCGACGCTCTACGGCATGCTGCCCAAAATCATTCGCCGCTTTCGTCAGGAGAACGGCGCTGTCGAGCTGAGCTTGCACGAAATGACCACGATGGAGCAGATCAAGGCGCTCAAGGAAGGCCGCATCGACGTGGGCTTCGGGCGCCTGCGGCTCGAAGATCCCAGCATCCGGCGCGTGGTGCTGCGCGAGGAGCGCATGATCGTGGCGTTGCCGCTCGGGCATCCGCTCATCGAGGCCAAGCCGGTGCTCTCGCTCACCGACCTCCTCAGCGAGACGCTCATCATTTTCCCGAAGGCGCCGCGTCCGAGCTATGCGGACCAGGTGCTGGCCGCCTTTCACGACCGCTCGCTCGAGCCGCATCGCATCTACGAAACGCGCGAACTGCAGATCGCGCTCGGGCTCGTCGCCGCGGGAGAAGGCATCTCGATCGTGCCGAGCAGCGTGCACGGCCTCAAGCGCGACGACATCCTCTACAAAGAGCTGGACGACCCCAGGCTCGTTTCGCCGATCATCATGAGCATGCGGCTGCTCGACGAGTCCGAGGACGTCACGCGCATGCTCCATCTCATCTACAACCTCTACGACGAAGCGGGAATGGCCTACATGGCCTCCGCGGAGCCCGACGGGAAGGCGGCCGGAGCGGATCGCACCGAGCCGGATAGTTGAAACTTTCAACTACTTTGACTATAGTTCGCTGCGTCGACGGTTCAGCCCGCCGCGCAACGGGAGCTTGCGCTTGTCTACCGCCTCGTACGCCGATTTCCTCACCTTCCGGCTCGATCTCACGAGCGCGCTTCTGTGCGAGCGCGCCAACGCCGTTTACCGCGAGCGCTGGGGGCTCGACGTGCGCGCGCTGCGCGTGCTGCGCATCGTCTGCGGTGAACCTGGCATCACGCCCAAGGCCGTCTCGCAACAGGCGCTGATCGAAAAGACGCTGCTGTCCAAAACGCTGGCCGAACTGGAGTCGCGCGGGTTGATCGGCCGCGGCATGCATCGCGAGGACCGCCGCAGCGTCGCGATTCGCGCGACGCCCGAGGGCGTGAAGGTGGCGCGTGACTCGGCGCAGGCCGGGGCCGAGCTCGAAGCCGAACTGGCCGTGGCGCTCACCGTGACAGAACGCAGGACACTCGACCGTCTGCTCGAAAAGCTGTCGAGCAGTCTGCTCGACGGCGCGGCGCAGGCGTAGCCTGGGTCCGCCCGGCCTGGCCCGGTATGCGCATGCCCGAATCGTCATTACGTCAGCATTTACGCCCGCATTTGAGCCGGCATCAAAAGGAGCTCCCCATGTCTTCTCAAGTCGAAACACGGCTGCCGGAAACCGCCGCGCCCGCCATCGAGGCGCTCTTGCCCGACCTCGAAGCCACGATGCTGTACGCGGTTGCCGCGTGGCTGGGCCATGAACGCGAGGCCGCCGCGTGAACCCAGACCTGAGCGCGCACGTGAGCGCGCATATGAACGCTCACACGGCGTACACGGCACTCGATCTGATCGGCACGTTCGCCTTCGCCATCTCGGGCGCGGTGGCCGCGCGGCAGCGCCGCCTCGACCTGTTCGGTATCGTCGTCGTGACCTTCATGGTGGCTTGCGGCGGCGGTATTCTGCGCGATGTCTGCATCGGCGCGATTCCGCCCGCTGGGCTGTCGAACTGGGCCTATCTTGCCGTGACGCTGCTGGCGGCGGTGCTGACCATTGCCGCCTATCCGCAGGTGCGGCGCCTGCGCCACCCGGTGCTGTTCTTCGACGCGATCGGGCTCGGCCTGTTCGCGGTAGCCGGCGCGCAGAAAACGTGGATCTGGACCGACAGCGCGGAAACTGCCATTGCACTCGGCATGGTGAGCGCGGTGGGCGGCGGCGTGCTGCGCGATATCCTGCTTTCGCGCGTGCCCGCGATTCTCGAACGCGAGATCTATGCGTCGGCCGCGCTGCTCGGCGCGTCGCTGCAGGTGGGGCTCACGTATCTTGGCTGGTCGTCGTTCTGGACGCCATGGGTGGCCACCGTCGCCTGCGTGCTGCTGCGGCTCGCCTCGCTGTACTACGGCTGGCGCTTGCCCGTGTTTCATCTGCGCGAACCGGGGAAGCCGCGCGAGGCGCCCGCGGCGCGAACTTCGACCGCCGCGGACGAGCGGCATGACGTGCCGCGCTGAGGCGGCTGGCGAACCGCTGAGTCTCCTGCGCGTGTACGATGGCGCTTTCTGTTCAGGAGACGGCAGACGATGACTAAAATCGGGCATCTCGAGATCCCGGGCTTCCCCGGTTCGGCGGCGCGGCGCGTGTGGCTCAAAGGCGTGAGCGCCATGGCGACGGCGTCCGCCATGGGCACCTTCGCGGGCGCACAGCCGGCGCGCGCGGCCAGCAAGAGCGCCGCGTCCATGCAGGCGGAGCAGGACGGCAACGCGCTCTTCGCCTATGTGGGCACGTACACGCCGCATGGGCTCGGCATCCATCGCTTTCGCGTGGATCGCGCGACCGGCAAGCTCGAAGCCCTGCCGGCCGTGCAGGGTATCGAGAACCCGAGCGCGCTCGCCGTCGACCCGCAACAACGCTTTCTCTTCAGCGTGAGCGAGGTGAAGAACTACAACGGCACGACGAACGGCTCGGTGAGCTCGTATGCCATCGAACCGGGTACGGGCGAACTGCGCCGGATCGGCACCGTCAACTCGCAGGGCGCCGGGCCGGTCTATCTGAGCCTGCATCCCAATGGCCGCTTTCTGCTGGTGGCGAACTACGTGAGCGGCAGCGTGGCCGTGCTGCCGGTGGGCGGCGACGGCGCGCTGGGCGAAGCGGTTTCCGTGCAGGCTCCGCAGGCGCCGGCGGGCGCGGAGCATGCGGCCGAAGGCGTGCCGGGCAGCTTCGCCATCAGCGACCACGACGGCCCGCACGCGCATACGATCGTGCCTTCGCCCGATGGCCGTTTCGCGATCTCGACCGACCTTGGCGTCGATCGCACCTATGTCTGGAAGTTCGACGCGGCAAGCGGCGCGCTTACGCCGAACGATCCGCCGTTCGTCGCGGCTTCGGCCGGCGCGGGGCCGCGGCACGTCGCGTTTCATCCGAACGGGCGCTTCATGTACGAAGTCACGGAAGAGGCGTCCACGCTCGTCTGCTACGGCTACGATGCGGCGCATGGCACGCTCACGCAGCTTCAGTCGGTGTCGACGCTGCCGGCGGGCTACGAGGGCACGAGTTTCGCATCGGAAATCATGCTCTCGCACGACGCCCGCTTCATCTACGTGGCCAACCGGTTGCACGACACGATCGCGCAGTTCGGCATCGGCGCGGACGGGCGCGTGCACTGGATCGGCGAGATTCATACGGGCGGCGACTATCCGCGCGTGATCCGCTTCGACCCGTCGGGGCGTTTCCTTTATTCGCTGAACCAGCGCAGCGACCACATTGCGATCTTCGCGGCCGACAAGGCGAGCGGCAAGCTGCACTTCACCGGCAATTACGTGGCCGTTGGCAGTCCTTCGGATATCGCGTTCGCTTCCGTGTGACCCGATCCGCAGCGTTGCTGCCGACTGCCGGTTGCTGATAAAAAAACCGCGCACGCCCGAAGGCGTGTGCGGTTTTCGTTTTCTGGCACGACAGGTCCGGCGCGTGGCCGGACCGCGTCATCAGAAGATGTTGCGCAGGCCGATTGCGACAGCGGTCTGGTTGTTGCGACCCGGGTAGTCGATGGTGTAGGCGCCCGTGCCGTGCGTGAAGTCGACGGTGCCGTAGACTTCGGTGCGCTTGGACAGCGAGTACTCGGCGAGCAGCGTGGCCGAGTAGTTGATACCTACGCCGAGCGTCGTGTCGCCGGGCATGACTGCGTTGCGGGCGTGACCGTAGTAGCCGGCGGCCGTCAGAGCCAGCGGCGCCGTGACTTGCCATTGCGTGCCGACGTAGAAGTTGTCGTCGATACGGTTCGGGCTGAGGAGGCTCGACGTCGACGACAGGACCTGCGAGGTGGCGAGGCCGCTCTGCTGCTCGTAGATGTCGGTGCCGCCGGTCTGATCCTGATAGTGCAGCCAGCCTGCCAGCAGCTTCATCGACGGGAGCACCGCGTAGACGGCGCCCACGTTCAGGGCGTTGAACTTCTTGCCGTTCACGTCGTTCTGCTGGAAGCCCACGAGCGTCTGCAGCGCGCCGACGTCGTACTCTGCCGTGAACGCATACATCTCGTTCGTGCCGACGCTGCCCGCCACGCCGCCGAAGCCATACATGGCTTCGATCTGCAGGCCGCCGATCGTGTTCTTGTACTTGACCGAGTTGCTCTGGAACAGGTACGGGCCGATCGGGTTATACGCCCAGCTGTCCTGCCAGTAGTCGGCAACGGTGAGCGGGTCGAACGTGTTGCCCATCGCCTCGAAGAACGGCGTCTGCTGGTAACCGAAAGTCACCGTACCGTAGACGTTGTTCGACAGACCGACGTAAGCGTTACGCGAGAAGAGCGGGGCGCCGGGAGGCAGTGCGCCGTTGAAGAGGTTGAACTGGTTCTCCAACTTGAAGATCGCCTGCGTGCCGTCGCCCAGATCTTCGGAGCCCTTCAGGCCGAAGCGGCTAGGCGTTTCCACGCCCTGGACCATCGAAGCGAGGCCGTCGTTCTGCGGGTTGGCGTTCGTCTGATAACGGATGGCCGTGTCAACCAGGCCATAAAGCGTAACCGAGCTTTGCGCGAAAGCCGACTGGGCCGAAAGGGCCAGCAGGGCGGCGCCGAGCGCGGCAGTAGTCTTTTTCATGAAAGTCCCCGACATTGTTTGACCAGCGGCGCGCACAGCGGGCGCCGCTATTACAGTTTTCGTTTCTGTCTGTACGCCGGCAAATTCCGGCGACTGAACGGTCGGGATGATATTTCCATTCATTAAATTTCAATAATGAATTTGCACCGGTGTCGCCCCGTTGCAACATGCGGTTGACTCCCGATATCGGAACCGGCGCGCATCCCGCGCGGTATCTGAAGGCCGGTTTTCGCCTTGTTTTCAATGGACTTGCGCCACCATTCCCGGATCGGCCCTGCCCGCGAGTTAACGCAAGGTTCGAGGGCTTTTACATAAACAACATTTCATGAAAGTTTAATGTAATGTGCGTTGTCCTGACGACAACTCCGACTGATGTCACGAAGGTAGTGGCGGCAGCTTTCGTACTCGCGCTTCGAGAGCCGGATGTTTTCGCTCGCAAGGCGCGTGTCGAACAGCACGAGCGAATCGGTTTCGCTCATCGCGTTGGCGGTCCGCTTGACGGCCGCCTTGGACACATGCAATTCCAGCAGCGGAAACGGAAAATCGCCCGGGTGCCTTCAGCAGGCACCCGGCGCAATCCATTTCTCCTTTCCGCTGTATTCGCCCTTGATCAGACAGATCACGCGGGCTCATGTTGTTTCGTTATGCCTGCACGAAGGCGAGCAGATCGGCATTCAGGACTTCTGCATTCACCGTTAGCATGCCGTGCGAAAAACCGGGGTATGTCTTCAGCGTTCCGTTTTTCAACAGCTTGATCGACTTCAGCGCCGCATCGGCGATCGGTACGATCTGATCGTCTTCTCCATGCAGCACCAGCGTCGGGACCGTGATGGTCTGGAGATCTTCTGTCTGATCCGTTTCCGAGAAGGCCTTGATGCCCTCGTAGTGCGCCTTCGCGCTCCCCATCATTCCCTGGCGCCACCAGTTCTGGATCACGCCTTGATGGACCGCCGCGCCGGGACGGTTGAAGCCGTAGAAGGGGCCCGCCGGGACGTCGACGAAGAACTGGGCGCGATTGTCGGCAAGCGCCTTGCGGAAACCGTCGAAGACCTCGATCGGGAGACCTTCCGGATTGGCCTCGGTCTTGAGCATGAGCGGGGGCACGGCGCTCACGAGCACCGCTTTGGCTACGCGCCCGCTGGGCTGCCCGTGTCTCGCCACATAACGGGCCACCTCGCCGCCGCCGGTTGAATGGCCGATATGCACGGCGTTGCGCAGATTGAGCGCCTCCACGACGGCAAAGGCGTCGGCTGCGTAGTGGTCCATATCATGTCCGTCCGAAACCTGCGACGAACGACCATGACCGCGTCGGTCGTGCGCGACGACGCGATAGCCTTTCTGGACGAAAAAGAGCAGTTGGGCGTCCCAATCGTCGGAAGATAGTGGCCAGCCGTGGTGGAAGACGATGGGCTGGGCGTCCTTGGGGCCCCAATCCTTGTAGAAGATTTCGACATTGTCCTTCGTCGTAACGTACGGCATGGTCATGCTCCTTTGACGTTATCCGGGTAATCGCCGGTCCACGGGATCCGGCGTCCGGGTGACAGAAGTTACCGCTTCGGCGAAAGGCCGCCGAAAGCGAACGACGCAAAGCGATGGGAAGACCGACATCGTGACGGAACAGGGCCACCCGTCCAAAATCATCCTAACAGTTCGGCAAGAAACGCTACTCGCCGCGGACACGTGCGCTTCGTCATTCCTTGCTGGACTGCGCCGCGGCTTGCTCGATCAGCTTCGCGACCTCGGCCGGATGCGACATGTAGGCCACGTGGCTCGAGTTGATCTCGACCGTCTTGCTGCCCGCGCGCTGGGTCATGAAACGCTCCAGATCGGGATTGATCGCGCGGTCCGCGGTTGCCACGACCGCCCAGCTCGGCTTGGTTCTCCATGCGGCGTGCGTGATCGGTACACCGAACGATTGCGCCGCCGGGGTCACTTGCGAAATGGCCATGAAGCTCGCTTCGGCCGCGGGCAGGTCGGCGGCGAAATCCTGATGGAAATCGGCCGGATCGATGTACAGGTGGCCGTCAGCGGTCGCCTTGATGGCCTTGGTCGCGGGCGGCATCTTCCTGGCCAGCTCGAGCGGGCTTTCGCCCGTGTCGGGCTGGAACGCGGCCACGTAGACGAGACCTGCGACCTTGTCGTCGTTGCCGGCCTCGGTCACGACCGCGCCGCCATAGCTGTGGCCGACGAGGATGCTCGGGCCGTCCTGCGCGTCGATCACGCGGGTGGTTGCCTTCACGTCGTCGTCGAACGAGGTTTCCGGCTCCTGCACGACGGAGACCTTGTAGCCGTCGCGCGTGAGGATCTTCGAAACGGCCTGCCAGCCCGAGCCGTCGGCGAAATACCCGTGGACGAGAACGACGTTCTTGATGGGCGCGGCCGTGGCGGCCTGCGAGCCGAGGGCGGCAGCGGAAAGGGCAACGGCGGCGGCGATGCGGGTTACGTATGAGGAAAGCTTCATTTTCATGCTCCTGAATAAGGGGTAAGGAAGACGTCGACAGGACAGTTCCCGCTCGATGAAGCCATCCTACTAGTAGGATGGTTAAGAGGCAAGGAAAATTTCGAGGCTGGAAATCGATCCCTGCTCCACGTACACTATCGCTCAATCAACCGACTAGATGGTAGGCTAAATGACAGCAACCGGAGACCTTACGGCAAACAGGATCATGGCGGCCGGCCGGCAACTCATCATGCGTCGCGGCTATAACGGGTTCAGTTATGCCGATATCGCGGAAGCGATCGACATTCGCAAGGCAAGCATTCACCACCACTTTCCCGCCAAAACCGATCTCGTGATCGCGGTGTTGAGCGAGTGGCGGGAGGCGTTTGACGCGGACGTGGAGGCACTTCAGGCGAGTGGCGCCGACGCTATTGCGCAGTTGCGTGCCTACGTGGGCCATTGGGAACGCTGCATTGCGGACGACTCGGCTCCGTTTTGCGTGGCGGGCATGCTTGGCGCCGAACTGCCTTCGCTGCCGGAAGAGGTGGCGCAAGGCGTGAAAACGTTCTTCGATAGCCTGACTTCGTGGCTAGAGGGGGTGTTTGAGTCCGGCGTGAAAAACGATCTCGTCAAACTGGAGTCATCGGTTCAAACCGAGGCCGCAACGCTCGTGTCGCTGGTCTACGGTGCCATGCTGGCTGCGCGGGCTTATGGTGGCGTCGCGCTGTTCAAGGATGTCACCGGGGGGGCAGTGGAAAGGCTGGTGAAGCCGCGCAAGCGGGCGCGATCGGGGTGATGTTGGCCTTGAAGCGATCACATGGGCTGCCCTGCGGTGTCGCGATCCGGAGTTTCGTCGACGACGCCCCAATGCGGTTGGTCGAAACCGGTGCAGAATAAGTGAGAATACAAGCGGACTCGCATCATTTCGCCATCCGATCGAATCGCGGCCAACGCCCACTTCAACCAATTTGCACGGGATCACATGACGAACCAGACTGGAATCAAGGCCTTCGTGTTCGACGTCTTCGGGACCGTCGTCGACTGGCGAAGCGGTGTTGCACGAGAAGCCAGGCCCTTCCTGAATCGGTACGCACCGGCGCTGGATGCCTTCGATTTCGCGGATGCGTGGCGTCGCGAGTATTCACCCGCAATGGAAGAAGTCCGCAGCGGGCGCCGACCTTACGTTCGGCTGGATGTCCTGCATCGCGAGAATCTCGTGAAGGTACTGACGCACTACGGGATCGTCGGGGCGGCGGAGTCCGAGATCGATGAACTCAACCTGGCGTGGCACCGTCTGGATCCATGGCCCGATTCGGTCGAGGCACTGCGCCGCATGAAGCGCGAATTCATTATCGCGCCCCTCTCCAACGGAAACATCCGGTTGATGGTGGACATGGCCAAACGGGCCGGTTTGCCGTGGGACGCCATTCTTGGCGCCGAGGTCGTGCGTGCTTATAAGCCTTCGCCGCAGGTCTACAGCGAGACGGCGGACATGCTCGGTCTTGCTCCGGCCGAAGTCTGCCTTGTGGCAGCCCACAACGGCGATCTCGCTGCGGCCCGCCGGTGCGGCTTGGCCACGGCTTTCGTTGCGCGACCGACCGAGCATGGCCCTCACCAGCAGACGGACCTGAAGGCGGAGCAGGCATGGGAGTTCGTTGTCGGCGATTTGAACGAACTGGCGGACGAACCTGGCTGCTGCCGTTGACTGCAGCGTGAGGCACGCCATGCTCTCAGGTACTCTTGTGCGTACGATCCAATGAGCGAATCTCTTGAGCGCGATCTCGTCTGCGCCATACAGCAGAATCAATGGAACAAACGGATTCTGGATCGGGCGCCCCGGCTTGGCTTTGAGGATTGGTGGCTAACTGCCGGCTGTATTGCGCAGTCGGTCTGGAACCTGGCCTCCAGTCGCGACATTCACGCAGGCATTTTGGACTACGATCTATTCTACTACGACCCAGACACTTCCTGGCAGGCTGAGGACGCCGTAATTCGCGAGGCCAAAAGGCTGTTTGCGGACTTTCCTGCCGAAGTGCAGGTTCGCAACCAGGTTCGTGTTCCGATCTGGTATCCGACGAAATTCGGCATCCCGTTCGGTGCCGTGAGCCGGGCCTCGGACGGGATCGATCGATTCCCGTGTGCGACGGTTGCCGTCGGCGTGCAACGCCGGGACGAGCGTTTTGAAGTCTATTCGCCCTTTGGGTTGCGAGACCTGTTCGACGGCAAACTGAAGCCGAACAGGCGTTTACCGATATCCGACGTGTATGCCCGGAAGACGGAGCGTTGGCAGCAGGAGTGGCCGCACCTTCTACGAGAGCCCTGGTAAGGATCGGGCCCCGTCTTCAACTTCGCTCAGAGCCGATTTGCAGGCGTGCGAGCTCCGCCGTCATCGGCTTGCTCACGAACATCTTGCGGTAGTCTCTACGGGCGGCGTGAATACCGCCGGGTCGGCCAGCACGTCCGGGCGAATAAGTGCTTTCGCGGCCGATATCTCGGTTGGATACGAGGTGTAGTTCATCAGATTGGGGCCTTATGGTTACTTGCATCGTACGGCGATCATGGCGCGTGCACAGGAGAACCAGGTATTTGCCGTGATGGCCAACCGGGTGCACGAAGGCAGCGGCAACATCACGTTCGCGGGAGGCAGCGCGGCGGTGGATCCGTTCGGGCGGCTGATTTTCGAAGCAGGGCGTGAAGAGAGCCGCTATGGGGTGGAGCTGGATTTCGGCCAGATCGGCGCGGCGCATAAACTCTACGACTACGGGCGCGATCAGCGCTTACCGGTTCCTGGCGAGTGTGTCGAGCACGCCGATGGCCGTTATGAACGGCTGATTCTCTGAGCGGGCGGTAGAAATCGCGCTCGGCATTTGCACAAGCCGCACGTTTCCGTTATTCTACACTACTACGACACATTAAGTCCTAGTTTTGCGATGTCCTTCATTAGCACCGGCGTGGAATACGGGTTGCACTGCCTCCTTTACCTGACCGAATCGCCGGCCGGCGTGAAGGAGGCGAGTGTGCGCGACCTCGCGGAACTACAGGGCGTGCCCCAGGATTATCTGGCGAAGCTGTTCACCAAGCTGGCAAAGGCCGGGCTGGTGGTCGCCACGGAGGGAGTCCGTGGTGGCTTCGCGCTTGCCCGTCCGGCTGAGGATATTACTGTTGCGCAGGTCGTCGAAGCGATTGACGGCGAAAAGCCGCTTTTCGATTGCCGTGAAATACGCACGCGTTGCGCCGTGTTCAACGATCAGGCACCGGAATGGGCAACACGAGGCGTCTGCTCGATCCACGGGGTGATGCGAACCGCTGAGAACGCCCTACGAGAAGAACTGCAAAGGCATACGCTTGCCGACCTCGCGCATCGGACAACCGCCAAGGCGCCTGCCAGCTACGGGCGTAACGTCGTGAAGTGGTTCGCCGAGCGATCAATCGGTCGTCGAGGCGAGGATCGCTAGTCCCTGTACCAATACATGGCCGGGCTACACACCGAGGCGCCGACGACTTTCGCAACCGCACCGCATTCAAACGGGCTCGCGTCTTGAAGATCGCGAGCCCGTTTTCTTTCCGCTCCCCCTGATACACCACTCCACGCGTATTCGCGAAGGCTGACCATCGGCCGAAATTTCTTGCATAACTTAACTGCGACTCATAGAATCGTAGTTAAGCGGTGCTGCAACCGGCCGCTTGCAAACGACGATGATGCAAGGTGCGATCACTTTGTCGATCCAGGCGGCGCGGGTCGCGATCGCGGCTCCATTCGACAAAACATTCGACTTAATGAATAGGACTACTTCATGAAGCGCATTCTGATTATCGGGGCCGGCTTTGCCGGCATGTGGAGTGCATTGAGTGCCGCACGGCTGATCCACGAGCAAGACGCGAAAGATGTTGAAATTTGCGTGGTGGCGCCAGAGCCGCACTTGCATATCCGCCCGCGTCTTTACGAAGAACACGCCGCCTCGATGAAGGCGCCGCTCTCGGAGATTTTTCGCGAGGCTGGGGTCAACTTCATTCAGGGGACGGTCGAGCGGATTCATCCGGACCGCGATGCGCTGGAGGTCGTGACGACGGATCAACGCAGATCGACGATCCAGTACGACCGCCTGGTGCTGGCCACGGGCAGTCGCCTGTTCCGCCCGCCAGTGCAGGGATTGGCGGAACACGCATTCAGTGTCGATCAGATCGACGAAGCGGCTGCACTGGAAGCGCACATCAAACAACTCGCAGATCAACCGGACACGCCGGCGCGCAACACGGTGGTCATTGCGGGCGGTGGTTTTACCGGCATCGAGACCGCCGCGGAAATGCCCGCTCGTCTGCGCGCGGCACTCGGCAGTGAGGCAACCGTCAAGGTCATCGTCGTCGAGCGCCATCGGGAGATTGGTCCCGATCTGGGCGCGGGTCCGCGTCCGGTGATTGAGGAAGCGCTCCGCGAGTTGGGTGTGACTGTGAAACTCGGGGTGGAAGTGTCGTCCATTGACGTGAACGGCCTGACCCTGTCCGACGGCAAGCGTATCGACACCCGGACGGTGATCTGGACGGCCGGGGTTCGCGCCAGTTCGTTGACTGAGCAGGTGCCGTCCGAGCGCGACACCGTGGGGCGCCTGCACGTGGATCGTTATCTGCGTGTGAAGGGCGTGAACAGAATCTTCGCAACTGGCGATGTCGCGTATGCGGCAACCGATAATGAAGGCAACTACGCGATGATGTCGTGCCAGCATGCCATGAATCTTGGGCGTTCCGCTGGCCACAATGTTGCCGCAGACCTGCTTGGCGCGGAGATGATTCCTTACTCCCAACCGAAATACGTGACCTGTCTCGATCTCGGACCCTGGGGCGCGGTCTATACGGAGGGATGGGATCGCGAAGTCAAGATGGTCGGCAAAGAAGCCAAATCGCTCAAGACCAAAATCAATACCGAATGGATCTATCCGCCGACTGCGGGCTCCACGCGTGCGGAGGTATTCGCCGCGGCCGATCCTCGACGCATTGTGGTTGCCTGATCCCGAAGAAGTGTTGCGCCCGGCATCGGGCGCGACAGGGCAGCAACCTTCATCGCATGTCTTCAAGGAAGTCGGTGATCGAGTCGCGACTCGGGGTGAGGCCCCTCAACTGGAGCAGCGCCCCCGCGTTGCCGCGATGATAGGTGCCGTGCAGGCACGCATGCAGGATGATCTCGCCCCGGCGCATGCACGCCGGCTTGCCGCTCGTGAAAGCAAACTCGATGGGCTCTTCGAACGCATGCTCCGCGAGGCCTTCCACATAGTGCGCGTACCAGTCGTCGACTTCGCGCGCACTGCCCGCCAGGGCTTCTAGCCTGGGCAGCGCTTCCGATCGCGGCGCCCGATACGCATGCGGCAGCCCCTGCAGGTGATGCTGAAAGATTCGGTCTACTACATGGATATGATCGAGAATGCGCAGCATGATCGAGGCGTCCTCGCTGCCAAGCCGGCCGAAGTTCTGGCTGACCGTATCGTAGAGGCCGCGATCGGCCCATTGTTTGATGGCGATGAGCTGCGAGTAAGGCTGACAGGACATGAGAGTGTCTCCAGACAGGTTGGGCCGTTGAGATTCGCCTTGCCAGATGCATAATACGGGCGACGGCTCGTCTTACCTACTCGCATTGGGAGCGCGGAGAATGGCGCGAAAACCGCTCACGAAACCACGGAAATACGCTTCCCAGGAGCGATCGCGCGCAACGGTCGAGGCGCTGGTGGAAGCAACTGCTCGCATTCTGGTGAGGGACGGCTTCGACAAGATCAGCACCAACCGCATTGCCGAACGGGCGGGTGTGAGCGTGGGTTCGCTCTACCAGTACTTTCCCGGCAAGGAGGCGCTCATTGCCGCCGTGGTGGAGCGCCACCGGCAAGAGCTCATGCAGGTCGTTCGCGGCGCGCTGGCCGAGGCAGCGGCACTGCCGATGGAGCAGGCCGTGCGTGTGCTGGTTGCGGCGGCGATCGAGGCGCACCGCGTCGATCCCGCGCTGCATCGCGTACTGGCCGAGCAGATGCCGCGCACGGCGAGGACCGAAAACACGGAGGTCCTGAGCGGCGAGACCTACGCCTTGTTCAGGGCCTATCTGGAAACGCATCGCGACGAATTGCGCGCGGTCGATCTGGAACTCGCGTCGTTCGTCTGCGTGACTTCCATTGAAGCGCTAACGCATACGGCCGTCATTCGCCATGCCGAAAGCCTGCCCGACGAGGCGTTCGAAGCGCTCGTCGACGAGGCCACGCGGCTCATCGTCCGCTATCTGCAGTAGCCGAAGCGGCATGCGGCCCGCCGGTCCGGCTTGACATGAATATTCCTCACGGGGTATATACTTATTATGGAATCCGCATTCGCCATCATCGCCGAGCCTAGCCGCCGCGCCATTCTGAGCCTGCTTGCGGGCGCCGAGTGCTCCGTGGGGGATATCGAGGAAGCTTTGAGTCTCCCGCAGCCCTCGGTTTCGAAACATTTGCGCGTGCTGCGCGAGGCCGGATTCGTGGAGTCGCGTGTCGACGCGCAGCGGCGGCTGTACCGGATCAAGCCGGAGCCGTTGATGGAGATCGATACCTGGCTTGCCCAGTTCCGCCAGTATTGGGAGGTGCACGTCGACGCGCTCGAACGCCATCTCGATCAACTGGATCCCGCACCCCGCACGAGGAGGAAGAAACGATGAGCAACCGTGATGCGTACAGGCCGGGCCCGGCGGCCGGCGCCGAAGTCAGGAAGGACGGAGAGACGTGGACGCTGGTGGTGGTTCGCGAGCTGCGCCACGCACCGGAGAAAGTCTGGCAGGCGCTGACCGACCCGGTCAGCCTGCGCGAGTGGGCGCCGTTCGACGCCAGCCGGAGCCTGGCCGCGGTTGGCCCGGTCACGCTTTCGACAGTGGGCACGCCCACGCCGAACGTTTCGGAAACCCAGGTAACGCGTGCCGAGGCGCCGCGGCTCCTGCAGTACCGTTGGGGCGACAATGACCTGCGCTGGGAGCTCGAACCGCTCGGCGGCGGCACGCGCCTCACGCTCTGGCACAACATCGACCGGAATTTCATCGCGATGGGTGCGGCCGGCTGGCATATCTGTCTCGACGTGCTCGAACGCTTTGTTGCCGGCGAGCCGATCGGGCGCATTGTGGGCGGCGAGGCCATGAAGTTCGACTGGCCGCGCCTGAACACCGAATACACGCAACAGTTCGGTCTCTGAACGTAGCGCAAGCCCATCAGCCTGGAGAACGGCATGAAGCAAACGGATGCTGAGGGGAGCCCGGCGGCGTCGCAATTGATCGACGAGCGGATCGCCGAACTCGGCGACTGGCGCGGAGCCGCGCTCGGCAGAATGCGCCGGCTCATCAAGGAGGCCGTCCCGGACGTCCTGGAGGAGTGGAAATGGCGCGGCACGCCCGTCTGGTCGCACGACGGGATGCTTTGCACCGGCGAGTCGTACAAGGCGGTCGTGAAGCTGACCTTTGCCAAGGGCGCGGCGTTGCCGGATCCGGCCGGGCTTTTCAACTCCAGTCTCGACGGCAACGTCAGGCGTGCTATCGATATTCGCGAGGGCGAGGAGGTCGATGAGCGGGCGTTCAAGACGCTGATACTCGCCGCGGCAGCGCTCAACGGGTCCGGCAAAAAGGCGAAGCGAACGCGGACGAAGTAGGCGGCCGCGTTGCTATCGAATCGCCGGGTCCGTTATCACTGCGTGGCGCGCGTGCAGGCGTCGGCTTCGCGCGGCGGCGGAAGCGTCGCCACCGGCAGCGTTTGCAGCGCGCCGTCCGTGACGAACGGCACGATGTCGTGGGCGGCAATGTTCGCGGCGGTCTGTCGCGCGCATTCGGCGTCGCCCGGCGCGCAATAGTCGATCGAGATGACGGGCAGGCCGTATTGCGTCCGCACGGTCTGCGCCATGCCCAGCAGCCAGTTTCTATCCGCCTCGGGCACGGGGACGTAGCGCGATTGCGCCTGGTTCCAGCCGCTGTAGAGCGATTCGAATGCAACGGCGGTGACCTCGCCGTGTATCTCGGGCAGCAGTTCGAAGCCGCGATTCAGGATCAGCTGCGCGGCGGGGTGGCTTGCCTTGATGGCGCGAATCACCCGTACGATGCCGTCGCGCTGACGCGCGCGCTCGGTATCCGTGGTCGTGACGAGCTGATACGAGTCGAGCGTGTCGAGAAAGAAGCCGCGATAGCCGCGCGCCCATAGCGGATCGATGACGTGGTGCACGAAGAACGCCGGCCAGCCGGCGCGGCTTTGGTCGACCACGCGCGATCCCCAGCTCGCGTTATGGCCCATCAGCCAGTCTTTCGGCAGCGCCGCGAAGTAGGGCCGTTGGGCCGTGATCTCACCGACGCTCGCATAGGCGAACCACTGCGTGCAGGGCAGCGCGTGATCGCGCGGGAGAAAGCCGCTGTCCGGCTCGAGCACGGCAATGTCGTAGCGCGCGAGCAGCTCGGTGGGCGGTGTCGAGCCGTAATAGAGTGCGACGCTCGGAGCGGCAACGCCCGCATCCGCGGCACGGGCGGCGGGCGCCGCGCACAAGGCGCACAACGCGGCCGCGACGAGCCGCGCGCCGCGCGTGAGGAGGCCCGGAGAGCGGGGCGAGCGGGCTTGCGTCGCCGCGTGCCCGGAGGTCTTACGCATGGAGTGTTCCGCGCATCAGGAAGGAAGAAAGGGCCACCAGCATACCGTGTTGAGCGCCGAGGTCGCTACCGATGGGTTCAGTCCGGCCGCGAGGCTCGCGTTCCAGTCGCTCTGCGCGGAGCTCGTTTGCGTGCAGTCCGTCATGTAGTCGAGCGAACCCGTGAAGAACGCACTGCGCGGCAAGCCGGCTTCGACGCCGCGCCAGGTCTGCAGTTCCTGCACCTGGCCGGTGTCCACGGCGGGTGCGAAGACCTGCTCGCCGAAGTCGCCGTCCACGAGCATCGGGAATGCGATGCCGCCGCTCGTGCCGCTCAGCGCCGTGACGGGCGCATGGTTGAGCACGATCGGTGCGTCGGGAAAATCGTTGCGCACGCGCGCGACGAGGTCGAGGCCGCCTTGTGCGCACGTCGCGTCGCAGGGCCCGTCGGTCGTGCTGGTGCCGTGGCCGACAATCTCGAAGTTGTCGAGCATCAGACCGTCCACGCCGGTCGCCATCAGCTGCGGCGCGACGTAGTCGGCGATCAGGTGCTGATAGTCGCTGTTGGCCGGATTCATCCAGTACTCGGAGTAACCCGTCATCTTGCCGAGCTGCGCGGCCGTGTTCGCCGAACACGAGAGGAAGCCCGCCGGCGCGCTGTTCCAGTAGGTACGCCACGTTTCGCACGCGCCGAAATTCAGGTAGCTCAGCACGGTGGCGCCGTTGTTCTTGAGCGTGGCGATCTGCGCGGGCGTGACGGCAGGGCTGCCGTTGGCCGGATCCGCATCCACGACGATGAGCTTGAACGTCGACGCCATGCGCGCGAGATCCGCCTGGGACCCCGAACCGTAGTACACCACCCATGCCCCTTGCGGATTCAGGTTGCGCGAGGCCGCGATCGTGACGTTGGTCGAACCGTTGACGGCCGCCGCCGGCTGCGGGCTCGACGCGCCGCTGGCCGGCGCCGCGACCGATCCCGAGGTGCCGCCGCCACCGCCGCCGCAAGCGGCGAGGAGTACCGCGCAGGCGAGCGCAGCTGCGCGGCTGCGCAGCGAGTTCGTGTTACCGGGTTTCATTGCAGCATGTAGGTTTCGTATTCGAGCGCGGCGAACTTCGCGTCGAGTGTGCGGACCGCGACGATCGTCGCGATCAGAAGGGCCACCGCGAAGCCGTAGCCGTACGCGCCCGGCCCGAGCCGGATCGAGAGCGCGGTGAAGAGCGCATTGAGCGCGACAAAGAGGCCGGTGAGTCTCAGACCGTCGCGGCGCGTATCCAGATAGAACATCACGTTGAGCAGGCCGAGGAACAACACCTGCAGGCTGGCGGCGATGACGTCGACGAGCAGCAGCGGCAGGTATAGCGACGAGATGCGCAGGACGCCCAGCAGCGCGGCGCCGAACGCCAGCATCAGCAGCACCACGACGATCTGGACCTTGACGATTTCGGCGAGGCCGGTGCGCACGCTGCGCACCATCATGTCGCGCATCGCGTTGATGCGCTGCAGGGTCGCGCCGGTGCGCACGGCGTCGTAGAACGCGTCGTAGTAGCCGGCAAAATCGGCCTCGATGCGCACGAGGAACGCGGCCATGGCCGGCATCACGCACACGTAGGCAAGAAACACGGGAATGTCGTAGATGACCGAGGCGTGGAACCAGCCGACCACGCGTGTACCGGTGACGTCCGAGAACCAGAAAATGAACTTGTCGACCCAGACGCCGAGATTGAACAGGATTCCTATCCAGGCGAGGCTCGGATAAACGTAGCGGCGGTCGAACATCTCGAACGAGATGTAGCGCGAGCCCGGGTATTGCCGGTGCACGATCGTCGAAAGGCACAGGAAGAGAATCGCATGGCCGGCAACGAAGCCGCCGAGCAGGCCGGCAAGCCCGTGCCGGTTGAGCGCGAGTGCGAGGCCGACCACCGCGGTGTAGCCGATGGCGAACGACACCAGGATCTGCCGGTACTGCTTGACGCTCGAGAGAAAGATCACGGCGATCCAGATGTTGCTCACGATCACGAAGCCGCCGATCATCAGCATCCGGTAGGCGGCCGGCGTCTGGCCGAAGCCGAAGCTCATCGCGAGGGTGCCGAGCACGCCCGCCATGGCCGTGCAGACGAGCTGGACCGCGCGGTAGTTCGGCAGCACGAGATCGTCGCGGCGCTCGTAGAGCCGGTCCGAGACGAAGCGCGTGAAGGAGAGCTGCAGCGGGCCCGTGACGATCAGGCTGCAGGCGATCATATAGGTCACCGACACCTGGAACTGCGTGATCAGCACGCTCGGTATCACGACCGCGAAGCTCAGCATGCCAATGATCAGGATGCCGAAGCACGAAAGGATCATCGGGCCGGAACTGATGAGGCCGGCGTAGAAGTAGGCGCGCGCGACGCCCGTCAGCGTGTCGCGGCGCATCAGCTTGCGCAGTTCGAATCCAATGCCGGCCATCAGCGACTCCGGTTGAAGGCCGCGCGCAGCGCGGCAAGGGCGCCGCCGCGCGCCGTTCCGTGGGCGGGGCAACCGCCGGCCGGGCCGGCAGGCCCGGTCGCGCCGCCGCTGCCCGGGCGGTCCGGCTGCGCGCTCGCACGCGCGTAGATCGACTCGTAGCGCTCGATCATCTGGCTGCGCCGGTAGTAGCGCTGCGCGCGCTGCGTGGCGGCGCGCTGCGCGGCGAGCCAGCGCGACTCGTCGTTCAGCAGCGCGATGGCCTCGCTCGCAAACGCCGCCGGATTGGCGATCTGCACGACCGCGCCGGCCACGCCCAGCTCGCGGTCCTCGGGCTGGCCGCCTTCGATGAGCTCCCGGCACGCGCCCACGTCGGTCGTGATCGCCGGCACGCCGGCGGCGAATCCTTCCAGCACCACGAGCGGCAGCGCCTCGCTGATCGAGCTCAGCGCAACCAGATCGACCTTGAGCAGCACCTCGTCCATGCGCTGGAAGCCGAGGAACTTGAGGTTGTTCTGCAGGCCCAGGCTTTCCGCCAGGGCGTGGCATTCGCGCGCGTAAGCCGGATCTTCGTCCTCGGGGCCGACGATCCAGCCTTCGATGTCGGGCATCGTGCGCGCGGCGATGAAGATCGCGCGAATGAAAGTCTTGATGTCCTTGATCGGCACCACGCGGCCGATCAGCGCGATCACGCGGCGCGCTCGCACGGGGCGCCGCGCGGCGAGCGGCATCAGCGTTTCCACGTCGATGCCGTTCGGGATCGTGCGCGTGAGCTCGGCGCGCGCGCCGTCGGCAATCTGGCGCTGACGGTTGCCTTCGTAGAGCGCGACGATCTCGTCGGCGGCGTCGTAGGCAAGGCGCCCGAGCGCTTCGAAAAAGCGCAGCCACAGGTCGCGGAAGTAACTCACGTCCGAGACGTCGCGCTCGAACACGCCGCGGTTGTCGCGTATCCAGCGGCTTTGCAGCAGGTCGATCTTGCGCTCTTTCGTGTAGATGCCGTGCTCGCTCACGATGAGCGGGCGGCCCGTGCGATGGTGCAGCAGGGCGCCGATATAGCCGGCGTAGCCCGTCGATACCGTGTGGTAGACCCGTGCCTTCACCGTTCGCCCGGCCACGCGGGCGAGTTGCCAGAGCGGCTGGTGCATGTTGCGCACGGTCCAGAAGTAGTCCGTGAACGAGGGGTCCGTGCAGCGCTCGCGGTATTGCTGCTCGATGTACTGCCAGGCTTCGTGGCTGTACAGGAACTGCTCGGCGGAAAGGCGCCCGCCTTCGCCGAGCATCGAGAGCAATTCGACCATCATGGCGCCGATCTCCGGCTGGCGGTCACGATCGCGCAGCAGCTCGTGGAAGACGGCGGAGCGGGCGAAGGCCTCGCGGTCGCCGGGCACGGCGCGGTGATGCGGCTTCGCGTCGGCGAACGACGCCTCGTAGAGATAGTGGTCCTCGAAGTGCACGACATTGTCGGGCAGCGCATAGGAGACCTTCGTATAGTCCTCCCTGCGTCCGCCGATGAAGACGATGGCGAACCGCCGCTGCGGGTAGGCGCGGATCATCTCGTTGACCCAGCTCGATACGCCGCCGCGCACATAGGGGAAGGTGCCTTCCAGCAGCAGGCAGACGTCGGCTTCTTCGGCGCGGCGAGTAAGCGTTGTGTTCATCGTGTCCAGTAGTCGATCACGGGTTTGAGCGCCGGCGTGCCGGCATGCCGCGCCAGCTCGCCGACGATCGCGGCGGCTTCGGCATCGCGGCGTTGCCGGAACGCCGCCTCGGCGAGCCAGGGCAGGAGGCGCTCGCGCGGGAAGCTGAGCTCGCGCGCGCGTTCGAGCAGCGGCGTGGCTTCGTCGGCGCGGTCGCGGGCGAGCGCGAGGCGCGCGAGCAGCAGGCAGAGCGCGGCGTCGCGGTCGCCCTGCGCGAGCGCCTGCGCCTTGCGCGCATGCATTTCGGCCTCGGCGATTGCATGGTGATAGACGTCGCCCTGCGCGAGCCGCTGGTAGACGAGCTCGAAATGCAGTTCGGCGAGCTGGCGGTGCAGCGCCTGCTGTTCCGCTTCGGTGCCGGCGCGCGCGAGGGCGTCGCGGCACGTGAAAATCTGGTTCACGATTTCGTTTTCGGCCTGGTCGAGCATGCCGTAGGCGAGCAGGCGCAGGTCGTCGACGGGGTCGGCAAGCAGGTCGCGCAGCAGCGTGCCCGTGGTTCGCGTGGGCAACTGCTGGATCGAGACGAGCGCGGCGAGGCGGTCGCCCGTGGCCGCATGGCGGTTCGCGAGGCGCGCCTGCACGCGCGCGCCGGCGGCGTGCGAGACGCGCGAGACGAGATGGGAGACGAACTCGGGGCGCCCCACCACGTCGATCTCGCGCGAGATGCGCGCGATGGCGAGCTTCGTGCCGATGCGGCTCGCGAGCACTTCGAGCAGCCCGCCCACGCACGGCGCGAAGAAACACAGCGCCCAGAGATGGGCGAGGGCGGCGCGGCGCGGCTCCTGCTGCCCGGCGGGCATCATGCGGCGGAACAGGACCGCCTCGGCCGCCGCCGCCAGGGCCTGCAGCGCGAGAAAGCAGGCCAGCGGTTCGAAGCCCGCGAACGGGTGGAACGCGCTCCACAGCGCCGCGCCTTGCAGCAGCGCGGCAAACGGCAGTGCGAGGAGGATCGCGGCCGCGTCACTCATGGTTCGTTACCCGCTGCAGCAGTTCCGCGAGATTGGTCTTGCCCGAGGCGCCCGTGACGTGCAGCGTGTGCACGCCGATGCGCGCGCGATCGAAGTCGGTGTCGAACTGGTTGCGCAGGTTCGTCTCGATACGGGTGAGATAGCCCGCGACGCCGGTTGCATCGGCAAGCGGCATCAGGTTCACGAGCACCGAGCGCTTCGAGGTCTGCAGCGGCCAGGCGAGGTCCGCCGAGCGCCCGCGGCGCAGCACGTGCTCGAACAGCGAGTCGTGCTCTTCGTCGCGCGGGAACGACAGGGCCACCACGGACGATTCGATGCCGCTCCTCTGATGCAGTTGCACGAGGCGGCCGTATTCGAGGCCGAAATCGCTCGGGCAGCCGGGTACGGCGTCCATGAGGTCGTGCGTCGCGCGAGCGTATTCGAGGCCGTCGCCGTAATAGCCGAGCAGAACGAACAGCAGCTGCAGGTTGTCGTGGTTGAGCGAGAGGAACGGCATGCGCTCGACCACCAGCAGCGCGCGCGTTTCGCCGCTGGCCGAGATCAGCGGCGCGCACGCGATGTACTTGCTGCCGCTGCCGAGAATGTCGCCGGACTTCAGGTGCGCGAGCTGGCCGCTCGAGAGGGCGAGCGTGACGAGCGGATCGGCGGCGTCGAGTTCGAAGGGCTCGCCCACCGTCGCGAGCGGCCCGGCCACGAGCTTGCCGCCGCTCATCGCGTAGAGCGCCGCCACCTCGATCTGGCAGGCCCGCGCGACGAACTCGATGAGCCGCGCCGTGCCCGGCAGCCGGGTTGCCGCATCGGCGGCGTCGGCGGCATTGCCGCCCGAAAGCTGGCGCAGTTCGTTGATCGAGTCGCGCAGCGTGGTCGGGCGCGTGAGCAGGTCGCGCTCGAGCCGCTCGTGCGAGAGCCGCAGCAGGTAGTGGTTGTCGGTGAGCGCCGTGAGGCGTTCGTTGAGGTAGTCGTTGACCGAATTGGCACGGTCGGCCCGCACGTTCCAGGTGTCGGCGAAGTGGCCCGCGAGGATCACGAGCACCCCGCCGCCCACGAAGAACGGCGTGGGCCATGGCGTGCCGGCGGGATAGGCGAGTGTCCAGACCAGCGCCAGCAGCAGGCCCGAGGCGAGGCCGGCAATCACGCCGTAGCGCAGCGCGATGAGGGTCGGCACGAGCCACAGCCAGGGGAAGCCGCCTTTCAGCAGGAGCGGATCGGCGCGGTCGCAGAGCCAGGCGAGCGCGAGCGCCACGATCGTGATGATCGCGGTCTCGGCCCACGCGAAGCGCGAGCGCGTGACCGGCGCGAGCAGGTTGCGCAGCCAGCCGGGGTCGCTGTGGGGCCGCTCGTAGACGTGCCGCCGTCCACTGCCTTCGCGTGAGGCCGGATCGCGGCCGCTATTGGTCTGGATTTCCATCGCGATCTCGTTTGAGGCGGGTTCAGCCGTGCGCGGCCAGCGGCGCGAGCAGCTTGCCGACGAGGCTTTGCGCCGTGCTGCCGAGGCCCGAGCGGCTCCAGCCCGTGCGCGAGCCCGTCGCGCTCCAGACCACGCGGCCCGAGGGCAGCTCGCGCAGCTCGAACGAGAGCGTGACGACGGGTTCGCCGTCCACGCCCACCTTGTAGCGCCATTCCTCCACCGCGCCGGTCAGCACATATTTCGCGTGCTGGCCGCGGGCCCAGTCGAGGCCCTGTTCGAGGTTCGGCTGCGTGGAGGCGTCGAAGCTCGCGCCGTTGTCGGCGTTTGCCATCGTCGCCACGGTTGCGTAGCCGAGCGTGCGCAGCGTGTTCGCCGCCACGGCCTGGGCGGCGCGTCCCGCGTCGGGCGTTTCGGTGAAGTTCGCGAGCGGCAGCACGGCCACGCCGTTCGATGCCGCGAGGGCCGGCGCCGGCGTCGAATCGACGCTGGCGCATGCGCCCAGGGCCAGCATGCAGGCGGCGGCCAGCCCCAGCCCCCAGCTTCTGCGGATGCGCTCGATTGCATTCATGTCTGCTCTTCCTTTCCGGTTCGTTGAGTGTCGGGATCGGCACGCCCCGGGGGCGCACCGTCTTGCGTCGTGAAGTCAATACAGCCAGCGATAGCGCGCGCCGATCATCGTGAGCTGCGAGCCGGTCTGCGCGAGATGCTCGTGCTCGAAGTAAATCGCTGCATGGTCGCCGCCGAATACCGATCCCGCAATGCCGACATCGGCGTTCAGGCCCCAGCCCTGGACGGTGTCGTGCACGATGCCGAGGTCGAGATAGGGCCGCCAGGCGTGCGTGTAGCGCTCGGCGAGATCGTTGCCGAAGCCCACGTACGCGCCGAACTGCGTGTAGCTGTTCGGCATGAAGGTCGCGGCGGTGATCGGGCTCTCGTCGGCCGGCACGAGCCGCGCGAGCAGGGCGTCCGGCTGGCCGCTGTCGTTGTAGCCGCCGTGCGCGGCCACGAAGCGCAGCGTGTAGTCCGGGTACTCGGTGCGGATCTTGTAGTCCACTTCCGCCTGCTGAACGCCACCCGTGCCGATGAGATTGCGCGCCTGGCTGTAGAAGCGGTCGGCTTCGAGGCTCGCGTTGAACGACCAGCGCGGGTCGATCTGCCACAGAAGATTGCCCGTCACGAGATCCTTCATGCCGCCGACAAAGAGCGTCTGCGTTTCGTCCGCGTCCGCGTTGCGCGCGATCGAGCCCGACAGCGTGACGGGGGAGCCGTTGCCGGTCGACCCGTCGAGGCGGAACGTGTAGAACGAATCCATCCCGTCGCGCCGCCCGAAGCTGGCGTTCACGGTCGAATCGTTGGTCTGTCGGCGCAGGAAGAACGACGCCTGGCGGTCCACGGGATCGACGTTGACGAGCTGCGTCGTGTCGGCGGTGCGCTGCCAGCGCTGAATGCCGAGCAGGCCGATCAGGTAATGATCCGTGAGCTTGAGGCTGGCCGTGATGGTCTGCTGCACGTAATCGAGCGGGTGTTCGATATAGTTTTCGATCGAGGTGCCGATCGACTGGTCCCAGAACAGCGACGTCTCGACGAGGCGTTCGTGCAGCTGGTCGTCGTAAGGCGCGCCGTCGAGGCCTGCGAACGCATGCGCCTGCGCGGCGCCCTGGCGGTCGACGAAATTCTCGGCGTCGATGCGGCTGTAGAGCGTCGGCGCGGTGCTGCGCGAGTCGAGAATCTGCGTGACCTGCTGGGCGTCTTCCTCGGCCAGCGCGATCGTGAGCTGTTCGTTGCGCTGACTCGATAGATCGGTCGCATAGCGGCGCGAGAGCCAGCGTTTGGCCACGTCGTTGCGCTCGAGCGAGAGCGCCCACGCGACGGCGACGTCGCGCGCGACCGAGCGGCGGAGCTTGCGATACTGCGCGTCGCGCTCCTGCGGCGCGGGCAGCGCATCCACGCCGGCCGCGTTGCCGAGCAGGCTGTGCCCCGATGCATCGTCGGGCGCGCGGGTGTCGGAGGCGGTCAGCGCGGCGAGAAGATGGGCGGCGGTGTCGCCGTTCGCAAGCATCTGGGCCAGCATCGCGCGGCGCCCCTGCAGTTGCTCCTTCGCTTCCCATTCGTTGCGCGCGGGCATGGCGAGGGGCTTCGTGCCGGGCCTGGCGCCAGGCTTGCCCGCGCCCCCCGGGGTTTCGTGCAGCAGCGCGATCCAGACGCGCCGCCGCATCGACCACGCAAGCGCCGTATGCCCGGCCATTTCCTGCGCGTCGGCATAGGTGAGCAGCCACAGCGGATCGTTGCCGCTCGTGACGGCCTGCCGGCGCAGATAGGTGAGGGCGGCCTCCGGGCGGTTCAGCTGCATTTCGCCTGCGGCGTACGGTCCCCACAGCATTTCGTCGTCGAGCGAGCGGTCGCGCCAGCGGTTGAGCGCCGCGCGCAGTTCGTCCTCGGTGCCCGCGTCGACCACCATCCACAGATACGCGGCGATCGTATCCGCGTTCGTTCCCGGCATCGCGACGGCCCGGCGCAGGTCGGCGAGCGCGGCATCGAGGCGGCCGATCTGACGCTCGTACTCGGCGCGCGCGGCGAGGAAGCCCCCGTCACGTTCGGCGCTGGCAAGCTGACCGGGCGTAAGCGAGGCCAGCAGCGCGCCGGTCTCGTCGAGGGCGTGCGCGGCGAGGTAATAGTTGATCGCGTCGCGCAGCGGCTGGACCTCGCCCGTCTTGCGGAACTGACGCGTGGCGGTGCGCGCGGCGTCGATCGGGTAAGGCTCGTAGAAGAAGGTCATCGTGACGAGATCCTCCGGCTCGGTGCCGGGGTTCGTCAGCAGATGCCGGTAGGCGCGGTCGGTGTCCGCGTCGTCCTGCAGCAGGCGCGCAAGCTGGCCGTAGGTGCGCCAGTAGAGCGTGTCGGCATCGCTCGCATAGGGCTCGACGCGCTTGAGGGCGGCGAGCGCCTCCACGTAGCTGCCGCGCTGGTAGAGCAGGTTCGCGCTGCGCTCGGCGTATTCGGTGTTGCGCGGCGCCGTTTGCTGGAGCGTCTGGTAGGTCGCGAGCGCCTGGTCGTAGTTGCCGTTGCGCTGCGAGAGCCACGCGTAGCGGCGCAGCATTTCCTCGGTGCGTGCGCCGGTGGCGCGCGCCTTCAGGAACGCGAGGCCGTCGTTGGGGCGGCCGAGGCGCTCGTAGGCGGCCATCACGTCGTCGACGAGCTTGAGGTTGTCGGGCGCGGCATCCGACGCGTGCACGAGCGACTGCACGTAGGCGTCGTCGTCGTCCAGCATCGGCGCGATGCGCTGCACGTTGCGCCAGGCTTCCGGGTCGTCGGTCGCTTTCGCGTAGGCGAGCCACGACTGCAGCGCGGCCATCGGCTCGTTGTGCCATTCCTGCACTTGCGCGAGGCGCTTGCGCCACTCGGGCGCTGCGCCCGGGCGCTGCGCCTGCCTGGCCGCGATCGTTTCGGCATTCGCGAGATCGTTCGCTTCGAGAAAGGACTGATAGAGCGTGAGCGCGAGCTTGTCGTCCGCGGAGGGGGCGTTGGTTGCGCCCGCTGCACTCGCTGCGGCGGGCGCCGATGCCGCAATGCGCACGAGGCGCACCGGCTGCGCCGAAGCGCCGCCGGTTTCGACGAGGGGGCTGAACGGGCCGAGAGGGCCGAATGCGGCGCGCTTTGCACGCACGCGCTCGAAGCGCTCGATACCGGGCAGCCGCAGCCATTTCGCAGGCTGCGGCGCGCGGCCTGCGGGCGCCCGGGGGGCCGCATCCGCAGCCAGGTGCGCGGCGGCGAGGCGTATCGCGCCGGTTTCGGGCTCGCGCTGCGTGACGAACGGCATGAGCGCGCGCGCATAACGCTGGACGAGCTCGGGCCGATTCGCGGCCCGAGCCAGTTCGAGCATGACTTCGAGCGTCGCGCGGTCCCCGGAGAGGGCGCCCAGGTGCGCGCCGCCCTGCGCGAGCGCATCGTCGAGCAGGTTGCCGGCCTGCAGCGCGCGCACGGCGGCGATGAAGTTGCGCCGGGTGTCGTCGCGCGTCGTGGCCATGGCCTGCGCGGCGAAGTAGCCCGCTGCTGCCGCGCGATAGTCGCCCGTCGCCAGATAGAGGCTTGCGGCCTCGCGCTGCCAATGCTGGCGGTGCTCGGGGTCCACGGCGATGAGCCGCTCGTTGTAGCGCGCGGCGATGCCCGGCGCGTTCACGGCGAGGGCTTGCTTCGAGAGCCATTGCAGCTGGCTCGCATCCTGCGTTTCGGCGACCATCGCGCCGAGCAGCGCCCGGGTCCTGGCCGTGTGGGTGGCGCGCTCCGGCGAATCGGGCCTGGCCGCGAAGGTCTTGATCAGCTCGCAGCGCAGTTGCAGCGAGTCGGCCGCGCGGCGCAGTTGGGGCGTGCCGAGCGCGGCGAGCCGCGCGGCGATCACCTCGGCTTCGTCGAGGCGGCCGAGCCCGAGGTACTGCTCGCCCAGCGCTTTCAGATAGACCGGGTCCGTGGGCTCGCTGCGCAGCCACGCTTCGAGGTAGGCGGTGTTCAGCTCGTTCGGCGTCGTGTCTTCGACGACGCGCGAGCGCAAATGTGCCGCGCCGTAGACGCCGCTCAAGGCGGCCACGAGCGCGAGCGTCGTCGCGGCGAGTGCCAGCGGCGACGCAATGCGGGGCCGGTCATTGGCCACAGTTCACCTCGACCGGCTGGTAGGTCACCTCGACGCCCGGCACGGCTGGCGTGACGATGTGCAGCGTGTCGCCCTGGCGCTGCGTGGTGAGCGCGCGGCCGCCGCTGCTCGCCCGGCATTGCCCGGCGTGCGCCACGTCGATGAACGGCTGGTAGTAGCTGCCGAATTCGAAGCGCAGGCCGTGCGCGGTGCGCTCGAAATCGCGCACGAAGCCGTTGGCCTCGGCGAGGTAGGGCAGCGCGCCGTTCGGGTCGGGCTGCGCGAGCGTGAAGCGTGCGCTGCCGCCGTCGAAATGAATATAGGTGCCGTCGGGGCCCTGCGAGTAGCCGGTCACGCCGGAGGCGTCGGCAAGGCGCGGCACCTCGTTGCCGTTCCAGTGCAGCTCGCTCACGCTGCCGTTGCCGCGCACGAGCCAGCCGTCGCCATCGCGCGCAACCGCGAAGGTATGCCAGTCGAGCACGATGCGCTCGTAGTCGGTCACCTGCACGGGCAGCACCGGCTGCGCGAGCACGGTGCTCATGATCGTGTCGAGCGAGCGCAGCGAGGCGAGCTTGGTGCCGCTGTACATGTGGTAGTAGATGTCGATCGGCTTGAAGCGCAGCGGCTTGTCGGTCATCTCGAAGGTCTGCAGCACCTGGTCGAAACCGTAGAACGGGCCTTGCCAGTCGTTCGTATAGACGTTCTCGTCCTGGTTCGGCGCGAGCACCTGGTAGGCGCCGGGTCCCTTGTCGATGCCGATGGGCGCGATGTTCGTCCAGCTGTTGTTGCCGCGCGTGATGACGGTGTCGCCGCCGTTGAAGTTGTAGACGCCGGCATCGTAGGTGCGCTTCACCGCGACGGCGGGCGGCATGCAGTCGCCCGACCATTGCAGGACGAGCACCTTCTTGCCCGGCGGCGCGAGGCGCGTGTTGATGTACTTGATCGAGCCGAAGATCTCGCGGTCCAGATTGAAGTGGTAACCGGGAATGTTCAGCGAGAATGCGGAGTCCGAACCGCCGCGGTCGGTGCGCGAGCCGTCCTGGCCGTTCACCTCTTCCCAGATGAACGGGTGCGAGTAGGTGTGCGTGCCGATCTCGACGTAGGGCAGCGCGAACATCTTGCGCGCGATGGCTTCGAGGCGCGGCGAAATTGCCGGATACAGGCCGTCCGGGCCCACTTCGCCTTCGATGACCGAGAGCAGGGTCGGCACGGGGTAGCGTGTCCAGATGCGCTCGTAGAGCGCCTCGCCCGAGTAGTCGGGGCCGGGGAACTCGGCGCGCGAGGCGAAGCCGTCGCCGTCCACGTGGGTCATGAAGAGGCGTCGCCCGTTTTGCGTGGTGGTGCTCGGTCCCGGCAGCGCGGCAAGGCGCAGGGTCGCCTTCAGGAAGCTGATGGGCTGGATCACCCAGCGCTCCTGGTCGATGCCGCTCAGGGATACTTCGGTGTACTGATTCAATGCGAAGCCGCCCCACGGCATCACGCCGACAGCGTCTACGCGCGTGCCGTTCGCATCGATGCCGAGGAGCGAACGGCCCGAACCCTCGACGCGCACGGAGGGCAGGTCACGCGGGTCCGGCTTCGGCATCGTTTCGAAGCCGACCATGGGGTCCTGGGTGACGACGGACAGCGGCGCCGTTAACTGGCCGCTCACGGAGGCAAGGCCCGGGAGCTCGCTCGAATCGCCGGCGCTAAAGCCGAACTGGCCGAGAAAGGCGATCGGCACGTGCGCGCCGGTCACGCGCCGGATCCAGCGGCGCCAGGACATCTGATCGGCAACGTCGCCGTGCTCGATCCATACGACGACGCCGGCGTAGCGGTCGGGCGTCACGTTCGCCGGCAGCGAGCCCGAGATGTCCGCATACTGGACGTCGTAGCCCAGGTAATTGAGCGGCGTGGCGAGCACGCGCACGCCCGGTGTCAGGTCGAGCTGGTCTCCGGCCTCGCGGTCCTGCACGACCAGCACCTTGCGCGGCATCACCTCGATACGGCCGATTCCGACCACGTCCTGATCCGGATCCGTCACGTAGGCGTCGAGCCCGGCGGCCAGCGCCTGCTGGGCGGTGTGGCGCGCGCACGCCCGGTCGGTGGCGTCGCAGTATTCGAGCGTGACGACCGGCACGCCGGTCTCGCGCGTGAGCGCCTGGGCCGCTTCTAGCGCGCCTGCCGGGCCGGCGGCCGGCGTGGCGTCCGCCGTCGCACCGGCAGCAAGGGGCTCGGTGAAGAACGGGCCGGCGAGTACGGCGTAGACGTCTTTGGCGTGGGCGCGCGCCGCGTTCAGCGCGTCGGCGCCGCCGAGCACGATGGCGGCATCCGGGTGGGCCGCGCGAATCGCGTCGAGCGCGGCGATGGCTACGGGCGTATCGAGCACGAAGCCGCGGAAGCCGCGCTGCCAGAGCGGCGCGATTTCCTGTTCGACAAAGGTGTCGGCGCGCTCGCCGGGCTGCGCGGTCGTGCGCGCCACGTAGATCGTATGGGCGAGGGGGCGTGAAGAAGGATCGAAGCTGCGCGCCGGGTCGAGCACCACGGCGTCGAATGCCTGCAGCATGTCCATCGGCGGATCGTCGCCGTCGAACGTGGCGAGATTGACCTGGTGCGCAGAGACTGTCGCGGCGCCGACGGAGGGAGAGGGCGTCGAGATGGCTGAGCTGGCGGCCGTTGTGGTTGCCGCCGTTGCGGCGTCGGGAGGCAGCCCCCACGCCGCATGCGAGCACGCGCTGGCGGCGATGCACGCCGCCAGAACGCGTCTTATCCCAAAAATCCCCGGCAACCGGCCCGTGAGTCGCGCGCGCAGCGCGATCTTATGTACAAGACTTGCCAACTTTCCATACCCGGTAAGAATTTAGTCGGCGGAGAACACTTCAGCGCGCATAAATCGGTCAATGGAATTACTGAATTCCGACGAAGCGTGGCCCAGTGCGCGGTGCTGTTGACTCCCTCTTTAGGAGGCGCAAGGTAACATAAATCTCTAGAAAGTCAAAGGTTTGCCAAATGCATTTGCCGATTTTAACGTTTTACATGTTGTTCTAGATCGACATTGAGGTGGTTTTAAAAAACGAACGGTTGGACTTTCTTTGGGGCGAGGCCTTTGGAGGGCCGGTGCGCGGGGCGGTCAAGTCACGAAGATGACAGTTCGATGGGTTATGGAGCGGAAAATTTCCAGTAAATAAGTCTGGCCCTTTGCATGAGAAAAGCCTTGACAAAAATGGCGCCTCGGCCGGGTTATCAGTGCCGTGTTCGGGTTGCCCTCGTTTTCCATATAAAGGGTAAATCCTGATTTTGATCGCGTGGGTTGAATGCATTCACGTCCGGTGAAACCGTGAGACCTGTGACCGTTTTGCAGCCTGCGCTGAAGCGCAGGCGATGCACTGGAATTTTTTTGGAAAGCTTGCGGCACCGATTGGCGGAGGGACAGCGGAGATGAACGGCTACCAGCTAATGTTCTACACCGGGCAAAATCGCCGTCATGGCCATCAAATGGTCACGGAGCGGCTGCTGCACGGGGCGAAGCAGCTCGGCATACATGGCGCCACGGTCGTTGACTGCGCATCGGGTCGCCGCGGTGTGGCAATGCTTGCATCGATCGCCGCGACTGCGGTGATTCATGACCTGACGGTGGTAACGCGCAATGTCGATGACTTTGCTGGTACAGGTGCGCGCGTGCTAAACCCCTTCAAGGGGAGTGTCAGGGGCAGCTGGAAAGTGCATTACCTTCCTCCAGGCTTGACACCCGCTCCCCTACGCTGTCGCCTGGCGTTACCCGCCCCCACCACCCGCTCATCGGGCAAATCCTCGCAGACTCCAAAAAGCCGTTCCCGCACCCAGCGATGCCCCGCATCGTGATGCGTGCGTTCGTGCCACGCCGCGTATTTGCTGAAGCCCGGTATGTCGAGCGGCGGTTCGCACTGCACGAGGCCATCGGTATGCGCGGCCAGCCGGCTCGGCACCACCGCGATCAGGTCGCTCTGGCGCAGGATCTCGGGCAGCACGAGAAAGCTCGTCACCGAAAGGGCAACGCGCCGCTTGCGCCCGAGCCGGGCCAATGCTGCGTCGGTCACGCCCTCGAAGCTGCCGCCTGTATAGGAGACCAAAGCATGGTCCAGCGTGCAGAACCGGTCCAGCGTGAGCCGGCCTCTCACGGCGCCGGGATGATCCGCGCGCATGATGCAGACGTAGCGCTCGTCGAACAGGCGCCGCGCGTGCAGGTCCGCCGCCGCACTGTCCAGCGTAACCAGCGCCAGGTCGATTTCGCCGCGTTCCAGCTGCGTGTGCAGCCGCGTGTCCTGAACGGGCAGCACGGCAATGCGAATGCCGGGCGCCTCGCGCCGGAGCACCGAAAGAAAAGGCACGACGACCGCGCGCAGCGCGTAGTCGGTGGCGGCGAGGGGCAACACCATGTCGGCGGTGGCGGGATCGAACGCGGGCGGGCGCAGCAGGCCTTCGATTTCGTTCAGGATCTGCTTGACGGGGCCCGCCAGTTCCAGTGCGCGAGCGGTCGGCACGATGCCGCGCTGGGTGCGCACGAACAGGGGATCGGCAAAGCGCTCGCGCAGGCGCGTGAGCATGCCGCTCACGGCGGGCTGGGTCAGCGAAAGCCGCGCCGCTGCGCGTGTGACGCTGCGTTCGTCGAGCAGGGCATCCAGCGCCTTGAGGAGATTCAGGTCCATCGTCCTGATATCACTGTTCATGATGGCAAAAATAAATTATTGCGATTGGATTTATTCCAGCATAGCGCCGATCATGAGCGGTGTCATCAAGGAGCTGCCGAATGAAAATGAACGCAATCATCTGGCCCGAGGGCTACGTGCCGGGCTTTACCGACAATTACGCGTCGAACGAAGTGATCGTGGCGGGCCTGAGCGCGGCCGATGTCTGGCCGCTGCTGGGCACGCCGTCGCGCTGGCCCGCCTACTACGCAAATTCGGCCAATATCCGCTTTTACGACGGCAAGGGCCCCGAACTCGGAAACGGCGCACGTTTTTACTTCGAGACGTTCGGATTCCCGGTGGAGGCGCGGTGCAGCGAATACATTCCCCCGGCTGGCGGTCAGCCCGGCCGCGTGGCCTGGCACGGCTGGGTGGGCGAGGAAGGTACCGCGGCGCGTCTCGACGTGCACCATGCGTGGCTCGTGGAGGATCTCGACGGCGGTCGCGTGCGCATCCTCACGCAGGAGACGCAGAAGGGCAAGCCGGCGCAGGAATTGCGCGAGTCCAAACCGAACCCGATGATCAACGGTCACCAGGACTGGCTGGACGGCCTCGTCGCGGCGGCCCTTCAGGATAAGCAGTCGTGAAAGCCATCGTTGTCAAGGCACCGGGCGGTCTCGATCGCCTGGAGATTCGCGATCTGGCCGATCCGGGGCAGCCCGGCGCAGGCGAGATTCGCGTCGCGCTGCATGCCACGTCACTGAATTTCCACGACCTGCTGGTCGCCAACGGCAGCATTCCGACCGCCGACGGCCGCGTGCCGATGGCCGACGGTGCCGGCGTGGTGGAGGCCGTGGGCGCCGGCGTCACGGAGTTCCAGCCCGGCGATCATGTGGTGTCCTGCTTTTTTCCGCAGTGGCCGGCCGGTCCCGCGTTCGACGCCGTAGGCAGTTTTGCCGGCACGCCCGGCGACGGTATCGACGGCTACGCCGCGCAGTACGCGGTGCGGCCAGCCAGTGCCTTCACTCGCGCGCCGCGCGGTTGGAGCCACGCGGAAGCGGCGACGATCACCACCGCCGGGCTCACCGCCTGGCGCGCGCTGGTGGGCGACGCTCAGCTGAAGGCGGGCGATGTCGTGCTGACACTCGGTACAGGCGGCGTTTCGATCATGGCCTTGCAGATCGCGAAGGCGATGGGCGCGCAGGTCATCGTCACATCCTCGTCCGACGAGAAGCTCGATCGCGCTCGCGCACTGGGGGCCGACCACGGCATCAACTACCGCCAGCGCGCCGATTGGGGCAAGGCGGTGCGCGAACTGACCGGCGGGCATGGCGTGGATCACGTCATCGAGCCAGGCGGCCCGGGTACGCTGGCGCAGTCCATCCACGCGGTGCGCGTGGGCGGCCACATCTCGCTCATCGGCGTGCTGACCGGCCGGCAGGGCGAGGTTCCGACTTCGATGCTGATGGCGCGGCAAGCTCGCCTGCAGGGGCTTATCGTGGGTAGCCGCCGCCAGCAGCAGGAGTACGTTGCGGCACTGGAGCAGACCGGCGTGCGTCCGGTCATCGACCGCAGCTTCGCGCTGGAGCAACTGGCCGAGGCGTTCCGCTTCCAGGAAGGCGGCAATCATTTCGGCAAGATCGTGGCCGAATGGTGAGAGGGGTCCGGTTCGCCTTGCATCGAGGCGTCTCGGTCGAGTCTAATGCAACGTTGACAGCCCGAGGCAAGGAGAAACCGATGGACGAACGCGAGGTTATGCGCAACGCGGCGCCTGTTACCGACGTATTGCCGCAGCAGGTGTTGCAGGATCTCGACGGCGACCATCTCGAAGCGCGCCTCGGCGAGGCGATCCGCCTTTCGACGCTCGGTTCCGATGGCTGGCCGCATGCGGCGCAGTTGAGTGTCGGCGAGATGCTCGCCGTGGGGCCGGCCGAATTGCTCGTTGCGATCTGGCCGCAGTCGAACACGGCCCGGAATCTGCATCGCGATGGCCGGCTGACGCTGTCGCTCGTCCACGACGGCGCGCTGCTGGAAATACGCGGCCGCGCGAGCATCGTGGCGGAGCATCAGACGGCACTCGATCTCACGGTGTTCCGGGTGACGATCGAGGCAGTTCACGAGCATCGCGCGAAATACGCAGAGGTCCTAAGCGGCGTGATGTTCCGTCTGCACGAGCCGGAGAGGGTGCTCGCGCGGTGGCGCGAGCAGGTCGCGATGCTGCGCGGCTTCGCCTGAGCGCAACCTTGCCCATACCGCCGGCGCGGCGATTGCGAACTCTTTCATGCGGTATCGATTCTGTTTATGGGAGACCGTGCGCGCGAGCGGATCGTAAGCGCGTTCGTACTCCCTCGCCTCAAGATAAGACAAGCCTTGTCCCGCAAGGCGAAGCGCCCCGCGCGGTAGGCATCGGGCACGCCTCCAGGGCCCCCGGACGGCCCCCGCGGCTCCCCTGATTTCTGGTTAACCCCGCATAGCCGGACCACTGACCGGCTCCTTATCTTCATGTTCAATCTGTCGCGACGGCTCACCAGGGCGGCGCGAATGCCAAAGGATTGTTCATGATTATCGATATCCACGGTCACTACACGACGGCGCCCAAGGCGCTGGAGGCCTGGCGCAACCGCCAGATCGCAGGCATCGCCAACCCGGCCGACATGCCCCGGGCGTCCGAGCTGAAAATCAGCGACGACGAGTTGCGCGAATCGATCGAGCAGAACCAGCTGCGCCTCATGCGCGAACGCGGTCTCGATCTCACCGTGTTCAGCCCCCGCGCGAGTTTCATGGCGCATCACATCGGCGATTTCGAAGTGTCGAGCAGTTGGGCCGCGATCTGCAACGAACTGTGCTACCGCGTGAGCCAGCTGTTTCCGCAGCACTTCATTCCGGCCGCGATGCTGCCGCAGAGTCCCGGCGTGGACGTCGCCACCTGTATTCCCGAGCTCGTGAAATGCGTGGAGCAGTACGGCAACGTGGCGGTCAACCTGAATCCCGACCCGTCGGGCGGACACTGGACAAGCCCGCCGCTCTCCGACCGCTACTGGTACCCGCTCTACGAGAAGATGGTGGAGTACGACATTCCGGCGATGGTGCATGTGAGCACGAGCTGCAATGCATGCTTCCACACCACGGGCGCGCACTACCTGAACGCGGACACCACGGCGTTCATGCAATGCCTCACGTCGGACCTGTTCCGCGAGTTTCCCACGCTCAAGTTCGTGATCCCGCATGGCGGCGGTGCCGTGCCGTACCACTGGGGCCGCTTCCGCGGTCTTGCGCAGGAGCTGAAGAAGCCGCTGCTCGAAGAGCATCTGCTGAACAACCTCTTCTTCGATACCTGCGTCTATCACCAGCCGGGCATCGATCTGCTTACCAAAGTGATTCCCGTCGACAACATCCTGTTCGCGAGCGAGATGATCGGCGCCGTGCGCGGCATCGATCCGCAAACCGGCCACTATTTCGACGACACGAGGCGCTATATCGAGGCATCCGAAATGAATCCCGATCAGCGCTACAAGATTTACGAAGGCAACGCGCGGCGCGTGTATCCGCGCCTCGACGCCGCGCTCAAGGCACAAGGACGCTGACCATGTACGAACTCGGAGTCGTTTATCGCAACATCGCGCGCGCGGATAGCCGCGCGGCAGACGGGCTCGGCGCGCTCGGCAGCGCGACCGTGCATGAAGCCATGGGCCGCACGGGCCTCATGAAGCCGTACATGCGGCCCATCTATGCCGGCGCGCGCGCGTGGGGCACGGCGGTCACGGTGCTGCTGCATCCCGGCGACAACTGGATGCTGCACGTGGCGGCCGAACAGATCCGCCCTGGCGACGTCGTGGTGGCGGGCGTCACGGCGGATTGCACCGACGGCTACTTCGGCGATCTGCTCGCCACGAGCTTCAAGGCGCGCGGCGCGCGGGCGCTCGTCATCGACGGCGGCGTGCGCGACGTGAGCGTCTTGCAGCAAATGGATTTCCCGGTGTGGAGCAGGGCGATTTCGGCGAAAGGCACGATCAAGGCGACGCTCGGCTCGGTGAACATTCCGGTGGTCTGTGCGGGCGCGCTCGTGCACCCGGGCGACGTGATCGTGGCGGACAGCGACGGCGTGGCGGTCGTGCCCGCTGCGAAGGCGCCGGACACGCTGGACAAGGCCAGCGCGCGCGAGGCGCTGGAAGAGGAAAAGCGCGCGAAGCTGGCTTCGGGCGTGCTTGGCCTCGACATGTACAAGATGCGCGAGCCGCTCGAAAAGCTGGGCCTGCGCTACATCGACTGATGGCGGCAATCATGGCACGGCAGCCGGCGCTCATGGGTATTTCGTCGATGGCGACGCGCCTCGTTCTTGCGGACTTCGTCGAGGCCTGGCGCTCGCGATTGGCCGGCGATGAGGGAACGGTGCCGTACATCGAGTCGGTGGGCGGCGTGGAGGCGGCGCGCCGCGTAGCCGAAGGCGAGCCGTTCGATTTCGTGGTGCTCGCCGACGATGCGCTCGCGCGTCTTGGCGTGCAAGGGCACGTCGACCTCGGCACGCGGGTCGAGGTGGCGCGTTCGGGCGTGGCGATCGCGGTGCCGGCCGGCGCTGCGCTTCCCGGTCTGCACGATGAGGACGCCGTGCGTCGCGCGGTGCAGGAGGCGCGTCGCATCGGCTATTCGACGGGACCGAGCGGCGCGCATCTCGCGAAGCTGCTCGATCGCTGGGGCATGGCGCAGACCGTCACCGAACGCCTCGTGCAGGCGCCGCCGGGTGTGCCGGTGGCCGCGCTGCTCGCGCGCGGCGAAGTGGAACTGGGTTTTCAGCAGTTCAGCGAACTCGTCAACGTTCCGGGTGTGCAGATTGCCGGCGCATTGCCGGACGACATCCAGCTCGTGACGGTGTTCGCCGCCGCGTGTACCGCCGCGACTTCGCAGCGCCTGGCCGCGCAGGGCTTTCTCGACTTTGTCGCTGCACCGCCAGGCGACGAGATCCGGCAACGCCACGGCATGGAAGCACCTGTGCGTGGACACGGATAGGACTGCCATGGATTCGGGTCTGGATTGAAGAAGGTATGCCGCTTCGGCGGCGGATCTCACTACAAAGAGAGAGGAGACAACAGATGTCGACCAGCAAGACGATTGATATCAAGGCGTTCATCGACGAACGTCCCATTTCGGCCTGGCAGTGGCTATTGGTGGCGCTGTGCTTTCTTGCCGTGACCGCCGACGGGATGGACGTGGCCATCATGGGCTTCGTGGCGCCTTCCGTCATTCACGAGTGGGCCATCTCGCGGCCGGCGTTCGGGCTCGTCATGAGCGCCGCGCCTATCGGCCTCGTGATCGGCGCGCTGACCGCGGGCCCGGCGTCGGACCGCATCGGCCGCAAGTGGGTGCTCGTGGCTTCCGTGTTTCTGTTCGGTGTCTTTACGATTCTCACGGCCTTCACGCAGTCGCCGGCATCGATGGCGCTGCTGCGGATTCTGAGCGGCATCGGTCTGGGCGCAGCCATGCCCAACTCGACGACGCTGCTCTCGGAGTACTCACCGCAACGCAAGCGCGCGCTCCTCATCACGATCATGTTCACGGGCTTCAATCTGGGGTCGGCGCTGATCGGCTTTGCCGCCGGCTGGCTGATTCCGGCGCACGGCTGGCGTGCCGTGCTGATTTTCGGCGGCGCCGTGCCGCTTGCGCTCGTGCCGCTGCAGATCTGGCTTTTGCCCGAATCGGCACGCCTTCTCGCCGTGCGCGGCGCTTCGTCGGCACGCATTGGCGCGGTGCTCAGCCGGGTCACGGGGGCGCGCTTTCACGGCGACGAGACCTTCGTTTCGACCGAGCCGCCGCTGCCCACTCGCAAGCCTATCGGCGTGCTGTTCTCGCACGGCTACGGGGTAATGACGATCGCCCTGTGGGTGACGTATTTCATGGGACTACTGGTTATCTATCTGCTGACCGGCTGGCTGCCGACGCTGATCAAGGACGCGGGTCTTTCCATGACCGTGGCGGCCAACGTGACGGCCATGTTCCAGATTGGCGGGACGATCGGTGCCGTGCTCGTGGGCTGGATCATGGACAAGGTGCGCCCCGCGCGGGTCATCAGCGTCGCGTACGTGGGCGGCGGGATCTGCGTGCTGGTGCTGGGCGCGATGGGCGCGCTGTCCTCGTCGCTCGCGCTGCTCGTGTTCGCCGCGGGCTTCTGCATGAGCGGCGCGCAAACAGGCCTCAACGCCTATGCGCCGGGCCGCTACCCGACGGTCGCGCGCGCGACGGGCGTGAGCTGGATGCTGGGCATGGGCCGCTTCGGCAGCATTTTCGGCTCCGCCATTGGCGGCGCGCTGTTGGGACTCGGCTGGCAATTCGGCGCCGTTCTCGGGATGCTTGCCGTGCCGGCGGTTCTGGCCGCCATAGGCATACTCGTTTCGCAACGCACGGTGAGCACGGAGCCGGCGGCGCAAATGCGCGCCGCGCAGTGAGGGTTGTGGCTGGGGCGCCAAGCGATGCTAAGGGCTGCTACGCGAGGGTGCTACGTGCGGGTGCGCGCCCTGCGGCGTTTGCGTTCCGGCTGCTCCGGCACGCTGGCCCGGTCGCTCAACAGGTCGATCACCTTGCGGCGCAGCCAGATGCTGGCCTGATCCTGTTCGCTGCTGCGATGCCAGTACAGGTGCCATTCGAGCCGTGGCAGCCCGAATGGCAATTCCAGAATTCGCGCGTCATGCCGTTGCAGAAGCTGGATCGGCGCGGTCAGCGCGAGATCGGTGCGCAGGGCCACGAGCGGCGCCACCATGTAGTGCTGCACGCGCATCTGGATGCGCCGCGCCTTGCCGAGCTTCTTCAGCTCCGCATCCACGAACCCGCTTCCCTGGCGGCGGCTCGACACCTGAATGTGGCCGAGCGCCAGATAGTCGTCGAGGCTCAGCGTGTCGCCCGCGAACGGGTGGTCGTGGCGCAGCAGGCACGCATAGCGGTCGCTCCCTAGCGGCATGGTATGCAACTGCGGGTCGTCGATGAGCGGCACGTCGATCGCAAAGTCGATCTTGCCGGTCGCAAGCGCCGCGGACAGTTCGCTGCGCGGTGTGAAATAGCACTCCAGGCTCATGCCAGGCGCCTGCTGCTGAAGCAGTTCGCCAAGCGCGGGCAGCAGGATCGCTTCCGTCAAATCCGGCATGCTCAGACGAAAGGTGCGCTCCGAGGTGGCCGGAACAAAAACGTCGCCTTCGGTCGCACTCGCTTCCAGCAATTGCAATGCTTCGCGCACGCGGCCGATGATGTTTTCGGTGAGCGGCGTGGGCACCATGCCGGATGGCGTGCTCACGAAGAGCGGATCATTGAACGCCTTGCGCATGCGGGCCAGCGCATTGCTGACCGCCGGCTGGGTGATGAAGAGCGCCTCTGCGGCGCGGGTCAGATTGCGCTTTTCGTAGATCGACTCGAATACGACGAACAGGTTCAAGTCCCGCTTCGGTGAACGCATCGCACTGCCTCCGTTTGCCCACCATCATAAACGAGAGGCGTCGTGGCGATGCGTTCGGCCGCGTCTTTCTGGTCGTTCAATCCCGCGGCGGGATGTTCAGGTACGCCGCCGTCGAGCCGAGCTCCGCTTTGCTTGCGCCAATCTCCATGCGAGCAATGGCCTGCAAGTGGACTTCGTCGGGGCCGTCGGCGAAGCGCAGTGCGCGGCCCCAGGTCCAGTGGTCGGCGAGCGGCGTGTCGGGGCTCAGGCCCATGGCGCCGAACACCTGCATCGCGCGGTCGCAGACCGTGGTGTGGATCTGCGGGATCAGCGCCTTGATCATCGAAATTTCTTTACGCGCCGCTTTCGCGCCCACTTCGTCGAGGAGCCACGCCGTTTTCAGCACGAGCAGCCGCGCCTGTTCGATCTCGATGCGCGACTTCGCAATCCATTCGCCCACCGTGCCATGCTGGTGCAGGTACTTGCCGAACGCCTTGCGCTCCTGAGCGCGCTCGATCATCAGTTCGAGCGCCAGTTCCGCCGCGCCGATCGAGCGCATGCAGTGGTGAATGCGCCCCGGCCCGAGCCGCGCCTGCGCGAGCGCGAAGCCGCTGCCTTCTTCGCCCAGCAGGTTCGACGCCGGCACGCGAACGTTCCTGAACGTCACCTCGCAATGGCCTTCCGGTGAAACGTGATTCATGACCGGAATATTGCGCACGATCGTCACACCCGGCGTGTTCACCGGAACGAGGATCATGCTCTGCTGGCGATGGCTCTCCGCATCGGGATCGGTCTTGCCCATGACGATGAAGAGCTTGCAGTTCGGGTGCGCCGCGTTCGTGATGAACCACTTGCGGCCGTCGATCACGTAGTCGTCGCCGTCGCGCCGGATCGACGTCGTGATGTTCGTGGCGTCGGAAGAGGGCACGTCGGGCTCGGTCATCGCGAAGGCCGAACGGATCGTGCCTTCCAGCAGCGGCACGAGCCACTGCTCGCGCTGCGCGGGCGTCGCGAACATGTGCAGCAGCTCCATGTTGCCGGTGTCGGGCGCGTTGCAGTTGAACACTTCGGGCGCCCAGGAGATTCGGCCCATGACTTCGGCCAGCGGGGCATATTCGAGGTTCGTGAGGCGCGTGCCTGGTTCGTCGTCCTTCAGGTGCGGCAGGAAGAGGTTCCACAGGCCCTCGGCTTTGGCGATGGCCTTGAGGTCTTCCATGAACGATACGGGGTAGTGCCCCGCATGCACCTCTTCCAGCCATTGCTGGTGGCGCGGCACGATATGTTCGTCCATGAAGCTGCGCACGCGGCGCAGCAGGTCTTCAACTTTGGGGCTATAAGCGAAATTCATTTCGGGTTCCTTCCGTACGGAGTGCTAGATCGTCAGGCCGCCATCGACGACGATGCATTCGCCGTTGGTGTAGCTCGACGCGTCGGAGACGAGATAGAGCACGGTGCCGGCCATTTCGCGCGGTTCGCCGTGGCGGCGCAGCGGGATTTCGTTGATCCAGCGGTCGTAGAGCGCCTTGTTCTCGAACAGTGCGCCGGCGAACTTCGTCTTCGTGAGACCGGGCAGCAGCGCATTCACACGGATACCGAACGGTCCGCACTCCTTTGCGAACGCTTTGGTCATGTTGACGACCGCGGCTTTCGTGATCGAGTAGATGCCCTGCATGTCGCCGGGTTGCAGCGCGTTGACCGAGGCCGTATTGACGATGGCGCCGCCGCCCTGCGCCTTCATCATCTTGCCGGCTTCCGCCGACATGAAGAAGTAGCCGCGCACGTTCACTTCAACGGTCTTGTTGTAGGAGGCGAGGTCGGTATCGAGGATATGGCCGAAATAGGGGTTGGCCGCCGCGTTGTTGACGAGAATGTCGAGGCGGCCATGCCTTTCGCGGATATGGGCGAAGATGGCCGCGATGTCGTCCATGCGGCCGACGTGGCATGCGAAGGCTTCGGCGCTCTTGCCGTTTGCGCGCAGGCTTGCGGCAACCGCTTCGCAGTCGTCGAGCTTGCGGCTCGAGACGATCACATGAGCGCCTTGTTCGGCCAGCAGCGTTGCGATGGCTTCGCCGATACCGCGACTGGCGCCGGTCACGAGGGCGATTTTGCCCGTGAGGTCAAAGAGGTTCGTGCTCAATGTCGTTTCCCTGGTTCGGGTTGAATGGCTTGGTGTGTCAGGCGAGCAGGTCCGCGGCGAGCCTGGCGAGCGGCTCGACCATCCCGCCCACCTCGTGAGCATCGGCGCTCGAAGCGTTGCCCTGCATGGCGCGCGCCTTTACGCCCTGGGCAATCGAGGCAAGCCGGAAGAAACTGAACGCCAGATAGAAGTTCCAGTGGGCGATGCCGGGCAAGCCGCGTAGTTCGCAGTACTGCGCGACGATCTCGTCTTCTTCGGGGATGCCGAGCGCGGCACGATCCTGACCGAGCAGTCCGGTGATGTGCCCCTTCGAAGGCAAACGCAGGCACATGCAAAAGTAAGCAAGATCCGCAAGCGGATTGCCCAGCGTCGAGAGTTCCCAGTCGAGCACCGCCTGCACGCGCGGCGCGTCGTTGGCGAAGACGAGATTGTCGATGCGAAAGTCTCCATGCACGAGGGTAGGGTGCGGGTCGTCGGGAGGGCAATGCGCCGGCAGCCAGTCGATCAGCGCTTCCATCGAAGCAAGGCGCTCCGTCTCGGCGGCCCGGTATTGCCGCGTCCAGAGCTCGATCTGACGCTGGAAATAGTTGCCGGGGCGCCCATAATCGGCGAGACCGACGGCGTGAATATCGACGTTGTGAAGCGCGGCGAGCGTTGCCACGATAGACGCGTAGTAGTCGCGCCGCGTATCCCGGTCGACCTCGGGAAGCGCCGGATTCCAGAAGATGCGCCCCGCTTCGTAGCTCATCAGATAGAACATGCTGCCGATCACCGTGCGGTCCTCGCACAGATGCACGGCCTGGGCGACCGGCACCGGCGTCGGCGCGAGCGCTTCTAACACACGGAATTCACGGTCGACGGCATGCGCCGACTTGAGCAACTCGCCAGGCGGCTGGCGGCGCAGCACATAACGGCCGCTGGGCGTGTCGAGCAGAAAGGTCGGGTTGGACTGGCCGCCCGCGAACTTCGTCGCGCGCACCGGGCCGCGAAAGCCGGCGAGGTGCTGCTGCAGATACTGCGTGAGCCGCTCGACATCGAGCGGAAGGCTGGCGTGTTCGCTGGTCATAGGCTTCGATGCGGAATTTCACTGCATGTCGGGTGAACGACGGGGAATCAACCGTAGGTCTGGAACTCGCGGCGTTGCGGCTCGTCGAGATGCGAGACGACATTGAAGCCCGAAGTGATTGCCAGCACGCGCTGGGCCTCGCCCCGCTGGATCGTCGCGCGCGCGTCGGCCACGCGTTGCTGGAAGGCTTGCCACGTTTCGGGCACGCGTTCGTCGAGCGCGCCTTCGGTCCATAAATGGAGGACCTGACGCAAGGCCTTGAAGAAGTCGCGCGGATTGCCGTTGACGGATTCGGCGAGCCCGCGGTGTTCGTCGCCGAGGGCGCGAAAGAGCGCGTGGAAATCGTATTCGTCCAGCCCCGGATGAATCTCGCGTTCCGCGGGCAGGCCGGGCAGCGCGCGCCGGATCGCATCGAGCGTTTGCGCGTGGCGTCGCAGCGTGCCGCAGACGATCCGGTCGAAGCGAATGCCGTTGCGGGCAAAGTGCTCGCCAAGCCAGACGCATTGCTGCTCGCCTGTGGTCGAAAGCTGATCGTAGTTGTCGGTGCCGAGCGACGCCTGCCCGTGCCGCACCAGATAGAGTTCCGCCATCGCAAAGTCCGCCGGGAAGAGGATGAAGCCAGCATAGCGACGGCACGGGTATTGATGAAGTTTATTTTTTTAATACGCAGGCATTCATGCTGGTGATGGCGGCGGTTGCGAACTCGACGAGATCAGATCAGGCCGGTAAACGTTATATGACGAGAAATGGTTTGTCAGGCACGGCGGCTGCCCGCAATATCGGGGGTACGAATCCCTTACTACCTATTGCAAGGCCGATGCTTGCCGCATCGTTCGTTCATCATGGATCTTCTGGTTTTCAAGCTCGTTGTTACGCCGCTGTTGCTGTTGGCCGCAAGTCTTGCCGTTCGCCGCTGGGGCGAAGCGGTGGGCGGATTGCTGGTGGGCCTGCCGCTCACTTCGGGGCCGATCTCCGTGTTTCTGGCGCTGGAGCATGGGCCCGCCTTTGCGGCCCAGGCCACGGCCGGGTCGCTGGTCGCAACGGCTGCGCAAGCGGCCTTTTGCTTTGCCTATTGCCGGCTGGCGACCCGGGGATGGCCCGTGGCTCTTGCCGGCGCCAGCGCGACGTTTGCCGCCGTGGCCATCCTTCTGCAACGCAGTGCGTTGCCGGAAACCGGCCTGTTCCTGGTTGCCGTTCTTGCCGCGGCCCTCGCGCTCAGTCTCATGCCCCGCAAGGTAGCCCAAAGCGGCCGGCTCGATCCGCCGTGGTGGGACTTGCCCTCGCGGATGGTGCTCATTGCGACGCTCGTGGTCAGCGTGACGATGATTGCGCCTTATGTCGGTCCTGAAGCGAGCGGTGTGCTCGCGTCGTTCCCGTTCATGGCCATCATTCTTGCCGTGTTCGCACACCGGATGATCGGTCATGCACCCGCGCAGCAATTGATGCGCGGCATGGTGGCGGGGCTGCTGGGGTTCGCTGCGTTTTTCTATGTGCTGAGCCTCGCGCTGCCGCGCGTGAATCTGCCGGTTGCTTACGGCAGCGCGATTCTGTGCACGCTCGCGATTCAGGCGGTTTCGTTTTACCGGATGCGGGTTCCGGTTACTTTGCCTGCGGATTGATCGGGAGCGAAAGCCGCCAGCGTTTTCCCCGGGCAACGGTCAGAATTGCCCGATCACCTGGAACCCCAGCGTCACCCGCGCGGTATCGAACCCGTCCGGCTTGTAGATCGGCGTGCCCGCGAAAAGATCCCAGGAGAGCGTGCCGATATGGATGGGCAGACCGCCCCGGATGCCGATGACCGCTCCCGCCAGTTGCGTTCCCACCAGCACTTCCGTCCCCGGGCCGAAAACATGGCCGTAATCGACGCCCGCGTAGAGCGACTGCCCCGTCTGTCCGATCGGCATTTGCAGTTCGTTGCGCCAGTAGAAACCGCGCCCGGCGGCGAGCATCTGTTCGCCGTCGAAGCCGCGCACGGTGTAGCGCCCGCCGATGCTCAGATCGTCGATGTAGAACAGCGTGTCGCCCGTGTACTGGCCGTGCACGGTCGCAACGTAGCGCAGCGGCTGGCTCCCGACCGCGAACGGCACCGAGAGATTCGCGTCGAGCGTCGCCATGTGGAAGCGGTACGTGGCCATCTGCGGTGTGCCATCGCCCGCGTCCGGGTCGGGCGTTGCCCCGAGTCCCCCGATGCCCTGGCGGTACGCGAGCGTGCCATCGAATTGAGCGGCGCCGAAATAGTGCCGGTCGGTCACGCCGCCTTCAATGAACGTGTTGTTGCGGTCCTGTTGCGGAATCGTCGTGTCCGCGATAAAGCTCGCGCCCCAGCGCTTGATCAACTGGAATTCGAGGCCGAGTACGTCGTTCTGGCTGCGGCTGATGACCCGCTGGATTTTCAGGGCTGCTGTCTGCGCGTTGCCGCTCGACACGAAGGTCTGGTTCGCGCCCGCGATCTGCTGGTAGTACGTGTTCGTGTTGCCGTAGAGCGTGGCCGTCCAGTAGCCCCAGGGGATCGAATACGAACCGTTGAAGCCGTGCGAGCCCAGGCCGTGATCGGCGAATTCGAGGTCCTGGTTCGCACCGACCGAGAAGATATCGTTCAAGCCGAGCGGATTGTCGATGCCGAGCGATACGTTGCCCTGGAGTTTGCCGGTGGCGCGCTGGCCCGAGTTGTCGACCGAGGCCACGAACGTCCAGGGCTTCGAGCGCTTCACGGTGATGTCGACATCGCTTTCGCCGGGCACGGTGCCGGGTACGATCTGCATGGTGGCATCCTGGCTCGCGGGGCGCTTCATCTGCTCCAGGCCCTGTTCAAGATCGCGCAACTGGAGCACGTCGCCGTCGCGCGCAGGAAATGCGCTCTTCCAGGTTCCGCGCGTGGAGGGGTCTACAAACTCCAGATGACGGATGACGCCGGGGATGAGGGAGAATTTCAGCGCGCCTTTAGACAGGTCCTGCGGTGCGAGCAGGACGCGCGTGGTGACGTAGCCGCGGCTCAGGATTTCGCGCTGCAGATCTTTTGTGAGTACGTCGAGGCCCTGTTTGCCGATGCATTGCCCCCGGTAGTGCTGCAACCAGTCGTGCAGGAATGCGAACCGGTCCATGGGCAAGGCTGATGCGCCTTTCGTGCGCTGCGCCTCGGGCAGCGTATCGGGCACCTCGACGGTGAACGTATCAATGCGGAAGCACGGCGTCTCGGCGGGCAGCACCGGCCATGTTCCTGCTGCAGGCGCTTCCGAGAGGACAGCGGGTGTGGCGACGGTCGCCGCGCGCTGCTGTGCGTCGCGCTGCTGCTGGATCTGCTGGTTTTGCAGCGCGTTTGCGCGGGCCGCAGCGGCAACATCAGGTGGGGTCTCTTGTGCGTGGGGCGCGAGCGGTATCAGGGCTGCGAGCGGCAACGCCGCCAGCCTCTTTTTTACATTCATCAATGATTGGAATCCTTAATGCAGCTTGCGAGGTACTTCCTTTTCGATTAACCCTTCTTGAGTCTCGCAATTAGGTTATTGCACGCCTCTGGCGCAAAGGTTTTCGCCCACTCCTCGGTTTGAGCGAATTCGCCTCGAAGCTTTTCCAACGCGTCAGCCGACCAGAGTGATTGCTGTTGGCGCAGTGGAAGATGATCCGTCTCAGATCTAATCAGCACGAATTTTTCGAAGTCGGTATCCCGTTCTGGGATACCGAGCAGGCGCCGATCAATATTAAGTACCTGTGCGGCCCCTTCGAAATATGAAAGCCGACCATCTAGCATCGAAAACAACAGATCCAGAAAATGCTGACGCGCTTGAGTTGCACTATCGTTCATACTTTTCACTTTCCGGTAACGATGGTTTTGGGTTCTACAATTTCACCCGTTACGGCATTCTTATAGGCATGAATTTCGTATTGGGTTCCATCAGCCGCTGTATAACTCGAACTTGTAACTTTACTCCAATCGCTCGGATTGCCCCCATACTCAGCCACCAAACGAGGCGCATCACGTAGAGTGGTATTTGAACCGTTGCCAGCGACCGTCGTAACTGCACCCGTTAGCTCTGAAAGTTGCTGCTGACTCGCCAAGGACTTGTTCAAGTTCAGACCATTGGTGACGTTAGTAGCACCATCGGCGGTGGCAATTTCACTTGTCGCTCTACCGACCGCTGAAGAAATTGCATCGCTCTCGCCGCCCGTAAGCACTCCCATTGCGGCGTCGCCGATAGAACCAATAGCTAGTGCCACTCCCATGCCGTAATTACCAAGCGCAAACGCTGTTTGCGCTTGGTCGGCCATCTTATGACCAGGAACAAGGTCCAGAGCCGCCTGGCCGAACTCCGAGGCGTACTGTTCCACCTTGTCGAGCGCTTGGCTACCGGTCCCCCCCGTGCCATTGGCATTCGTCTGATTGCGGTTATAGAGGTCCGCATTCGACGCCGTGAACGCACCCGCGCTACCACCGACGAGCGCGCCGCTGAGACCCGCCAGCACGTTCGACACGGTGTTGCCGACCGTCATGGAACCCGTCGCGCCACCAATCGAATCCGCCACGCTGTTCAGCTTGCCTGCCAGCGCTGACGATACGCCCGCGCCCGCAGCCCCGGCAGCCGCCGTGCCGAAGCCGCCACCGCCCAGACCGCCAATCAGTGCGCCGCCCGCGATGTGCGCGAGGACACGATCCGTACCGCCTTCGGCCCATGCGTCGGCCGTTGCGGAATCGCCAGCATCCTTCGCTGCCTGTTCCTTCGAATTCGCATAGGCGCCGATACCCTGCGCCACGACCTGGCCCGCTGCCTGCGCCGCCTGCATCGTATCGGCCTGCTGGTTGAGCAGGGTGTTCACATCGGGCGTATTCGCAACGGTGCCGTTGGTGTTGGTCGTGTCGCGGCTCAGGTTCGCCACGTCCTGCGTCTGCGCGCCGGGATTCGTGACGTTGATCGTGCCCGCACTGATCGCGCTACGTGTCGTCGCGCTCTGGTCCCCGTTGGCGTCCTGCGACATCATCGGCGCGATACTACCGGTGCCGCTCACTGAGCCTGGACCAATCGCCGTGCCCGTATTACCGAAGCCAGCGCCGGCACTGATCCCGTTGCTCGTCGCGTCGTAGTGGCTCTGGTTCTGGATATCGCTGTACGTCAGCGTGCCCGTCGTCAGGCTGTTCCTCGAGGCGTCGGACGTGCTGGAGATAACCGCACCCGTCAAGCCCGTATTGCCCTTGACGCCGATGTCGAAGCCGCCGCTGCCCGCCGCAATGCCGGCCTGCTCGTTGACCTGCGCGTAGTTGCCGTCGGCGTGCCCGTTCTGCGCGCTGCCGCTGATGCTGCCGCCGGCCTCGCTGATACTGAACCCGCCGCCCGCGCTGCTCTGGTGCGCTGCGCTCGTCGTCGTGTCCTGCACGCTCGCGATATTGAGGTTGCCGCCCACGGCCGCCGTCACCTGGTTGCCCGCCACCTGGGAGCCGGTGATGTTCGTGTCGCCGCCGCTCAGGATCGTGACGCTGTTCGTCCCTGTAACGTGCGAGGCATTCTGCGTCGCCGCATCGCTGTTCGCGTCGCCGTGCGCGTTCTGCATCGAGGCCGACACCCCGAAGCCGTTCGTGGTGAGGGACACGCCCACGCTCGCCCCGGACGACGAATTCGAACTGCGCGTCGAATCGGTGTTCGTCGTATTCACGATGTTGACCTGGTTCGCCGCGGCCAGCACGACATCGCTGGCACTCACGTTCGAACCGGCAATCGTCACATTGCCGCTGCCCGCCGTGCCGTTGCCCGTCGCAACGAAGGTGGTCGTGCCGCCCGCCTGCACGTTCGAACCCACCTGCGTCGTCTGGTTCTCCGACGACTGGCTCTGGCTGTGGCTTGAGCCGACACTGACCTGCACGCCGATGCTCGGCGCGCCCGCCGCCTGGGAAACCCCGGTCGTCGCCATCTGGTACGCGCCGTAGCTCGCCAGCGCCGCATCGCCGCCTGCCGCGATCGCGTGCAACGCATCCGCACGTCCATTGCTGCTGCCGCTCGCGAGCGACTGACCCTGCTGGTACGCACCATTGATCGCATCGCCCACGCTGCCGCCCAGGCCAATCGCCAGGCCGCTGCTGCCTGTCTGCTGCGACTGGCTCGTGTTGCCCGTATTGGTCGCCGAATTGATCGTAACGTTCGCCGCGGTGCCCGTGATGTTCTTCGCGGCGATCAGGTCGCTGCCAGTTACGGTCAGGTTGTTGCCCGCGCTAACCGAGACGCTGCCGTCCAGCGAGCCGACCATGCTCGCATTGTTCGTCACACTCGACTCCTGGTCGGTCGTGGCGAGTTTGTTCGTGCCGACCGTCACCGACAGCCCGCTCGTGCCGAGACCCGTATGCGTTTCCTTCTGGCTGCCCGAGGACTGCATCGTGTCCTGCGACGTGGTGATGTTCACGTTGTTCGCCGCACTGAGCGCCACGTTGTTCGTGCCGACAACCGTGCTGCCCGTCACGTTGATATCGTGACCGCTGCTGATCGACAGGGCATCCGCCGAGACCGTGCTACCCTGGGACTGTGTGATGGTCGTGTCGCGCGAGCTGGCCTCCTGCATGCCGCTCACCATGTTGCTGTGGCTGTGCTGCTCCTGCGAGTTGTCCACCTGCGTTGCGGTCGCCGCGCCGATGTTCACGTCGTTGGCGGCTGCGAGCGTCGCCGTGCCCTGGGCGAGGTTGATCGTGCTCCCGGTCACGTTGATATTGTTGCCCGATGCGACGGTCAGCGAATTACCGGCATTGAGCGTCGTGCCGGTCAACGTCTGGCTGGAAACGTGCGAGGTCTGCGCGTAGCTGCCGTGGGAATCGCTGCCCGAGTCGTTGCTGTCGACCGTCGACGTGGTTGTGGCCGCCTGGAACGTCGCGTCACCCTTTGCCGCGAGAACGCCGCCACCGGCCAGGTTGATGTTTGCTCCGGTCGCCGTCAGGTTGTTTTCGACGCCAATTTCAGACACCCCGCCCACGTTCATGGTACTGCCCGTCGCGCTGTTGATGTCCGTATTCGACACGCCGTTCGCGCGCTCGACCACCTTGTGCTCGCCGGTCTGCACCGTGCCGATATCCCAGTTGCCGCCCACGGCCATGCCGAGATTGCCGCCGACATTGAGATTACTGCCGTTCTGCCCGAAGTTGCCGCCCGTGACGATCGAGGCGTTGCCCGCCACGTCCAGGTTCGCGATGGGGCCGAGCGTCGTGTTCACGCGCGTCGCGCCCGTAGCGCTAACCTGGTTCAGCGTATTCGTCGCCGTGTTGAGGATCAGGTTGCCGCCCGTGTTCAGCGCAAGGCTGCCCGCGCTCACGTTCGCCGAGGTGAAGTCGATGTCGCCTGTCGTGTTCAGCGACATCAGGCCACCGCTTTTCAGCGCGCCGAACGCGTCGCTGATCTGCTGGCCGCTGATCGAAAGCGTATTGCCGGCCTGCACCGTGCCGCTGTTCGTGAAGGTCTGCGCGTTCTGCAGGTCGATGTCCGTCGCCCCGATCAGCGGCCCCTGTACGTTCTGCTGGCTGGCCTGCGCGAGATAGACGACCGGCACGAGCACGGACTGTCCGTCCACGACTTCCGTCTGCATGATGATCACATTCGACGTAAGCGCGGCCACCTGGGCGGCCGACAGGCCCATGCCGAGCGGCAGGTTCAGCGACTGCGCGAGCGACGCGCCCGAGGCCATCAGCGCCTCATACATCGACTGCGTGTTGGTGTAGGGGCCGAGCACCGCCTTGCCGGTGAGCGACGTGATCTGGTTCTGCACGAGCTGCTGCTCGTAGAGGCCGTCGCCCAGGCGCTTTTCGGTGGTCTGCGGGTTGTACCCCAGCAGGTTCAGGTAGTAGTTGCTGGAGAGAAACGAATTCGTGCTCGTGAAGGCCGGATTGGTCTCGATGAGGTACGGCGCCCCTGGCGTGGTATCCAGATGGAAGAGGCCGCCCTGCGGAATGGTCAGATTGTCCAGCACGTTCTGCGCCGTGGCGCTCGCGATAGCCGGATCGACCGTGCCCCCGCCGCCCTTGACCGGGCCGGTGCCGGCGCTCGTGCCGCCTGCCGCGCCGCTGAGCGTCCCGATACCGACGGCCAGCGACGTGCCCGGTGCGAGATTCATCGACGGAATCCCGGCATTGCCGGCCGTGTTGTCGATGTTGACGCCCGTGCCGGTGATCGTGCCGCCAGCCACGAAGCTCGATTCGTAGGACGGCAGGGCGTAGGTGCGGATATCGGCCGGCGCTGCCTGGTTGTACCCCCCCGGATTGGGCGTGACGAACCCGGCATTGCCGAACGGCAGTTGCCAGTTGTATTCGCTGTTGTCGTAGTTGTCGTAGTGATACTCGCCCGAATACGTGACCTGCACACCGGGCGCAAGCTGGCCCTGCCAGCTGTTCTGGTCGAGCGTGGCCGGCATGGCGATGTTGCCGACCGCCGCCACCGCGCTCCAGTAGTTCTGGAACAGCCCCACCGACGACGCATTGAGGTTTCCGCCGGAGATGATCTGCGACTGCGGGCTGATGGCCGTGATCAGGTTCGCGAGCGCTACGCCCGTATAGGTCGTGTACTGGTAGGTGCTGTTCCACTGGCCCCCATGCGGCGGATCGGTGGGCACGCCGCCGATCATCGACGGATCGCCCGTGGAACCCATCACCTGCGGATTGCCGGGGCCGCATGCGGCCATGTAGGTGGCGGTACACCCGGACAGGCTGATGCCGAGCTGCTGGATGATCGACGAGCTGGCATCGAGCGCCACGCTGTAGGAGCCCGAGGTCGTCATCACGCGCCGCGTGTTCGTCACCTGGTTCGCGTAGAGCGCCATGTCGGCCGAGGACTGGATCAGCGCCGAGACGTTGTCGATCAGGTTCGCGTTCGTGTAACTGCCGTCCGCATTCTTTCCGCCCGCCAGCACGACACTGCCGAGTCCAAAGATCGCGGTGGTTGCCTGCGTGTCGGTCGCCGTGACGTTGTCGACGTTCTCGATGTCGGGCGCGAGCAGCTCGAGCGTGCCGCTGCTGTCCGACGCGCCGATCAGCGCGCTCGGGCCACTGTTCGACAGGGTGCTGGTCGCATTGAGCGAGACGCTGCCGCCCACCATCGCGCCCGTGTTCGTGAGGGTACTGGAGTGCGTTTCGAGCGTGCCGCCCGCCATCATGGCGCCGCTGTTGACGATATCGCCTGCATTGACGCCCAGGTTGTTCGCGGCTTCCACGATGGCGCCGTTGGTGAAGGTGCCCGGCAGCGTGAAGGTGAGGTTGTGGCCCGCGTCGAACTGCTGGTCGGGCGTGGTCGTGAAGTCGCCCTGCAGGTTTACCGACACGTCATTGCTGGCGGAATAGATGCCGCCGCCGGACAGCGTACTGGCCGACAGGGTCAGGTCGTGCGTGGCCCCCATCTGGCCGTTCGTGTTCGTGATGGTGCCGGTTGCCGTGATGACAGCATCGCCCTGCGAACCCGGCAGCGTGCCCATCTGGCTGCTGGTGTTGTCGATGTCGCCCGCCTGCACCCCGAGGCTCGCGCCGCTCACCTGGCCGCCCTGGGTGTTCTGGATATCCGACGCACCCATCGACACCGCGCCGTTGCCCGTCACGACGCCCGCCGCGTTGACGATCTGGCTGCCGCCCTGTATCGACGTATTACCCGTACCCAGGTTGCTCACGACGCCCTGGGTGTTGTCGATGCTGGTTGCCTGCACCGAGAGCGTCGGGGCATCCGCCGTGCTGGTGCCCGCCTGGACACTTCCCCCGACGTTGGTAAGGGCCCCGCCGGTCGTGAGGTCGAGCGAGCCGAACGAGCGCATCAGACCGGCAGTGTTGTTGATCCCGTTCAGGACGGCAACCGTCATGCCCTGCTGCGCGGCGAACGTGCCACTGCCGTTGTTGAAAGCGCCCATCTGCGCGTTGATGGTGCCCGCGCTGATGACCTTGCCGCCGACATTCGAGAACGAGCCCGACCCATTACCCGGATCGAGCGTGAAGAGGCCAGTCCCCGCGTGCAGGATCGAACCACCATCGTTGTCGACGGAAGCGGGGGACAGCGTGAAATTCGTGCTGTTGGTCTGGAACGTGCCGCCAGCTGAGTTATCGAACAGGTTCGTGACGTTGAAGGCCATTGGCCCCGTTCCGTACTGCGTGACCGTGCCGCCCTCGTTGATGAGGTCGGTCGCGGAGACCTGGAGCTGGTTCGCGGCCACACTGCCGCCGTTGTTGTCGGCCGTGCCGCTCACGTCCAGCGTGAGGTCCGGGGCTTCGATACTGCCGCCGTTGCGGTTTGACAGGGAACCGGTCGTAATGGTGGCGCTGGTGTTCGCGCTCGTGGTCCCGCCATCGTTGACGAAGGTGCCGCTGGCGAGACCCAGCCCTGCGCCCGACAGCAGTTTGCCATCGGTATTGTTCGCTTCGCCGCTCACGTTCGCCGCGAGCCCCGCCTTGCCTTCGATGTCGCCCGAGGTATTGTTGAGCGACCCGGCCTGCAGCACGACCTGCCCGTTGCTCACCATCCGGCCGTTGACATCCGAGACGGACCCCGACCCGTTACCCGGATCGAGCGTGAAGGTGCCAGTGCCCGCGTGCAGGATCGAGCCGCCGTCGTTGTCGATGGTCGCGGGCGAAAGTGCAAGGTCCGTACTGTTGGTCTGGAACGTGCCGCCTGCGGAGTTATCAAACAGGCCGCTGACATTGACCGCCATCGGCCCCGTACCCGTTTGCGTGACCGTGCCCGCGTGATTGACGAAGTTCGTCGCGTTCAGCGTCAGTTGCGCGGCCTGCGTGCTGCCGGAACTGTTGTCGAGGGTCGTCGCGCTGATCGTTGCCGCCTGCGCTGAAACGTTACCGCTGGCGTTCTTGAACTGCGAACCGGCGTTGAGGGTCGCGTTCTGCCCGGCCTCCATCGCACCACCGGAATTATCGACGGATTGAGCCGAGACCTGGAGACTCGTCTGCGCGGTGACATCGCCCTGGTTGACCACCGTGCCACCCTGCAGCGACACCGCGCCGTTACCGCCAATGTCGCCGCCCGCGCCATTGACCAGTTGCCCCGTCGCGCTGAGCGTGAGGCCGTCGCCGTTGAGCGAGAGGAGCTTGCCGGCCGTGTTGTCCACCGATCCCGCGCTGATGGATTCCTGGCCCTGGGCCTGGGCGATACCCCCGGTATTGTCGAACGCGCCGCCGGTCACAATGCCGAGCGTCGTGCCGGCCGTCATCTGGCCCGCCGCGTTCGTGACAGCGCCCGCCACAATCTGCGTGGACGTGCCACTGGACAGCTTGCCCCCGCTGTTGTCGAACGTGCCCGCAGCATTGGCCGTGATCGACGTACCCGCGCCCGTGGTCGCATTGACCAGACTCAGGTTGCCGCCGGTAGCCGTGAGGGCGAGCGCTGTGCCCGCGCCGGTCTGCGCATTCGAGAGGTCGAGCGCGACGCCGTAGAGCGTGATCATCCCGGCGGCGACGTTCTGGCCGTTCGCCGATAGCAGACCCGCCGCCGATATCAAGAGGTTGCCGCTCGGACCGGTCGTGCCGTCGCCGTTGATGCCTGCGCCAAATACGCCGGTCGAGGCGACACTGCCCGCGTTGACCGACGTGTTCTGCTGTGCCGCAATGGTCGCGCTGTTCACCAGCGCCCCGGGCGTGCTGAGGCTGGTATTCTGCTGCGAGTAGACCGTGCCGGTGTTCTGGATACTGGCAGCGTTGATCGTCGTGTTGCCGCTCGCATTCATGCGGCCCGACTGCACGAGTTGCCCCGCGCTCGTGAGCGTGAGGTCCCCCGCCTGCGCCGCGATAGTTCCGGCATTGGCGACCCCGACACCGTTCTCCGTGCCCACCAGGATTATGCTGTTCGCATACATGCCGCCGAGCTGCGATACGTCGAGGGAGACCCCCGGCGCGGGGCCGCTGCCCGCGATGGGCGTGGGCGTCAGACTCGCATAGTCGATGCTGTTGGCGCCCGTGGTGACGTTCAGCCTGTTTGCGTAGACCGCCGCATCGTTGAGCTCGACGGCACGCGCCAGCAGGTCCACTTCATCAATATTCGAGGCGTTCAGGCCCGCGCCCTGGACTGTAATCGTGCCCTGGGTAACGCTGAAACCGTTCAGGTTGCCGCTGCCGTCGATGAGCGGATTGCCCGTCGTCAGGATTCCGCGAGCCGTATTGATAAAACCCCCGCCGTCCACCACCAGGCCCGAACTGTTGGCGATCACCACATCGGCTTTCTGGCCGGCCACCTCCACGTAGCCGGCCAGGCGCGAGGGGTTGTTGCTGTTGACCTGGTTGACGATGATCTTCGCGGACTGGCCGGGCGAGAGATTCGGATTGCCCGATATCTGCCCGGCGAGCCGTGTGTTCGTGTTCGTGGGGGAGTTGTTCAAAATCGCGCCACCCGATCCGACATCGAACTGCGAATAGGTATTGAGCGAGACGCCCGCCCCCGAGGGCTTCTGCACGTTCACCTGCGGCAGACCGTTGGCCGTATTGATCACGTTCGGCGCATGCGCACCGGACGGCACGATCTGCGCCCCGGCCATCAAAGGTGCGAGGCCAAAGACCGCCAGCGCGGCAAAGGCCACATGACGCATGGCGAACAGTGTGAAGGACCGGCGTGCGACCGATGGGCCGTTTTCGTCCTGGCCTGACTTGCCCTGCGCGATGGCCGTTTCTGAAACGGCGACAAGCATTCCCCGCAGCTTGCTGAACACAAGCCGGTAACAACGGCTATTCATTTTTTGTTTGTACCTGTGATGCCGGGTGAAGTCCTGCCGCTTTGCAGGATGTTTCCCGGCTACGTCACTCGACACCGGCGACGGCATCGCTGAAAGCGCGTTTCATGCGCGCAGGCATGCTCACCCAATCCCAAATTAACGACTGTCAAGCATTGCCAGGCGTCGGCATCGAAACCACGCTTCGTTAAATTTTCATGGAGTCTTTGCTGGTTAAACCGGCTTCGACTGACTTCGTCACTGCGGATGCGCACCAGGCGCACCAGGATTTGGTGCGCCACCGCGTCCCGTCGGTGTATAGGTGCCGCCTGCCGGCGTGCCGGGGCTCGGGTAGTTCGAATCGCGGCGCTGCCCGGTCGTGCCACGGGGCGCCGATGCGCCCTGGTCGCCGTGCTGCGGCGCCGCCGCTTCGTCGTGACTGTGGCTGGCGGGTGGAGCATCGGTCTGCGACCATGCAGGCGTCGCGGCCGCGCCCAATACCGAAGCGATCAGTATGGCTAAAGACGTTGCTAAAAGCGCTTTCATCTCGTGTCCTCTGGGCGCGCGGCGTGCTAACGGTGCGTCTGATGCGAGCGTGCCGCCCGCGTTTGCGCGGCTTTTTTCGCCGCGGCCGAGCGGCTGCTGGCCGGCCGGCGCTCCGCGGCGCTTTTTGCCTGCTTCGCCATGGCCTTTCCCGAGGCGCCTGCCGTACCTTCGCGCTTCAGCACGGCCGTGGTGGTGCGCGAGCGTTTGGTCTTCGATTCGGAGCTGGCGCCGGCCTGCTTCCTGCCTTGGCCCGCGGCCGTATCCTTCGCGGCCTTTCTGCGCGTCGCTTCGCTGGTCTTGCCTTTCGCCGGCGGCTTCAGATCGACGCCGGCCCGGCGTGCCTCGGAAAGGCCGATCGCCACCGCCTGTTTCGCGGAGCGCACGCCGTGCTTGCCGGCCCGCACGCGTTCGACTTCTTCCTTGACGAATTCTCCAGCCTGCGTGCTGGCCGACTTGCCGGCTCGCTTGTCGGCGCGCGCACGCTCGATGGTCTTTTGCTCGGGCATTTTCGTTCTCCCAGGTGAGTGTCGTGACACCTGCCGTTTGCGCAATAGCCGTACCGCGTGCGCGACGTCGGGCGTCGCTAACGCGTCGTGGCCTGCGAAAGCGGGGCGCCGCCGGCCTCCCAGCCGCCGCCCAGCGCCTTGTAGAGCGAGACGAGATCGGTGCAGACCTGCAGTTGCGCTTGTTGCGCGTCGCGCTGCGCCTTGCTCGTGTCGCGCGCCGCATCGAGCACGTCGATGAACGAGGCGAGCCCCTTGCGATAGCTGTCGCGTGCGAGGTCGAGCGCGTGTTGCTGAGCTGTCGCGCTCGCGTCGAGCGAGGCCGTGCGGGCTTCGTCCGTGCGATAGACGGCCAGCGCGTTGTTCACGTCGCGCAGCGCCACGAGCACCGTCTCGCGGTAGTCGAGTGCGGCCTGCACTTGCTGAAGCTTCGAAAGCCGCCGATTCGCCACGAGCGCGCCGCCCTGGAACACGGGCAGCGAGACGCTCGGCCCCCAGGACCAGAAGAGGCTCGCCCAGTGGGCGAGATCGTGCGGGTTCGTCGCGCGCGTGCCCACCTCGCCGGAGAGTTTGATGTCGGGATAGAACTGCGCAACGGCCACGCCCCCGTTCGCGGCGGCGGCGTGCAGCGAGGCTTCGGCGCGGCGGATATCGGGGCGGCGGCGCGCGCTCGACGTCGAGCTGGCTCTCGAGGCCGTGTGTCGCGCTGTCATGCGCCAGCCCGACGATCTGCTGCTGCTGGTCCACGATCGCGAGCGCGACGGCGCGCAAGGCCTGCGCACCCCGCAACTGCAGATAGGTCTCGGCGACCTCGGCTTCGAGCGAGACCTGCGCGTCGCGCAGCGACCCGGTGTTCGGCGAGCGTGGACCTGTGATCGACTACTGGGTGGCACAGGAGCGGGCGCGTTCGTGATGGCGCATCTTTGATGAGCGCGGCGGAAAAAAAGCGGCCCGGCGCATGCACAGCGCCGGGCTCCGGAAACCACGCGCGCCAGCCGGCGGCACGCGTGGAATGGCAATGCGTCGATGCGATGGGGGGCGTGCGGTCAGCGCTTCGTTTCGGGCGCGTCCGGGTCGTCGGGCAGTGCGCGCATGTCTAGCACGGCGGGATCGTCCCAGTAGGGCTGGGTGCCGTAGTATTCGTGCAGCGTCGTGGCCCAGCTCAAATCGGCCATGGTGGGCCACTGGTCCTTGTCGAATCCCGGGGCTTCCTTCACGCGCTCGGCCGAGACATTGAGCAAAAAGCACTTGCGGCTCGTGTCGAGCGTGAGCGCGCTCCACGGTATCGCGAGAAGCTTGTTGCCGATGCCGAGAAAGCCGCCGCTCGCCATCACGGCATAGGCCACGCGGCCGCCCTGCACGTCGAGCATGATCTCCTTGATCTTGCCGACTTCTTCACCGTCCGAACTCATTACGCGGTCGCTGTCCAGCGTGCTGGCCGCCATGACGTCCGGTCCCGGTCCGGCGGCCGTGGCACTGCCTTTGCCGACGATGCGTGCGCCGGTCCCGGTTGGCGTCGAGGTTTGAGAGGTGAGAGGCATGGGGGGCTCCTTTGCGGTTGGGTGAACGGCATTCCATCAGCAGCAATGCGCGCGCCTGAGTCGAAGCGAGCGCGCTTATCGATGGATGGACTCGCGCAGGCGCGTCACTTCGGGCGCGTCCACCGGTTTTGCTTCGTTGCCCCAGGCGCCGCGCACGAAGCTGACGACCTGGGCGATTTCCGTGTCGCTGAGCTGGTTGCGAAAACCCGGCATGCTGCGCGCCGGCGCTCCGTTGTCGAGGGGCGGACTCGCGCTGCCTTCGATCACGACGCGCAGCGCCGTCGTTGCGTCGCGCGAGAGCGCGAGCGCGCTGCCGGCGAGCGCCGGCGCCTTGCCGGGCGTGCCCGCACCGTCGGCGCCGTGGCATTTCGCGCAGAAGGCCAGATAGACGCCGGCGCCGGGCTGCTCCGGAACCCCCGTTCGCAGCACCCGGGCCGTCGTGGCGCGCGCCGTGACCGTGGCGTCGAAGGCGCCGCTCGTCTCGCGCGCGGGCAGCGACTTCAGGTAGACGGCAATGGCCTGCAGATCGTCGTCGCTCAGAGAGCGGGTGCTTTCGCCGACCACGGGCGCCATGGCGCCGAAAGCGAAAGCGCGGGCGTCGTGGCGGCCCCGCAGGAAGGCGGCAATGTCGTTCGCGCTCCAGCGCCCGAGGCCGCTGCCCGCGTCGCCGGTCAGGTTCGGTGCGAACCAGTGGTCGTTGGTGGCGCCCGTGAGATAGCGCGGGCTGCTTTCGTCGTAGCCGAGCTCGTTATAGGCGGGGCCGCGCGGCGTATGGCAGGCGCCGCAATGGCCAAGACCCTGCACGAGGTACGCGCCGCGATTCCACGCCGCGGATTGCCCCGGCCGCGCGACGAATGTGCTGCCGCGCGCGAACGCCAGGCGCCACAGCACCATGGCCCAACGCTGGTTGAACGGGAACGGCAGGCGCGTTTCGGGCACGGTACGCGCGGAGGGCGCGACGCCGTACATGAAGTACTGGTAGAGCGCGGCCACGTCGGCGGTCTGGAGCCTGGCGAAGGACGGATAAGGCATGGCCGGATAGAGATGCCGGCCGTTGGGCGCTTCTCCGCGCTGCAGGGCCGCGGCGAACTGTGCGGGCATATAGCGGCCTATGCCGTGCTCCGGGTCCGGCGTGATGTTGCTCGCGTAGATCGAGCCGAAGGGCGAGTTCAGCGGCATGCCGCCCGCGAACGGCGTATGGTCTGCCGCGTTGTGGCATGCGGCGCAGTCGCCCGCTTTGGCGAGGTACGCGCCGCGCGCGATCAGCGCGGCGTCCGGCGCGGGCCGCCGGGCTTCGGCGCCGGACGTTGCCTCGCGATGGCATCCCGCGAGCGCGCAGGCCAGTGCCAGTGCCGCGAACGGCATCGAGGCCGCGCGGTGCAGGTGTGCGGCGCCGGCGTAGCGAGAGGAAGCGGTCGGCATCATTGGAAAGGCGCGCATAGACGGTCGATCGGCATGACCAGCAGCACGCTCGCGGTGAAGGCAAGACCGAAGGTGAAGGCGGCCGCCGTGGTGACGCTGCACCAGGCCACGAAACGGATCGCGTCGCCGCGCCGGGGCGCGAGCGAGACGATCCGGCGCCACGCGCGTCCTGCGGCGATCGCGAGCGCGAGGCAGATCCCGAACGCGAGCGCCGATGCGATGGTCACGAGCCGTTCGATCTCGCCCCACGGCAGGGCGTTGTGCTGGCTGATGCCGCCCGAACAGGACGACGAGACGAGCATCACGCTCGTGAGCAGATGCAGTACCCAGATAAGCGGCACGCCGAAGAGCGCGGTCCAGACGATCACGCGCTGCAGGCGGGTGGGACCCTCGGGGGCAGGGGGAGTGGGCGAACTCATCACCGACCTCTCAGCCAGTAGGGGGAAATATAGAGCACGGAGAAGATCACGAGCCAGATGGCGTCCACGAAGTGCCAGTACAGCCCGCCGATCGTGATTGCCGTGTCGCGGCGCGCGTCGAAATAGCCTCTCGCGATCCAGACCGCGAGGCAGGCCAGCACGATCACGCCTGCGACGACGTGCGCCATGTGAAACCCCGTGATCATGAAATAAAGCGAGCCGTACAGGTGTGAAGAAAGCCCGTAGGGGTGGGCATGCCATTCGGAGAGCTGAATACCGACGAAAACACAGCCGAGCACGACGGCCGTCGTCATGGCCGCGAATGCGGCGCGCGCGCGGGCGCGCCGCACGAAAAGGCCGGCGAGCCATACGAACACGCTGCTTGCGAGCAGGATCACGGTATTGATGCCGCTGATGCCGATTTTCGGCAAGGCCTCGGGCGGCCAGAGGCGGCCGCTTTGCGAAGCGAGATACAGGTACGAGAACACCATATAGCCGAACAGCGCCGCCTCGGTGACAACGAGGGTCAGCACGCCCCACCAGCCTCCCGCGTGCTCGCCCGCGCTGCCCACCGGCAGGGCGAGCGTGGCGTCGACGCCCGAGTCGGCGGGGGCGTCGGGCACGGCGTCCGCGGCGATGAGGGTGTCGAGCGTCGGCGAAGACGGGGTGTTCGCCTCGGTGGCGGGCCGCGCGGACGCCGGCAGCGCGGGCTCGCGTTGCCCGAGGGCGCGCCGCGGCCGGAGCCAGGCGACGAGCGCGGCGATGCAGCCCAGCGCGGCGAGCGCCGTGAACGCGGTCGAGTGCGCAAGCATGCCGACGAAGACGAGCGTGGCCGCGACGCCGAGCGCGAAGGGCGCATACGAATCGTCAGGCATCTTGAGGATCACGTCGGGCTCGCCGGTGAGCGCGCTCACGCCGAGCGCCTCGCGGCCGCGGTGCAGCAGATAGCCAGGACGCGCCACGTGCGCATCGTTCGCCCACAGCGGATCGCGCGAGCGCACGGAAGGCAGGATAGCGAAGTTATACGGCGGAGGCGGCGACGGCACGGACCATTCGAGCCCGGCCGCCCGCCACGGGTTGGGCCCGGCCAGGACGCCGCGCCGCGCGCTCACGAAAACATTCGCGATGAAGAGAAGGATGCCGACGCCGAACACGCATGAGCCGATCGTGGTGATCAGGTTCGCGGTGTCCCAGCCCATGCCTTCGGGGTAGGTGTAGACACGCCGCGGCATGCCGAGCAGCCCGGAGATATGCATGGGAAAGAAGCCGACATTGAAGCTCACGAAGAGAAGCCAGAAGATCCAGCGGCTCGCCCGTTCGTCGAGCATGCGGCCCGTGAACTTCGGAAACCAGTAGACGACGCCGCCCAGCACCGGGAACACGTTGATGCCGAGCAGCACGTAGTGCAGATGCGCGACCACGAAGTAAGTATCGGTGAGCTGCCAGTCGAGCGGCACGGCGGCCGTCATCACGCCCGAAACGCCGCCCACCGTGAACATCAGCACGAAGCCGGCGAAGTAAAGAAACGGAGAACTGAATACCGGCCTGCCGGTCCAGATCGTGGCGATCCACGCGAACACGGCCACGGCGCTCGGCACCGAAATCAGCATGCTGGCCGCGCCGAAGAACGCCAGCGCGAGCGGCGAGATGCCGGTCGCGAACATGTGATGGATCCAGACGTCGAAGCCGATCAGCATGGTCGCCACCGTCGAAAGCGCCACCGCGCCATAAGCCGCGATCGGGCGGCGGCAGAACGTGGGCAGCGCCTCGGAAACGATGCCCATTGCCGGGAGCACGACCACGTAGACCCACGGGTGGGCGAACATCCAGAAGAGGTGTTGCCAGAGCAACGGGCGCCCGTCGGCGGCGACGTCGAAGAAGTGCGCGCCGTACTCGCGATCGAGCCACAGCATGAAGAACGCGAGGCTCACCGCGGGCACGGCGAGCAGATTGGCGCACGAGGCCGTTAGCGTTCCCCATACGAGAATGGGCAGCCGCGCGATGGACATGCCGGTTGCGCGCATGCGCAACAGCGTGACGACGAAGTTGGCGGCGCCGACCGTGGTGGATATGCCGAGCAGGATCATGCCGAGCGCGTAGACGTCGATGTTCGGGCCGGGATCGTAGCCGCCCGAGGCGAGCGGCACGTAATCGAACCAGCCCGCGTTCGGCGCTTCGCCGCGCGGGAAGCTGCCGTAGAGGAAGAGGCCGGCGGCGAGGAAGAGCCAGTAGGAGAGCGCGTTCAGACGCGGGAAGGCCATGTCGCGCGAGCCCAGTACGAGCGGCCACAGGTAGTTCGAGAAGCCGCTCAGCACGGGCAGCGCGTAGAGAAAGATCATCGTGACGCCGTGCATCGTGAAGAGCTGGTCGTATTGCGCAGGCGCGAGCAGCGTCTCGTTCGGGCGCGCGAGCTGCAGGCGCATGAGCAGCGCTTCCGCGCCGCCCAGCAACAGGAACGCGAATGCCGTCACGAGATAGCGCAGGCCGATCGTCTTGTGGTCGACGGTGCACAGCCAGCCGCGCCAGCCGGGGCGCGTCTCCCAGATCGCTTCGAGACGTTCCGTCACCTCGTCGGCCAGCGGCGCGATGCCGATCTCGGGCACGCGCGCGTAATGAATGGCATGCGGAGTGGCATGCGGCGCGGCGCCGTCGTGGCCCGGTTTGCGGGCGGCGGCCGATTCGGCGGAGGCGGGGAGCTCGCTCATTGCAGCGTGGCGAGCCAGCTCGCGAGGGCGCGGGAATCGTCGGGCGAAAGGGCGATATCGGGCATCAGCGACTCCGGTTTGATCTGCTGGGCGTGAGCGATCCAGTTGCTGAGATTCGCGGGCGTGTTCGCGAGCGTGCCCGCGGCAATCAGCCGGCGCGACTGGAGATGGGTGAGGTCGGGCGCCTGCGCGCCGCGCGCTTCGGTGCCGCGTATCGTGTGGCACGCCGCGCAGCGCCCGGCGAACACCTGCGCGCCGCGCAGCGCGTCGCCGCCGGCGGGGGGCGACGCCGGGCGGCTTTCGCTGGCCAGCCAGCGTGCGTAGTCGCCGGGGGGCTGCGCGACGACTTCGAACGCCATATGAGCGTGCTGCGGGCCGCAGAACTGCGTGCACTGGCCGCGCCAGATGCCGGGTTGGTCGGCCTCGATCCACTGGTGATTCGTCTGGCCCGGAATGGTCTGCGTCTTGCCGGCGAGCGCCGGCACCCAAAAGGCATGGATGACGTCGGCGCTGTTCAGGCGGACGAGCACCGGCGTTCCCGTGGGGATGTGAATTTCGTTGGCCGTGTCGAAGGTTTCGCCTGAAGGCGTCGTGTAGGTCACTTTCCACCACCAGTCGCATGCCGTGACCGTCAGCGCGACGGCGGGCGTGCCGGGCGGGTCGGCCACGGCCGCGAGCACGCGCAGCATGGCCACCATGGCGCCCAGCAGGAGCACGGCGGAGACGGCCGTGCCGGCCAGCACGAACGTGTTCGCGGTGCGCTCGCCGTCGTCGCCCGACGGGCCCCGGCGTCGCACGATGGCGAGCGCGAGCAGCACCGCGATCGCGACGCACACGAACGCGCAAAGCGCGCCGAGCGCCCAGCCGAGCGTGCGCACGGGCGCCGCCGCCGGCCCCGCGCTGTGCAGGTAGTAGGCGAGCGGCGTGGACGCATGGCAGGGCGAGGCCGCCGCGCCGGCGCATGAGGCGACGGCGGCGGCCGCTGCGGCTTTGCACGAGATAGCGGTGCGCGGTTTCATCGACGGCTCCACGTGCCGGATCGCGAGTGCCTGCGCAGGCGGCGTGCCCATGCGCCGGCGAGCCGGCCCCGCGCGCGGCACGACGCTTGCGCGACGACGCCGTCCCCCTCCTGTGGCGCAAGACGCAAGACCATGCTCCGCGAACCTGCCCGGCCCGGCCGGCATCGGCACCTGAATCGGCTACTGAATCGGCCATTGAGCCGCACGGACGCACAGGCGGGCGGCCCTTCCGGCCCGCTCGTGCTGGGCGCGCTAGGCGTGGTGTTCGGCGATATCGGCACGAGCCCGATCTATGCCTTGCGCGAGGCCTCCGTGATCACGCGCTCCACCGCCGAGCCCATCGTCATGGGCGTGCTTTCGATGGTGCTGTGGGCCGTGTTCATCGTCGTGGTGCTCAAGTACGCCTGCTTCGTCATGCGTGCCGACAACGAAGGCGAAGGCGGCATCGTCGCCTTGACGGCGCTCGTGCGCTCCGGGTTCGGACGCGTGGACCGCCAGGTGCCGCGCGCGCTGCTGATCGCGGGCTTCGTGGGCGCGGCCATGTTCTACGGCGACTCGATGGTGACGCCAGCGATTTCCGTGCTTTCCGCCGTCGAGGGCTTGAGCGAGATCGATCGCGGTTTCCAGCCCGCCGTCGTGCCGCTCTCCGTGGCGATCCTCGTCGCGCTGTTCTGGTTCCAGCGCCGCGGCAGCGCGGTCGTGGGGCGCACGTTCGGGCCCATCATGGCGCTGTGGTTCCTGAGTCTCGGCGCGGTGGGCGTCGGCCACATCGTGGAGCATCCGCAGATTCTGCGCGCCGTCTCGCCGCTCTGGGCGCTGCGGCTGGCGGCGCAGCATCCGGGCCTCGCGTTCGGCGTGCTCGCCGCCGTGATTCTCGCGCTGACGGGCGCCGAAGCGCTTTACGCCGATATCGGCCACTTCGGCCGGCGCGCCATCCGCGTGGCGACCTTCGCCGTCGTGCTGCCGGCCATCGTGCTCGGCTACTTCGGCCAGGCCGCGACGATCCTCTACGAACCCGGCGCCGCCAGCCAGCCCTTTTTCCGCTCGGTTCCGCACTGGGCGCTGATTCCTGCTGTCGGCATCGCCATGCTCGCCACCATCATTGCTTCGCAGGCCGTGATATCGGGGGCGTTCTCGATGACGAGCCAGGCTGTGGAACTCGGTTTCCTGCCGCGCGTGCGGGCGGTCGAAACTTCGCGGACCCGGCGCGGCCAGGTCTACGTGCCCGCCGTCAATGCGGGGCTGCTCGCGGCCGTGGTGTTTCTCGTGCTGTTCTTCCGCAGCTCGGAGCGGCTCACCGACGCATACGGCCTCGCCGTCGCCTGCACCATGGTGACGACCTCCGTGCTGATGTTCGCGGTTTGCCGCACGGTATGGCGCTGGTCGAAGCTTGCGACGGCCTGCGCCTGCACGCCGTTTCTCGCGCTCGATTGCCTGCTGCTGGCGGCGAACCTGCCGAAGATTCCGACCGGCGGCTGGTTTCCCGTCTCGGTCGGGGCGCTGCTCTTCGTGACCATGGCGACGTGGCGGCGCGGGCGCGACCTCGCCGCGCACCATGTCTCGAACGGCGAGCGGCTGGACGGCTTCCTGCGTGGGCTGTGCGAAAACGCAGGCAGCCGCGAAAGCGCTCTCGCCCGCGTGCCGGGCACGGCGGTGTATCCCGGCAGCCTGCCCGGCATGGCGCCCGCCGCGCTGATGAGCAACGTGGCGCACAACCACGTGCTGCATCGGACGGTGATCGTGTTCGCCAATGTCGCGGAGTCCGCGCCGCGCGCCGACGAAGCCACACGTGTCGAAACGCGCGATCTCGGCAACGGCTGCTACGAAGTCATTTCTCATCACGGCTTCACCGAACGGCCCGACCTGCCGCGGCTGCTCGGTTCGCTCGAGGGGCGGCTGGGCGGCTGGCGGTACGAAGCCGCGCAGACCACCTTTTATCTGCCGCGCGACGAAGTGGTGGGCAGCCACCTGAATCACGGCGGCCATCGCTTCAGCGGCTGGCGGCAGCGTCTTTTCGCGTTCATGTCGTATCACTCCGCCACGAGCGCCGAGTATTACGGCCTGCCGGCCGAGCACGTGGTCGAACTGGGCGTGCAGGTGGCGCTCTGAGCGCGTCACGGGTGCGTCGCTTGCTGTCCTCCTGGGCGTAACTCAACCTTGGGGGAGAAGGCTATGGCGACCACTGTGAGCGATTTCATCGTAGAGCGTCTGCATCAATGGGGCGTGCGCCGCATCTACGGCTATCCGGGCGACGGCATCAACGGCATGTTCGGCGCCCTGCAGCGCGGCGGCGGCAAGATTGCGTTCGTGCAGGCGCGCCACGAAGAAATGGCGGCCTTCATGGCGAGCGCGCATGCGAAGTTCTCCGGCGAGCTGGGCGTGTGCATCGCCACCTCGGGGCCCGGCGCTTCGCATCTGCTCACGGGCCTCTATGACGCGCGGCTCGATCATATGCCCGTGCTCGCCATCGCCGGGCAGCAGGCGCGCGCGGCGTTGGGCGCGCACTATCAGCAGGAGCTCGATCTCGCGGCGATGTTCAAGGACGTGGCTGGCGCTTTCGTCCAGCAGGCGAGCGTGCCCGCGCAGGTGCGGCACGTGGTGGACCGCGCCGTGCGCATTGCGCTGTCGCGCCGCACGGTGGCCGCCATCATCCTCCCGAACGATCTTCAGGAGCTGGAGTACGAGCCGCCGGGCCGCAAGCACGGCACCGCGCACTCGGGCGTGGGCTATGCAGTGCCCGAAGTGGTGCCGCGCGGCGAGGATCTCGAACGCGCGGCCGCCGTGCTCAACGCCGGCCACCGCGTGGCGATGCTGGTGGGCGCGGGCGCGATGAACGCCGCCGACGAGGTGATCGCGGTGGCGGAGCGGCTGGGCGCGGGCGTGGCGAAGGCGCTGCTCGGCAAGGCCGCGGTGCCCGACGATCTGCCGTGGGTTACGGGCTCGATCGGCATGCTCGGCACGAAGCCCACCGACGAAATGATGCAGGCATGCGACACGCTGTTGATGGTGGGCTCGGGCTTCCCGTATTCAGAATTCCTGCCGAAGGAGGGGGAGGCGCGCGGCGTGCAGATCGACATCGACGCCGGCATGCTGAGCCTGCGTTATCCGATGGAAGTCAATCTCGTGGGCGACAGCGCGGCGACCTTGCGCGCGCTCCTGCCGCTTCTCGAACAGAAGCACGCGCATAGCTGGCGCGATCGCATCGTGCACGCGAACGGGCGCTGGCAACGCGTGCTCGAAGAGCGCGCACACGCGGAGACGGGCGGCGCCGTGAATCCGCAGCGTGTTTTCACGGAGCTTTCGCCGCGGCTGCCCGATGACTCCATCGTCACGAGCGATTCGGGGTCCTGTGCAAACTGGTACGCGCGCGATCTGAAGATCCGGCGCGGCATGATGTGTTCACTCTCGGGCGGGCTGGCCTCCATGGGCGCGGCCGTGCCTTATGCGATCGCCGCGAAGTTCGCGCACCCGCGCCGGCCCGTGTTCGCGCTCGTGGGCGACGGCGCCATGCAGATGAACAACATGGCCGAGCTGATCACCGTTGCGAAGTACTGGAAAGAATGGAGCGATCACCGCTGGATCTGCATGGTGCTCAACAACGAGGACCTGAATCAGGTGACCTGGGAGCAGCGCGTGATGGAGGGCGACCCGAAATTCGATGCGTCGCAGCGCATTCCGAACGTACCGTATCACCGCTTCGCGGAACTGCTTGGGCTCGCCGGGATCTACGTGGACGACGCCGCGCGTGTGGGCGACGCATGGGATGCGGCACTGGCGACTACGCGGCCGGTCTTGCTCGAGGTTAAGACGGATCCTGAGGTGCCGCCGCTGCCGCCGCATATCACGCTTGAACAGGCGCGGCACTTCGCGCGCACGCTGATGGAGGGCGATCCGGAGGAGAAGGGGGTGATTGCCAATACGGCGCGGCAGGTTATGGCTACTGTGTTGCCAGGTAAGAAGGGTTGATTTGGTGGTGGTTCTTTTTTTTGGGTCTTTTCTTGTATTCGTGGTGGTGTGCCTGGGTTGCCCCTGTGCGGGGCGGCACCTGCTTTCTTTGCCGCGGCAAAGAAAGCAACTGTATTGAAGGTCAAGGGACAATGCCTCCAAAGATCATGTTTTCGGGGGATTCCAGGGGATGGCATCGCGCATCATGGCGTTGATCTGAGGGTTAGCCCTTTGAGCGCTCGCGCAGGAGGTCGAGCAGGCTGGTCCACGGCTCGACCAGCAGGGCGTGGCGCATCCCGTTGATCGACAGCACGATGGGAACGACGTCGGAGGGAGCCGGTTCGGCATGCTCGTGCGGCGCGGAACGGGAAACGGTGTGCATGATGACCTCGCTTCGGACTTCGGATGATGAACGACAGAACGGGGCGCGCAGTGTCGTGGCATGCGCGAGGTGCAGCAACTCGCTTGCCTGCCAGGCGGTTTCATGCCTGCATGGCGTCGTGGCACCGCATGCCCGCGGGAATCTTCACGACGGATGCGGTCCGTGCTCCCGGAGCTCGGGTTCGAAATAGACCCAGCGCGCCGCCGGAAACTCGCGCTGCAGGGCCGTTTCGATCAGGTCGATGGTGCGCACGAGCTCGTCCGCATCGGGCTGGGCTTTGAGCTGCGCCTGGACGGCCACCACGAGGCTCTCCGACCAGCGCAGCACGATGAAGCTCACAATGCGCTCGATCTCGGGGCGCGCTTCGAGCCAGCCGCGCATGGCCCGGCGCACCTCGGCGCGAGCCGCTTCGCCGACGATCAGCGACTTGATTTTCCGCAGCGAGAACACGGCGGCCGCCGTCATCACGCAGCCCACGCCTACGCTGCCGAGCGCGTCGAAGCCGGACCAGCCGGTGAGCGCCGAGAGCGACGTGCCGGCGAGCGAGACGAGTACGCCCGCGAGCGCCGAGGTGTCCTCGCCGATCGAGAGCATCACTTCGAGCTGGCCGGTTTCGCGAAACCAGCGCCACAGACCGCCCGCGCGGCGCTTGCGGTCGATCGAGCGAACCGACGCGCGCAGGGCGCTGCCCTCGATCGCGGCCGAAACAAGCAGCACGCCAATGGCGACGCCCGCATGATCGAACCCCGTGCGATGCCAGAGCCGCCACGCGCCAATGCCGATCGAAACGAGACCCCCCACGACGAAGAACTGGACGGCGACGAGCATGGCGTAGAAGTGCGTCTCGCGTTCGAAGCCGAGCGGATGCTGTTCGTCGGCGGGGCCATGGGCGGCGCGCCGGCCGGCCATCAGCAGGATCTGGTTCAGGCAGTCGGCGCTCGAATGGGCTGCCTCGGCGAGCGTTGCGCCCGAATTGGTCCACAGCGCGGCGGCGAACTTGCAGAGCATGACGGCGATGTTCGAGGCGAGCGCGTAGCGAACGGCGCGGGGAGCGGTTTCGGTCATGGGCAGGCGCGAGCGGGGCGAGACGTTCGCCCCTTTCGACGGCGCGCAGGCAAGCGGCGTGCCGCGGCGTTGCCGTGCTGCCCGGCATATCGCTTGCGCGAGAGGTGCCGTGCAAACCGGAGAGCCCCCATGTCGAACAGCCATCGTTCCCCCAGCAAAGCGCCCGCCCAGGACGAGAAGTCCGCGAGCCTCGAACCGTTTCGCGCGCACGCGCAAGGCGAGGCCCTGCGCACGAATCAGGGCGTGAAGATCGCCGACAACCAGAACACGTTGCGTGCCGGCGTGCGAGGTCCGTCGTTGCTCGAAGACTTCATCATGCGCGAAAAGATCACGCACTTCGACCACGAACGCATTCCCGAGCGCATCGTGCACGCGCGCGGCGCGGCGGCACATGGCATTTTTCAGGTGTACGAATCGCAGGCGAAGCTCACGCGGGCGGCCTTTCTGCAGGATCCCGCCAGGACCACGCCGGTCTACGTGCGCTTTTCGACGGTGCAGGGCCCGCGCGGCTCGGCCGACACGGTGCGCGACGTGCGCGGCTTCGCGACGAAGTTTTACACGCAGGAGGGTAATTTCGACCTGGTGGGCAACAACATGCCGGTGTTCTTCATTCAGGATGCGATCAAGTTCCCCGACTTCGTTCATGCGGTGAAGCCCGAGGCGCCCAACGAAATGCCGACGGGCGGAACCGCGCACGATACCTTCTGGGACTTCGTTTCGCTCGTGCCGGAAAGCGCGCATATGGTGCTCTGGGCGATGTCCGACCGCGCCATACCGAAGAGCTTTCGCACGATGGAAGGCTTCGGCGTGCACACCTTCAGGCTGATCGACGCCGAGGGCCGGTCGCGCTTCGTGAAGTGGCACTGGCGGCCCGTGCTGGGCTCGTACTCGCTCATCTGGGACGAGGCGCAGAAGATCGCGGGCAAGGATCCCGACTTTCACCGGCGCGATCTTCGGGAGGCGATCGAGCGCGGCGATTATCCGGAGTACGAACTGGGGCTGCAGATCGTCGAGGAAGCGGACGAGCACAAGTTCGGCTTCGACCTGCTCGATCCGACCAAGCTGATTCCCGAGGAGCTCGTGCCCGTGAAGATCGTCGGCAAGATGACGCTCAATCGCAACCCGGACAACTTTTTCGCCGAAACCGAGCAGGTAGCGTTTCACCCCGGGCATATCGTGCCCGGCATCGACTTCACGAACGATCCCTTGCTGCAGGGGCGGCTCTTCTCTTACACGGACACGCAGATCAGCCGGCTGGGCGGCCCGAACTTTCACGAGATTCCGGTCAACCGGCCTGTCTGTCCGTTCCAGAACAACCAGCGCGACGCCATGCACCGGCAGACCATCAACGTCGGGCAGCAATCGTACGAACCCAATTCGGTCGGCAACGGCTGGCCGAAGGAATCCGCGCCTGCCGACGGCGGCTTCGAGAGCTACGAAGAACGCATGGACGGCGTCAAGATCCGCGCACGCAGCCAGTCTTTCGCCGACCACTTCTCGCAGGCGACGATGTTCTACCAGAGCATGTCCGAGCCCGAAAGGGCGCACATCATCTCGGCCTACTCGTTCGAACTCGGCAAGGTGACCCAGGCCCGCATACGCGAGCGCACGGTGAACGAAATTCTCGCGAATATCGACGCGCGGCTCGCGGCGAGCGTGGCCGAAGCGCTTGGCCTGCCGAAGCCGAAACCGGGCAACCGGCCGGGCAAGCCGCAGCCCGCGTCGTCGCCCGCGCTGAGCCTGCCCAACCGTGTGAAGCCGGGCATCCGGACGCGCAAGATCGCACTGCTGAGCGCTGCGGGCGGCGACGAGGCCTTGCTGGGCAAACTGCGCGACGCCTTCGCGAAAGAGGGCGCCACGGCAGTGGTGATTGCGCCTACGCTCGCGCCGATCGGCTCGATCATGCCCGACGCAACCCTGGCGGGCATGCCTTCGGTGATGGTGGATGCGGTGTTCGTCGCGGACGGCGCGGAAGCGGCGAAGTTGCTCGCCCAGTCCGGGGATGCGCGCCACTTCGTGCTGGAGGCGTTCAAGCATTTGAAGGCCATTGGCGCCGTGGGCGCGGGACGCGACCTGCTGAGCGCGGCGCAACTGCCGGACCGCGCCGACGGCGTGGCGGTGGGCGACGCGGCCCAACTGGCGGCCGTGCTGAAGGACTTTATCGACGCCGCCGGACAGCACCGCGTATGGAGCCGCGCCGCGCTCGCCGGATCGGTGCCGGCCTGAGGCGGGCGCTTTTGATCCGGGCGCTTGACCCAGGCACAGCGCGCCGTTTCAGGGCTTGCGTCCGAAGGCCTCGCGCAGCTTGCCCTTGGCTCGCTCGAGCGTTTCGCGCTGCGATTTCGGCAGGTTACGGCCGGCGCGATTGATATAGAAGTTCAGCATCGACATGGCCGACTGGAACGGCGTGCCCTTGCGCCGGCGGCTATGTTCCGAGGAGACCTTGAGCGAGCGCGCGATGGCCTCGGGGTCGTCCAGCTTGAAGACGCCCGAATCGAGATCCATGGCGTCGCTGGTTTCGGCTACGTGTTGCGACCACTTCTGGCCGGAGCCGCGGCGCGCCGGACTGGCGGCGCCTTTTTCCGCACTGGCGCGGGCGTGGCGCTGGCGGGCGGGGCGGCCATTGCGCGGCCGCGTGGAGGCATGATGGGCATGGTGGGTAGTCGTCATGATGTGCCTGGGCGGTCGGGAGAAATGAAGCTCTCCTAAGGTCGAGAAGTTCAAGGTGCAGATCACCCGCAACGCATCGACCATTCCCGGCCCCGTCTTTGTTGCGCTGTTCTCGGGCACGGCTGATGCGGCCTGTCATTCCTGGGCGACTTCATGACCCCGTGCGGCGCGCCGTGCCGGGTGCCGCCGAAACCACCCCATCTCCTGAGGAGAGTGCCATGGATTCCGACAAGCAGAATCCGCCCGAAGTGCCCGCCACGCCCTCGCATGGCGCTGAAACCATGCCGGCCGAAACCCGGCCGCCGCAGCCCGACGAAAAGTCCGACGCAAAGCCCGACGCAAAGCCCGACGCAAAGCCCGCGCGCGGTTTTCCCGGTTCGTTCGATCAGCCCGAGCCGCGGCCGGAGGTGATGCCGGCCGAGGGCGGCACGCATCCCGAGCAGACTGCCGAAGTGCCGCTTGGCATGCACGGGCACCCGGAGCCGCCCGGCGCGCGCGGGCACAACAGCCCGGCAATACGGAGAAAGCCCGGCGATAAATGTACGCAATGAGGTCCGCCACGACGCACCCAGCAAGCTCGCGTACCCGCCGCACGCAGCCCTGTTGCGCGATGCGTTGAGGACTGCGCATCATGCCGGAAGAGACCCTGTGGTTTTTGCTGGTCGGCGTGCTGCTGATGTTCATGGCGCTTGCGCGCGGACCGATCGCGCGCCTGCCGCTCACGGGGGCCATGATCTACCTCGCGGTGGGCGTGCTCGTGGGACCGTCGGGCTTCGGGCTCGTGCATGCGGATCTCGCGGGCAACGCGCGCGTGCTTGCCATCATCGCGGAAGCGGGCCTCGTGATATCGCTGTTCTCGGTCGGCATGCACTTGCGCTTGCGGCTGCGTGATCGGCTCTGGCATCTGCCGCTGCGGCTCGGCATCGTGGCGATGGCGTTGAGCGCGGCGCTGCTGGCCGCGATGGCCTGGGCCATGGGCGAGCCGCCCGGCGTGGCGCTCTTCCTCGCCGCCACCCTCGCGCCTACCGATCCCGTGCTCGCCAACGAACTGCGCGTGCGCGAAGCGGGCGACGACGAGCCGCTGCGTTTCGCGCTTTCGGGCGAAGGCGGCCTGAACGACGGCGCGGCATTGCCGTTCGCGCTCGCGGGCCTCGCGTTGTGCGGCCTGCCCATCACGGGGATGCGGCATGCGGGCGAAGCCGCCGTGTCGCTCGTCTGGGGCATGGCAGGGGCACTGGCGATCGGCGCATGGCTGGCTACGCTGTGCACGAAGTTCATCCTCTATTTGCGCACCCGCTATGGCGAGGCCGTGGGTCTCGACGGGCTCATCGCCATCGGGCTCATGTCGGTGACCTATGGCGTGGCGTTGCTGCTGCATGCGTATGCGTTCGTTGCCGTGTTTGCGGCCGGCGTGGCGCTGCGGCGCGAGGAGCTGCGCGCGACCGGCGCGCGGCGGCCGGCCGAAGCGCTCGACACCGTGCAGCACGGCAAGCGCAGCGAGGTCGCGAAAGACCCCGGGCGCGCGCACGCATGGCTTGCCGAGAACATGACGGGCTTCACGCTGGAAATCGAGCACATCGCCGAGTTTTCGCTGATGCTGCTGATCGGCTGCACGGTCTCCGCGCATTGGCGCGAGATGCTGCAATGGCGGCCCGTGCTCTACGCGCTCGCGCTGATCTTCGTGGCGCGGCCCATCGCGGTGGCGCTCGCGATGGCCGGCTCGAATGCCGACGGCCAGCAGCGGCGCCTGATGGCGTGGATGGGCATACGCGGCGTTGGCGCGTTCTATTACGCCGTGTGGGGCATCGATCGCGCGGGCGATCTGTTGCGCCCGGTGCTGCCCGTCGCGCTCGATGCCATCGTGATTTCCGTCGTGCTGCATGGGGCCACGGCGAATTACGTGCTGGGCCGCTATTTCCGCGGCAGGGAGCAAGCGTCGGCCGCGGCGGGCCGCTGAGTGCGGCGAAGCACCGTTGCAACGCTGACGTGTAACGACTGCAACGGTTCGCTGCAACGCCCGTCTGCCGAGGGCAATCGTTCGACGTAACGCGTGCGGGGTAGTGCGTGTGTCCGGGCTTTCACGGAGCCTGCCGCCGGGCCGCACGCGTGGTCAGCTCATGCGCCGCTGCGAGATGTCCTCCAGCGTATTGGCCACGCTCTGGCGCTGTTTGCCGTCGCAGCGCGTGGCGATATCGGCGAGCGAAAGCGTACCCACCAGCTCGCGCGCGCGGTTGACGACCGGCACGCGGCGCACCTGCGCCTCGCCCATGCGGCGCTGCACGACTTCGAGGTCGTCGTCCTCGTAGCAGCACTGCACGCCGGAACTCGCCACGCGCGCCACCGGCTCCATCGGCTCGTAGCCGGCGGTCAGGGCACGCACGGCGAGATCGCGGTCGGTGACCATGCCAACCACCTGATCGCCGTCGCAGACCGGCAGCGCGCCAATGTCGTGCCGGCGCATGAGTTGCGCGGCGTGCCGGATCGTGGATTCGGGTGACACGCGCACGACGTTGCGCGACATGATTTCGTACACCTGGGTCATGGGTTTCTCCTCTCTCTCGTGGAAGCGCAGAAGCGCGGAAAGCTAGAAGCATCAGCCGTTCCGCATCTCGCGCATTTTGCCTTACGCGGCGTTAGTGACAGGCACGGTAGTTGCGTGGCTTACCCGCGCGTTCGCGCGGGCTGGCAAGGCCACGCCGCCACCAGGAGGGCTCGATGGAACGTTTCAGCGACAAAGTTGTGATCGTGACCGGCGCCGGTTCGGGCATCGGCGCCGCCACCGCACGCCGCTTCGCCACGGCGGACGCCGCCGTGGTGCTCGCGGGCCGCACGCCCGCGAAGCTGCGCCACGTGGCCGCCGACCTGCCGGAAAGCCGCGTGCTCGTTCATCCCGCGGACGTGAGCGACGCGGGCGAGGTGCTGGCGCTGATCGACGCGGCCATCACGCGTTTCGGCCGCATCGACGTGCTCGTCAACAACGCGGGCATTGCCTCGATGGGCGCGATCGACGAAGCGCCGCTCGAAGACTGGGACCGCGTCATGGCCACGAACGTGAGCGGCGTGCTCTACTGCATGCGCGCGGCGGCGCCGTTTATCAAGGCGACGAAGGGCTGTATCGTCAATGTGTCTTCGGTATCGGGCCTGGGCGGCGACTGGGGCATGAGTTTTTACAACGCGGCCAAGGGGGCGGTGACGAATCTCACGCGGGCGGCGGCGCTCGATTTCGCGCCGGCGGGCGTGCGCGTGAACGCGGTATGCCCCTCGCTCACGCGCTCCGATCTCACCGAAGATCTGCTCGACGACGAAGTTCTGATGGAGCGCTTTCGCGAGCGCATTCCGCTTGGGCGCCATGCCGAGCCGGAAGAGGTTGCGGCCTTGATCGCCTTTCTCGCGAGCGATGAGGCGCGCTTCATCACGGGCGCGAACATTCCCGTGGACGGCGGGCTGAGCGCTTCGAACGGACAGCCGCGCTTTGCCTGAGCGCATGCGTCGAAGGTACGGGAATTGCTGAGCGGGCGCGGACCGAACCATGGGCCGCCCCGCGCCCCCCACAAGATGATTTCAAAAGCCACCGTTCTGGCTCTTCTTGGCGCCGCCTGCCTTGGCGCGGGCTGCGCGCACATTGGCCCGGACCACCTGCGCGCCGACCAGGTGGACTACGCACGCGCACTCGGCGACGCCAAAAAGCGGCAGATTCTCGCCACGATCGTAGGGCTGCGCTATGGGGACGCCCCGGCTTTCCTCACGGTCAGCTCGGTCATCGCCGCCTATCAGTTCGATTCGACCGCGGGCGCAACGGGTAATCTTGGTTCGGGTGCCGAACCGAATTACGCCCTTGCAACAGGCAGCGTCTCGTATGGCAATCACCCCACGTTCACGTTCACGCCAACGACCGGCGAAGCCTATGCTTCCGCCTATATCCGGCCGCTCGCGCCGGAACTCGTGTTGCCGCTTGCCGAAGGCGGCATCCCGATCGATCTGCTGCTGCGCATGACGGCGCAATCCATCGGCGGCTTGCAGAACGGCAGCGCGCTGGGCGGCGAGAACAGCGCCGGCGCTCCCGGCTTCTTCGAGCTGCTGCGCGTGTTCAGGCGCCTGCAACTGGCGGGCGAGCTGAACCTGGAGTCTCGCAGCGACAAAGGCAAGACGAGCGTGTGGCTCGCGATCGGCGCCGAGGAGAGCGCCCGCACGCCCGAAGTGGCCGCCGACCTGACGCGCGTGCGCGAGCTGCTGCACCTCTCCGCGGCCACGCGCACCTACGAGATCGTCTACGGGCCGTCCTCCGCAGGCGGGGCGCGCATTCCGATGGTGACGCGCTCCGTGCTCGGCATCCTGACGGACCTCGGGGCGCAGGTGGAGGTGCCCGACGCGCAGGTCAGCAACGGGTCGACGAAGGCGACCGTCGGCCTCATCGGCGGCGAAACGCGGCCGACCATCATCGTCCATGCCGGCAGGAGGCCGGACACGGATCCGTATGTCGCCGTCGATTACGACGGTACGGCCTATTGGGTCGATCGCGACGATTTCGACTCGAAATACGCGTTCACGGTGCTGCAGAACCTGATGGCGCTGGCGGAATCCGATACGAGCGCGAAGGCGCCGGTGCTGACCATTCCGGCCAATTAGGAATCCGGCCACCATGACGCGGCACATTGAGGACTACGCACTGCTGGCCGACGGCCGCTGCGCGGCCCTGCTGGGGCGCGATGGATCGATCGACTGGTTGTGCTGGCCCCGGTTCGACAGTCCGCCGCTGTTTGCCGCCTTGCTGGGCGAACCCGCGGACGGGCACTGGTCCTTGCGTCCCGTTCACGCGGTCGGGCGCGGCGCTACCAGGCCGACACGCTGATTGTCGAAACCGACTTCCACTGCGCGGGCGGCAGCGTTTGCGTGATCGACTTTCTCGCGACCGGCACACCGGCGCCGTGCCTCGTGCGCGTCGTCGAATGTCGAGGCGGGACCGTCGAGATGCAGATGCGAATGCAGCCGGGCAGCGTGGCGGGCGAGGTCCGCATCACGCGTGCGCAGCCGCCGGTGGCGATCCGCGCATGTCCGGCACGATCGATGCCATCCGCCGGGAACATGCCGATGGCGGCCTGATACGGCGCGTTTGCGGAGACATGGACGGGTTTCGCGACGAAGGCGCCTTCCTTGCCTGCTTGTGCTGGCTGGCGGACTGCCTGTATCTGCGCGGCGACCGCTGCGAGGCGCGCAGCCAGTTCGAACGCGTGCTCGCGACGGCGAACGACGTCGGGCTCTTTGCTGAGGAGTGCGACGTGGCGAACGGGCGGCTGATGGGCAACTTTCCGCTGGCCCTGACACACATGGCTGTGGTCAAGACGGCATTGCTGCTGACGGGGACCACACGCGGGCATCGCCGCAAGTCGGCCGCCCGCGCGCGGACCTGAGCGCGCGGGCGCCAGTCCTGCCGCGTGGCATTATTCGTCGCCGTGCGGGTTGCCCGGAGCATCGCGTTCGAGACTGATGAGCACGTCCGTGCGTTCGCCGTGGCGGCTCTCCACGACCACATAGCCCCGCACGACCACGCGATAGCCCGGTAACGCCGCGATATGCGGCACGGCGCGCACGGTGCGGCTGTCGAAGCCGCCCAGCCCGTCGGCCGCCACGGCGACGTGATTTTCCATCGTCGCATTGGAGGTGACGATGTTGTCGTGCCGTTCTGTGATATCGCGACGCGCTTCGAGCGTCTTGCCGTCGGCATCGACGGAACTGTTGCTGGCCGCTGTCCCTGCCACTTCGACCGTGAGGATTCTGCGGCTGGCGATAGAGAGAGGATCCGACGACGCGAACTCCGCCGGCTGGTCGGCATCGGCCTCCGGCGGGGTGTTGGGCTTGCGATCGGGATGCTGCATGTTGGCCTCCGTGAGGTGGATGACCTCGGTGCGCATCGCGCGTTCCAGCTCTCTCGCCACCCCCTGGCCACCCGCCGTCGCGCTCATTCCACGGGCGTCTCGCCGTGGGCGGTGCCGCTGTCGTCGGCGGGTTGTACCGTCCGTGTCGGGTCGAAGTCCGACCATTGGCCATGCTGCCAGAGCCCGGACGCTTCTTCGATGTCCTGACCGTTGGCTTCGCGCAGGATGCTCACCACGCGCGGTTGCTCGGCGGGATTGACATGAACGGCAACCAGCACGCCGGACTCCCGCTCGTGCGGGCCTGCCGTGACGGCAGGCTCGTTTTCCTTGCCGCCGCCGCGCGTCATCAGCATGGCGCCCGCCAGCGAGCCGACATAAGCGCCCACGGCCGTCGCCACGATCAGGATCAGCAGCGAATGAAAGAACAGGAGCGTCAGGATTCCCGCCACGAGTATCCCCACCACGGCGCCGATAGCGCCGCCGCCCGTTGCCCCGATACCCGCGGGCCGCGCTTGCCTGTCGGCGTATTCGTCGCCGCCTATCGGAAAGCGCGCATGCTGGCCGCTGGGATTGACGTAGAACTCGGCGACGTCTTCATCGACGAAACCCTGGGTCAACAGCCGCCGCTTTGCCGAGTCGGCCGCGGCAAATGTCGTGAACCGTGCTGCGATGATCTGGGACATGGTTTCCTCCGGTGGGTTTTCTCCGTCCGCAATCGGCGATTGGGGACCGACGCCAACGCTGCGCCGTTCTGCCTGCCGTCGCGCAAGTGCCGTTCCGGCCGCTTCCCGGCGCCGATCATCGGCGAGGCAACCGCACCGTGGCTTCAGTCCGCCGCCAGCAGCATGCGCACCACGCCGCTGTGCAGGATGACGGGCTGCCCGCCGTTGCGTTCGAGCGCCTGCGCGCAGACCGCTTCGATGCGGCCGCGCGCTTGTGCGAAGGCTTCGAGCAGCGGGCCTTCGAGCGCGGACGATGCGCCGAAGTGGTCTTCCAGCGCCTCGGCCGTAATGGCGCACTCCACCTCGGCATGGTCGACCCACACAAGGAAACGAACCTCGTAGTCCTCACCGTCGTAGACGGGGTCGCGATCAGAAAACGCCACGTGCATGGTGAGTCCCGTTCGTGAGGCGCGCAATCAACGCGCGGTTGAATGCAGGAATGTCGTCCGGCTTGCGGCTCGTGATGAAGTTGCCGTCTTCCACCACCTGCTCGTCCACCCAGGTGCCGCCCGCGTTGCGAATGTCGTCCTGCAGGGTTGGCCAGCTCGTCATCGTATGGCCCGCCACGATGCCGGCCGAGATCGGCAGCCAGCCTCCGTGGCAAATGACGGCAACCGGCTTGCCTGCCTCGTCGATGGCGCGCACGAAATGCTGCGCCTCGGGAATCTGGCGGATCGCGTCGCTGTTCACCACGCCGCCCGGCAGCACCACGGCGTCATAGTCGTCTGGGGTCGCGTCGTCGAACGTCGTGTCCACATTGACCTTACTGCCCTTGTCGACGCGCTTGAACCCCTGGATCTTCCCGGGCTTCACCGAGATCACGTGCACCTCGGCACCGGCTTCCGCCAATGCCTGTTTCGGCTCGACCAGTTCGGCCTGCTCGAAACCGTCCATGGCCAAAACGGCCACCTTGCATCCTGCAAGTTCCTTGCTCATCTGTCTGACTCCATTGGCTCGTAAGGGAAGGGCGTCGCCCGCGCCGCGCGCTCGATATCTGCTGGATACCTGCTTGATACCTGCTCGATGCTCGCCGTGCGTCAACGGGCTTCGCGTCGTACTGGTGCGCGCAAGCGCGATGCCCGCATGCGAGTGGGCCTTCAGCTTGCCGGCGGGTCTTCCTCGACCGCGCTCAACGGTGCCGCCACATGCTCCAGCGACTTGCGCTCCGCATCCACGCCCCAGATCGCGGCGACCAGTCCCGCTCCCACCATGAGCGCCGATCCCACGAGGTAGCCTGAAAACACCGCCGAACGAAGATGGGTATCGATTAGTCGTCCGAATAAGTCAGGTCCGATAATCCCGCCCAGCGCCGTGCCGAACGCGTAGAAGACCGCGATGGCGAGCGCGCGGATCTCGAGTGGAAAGGACTCGCTCACGGTCAGATAGGCGGAACTGGCTGCGGCGGAAGCGAAGAAAAAGATGACCATCCACGCGATCGTCTGGGTCGTGACCGTAAGCCGGCCCTGCTCGAACAGATAGCCGCTGGCGCTCAGGAGCACGCCCGAGAGCACGTAGGTCGTGGCGATCATCCAGCGCCGGCCGACGACGTCGAACAGCCGGCCCAGCACGATCGGGCCGAGGAAGTTGCCGGCCGCGAACGGCAGCAGGTAAAGCCCCACCGTATCGCCAGGCACGCGATAGAACTCGGTGAGCACCAGGGCGTACGTGAAGAAGATCGCGTTGTAGAAGAAGGCCTGCGCCGTCATCAGCGCAAGGCCCACGAGCGCACGGCGCCGGTGCCGCACGGCGAGCGTGTGCAGCACGATGCGCAGCGCCGTGCGGCTCTGCGCGCGCAGGCGCAGCCGCTTCGCGACGGGATCGGCGAGCACGTGCCCGGCGTCGCGAAAGCGGGCCTCGATGCGTTCGACAATCGCGCGGGCTTCCTCGAAGCCGCCGTGCGTCAGCAGCCAGCGCGGGCTTTCCGGTATCCATGCGCGCATCGGCAGAATGAGCAGGGCCAGCGCGGCCCCGATGAAGAAACATGCGCGCCAGCCCCAGTCGGGCGGCAAGAGGCGCGGATCGAGCAGCACGAGCGAACCGGCGGCGCCAATGCCCGCGCCCACCCAGAACGTGCCGTTGATGCTGAGGTCGGTCCAGCCGCGCACGCGGGCCGGAGTGAACTCCTGGATGGTCGAATTGATCGCCGCGTACTCGCCGCCGATGCCGGCGCCGGTGAGGAAGCGAAACGCCAGAAAAGCCGCGAGATTCCACGAAAGCGCAGTGGCGGCCGTGGCAAGCAGGTAGACGGTGAGCGTCACGAAAAACAGCTTGCGGCGGCCCAGCCGGTCGGTCAGCCAGCCGAAGCCGAGCGCGCCGGGCACGGCGCCGGCAATATAGGCGCTGCCGGCGAGACCAATCTGCGCATTGCTGAAATGCAGCAGCGGACTCGCTCTCAATGCGCTCGCGACTGCGCCGGCCAGCGTGACTTCAAGGCCGTCGAGCAGCCAGGTCACGCCGAGCGCCGCCACGATCAGCACATGGAAGCGGCCCCAGGGCAGGCGATCCAGGCGGGCCGGCAGATCGGTTTCGACGACGGCTGGCGTTTCGGCGGTCCGCGTCGTGTCGCGCATGGTTTGCCTCGCTTCATGTCACTCGCGAGGCGCTCCGCAGGATGCGTGCCTGGGCCGCCAGGCCGTATCAGGCCGACGTGCGCCCGGTGTAGAACTGCCCGAAATGGCGCGCGGCGTAGAGGGAAATCAGCAGGCCGCCCAGGCCGGCGGTCGCCACATGCGAAGTGTCGTGAAGATCGAAAGCCCCGATCCGGCAGATCAGCACGTAGCCTGCGGCGAGATTGAAGGCCCCCCAGAGAACATTGACCGTCGGCGAGGAGAGCCCCTCACCCGGGGGATTGGCGAACGGACTCTGAAACGGCCGCCCCAACGTTCCGCTCACGAGATGAGGTATGGCATTGGCGAGAAAGACCCCGCCGAAAAAATACGAGATGTAGTGTGCCCATTCCATTACCAGGATTCCTTGTTGAGTGTTCCGGGTCATCGACCGCGGTTTTACGCCTTCGATGCGCGCAAAGGAAACTTGACAGTAACACTTGGAAGTTTATCTGGCAAGTTTGGCTGCTAATATGGGCGTCTATGGCGGGCACGCGAAAGCCGGCCGCACGCAAGCTGTCGCTTCGTGTAGCCGTCCGGGCGGGAGGGTGGTTTTTTGCGCTTTCCCGGCGGAAAGCCTTCAGACACGCGTGGGCGCGATGGCAGTGCGGGGCCGCAAGGCCGTCATGATCAGGTACGTGCCGCCGCCTATCGCGACGCCGAAGAACCACCCGTAGGTGTTCCACCAGACCGGCAGCAGGCTGGTCAGATTGGGCAGAAACGTCGAAAAGAGACTGCCGATCGCCACGGCGACGAGAGCATTGACGTTCCAGCCGCCTTCGTAGCGGTACTCGCCGTACTCTTCGTAGAGCGCCGCGACGTTGACGTTCCCCCGGGCCACCAGATAGTAGTCCGCAAGGATGATGCCGAGCAGCGGCCCCATCGTGGCGCCAATGGCGTTGACGAAGTGCGCGGCATTGCCTTCCCACGGAGCGAACGGGTAGAGCACGAGCGCGATGAGCGCTGCCACGTAGCCGCCTTTGCGGAAGCTGATCCGCTTCGGGAACGTATTGGAGATGTCGAACGCCGCCGAGACGAAATTGGCCACCACGTTGATGCCGAGCGTGGCGACGGCGAAGGTCAGCGCCGCGACGAGCGCCAGGACCCAGCTGTCGAATCTGGCGGAGATCTGTTCGGGGTGCAGCAGCACTTCGCCGTACACCCGGTAAGCGGCGATGGTGGTCACGCCGGCCACGAGCGAAAACGCAATCAGGTTGACCGGCAGGCCCCACAGATTGCCTTTCTTCACGGCGTCACGATTCTTTGCGTAGCGCGAGAAGTCGCAGAAGTTGAGGTACAGCGCCGCGAAATAGGTGATCCACGTCGCGCCTACCGCCATCAGCGCCCAGAACGAGCCCGGCTTGCCGTTCACGCCGACGTCCCGGGTCTTGTCGAGCAGCATGTCGGTTGGAATGCCGCTCGCGAACGAGAAGCCGCCTGCCTTCACGCACAGGCCGACCGCGAGGATCAGCATGGCGACCCACACGGCCGGGCCCGCCCAGTCCTGGAACCGGCGCACCGTCTCCATGCCTTTTTGTATGATGAACAGTTGCAGCACCCAGATCACCACGTAGCAGATCACCTCCAGCGCCGAGTGGCCGAGCAGCTGCGTGCCCTTGTGGAAGGCGAGGAGGCTGTCGTTACGGATCAGCAGCGCGACCACCGCGCCCGAAGCCGCCGCCGTCTGCGCACCGTACCAGAAGCAGGCCACCACGGCCCGCACCAGCGCGGCCAGGTTGGCGCCCCAGATCCCGAAGGAAGCCCGCGCCAGCACCGGATAAGGCACGCCGGTCTTTTCGCCGGCATAGCCGATCAGGTTCATCAGCGCGAAGATCACGAGCGAGCCAATGCCGATCGCGAGGATGAAGTTGACGAAGCTCCCACATAGCAGGAACAGGCTGGCGGCGAGGTAGTAGCCCCAGAGGCTGTGCACGTCCGAAGTCCAGACGTTGAAGATGCTGAAGGCTCCCCAGTTGCGCGTCTGCGCCGGCGCGAGGTCTTCGTTGTAGAGGCCGGGAAAGGGATCGCGGAGGTCCATCTGTTGCTCCTTTGCACGTGCGGGAAGGGAGGAACACGACCGGACATGCCCAGATGGAGAAGCTCCGCCACTGAGGCCTGCTGGTTTGCAGGCATTCTATGCTTTCAAAAACGCGTGCGCATGCCGATGGTGGCGGCCACCTGGGTCTGCGTGGACGACGGCCCGCCCGCACCGTCGATGAACGCGACATAGTGGTGCCCCGAAACTTTCTGGAACATGCTTTCGAAATAGACGTCCGTGTGCTTCGACAGGGTGTACACGGTCTGGAAGTCCGCGGATTGCCAGTGCGGATCGGTGCCGTAGGTCGTCGTATCGGAGACGCTGCCATCCGTATACGTGTAGGTCAGGCCAACGGAGACCCGCTGGGTCACGAAGAACAGGGCGTTCGCTTCGTAGTTGTTGAAACGCACCGTGCCGCCTGCGCTGCCGAACGAATCGCTGCCTTCGAACGCGCTTTGCGTGTAAGCGAGGCCCAAGCGGGCAGCGCCCAGGTCGTAGTTGGCGGCGCCGCCGAAAGTGCGCTGCGTCTGCGCACCCAGCTGGAAGCCGGCCTTGGCTTCGTACGACGACTCCGCGGTATCGACGGCACCCGCGGTGTTGGCGGAATTGGATCCGCTGATCTGCAGATACCCGGCGGCAACGGCCAGCGGACCGTTCACGTATCGCGCGCCCGCGCTGTAGGCCCGGTTCGCGGCGAACTCCGTCGTGTTCGAGAGCGCGTAGGCGCCGCCGAAGCTCAAGCCGGACAGATCCGGGCTGGCGTACTTGACGGCGTTGTTGAACGCGAACGAGTGGACGAGGTTGTCGTTGTCGAACGGATGAGCGAAGCCGGTACTGCCGAAGGTATCGGCCTGCGCGGTCAGCGGTCTCAGATAGTCGACGATGGAGTCGTACTGGCGGCCGAGCGAGATCGACCCCGTGCTGATATCGCCGATGCCGACGAAGGCCGAGCGCCCGAACAGCCGGTTGTCCTGCCCGAGCTTGCCGTTCGTGACGTTGAAGCCGTTCTCGAGATCGAAAAACGAATTGACGCCGCCGCCCAGGTCTTCCTGGCCGCGCACGCCGAAGCGCGAGCCGTTGATCTCGCCGCTCGTCGCTTGCCAGAGCGGCCCGTGGGCGCTTCCGCTCGCGACGTTGTTCGTGTACATGATCCCCGCGTCGATCAGCCCGTAGAGCGTGACGGAGCTTTGTGCGTGCGCGGCGCTGGCCCAGGCAAAAAGCAGGGAGGCGGGCACGGATAGTCGTTTTTTCATTGAGGTTCCCAAAATCTCGGCTGCAAGATGAGCAGGCAGCCGAGTGTAGGGAAACGCCCCAAATTGCCGAACGAAGCAGTTTGAAAAAGCATTTCTGCGCCAATGCAAAGCAGGCGGGGCGGGCCTGGCGGGGAAGGTGGCCTCGCTTCTGAAAGTCAAAATTTCAATTTTCGGAAGAATTCGCGGTGAGTGTTCAGGAGAACTGCGCAGGAGAACTGCGCAAGACGACTGTGCAGGGCGGCTACGGCGCCGCTGGTCGTCGGGCGCCCCGGTTCTGTCTCCAGCCCGTAAGATCATGCGAATCCGTGAGGTCGACTCTTTCGAGGGAGTTCGCTATGCCGTGCCCAAATTGCCGCCATCTGTTCGGATACACGCAGGGAGCACTTGGCGTTTGCGCAAACTGCGGGCTTTCCCACCCGTTGACCGGTTGGGGCGCGCCGCCTCGCCAGCGGGTGGTCGTACACCGGCCCGGAACACATGGGTTCAAGAAGCAGGAGCAGCGCGCGCTCGGCACCTCGGGCTCGACCCATGAATCCGAGCACACGATTGGCTATGAAGCCCTGGGGGGCGGGCTCAAGCGCGGCCGCTCGGAGTTGGCGCGTTACATCGAAAACCGCGCTCCCGCCTACCAGGAGTACAAACCCGACCATCGGGACCATATCGGCACGGGTACCCACGGCAACTATCACGGGACGGGCGAAGGTTCGGGAGGCTACCGCAAGATGCTGCGTACCGCCGTGGAAGAAGGCCGGCCCGGCAATGCCGTGCAGCTCAATCAGCTTTATTACGGGCACCAGGCGGGTTTTCGGGGCAGCGAGCCCGGCCGGCTGCAGGCGGATCGAAGCTTCCAGAGGATGGCCGACGAGTTGGACGAGTTTCTCTATTGGGACGACAATCAGGCGCGTGCAAAACGGGCTCGCTTCGATGAGGTGCAGCGGGCGGAAGTGAATCTGGCGCGACGGGGGGCACGCACGGGGCGCTACCCCACCCGGGCGGAGGAACTGGCGGAAATGCGGCGGCACGGCATGATTCCGGGCGTTGAAGATGCGCTGCCCGCGTCGAAGCCCGCTACGAGTTTTGCCAGCGATATTCATGGCATTCCGCAAGACGGAGACTGTCTGTTCCATGCGATTCGAAACCGTCTGCAGTTCCATTCGGCCGGCGCCATGCCCGATACGCCCGTGCACGAGCTCCGCGCGCAGGCGGTGGGCTTCCTGCGTTACGACGCGGATTTCCATGCGACCGGACTGGCCACCTACGCGTATCTCAGCGCGATGGCACGGCCCGGCACGTGGGGCGGCGGGCCGGAGATCATGGCGCTCGCGCAGCTTTACGGCGTATGCATCTGCGTTCTCGCGCCGGGGTACAGCGTTTCGTTCAACGAACGAGCCAGGGCGAGAACGATCACGATCTATTACGATGGCGTCGGCCATTACTCGGTTGGTCCTCTCTGATGAGCGGGGTCGTTCGTCTCAGGCCGCCGGCGCCTCGGCGGGCGCGCCCACACGGAACCGCGCGCCGGCATGGCGCTCGGGCAGCGTGTCTTGTGCGCCGAACAGCTTGTGCCGCAGCGTGCCGGGCGCATACGCCGTCTTGTAGAGCCCGCGATTTTGCAGCTCGGGCACGATCAGTTCGACGAAGTCTTCATAGCTTTCCGGCACCACCGTGCGGCTCAGATTGAATCCGTCGACGCCGGCCTCGTCGACCCAGGCCTGCAATTCGTCGGCGACTTCGCGTTCGAGCGTGCGCGCGAGATTCGTCCAGTAGGGCAGCAGCCGGTAGTCGGTCGAGCGGTCGCGCGGATGGGTCCAGAGGCCGTGATTGATGTGCCCCACGCAGTTCATGTTGAACGCGTTGAGGAGGATGGGCTTGCGCGGTTCCGCCATCAGATCGCTCCGTGCCGCGGCGGCAGAACATCGTTCAGGAAGTAGTTGCCGATGGCGTGATATTTCCAGCGCACGGGATCGGGAAGACGAGGCAAACGCGCCCCGTCGGAGGCAATGACGGAGATGGACATGGCTATCCGATTCGAAAAGGCCGTTGGACTCGGGCCAGCGCGCGTCGTCGTGCGCCTTGGCCGGCGGCCGACGCGTCGTGCGGGTCCGTCGCTCATTGGAACAGCGGGCGCCGCGATTTCCTACCACTAAATCGTCGATTGCATATGCGCTTTCTTGCTATGCCGCCGCCGCTATGCGGGTACGGACGCCTTGGCGTGGGTCGCTGCGCGCGCCGCGGCTTCTTCCCGCTTGATGCGCTCGATATCGCGAAAGCGCGCGGCCGGATGGCTCGCGGGCAGTCTCAACCTGGGCGTGGCTACCATCATCGTCAATCACGGCTTGCCGGAATCGCTGAAAGACGTCGTGCAGCAGGCGCTCGACAAAGGTATCAAGGTGGCGGCGTTCGACGTCGACCTAGCCAACCCGAAGGTGCCGCAAATCGAGCAGAGCGATGAGCGATGCGGCAACGGCGGCGTGGATCCGGACGGAACCGTAAGCACGCCCGTCGGCCAGGCCTTGCGCGGCATTTTTGCCGAGGCCGGCGCGATCGCGCTATACAAGAAGCTGGTTGCGACGGATCGGCAGACGGCCGCGATCATTGGCAATCCAACGGGGTTTCAGTGCCGCGCGGCTAATAGCTGGCTTAAGCGGCAAAGCCGCTCCTCAATATTGTTTAAGAACGATGGTTCTATTGCGCAATGCCAATTCGCCGACTTGTCTCCAACAAAATGAAAAAATATCCGGCATTGTTTTCTGAATCGCGCAATTCGACGATGTCGGCAAATGTCAGTAGGGCGAAAAGAACGCCATTGCAGGCATTGCCGATCCTTGCCCAAGGTAATATTTGACACTGCAGGGGGTTGATAATCCCGATGGTCGAGGTGTCCTAAATAGCAATTTGTAAGGTAATTGAAAAAGGCAATTCGTTTTAATTGACTCATTGATTAAGTTGGCTTAGGCTTCGTGCGTATCGTTCCTGGGGCAATCCCTTACGGCGGGTTCGCGAATGCACGTGTTTTCCGGTTTCTGCACCAGAAAGTCGTTTTCAGCCCACGCCCGCTTGCGGGCTCTGACGCAATACGGGTGCATGATCGGCGCGGCATGGCTTCTGGCGGCGTGCGCGGTCGGGCCTGACTACCAGAAGCCGGACGTGGTGATTCCCACCAGCTTCAAGGAAGGGGTGGACTGGCAGCGGGCGCAGGTCAATCCGCAGGCGTCGCTCTCGAGCACCTGGTGGCTCGACTACAACGACCCCAAGCTCACGGAGCTGATCGAACAATCGTTCAAGGCCAACCAGTCGATTGCCCAGGCGGAAGCGGCATACCGGCTCGCCCAGGCAACCGTGGAGGCCAGCAGGGCGAGCTTCTTCCCGACCATTGGCGCGGAAGCCGCGGGCACGCGCACCGGGCTGGGCTCGGGCGCGGCACAGGCCCAATACGGGACGCCTGCGTTCTCGGGCGTGTACAACTCGGTCAACGTCAATGCCACGGCGAGCTGGGAGCTCGACCTGTGGGGGCAGTTCCGGCGTGAGCTCGAATCGAGCAAGGCAAGCGCGCAGGCGAGCGATGCCCAGCTTGCCGGCGAGCGCCTCTCCATTGCCGCGAGCATTGCCACCGACTACTTCGCGCTGCGCCAGGCCGATATCGACGTCGACCTTCTCAAGCAGCAGGAGCAGATCGATAGCCGTATCCTCGACATGACGCGCGCGAGCTATACGCGCGGTATCTCGTCGGCCGATGACGTGCTGAACGCGCAGGACACGCTCGAACTCGTGGTCGCCCTGCTGCAGTCGACGCAGACCTCGCGCGAGCAGGACGAACATGCGATCGCGGTGCTGATTGGCGTGCCGCCCGGCAATTTCTCGATCGCACCCAACACGGATTATGCGTTCGCCACGCCGGCCGTTCCGCTTGCCTTGCCCTCGCAGCTGCTCGAACGGCGCTATGACGTGGTGAGCGCCGAACGCACGGCTGCCGCGGCCAACGCAAAGATCGGCGTAGCCGAAGCAGCGTTCTTCCCGACACTCACGCTCTCGGCCGAGGGCGGTTTCGAGCACAACATGCTCGCCAACCTGTTCATGGTGCCGAACCGCTTCTGGACACTCGGGCCGACGCTCGCGGGGACGATTTTCGACGGCGGCGCCCGCACGGCGGCCGTCCGCGAAGCGCGCGCGACCTACGACGAAGATGTCGCGGCGTACCGGCAAGCCGTGCTAGGCGCGTTCCAGAATGTCGAGGACAGCCTCTCGTCATGGAATCACCTGCAGCAGCAGCAAGACGCCTACGCGAAAATCTATCAGCGCAACCAGCAGCTCTTCAACAGCGAGCACGCGCAGTTCACCATCGGCACGGCCAGCGAGCAGGATCTGCTGAACCAGCAACTCACGTTGCTGACCGCCCGGGAGAACCTGGTGGATACGCAGGCGCTGCTGACCGAGGCGAGCGTCGTGCTGATCAAGAACCTCGGCGGCGGCTGGCAGTGGGATGATGCCAGCGGGCACGCGGCCAATGCGGTCGCGTCGGTTGGGCAGGCGCCGGTCGCGGCGTCCGGTTCGGCGATTGCGCCGCAGTGAGGCCGGTATTCAAGGGACTCTCCGCATGGCGCCCGGCTCGGGGCGATGCGTTGTTCCTGCGCGGCGAAACGCGCCGCGCGTCGTTCATCCCCAGCGGCAAGCGAGCCCCGGGTGGGCCTGGAAGGCCAGCCCGGAAAGCGGGCTTCACGGTTGCCGGCTGTCTTGTACTCATTCGCAGTCCTTTCTCTTTCAACGATCATGCAAGCGTGGTGTCCCATGACGTTACTGCCTGTGCGCGCGTCCCTGCTGTCCATTGGCCTACTCGCCCTCGCGGGCTGCGACAAAAGCAGCCCGCCGCCCCCGCCGCCGCCCCAGGTGAGCGTCCTCAAGGCCGAGCCCCAGAATGTTCCGCTCAGGCGTGACCTTGTCGGGCGGCTCTCGGCCTGGTACAGCGCCAACGTCACGGCCCGCGTTTCCGGCGTGCTGCTCAAGCGCGTCTATACGGAAGGCGCCACCGTGAAGGAAGGGCAGGTGCTGTTCGTGATCGATCCGGCCTACTACCAGTCGGTGCTCGACAACGATCTCGCGACGCTCGCCGAGGATCAGGCCACCTACGTCAACGACCACATCACCGCGGTGCGCTATCGCCAGTTGCTGCCGGTCGGTTCGGTCTCGCAGCAGACGGTGGACAACGCGGACGCCGCGGAGCGTAGCGCGGCGGCCAAGGTCAAGGCGGATCAGGCCGCCATCAACGGCGCGCGCCTGAATCTCGGCTATACGAAGGTGACGTCGCCGATCAGCGGCATCGCGGGCCAGCAGCAGGTCACGGAGGGCGCGGTGGTGGGCTCCAGCACGACCGATGCTGGTTCGGGCGGCACGTTGCTCACGACCGTGCAGCAGATCGATCCGCTCTATCTGAACTTCACCATCAGCGCCGCCGATCTGGTCACGCTGAGGCAGGCGCAAAGCCAGGGCAATGTGGCGCTGGCCGCGCAGAACGCCACGACGGTGAAGGTCATGCTGCCCAACGGCAGCCCCTACGACCAGACCGGCACGCTCGACTTCTCCGACGTCACCGTGAACTCCACCACGGGCGCGGTCAACCTGCGCGCGCGGATTCCCAATCCGCAGCATCAGCTGCTGCCCGGCATGTACGTGTCGCTCACGGTCGATCTCGGCCAGCACAACGGCGTGTACCTGATTCCGCAGCAGGCTGTCCAGCGCGATACCGTGGGCGCCTTTGCTTTGGTGGTCGACCCGAACGGCAAGGTTGCGCGCAAGGACGTCGAGACGCGGGACAGCGATGGCAACAACAACTGGATCATCACGAACGGCCTCGCCGCGGGCGACGAGGTGATCGTCACGGGGCTGCAGAGCGTGCACGAGGGCGTGACCGTCAAGGCAAGCGCATGGCAGCCGGGCTCGACGCAGGCGGGCGCCGCACCGGCATCGGGGGCTCAGCCCGCCGGCGCGAAGTCGTAAGGAGTCCGCCTCATGCCACGCTTTTTTATCGATCGCCCGGTCTTTGCCTGGGTGATCCCTATTTTGATCTGTCTGATCGGCGCCATTTCGCTTTCGCGCATGGGGATCGATTCGTATCCCGACATTGCGCCGCCGCAGGTGACGGTGACCGCGACCTATCCGGGCGCGAACGCCGCCACGATGGAATCGACGGTCACTCAGGTGATCGAGCAGCAGCTCACCGGCATCGACAACCTGCTGTATTTCAGCTCGACCTCGAATAGCAACGGCACGGCGACGATCACGCTGAGCTTCGCCACCGGCACCGATCCCGACATTGCCGAAGTGCAGGTGCAGAACAAGGTCGCGCTCGCGCAGCCGCTGCTGCCGGCGGAGGTGACGCAGCAGGGCGTCGTGGTGGCCAAGGCGAGCCCCGACATCCTGATGTTCATCAGCTTGCAGTCGAGCAACCCTGCTATCGACGCGGACCGTCTCTCCGACCTCGTCGCTTCGCAGATCCAGCCGGTGATCGCACGGATCAACGGCGTGGGCAATACCTTCATGCTCGGCTCGGAATACGCGATCCGTATCTGGCTCGATCCGGACAAGCTGCAGGGCTATGGCCTCTCGACCACCCAGGTGCTGAACGCGGTCACCGCCCAGAACGCGCAGTTCGCCACCGGCTCGCTGGGGGCGGACCCGGCGGTGAAGGGGCAGGTCTTCACGGCGACCGTTTCCGGCGACACGCTGTTCTCGTCGATCGAGCAGTTCAAGAACATCATTCTGGTGACCACCAACGACGGTACGGTGGTGCACCTGAGCGACGTCGCGCACATCACCTTCGGCGCGCAGTCGTATGGCTCTTCGGCGGCTTACAACGGCCGGGCCGCGGGCGGCATGGGCGTGTACCTGCTGCCCGGCGCCAACGCGCTGGCCGTGGCGAAAGCGGTCAAGGCCGAAATGGCGATTCTCGCCAAGGATCTGCCGGCGGGCGTGACGTGGGAGGTGCCTTACGACACCACGCCGTTCATCACGGCGTCGATTACCGACGTGGTGCGCACGCTGATCGAGGCGGTGATCCTCGTATTCTTCGTGATGCTGATCTTCCTGCAGAACATCCGGGCGACCATCATTCCCACGCTGGTGATTCCGGTGGCCCTGCTGGGCACTTTCATCGGTCTGAAGGCGCTGGGCTTCTCCCTGAACCAGCTCACGCTGTTCGGCATGGTGCTCGCGATCGGGATCGTGGTGGACGACGCGATCGTGGTGATCGAGAACGTCGAGCGCATCATGACCGAGGAGAAGCTCAGTCCGAAGAAGGCGACGCGCAAGGCGATGGGGCAGATCACCGGCGCCATCATCGCCATCACGGTGGTGCTGGCCGCGGTGTTCGTGCCTTCGGCCCTGCAGCCGGGCGCAACCGGCATCATCTATGCGCAGTTCGCCATGACCATCGCCATTTCGATGGGCTTTTCGGCGTTCCTCGCGATGTCGTTCACGCCGTCGCTGTGCGCGACGATCCTCCGGCCCGAGCACAACGCGGATTCGCACTTCGTCTTCCGGTGGTTCAACCGGGGCTTCAACCGGCTCAGCAACACCTATTTCGGCCAGGTGGGGCGCGCGGTGCGCCATGCGCCGCGCTGGATGATGCTGTTCGTGCTCGTGGCGGCGCTGGCCGGGTTCCTGTACGTGCGCATGCCGACCTCGTTCGTTCCCGACGAGGACCAGGGCTTCATGCTGGCAATCGTCAACCTGCCTTCCGGCTCGACACTGCAGCGCAACGACCAGGTCATGGCGGAGATCGGCGACAAACTGAAGCACAGTGACATGGCCCGTGACATTGCAGGTGTGTTCGACGTGAAGGGCTTCAGCTTCGTGGGGCAGAGCGAAAACGTCGGCATGGTCTTCATCAAGCTGACCGACTGGGGCAAGCGTTCGCGCTCCGCCATGCAGCTGATTCCGGAGGCCAACAAGGTTCTGCACAGCATCAACGATGCGCAGATTTTCGTGGTGAACCTGCCGACCATACGCGGGCTTAGCCAGTTCGGGGGCGTCGACATGTTCCTCCAGGCGCGAGCTGGTCAATCGCGCGACCAGCTCGGGAAAGCCGAGCAGAAACTGCTTGTCGAAGCGGGCAAGAGCGCCGAGCTTTATGGCATCCGCCCGAACTCGCTGCCCGAGGCGCCGCAATTGCAGGTGGCCGTGGACCGCGTGCAGGCCTCGGCCATGGGCCTTTCGCTGACCGACGTCTACAACGCGCTGCAGATGCAGCTGGCGCCGTTCTACATCGACCAGTTTACTTACGCGGGCCGCGTGAAGCGCGTCTATCTGCAGGCCGATGCGCCTTTCCGGATGAACCTCGACGCGCTGCAGCACATTTACACGCCAAGCGGCGTGACCAACGGCTCCTCCGGCAGCACCGGTTCGAGCGCCACGACCACGGCCGTCAACGCGAATGGTTACGTGACGCCGGCCAATCCGTCGGTCAGCAACAGCGCGATCAGCCCGTACAACATGGTGCCGCTCTCCAGTGTCGTGAAGGCGAACTGGGGGGTGGGGCCGCAGGCGCTGCCGCGCTATAACGGCTATTCGGCAATCGAGATCGTCGGCAACTCGGCGCCCGGTTACTCCACCGGCCAGGCCATGCAGGTGATCACGAACATCATCGACAAGTCGCTGCCGCCAGGCTTCGCCGCGGACTGGACCGGACAGTCGTATCAGGAAATCCTGGCGGGGAACGCGGCCACCTGGCTGATGATTCTTTCGGTGTTCGTCGTGTTCCTCTGTCTCGCGGCGCTCTACGAGAGCTGGTCCATCCCGGTTGCGGTGCTGCTGGTGGTGCCGCTGGGTCTGCTCGGCATGCTGACGTTCTGCGATCTGCGCGGCATTCCTAACGATATCTACTTCAAGATCGGCATGGTCACGGTGATCGGGCTGGCGGCGAAAAACGCAATCCTGATCGTGGAGTTCGCCGTGGACGGCCAGGCGCAGGGCATGACGCTGTTCGACGCCACGCTGAACGCCGCGAAGCTGCGGCTGCGGCCTATCCTGATGACCTCGATGGCGTTCATTCTCGGCGTGCTGCCGCTCGTCTTGTCGACCGGCGCGGGTGCTTCGTCGCGGCACGAGATCGGTACGGGCGTGATTGGCGGCATGATGTTCGCCACGTTCTTCGGCCTGCTGCTGATTCCGGTGTTCTACATCTCGGTGCGCCGTGCGCTGGGCGACAAGCTCGACGAGGTCTCGAAGAAGATTCACCACACCGATGACGACGATGACTGACGTATGAAGTGCAAATGCCCGGCTCCGGCCGGGCATTTGCACGTCATGCATTCTCGTATTGCAGGGTTATCGCTTCCTCCATTTCGATCCCGCCGCCGGCTGGCAGTCGCCGATCATTATTTCGGTGTCCAGACCACAGCGTGCCACGGGGAATAAGGCGTCGCGGAAAGACCCACGATCTGGCCGCGATTGTTGATCGTGCTGGCGCCGCTGGTGTTGCCGCCGGGGAGTTCGCCCAGATCGGTCATCACGCCGTTTTCATACAGAAAGGCGTGAAAATTCCCGGTTGCATTGGTCGACGAACCGACGATCTGGCCGCGCTCGTTGATCCCGGAAGCCGCGCTGATGCTGCCGCCGGGGAGTGTGCCCAGGTCGGTCATTACGCCGTGTTCGAACAGAAAGGCGTGCTCGTATCCGCTGGGTGTGGACGCCTGGCCCACCACCTGGCCGCGATTGTTGATCGCGAAAGCTGCGCTGCTGTTGCCACCGGGCAGCGTGCCCAGGTCGGTCATCACGCCGTTTTCATACAGGAAGGCGTGATCGTTGCCGCTGCTTGCGCTCGTGGACCAACCGACGATCTGGCCGCGCTCGTTGATTCCGTAGGCCGCGCTGAAGTAGCCGCCGGGGAGCGTGCCGAAATCTTTCACCACGCCTTTTTCAAACAGAACGGCCTGGGTATCCGTGAGTGAGTTGAGCGACCAGCCCACCGCCTGACCGCGATTGTTGATTGAGTTGGCGACACTGGTGTTGCCGTTGGGCAGGGTGCCCAAATCGGTCATCAAGCCGTGTTCGAACAAAAATGCATGCTCGTTCAACAGGGCGTGCTCGTTTCCGCCCAGGGACGACGAGCCGACTATCTGGCCGCGCTCGTTGATTCCGGAAGCGGCGGAGTTGGTGCCGCCGGGGAGCGTGCCCAGGTCGGTCACCTTGCCGTTTTCAAACAAGGTGGCGTGCTGGTCGCCGTTCGAGAGATTCGAGAATCCGACTGCCTGATCGCGCTCGTTGGCCCCGCTTGCCTGACTCGTGTTGCCAGGGAGCGTGCCGAGATCCTTGATCGCAAAACTTTGGGCTTCGGCGCGCTGGAATGCGGCAGGTGCAAGCAGCGTGGCAATAATCAGAATGCGCTGAATGGAGGGTGCATGGCGAATCAACCTGCGTGCGAATTGCATGGCAATCCCCTTTCCAGTCGTTGGAAATTCGATCAGCGGAGGCAGGCGGAGAGAAGTCATCGACCAGTCTAGTCTACGGAAAGCCTTTTTCAACTGATCTTTGCGCGCGTTGAAAGACACCGGCTATGGTGTCGATTGGGTCTGCGACGGCGAGGCGGCCCGCGAGGCCATGGCCGCGGCCTTGCCGCGTTGCGCCGCGTCGGCGTAAGGAAAACGTTTGCAAGAAGACCCAGGTAATGCCGCACCTCGAAGTTACCTGGTTTCCGGTATTTCCAATCTTCCCCGCGACGTGTATTTTCGCTTGCGATTGGAGAAAGACAACGCCCGGTGCATCAGCAAGCACTGCAAGAGAAATAAAATCAACGGGGCAGCGGGAATGAATCACGTCTACCGTGTTGTGTGGAATGCCAGCTTGGGCCTGCTTCAGGTGGTATCGGAGCGCGCGCGTGCAAGGGGAAAGCAGGGCGCGACGCGGCGCAGGCTGGTCCGCCATCCGGCGCGCCGCGCGCTGACGCTGGCTGTGACGACCGCTTTGGGCCTGATGGCGCAGGGGGCGGCGGCACAGGTGAGTTTCACGATCGGCGGTACGACCGCGATCGACAGCGCGACCAGCCAGAGCGGCACGGGGTGGTCGTGGGCAAGTCCGTCGCTCACCGTCACCGGATCGATCGCGGGCGCGGAATATGGCATTGTCAATAACGGCACGATTGGCGCGCTAACCGAAGATAGCAGCGGCACGATCCGCGGCGGTCGTACCGGCGTCTGGAGCGGCGGTGTCGTCGGTACGTTGACAAACAGCGGCCTGATGATAGGCGCGAGCTACGCGGGCATCACCAACACGGGTTCGATCACCACGCTGGATAACACCACGACGGGCACGATCGAGGGCGTTCAATCCGGCCTATACAGTTCCGGGACGATTGGCGCACTGGACAATGCCGGCTCGATTATCGAGGGGATCTACAACGCTACGAATGGCACGATCGAAACATTGAGCAATACCGGTTCGCTGCAGGGGGGGACCTGGCAGGGCGTCTACAACACCGGCACGATCATGACGCTGACGAACAGCAGCAGCGGCAAGATTAGCGGTGGCGTAGGGAGCGGCTACCAGACCGGTATCGACAACGTCGTCAGCATAGGCGTGCTGAGTAACAGCGGCACGATCACGGGAGCGCTCTACGGCGTCGATAATAGCGGTCCTGGCAGCGGCACTATTGCCACCATCGGGAAACTGAGCAACAGCGGATTGATCAGCTCGGTCAACAACGGGACGAACGGCCTGATCGGCGGGGCAACCGTCGCGGTCGGCTTTGCCAATAGCGGTTCAATCGGCGCGGTCTCGAACAGCGGCACGATCGCGGGCTCGATTGCCGGTTTCAGCAACACAGGCGGCAGCGGCAATATCGGCACGCTGAGCAACAGCGGCACGATCAGCGGCAACCACACCGGCATCGACAACGCAGACACGATCGGTACGCTGACCAACACCGGATCGATTGGCGGAGGCCTCGACTTCGGCATCGACAACAGCGGCAAGATCGACACGCTGAGCAACAGCGGCGGCACGATCAGCGGGGGCTCCGCCGTCATCGACAACACGGGTACGATCGGAAAGCTGAGCAACGGTGGCCTGATTCAAGCCGGCGGCAACAGCCTCGGCGTCTATAACGCCGGCACGATCGGCACGTTGAGCAATAGCGGTACGATCAACGTCACCGGCGCCGTCGACGCCGGCAAAGGCATCTATAACGCCGGCACGATCACCACGCTGAGCAACAGCGGATCGATCACGGCGGACGACTTCGGTATCGACAACGATACCTCCGGCGGCGTGCATGGCACGATCGGCACGCTGAGCAACAGCGGCACGATCATCGGCAACCGCACCGGCATCAACAACGGCGGTACGATCGGCACCCTGAGCAACACCGGATCGATTGCCGGAAGCGATCTACGCTACGGCATCTACAACGAAGACACCATCGGCATGCTGATCGACGCCGGCTCGATCGCGGGCGCAGGAGCGAATGTTTCGATTGCCGGCGGCAGCCTGGTCGCCAGCCCTTCTCTGACCGTCGATAACGCCGGTACGATCGGCACTGCGATCTCGGCCGGCCTCTACAATGCCGCGTCGAATGTCACGATCACCAATAGCGGCACGATCGAGGCAGGCAGCGGCCTCGGCATGACCGGCAATGCAGCCGGTACGTTGATCGTGACGGGTCTTTACAACGCCGGCACGATCAGCACGCTCAACAACAACGGATTGATCGGCGGCGCCAATTCCGGCATCGTCAACGCCGGCAAACTCGGCGCGCTGACCAACAGCGGGACGATCGCGGGCAGCATCGACGCACTCGATCTCGTCGGCGGCACGCTGGGTCCGGTAGCGAATAGCGGGGTGATCGCAGGCAACATCGTCAACGCGACCGCGCAAGATTTCACGATCAGCGGCGGCACGGGTACGACCATCGGTACGCTGACGGGTTACGACGACACGGTCGGCACGATCACGAACACGCTGTCGAACGTGGTGTTTTCTTCGGGCAACGAACTGCTGAACGACGACGTGGTGCTCGGGTCGAGCGGCCATCTCATCGAACAGGGCGGTACGTTGATACTGACGACCACTTTTTCGGGCACGCCGACGATTACCGGCGGGACGATGCAGGTCGGCAACGGGGGCACGGTGGGTTCGATTGCCGGCAACGTGTCGAACGGCGGCACGCTCGCGTTCGACCGTTCGGATAACGTAACATTCGGCGGCACCATTTCGGGCACGGGTGCGGTAGTCCAGCAGGGTACTGGCACGTTGACCCTGACGGCAGCGAATACCTACACGGGCGCCACGACGATTAACGCCGGCGCGACACTGGCGCTCGGCTCGGGCGGCAGCATCGCGGATTCGGGCGGCGTGACGGACAACGGCACGTTCGATATTTCCGGCACATCGGGCGGCACCTCGATCACGAGCCTGTCGGGCTCGGGCGACGTGACGCTGGGCAGCCAGACGCTGACGCTCACGGACGCGAGCGGCACGTTCGGCGGGACGATTGCGGGTGAGGGCGGCCTCACGCTGGCCGGCGGCACGGAAACGCTGACGGCGGTTAATACGTACACCGGAGCAACGACGATCGACAGCGGCACCACGCTCGTGCTTTCGAGTGCGAACGACATTTTGCTGAACCATGTCGTGGATAACGGCGCGTTGCTGTTCGAGGGCACGATTGCGGGCCTGTCGGGCGACGGCAGCGTGTCGGTTGGCAATGGCGGACTGGTGCTGTCGGGGGGCGGGTCGTTCGGCGGCACGCTGACCGGGGCCGGCGGCGTGACGGTGGCGAGCGGCACGCAAACACTGAGCAGTGCGAATACCTACACGGGCGCGACGTCGATCAGCAGCGGCGCGACGCTCGCACTCGGCGCGGGCGGCAGTATCGCGGATTCGAGCGGCGTGACGGACAACGGGGTATTCGATATCTCAGGCACGTCGGGTACGTCGATCACGAGCCTGGCCGGCTCGGGCAGCGTGACCCTGGGCAGCCAGACGCTGACGCTTACCGACGCCGGCGGTTCGTTTGGCGGCACGATGGCCGGCACCGGCGGCCTGACGCTGACGGGCGGCAGCGAGACCTTGACGGGCGCGAACATCTATACGGGTGCCACGACGATCGGCAGCGGTGCGACGCTGGCACTCGGCTCGGGCGGCGGCATCGCGGATTCCAGCGGCGTGACGGACAGCGGCACGTTCGATATCTCGGGTACGTCGGGGGCTTCGATCACGAACCTCTCGGGTTCGGGCAGCGTGACGCTGGGCAGCCAGATGCTGACGCTCACGAATGCCGGCGGCTCGTTTGGCGGCTCGATTGCGGGCAGCGGTGGGCTCACGGTCGACAGCGGCACGCTGACATTGACCGGCACGAATACGTACACGGGCGGCACGACGATCACGAGCGGCACGCTGCAGATCGGCAGCGGCGGCACGACCGGCTCGATCGCGGGTAACGTTTCGAACGGCGGCACGCTCGCGTTCGACCGTTCGGATAACATAACGTTTTCCGGAACCATTGCAGGCTCGGGGGTGCTGGTCCAGCGGGGGACCGGGACGCTGACGCTGACCGGCGCGAACACGTACACGGGCGCGACGACGATCGACAGCGGCACGACGCTGGCGCTGAGCGGATCGGGCAGCATCGCGCAGTCGAGCGGCGTGACGGACAACGGCACGTTCGACATCTCCGGCAGTTCGGGCGCGTCGGTCACGAACCTCGCCGGCACGGGCACGGTAAACCTCGGCAGCCGGACGCTCACGCTCGCGAACGCCAGCGGCACCTTTGGCGGCACGTTCGCCGGTTCCGGCACGCTGCTGTTCTCGGGCGGCACCGGTTCGCTGATTCTCGACGGCAATAGCTCGTCGTTCACCGGCACTACCGAGATTGCGTCGGGCCTGCTCGAAGTGGGCGACATCGACAACCCGCAGGCGGAGTTGGGCGGGAGCGTGACGGTCGACAGCGACGGCACGCTGCGCGGCCACGGCACGGTGGAGGGCAACGTGACGAACGACGGCACGGTGATGCCGGGCGGCTCGATCGGTATGCTGACGGTTGGCGGCAACTATACGCAGGCGAGCAACGCTACGCTGTCGATCGAGGTGAGCCCGACTGCCGCGTCGCAACTGAAGGTGGACGGCAGCGCGACGCTCGGCGGCACGCTGGCGATCACCTACGATCCGGGCACCTATACGGCGAAGAGCTACACGCTGATCTCGGCCAGCAGCGTGAGCGGCACGTTCGCCAGCACCACGAACACGGGCGCGTCTTACCTCGGCGCGCTGACACCTTCGGTCACTTATGGCGCGAACGATGTCGATCTCGTGCTGGCCGCGGCTGCAGGGACCACAACCACCGTGGTTGCGCCGACCGACACGAGCATCTACACGGCTCCTGGCACCACCGCGATACTCGGCGCGCAGGCGCAGGACGCGGCGCTGCTCGACCGCCTGGGGAAGGCGTTGCCCGCGACTGCCGGGCAGTCCAGCGGCTGGGTCACGGCAACGGGCAACCAGACGAAGGTGGACGGCACGAACGGCGAACCAGGCTTCCAGGCCGACCGCTACGGCTTCCTGGCCGGCCTCGATCAGCAACTGGGCGCATATACGGTAGGGGTGGCGGCGGGCTACGATCACGCGGACATCGACGAATCGGGCACGGGCGACTCGGGCACGACCGACACGTTACGGGTCGCGCTCTACGGTAGCCGTTTCGTGGGGCCGGTGAACCTCGCGGCAACCGTGGGGGTGGGCCTCGACTTCCTTTCGCAGAAGCGTCCGTTCGGCTCGGCCGGCACGGCTGAAGGCGACCACATGGGGCAGGAGGCGAACGTGGGCTCGCAGGCCAGCCTGCCGATGACGTTCGGCGACGTGACGGTCACGCCGAGAATCGGCCTGCGCTACGCGTATTTCCATGCGAACGGGTTCGACGAGAGCGGCGCCGGCGGCGAGGATCTGAGCGTGGGCACGGACAACGTGCACAGCCTGCAGCCGTATGCGGGCGTTACGCTGGACAAGGCGTTCGGCAGCGCGGCGAAGCCGGTAAACGTGCAGCTTCGTCTCGGCTACGCGTACGAACTGCTCGACGTGAACCGCACGATGACGGTGGCCGCCCAGGACGGCACGCTGTTCGCCGCGCCGGGCACGAACCTGCCGCGCGGCTACCTGACGACGGGCGCGAGCGTGACGCTGCATCCGCGCAAGAACCTGGACGTTTCGCTGAACTACGATACGGTGATCAATACGGGGCACGCGTCTGCGCAGCAGGGCAGTGTTTTCGTGGGCTACCGGTTCTGAAATTTTTAAAAAAGACTCGCCTGCCCCGAAGCGATCGTTTCAAAGTCGTCGCCCATAAAGAGCAGAATGGCGTCCGCAACCGGTTGCAGCTGACACGCCACACAGAACGCGTAATCGACGGGCGCCGCCAGCGTCTCCAGAGGCTGCGGCCCGGCCACGGTCATCACGTAGCTGATCCAGCCGCCGTTCTGATACTGCGATGCTCGATGCGGAATTCAAGATACCGCGCGAGCAGTTCGAGGAGATTCTCACGTCCAACGGGGTTTGCACTGTGCACGGTGAAGTGAAAATCGGTCGGGATATAGCTCCCGCCGGCATCCAGATCAAGATCGATAAGTCGCTTCACTACCGCTATGGCGGTGTCGTCGCCACCAAGGTCGTGGTCGAACGAAATCTCGACTGGGCAGCCTCGAGTCTCAAGCAGCTTGATTGCCGTTGCTGAATCACGTGCCACGACCCAATCGGGCGAAGTAGGGTCTCGGAGGTCGTCGATGAAGAGGCGGTAGTGCATAAAGGCACATGTGCTGCCGGAGTTCTGGATGTTTGACAGAATACCGCAGCAACTACACTTTCGTTACGCTTGATCGTCTTGGTGCGCTCGAATCGGAGTCGGCCGGCAACACTCTCGCGGTGGCTGGCGTCAGCGCTGGCGCCGGTCGGCCGGAAGTATCGTGATATTTAAAATTCGGTGCCGATACGAGGCTGCGCCCCCGCCGTCATTGGCGAGCACTATCCGCGAAGGCCCGTGCGCCCGAATGGCATTCACCTGACGCGCGCGCTGTCTAACTTCGCCGTGCAGGTGCATCGAGGTAGTCGCGATGGACACGTGGCGCAAGTTGTCGCGCACGGCCACGAGTTCGACCCTGGCGTCGAGCGGATGTGTGGCGTGCGTATGGCGCAGACAGTGGGGACTGGCGAGCCGCAACTTCGCGGCGAGCGCGGGCCGGCACGCCGCCACACACTCCGCCGCCTCCGTTAAATACTCCCCCGCGATCTGCCGCAGCCGCGCCGCACTGATGTCGGCCCCGGCCGGTGTGCGCGGCGCTTCCTGCGTGGGCGCTGGGGAATCGTCCCGGAGCGAATGGCAACTCTTAGCGCCGTCGAATAGGTCTTCACGGCCAAAACTGGACGTTCGACAGCCATCTGTGATTTGTCAACAATCGAGCACCTTATGGTGCGAGTATGCCTTCTCTTGGAACACACATAAAGATTTTGTGCGGCGTGCCGTAAGCAAGTGATTTGGGACAGTTATGTCGACGCCTAACGCAGTTGCCCCATCGTCATGGAAGTCGAAGGCAACTTTTCTGATCTCGATGGCTCTATCAGCCGTACTCGCTGCAATCGGGACATACTATTCGACTATGTACGCGAACCTAGCTTCATCTGCGAGCGACCAAGCGACGCGGTATGTTGACTTCCAGATAGCGAAAGAAAACAACGTGACTGCGTTCCTTCAGATTCCAGGCGTTACGCTGTCGTACAGAGATGAGAAGGGGAACTCTCTTAAGGCTTTGAGTCTTGTCAAAGTCGAGCTGCAGGATTTCAGCGCGCGTGATATCGCTGACGTGGATCTTCAGATTGATGCAACGGCGCGAGATGACTCTCCGCCGGTGCTACAGACCTTTCGTATCGGAAATGGTCCTGCGGAGGATTTTGATGCCGAGAAAAATGTCACTCAGACTGTAAAGCATGGAACGCTTTCCATCTCCATTCCTCTGAAGAGCATCAATCGCACCGAAGCGTTCGCGCCTGCGCGAACGCTCCTTCTCTATTTCAAAGGGGCGTCGGCGCCCGATGTGGTGGTCTCAACAAACGCTGCCGGTATCTCCGCTAGGCCATTCGCATATCAGCACTATCTGGATTCAGAAAACAGCCATGAGTCATTTAGCGAGCGTTATGGGGCGCAGATCGGCACGGCCGGCATCTTCGCACTATTTGTGCTGTGGTTTGGTTGCTCGATCTGGTTGATCGTCGCTGGTCGAAAGCGCGAAGTCTCAAATATGGTTCGTGCAGTAGCAGTGGTTGAGAACGTGATCCAAGCGCTCCCACCCCAGCCAATTTCGCCAGGGCAACAGCATGACGTCGCGAAAAATTTGGTTTTCGAGATCTGGTGCGCGGCATACCACCAGACATGGCACATCAGCAGACTTCTCTCGGTAGCACCTGATCGATCGAAGCTTTGAAACAGCATCGGTCGGCCACAAACAGCCGTTCGACACTGGTGCCGCGATCGTTGACAATCGTGGCCTTTCGCGAGCGCGATGCAGTAGCGATCACCTGTCTAGTCGGAGCGTTTGATGCCTTGGCTTCCCTTTTATGCGTGCTTTGAAGATATGTCACGCCTTGAGACCTTTCTGAATCAATCGAACGATGTCGCGATGATTCAATCGGTGACCGCGGGGAAATGGCGCGCATCCCGCCCAGTGCATTTGCAAGCCGGACGAAATTGTCTTTGGCACGTGCCAAGCGGACCGCTGCCGCTAATGCCTGCCACATACGGCGACTGTCTTGGCGTGATCGATGATCCTTGGGCGGGGTGGACAGAGCAGCGCCAAGGTGCTGATCCGAAGCAGCCGTTCTTCGGTGCGGGACATCCAGGGATACTCTGGCTAAATGTGCATGAACGCTCGCAAGCGCAGCCAGACGCCATCGCTATCTCCTCAATCGAATGGAGTGGAGCGCGGCACTCGAACGGCTCCGATGCAGAACCAACAAGACGGTTTTGGGCGTCTCTGCTGCGCTGGATGAGCCGGCATGCAACAAAGATTCCCCGAAGTGGACGGTTAGATGGGGGGACTGCGGAGATATACGCGTTCAGCGACGCGCTCGCTGAGATCCAAGCTGGGACGCCCCGATCGGCAAATCCGGCACCCTTTGAGCACGTCACATAGGGAACGATTTCGCCGTAGATCGACGCTGCCCGCGCCCGCCGATACCGATTCGATTGACCGCTTTTGAGAAGCTTGACGGGCTGTTCCGGGTCAGCTACGGAAGTTCGATGGCTAAGAGTGGCTAACACAACCTGGCCATCAAGCCGTATGCGCCATATCCATGGTGGCATGGCCAGACGAAAAATCAGTAACGAATTATGGGCTGCACTGGAACCGCTGATTCCGGCATTTACGCCGTCGACCAAAGATGGCCGACGCCGCACGGTTGATGACCGCGCAGCACTGCACGGCATCCTGTGTGTCTTGCAGACGGGCATCCTACGCTGCAGACGTATGGGGCCGGTTGCATCTGGCAATGCTGCGCCGACTGCGTGAGCACGACCAGGTTGATTGGGAGCGAGCAAGCCTTGATGTGGCCAGCGTTTCCAGCCCCCTGGGGCTGGAAACCGGCGCCAACCCGACAGACCGGGCAAGCTCGGGTCGAAGCGGCACATCGTCGTAGATGCGCGAGGTATTCCGCTTGCTGTCACGGTCACAGAGGCCAACCGGCACGACTCGATGGCGTTTGAGTGGACAGTCGATGCCATCCCGGCGATGTCTGGACTGAATGGCCAGCCCCCCAAATAATGGCTATGACTTTGCCCGCTGCCGGCGTTACCTGACGCGGCGCGGAATCGCGGCTCGTATCGCTCGCAAAGGGGTAGAGAGCAAGGAGCGGCAACGCTGGGTCGTCGAACGCGCGCATGCCTGGTTTGCCGGTTTCGGCAAGCTGCGCACTCGTTTCGAGCGTCGTCTCGACATTCATGTTGCGTTGCTCTCCCTCGTTGCCGCTGTCATCTGTTCACGCGTCGGGAGGGTAGCCGCGCTTCCTCCCGGAAACGCGGCCCCCGAAGAACCGTGCGTGCGAGTTTTCCCGCATACGGCTCGCGAGCGGCATTAAGCATCTCAGTCGGGATGGCGAAGCTGCCGCGCGCAGCTCAAGGTATGAGCATCGCCAGTACGGACGGAGCCCTTAAGGTTGCCATAAGTTCTGGCCGATATAGTTCAGGTTTACAAAACAACCCTCCGAACAACGCTTTGTTTCGGTCCTGAATGGGATCGGCCTATCCAGCGAATTTCCAGGCATTCTAGTGGACCTGCAATCGATGAACACCAAGCGAGAAGGTGTGCAATCCGACCTTTGGGCCAATTGGCTTCTGCGCGAGCGGTTTGCCGGTGATCCCGTCCACGAGCGGGCTTTCCGTGCCGATATCAGTCGATATGCCGATCGTGTCATCGACGGCGCCAGGCTTGAGGCAGGCATGACCCTTGTCGACGTTGGCACGGGCGATGGCCTTGTTGCGTTTCGCGCGATAGACCGCATCGGCCCCTCTCTGCAAACGATCCTGATTGATATTTCCTCTACGTTGCTTGAGCATGCCGAAGCAACCGCGATCCAATGCGGGGTTCGAGCACAGTGCACTTTTACCCAATGCTCAGCCGAGGCGCTTGAGGGCATTGGAAACGCCAGCGTCGATGCTGTTACGACCCGTGCGGTGCTGGCCTATCTACCCGACAAACTCGCCGTGCTGCGCGAGTTTTACCGTGTCGTGAAGCCTGGCGGGCGGATTTCCATCGCCGAGCCTATCTGCCGTGACGACGCGCTCGACGTAGTTGCCTTGAAGAAGACGGTCGACGCGCTTCCGGCCGGTACTGACGATCATATTTCCCGTCTGCTTTATCGCTGGAAAATCACGCACCTTCCCGGCACCGACGAAGGTATCGCAGCGAATCCGGTCACCAACTATAACGAACGAGACCTGGTGCGCTATGCCATGGATGCCGGGTTTACAGACATCCACATGGAATTTCATATCGACGTAGGTCCTTCGCCCACCACGTCGTGGGATGTTCTGCTGAAAAATCCGCCTTTCCCATGGGCCCCGCCTCTTGGAGAGTTGCTTTACAATACGTTCACCAGAGAAGAGGCCCAACGCATTGAGCAAGCATTACGTCCGCTTCTCACTTCAGGCCAGCAATCCTTCGCCATACGCACAGCATTCCTGAGCGCGACAAGGCCACTTGCGTCATAGCAGGTGTGCCGCCGCAGATTCCCGATGCGAAGATGGCCTCGGCTCGCCATTTGGCGGCGTGTCTGAGCGATGAGTGGTTCGGACGAAGCGAGCGGTTTGTGCTGAGAATGCTGAATAAAAAAATGGACGGTCCGCGGAAAGCGCCTGCGCGAACGCCAACATGAACAGATGGAACAGTAAGAAAACAATCACTCGATCGGAGGAGGCAGCTCAGCGTACCTTAAGCTTCCGGTGTTATTGTTGGACGGTATGCGTTGGGGAAAGATTTTTCTTCATACCAGTGCATATTTCGAACTGCGAATTGCAGCCGGGGTTTGAGCTGTGCCATCCGGTCGCCGAACAAGCATCAGGAAGAGTGTCCGTGCGCTATGACAAGAGTGCCAGGTTGATTCGTATTTTCCGCACCCACCTTTTCGTGGCTTCGCTTTCGGCAATTTGCATCCAGTTAATCCTCTTCGTCCCGGCAGCGATTTCAAATAAATCGACAGGACTTCAACTCCCCGAGTCGTTCAGGCTCTACGCTATTTCCCTGATCGTGGCCTCGGTGGTGTGGGTAAAGATCGTTGCTCGACGGGCTTTTGATCGTGCTTTGGCAAACCGGGACGCCGTTTTTTACGACGGTGCCTCACCCACTGTATCCGTTTCAAAGCACTGCATGCGGCGCAGACTTGTGCTGCTCCATGTCGGCCTTTCTGGTTGGTCAAGCGAACCGGTCGGCCGGCAGACGGGGGGCGGCCGGGACTAGGTGGTTTTCACGGCAGTGCGTTCGACGAGATTGCCCGGACCGTTGCGTCCGTTCAGTCGTACATGCACTCCGATAAATATTCGATTCGATTATGGCATGTCGGACTGGAACGAAAGCACGCGAATGAAACAGCGATAGACTGGAGGCTCGTCTGCGTCGTATATGATCTTGCGTTCGAGACTTTGCCATCAATAAGGGACGGGCTTTGAAACACTTCAATCGTGCGCTTATCGTGACATTGCTGCGCATACTCTCCGTACTTCCCTATGGGTTCGTAGCGCGGCTCGGGGTGGGTGTTGGTACTGCGTTGTATGCGCTGCCGAGCCGCCGCAAGCATATTGTCCATGTGAACCTGCATCTCTGCTTCCCGGAGAAGAGCGGATGTGAGCGGCGGAGACTCGCAAGAGCTCATTTTCGCCATGTTGTTCGCAGCTATCTTGAGAGAGGCATTCAGTGGTTTGGCAATGCCCAGTCGGTGCGGGACATCGTGCAAATCGAGAGCAGGATCGATCTCGATGACGAAGTTGCACCACCCACCATCTTCATGGGCTTTCATTTTGTAGGCATTGAGGTCGGCTGCATGCTCTACTCAACCCGCTACCCTGTGGCCTCACTGTACACACGTATGTCGAACACGGTCTTATGCGATCTGGCCAGGCGGCAACGTGGTCGGTTCGGCGCCGAAATGATTGAACGCGCGACCAGTGCACGAAAGATTGTTGGCTTGCTGCGTTCCGGTAAGCCCGTCATGCTTGCAGCGGACATGGACCACGGTGTCGACGGTTCGGTCTTTGTGCCCTTTTTCGATGTTCCCGCGTGCACACTCACGGCTGTTTCGCGGCTGGCGAGACTGGGCGGCGCGCGGGTTGTACCGTTCGTGACGGAGGTGCTTCCGAAGTATCAGGGGTACAAGCTGACAATTTTCGAAGCACTTGCAGATTTCCCGTCGGGGAATGACGAGGTCGACGCGCGACGCATGAATGCGTTTCTCGAGGAGCAGATCATTAGGTTTCCAGAGCAGTATTACTGGGTGCACCGACGTTTCAAGCACCGCCCGCCGGGAATGGATTCGGTATATTGAGAGTTGTACCGAAGGCGCCTCGCGTGGCACTGCTTGCAGGGGGCGCCCTACGTTGACCGTTTGCGGTGCCCGACTTCCGGCCACCCGATCAAGTACGCAGTTCACGACTCCTCCTTCCGGACACGGTTGCGCCCGAGGAGACCAATTGTCACAGGCATGGCGAGCAGTACAAGCGGCAACTGCACGAGCGCCCCCGAAATAATCGCGATAGCCAGCGGCTGCAGCATCTGATCACCCGATCCGCTGATTGAAGCACCTAACGGAACGAGCGCGAATATCATCGCGAGCGTGCTCATCAGGATCGGACGAAGCCGATTGAGCGCCGCCTCCTGTATTGCGACGCTCGCGCTCATCCCTCTGCGCAGCATCTGGTACTCCGAAACGAGAAAAATCGCCATCTCCGTCGCGATGCCGACGATCATCACCATGCCCATCATGGCCGTAATGTTCAGCTCGACGCCGGTCAGCCAGAGGCCGATGAACACGGCGCCGGTCGAAATAAGCGAGGTGGCCATGATGACCAGCGGAATGGCCAGTTCCCGGTACAGAAAGAGCAGGAGAACCAGTTCCGCGGCGACCGCCGCCGCGAACACCTTGATCATTCCCCGGGCCGCCATCTGCTGTTGCTGCCAGGCGCCACCGAACGTATAGGTCACGCCGGGCGGAACGATGCCGGGTTGGTCGAGCGCCTGCCCGACGGTGGCAATGGTTGAACCCAGGTCATGCGACCCGCCGATCTGCGCCGTGACGGCGACGATCTGGGCGAGATTGTCACGCGTCAGCTGCGGTTGTCCGGAAACGAACTGCACGGTTGCCACCGTGCCAAGCGGAAACAGCTGACCGTCCGGCGTAGTGATCGGGAGTTCGCCGAGCTGGTCCCTGTAGATCGGGTCATGCGGCGCGTCCAGCCAAAGCCTGACCCCGACATCCTGTGTTGTACCGAGGTAACGGGTGACCACCTTGCCGTTCAGATAATGGTAGACCTGTGCCTCGACATCGGCGGATGTCATTCCCTTGAGGGACGCTGCTGCTGGATCGACGTGAATCTCGAGCGCGTCGCCAGCGGGGATCACACCGTCATTCACTGATGCCGGCTCGATGCCCGGAACCTTGCGGATGGAGTCAGCCACCTTCTTCGCGACTTCATCGAGGACATCCGGATCCTTTGCGCTCAGTTGCACCACGACGGGTTGCCGACGGCCCACCATGTCGCCGATCATGTCGTCCATCAACTGGTGGGCGTCGAAATCGATTCCGGGCACGAGCTGGGCAATATCACCGGATATGCCGTCCATGACTTTCCAGATGTCGGGGCGTTTTGAGGGATCCACGAGATGAACAAAGAAGTCGCCCTGATAGGTTTCCGTGAGATCGCCCCCCAGTCCTCCTCCGGTGCGGCGCGAGTACGTATCCACGTAGGGGCTTTGTTTGAGCAGCGCCTCGACCTGCTGGAGTTCGCGGTTGGTTTCGCTCAGCGACGTGCCAGGTGCGGTGTTGTAGTCGAGCACGAAGCCGCCCTCGTCCATGCGGGGCAGAAAACCCGTGCCGACGTGATGGTAAGCCACATAACCGACACCAGCGAGAACGAGCAGGCCAGGAGCAATCAGCCAGGGACTGCGAAACAGCTGGTCGAGCAGCCGCGCATGAACTTGCCGCGCCCGCGTCTGTCTGCCGTGGCCCGGATCCGACCATTTACTGAAGTCGATCAGCATCCGCGCGAGCAGCGGCGAGGCGAATGCGGTGAGCATGAAGGAAATGATCAGCGACACCGCCATCGTCAACGACAGGAACTTGAAAAACGCACCGGTGACGCCGGAAAGGAAGGCGAGCGGAATGAAAATGATGGTGGTGGCGAGTGACGAGCCGAGCAGGGGAGAGAGAAATTCCCGTGCGGCCTTAAGCACGGTTGCATCGGGGTTTTGCTGATCCGGGGCGCCGGCGCGGCGGGCAATGTGCTCGATCATGACGATTACGTCGTCGATGAGCAGTCCGATGGCGGCAGCTATGCCGCCGAGCGTCATGATGTTCAAGGTCATCCCGAACATTGACAGGATCAGAATGCTGCACAGCACGGACATCGGTACGATGATCATGGCCACCGCGGTGACGCGCCAGTTTCTGAGGAAAGCGAAAAGCACGCCTGCAGCGAAGACGAGACCGATGGCGATGGCTTCCTCGAGAGCTGAAATCGACGAGCGGACAAGTTGGGTCTGGTCGTACCATTTGTAGAGGTGAATCTCTTTCGACTGCGTTTTCATAAACGCATCGAGGCGCTGCGTCACCTGCTTCGCGAGGCCCAGCGAATCCGAATGATCCTGCTGAAATATGTCGAACGTGACCGCGGGATGACCGTTATCGCTCACGAGCAGCCATTGAGGCTCCGATCCCATATTGATCCGCGCAATCTGCGCGAGGGGCACGACCCCCCCTTTACCCGTTTGGATCGTCACCTTGCGTACCGCGTCGAGCGAAGTGTACGCATTGTTGCCGACGGCAAGATAGAGCCGATCGTCATCCTCCAGCCGGCCAACCGCCGTGACGGTGTTGGTATCCGACAGGGCGCGGGTGACGTCGGCCAGCGTAAGACCATAGGCCTGGAGTGTTTGCGGCTCGACTGAGACCTGCACCTCGGGTGTCTTGCCGCCCAGCACGCCGATGCGTCGAATACCGGCTATGCCGGTCAACAGCGGTCTGATCTGGTAGTACGCGATCTGCCGCAGTTCAGAGGACGGAATACTTCCGGAAACCAGTGCGTACGATACAAACGGCATGATGATGTTCGGGCTCATCTGGATCGCGCTATAGGCTGTTCCCTGGGGAAGATCGGGCATGCGCTGCGCGAAGGCTGCGTCAACGCTCAGCAATGCCTGATTCATGTCGAATCCCCACGGGAAGTCGACGAAGATCTCAGCCGATCCTCGCGAGGTTGTCGACGAAACGTCCACGGCCCCGGGCACCGCACGTGCGGCCGTCTCCAGAGGTTCCGTCACGTCGACGAGCATCTGTCTGGCGGGCATGCTGCCCGCATCCACCTCGATGCGGATGCGGGGGAAACTGGTGACGGGAAACAGTCCTACCGGCAAATTCACGGTGGCATACACGCCGGCGAGCGCGAGCACGAAGGCCACACAGAGTACCGGAAGCCGATAGCGCTGAAGCCAGGTGGCAAAGCTCATTGGGCCCCCGCGTCGGACGGAGCGAGTCGAATCCGGTCGCCGTCGTCGAGCTGATAGTTGCCGGACAGCACGACAGGCTGTTCAGCGTTCAGCCCGTCGCCGGCGACGACATCTTCCTTGCCGTGAATGCCGACGATCGTCACGGCCACCTTCCGGGCGGTCATGCCATTGGCTTGCACAATATACGGATGCCCTTTGTCGTCGACCAGAATCGCCGCGTGTGGCACGACATACCCTTCCAGATTGCCGACTGTGATGGTGGCCCGTGCGGTTTCTCCCGAGAGGAGGCAATTCGCGCTTGCCGCGATCTCCACCGGGACGAGACCCGTTGCCGGATCGATCAGTGCGCCGCGCTGCCGGACGGTGCCGGAACACGTCCTCCCCGGGCCAGTGGCCGATATCTGTGCCGGATTCCCGGGGTTGACCTCGACCGCGGCGGGCGGCACGAGACCGACCTTCAGGACGAGGCCGTCGGGCCTGGCGAGCTCGACCAGAGACGTACCCGCCGACGCGAGCGCGCCAGCGGTCGCCGCAACGTGCACGACGATCGCCTTGTAAGGTGACCTTATGATCGTAATCGCACCGGCACTGTCGGCAGTGAGTGCAGCGAGGTTTGCGTGGGCGTCGCTTGCGGACTTCTGCGCGTCCGCGAGTTGCTGGGCTGTCGCCAGGTGTTGAGCGAACAGCTGGCGGGTACGCGACGCTAATTGCTCCGCGACGCGTGCCGCCGACTGAGCCTGCGTGTAGCCCGCTGTCGTCTGTGGGCTTGGCGCAAGCTGTACCAGTGGCGCGCCGGCGTCGACCTGCTCGGCCTCCCGGACGAAAATTATTTTCACGGCTTGCGATGTAGTGGCCGTTACACTATGGATTGCCTGCGCGGGGATCTGCGCAACGCCGTAGGCATCGATCGTGTGCGGCAAGCTCGCGTGGTGCAGTGTGGTGGTCGTGACAAGCACACTGGGCGCGGGACCTGGTGCATCTGCCAGACAACGCGCTGAAAACATGACTAATGTGAGGATGGCAAGGGGTTTGAGAGGCATCGTGATTACCTCGTTTGATCAAGCGGGGCAATGCGGGCCGAGGGTAGTCCGAGACCCAGTTCCAGTGCGAGCGCGACGCGCGCTTCGTCGAGTCCGCGTTCGAGGTCGAACACCTCGGTCGTTCTCTGCAGTGAGGTCGTTTCGTAGTCGGTAAGCGTACGCTGGTCGATATCTCTGCTTTCGTAGGCACTCCTTGCCGTATTGGCGTGAGATTGGGCGGACATTGCTGCCTGCGTGGCAGTCTCAAGAGTCGCGGCGATGCGCTGACTTTTCGCCTGGAGGCCGAGAATGCTGCTGACGGTATCGTCGAGTTGTTGCTGATACTGTTCATGCAGGAGCAGGCGGGTTGCCTGTGTCTGTGCGACCTGCCCCTGGTTGCGGTCGAAAATGGGCAGGTCGAAGGTTGCTACCGGGCCGGCTGATCTGATGTCCGACGTATCCGAGCCCCAGGTTCCTCCCAGCACCAGTGCGGGAAACTGTCCGAGGATGGCTGCTCGCACGCTTTCGTCGGCAGAGCGATAACCAAGCTGAAGTGCAACCAGATCTGGGCGTCGGCTTTGGACATTGGCTACCAGCGCGTCGGAATCGGCGGGAAGGGCGGGAAGGTTGGGTTTGGCAATGGCAAACCGGACCTCGGGCTTCATGCCGAGAAGCGCATCGAGGCTCTGCCAGTTGGCCGACTGTGATTCGCGCAGCGATGCGAGCGACCGCTCGGTCGTGGCCCTTGAATCCTGCACGGGGGCGAGATCGGCAAGGCCCATGTCGCCGGCGGCGACCGCGGTGCGCACGTCGGAAGTCGTTCGCGATACCAGGGCGAGTTCCTCTTCCATGGCGGAGATCGAACGGATTCCCCAGTACAGATCGACAGCGAGAAGTTGCGCCTTTTGCGCAACCTGCCATTCTTTCCAGAGCAGATTGGCATTGACCTGTTCCACGCCGGCGCGTGCGGCGGCAACGCGTCGGCGATAGGTTACGAGCGAGGCAATGTCCTGGGAAAGGGACGCCGTGTATGCGCCAGTGGTGCCGGGGCCACCGAGCAACGCAGCATATCCGAGGCCGACCGATGGGTTGGGAAGCATCGCGCTCTGGATCAGATGGGCCTCGGCAACCGCCTGTTCACCTCGCTCGGTCTGTAGTTCAGGGGCGTTGAGTATGGCGAGCAAGCCAATCTGCGCGACGGTCAGCGGTCTGGTGATGTCGATGTCGGTCGCACCAGCCTCGCCCGCAAGCGCGGGAAGGGTATGCCGGATGTTCTCGATATGCTCCGCAAGCCGGGCGTGTTGCGTTAGCGGCAACGGCTGGTATGACGTGCATCCGGAGATGACTAGTGCAATCGAAAATACAGCCGGATTGGAAAAGATCTTTCTCACGATGTTTCGTAGTGCTGTCGCACGAACAGTGTCGTGTGGGGAATCGCAAGGCGGCTAACAATGACTTCATCGCACGCCCGCTATCAATCGCCGGATAGTAACTGGCTTTCGGGCATGGCACGTACTGATTTTCAGTGGTTTTTCCCGTAATTTTTGAGTCTTGCAGCGCTTAAGGTTGAGATAAGGCTTGATCGTCTAGACTGTCGCGATTCTGCGATTTCGTCGGGGACTGCGGACTCAGTTCCTCCGGAATATCGCCCGGCTTCCGGTTGATCCGATATCTCGATTCGTTGCTTCCCGGTCTGTTGGCTTTTGACAACTGCGTGCACTGTTCAACCTATCCGTGCAAATATGCCATTCAACATCTCAACTATCGGCGCACTCATATTCTCTGCAACGTGTGTCGTTACCGCTCATGCGAATGGGCTGGAACATCTCGTCGGCCGAATCGATTTACCCGGCGTGCCACTGAAGAGCTTTGATATTGGCTTTGCAGCTGGTGGCCTATACGCATTGGCTGATCGGTCAAATGCCTCAGTCGACCTCGTCAACACACGAGATCGGAGGTTCGTGGCAAGACTTGGCGGATTTGAAGGAGCGCAAAGTGATGACCGTGGCGGCCCTAACGGTGTGCTCCTCATCGACGGCCATCAAGTCTGGGCGGGGGACGGAAACAGTAGTGCAAAGATTATTGACATCGCTGCGCACACTGTTACATCGGTTTCGACCGGGGGTGTCAAACGAGTGGATGAACTCGCGTACGATCCGCGAGATCATCTGGTGATTGCCGCTAACAACGCCGACGAACCGCCTTTCGTGACGCTGATTTCATCGCGGCCACCATACGCCGTCCGTTCGAAAATCACATTACCCATGGCAAGCGACGGGATCGAGCAGCCGGTCTGGGACGCGAGAAGCGGCATGGTTTATGTTGCGATTCCGAAGCTCGACAATAAGCCCGCCGATGGAGGAGTCGCAGTGCTGGATCCGAGGCAAGGGCGGCTTGTCAGAATGGATCATGTATCGAAGTGCATGCCGGCCGGACTCGCTGCGGGGCCGGGAAACCAATTGCTTGTCGGATGTAGTGATGATGCCGTGAGTGCGGGCTTTTCCGCACGAACGTTATTGCTCAATGTGGACACCGACGCAGTGAGCCGGACCTTTGGGCAAGTCGGTGGATCCGACGAGATCTGGTATGACCCGGCGTCGGGACATTATGTACTGGCTGCGGTAGGTAACCCCGGTGGACCCGTGGTCGGGATCATTGACGCGCGCCGAGTTCGATGGATAGGCAACGTTCCCACTGGAAAGGGCGCGCATTCGATTGCCGGTGAGAACGGGACCATTTTCGTACCGGTAGGTGCGGGCAGCGCTAACTGCCCGAGAGGATGTATCGAGGTTTTCGGGCGTTGAGGATCCGTTGGGCGAATGATCGATCACGCCGTTGCCGATACGCAGCGGGCACGCTCGTCGACTGGTGTGAGGCAGGGCTTGTCGGACAACCGTATGCGCCAGATTTTCCGCACGTGGCTTCTGCGTTTGAGAAGGTCCACAATGGCGTCCGTAAACCCAGGTGGGTCAGAATTAATGGTCTGCTGCAGGAATCCAGGACAGAAATGAGTGTTAGTGTTTCGGAACAATTTTCCCCATGAGGCGGGAGGTTGGCGATGAAACGCAAACAGTACTCGGTGGAGCAGATCGTGGCAGCGCTCAAGCAGGCCGAGCTGGGCATGCCGGTGGCGGACCTGATCCGGCAACTGGGAATCTCTGAGCAGACGTACTACCGCTGGAAGAAGCGGTATGCGGGCCTGGAGTCAAACCAGGTCCGTGAACTGAAGCAACGCCAGGACGAGAATGCGCGGCTCAGGAAGCTGGTTGCGGAACTCATATCGCCAACGCCCTGGCAGCACGCAGCACCTCTCCTATACCAAAGTCCTCGAAACCGATCGCTTCGCGAGCCCGCTCGCTGAGCACGACGCGGCTCAGTTCCATCGCGCGCCGCCGCTCGCGCAGCAGTGCGTCGAGTGCTTCCAGTAGGAGTACCCGATCCTGCTCGTCGAGCGTCGCTGCCCATCTGCCAAGGTCGGAGGTGCTGCGGCGCCGGTGTGCAGCCCGTTTGGATTCCATGCTATGGGGTGAGTGGTGAGATCGCTCAACAGCCCGCGACCGCCTTGATCTCGAGATAGTCGCCAAGGCCGAACTCGGCGTGCTCGCGACCGTTGCCCGACTGCTTGTAGCCGCCGAACGGCGCACCCGCGTCCCACGGGGCCTCGTTGATATAGACGTTGCCGACGCGCAGCTTCGCGGCTACCCGCCGCGCCTTGTCTTCATCGGAAGTCTGCACGTAGCCCGCGAGGCCATACGGGCTGTCGTTGGCGATGGCGATCGCGTCGGCCTCGTCCTCGAAGCCAATGATCGACAGTACCGGACCGAAGATTTCCTCGCGCGCGATCCGCATGTCTTTCGCGACATTCGCGAACACCGTGGGCCGCACGAAATAGCCCTTCGACAGATCTTCCGGCCGCCCGGCGCCGCCGGCGACGAGCTTCGCGCCTTCCGCGACGCCGCTTTCGATCAACTCCTGTATGTGCGCATACTGTCTGGCGTTGACGACCGGGCCCAGATCCGAGCTGTCGGACTCCGGCGCACCGACACGAATGCCATTGGCCGTATCGGCGGCGACCCGGGCGGCGCGCTCCATCATTGAATGCGGCACCAGCATGCGGGTTGGCGCGCTGCACGACTGGCCGCAGTTCAGGTAGCTGGCGCGCACGCCGAACGCCACCGCCCGATCGAAATCCGCATCGCCGAAAATGATGTTGGCCGATTTGCCGCCCAGTTCCTGATGCACACGCTTGACGGTGTCCGCGGCGGACTTCGCGACCGCGATCCCCGCGCGCGTCGAACCGGTGATCGACACCATGTCGACCTCGGGATGGCGCGACAGCGTTTCGCCCACCACCACGCCGTCACCGTTGACGAGGTTGAAGACGCCCGGCGGAAAACCCGCGTCATGGACCATCTGCGCGAACCGCAGCGCGCTGTACGGCGAGAATTCGCTCGGCTTGACCACCATCGTGCAACCGGCCGCGAGCGCGGGCGCGACTTTCACGACAAGCTGGTTCATCGGCCAGTTCCATGGCGTGATCAGCGCGCAGACGCCGATCGGTTCCCTCGTCAGCAGCGTGTTGCCGCGCTTCTCGCTGAACTCGAAATCGCCGAGCACGCGGATCGCGGTTTCCAGATGCGCGCGGCCGAGCGCGATCTGCGCGCTGCGCGAAAAGGCGCTCGCGACGCCCATTTCCTTCGTCATCAGTGCGGCTATCTCGTCCGCGCCGGCGTTGTAGCAATCGAGTAGCGCCTTCAGCAGACGCAGTCGTTCGTCGCGTGGCGTGGCCGACCAGCCGTCGAATGCGGCGCGCGCCGCAGCGACGGCGGCGTTCGCATCCTCGGCGTCGCCCATTGCGAGTTCGCCGGTCACGGCCTCGGTGGCCGGATTGACGATGGCAAAGCGCTCGCGGCCATGCGGCACGACCCACTCGCCGTTGATGTAGAAGCGGTTCGTTCTATCCATTGTAGTCTCCTCTGCGACGCCGTCGAGAGGCGTCGCGTATCGGTCAGTGAAAGTAGATGCCGCCGCAGACGTTGAGCGCCTGGCCGGTCACGAATGCCGACTGTTCCGAAGCGAAGAAGAGCGCCGGGCCGACGATGTCCTCGGGCGTGCCGAGACGCCTGAGCGCGGCCACGGTTTCCCAGTGGCGTACGGCTTCCTCGCTGCCGAGGTTGTTGCGGCCCATCTCGGTGAGGATGATGCCGGGGCAGATCGCATTGACCGTCACGCCGTCCATGCCGGCTTCCTGTGCGAGCACGCGCGTAAGCGTGATCACGGCGGACTTGGTGGCCGCGTAGTGCCCCTGTGTCGGCACCCCCTGGCGTCCGGCGATCGACGCAATGTTGATCACGCGTCCGGATTTGCGCGCACGCATGTGCGGCATGATGGCCTGGCACATCATCAGCACGCCCTTCACGTTCACGTCGAAATGCGCATCCCAAGTCTTCTCGTCGAGGTCCTGCAGCAGCGAGGGCTTCAGAATGCCGGCGTTGTTCACCAGCACGTCGATCCGGCCCGCGTCGGCCAGCGCGCGCTGCACGGTCGCGTCGATCTGCGCACGGTTGCTGACGTCGAGCGTGTAGAGCCAGGCCTTACGGTCGCGCAGGCCGATCATCTCGGCGGTCTTGCGCAGCGCCGCCTCCGTCTGTGGCAGGTCCGTCACGATGACGTCGTAGCCTGCGTCCGCGAAACCCAGTGCGAGCGCCTGGCCGATGCCGCGGCTCGCACCGGTGATGAGGGCAACCTGGCGCGCGGCGGCGTGGGTGGTGTCGTTGGTCATGTCAGTGTGTTTCCGATCAGAATTGAGGCGCCGTCGACAGCGTCTGCTGACGGACCGGCAGCGTTTTCATCGCGTGCAGCGTGTCGTCGAACGACTTGAGACGGCCTTGCGAGCCGAGCCCCATCGCCACCTTCGCCGCGACGGCGGAGGCGAACTGCGCCGCATCGTGCAGCGACCAGCCCTTCGTCAGCCCGACGATGATGCCGGCGGTGAAGCTGTCGCCGCATCCGGTGGTGTCCGACACCGGGATGTCGAACGCGGGCAGCGTGAACGGGCTGCCGGTTTCCGGCGCGACGTACACTCCGTGCGCGCCGAGCGTGAGGATGCAGTTCTTCACGCCGCGCGACTGGAAGAAGCGCGCCACTTCGGCAACGTCGCTGGTGCCGGCCATCTCCGAGGCTTCTTCGATACTCGGCACGAAGTAGTCGAGATACGGCAGACAGGGCTCCACGAATGCGATCGTTTCCGGCGTGGCCTGGATCAGGTCGAAGGTGGTGAGGCGGCCCAGTTCCTTCGCGCGGCGCAGGAGTGCCACCGTCGGCTCGCCGTCGAACGAGCGCAGGAGGCCCGTGCCGCCGACGTGGACGATGCGCGCGTCGAGCGCGGCTTCGAGATCGCTCGCGGCGACGTTGAATTCCTTCGCGCTGCCAGGCACGTGCAGCGCGGGGCGCTCGCCGTTCGGCCGCACCGGCAGGATCGTCGCGGAGGTCTGCACGTCGTGCGTGCGGCGCACGAGCTTGCAGTCCACGCCATAACTTTGCATCTTCGTGACGAGAAAATCCCCCATGTCGTCGGCGCCCACGGTCGTCACCGAACGCGTGTTGATGCCGAGCATCGCGCACGCCACCGAGGTCGCGCCCGCGGTGCCGGCCACCGTCATGCAGATTTCCTCGATGTACGCGGCGCGTCCGCCTTGCGGAATCGCGGTCACGGGGCGGCCGAGCACGTCGAGCACGTGAAAGCCGATGCAACTAACGTCGAAAGTAGTCACTTGATAGTCCTCGAATCAATGGGAGCGGCGACGCAGCGCGAAGCTGGCCGCCAGCACGACGAACACGAGCACGCCGATACCGACCTGCTGCCAGTAGAAATTCCAGCCCACGAGCAGCAGGCCGTTCTTCATCGCGGCCAGCATCAACACGCCGAGCAGCGTGCCGGGCACGCTCGGACGGCGCTCGGCGCTCAGCGTAGTGCCGATGAAGGTCGCGCCGATCGAATCGAGCAGGAACGCGTTGCCCGAGAGCGGCACGTACGACTTGACGGTGGCGGACAGCAGAATGCCCGCTATGCCCGACAGCAGCGCGCACGCCACGTACACCCACGACAGCTGCCGCGCGACCCGGATGCCCGAGTAGCGCGCGACGCCGGGCTGCACGCCGAGCGCGACGATCTGCCGGCCGAACACCGAGCGATGCAGCACGAGATACACGACCGCCGCGCAGGCGATCAGCACCAGCACGGGCGTCGGGATGTGCGCGAGCGCCGAACGGGCGATGGCGTCGAACTGCAGCGCGGGCGTGCCGGTGATCAGGTAGATCGGCTGGCCGCCGCCGGTGGCGAGCTGCTGCGTGCTCTGGCCGATGAACAGCACGCCGAGCGTGGCGAGAAATGGGCTGATCTTCAGGCGCGTGATGAGCACTGCGTTCAGCACGCCGACGAAGATCGCGGCGCCGAGACCGGCCGCGATGCCGACGACGTTGCCATAGCCCGCGCCGAGCAGCATCACGAACACCATGCTGGCGAGGTCGACCGCGACGCCCACCGACAGATCGATACCGCCCGACGACACCACGAGCGTCAACCCGAGCGCGACGATCGCGAGCAGCACGACGTTGTTGACAAGCACGTTGAAGAGATTCGCCGGGCTGAGGAAGGTCGGCGTGACGAGCGAGAACACCACGCAGATCGCGACGAACACCACGATCAGGCTGTAGCTCGCGGCAAGCCGGCCCACCTGCGCGACGTGGCGCGTGAGGCCCGGCTGGACAGGTGTGGTGCTCATTGCGCGCTCTCCGGTTTGCGGGCGAAGGACGTGGTCGCGACGACCAGCAGGATCAGCGCCCCCTGCACGCCGTTCACCCAGTAACTCGATACGTTCAGCAGCTGGAAGCCGTTCGCGAGGCAGCCGATGAACAGCACGCTCAGCAGCGTGCCGCCGATGGTCGGCACGAAGCGGCGCGAGAACACGGTGCCGAGCAGCGCAGCCGCGAGTACGGAGAGCAGCATGTCGCCCGAACCCGGCGTGCTCGAACTCAGGCGCGATACCGTCAGCACCGCGGAGATGGCTGCGCAGAAGCCGCTGAACATGTAAGTGAACATCAGGTAGCGCGCCACGCCGATGCCGGTGGAGCGCGCCGCTTCCGGATGGCCGCCCACGGCATAGAGCCGCAGGCCGAAGCCGGTGCAGTGCACGAGCAGGATCATCGCGAGCGAGACGAGGATCAGCGTCCACGCGAGCGCCGAGATGCCGAACAGCGACGACGAACTGATGAAGGTCATCACCGGCGAGCTCACGCTGATCACCGTGTTCTGCGTGACGGTGAGCTCGACGCCGGCCGCGATGTTCATCACCGCGAGCGTGGCGAGCAGCGGCAGGATGCCGAGCCAGACCACCGCGATCGCGTTCAGCGCGCCGATCGCGATGCCGGCCAGCGCCACGACGGGCAGCGCGGCGACGTCGCTGTAGCCGAGCGTGAGCATCTTCGCGTAGACCGCGGCGCACACTCCCATGTTGGCCGCGATGGACAGATCGATGCCGCCTTCGGTTACGTTCGAGCCGCCGCCGATGATCACCATCGACATGCCGAACGCCATCACGCCGAGAATCGCGGACTGCTCGACGATGTTGACGAGATTGCCCGGGAACATGAAGCCGGGTGCGGCGAAACCGAAGTACACGAGAATCGCGACGAAGGCGCCGAGCGCGCCGAGACGGATCGCGAGGCCGCCCAGCACCTTGCGGCGGCGTCGCGTGGGCGCGGCTGCGGTTCCATCGGGTGCGGCGGCGTGCAGGATGGCACGTTGTACGGCAGTCATACGAGGGCTCCTTCTGCGAGCTGGGCACCCGACGAGGCCGCGAGCAGCTGGTCGCTGTCCAGCTGCTCGCCGCTGTATTCGCCGACCAGTTCGCCGCGATACACGACGAGCACGCGGTCGCAGAACCCGGAGAGTTCCAGCAGGTCGGACGACAGCATCAGGATGGCCGCGCCTTCGCTCGCGAGGCGGTTGAGGAGGGTATAGATCTCGACTTTCGCGGCCACGTCGACCGCGACCGTCGGTTCGTCGAGCACATAGACTTTCGACTGGCAGCTTAGCCACTTCGCGATCGCGACCTTCTGCTGGTTGCCGCCGGAGAGGTTGCGCACGAGCGTGTCGCCGCCCGGCGTCTTGATTGACAGCTCGCGGATGAAATTGCCGATCGCCGAGCGTTCGCTGCTGTCGTGCATGAAGCCGATGCGGCTGTAACGGCCGAGGCTTGCGAGACTGACGTTCTCGCGCACCGACAGCCCAAGCGCGACGCCATGCGCGCGACGGTCTTCCGGCAGCATCGCGATGCCGCTCTTCACGGCCTGCATCGGCGAGCCGATCGAGACCTTGCGGCCGTCCACCGCGATCGTGCCGCTATCGGCCTGGCGCAGACCGAACAGACACTGCACGAGCTCCTTCGCGCCGGAGCCGAGCAGGCCGGTGAGCCCGACGATCTCGCCCGTGCGCACGGCGAGGCTGATGTCGGCGAAGCTGCCTTCGCGCGACAGGTTCGACACCTCGAGCATCGGCGCACCGATGGCCGCATCGCGTGCCGGGAACATGTCGCCCACGTCGCGCGCGATCATCATCGCGATGATGTCGTCCATCGGCGTCGCTTTCGGCGAGACCACGCCGACGTCCGTGCCGTTGCGCATTACCGTGACGGTGTCGCACAGCGATTCGATTTCCTGCATGTAGTGCGAGATGAAGATCACCGCGATACCTTCGTCGCGCAGCCGGCGCAGCACTGTGAAGAGACTGTCCACTTCCTTCTTCACGAGCGCGGCGGTGGGTTCGTCGAGCACCAGCACCTTTGCGCGCTGCGCGAGTGCGCGGGTGATCTGCACGATCTTCTGCTGCGCGGTGGTCAGATCCTGGATCAGGAGGCCATGCGGCAGCTCGAGATCGAAGTAGGTCTTCAGCAGCGCGGCGGCGGCGCGCTCCATCCGGCGTCGGCTCACGAACGGGCCGAAGCACAGCTCGTGGCGCAGAAACACCGCTTCGCCGACGGTGGCCGTCGGCACCAGCAGACGGTCCTGGTGGATGAAGTGCACGCCGAGCGCTTCCACACTCGCGGGTGTCAGCCGGTCGACGCGCTGACCCATGATGTCGATGGTGCCGCTGTCGGGGGTGTTGATGCCGGCAAGCACCTTGATGATGGTCGACTTGCCCGCGCCGTTCTGGCCGACGAGTCCGTGAATCGTGCCGCAAGCCACTTCGAGATTCGCATCGGCGAGCGCCTGCACGGCGCCGAAACGCTTACTGATGCCCTTCATCGAAACGGCGACGAGCGGTGCTTCGTTGCCCATGACTGACTCCATTGAATGCCCGGTGCCGCTTCGCCTTTTCGTGGCTTCCTGGCTTCGCGATCTCGCGGTTTTCTGCGAGCGGGCGAAGCGGCCGGGCGGCGGTGTGCTTTGCCGCCTGTCTTTGTGCCTGTACTTGTGCTTACTTGCCGCCGACCTTCGCGGCTTCGTCGAGAATCGGCTTCGAGGTTTCGGCGGCGTTCTTCTTCGTGACCAGCACGGAAGGCACGAAGGTGAACGGCGGCACCTGTTCGCCCGACAGATACGCGGCGACGTTGTCGGCCGAGGTCTTGCCGATTTCGTACGGGCGCTGCGCACCCACCGCGCCCGCCGGCGAATTCGGATCGGCGACCATCTTCACGACGTCGGGGCTGCCGTCGATCGCGTAGGTCTTGATCTCGTTGCGCCTGGCGGCCTGCACGGCCTGCGTCGCGCCGATCTGCGGCACGTCCCAGCACGACCAGATCGCGTTGATCGAGCCTTTCTGCGGGTACTTGGTCAGCATGTCGGAGACGTTCGAATAGGCACTTTGCACCGTGTTCGGAATTACGTCGCGTAGTTCGGGCTGGATGATCTTCACGTCGGGGAACGCGCTCAGCACGTACTTCATCTGGTCGTAGCGGATCTTGCATACCGGCACGCTATAGAAGCCGTTGAACACCAGCACGTTGCCCTTGCCGCCCATGTCCGACACCATCTGCAGCGCGATTTCGGCGCCCAGGTCGTAGTTGTTCGAGGTCGTCACGTTGAGCGAGTACGGCGTCGCCGTGTCAACCGTGAAGAGCGGGATTTTCGCCGCGCGGATCTTTTCGAGCCACGGGTTCAGCACGTTGACGTTGCCGAGAATTTCGATGATCGCATCGGGCTTCTGCGCGATCAGCGTCTGCAGTTGCGCGATCTGCGTCTGGTCCTTGCGGCCGGCATCGAGCGCGATCGGCACGCCGCCGAGGCGCTTGATCTCGTCCTGTGCGCCGCGGAACGCCATCAGGTCCCAGTAGTGATCGGTGCCGGTGATCGATACGCCGATGCGCTTGCCCTTGAGCGAGGGTTCGGCATGCGCCGCCTGCGCGACGATGCCGAGTCCCGCGAGGAGCGCGGCGGCCAGCGAAAGCGCGCGCAACGCGGAGGGAACGGCGCGGGGGGTGTGCGGGTTCTGGTTCATTTCTGTCTGTCTCCTGATTTATAGGGGATACGGCCAGCGGTTCTGGTGCGCTGCGGTTGCGGGCGGCGCGACGCTTCGCCTCGCGACTAGTCGCGGTGGCCGTAATTGCTCATGCGCGAAATCACGTTCTGGATTTCGCTGTCCGACAACAGCGGCGGCTCTTCTACCTGCAGGCACGTCAGATACTGGCGTGCCAGCGTTTCGACTTCGACGGTGAGCCACATCGCCTTGTCGAGCGTCGTGCCGGTCGCGATCATGCCGTGATGCGCGAGCAGACACGCCTTGCGTTCCTGCAATGCAGCGAGTGCATTTGCCGAGAGTTCGTCGGTGCCGAAGGTCGCGTAAGGCGCACAGCGGATGTCGCTGCCGCCCGCCACCGCCACCATGTAGTGGATAGGCGGAATCGGCCGTTCGAGGATGGACAGCGACGTGCAGTACGGCGGATGCGCATGCACGACCGCGTTCACGTCGGGCCGCGCGCACAGGATATCGAGGTGAAAGCGCCATTCGCTCGACGGCTGGCGGGCGCCCTCCCATTTGCCGTCGGCGTTCATGAAGACGATGTCTTCGGGCTGCATCGCGTCGTAGGGCATGCTGGTCGGCGTAACGAGCATGCCGTCTTCGTGACGCACGCTGATATTGCCGGAGGTGCCCTGGTTGACGCCGAGTGCGTTCATGCGGCGGCACGCATCGATGATCGCCTGGCGTTTCTGGATGTCTTGCTGGTTCATGTCGGGTCTCGTGTTGCAACGGTTTTGCTGCGGTTTTGTCTCGGCCCTGGCGGTTCCGCCGCGTAGGCCCTGCTACCAGGACGTGTAGCCGCCGTCGATCGATACGATCGAACCGGTCATGTACGACGAAGCGGGCGAGGCGAGAAACACCACCGCCGATGCGATTTCGGCGGGCTCGCCGCAGCGGCCCATCGGCGTCATGTCCATCCACACGTCGAAGAGTTCGGGACGCGCGCGCATCGCGAGCGTCATTTCGGTGCCGATATAGCCGGGTGCGAGCGCGTTGACGCGCACGTTGTCCTTTGCCCATTCGGTGGCGAGCGCCTTGGTGAGCATGTGCACCGCGCCCTTGCTCGTCATATAGGACGCGGCCGTCTGCGGGCGGTTGATGACGAGGCCCGACATCGACCCCAGATTGACGATGCTGCCCGAACGTTGCGCGACCATTTGCCGGCCGAAGGCGCGCGACACCCAGAACGTGCCGTTGACGTTGACGTCCATCACCTGGCGCCATTCGTCGTCGGGCGTGTCGAGCACGCGGTTCAGGCGGGCAATGCCGGCGCTGTTCACCAGCACGTCGATTGTCCGTTCTGCTGCGATCACCTCGTCGGCGACGCGCGTGACCGCGTCCGGGTCGGTCACGTCGACGACGTGACCGACCGCCTTGATGCCTTCGGTCCGCAGCGATGCGACCGCGCGATCGAGCGCTGCGCCATCGCGGTCGAGCAGGATGGGACGCGCGCCGCACTGAGCGAGCGCGCGCGCCGATTCGAAACCGATGCCGCACGCGCCGCCGGTCACGACGGCCTTGAGGCCGCTCAGGTCGAAGCGCTGCGGGTAGCGGGACGGATCCTGCAGGGTGTGCGTCATGCGATGCCTCTTGATCCGGTAGCCGCATCGGAATGCGGCGTAATGTTGTTTCGCATAGTACCGACTGATCGATACAGATTATGAGGTGCTTTTCCGTCGGAAAAGCGGCTCAGGTATTGACTGCGCGAACTCCAATCTTGCTGCGACCTACGGAACGGATATGGCGCGTGGCATGCGCCGTCAGCGCGCTAACGGGAAGTCGCGGATAGTACTCAAGTACGGTTTGATAGCCGGTTGATGCGTCGAGATGCACTGTACCAATCGGTCCAGTCTGTGGGCATAAGGCTTGTCTCCGGTGCGTCGTCCCATTTAAAGTGGGTTGACGTGGTAGTTACCAGTTGGTTATAACCAGATAATGATCAACGCGACAGAGGTTGTCAAGGCGAATTTCCGCGAAGCGTCGCGTGACGCGCAATGTATATCCAGCCGGAGATGTGAGCCGCCGCAACTTGCCCGATAATCCAGACCCATGCACGAATCCGACCGTATGACCGAGATAGCCGAATCCGCCGACCTTCACGACCTGCTTGGCGGACCCGAGCAGTTCGACCGCTCCAGTCCGCTGCCGCTGTGGGTGCAGGTCAAGAACGTTCTCGAAGCCGCGATCGCCAACCCGGGCGTGAGGCCGAACGCGCGCGTGCCGTCCGAGCAGAATCTGTGCGAGCTGCTCGGTGTGTCGCGCCCGATCGTGCGGCTCGCGCTCGATTCGCTCGTCAAGGCTGGCCTCATCACCAAGGTGCCGCGCCAGGGCATCTATGTCGCGCCACGCAAGACGGATGTCGAATTTGCTTCGATGAACGAGAGTCTGTTCGGAGAAATCAGCCGCGGGCACAAAGTCACGACGCGCGTGCTGTCGATGTCGCGCGAGCGGCCCACGCAGCGCGAGCGCGACATGCTCGCGCTGCCGCCCGGCGCAGACGTGCTGCGCCTGTATCGTCTTTATTCGGTCGACGACGTGCCGACGGCGTTGTCGTGGCTGATGCTCGCGGGCCATCGCGTGCCGGGCATCGAGGCGCTGATCGCCGACAACGTATCGGCGTATGGTGTGATGCGCGAGCGCTACGGCCTGCGTATCGAGTTCTCCGAGCGCTGGTTCGAAGCGGCCGTGCCCAACCCCGAAGAGGCGGAGTTGCTGCAACTGTCGAGTGGCCAGCCGGTGGTGTCGATCGAATCGGTCGGCCGCACCTCGGACCGGCTGCCGCTCGAATACTACCGGTGTCTTTACAGCACCGCGTTCAGCCGCATCCACGTGGTAGCGCATACGCGCGCGGACCTGCTGCATGGCGCGGACTGACTGCTGCCGGTTGTACTTTCGTGACCGGGGCAAGGCGAGGGCGGCGGTGACAGGCCGCCCCGTGTAAACCACGACCCGTGGCGAAAGCTTTTGACAGATGTCATCGATCTGGCGTACTGTACCGATCAGTCGGTACGAATGAGAGCCCGGCATACGGCCGGCCGCAACAACCCGATCCATGACGAAGACCTATGAGACGCGACGCCTTGCCGCTTTGGCAACCCGGTCCCGACGAACTTGCCGACTCGCATCTTGCGCGGTTCGCGCGGGCGAACGGTTTCGATCCCGGGGACTACGACACGCTGCACCGCTGGTCGATCAGCGATCTCGACGGCTTCTGGAATGCGCTGTGGGATTACGCGGGTGTGATCGGCGAGCGTGGCGCCGTCGCGCTGCAGCGCGACGGCGATAGCGAGATGTTCGGCGCGCGCTGGTATCCGCACGCATTGCTGAACTTCGCGGAGAATCTGCTCGTCGGCAGCGACGACCGTCCGGCGCTGATCGAAGCGAACGAATCCGGTATCACGCGGCGGGTCACGATGGGAGAACTGCGCTGCCTCGTTGCGCAGGCGCAGCATGGCTTGAGGCGCCTCGGCGTCACGCCCGGCGACTGCGTGGCGGGCATTTTGCCGAACAACGTCGATGCGCTCGTCGCGCTGCTCGCAACCGCCTCGCTCGGGGCGATCTGGGCGTCGTGCTCGCCCGACTTCGGCGCGCCGGGCATCATCGACCGCGTCGGACAGGTGCATCCGAAAGTGCTGGTGGCCGCGCGCTCGTACGTGTACAACGGCAAGCACTTTTCGATCGACGACAACCTGCGCGCCGTGCTGGCTGGCATGCCGGGCGTCGGGCATCTGGTGGTGACCGGAAACGACGCCGGTCCGGCCGGCGACGGCACTGTCCCGACGCTCACGTGGAACGAACTCTGCGCGGGGCAGCACGGACCGCTGACGTTCGAGCGCGTGCCGTTCTCTCATCCGCTCTACGTGATGTTCACGTCCGGCACCACCGGTCTGCCGAAAGGCATCGTGCATACGACGGGCGGCGTGCTGCTCCAGCATCGCAAGGAACATCTGTTGCACGCGGACGTGCGGCCTGGCGACGTGATGAGCTGGTACACCAACACCGCGTGGATGATGTACCACTGGTTGGTTTCCGGTCTCGCGAGTCACGCGGCGCTGGTGCTGTACGACGGTGCACCGGTCGTCAAAAGTGCGGATGGTGCGGCGGGTCTCGACTACGGCGTACTGTGGCGCGTTGCCGAAGCTGCCGGGACCACGCATTTCGGCACGAGTCCGCGCTACCTGGGCTCGCTCGCGGAAGGCGGCTACGAACCCGGGCGGCAGCACGATCTCGGCCGCCTGCGCAGCGTACTGTCCGCGGGCGCGCCGGTCGCGCCCGAGCAGTTCGACTGGCTCTATCGTGCGGTGAAGCACGACATGATGTTCGCGTCGATTTCCGGCGGCACCGAAATCATCGGCTGCTTCGTGCTGGGTTCGCCGCTGCATCCGGTGTATCGCGGCGAGATCGCGTGCAAGGGGCTCGGGCTCGCTGTCGACGTGCTCGACGATCGCGGCGCTTCCGTGATTGGCCGCAAGGGCGATCTCGTCTGCACGCAGCCGTTTCCCAGCGCGCCGCTCACGTTCTGGGGCGAGAACGGCGATGCGCGCTATCGCGCTGCGTATTTCGAAGCGCGTCCCGGCATCTGGACCCACGGCGATCTGGCCGAGCAGACGGTGCACGGCGCGGTCGTCATCTACGGCCGGACCGATACGACGTTGAAACCCGGTGGTGTGCGCATCGGCACTGCGGAGATTTATCGCGTGATCGACACGCAGCCGGAGATTCAGGATTGCCTGGTGTTCGGCCGTCCTGCGGGCGACGATGAGGAAATCGTGCTGTGCGTCGTGATGAAGGAGGGCCTGACGCTCGACGCCACGCTGGCCGATCGCCTGCGCGCGGAAGTGCGCCGCAAGGCTTCGCCGCGTCATGTGCCGCGCCATATCCATCAGGTGAAAGCCGTGCCGTATACGATCAACGGCAAGCGCGTAGAAGGCGCGGCGCGTTCGGTCGTGGCCGGCGTGCCGGTGAAGAACCTCGGCTCGCTCGCCAATCCGGAGTGCCTGGGCGAATACGCGGCGCTGTATGCGAAGGAGCCGGCATGAACCGACGCTCGATGGGCGCCATCGCCGGCATCGGCGAGCTGAAGCCGGTACGCCGTACCGAAGGCGCGACCACGCTGCAGTTCATCGCCGACGCGGTGCGCCTTGCCGTGGAAGATGCCGGTCTGGAGAAGGACGCGATCGATGGCCTGCTGGTCGGGCCGCAGGTGGGCGAGACGCCGCAGCACGTACCGGCAACGGTGGCCGAATACCTCGGCATCGAGCCGCGCATGTCGAACGTGGTCGATCTGGGCGGCGCGAGCGGCGCGGGCATGCTGTGGCGCGCGGCTGCCGCGATCGAGATGGGGATGTGCGAAGCGGTGGTGTGCGTGCTCGCGAACGTACGCGAAGCCACGCCGCCCCGTTCGCCGAATCGCAATCCGATCCGCGAGTTCGACGTGCCGTTCGGCGCGTCCGGCGCGAACATTTCCTACGCGCTGCCGATGCAGCGCCATATGTCCGAATACGGTTCGACGCCGCAGCAGTTCGCACGCATCGCGTCGATCGCGCGGCAGAACGCGCAGCTCAATCCCAACGCGATCTTCTACGGACAGCCCGCGACGGTCGACGAGGTGCTCGCGTCACCCCTCATCGCGAGCCCTCTGCATCTGTTCGAGATCGTGATGCCGGTGGCCGGCGGCGCGGCCGTGGTGGTGACGAGCGCCGAACGCGCGCGCTCGCTCCGGCACCCGCCGGTGCATCTGCTTGGCGCCGGCGAGAAGATCACGCATCGCGCGATCAGTCAGATGAAAGTGCTGACCACCGGGCCGCTGAAGCCTTCGATGGAGCAGGCGCTCGCCCGCGCCGGGCTGGCGGCGAACGACATGAGTCTGCTGTCGCTGTACGACTGCTACACGATCATGGTTGCGCTGACGCTCGAAGACGCGGGCCTGTGCGCGCCGGGTCAGTTCGGCCTGTGGATGGACGAACACCGCTTCGGACACGACGGCGACTTCCCGCTCAACACGCACGGCGGTCAGCTCGGCTGCGGTCAGCCCGACCTCGCGGGCGGGATGACGCACGTCGTCGAAGCGGTGCGGCAACTGCGCCATGAAGCCGGCGCGCGGCAGATCCGCAATGCGCAGACGGCGCTCGTCACCGGCAACGGCGCGACCGTCAGCGAAGCGACCGCACTCGTACTCGGAGCCGACTCATGATCGACGTATTCACTACGCTCAAGGTGCCGGGCCCGATTCCGACGGCGATCAGCGAGCCGTTCTGGGCCGCCGTGCGACGCGGCGAATTCGTGCTGCAGCGTTGCGAAGACTGCGGCCGCCGGGTGTTCTATCCGCGCGCGCACTGCCCGCATTGCTGGGGCTCGCGTCTCGTGTGGCATGCCGCGAGCGGCCGCGGTGCCGTAAAGAGTTTTTCGGCGATTCATCGGCCGGGCCATTTTGCGTGGGCGGAAGCCGCGCCTTATGTGGTGGCGCTGATCGAACTCGACGAGGGGCCGACGATGCTGTCGCAACTGCTGCTCGCGAATCCCGGGGACGCGGCAGTCGGCATGCGCGTGACGATGCGGCCGGTGGAGATCGGCGAGTTCGTGCTGCCGTTCTTCGCACCCGATGCGGTGAAAGCCCACGCCGACGAAACCTGACCTGAGGATGCCGACATGATTTCGAATGCCCTTCAGGACGCATGGCTGCTGGACGGCGTGCGGACGCCGTTCGGCAAATACCGTGGCGTGCTCGCGTCGCTCGATTCGCTGCAGCTGGGCGAGCGCGCGATTCGCGCACTGATCGCGCGCTATCCCGAGGCGAACACGCCGGATGCCGCGCTGTTCGGATGCGTCGTGCAGGCCGGGCTGGGCCAGAATCCCGCGCGCATTGCCGCCACGCGCGCTGGCGTCGACCCGGTAGCGCCCGCGCTCACGCTCAATGCCGTCTGTCTCGCGAGTCTCGAAGCGGTATGCGATGCAACGCGGCGGATCCGCGGCGGCGAAGGTCATCGCTACCTGGTCGGCGGCTTCGACTCCATGACGCGAGCGCCTTCGATCGTGCCGGGAGAATTGGGTCCGCCTCACGCGTCGCCGCGCAGTGCGCTCGAGAGTGACGGCTTGCGCTGCGCGCTGTCGGGCGAATCGATGGGCGTGCTGTCGGAAGCCTGCAACCGCGAACTCGGCATCGGCCGCGAGGAGCAGGACGAATGGGCGGTGATGTCGCAGCAGCGCGCGGCGCGCAGCGCGGCATTTCGTGAGGAGCACGAAATCGCGCCCATCGAAACGCCGGAGGGCGTGGTGACGTCGGACCAGGGCATTCGTACCGATACGACGCTCGCGAAAGTGTCGGCGCTCAAGGCGGCATTCGGCGACGACGGCACGATTACCGCGGCCAACGCATCGCAGATGTCGGATGGCGGCAGCGCGGGTCTGGTTGTCAGCACAGCGGAACTTGAGCGCGCGGGGCGCATGCCGCTCGCACGTATCGTCGACTGGGGCTGGGTTGCCGGCCCGGACGCGACGCTGCATCTGAAACCCGCGAACGCGATTCGCCTGCTGTTGCGCAGGCAGAACCTGCGCACGAGCGATATCGACCTCTACGAAATCAACGAAGCATTCGCGGGTGTCGCGATTGCGTCGGCCCGTGAGCTGGGTTTATCCGCGGACGCGGTCAACGTGAATGGCGGTGCAATCGCGATCGGACATCCGCTTGGCGCGTCGGGCTTTCGTTTGCTGCTCACGCTCGCTCTCGAAATGAAACGCAGGAACGTGCGGCGCGGCATTGCCTCGCTCTGCGGCGGAGGCGGGCAGGGCATGGCTGTGCTGATCGAGAACGCTGCATTCAAACCATCGCGTGCATGACAGGCACGCAACAGGAGGAAATATGAGCGACATCAATGGCTGGACCCAAACCCTGAGCGGTATGCCTGCCGTCGGCGCGAGCGCAGAACGGAAGAAAACGATGTCGATGCGCGACATCGAGCTTTTCACCGAAATCACCGGTGACCGCAATCCGCTGCACTACGACGAGGCGCTCGCGCGCGAGTCGATGTTCGGCGGGCTGATCGTGCAGGGCGGTGTGACGTCCGGCATGCTTAATGCGATCGTCGCAGAAGACCTGCCGGGTCCGGGCTCGGTGTTTCTCGGCATGGAGCTGAAATTCTCGAAAGCGGTGTTCGTCGGCGATACGGTCACGGGCCGCGTCGAAGTGAAGACGGTTCGCGAGGACAAGCCGATCTGCACGATCGCCGTCAGCGTGACGAACCAGAAGGGCGACGTTTGCCTGAGCGGCACCGCGACCACCTACACGACACCACTCAAGCGCGACTGAGCGTGCTTCGCCTGAACACGCACGGGCCGCAAACGAAGGATTCGGGGACAAGCATGACCTGACGCAGCACACGCCTGCTCAATATTCAAGGAGACGACGATGACGGCACGCGCCGCGGATGGACACGCGCTGAGCGCGCAGGCAGTGAAGGTGGAGCACCGCAAGGTGGCGTTTGCGAGCCTGATCGGCACGGCGATCGAGTGGTACGACTACTACCTGTACGGAACCTGCGCGGCGTTGATCTTTCCGCGCCTGTTCTTTCCGTCGATGGATGCGTGGGTCGGCACGATTGCCGCATTCGCGACCTATGCGGTGGGCTTTGCCGCGCGGCCGGTCGGCGCGGCGGTATTCGGCCACTTCGGCGATCGAATCGGGCGCAAGGCGATTCTCGTGCTGTCGTTATGGATGATGGGCGGCAGTACGATCGCAATCGGCTTTCTGCCGACCTACGCGAGCGTCGGCGCGTGGTCCGCGGTGCTGCTGAGCGTGCTGCGGCTGATTCAGGGCTTTGCAGTGGGCGGCGAATGGGGTTCGGCGGTGGTGATGGCCGTCGAGCATGCGCCGGCGAACCGGCGCGGACTGTTCGGCAGCTTTCCGCAGATCGGCGTGCCAGCGGGACTGCTGATGTCGACCGCCGTGTTCTTCGTCACGTCGACGAGCATGAGCAACGACGACCTGATGGCGTGGGGTTGGCGCATTCCGTTTATTGCGAGCATCGTCATGGTGCTGGTGGGCATGTTTATCCGGCTGCGCCTGCATGAGTCGCCGATGTTCGAGCAGATGAAGCGCCGCCGGGAAGACGTCAAGGCGCCCGCGCTGGAGGTGATGAAGACCCATCGTCGCGCGCTGTACCTGACGATCGGCATGAAGCTGCTGCAGAACGCGGTGTTCTATCTGTACAGCGTGTTCATGCTGAGCTATCTGACCGGCACGCTGAAGATGGACCGCTCGGTTGGGCTGGGCGCGATCCTGCTGTCGAGCGTGATCGGGTTCGTCACGCTGCCCGGCTGGTCGTATCTGTCTGACCTGATCGGCCGCAAGAAGGTGTACCTGTTCGGCACGATCGCATCGACGGCGTTCGTTGCGCCCTTCTTCTGGATGGCGCAGACGGGGTCGGTCGCGCTCGTTGTGACCGGCATGGTGATCGGCCTCAACGTGCTGCACGATGCGATGTACGGGCCGCAGGCGGTGTATTTCTCCGAGCTGTTCGGCACCAATGTGAGGTTGACCGGTGCGAACGTCGGCTATGCGATAGGTTCCGTGCTGTCCGGCGGCTTCGCGCCGATGATCGCGACCGCGCTGCTGAAGTACCAGAACGGCGGCACCTGGGGCATCACCGTGTATATCGTCACGCTCGGCGTCATCAGTATCGTGTGTACGCTGCTCGCGCGGGATACCTGGAAGGATCGGCTCGAACCCGGCACGCAGCACTGAGTGCAGCGTGCGATGCAGTGAAATACCGATAACGGAGCGACATGAGTGTGACCAGAACCGCAACTGAGAACGGCCCGCGCGGGCTGCTCGTCAACCGGCTCGGACCGGTGGCGACGATCTCGCTCGCACAGCTGTTCGGTACTTCGCTGTGGTTCAGCGCGAACAGCGCGGCGGGCGACCTGATGCACGCGTGGCACGCCAGTGCCGCCGACATTGGCTGGCTGACCAGCGCGGTGCAGGCGGGCTTTATCCTCGGCACGCTTGCGATGTCGTTGGGAGGCGGCGCCGACCGCTTTCGGGCAAGCTCGATCTTCGTGTGCTGCGCGTTGCTGGGAGCGCTATTCAACGCGTGTTTTGCATGGTTTGCGAGCGGCGTGGCGAGTGGGGCAGTGTTTCGCTTCTGTGTCGGCGTGTGCCTCGCGGGCATCTACCCGATGGGAATGAAACTGATCGTCGGCTGGGCGCCGGACCGCACCGGCCCGGCGCTCGCGCAGCTCGTCGCCATGCTGACGCTCGGCACGGGCCTGCCGCACGCGTTGCGCGTAGCTGGTGCGAGCCTGCCGTGGCAGCAGGTGATCGTTGCGTCGTCGGTGCTTGCGTTGATTGGTGCGTGGATGATTTACGTGCTGGGCGACGGGCAGCATCCGCGCACCGCGCCGCGCGCGAAAACCGCGACTCGCGCCAACGATGCGTCGGCCGGACCGGATGCAGTCGAAGGCGAGCCGGCGGCGAAACCTGCCGGCGTGCTCGACGTATTCCGGCTGCGTGCTTTCCGGTCGGCCGCGCTGGGCTACTTCGGCCATATGTGGGAGCTCTACGCGTTCTGGACCGTCGTGCCGCTCTTCGTCGCGCGCGCTTCGCTCGCCGCCGAGGTGCATGCGGGTGGGGTGCCGGGGCTTTCGTTCTGCATCATCGGCGTGGGTGCGCTCGGCTGCGTGGCCGGCGGTGCGTTGTCGCGGCGCATTGGCAGCGCAAAGGTCGCGGCGTTCGCGCTCGCGTTGTCGGGCGCGTGCAGCGTGGTGTTCGCGCTCGGCTGGCGTGAGCTGCCGGCAGTGGCGCTGTTTGCGCTGCTGCTCGTATGGGGCGCCGCGGTGATCGCGGATTCGCCGCAGTTCTCCGCGCTCTCGGCGCAGGCGTGTCCGCGCGAACTCGTCGGCAGCGCGCTGGCGATCCAGAATTCGATCGGCTTCGCGATCACGGTCGTCTCGATTGCGGCGACGACCGCGCTGTTCGAGCGTGTCGGACTCGACGCCGCCTGGTTGCTGCTGCCCGGTCCCGTTATCGGCCTGATTGGCTTTGCGCCTGCATTGCAGCGCGATTCCCGACCATAGGCAAGGCACTGGACTGACCGGTACAATGTGCGCAACGGCGCGCCGTACCGCTTGGTGCTGCCTTGTGCCGGACTCCGGCGGCACCGCATCGAATCCAAAGGGAATGAGAACCATGAGTACCGTCGAAAGTAGCGGCGAAACGAACCAGCGCGAGCGGATCCTGAAGGTCGCCGCGCAGCTGTTTGCCGAGCGCGGCTATCACGCGATCGGCATGACCGAACTCGGCGACGCGGTGCAACTGGGGCGCGGTGCGCTCTATCACCACATCAAGAGCAAGGAAGACCTGCTCTACGACATTTCGCGCGAATACATCTCCGACCTCGCCGACTTCGCGGAGCGGGTGGCGCGGCCGGAAAGCGATCCACGCAAGCGCATCACGATGCTCGGCAGACAACTCGTACTGAAGATCGCGTCGCATCAGGCGGAGCTGACGGTCTGTTTCCGCGAGATTCAGTCGCTGACCGAACCCCGTCATTCCGAAGTGCTCGCGCTACACGGTAAATACGAAAAGGTATGGCGTGATGCAATGATCGACGGCGCGGAACTGGGGCTGTTCCGGCCATACGATCCGATCGTGCTGAAGGGGGTGCTCGGTATGTACTTCTACAGCTATCTCTGGATGCGCACCGATGGTCGTCTGACGCCCGCGCATATCGGCGAGCGGCTCAACGAGCTCGCGCTTCGGATGCTCGACATCCGCTCGCCGGAAGACATCGCACCGTAAGGCATGGCGTCTACGCTGACGTCATGGTTTCCCCCGTGTCCGGCAAATCCGCACACGCGATGGCTGCATTTGGCTGGCTGTGCAATGTGCCGATTCGGTTCTATGTGCACGAATGGGGCGTCGATTGGTCAGCGGGGTACGTGCGCCAGGTGTTGAGTCCCGATGCCGTGTCGTCTCATTTGGGTTAATATTTAGCATCAAATGGATCTGGAGAGAATCATGGCGCAACCTGAAACCAGGGCAGCATCAACGGGTCGGTCGAAGGGGGGGCGTATTCCAGCGGCAAAGAAGGCGGCATCCGCCAAGAGGGCTGGGCCGGCGAAGAAACCCGTCGTGGCGGCAAAGCATGCCGTGCACGAACACGTGCCTGCGTCCGGTCCGAAAACGAAAAGGGTGCTCACACCGTTCGACGTGCTGGATTTCCGAAAGGCGTATGACGCATCGAGCGGCGATCGGCTCGTGGTCATCAAGCATGGGGTGCCGGCGGTAAAGGTGTACGACCTTGCATCGAAACTGAATGTTAGCCAGGACGAGATGGTGAAACGCCTCGGACTGTCGAAATCGACCGTCAGCCGGAAGGTGCACGCCGGGGACACGCTTAGCGCGGAGCAAAGTGAACGCGTGGTTGGAATGGCGAAGCTTGTCGGGCTGGTTCAGACCATCGTTGACGAATCGGGCGACGATGGCCTTGCCGGGGACTTCGATGGAGTGGTTTGGCTCGAAAAATGGCTATCGGAGCCGAATCCGGCGCTCGCTGGCGCGCTGCCGTCCACGTACCTTGACACGCGCGAAGGGCAGGAGATCCTGAGTACATTGATTCGCCAGATGCAGAGCGGGGCATACGCGTGACGGTCCGGCTCTGGCGTATCGCGACGATCACGCCTCAATATGCGGCCGACGATATGTCCGGTGGCGGCGCAAAGGCGACGGGAGGTCGGTGGAACAAGGCAGGTGTAGCCGTGCTGTACACCGCATCGAATCGGTCTCTCGCTTGCCTCGAAACGCTCGTCCACCTGGTCGCCGGCGGATTGCCTTTGAACCGGATTCTTGTTCGCTTCGACGTGCCAGACGATGTCTGGCAGGCGGCAACCACCTTCGATGCAAATGGCGCAGGGAACGTCGGCTGGGACGTGGAGCCAGCCGGCATGGTCAGTATCAATGCTGGAACGGACTGGGTGAGCAGCGGAGCAAGCGCGCTTTTAATCGTCCCATCCGCTATCGTGCCGGAGGAGATGAACGTGCTCATCAATCCCGCACATGCGGACACCGCGAAGATCACTGCGACGATGGTCCGTAGATGGACCTATGATCCGCGCCTGAAGATCTAGTCTGCAACGACGAGTCTGGAGTAAAGGCGGCCGGCAGCGCGCGACATGCGGCCCGCACGCCGACGACTCGCGCCCACGTCAATGGACCGTATCCTGCACCCGACGAAGAAGTCGTTGGCGTCTATCATCCCCGCTTTTCCGCTGTCAGAGACACGTCGCCCAAATCATGGCACTCAATTCACGCCCCATTCGCGCAGCACTTCTTCATTGTGTTGCCCAACAGTGGGTGGTGGTCGCCGTACCGAACCCGGCGTGTCGGAAAGCTTCACCGTCACGCCGTGCGTCGTATAGCGCCCGGCGACAGGGTGATCGATGTCGACGATCTGGCCGCGCGCCTGCAATTGCGGATTCTGGACGACTTCGTCGATCGTTGCGACCTTGGCGCACGGCACAGCCACCGCGTCCATGGCTTCGACCACCGCATCGGCAGTCCTGCCCTTGACCCATTCGGCCACTACCGCGTCGATGGCAAGGCCGTTGGCGAGCCGCGCATGCGCCGTGGCAAAGCGCTCGTCATCGAGCAGCCCCGGCTGTTTCATTGCACTTACCAGTCGCGGAAAAAGCGCATCGGTGCCGGCCGCGAGATACACCCATCGGCCGTCCGACGTCTGGTAGCTGTTGACCGGAGCGGTGTAGCGATCGAGGTTGCCGCAACGGGACATCGTGTTATCGAGCTGCTTCTGCTGCGGGATCGCGGTAAGCAGCAGGCTCGCTGCACTTTCGAGCAGCGTGGCCTCGACGAGTTGTCCCTTTCCGGAAGTCTGGCGGCTGTGCAGGGCGCTAAGCGTACCGATGGTCGCATAGAGCGCGGAGGTGTAGTCCACCATGAACGTACCCGCCAGCGTAGGCGGTCCATCCGACTGACCTGTCATGCTCATCAGCCCGCTCATGGCCTGCGCGATTGCGTCGAAGCAGGCACGCTTGGCGAGCGGACCAGTCTGTCCGAATCCGGAGATCCGCACCATCACGAGCCGTGGGTTCAGCGCTTGCAGCGTGTCCCAGCCGCATCCCATCTTTTCCATGGTACCGGGCCGGAAATTTTCGATCAGCACGTCTGCTTTGCTCGCGAGCTGGCGCAGCGTTTCCTGATCTTTGGGATTGCGAAAGTCCAGCGCGACGCTCCGCTTGTTGCGGTTGAACGTCATGAAATAGAGACTCTCGCCATTCATCTGCGGTAGATTTTGCCGCGTGTCTTCGCCTTTGCCCGTGCGTTCCACCTTGATCACGTCGGCGCCCATGTCCGCCAGCTGCATCGCGCACATGGGACCAGCGATGTAACGCGAGAGATCGAGTACCTTGATGCCTTCCAGCGCGCCTGCCATTCCTGATGTCTCCGGGATAGTTGATTTCGTCTATGCGATCGCGTGCAACAGGCATCGGAATGCCACCATGCCCGGGTCGTCGAGTCCGATCGAACGCTCGGCGAACATCCGGGCGCGTCCGATCCGGTTGGGCTTGCCGCGATAGGTTGCCAGCGTCGCGTCGACCGCCTCGACCGCGGCCCGGTACTGGCTGGCCCGATCGGCGTGGCCCGTGATCGCGGTCTGGACGGCGGCGAGCGGATCGAGCACGGTCTTGTCGCCGAGCGCCGCGCCGCCGCGCGCGATCAACGCGTCGAGCACGCTCTTGAGGAGCGCGGGCAGCGCATCGGGCGCGAGCGCCGCCTGACTGATGGCGGAGCGAGGGTTGTCGCTTGCTCATACGATTAATGCGTATGCCGCCGCATACCGGGCCGTGCGCGAGGCAAGAATTGATGGCCTGCTTCCCAAGGAGACGATACCGGTTTGCACCGGTATCGCTACGAACTCACTGTTCAAGGCAAGTCCACGCGCCCCCACTGTTGCCCGGAGATCACGAGACACCCGCGCTACACTGGCGTTTTCCGCTCCGGAATCCTGCAGTGCCCAAAGTGTCCACGATCCGCGATGTCGCCGAACACGCGAAGGTGTCGAAAGCCACCGTTTCCCGCTATCTGAACGGCAGTCTTACCCTTCCGCCCGAGACCGCCGAACGCATCGACGCGGCGATCGTCGCGCTCAACTACCGCCAGAACAGCCTCGCGCGGCGCCTGAGCCTCGGCAGCAGCGAAACGATCGGGCTCGCGATGCCCGATGTCGCCAACCCGTTCTTCGCTGAAATCGCGGACGAAGTGGAACTGGCCGCGTCGGAATGCGGCTACGGGCTTTCGCTGTGCATCACGCGCAATCAGCTTGAGCGCGAGTCGCTGTATGTCGGCTGGCTCGACACGCAGCATCTCGACGGCCTGATCCTCGTCTCCAACCGTCCCGACGACGGCTCGCTGCGCAACCTGATCGGCACGCGCGGCAATATCGTCATCATCGACGAAGACATCGCCGGCGCCGACGTGCCGAAGGTTTTCGTCGACAACGTCCAGGGCGGCTATCTCGCGACGCAACATCTGCTGGACGCAGGGCATCGGCGCATCGGCCACGTGAGCGGCCCACGCGGGCTTTTCACGGTGCAGGAGCGCTGCGAGGGCTACCGGCGCGCGCTGGCCGAGGCCGGCGTCCCGTTCGACGAGGCACTCGTGCGCTTCGGCTCGTACGACCGGCAGTTCGGGGCCTCGGCGCTGGCCGGGCTGCTCGAACTGCCTTCGCCGCCTACGGCGGTCTTCGCGGCGAGCGACTACCTCGTCGTCGGCATGCTCGAAACCTTGCGCGAGCGCGCGATCGGCGTGCCTGCCGATATGTCGATCGTCGGCTTCGACGACATGGAGTTCGCGAGCCTCCTGATGCCGCCAATCTCCACCCTGCGCCAGTCCGCCCGCGACCTTGGACGCAAGGCGGTCGGCATGCTGGTTGCCCGCCTCGCGGGCGACACCCCCGCCACCGTCGAGCGGCTCCCCGTGCGGCTGATCGAACGCGCTTCCGTCGCACCGCCGCGCGAGCGGTGAGCGGGTCGCCAAAAAATTTATTTTTGATGCGGTTGACAGCGTCCGGCTGTCGGCAGTAGTGTTCAGTAAACCGGTTTACAAGCATCCGGTTTGACGGCGTCATTTGCCAGCCTCGGGCGCGCGATCGACTGCGCCTGCTGAAGTTTCACCAACTGAAGCCGGGACGGCCGCAGGGGCGGCGGTCCCGCGCCTTCGGCCTGCCATGAAGGGGAAGTTGATGAGCACAGCCAGGAAGTTTAGCCGGATACTCACTACCGTTGTTCTCGCGAGCGCCGTCTCGCTGCTGGGGGCAACGGGCGCCGCGCACGCGGCCGGCAAGAAAAAGATCGCCCTCGTCCAGATCAACCAGGAGGCGCTGTTCTTTACGCAGATGGACGATGGTGCGCAGAAGGCGGCGAAGGCGGCCGGCGCCGACCTCGCGATCTTCAACTCCAACAACGATCCGAACGCGCAGAACAACGCGATCGAAACGTACATCCAGCAGAAAGTGGACGCGATTCTCGTCGTCGCGATCGACGTGAACGGCATCAAGCCCGCGATCACGGAGGCGAAGAAAGCCGGCATCCCGGTCGTGACGATCGACGCGATCGTCAACGGCGACAATGATGTGCAGGTGGGCGTGGACAACCGCAAGGTGGGTATCGACATCGGCACCTACACCGCGAACCTCATCAAGAAGTCGCTCGGCGGCAAGGCCCAGGTGGGCGTGGTGGGCGCGCTGAATTCGTACATCCAGAACGTGCGTCTCGACGGCTTCAAGGCGGGTCTCGCCGCCGCCCCCGACGCGAAGATCGTTGCCACCGTCGACGGCCAGAACGTGCAGGACCAGGCGCAGACCGCGGCCGAGAACCTGATCTCCGGCAACCCCGGTGTCCAGGTCCTCTACGCGACCGGCGAACCCGCGCTGATCGGTCTGGTCGCGGCGGTGTCGGCCCAGGGCGTGGCCGACCATGTGAAGATCGTCGGCTGGGATCTGAGCGCCCAGGCGATCAAGGGCATCGATCAGGGCTTCGTCACCGCGGTCGTCCAGCAGGACCCCGAAGGCGAGGGCAAGGCAGCCGTCAATGCGGCGCTGAATCTGATTGCGAAGCAACCGGTGGAGAAGACCATTTCGGTACCGGTGACGATCGTCACGAAGGTCAACGTCGACAAGTACCGCAGCGTGTTCAAGTAACCGGACGAGGCGCCCCGTTGCGGGGCGCGTGGCGTGGAGGAAGCGAGATGAACGATGCAGGCACGGCGGCGCCGCAGCGCGTCCGCATGCGCAACATTGCCAAGCAGTACGGAGCGATCCAGTCGCTGCGCGGCGTCAATCTGGACGTCGCGCCCGGCGAGGTGCTGGGGCTCGTCGGCGACAACGGCGCCGGCAAGTCCACGCTCTCCAAGGTGCTCTCGGGCGCCGTGATTCCGGACAGCGGCTCGATCGAGATCGACGGCCAGGCGGTCCACTTCAACGACCCGGGCGACGCGCGCGCCCATCGCATCGAGATGGTCTATCAGGATCTCTCGCTGTGCGACACCGTCGACGTGGCCGGCAACCTGTTCCTCGGCCGCGAACCGATGCGCCGCATCTGCGGCGTTCCGGTGCTCGATCACGCGAAGATGCATCGCGACGCGCGCGAAATGCTCGACGGTCTCGGCATCCGTATTCCCGACACCCGGCTCGACGTGGAGAACCTCTCGGGCGGCCAGCGCCAGGCGATCGCGATCTCGCGCGCCGTGTCGTTCGATCCGAAGGTGCTCATCATGGACGAGCCGACCGCTGCACTGGCCGTTGCCGAAGTCGAGGCCGTGCTCGATCTCGTGCGCACGGTCAGCGCGCGCGGCGTCAGCGTGATCCTGATCAGCCACCGGCTGCAGGACCTGTTTCTCGTGTGCGACCGCATTGCGGTGATGTACGAGGGCGAGGCCGTCGCGGACCGCCCGATCGGCGAAACGAACCTGCAGGAAATCGTCGATCTGATCGTCGGCCACAAGTTCACCGCGCGCTCCGCGCGCCCTCTGGCGGAGCACTGACCATGGGTATCACCGTGTCCCACTCTTCTCCCACGCCGGCTGCGCCGCGGCAGTCCCGGCTCGCGCGCCAACTGGGCCGGCATGCGGGCGTCGCCAGCATCGCGGCCTTCTTCCTCGTCTGCCTCGTCGCGTTCACGCTGTCGACCGACACCTTTCTCACGGCGGGCAACCTGCTGAACGTGCTGCGCCAGAGCGCGCCGCTCCTGATCGTCGCGACCACGATGACGCTCGTGATCACGACGGCCGGTATCGATCTGTCGGTCGGTTCGACGCTCGCCTTCGTCGGTGCGCTCGCGGCGATCGCGCTGCATGCCGGCGTGCCCGACACGCTCGTGCTGATCGGCGGCCTCGCGCTCGGCGGGCTGATCGGCCTCGTCAACGGCTACTTCATCGCGATCGCCGGCATGCCCGCGTTCATCGTGACGCTCGGCACGCTGTCGATCGTGCGCGGCGCGGCGCTGCTGATCACCCAAGGCTATTCGGTGCCCGTGGACAGCAACGGCTGGTTCGTCGATCTGGGCCGCGAATGGCTGCTGGGCCTCCCGCTGCCCGCGGTGATTGCGGTCGCGACGCTGGCGGCCGGCTGGGCCGTGCTGCGTCACACGCGCTTCGGGCGCTACATCACCGGCATCGGCACCAACGCGGAAGGCGTGCGCCGCGCGGGTGTGGACGTGCGCCGCGTGATCGTCAAGGTGTACGTACTGAGCGGCGCCTCGGCGGGGCTGGCCGGCCTCATCACGACGGCGCGCCTTGGCAGCGGGTCGTCGAACCAGGGCGTGGGCTTCGAACTCGCGGTGATCGCGGCGGTCGTGCTGGGGAGTACGAACCTGTTCGGCGGGCGCGGCACCATACTCGGCACGCTGCTCGGCGCGCTTACGATCGCCGTGCTCGGCAACGGGTTGATTCTCGTGCACGTTTCGCCGTTCTACACGCAGATCATCCAGGGGGCGATCATGCTGTTCGCGATCTGGATGAACACGCGCATTTTCTCGCCGCAGCGCCGGCGCAAGGGCTGAGCGATGACGCGATCGAAACCTTCGTTCGGGCACGTCGATCCGCTGCCGATGGGTGTCGACAGCGGCCAGGTGATGACGGTGCTGGGCCCCATTCCCGTCGCGCAGATGGGCGTCACGCTGATGCACGAGCACATCCTGATCGACGCCTCGGGCAAGTGGGTCGCGCCCGCGTGCTGCAGCCAGCGGCATATCGGCGAGCAGAAAGTGCATATCGGGATTCTCGGCGCGCTGCGCATGAACCCGCTGATGAACCGCGACAACTGCCAGTTGTTCGACGCCGACCTCGCCGCCGAGGAGCTGATGAAATTCCGCGATCTGGGCGGGCAGACGGTGGTCGATCCCACCAATCTCGGCATCGGCCGCGATCCGCTCGCGCTGCAGCGCATCGCGCGCCGCACGGGCTTGAACATCGTGATGTCGACCGGCTTCTATCTGGAGCCGTCGCATCCGGCTTGGGTGCGCGAGCGGGACGCCGACGCGCTTGCGGAGCAGTTGATCTACGAGGTGGGCGGGGCCGGGCAGAAGCCCGAGGTGATCGCCGGGCTGATCGGCGAGATCGGCGTTTCGGCGGCGTTCACGGCCGAAGAGGAGAAGTCGCTGCGCGCGGCCGCGCGCGCGAGCGCGGCGACGCGGGTGCCGTTGTCCGTGCATCTGCCGGGCTGGGTGCGGCACGGGCACCGTGTGCTCGACATCGTGGAGCAGGAGGGCGCCGACCTCTCGCATACGGTGCTGTGCCACATGAACCCGAGCCATGCGGACGTGGCCTATCAGCACGCGCTCGCGCGGCGCGGGGCATGGCTGGAGTACGACATGATCGGCATGGACTACTACTACGCGGACGAAGACGCGCAGTCGCCTTCCGACGAAGAGAACGCGCGCGCCATCCGCGCGCTGATCGACGCCGGCTTCATCGGCCGCCTGCTGCTGTCGCAGGACGTGTTCCTCAAGATGATGCTCACGCGCTACGGCGGCTACGGCTATGGCTACCTCCTCGAGCACTTCGTGCCACGGCTGCGGCGCCACGGCGTAACCGACGCGCAGATCGAAACGCTGCTCGTGACGAATCCCGCCCGGGTGTTTTCGCGCGACCGTCCAGGTTGACGCGACGCCGGGGTTGACGGCGCACCCGCGCCATTCATCGAGATGCAATCACGCAGGTGCCGACGGCAAACGCGCCGCGGGCCTGCGTCCAAAGGAGATGCGAATGAAGAAAACCGTCCTGCTCGCCGGCGAATCCTGGACCAGCACGGCAACTCACGTCAAAGGCTTCGATCAGTTCGCCTCAGTGACGTATCACACGGGCTCGCAGCAGTTCCTCGCACTCTTCGAGGATTCCGGCTACGCGGTCACGCATATGCCGAGCCACGACGCGCAGACGCTGTTTCCGTCGACACTCGAAGGACTGCAGGCCTATGACGCGATCATCCTGTCCGATATCGGCGCGAACACGCTGCTGCTGCATCCGGACACGTGGGCGCAGAGCCGACGCACGCCGAACCGCCTGAAGCTCCTGCGCGACTACGTGCAGGCTGGCGGCGGACTCATGATGATCGGCGGCTACCTGAGCTTCCAGGGCATCAACGGCAGCGCGCGGTTTCGCAATACCCCTGTCGAAGCGGTGCTGCCCGTGCGCTGTCTGCCGTGGGACGACCGCGTCGAGGTGCCCGAGGGCTTCACGCCCGAGATCGTGGCGCAGCATCCCGTGATCGAAGGGCTCGGCGCCCGCTGGCCGCATCTGCTCGGCTACAACGAAGTGGAAATCAAGTCCGATGCCACGCTGATCGCGGCGGTGCCGGAGACAGGCCATCCGCTGCTCGCCGCGGGTCAGTACGGCGCGGGACGCACGCTCGCCTGGACGAGCGACATGTCCGTGCACTGGCTGCCGCCCGAGTTTTCCGCGTGGGAAGGCTATGCGCGGCTGTGGCGCAACTGCCTCGACTGGCTGACGCCGGACACCGGGGGCTCCCGCAACAAGGCGGCGCAATGAGCGGCGCACGGCACGCGAGATTCGCTCATGACCGCCATTGATCCCATCGCGCTGACGCGGGAGCTCGTCGCGTTCGAGTCGGTCAATCCGCCCGGCGACGAGGAAGCCTGCGCCCGCCATCTGGCCGGCGTACTGCGGGGGCTGGGGTTCGACGTGAGCCTGCATGCGTTCGGCGCCCGGCGCCTGAACCTGGTGGCGCGGCTGGCGGGCGACGCCGAAGGGCTGCCGCTCGGCTTCACCGGACATCTCGACGTGGTCCCGCTTGGTGCGGCGGCGTGGGAGCACGATCCGTTCGCGGGCGAAATCGCGGGCGGACGGCTGTACGGGCGCGGCACGAGCGACATGAAGGCGGGCATTGCCGCCTTCGTCGCCGCGTGTGCGGGCTCGCTCGCCACGCTGCGGCGCGGGACGGGCGTGCACCTGATCCTCACGGGAGGCGAGGAGACTGGCTGCGACGGTGCCCAGGCGCTGCGTGCCGAGGGCGCCGGGTGGCTACCGCCGCTCGGCGCGCTGATCGTCGGCGAGCCAACCGCCAACCGCGTTCTGCTGGGACACAAGGGCGCGCTGTGGCTCAGAGGCGTGGCGCACGGCGTGACCGCGCACGGCGCGATGCCCGAGCGCGGCGTCAACGCGATCCGCGTTGCCACCGAGGCGCTCGCGAAGCTCTGGGACTTCAGCGTGGGCCCCGCGCACGAAGCGATGGGGGCGCCCACGCTGAACGTCGGCACGATCCACGGCGGCCTCAACGTGAACTCCGTTCCCGACCGCACCGAGTTCACGATCGACATGCGGACCGTGCCGGGCATCGATCACGCCTGCCTGGCGGGGGAGTTGCACGGTCGCCTCGCGCCGGTCGAACTGTCGCCGGTCATCGATCTGCCGCCTGTTTATTCCGAACCGTCGGACAACTGGATCGCGCGCGTGCTCGAACTCGCGCGGCCGTTCGACGAGATGCCGGCCGCCCCGCGCACGGCGCGCTATTTCACCGACGCGGCCGTGCTGAAGCCCGCCACGGCATGGCCGCCCACCGTTCTGCTGGGTCCGGGCGAGCCGGAGCTCGCGCACAAGACCGACGAGTACTGCCGCATCGACCGCATCCATGCCGCGGTCGATCTGTACCGCGTCATCCTCGACGACTGGGCGGCGCGCGGCCCATGACGAACGGCACTGGAGCGCGCGGCGGCACGGGGGTCTGCGTGATCGGCAACGCGGCGATCGACATGACGTTGCGCGTCGCCGCGCTGCCGCAGCCGGGCGAGACCTCGCTCGCGCTCGACAGCACGCTCGACTTCGGCGGCAAGGGCGCGAACCAGGCGGTGATCGCGGCACGCGCCGGCGCGGCGGTTACGCTGCTGGCCGCCGTCGGCTGCGACGCGGAGGGCGCGCGGATCATCGCGATGCTCGAGCGCGAACACGTCGACACGCGCTACGTCGTGCAGCTCGATTGCGCGACCGACCTTTCGTTGGTCACCGTCGATGCGTGCGGCGAAAACACCATCGTGACCCGCAGCGACGCCGCGAACCGCTACGCGCCCGACGAGGACGCTCTCGATGCTTCGAGCCGCGTGGGCGACTGGATCGTGCTGCAGGGCAATCTGTCGCATGCCGTGACCGCCGCGCTCCTACGGCACGCCCGGCGGGGCCGGCGCAGGACACTGCTGAACCCCGGTCCTGCGCAGTATGACTGCCGTGCGCTGCTACCCGACGTCGATGTGCTGGTGGTCAACCGCGTCGAAGCGGCGGCGCTGTCTGGTCTGACCGATTCGCATCGCGCGGCGCAGGCGCTGCGGCGCGCCGGCGCGGCAAACGTGCTCGTCACGATGGGGGCCGAAGGCATCATCTGGTGCCATGGCGACGGTGAGCCGGTCGATGTGCCGCCGCTCCGGGCGGTGGCGGCGGTCGACACGGTGGGTGCCGGAGATGCACTGTGCGGCACGCTTGCCGCGGCGCTCGCACGCGGCCTTTCGGTCGGCGATGCGCTGCCCGATGCGATGGCCGTGGCCGCATACGTGGTGAGCCGCCGCGGCACGCAAGCCAGTTTCCCGGGCCGCGAGCTCATGAGCGAGCTGGCCACGTTTATTCGAACCCGTTGAGAGGAATTTCCATGAGCACGCAGCAGGTAGTGGGGCGGGGCCGCACCGACAGTCTCGAACGGATTTTCGGGCGCTCGCGCGGTGTCGTGATCGGCGTCATTCATTGCCCTGCCTTTCCTGGCGCGCCGCGCTACGACGGGCGAGCGAGCGAGGTGCTTTACGAAGCGGCCCTTGCCGACGCGCGCGCCTATGCGCAGGGCGGCGTGGATGGCCTCATCGTTGAGAATCACGGCGACGTGCCGTTCTCGAAGCCCGACGACATCGGCCACGAGACCTCCGCGTTCATGGCCGTGGCGGCGGACCGGATCGGGCGCGAAACCGGTCTGCCCGTCGGCATCAACGTGCTTGCGAATGCGTCGATACCGGCCCTCGCGATTGCGGCTGCCAGCGGCGCGGCATTCGTGCGGGTCAATCAGTGGGCGAATGCGTACGTGGCCAACGAAGGCTTGATCGAGGGGGAGGCGGCGCGGGCGCTGCGCTATCGCGCGCGGCTTCACGCTGAAGGAGTCCGCGTGTTTGCGGATGCGCATGTGAAGCATGGTGCGCATGCGATCGTCGCGGACCGGGCGCTCGAGGAACTTGTGCGCGATGTCGAGTTTTTCGACGCGGATGCGATTATCGCCACCGGCCAGCGTACGGGGGATGCGGCCAGCGTCGAGTATCTGCGGCAGATTCGTGCGGCGACCCGTTTGCCGTTGCTGGTGGGCAGCGGTTGCACGGAGCACAACGTGGCGGAGATTTTATCGGTGGTCGATGCGGTGATCGTCGCGAGTTCGCTGAAGGTGGGAGGCGTGTGGTGGAATCCTGTCGATGAGGGCAAGGTTCGGCAGTTTGTGCTGGCGGCGAGAGGAGGTTGAGGGTCGGACAGAGCAACTTGGCGACGTTTTGATCGCATTCGGCGAGCCACCTGCGATCGCGTTTGGCAAGAGCGGCGTGCCCGTGCGCGAATCGAGCACGGCGGAATGAAGTCGTTCGACCTCGTGCACCTGCATGAAGTGGCGGCACGGAACGACCTGGATGACAGGTCTTTCCGTGGCCACGGCCATGCGGTTCGCAAGGATAGGCGATCCGCGCGGCGAAAATCGCAACGCCGCGCCGTATCAAGCGCTGCCGGCAAGCCAGGCCGCGATTTCCGGCCACGCTCCGGCAAGCGTGCGCGAGCCCATGAACAAACCGATATGGCCGCCCGGAACCGTTCGGCTGACGATTTGTTCGTCGGGGGTGCCCAGATACTTGCGTGCGTCGAGTACCTGTTCGGGCGTCGTGATGTCGTCGGATTCGCCCGCGAGAAGATAGACAGGGCAGGTGATGGTATTCAGGTTGAGCTTGCGTCCCAGTGCAACAAACGTGCCTTTCGCGAGGCGGTTTTCCTTGAACAGTTGCTCGATCGCCTGCAGATACCAGCGCCCCGGCAGATCGATCGGATTCTCGTACCAGCGGGCGAACGCTTCCTCCTTGCGCACGTAGGCAGGATCGTCGACATGTTCGTACAGGTCGACGAATTCGCCGAGGTAGTGCTGATCGGGATGCATGTTCTTCCAGCCGCGCAACATCAAGCGTCCGCGCATCACACCGCCGCCCATGGCGACGAGCTCTTCGTAGAACGACAACGGCGAATCGTGCGCCATTCTCCTGATCGGACCGTCACCTGCGTCGGTATCGATCGGCGAGCCTGCCAGCACGAGCCGCGCGACCTTATGCGGGAAGCGCGCGGCGAACATGGCCGACAGCCAGCCGCCCTGGCACAAGCCCACCAGATTGACCCGGCCGCCGACCTCGTCGACGCAGACATTCAGTTCTGCGAGGTACTGGTCGATCTCGAGATCCTTCATGTCGTCCGTGGCCGATTTCCAGTCGGTCAGGTAGAGATGCCCGACACCGTGCGTGCGTAACGTTTCCATCAGGCTCTGACCCGCATGGAAGTCAGCGATCATCGCGCTGTGGCCCGCGTAGGGCGCATCGACGATGGTCGGCAATCCGACCGCGCCTTCGACCGAGTAATCCCGGAACGTCATCGTGCGCAGTTCGAGAAGCGGCCGATTGCGGGACGCGAGTTTGGGATGCAGTTCGAAGTGCAGCTTTTCCTCTTCGGCGAAGGCGCGCAGGCTGCGCGCCGAAAGCTCCATGCCGGTTTCCGCCATGGCGACGGCAGCAGCCATGGGCCAGAAGAACGGCAAGGCAGGGGGCACGTGCTGTGCGGTGTTCGTCTTTTTCGATTTCGTCATGATGTTTCCATCAGCAGTTGCGTGGGTTCCTCGTGTGGAAGGCAAGAGGACGCGTTTGTAGTGATCCATTGTGGTACAGGTAAGCGCGGATCGCATGACTTCGATCAATTTATTCGGGAGCCGCCAGGCTGTTGCAACGAGGTCAGGTGAGGTCGAAGCGCCGGAACACGATGCGCTTGATCTGGTCGAGTACGAGTGCGAATGCGGCGACGCTACCGATCAGGACTCCGATCAGTTCTGGCGGGATCGCAACCATCAGCACTCCCGTTGCCGCCAGCGCGCTCACGAGCACGATGTCCGCGATACTGGCCAGTGCCATGACGGCACCCGGGGCGAACGTCCAGATTCGCCCGTCGTTACGTAGCACATACACGTTGGCCTGGGTCGTGAATACCAGCAGCAGGAACACCACCGTCTGCATCTGCCCCGAATCGACTCCAGAGCGCGTCAGCACCAGTTCGTAGAGCGACAGTGAGAAAGCGAGGGAAACCGAGGCGAGCACGGCCGCGGCCCCGACAAGTTGCCCAACCTGCCAGTGTTGTGGCCGGGCCGCCGGTTGGACTCGATCGGCGGCGATGCTCATGGTCACGAAGTCGTTCGCGAACAACAACAGCACGATCAGGCGCGGCGAGATCACAAAGCCTTTGGTAAGCCAGAGGCCGAGCGTAAGGAAAACGACGATCTCAAGGGTCTTGACGACCTTGTTGAGAATATAGGTGAGCATGCGCCGGTGCACTTCACGCCCCGTGCTGACCACCGTCAGAACCCCACTCAGGCCCGGATCGGTCAGAACAACCCCTGCCGCCGCTTTGGCCACGTCGGTTGCGCTGGCGACCGCGATCCCGAGTTCCGCCTGGCGCAAGGCGGGCGCATCGTTGACTCCGTCGCCGGTCATGCCCGTGACATGTCCGGACCGCTGCAGCGCGCAGACGATGGCGTGCTTTTCTTCGGGCAGCACACGCGCGAAGATGTCGCAGCTTTCGGGCTGTCGAAGGTCGTCACCGCGCGGAACACAGATGCGTGTGCCGAGTCCGAGGCGCTGGCCGATTGCCTGCGCTGTCTCCAGTGCGTCGCCGGTGGCCATGCACACGCGAACGCCGAGACGGCCGAGCTTCGCAATCAGTTCGGCCGCGTCTGCCCGAGGGGGATCGGCGAGGGCAATGAGGCCCGTGAGCCGGATCGCGCCCGCCGGCCCGGCTGCGATTGCCAGCACGCGCGCACCGCCGGCGGCCAGAATCCGCTCGGCTTTCTGTGCCGCCTCGCGCTGCGCTTCCCCGGTTTCGCAGCGCTCGAATACGGCGCCTGCCGCGCCTTTGATCGCATGCCACCGGCCGCCGTCGACGGTGTAGACGCCTTCGCTGAACCGCGTTGCTGGATCGAAGGGGTGATAGTCGGCACGGACAGGCTGGGCGGTGTCCTGGGGTCGTGTGCGCCAGGCTGCGAGAATCGCAAGGTCGAGGGGATCCTGCGATGCGTCGTCGCTGGCGAGTGCCGCCGCTCGCAGAACTTCCGTTTCGTCGATTGCCGCCAACGTCCTGATCCCGGTGACCGACAGCACGTTTTGTGTCAATGTGCCGGTCTTGTCCGAGAGCAAAGTGTCCATTGCGGCGGCTTCCTCCACCGCAGGGAGCCTGGTGACGAGAACACCCCGGTGGGCGAGCCGCGTACTGGCGACGGCTGTGGCCAGCGTATACGTCGCCGGCAACGCTACCGGTACGGAGGCAATGAGCAGCAACAGGGCGAACACGGCGGTGTCGGCCCATGGCAGATCATGGGTTGCGGCGTAGAGGACGACCAGCACGACGAGCGCGAGGTCGAATGCGACAAGGCGCTTGACGATGGAGAAGATCGTGCGCTGCATGTGGCTGGGTGCGCTGGACGTGCGTACCAGCTCTGCCGTCCGGCCGAAACAGGTTCGCGAACCGGTCGCGGTGACTTCACCGCTTGCTTCGCCTTGACGCACGATCGAACCCGTATAGGCTGGCTGCCCAGGGCCCGCGTCGACAGCGAGGGATTCGCCGGTCAATGCTGACTGATCAAGCGCCACCATTCCATCGAACAGCACGAGATCGGCGGGCACGATGTCGCCTGCCCTTACGTGCACCACGTCTCCGGGGACCAGTTGGGCTGCGGGCAAGCGACTCCAGTGCGCGTCACGCAGTACCCGGGCGCTAACCTGCAACTGATGCCGTAGAAGCATCAGTGCGTCCTGCGCGCGGCGCTCCTGAACGAAAGCGACGAAGGCGTTGAAAGCAAGCAGAAACAGGATGACCAGTGCCTCCTGGGTCCGGCCAAGCAGGATCTGCAGAAGGATTACCGCCTCGAGCATCCATGGCACCGGTCCCCAGAGCTTCCCGGCAAGTTGCCGCCATCGCGGTGTGCGGGCTTCTTCGATGGCGTTGGCGCCGAACTGTTGAAGGCGACGCCCGGCCTCCGCCGACGCGAGTCCCGTCGTATGATCGGTCGTTGAAGGCGGTTGTGTTGTTGTTGCCTGAGGTTCGGCGATAATCGGCATTGGCGGCGGGCTACGGATCAGGGGAATGAGGACGACTTCTGCGTCGCGTACACGCACCACAGCCTCGGTGGGTGCTTCGGTGTCAGGCGACGCCGTGAAGTGCGGTATCCGCCCGTTCGCCGTGGCTGCAACGCCGTGGACTTGTCAAAGAGAGTACCGTTGAAGCGAGCCCGAGCATTGATCTAGCTCAAAACGGTGTATTGCGTACGACATACCAACGGCACAGCTGTAGTGCTCGCCATTCTGTAATTCTTGCGGGCACTCTGATTCAGATTCCGCGAACCAGACGTTTGCAGCGGGTGAGCCGGCTCGCACCGTTCGTGATAAGTGCGCCTATTGTGTCGCCGAAGTATTGCGTCTCGGGCAACGGTGTATTTATCGCTACGACTTCGACCAGGACTGGGCACATGACGTCCGGGTCGAGTCAGTAACGGAAACATCGATGCCTTTGTCCCGTGCCATGGTGATCCACAGAGCGCGATCATGTCCGCCCGAAAGCATTGGAGGTCGTAAGCAATACCAGGAATTACTGCGAGCGTTGGTGGACGATCCTGCTTCAGCCGACAGCAGTGCTTATCGGGAAGCCACCGGTTTCGGTGAGCCACCATGTATCAACGATGGGACATATTGTAAAAACAATCTGACACCCCCTCATGCTGTCCGGAAAACGCGTCTTGCGCATGATCTCGTGCCCGCGCATCGTGATCGACGAGGCGAGCCGCGGGTCGAAGAAGCGGCAGCCGGTCGAGCCGAGCACGCCGTAAAACACTCTATGCGGCCGAGCGCAGCGCTTCAATGCCGTCTGGGCCGCCCCGGAGAGCTCTGGCTGGCCGAATCCGGCACCGATCATCTGCTGCGCTACCGGCCCCACGAGGCGCCTGCGCGCTGATCGATGCGGCGCGCGCCGGCGTCACGGGAAGATCAGGTAGCTCGCCACCGCGATCCCGCCATGGAGCATGAGCCAGCCAAAGCCGCTTTCCGGCGCTGCGCTTCATCGAATAGGCTTGCGTGCCACACGGCTCACCGGTCGGCTTCCTCCAACGCCAACGCGATAAATGCCTGCGTTGCCGCACTGCGATAGGCTTCTTTTCTCAATAGCAGCGCGGCCGTTCGTTTCGGGGGCGCCGGCTTCAAGTCCACGAGGCAAAGCTCCTTGTGGTCACGCGCAATATCGGCAGGCAATATCGTCGCGAGTTTGCTCCGGCTCACCAATTCAATCACGGCACTGATCGAATTTGCCTCGATCACGATGCGCGGCGCGATGCCGTGCTGCCGGCAATACCGGTCAATGTAATGGCGCGTCGCGAAGTCGCTGTTTAGCAAAACCAATGTTTCGTTCCGGAATTCCCTCAGCGTCAGCGGGGCGCGGGCTTTGGCATGCGGATGCGTTTTCCCGACCACCATCGCCAACGCCTCCACGAACAGCGCCTGCGCTTCGATGTCGGGGGACTGGACATCGTTGAATGCGATACCCACATCGAGCTCGTCTTCGCTCAACAGGGCCTCCATCCGGTCCTGCGACATTTCGATCACATTGAGCGTGACGTTTGGGTAGCGCCGATTGTATTTCTCGAGCAACGGACCGATCAGGTACGCGGTGAAGGTTGGCGTCATCGCGAGCCGCAGCGAGCCGCGATTGAGCTCCCGAACATCGTGTATGGCGCGCCTGCCGGCCTCCAGATCCTGAAGCGCCCGCTGCGCGTATCGAATATAAGCCTCGCCCGCGTCGGTCAGCTGCACGGTGCGGCCGGACCGGTCGAACAACGGCGTGCCTAGCATGTCTTCGAGTTGGCGGATCTGTTGCGACAGCGTCGGCTGAGACACGTGCAATGCCTCGGCCGCACGCGTGAAATTGCGGTGTTTTGCGACGGCAAGCAGGTAGCGGATATGTCTGAGCAGCATGGCCGGGTAAGTTCAGGTATTGGTGTTGCCTATGGAGTGTATAGCAAACCGGTCTTGGACTCGATAGCTGGACCGGCGCATTCTTCGCTCATCGGTTGAACGCAACCCCCTGATGGAGTGAACCATGCGGGACATCATCGACGGCTTCCTGAAATTTCAACGCGACGCATTTCCGAAGCGCACTGAACTTTTCAAGGAGCTGGCCACCAGCCAGCACCCGCATACCTTGTTCATCTCGTGTTCCGACAGCCGGCTCGTTCCGGAACTCGTGACGCAGCGTGAGCCGGGAGATTTGTTCGTCATCCGAAATGCCGGAAACATCGTCCCGTCTTATGGCCCGGAACCGGGCGGCGTAAGCGCCACGGTGGAGTACGCGATCGCCGGACTCGGCGTGACCGACGTGGTGATTTGTGGCCATTCCGATTGCGGCGCCATGACGGCGATCGCGGCTTGCAAATGCATGGATCACATGCCCGCGGTGCGCAACTGGCTGAATTACGCGGATTCGGCAAGGGTCGTCAACGAGGCGCGCGAACATGCGAGCGAACACGAACGTGTCGACTCGATGATCCGGGAGAACGTCATCGCCCAGCTTGCCAACATCAAGACCCATCCTTCCGTGCGCCTCGCGCTGGAACAAGGCCGCCTGGCGCTGCACGGCTGGGTGTACGACATCGAGGCCGGCTCGATCGAGACGTTCGATGGCACAACCCATCGCTTCGTCTCGCTCGCCGAACATCCGGATGCCTGCGCCACCCCGGCCCGAGTCAACTTCAGCGTTTAAGTCGCCCCCCTTCATTTCACCACCAGGAGAAACATCATGACCCAGTCGCTGTGCATCAAGGCCCCGCGTGAAGCCCTCACCGAAGCGATTCTGGACGCGAAGATCAACAAGGATCTCACGTTCGAGCAGATCAACGAAGGCAGCGGTCTCGGCCTCGCGTTCGTCACGGCAGCGCTGCTCGGACAACATGCCCTGCCGGCCGACGCAGCGAAGGTCGTGGGCCGGAAGCTGGACCTCGACGAAGGCCAGATTCGCCTGCTGCAGGCGATTCCCTATCGCGGCAGCATCCCCGGCGGCTTGCCCACCGATCCCACTATCTACCGCTTCTACGAGATCATTCAGGTCTACGGAACGACTCTGAAAGCGCTCATTCACGAAATGTTCGGCGACGGGATCATCAGCGGGATCAACTTCAAGCTGGACATCGAGAAAGTGGCCGATCCGGACGGCGGCGAGCGAGCCGTGATCACGCTGAACGGCAAGTATCTGCCGACCAAGCCGTTCTGATGCGTCGAGGGAGGCGTTTCCATGGCGCCTCCCTCGATGCCTGGCTGCGCCGTTCAGTCGATCGAAGCGCCCAAGCAACTGCCGCATGAACGCGCCTGGCCCAATCGCAGGCGCCCGGCACTCACGGTTGTCTCACGACCGCAGTCGCACCGGCAAATCCACAAACCATCGCCGGCGTACCGATCCGTCGTCAGCTGGCCGAACACCTCGCCGCCGCGCAAGGCAGGGGAGCCCGGCCGGGAGCGCCACACACGACGTTGCTCGCGGCAGCCGCAATCGCGTGTCTGGCCGCTTTCCACCGCATCCAGCCCCGCAGTCACGTGGGCGCCGCACCGGCAGCGCCAGAGCCATACATCCGCGCCGCGATATTGAAGCGCGACGAGATCGCCAAATTTGCGACCCGCGACGTCGCGATGCGGCGGAAAGGGCCATTCGGGCGGCAAGGGGGGACGGATACGCGAGTTCACGAGCGGTAAATGGGATTCGGTATCCTGGTTTCAAGCGTAACCGGCCGCCTTCGGTTCGCAGGCGCGGCTCGGCAAAGAAAGGGGGCAGACCAGCCCCGTAAGGTGGGTGGCCTCGTTACGGCGTGTGAGTGCGAATTTAGACGATCTTTCCGTTGGCGTCGACACCGCGCGGGCCCGTGCGAGGACGTTTCTTCCGCTCGACTGCCGGCTCACCGGCGCGGCCGCAGCTGGCTTTACGATCGAGCAGGCATGTCCTGAAGCACGTCCAGGAATGCCCGAACCTTGACGCTCAGCAGCCGCCGCGAGTGGTAAAGCGCCCATATTTCCACAGGAGAACTATCCTCTTTGCCCCAGCGGACGAGTCGCCCGGCCGCCACGTCCTCCTCGACCAGCAGTTTCGGTAACATCGCCGCTCCCGCGCCGTCGAGAACGGCCTCGCGCACCATCAGCAGCGACGACAGCCGCAGGACCGGCCTCGGCTCGAAGGCCTGTGTGTCCCTGGATTCAGTCCGCACGCTCCAGAGCGCTCCCGGGGCCGCAGCCGAGAACAAGACTGCCGGGACCGCGATCGGGCTCGCGTCAGGTTTGCGTCGGGACGGCGCCGGCAGGGTTGGCGCCGCGACAAGCCATCGCTCGTCATCGCAAATGCGCCTTCCCACTAGCTGCTCGTCATGCTGCGGATTGACGCGAATCACCAGGTCGTAGCCCTCGTCCACCGGATCCACGGCCCGGTCGTCCGCGACTATTTCCACTTCGACCTGCGGGTACGCCAATGCGAAGCGCGCAGCGATCCTGCATAGCACCACATGGGCGAAGACAACGGGGGCGCTGATGCGAAGCCGCCCACGTGCAACGGGCGCGCGCGAGGCTACCGCCTCGCCGGCCTCCTGAAGCTCCGCCAGCAGCCCCCGGGTGCGCTCATGGAGGGCGACGCCGTCTTCGGTCAGGCGCAGGCGCCGCGAGCCGCGCTCGATCAGCCTGACCCCGAGTTCGTCTTCCAGCTCGGCGACACGCCGCGACAGGGTGGCCTTCGGGCGGTCCAGCGCGCGGCCGGCCGAACCGAAACCGCCATGAGTGGCGACCGCGTTGAAATCGGAGAGTGCGGTGAGATCCATGATCGTTCCATTCACGAGACGACATGTCTCGATTCTATGGCTATCGCATCAAATTCGGAACGAATAATCTGTCTTCACCGGGCCGCTTTTGGCCTTTCGTCAGAGAGACAGTCATGGCAATTCTTGTTACTGGAAGTACGGGCGTAGTCGGCAAGCAAGTCCTCGAACACCTGCGAGGCAGTGGGGCGCAGGTGCATGCGCTGACGCGTTCGCCCGAGAAAGCCCAGTTTGCCGACGGCATCACGGCAATCAGAGGCGATTTGTCCGATCTGGATTCGTTAAGGCGAACGATGCAGGGCATCGGCACGTTGTTCCTGCTCGCGCCCAACGCGGCAGACGAACTGACTCAGGCGCTGCAGGCCTTGAGCGTCGCAAGGGAATCGGGTGTGAAGGGCGTGGTGTATCTGTCGGTATTCAGGGGTGCAGAGTATGTCGACGTGCCGCACTTCGCGGGCAAATACACGGTGGAGCGCATGATCGAACAGTGCGGCATGCCCGCCACCGTGCTTCGTCCCGCGTACTTCATGCAGAACGATGTCCGGCTGAAAGAGGCCCTGCTGGGGCCCGGCATCTACGGCATGCCGATTGGCGACAAAGGTATTTCCATGGTGGACGTTCGCGACATCGGAGAGGCTGCCGCCAGGGCGTTGCTGCGGCGCGAACTGGCCGCAGGTCCGCTGCCGCGAGAAATATACGAGCTGGTCGGCCCGGACGCGCTGACGGCGGAGTCCGTTGTGAGCATATGGACTGACGCCCTCAAGCGTCCGGTTCGCTACGGCGGTAGCGATCTCGACATTCTCGAGCAGCGATTGAAATCGGCCGCGCCGGCGTGGCTGGCGTACGACATGCGCCTGATGATGCAGAGATACCAGCAGGACGGCGCCGTGGCTTCGACCGCGCAGGTCGAGCGCTTGTCGACGTTGCTGGGGCGGCCGCCCCGGTCTTACCGCGATTTTGCCCTTGCCATGGTTACTGCGTGGGCGAAGGATTGAGCGAGGCGCTGCAGGGTGATTTGTCGAGCGCCCGGGACGATCGCCGCGCTCGAATACCCGACGCTTCGCCCGGAGCGGGTGTCGGAGTGCACGGATCCGTGCCCAAAGCGCCGTTACTGGTATTGTTGCCATCGCGGCCAACGCCCCTCGCGCGGCTTGAGCGCCCGCGAGCCGTCAAGGACAGAACGCTGTAAAGGCCACACTCGCCGGCCTATGCGCGGGTATCTAACCGGTTTCTAACGGGAACCTAACCGGAAGGGAAAACGTATATGGCATTCGGACAAGGCAGCGGCCTGCAGCGCCAGGTCATCAGCACGCTCGACAATCAGGGGCGCGACGTGATGGGTCTGGACACGCTGGCCTGGAAGTACCCGGACAGCAGTATCGTGTCCGGCTCCCTGCTGACGGTGGAGTCGAATCACTTCTGTGTGCTGAAAAGCCGAGGCGCGGTGCTCGACGTCTACGAGACGGGCCAGCATCAGGTCATCACGCCGGACAAGCCGATCCTCGGCAATATCGTGCAGGGCTTCTTCAGCGGCAGCTCGCCGTGGCAGTACGAAACCATCTACGTCCAGCGCAGCAAGCTGCTCGCGCAGAACAGGGGCATTGCCACCTCGAAAGAGATGGCGGTCATGGAATATACCGTCGACTATTACGTCCACGTCGACACGAAAGACGACGCGGTCAAGCTCATCACGCACATGCCGTTCGCCGGCGAACGCATTCCGATCGCGGAGCTGACCGCGTATGCCGGGCCCGTGATCGAGCAGGCAATCAACCAGATCGTGCAGGTCACGCCGATGGAGCAGGTCAACGAGCGTATTCACGACATCATCGAGCTCGCAAAGGGGCACCTGAGCGAATTTCTCGGCATCTACGGCGTGCATCTGAACGATGTGAAGGTGCTGATCATGCCGCAGGACGCCCGCATGCGCGAACTGATCTCGCTGCGCGCCTTTGGGATGACCGAGGTCGAGGCCGCGCGCATGTACCTTGCGTTGAAGATGGCGGACAAGGGCCTCATTTCCGCGCCGAATGCGGCGGCGGGCCTGCCGTTCCAGATCGGCGGCGGTACACTGGGCACGTTCGACGCGGGCGCGCTTGGCGGCCTGCCGAAGTAATCTCTCCACCGCGGCGGGCCGGCCGGTCCGCTTCACTTGCGACGGACCGGACGAACCATGCCCGTGACACCGAATCCCATCGACAACGCCGGCGCACTCAAGGCGCTACTGGTCAATCTCTACACCGGTTGGGGCTACAACGCTTACCGGCAGGAAAACAAGGATCGGGCCGACGACCAACTGGTCCGCAACGGTGTGTGCAGCTTGCTGGGCGAAGCGCGCGCGGCGCTGGCCAGTCGTGCGACGGCCATTCGCCGCGCGATCCCGACGCCCAGCCGCGACGTGCCGTTTCCGGGCGCCGCAGAGCGTGCGCAGATCACGGAGCTGGAGGTGATCGGCCGCGATATCGAGGCGGCTGAAGCCCTCATCCGGCATCTGCCTGTTCCCGAGAACGACACGACCTGGCTGCGGCACCGCGCCGAACGGGAATTTCTCCCGCGCCTGATCGCCGCCGATGAGGCCATGGCAAGCGAGGCGCTGCAATTACGCGAGTGCGCGCGCAACGGTGCAGATTGCGCGACAATTGCCGCGCGGATCGAAACGCTGCGCGCAGTGATCGCAGACCGCAAAGCCATCCTGTAGCGATGCTGGAGGTGCCGTCCACTCGGTGCCTGTGGTGGTGGTGGCGTGCTTCGACTTCGCGTTTATGGCCGGCTCGATGGGCTCCGCTGTCGGCGAACGTTTCGAGCGCGGCGCAAGAGCCGCGCTCGAGCAGCGAACACCGTTTATTTGCATTGCTGCTTCTGGCGGGGCCCGGATGCAAGAAAGCGTGTATTCCCTGATGCAGATGGCCAAGACGACGGCCATGTTGACGCGACTGGCCGATGCGGGGCTTCCTTTCGTATCCCTACTCACCAACCCGACGAAGGGCGGCGTATCGGCAAGCTTCGCGTTTCTCGGTGATGTGGTGATCGCCGAGCCGACAGCCCTTATCGCGTTCACGGGCGAGCGGGTAATCGAGCAAACGGTGCGAGAGACGTTGCCCGAAGGTTATCAACGCCCTGAGTTTCTCCTGCAGCGCGGGGCGATCGATATGATCGTGGATCGCCGCGAAATGCGCGGGGAAGTCGCGCGATTGCTTGCTCTCTTGATGCTGCAGCCGGCAGACTCGGTTGTTTGATGTTGGGGGTGCGGCTTGCCGCGGCGAGCGGTCGCTTGCCGGACACAACCGATCGTTCGACAAACCGGCGCGAATCGTTGACAATCGGGTGAAATACCGCAGGCTGCTATGTGGGCTGGGCATCCTACGAGGCTGGACCATGATAAATAAGGAGGGGCGCACCAACAATGAACAAAGATTCGAGCTCCATCCAAGTTTCCGAAGAGCCGAGCGAGCTCATCATTTCCTACAGCACTTCCAGCCGCCTCGAATCAACTGCGTTACTAGCTATATGCCTGATCGCGCTGGCCATGTGCTACTACCTCCTATATCGGAGCCCCACATCAATATTCTCGGACAATGACTGGCTGCTGATCCCGATGTGTCTGTTCGGCAGTGCGTGGCTTATTGCCCTCGTACTGCGAAGCGGGACTGCCAAGTCTCCAATCACCATAAATACCGATGGCATGGTCAGTGCGGGTATTGCTACGTGGAAATTTCCGGGTCGGGCGACGGTGTTTGCCAGCAAGACAGGACGCACCACAGCGCCTAGCTATTGGATCGATTTCCGATATGGCTCAGCGACAATACGGTTGCCCGGAGGTGTTACAGAAGGCTCGACAATGGGTGTTGCGGCTCAAATCAATAGATGGAGTCGTGATCGGATTCAGGGAACAGCAGATCCATTCGAATCGGGCAAGGTGAAGTTCAGTATTGATTGGGGAAGTTGCTACTTTATTTTCATGATTGTCGTTGCCATGTCAGGTGTGGTTGTCGGTGGTGATGGCATATACCTGGATACAAATGCCCCATTCGGATCGTGGGCTAAAATTTCAATCCTTATTTTCTCTGGCCTTATGGTCGTAGGTGCTGGCATTCGATGGGCGGCGCTAATCAGGGCAGGTGTGCGTCGAGGTTTGGGAATCTGGACGGCCGAGGTATTAGTCGCAATGCTTTTGATTCTCGGCGGTGGAGCAATTGTTGGTCACTTTGCTCAAGCGGGTGAGATGCGCATTACGGAAAATACGCAGATAACGTTCGGTGTCCCTTTGCATCTGACCAGAACGACAACCGGAAAAGGATGCCACCGATTCATCCTCATTGAGGAACCTTCACTTGGCCATTCAATTAAATACTGTGATCCTCATTCGCTCGAATACTGGAATGGGATAACCGAAGTACGAGTTGGCGAGCAAAAAAATCAGCTCGGCATTCGCATCACTTCAGTTGACCGGATTGTTCGACCTTGATTGCGTGCACTCGATTTGAATGACCACTATTGGAAATTGTGCGCGTCTTCTTTGGGGCGCTTATGCCCTTTGCATCCCGCGTCCGCTCGATACGGTCGTCGCGCTCGATCGTCGGGCGGCAGCCGGCGCCAGGAAGCGCCAGTCATTGCAAGCCTGGTCTGGACACTCAATGGTCAGTGATTGTACAGAGAGCGGACGGTCAGCTCTATACACGGCGTAAGACCTGAAAGTTCGCGGAATTTTTGTGTCTGCCGCTCTTTGGGTTTGCACGCTTCGACGCTCGACAATAGATAGTTCAAGACAAGCTCCGCGTATGCCGTTAAACCGGCATTCCATTTCGTGCCTGAATCGATGCGTCTTCAACTACTGACCCTAGGAACACTTGCGGCTTGTATTGCTTTCACGCACCCTGCCGTCGCGGATGAGGTTTGGCAGCCGATTCCCGCAAAAGCTGATCTCGACTATCTCGTCGATTCCGCACACAGGATTGGAACCAACATGTACCTGGTCGTGCGCGGCACGATGGAGACGCCCCAAGGGCCAGAAAAGTACGAAACGCCTATTCAGTTCGACTGCCCGCAACACGCCATTCGCATGGCATGGGCTGACGTATTTGTAGGCGACCAACCTTCTGTGCGGGCATATGGGAAGACGCTTGGACACTATGCGGCCACGCGATTTGTGCCTGCGTCTACGACTCGTTACGGCGAGGCGCTGCTCCAATGGGCATGTGCCTTGCCAAATCGGCCAGAGCGTCTCGTCAATATCGGGCGTTCCGGCGGCAACAAACTGATACAGATCGATTCGCGTAGCATCAGCCGCTCGGGGGAATACACGTCGTTCTGGACAAGGTACGACTATCCTGACTATCAATTTGATCCTCCTTACGACGCACCTTATGATTCAAAGCGCGAATTCGTCACGGTGAACTGCAAAGCTAACCGCTTTCGTATCTCTGTCGGGTACGACTTTACAGCAGACGGCGCGGTGACCGACAACATGATTGCCCGCGACGCCGCCGAGACGCCTATCGATTCGTCCGATGACTATGAAGTAGCGATCAGGAAAGTGGCATGCGGAAATTCTATCGATGGAGAAACGTATAGCGGTATTGGTGGAGACACACTGAGAACGAAGGCACCCCTCTCCGATGATCCTGATATCGACCAAATAGCGGTTGAGGCAGATGTGATGGCTGCTGTCCAGTCATTCTCGTCCATTCTTCCCAAACTCGCGGCGTTCAAGACCGCACGGATCGTCATAACGTCGAAAAGCAGTAAATTACCCACTGGTCAAATGGTGATTGTCATACGGCCGAGCACCGACAACGCTGAACGTATCCGGGAGATCTACAGTCCAGAATTCTCCCTCGATCGGGACATGCTTGGACTGGTTCAAATAAAGTTCAAAATCAATTCAAGTCGTTCTGAGAATAGGACCGTATATGTCTTGAAATCGTTGACAGTCAAAACCAGAGAATGGAAAGAAGGCGGTGAAATTTCGTTCTCGACGCAGAGCATGGGTGTGCCTGGTGAAAACAAGCCGCTTACGCATGAAATGAATTGTCATGTCGGGGCGAGTATCGATGCCACTAGATTGAATAGTCAGTTGATTGGTCGAGCCACATCACTTGACTGTACTCAGCCCGGAGATTCAATCAGATATTACTATCTCGAATCACTCGGCTACCTCTTCATTTCGCACGAGGAGTCCAAGGACTACGGGGTAAGCGAATCGACGATCGATAGCGTATCAATCGATCGATAGCTGAGAGCATCACGCTTTCATCAAGACTGACGGACCGCATGCCGTTCGCCGTCCGGTTAGCCAAGAAGGTCAGACATCTTTGCTGTGAAGTCGGGCGTTGTGCGAAATCATCGAAACCATGTTGTGGTGATGGACACCCAAGTAGTGAATCGCCTTGGATTTACCTTCATCTTTTGAGGCAGATAAAATTTTCCCGGACAAAAAACGATTGAACGCGTCCGCTTCTTCGATGTGTAATGGCGCCAGATCAGGGCGACCCTTATATCGTAGTGCCTCGTTGTGCATATTGTTGCCAAGAGCCCAAATGGTCTCGGCATCAGCCAGACTGATACCACGCGCGGCGACAGATGCGATAGTTGTTGCCAGTTCAATTCGACTCTCTTGCAGCTTCTTGTCAGTGCCCGAGAACGTATGAATCTGAATTGCTCGACGGGCCTCATCTCCCAGGGAGAGTGGGCTCGATGCATCCGCGGATGTAACGCCTGAATTTGTGTCGCCGTTCGGCAAGCGTTTCATGGCAAGTCGAATTTGGTGGCACGCCGGGCCGACTGCTGCCGTCCAGTTCTGATCTTGTCTCTCGGATTCGTAGATCAGCGGTGTCAATCCCAGTAGATCTGAAGGTAGCCGAAAATCTCGCTGATTTTCGGGAAGCAGGAAGAAGGTTCGCTCTCTTCCCAATCGGCCGACAAACATCCCAAGCTCGAACAGAACGTTATCTCGAACGGCGACATAGTCGACGCTGCGCATTCGAACGACGTCGTCGGCCGCGAAGACAAATAAGCCGAAGTCAGATTTGTCGAGGGCCTGAAATATCGACTCGAGAGTGTATTTGTTTGGTTCAAAGACTCCTTCGCTCCAAGGCGTGCACTCAGCGTCACGCTTGAGATTTTCGTGTACCGCATACGCGAGACCGAGACTTTCGCTAGACGAACCGATAAAAAGACGAGGTTTCACAGCCACTCCTTTGACTGAAGATCAAATGTGTTATGGGCGACCACTTTATGGCACTTTGCAACGCTTTTTTCGCCTAACGCAGCCCACCTGGATCGCATGAAATCCTTAATGCATCAAACCCATTGAGAACGGGATGCGTGTCCAGCACCAGATTTCCTGCAAAAAACGATTTCGGTAGATTCATTCTGCACGTCGGAGTGGCCGGAAGCAAGTGAGGCTGGCATGAGTTCTGCTGAGCGCTTTTGCAAAATTTCGAGACGGCGCTTGCCAGCCGGAATCCGACGCTCAGCCGGATTTTCGCAACGACCGGTCACACGCGAATCGCGGCCAAAGAAATAAATAAACCATAAGCCAGCATTAATCGGCGCTCGCCGGCGCCGAGACGTGGAGAGCGCAACGGGTTGTCCGCCTCAAGCGCGGCATCGTCCGGCGACTTTCGTCGGCTGTCGAACGCGCTGGTCTAGGGATAAATGGTTTCGCCGCGATTCAGCATGCCGATGAACTCCTCGATCTTGCGCACCCGTGTTGCGGGCTTTTTGGCATTCTGTATCCGAAACAGGATGGCGTAACGGTTTCGGCCGTTCAGCGTCGCAAAGAACGCGCCGGCCTTGGGATTGGCGTCCAGTGCGGCCCGCAGGTCGTCCGGCACGACCGAGTTGCTGGCCGATGCATAGGCAGCCTCCCAACGGCCATCCTCTTTGGCTTTCCCGATTTCTCGCATGCCCGAAGGAAGCATTCTGCCTGCGGCGATCAGCGCTTCGGCCCGGTCTTTGTTGAGCCTGGACCAGATACTTTTTGCGGAGCGTCGAGTGAAGCGTTGCAACCAGTATTCCTCACTTTCAGTCTGCTTTTGACCGTCGATCCAGCCATGACAAAGAGCACTTTCCAGTGCCTGTTCGTAAGTCAAGGTTGGCTGCCCGGCGCCCTTTTTGGCAAGACGCAGCCATATCCCGGGCGAGGTATCGCCGTTTTGCGTCAACCAGTTTTCCCATTCATGCTGGTCAAGGAATGTCAGACGAGGTTCAGTCATGGAGGATCCGAATGTTGCATTCAGGCAGCGAGACATTTTTCGTTCACCGAAACCTCGCAGATTACCGGTTTGCGCGGCTTTGGGAATATTCGTCTTGTCGACAATTCAGCGTGCACCCATCGGAGTCACCATCTGCCGCCGCGGCGAGGTTTGACTTTTAAGACGACCGGTCATATTATTCGCCCATGCCCCGAACCGCCGACAAAACCGACATCCCCAACCGCCTGATCCGGGCGGGGCGCGAGCTCTTTTCGCGCCAGGGCTACAACGCCACCGGCATCCAGCAGATCACCGATCACGCCGGCGTGCCGAAGGGCTCGTTCTACAACCATTTCGACAGCAAGGAAGCTTTCGCGGTCGAGATCATCGCGCAGTACGCCGCTTATCTGCAGCGCTCGTGGGAAGCCATGATCGAAACCGCGCCGCCGCAGCCCATGGCCGCGATCCGCTACGTGTTCGCGCAGATGATCGCGTACCACGAACGCCGGACGATGCAGGCCGGTTGCCTTGTCGGCAATTTCGCGGCGGAGATCGGGCTGGCCAGCGACCCGTGCCGCGTCGCGCTGCTCGAAGCGCAACTCGAGTGGCGCGAGCGCCTTGCCGGGATGATCAGCCGGGCGCAGGCGCACGGCGACATTCGCGACGACGTCGCGCCGGCCGCGCTATCGGGCCTCGCGTGGGACGCGTGGGAAGGTGCGCTGCTGCGTGTGAAGCTCGAGCGCTCGGTCGAGCCGCTGCGCCAAAGCGTCGACCTGATTCTCGATCAGCTGTTTCCGCCCGTTTCCCGGGCTGCCGCCCCCCTCAAACCAATCTCGGAGTAGTCCTCAACATGGGTGTTCAGACCGAAGCCTGCCTCGCCGATGCATTGTTCCAGCCGATCAAGCTCGGCAAGCTCGAACTCGCGAACCGCATGGCCATGGCGCCGCTCACGCGCAGCCGTGCCGACGACAGCCTTGCGCCGACCGATATGGTCGTCGAGTACTACAGCCAGCGCGCCAGCGTCGGCCTCGTCATCGCCGAAGCAACGCAGGTGTCCGAAACGGCCCAGGGCTATACGCATACGCCGGGCGTCTATACCGCAGGCCAGATCGCCGCGTGGAGGAAAGTGACCGACGCCGTGCACGCGAAGGGCGGCAAGATCTTCGTGCAGCTCTGGCATACGGGCCGCATGTCGCACACGCATTTCCAGCCGGGGCGCCTCGCGCCCGTCGCGCCTTCGGCGATTGCCGCGAAGGCCAAGACCTATATCGTGGACCAGGGCTTCGTCGACTGCTCCGAACCGCGCGCGCTCGCAATGGCTGAGATCGCCGGCATCGTCGACGATTTCCGCACCGCCGCTGCGAAAGCGATTGAAGCCGGATTCGACGGTGTCGAGATTCATGGCGCGCACGGCTATCTGATCGATGCTTTCCTGCGCAGCGGCTCGAATCACCGCGCCGACGCGTACGGCGGCAGCATCGAGAACCGCGCCCGCTTCCTGCTGGAAGTCATGGCCGCCGTGATCGGCGAGATTGGTGCGGAGCGTGTCGGCATTCGCCTGTCGCCGGTCTCGCCGGTCAACGATTCGTCGGAAAGCGATCCGCAGCCCCTGTTCGAATACGTGGTGCGCGAGCTCGAGAAGCTGCATCCGGTGTACATCCACGTCGTCGAGGGGCACACGGGCGGCCCGCGCGACAATGCGCCGTTCGACTACGAGGCGCTGCATCGTTTGTACTCGGGCGTGTGGATGCTGAACAACGGCTATACGAAGGAGATGGCCATCGACGCGCTGCAGAGCGGCCGCGCCGACATGATCTCGTTCGGTCGCGCGATGATCACGACACCGGACCTGCCGCGCCGCTTCCGCGAGAATGCGCCGCTCAACCCGCCGTTCAAGGACGCTTCGCTGTATGGTGGTGCCGGCGCGCACGGCTACGTCGATTATCCGGCGCTGGCGTGAAGCGGTGCGAGTGAGCGTCTGATTCGATCCCCAGGCTACGCAGGATAACGGGAGAAGGGCAATGTCGACGGACTGGAAGCATGGCTATGCGTACACCAATGGCATCCGGATGCACTACGTCGAGGCCGGCAGCGGGCCGCTCGTGCTGCTGTGCCACGGCTGGCCCGAGTCGTGGTACTCGTGGCGCCATCAGATCGGGGCGCTCGCCGACGCGGGCTTCCGGGTGGTCGCGATGGATCAGCGCGGCTACGGCGACACCGACGCGCCGCTGGCGATCGATTCGTATCACGTGCTCAACCTCGTGGGCGATCTGGTCGGCCTCGTGCAGGCGCTTGGCGAGAAGGAGGCGATACTCGTCGGGCACGACTGGGGCTCGATCGTCGTGCAGTACGCCTCACTATTGCGCCCCGATCTGTTCAGCAAGCTTGTGCACCTGAGCGTGCCGTATCTGCCGCGGCACAAGCTGCGGCCGGCGGTGCGCTTCGCCGCCGGCACGCAGGAGCGCGACTTCTATCAGCATTATTTCCAGGAGCCAGGCAAGGTCGAACGGGAGCTCGAGCTCGACATTCACCGCTCGCTGCTCGGGGTGCTGTACACGGCGTCCGGCGATGCGCAATTCGACGAAGCGCACAAGCGGATCAGTTTTGCGCGATTCGAGAAGGGAACGCGGATTATCGACAACCTGGCGATTCCGGACCGTTTGCCCGACTGGCTGCCCGCCGAGGACCTCGACTACCTGGTCGGGCGGTTCCGGCAGTCCGGTTTTCGCGGCGGAATCAACTGGTACCGGAATCTCGACCGGAACTGGGAGATGACGCCATTCCTCGACGGCGCGAAGATCCTGCAGCCCACGCTGTTTATCGCCGGCGAACTCGACGGCGTGCTGAAAATGGCGAAGGACGAGTACGCGAATCTGGCGAGCAACGTGCCGAATCTCGTTGGCAATCATCTCATCGCGCGCGGCGGGCATTTCATCCAGCAGGAGAAGCCCGAAGAGGTGACATGCCTGCTGCTGTCGTTCCTGACAGGAGGGTGACGGCCTCCGTCGTGCTCACGCATTCATCGTTCGATCACCTTGACGGTGCATAATGGCCGGACTGCCGATGCGGTCGATGGCTACCCGTCAAGGAGTTCGCCATGTTAGCGAAGAACGAAGAATTCGTCGCTCATCTGCTCTCCGATGTCATGGAATTCGCGCGGGCGCGCCTGCCCGAGCCGACTTTCCGGATCGTCGAACCTTTCCTGCGGCACTACTACGATTTCGTCGACGTCGAAGATCTGCGCAGCCGCAGCATCGCCGACCTCTACGGCGCCGCCATGGGGCACTGGCGCACCGCGCAGCGTTTTGTGCCGGGCAGCGAGCGCATGCAGGTCTACAACCCGATCCTCGAACAGCACGGCTGGCATTCGGACCACACGGTCATCGAGATCGTCAACGACGACATGCCGTTTCTCGTCGATTCGGTTTCCATGGCCGTCAACCGGCTGGGGCTCGCGCTGCATTCGGCCATGCATCCCGTGTTCCGCATCTGGCGCGACAAAGAGGGGGCGATTGTGCGGGTGGACGAGGGCGTGGCCAGCACCGACGACGGACAATCGCAGCTCGCCTCGTTCATCCACTTCGAGGTGGATCGCTGCGGCGACGCAGCAAAACTCGAAGAACTGCGTCGCGACATCGCCAAGGTGCTGGGCGACGTGCGTGCTTCGGTCGAAGACTGGCCGAAGCTCGTCGAGGTCGCGCGCGCCACCATCAAGACCCTGAAAGCCCGTGAGGCGAGCGCCGAGGATATCGAATCGCGGGCATTCCTCGAATGGATGGTGGCCGATCATTTCACGTTCCTCGGGCAATGCGATTACGCGCTCGTGGCGCACGAGGGCGGCTACGGTTTGCGCCGCGTGGAGGGCTCGGGCCTCGGCATCCTGCGCGAATCGCTGCGCGTGCCTGACGCGCCGGACGTCACGCCGTTGCCACCCGCGGCCCTGGACATCGTCGGCGGGGCGTGGCCCATCTTTCTCACCAAGGCCAACTCGCGCGCCACGGTGCACCGGCCAGGCTATCTCGACTATGTGGGCGTGAAGCTCGTCGGGCCGGACGGCAAGGTGTGCGGCGAGCGCCGCTTCGTCGGCCTTTACACCTCGACCGCGTATAGGGTGTCCGCCGCGGAAATCCCCATCGTGCGGCGCAAATGCGCGAATATCGTGCAGCGCGCGGGTTTTCTGCCCAAAGGGCATCTCGGCAAATCGCTCGTCACGGTGCTTGAAACGTATCCGCGCGACGAACTGCTTCAGGCCAGTGAGGACGAGCTCTATGAAATCGCGCTCGGCGTGCTGCGCCTGCAGGAGCATCAACGCACGCGGCTTTTCGTGCGGCGCGACCGCTTCAACCGGTTCGTCTCCTGCCTCGTGTACGTGTCGCGCGACAAGTACAACACCGACTTGCGGCGGCGCATCGCGAACCTGCTGGCGGACGCTTTTAACGGCGTTTCCGTGGAATTCACGCCGCTGCTTTCGGAGTCCGCCATCGCGCGAATTCATTTCGTCGTGCATGCCGATTCCGGCACGATGCCGGACGTCGACACCCGCGAACTGGAGGCGCGGCTCGTGCAGGTCACGCGCCGCTGGCAGGACGACCTGGCCGACGCGCTGCTCGACGCGTTCGGCGAAGAGCAGGGTACGCGGCTCCTGCATCGCTATGCCGATTCGTTCCCGGCCGGCTATCGCGACGACTATCCGGCGCGCACGGCGGTGCGCGATGTCGAATTGATCGAGCGCGTGCAGGGTACGCCGCGCATTGCCATGAATCTCTACCGGCCCATCGAGGCGGGGCCGCGCACGTTCCGCTTCAAGGTTTATTGCGCGGGCGAGGCGATCGCGCTTTCGCGCAGCCTGCCGATGCTCGAACACCTGGGCGTGCGCGTGGACGAAGAGCGGCCCTACGTGATCGAGGCGCCGACTTGCGCGCCGGCATGGGTGCACGATTTCGGCCTTGAACTCGCGGACGACACCGAATTCGATATCGAACGCGTGAAGGACCTGTTCGAAGACGCGTTCGAAGGCGTCTGGAGCGGCCGCATCGAGAACGACAATTTCAACCGGCTTGTGCTGCGGGCCTACCTGAGCGCGCGCGAAGTCACGATCCTGCGCGCTTACGCAAAATATTTGCGCCAGGTGGGCTCGACCTTCAGCGACGCCTATATCGAACGCGCGCTGACCGGCAATCCGGCGATCGCACGCCAGTTCGTCGAATTATTCGTACTACGATTCAACCCGCGCGACGATGAGGCTCGTGAGGAGCGCGTAGCGCTCAGGCTCAAGGCCATCGAAACCGCGCTGGACCAGGTGCCCAATCTCGACGAGGATCGCATTCTCCGGCAGTTCCTCGGCGTGATCAATGCGACGGTGCGCACGAACTATTTCCGCCGCGGTGCGGATGGCGAGGAACGGCCCGCACTGTCGTTCAAGTTCGATCCGTCGAAGGTGCCGGGCCTGCCCGAGCCCAAGCCGATGTTCGAGATCTGGGTTTACTCGCCGCGCGTGGAGGGCGTGCATTTGCGCGGCGGGCGCGTCGCGCGCGGCGGTCTGCGCTGGTCGGACCGCCGTGAGGACTTCCGCACGGAAGTGCTGGGCCTCATGAAAGCGCAGATGGTGAAGAACGTCGTGATCGTGCCGGTGGGCTCGAAGGGCGGCTTCGTCGTAAAGAATCCGCCGCCGGCGAGCGACCGTGAGGCGTGGATGCGCGAAGGCGTGGCATGCTACCAGACCTTCCTGCGCGGCCTGCTCGATCTCACCGACAACCTCGTGACCAACGCCGTCGTGCCGCCGCCCGACGTGGTGCGTCATGACCCCGACGACCCCTATCTCGTCGTGGCCGCCGACAAGGGCACCGCCACGTTCTCCGACTACGCGAACGCCATTTCCGCCGAATACGGCTTCTGGCTCGACGACGCGTTCGCTTCGGGCGGTTCGGTGGGCTACGACCACAAGAAGATGGCGATCACCGCGCGGGGCGCGTGGGAGTCGGTCAAGCGGCACTTCCGCGAAATGGGCGTGGACACGCAGGCGGCCGACTTCACGGTCGTCGGCGTCGGCGATATGTCCGGCGACGTGTTCGGCAACGGCATGCTGCTCTCGCCGCACATCAAACTGGTTGCCGCGTTCGATCACCGGCACATCTTCCTCGATCCCACGCCCGATCCGCTCGCGAGCTTCGCCGAGCGCGACCGCCTGTTCGGGCTCGAACGATCGAGCTGGGCCGATTACGATACCGGCGCGATTTCGGCGGGCGGCGGCGTGTTCGCGCGCACCGTGAAGACGATTCCGCTTACGCCCGCGGTGCAGGCGGCCTTGGGTATCGAAGCCGTGGCGCTCACGCCGAACGAGCTGATTCGCGCCATCCTGCAGGCGCCCGTCGATCTGCTCTACAACGGCGGCATCGGCACGTATGTGAAGGCCGAGCGCGAAACGCACGCGCAAGTGGGCGACCGCGCCAACGACGCGGTGCGCGTCAACGGCTCGGACCTGCGCTGCAAGGTGGTGGGCGAGGGCGGCAACCTCGGCGTGACGCAGCTCGGCCGCATCGAGTTCGCGCAGCACGGCGGGCGCATCAATACCGACGCGATCGACAATTCGGCGGGCGTCGACTGTTCGGATCACGAAGTAAATATCAAGATCCTGCTCGGCCTCGTGGTGGCCGACGGTGAAATGACGACGAAGCAGCGCAACACGCTGCTCGCGGAAATGACCGACGAAGTCGGACTGCTGGTGCTGAGCGACAACTATTACCAGACCCAGTCGCTCTCTATCGCGGGCTGCTATGCCGTGATGCTGCTGGATGCCGAGGCGCGCTTCATGCGCTGGCTCGAACGTGCCGGGCGGCTCAATCGCGTGATCGAATTTCTGCCGACGGACGAGGAGATGGCCGAGCGCCAGGCCGCGAAGCTCGGCCTCACGTCGCCGGAACGCGCCGTGCTGCTCGCCTATAGCAAGATGTGGCTTTACGATGCGCTGCTCGACTCGAACGTGCCCGAAGATCCGCTCGTGGCCGGCTTGCTGACCGATTATTTCCCGAAGCCGCTTCAGCAACGGTTCAGCGAGCCGATGCAGCGCCATCCGCTGCGGCGTGAAATTCTGGCCACGCACCTGACCAACGCGCTCGTGAACCGCGTGGGCTGCGCGTTCGTGCATCGGCTCATGGAGGAAACCGACGCGCGCCCCGACGAGATCGTGCGCGCGTGCATCATGGTGCGGGACGTGTTCGATCTCGACGAAATCTGGCGCGCCATCGACGCGCTCGACAACCGCGTGCCCGACGACGTGCAGGCGCGCATGTTCGTGGAGATCGCACGGCTGCTCGAACGCGCGGCGCTCTGGTTCCTGCGCCATCTGCAGGCCGGCGCGACAGACCGGGAAGGGGTGGGCTCGCTGCTTGCGCACTGCCGGGCGGCGGCGCAGCGGCTTGCGCCGCAATTGCCCGCGCTGCTGCCCGAAGGCGATCTCGAAGCGCTTTCCGTGCGCCAGGGCGAGCTGGTGAACGCGGGTGTGGAAAGCACGCTTGCACTGCGCGTAGCGGGCGGCGAAATTTCCGTCGCGCTGCTCGATATCGCCGAAGTGGCGGCGGCATGCGGACGGCCGCTGGAACTCGTCGCGGCCACGTATTTCGCGCTTGGCACGCGGCTCAATTACGGCTGGATCAGCGAACGCGCGGCAGCGTTGCCCACACCGAGCCACTGGGACACCATGGCGCGCGCGGCCGCGCTGGCGGAGGTGGCGCGCCTCAAGCGCGTGCTCACGACGAGCGTGCTGGCGCAGGCGGCGGAGGTGGCGGATACGGCAGACGCGCAAGCGCTCGTGGACGCCTGGTGCGGGCAGCATGAGGCCGCGCTGGAGCGCTATGGGCAGTTGCTTGCGGAATTGCGCGCTTCGAGCGGCGTGAGTCTTTCCGTACTGCTTGTGATTGTGCGCGCGATGGCCGCGCTGGAGAGAGCTTAAGGAGGGAATCCTATGACGAAGAGAGTGATTGTGACCGGCGGCAGCGGCCTTGCCGGAAAGTGGGTGGTGAAAGACCTCGTCGAGCACGGCTACGAGGTGCTGAATCTGGATCGCGTGCCCATGGCGCAGCGAACCGCGCGCACGCTGATCGCGGACATCACCGACGCCGGCCAGGTGTTCAACGCGCTCGCATCGAGCACGGCGGCGGTGGAGTTTGCCGAAGACCTGGAGCCGAAGCCGATCGATGCGATTGTCCACCTGGCCGCCATCCCGCGCATCATGATCACGACCGACAACGAGGTCTACTGGATCAACGTGATGGGCACGTACAACATTCTCGACGCCGCCTCGAAGCTGGGGATCCGCAAGGTGATCGTGGCGTCGAGCGAGACGACTTACGGCGTGGTGTTCGCTCACCGGCACCGCGATCCCGAATATTTTCCGCTCGACGAGGCTTATCCGGTGAACCCGATGGACAGCTACGCGACGTCGAAAGTGGTCAACGAGGTCACTGCGAAGGCGTTCCAGACGCGTACCGGTTCGGATATCTATTGCTTCCGCATCGGCAACGTGCTCGAACCCGACGACTATGCGAAGTTTGCCACGTGGCTCAAGGATCCGGGCTTGCGCAAGCGGATCGCGTGGAGCTATATCGACGGGCGCGATCTCGCCCAGGCATGCCGCCTCGCGATCGAAAAAGACGGGCTCGGCTTCGAGATCATGAATATTGCCGCGGACGACGTCTCTTCCGACGTGCCGACGCAAACGCTGCTGGAACGCTACTATCCTGGCGTGCCGGTCAAGAAGACACTCGGCGAGTTCGAAACATTACTGAGCAACGAGAAGCTCAAGCGTCTGCTCGGCTGGCGGCAGCAACACTACTGGCGAGACGAGGCGGCACGCTTCGGCGCGTAGGTATCCGACCTCGGCATGCCGTCTTGCGCCGCGTTTTCCGTAGACCGAGCGCGCGGCATGCGATCTCCACCAGTTCGGCGACGATGGTGTCGACGTCGAGCCGCCCTTCGGGCTTGTACCAGGTGTACAGAAAGCCCGACACACTGCATGCGGCCTGCGCGGTAATCCGCGTTTCATTGAAATCGAACCAACCCTCGTCGCGGCCCTGTTCGAGCAGCGCGCACAGGCGCGCATAGAAGTGCTCGGCAAGCTGATGCTGCTTCTCCAGATACTCCGGGCGGTAGGCCTGCGGCTCACGCGCCGGAAAAAACGAACTCGGGTAGTGCCCGACGCCGCGCGCCCCGAAGCCATTGAAAAACGCCGCGCGCGGCGGCCGCACGGCACGCGAGAACATTGCGGATCTGTGCGACGAAGGCAGCTTCATCGAATACGGCGCGCTCGCGATTGCCGCGCAGCGCAGTCGCCGCGCGCTCGACGACCTGATCGCGAACACGCCGGCCGACGGCATCGTCACCGGGATCGGCAGCGTGAACGGTGCGTTGTTCGGCGCAGAACGCGCGCGCACGACGGTGATGTCGTATGACGCGACCGTGCTGGCCGGCACGCAGGGTTTTTTCAATCATGCGAAGACCGACCGGCTGCTCGAACTGTCGCTCAAGCAGAAGCTGCCGGTCGTGCTATTTGCCGAAGGCGGCGGACGGCCAGGCGACGAATCGTTGCGCGGTCCCGGACTCGACGTCGGCACCTTTGCGAGCTACGCAGCGCTTTCGGAGCAGGCGCCGGTGGTGGGCATCGCGGCGGGCCGCTGTTTCGCCGGCAATGCGGCGCTGCTCGGCTGCAGCGATGTCATCATTGCCACGCGCAACAGCAATATCGGCATGGGCGGCCCCGCGATGATCGAAGGCGGCGGCCTGGGTGTCGGCATGAGGGCAATTTTGAGTACGAGATGGCATCCCGATAAGCAGTAACTGTGCCAAGTGCTGGGCTTAGACCGAAGCGGGCCGCGATTCCGCGCTCGGCATGCAGGCGCTCAAACGCGCCGCTCAAGCCGACGACATTGCCGGAAGCCGACGGCCAGGGCTCACTCGACCTGCCTGGGGAAAACCGCCATGGCACAAACCGGCCGCTTGTAACACTGCTGCGACCGGCGTAAAGTCGCAACAGGAGATGGCATGCCTCCTCAACCGCCCTGACGGGCTAATGATGCCTACAGGCCTGGGAACAGGTGCTGTGGGCGCGCGACTTCTTCGAGCTGGTCCCACTTTGCCTGCGCTGCACATGCAGCCGTTCGCAGCATTTCCCGGTTCGCTCCAATCGTGCCCGGCCAACATCGAGCCTGGGTACGGCGTACACGCGAAGCAGGAAGGGACATGGCATTCCACAGCATCCTTTTCGAATTGCCCGGGGACGGCCCGCCGCGCGGCGACGTGGCCGAGCCGGATTTCTTCGGAGACCTGAATCTCGATCAGGTCGTGAACGACATTACGCGAGGCTACGACGAATACCGCCTCATGCCGTTCTTTCGCACGGAGCTGAAGCGCGAAAGCGCGGTGACATATCGGCATGAGATCATGCGCGATCTGGAACGCAGCGAGATAGCCGGCGGTGTCCAGGCGTTCGCGCTCTCCATGCGCAAGATGCGGGCGTATCTCGCGCAGGCGGAGCACCTCTATTACCCTCGGCAAAAGCAGTGGTGGTTCCTGGAGGCCGCGGCGCAGTACTGCCTCGCGGCAAAGGCGCTCTGCGACGCATTGCACGAGGCGACGCCGAAGTCGAAAGGCCTCGCTGGGTTCGCCGGGTGGCTACGCGATTATCTGGACGGCGAAGCGTTCGCCGCGCTTCTGCGCGATGTCGAAGAGGCGAAGGCGGCGCTCGATGCCGTCCGCTACTGCATTCATCTCCGCGGCAACGCCGTTACCGTGCTCGATTACGACGGGGAGAACGACTACAGTGCCTACGTGCTCGGCATTTTCGAGCGCTTCAAGCAGGGCGACGTCAAGGATCACCATGTCGAACTGAAAGAATGGCCGGAGATGAATCACGTCGAGGCGCAGATTCTCGATTGCGCCGCCGAACTCAATCCACAGCCCTTTGAGCGGTTTTCACGCTTCCGGACACAACACGCGGATTATCTCGACGTCACCGTCGAAGCGTTCGATCGGGAAATCCAGTTCTACGTGGCGTACCACAGCTACATTCAGCCGTGCCGCGACGCGGGTTTGCCGTTCAGCTATCCGGCGGTCTCGTCGACCGGCAAGTCGGTGCGCTGCGACGCCGCGTTCGACATCGCGCTCGCCCGCAAGCTCTGCGCCGACAAGCGGCCCGTGATCTGCAACGACCTGTACCTCGAAGGACCGGAACGCCTTTTCGTGGTATCGGGACCGAACAACGGCGGAAAGACGACCTTCGCCAGAACCTTCGGACAACTGCATTTCGTAGCGAGCCTGGGGTGCCCGGTGCCGGGCAGCCGCGCCAGCCTGTTCCTGTATGACCGGCTCTTCGCCCACTTCGAACGCGAAGAGAACACGGCCGATTTGCGGGGCAAGCTTCAGGACGACCTCATGCGTATGCACGACATTCTTTCTCACGCGACGCCTCGCAGCATCATCCTCATGAACGAGATCTTCAGTTCGACCACACTGGCCGACGCGCTGTTCCTGTGCCGCCGGATCATCGGCAAGATCATGGAACTCGACGCGCTGGGCGTATGCGTGACGTTCATCGAGGAACTTGCGCAGCTTGGCCCGCAGACGGTCAGCATGGTCAGCGAGATCGCGCCCGGCGACCCGTCGGCGCGCACGTTCCGCGTGCGCCGGCGGCCGGCCGACGGGCGTGCCTACGCGGTATCGGTGGCCGGGCAATACGGACTGACCGGTGAACGTCTCAGGGAGCGACTCGCATCATGAAAGCCTATCTGCTCTACGAGGCGCGCGATTTCGACTGGCGCCGCGATGCCCTGTGGAACGAAAAGACGCTCATTCAGGACCTGGCGCTCGATACCGTGTATCGTGCCATGTCGGCCGGCGACGATTACCTGCACGACATCGCGAGCAAGGTGGTGCCCGTGAGTCTCGCCGATCCCGACGCCATCCGGTATCGGCAGGCGGTGCTCGGGGACTGCATCGACCATGAGGCGGCGGTCCGGGAGCTCTATGCGATTTCGGTCGAAGCCGTGGAGGTGGAGCGCAAGAGTTTCTACTGGGGGCTGACCGCCTCGGCCTCCAGCGTGCTGCATTCGGCACGCGATCTGGTGCAGGCTTTCGTCCCGCTGCTGGGCAAGCTGCGTGCCATCGCCGACCATCAGGCCGGCCAGTTCCAGTCGCCCGGCTTCCGGCGCTTCCATGCCATGATCCGTGATGAGTTGACGGACGAGTACGTCACCACGATTAAGGGTTGCCTGAAGGAGCTGAGGTTCCGTGACGGGGTGCTCATCAGCGCGCAGCCGGGGCGTGGCAACAAGGGTGCGCACTACGTGCTGCGCAAGCCGCACGAGCGCCCCTTGAACGTGGTTCGCCGGCTCTTCGCGAAGCGGCCGCCTTCCAGAACGTTTCGCATTGCAGATCGTGACGAGAACGGCGCGCGGGCACTGTCCGAACTGGAAGCGCGGGGCATCGATCACGTGGCGAACGCCCTCGCGCAGTCGGCGGATCACATCAAGAGCTTTTTCTCGATGCTGCGGGCGGAGCTGGGTTTCTACCTCGGCGTCCTCAACCTGCGGGCCGATCTCGCTGCGCGCGGCATGCCGGTCTGCATGCCGGCGTGCGGGCCGATGTCGGACCGGCAGTACCGGTTTCGCGAGCTCTATGACGTCAGCCTCGCGTTGCGCATGGACCATCCGCCGGTCGGCAACGACGCGGAGGCGAACGGCAAGGAGCTCATCGTCGTGACGGGTGCGAATCAGGGCGGCAAGTCTACTTTCCTGCGCAGCGTCGGCATCGCCCAGGTGTTGATGCAGGCGGGTATGCTCGTTGGCGCGGCGGCGTTCGAGGCGAACGTGGCGAGCGGTATCTTCACGCACTACAAGCGCGAAGAGGACGCAACGATGCACGGCGGCAAGTTCGACGAGGAATTGGGGCGCATGAGCGAGATTGTCGATCACCTGGACGAGCACGCGCTTTTCCTGTCGAACGAGTCGTTTGCCTCCACGAACGAACGCGAGGGCTCGGAGATAGGGCGGCAGATCGTCGATGCGTTGCTCGAGAAGCATGTGAAGATTTGCCTCGTCACCCATCTCTTCACGCTCGCGCGAGGCCTGTACGACAACGGCACCTTTCCGACGCTCTTTCTGCGCGCGCAGCGACGCGACGACGGCGAGCGTACCTTCCGGCTGATCGAGGCCGAACCGCTGCAGACCAGCTTCGGGCAGGATCTGTACCGGCAGATTTTCGGTCCGGAAAACGGCGAGGAAGATCCGGTATCGCCATCCGCAGGAGTCCTTTCGAAGGCGGATTATTAGCAATCCCGGGTTCCGTGAGTCTCCGATTACATCGGCGGCGCTACGCCGTCCTTTTCGACCACGACCAGTTGTCCTTCGTATGTGCCGTCCTTTTCCGGGGTCGCGACGACGAACACTTTCTTGCCCGCCGTCAATTCGGCTCGGGTGGCCGGAATGAGCGTCACGACCGGCGCGCCGGGCGGCACAGTCACGGTGTTGCTGCCGCCCTGGTACGACAGCTTGAGATCGCGGCCATTGGTGCCTTGCACGACGGTATCCACGTTGGCGTTCGTCATCGTGCTGTTGGCGCCGAAGTCCCAGGCGTAGTGGCCTTCTCCCGTACCGCGCGCGGCTTCCGGGAACACCAGCACTTCCTTCGCGGTCAGCTTGCCGTCCGGCCCGGGCATCGCCGCCGCGCCGACGTACGAGCCCGGCTTGATGTCGCTGAGCTGGATCGCCTTCACCGCGTTCAGACCTGCGGAGGCTTTGACTTCGATCGTGATGGTGTCGCCGCTGTGACGATGCACCTTCAAGGTGTCGCCCGAGAGCGACACGATTTCGCCGCGGATCCGCTCGGGCTTGTCGGCTGAGGATTGGGCGAATGCGGTGCCGGCGAGTGTCAGGGCGGTGAGGGAAGCAGCGAGTTTGAGACGTAGGGACATGATTGCTCCGTTTGGTGTGTTGCGATTAGAAGAATCCTCGGCTTTGCGCTCAGGACCCGCCGAACCAGTTATAGCCCTGGTTCTCCCAATAGCCGCCGGGAAATTCGTTCGTCACCGTCATGGCGACGATGTGCTTCGGGTTTTTGTAGCCGAGCTTGGTAGGCATCCGGAGCTTCATCGGAAAGCCGTACTTCGCGGGCAGCGTGCTGCCGTCGTAGGTCAGCGTGAGCAGCGTCTGGGGATGCAGCGCCGTCGGCATGTCGATGCTGGTCCAGTAGCTGTCCGCGCAGTGCAGTGCGATGTACTTCGCGGTAGTATCGGCGCCGCATCGCAGGAGGAAGTCGGAGAACCGCACGCCTCCCCACTTCCCGATCGCGCTCCAGCCTTCGATGCAGATATGCCGGGTCACCTGGCTCTGCTGGGGCAGGGCATGCAGTTCGTCGAGCGTCCAGACCCGTTTGCCTTTGACCCGGCCGCCAAGCTCGAGACGATAGGTCCGCGCATCGACGTCGGGCACCTGGTCGATGTCGTAGTAAGCGTTGAACGGGAACGGACGCGTGATCATCGACTCCGGATAGGTCGGCGCCAGCTTGCGCGGGTCGAACAGCAGCGCTTGCGCATCGTCGTTGAACGAAGACACTTTGCGTAGCAGGGCATTGACCGACTTGTCGTTCGTCAGGTCGCAACCCGATAACAGCATCAGGCCGCCCAGTGTGAGGATCCGCTTGCCGAGCAAGCGCCGCGTGGACGATTGCAGCTCCTTTTGCGCATCCTTCACGATCGATGCCGCGTCGGGCTGCCAGGCCGGATCGGGTGCGCGCAAGCGTTTTCGAAGATTCATGATTAGCGGCCTCGGATCATGGTGAGCAGGGAGCGCGGCACGAGCGCAACCATCGCCACGTGCACCGCGAGGAAACCGACAAGCACGCTCATGGCGACAAAATGGACGACGCGCGCGTTGTCGAAGCCCCCCATCACGGTGCGCAGCAGTGCGAACTGAACGGGCTTCCAGATCGTCAGACCAGACAACACCAGCAGCGCGATATCGGCGATCACGGCGAGATAGGCGAACTTCTGCACGGCGTTGTACCGGCTGAGATCGTCGTGCCCGAGCTTGCCGCGCAGCGCCGCCGCGAGGTCGGACACGATGGCGCGGACGCTGACCGGAAACAGCTTTTTGCGCAGCCGCCCCGTGACGACACCGAGGCCCAGGTAGCCGAGAAAGTTCGCGACGAGGACCCACATGACCGAGAAGTGCCAAAGCAGCGCACCGCCCAGCCAGCCGCCGAGCGTGATGGACGGCGGAAACCGGATGGCGGGGAAGACGGGGGATGCGTCATACACCTCCCAGCCGCTCAGGCACATCACGACGACGGAGGCGGCATTGATCCAGTGAAAGAGGCGGACCCACACGGGATGTATCGTTACGTGCTTCAAAGCGACCTCACCGGCAACGGTATGGAAGGGGTGTCACGGGTGCGGGGGGCAGGCGTTTCATGATGGGCAGTCGTATGATTAGCATTGCCAGGTTCCTGGGTCCGTTACCCAGCCGCCGTGGTGAGGAAAGCGAAATCGCACCGGGTTGGCACGGTGACAAGGATCGCTTGCGCGCCGCGGCGGCGGTATCGGTCAAATGACCGACCCCGGGAATCGTGCTGGCTGCGTGGAGGTGGCCTGCAATGGCTGGCCCCATTTATCGGTGGGTCCGCCGGATGAGCGCTGAGGCGTCGTTCGTATCATTCCGCCGTCGCGAATGACAGCGGTTATCGCTATCGGCAGGTCAATCCTATCGCCGCGGCGATCAGGTGCTGGATCTCCCGCGGCCGGTCAGCGTACGATCAACTCGAAAGCGGACATTTGAACTTGGCTAAAAGCGGACATTACAACTTGGCCACTACAACCACTGAGGTTGATAAATTATGTTATGTAAAATCTCATAAACCCTTCTTCATCGCCGCAACCCGGAGATCTCAGACCATGACTGCCCAAGCTCCACAAATTCCCTATCCCGCCCGCACCCAGTCCTTGCCGAGCCAGCACGATTTCCCGACCACCGTTTCGCGCCTGATCGAAACACTGAAGTCGCGCGGATTAACCCTGTTCGCGGATATCGATCAACGTGCTGCGGCCGAAAGCGCCGGAACCACGCTGAGGCCAACGCGGCTCTTCCTCTTCGGCAATCCCAAGGGCGGCACACCCGTCATGGCGGCCAATCCTCACGCCGCCGTGGAACTGCCGTTGCGCGCCGTGGTCTGGGAAGACGAACGCGGCACGACGCATATCGACTTTGCGGATGTCGGCGAAGTCTTGTTGCAGGATTACGAGTTGCCGCAGAGCGTGGTCGCGCCGCTGTCCGGCGTGCGCATGCTGCTACAGGGGGTGGCCGGCGGGCAATGACACCCGCACCATTCGCGTTTCAGCAATAGTGAAATCGCGCGGTGCCGTATTCAGTTCCCAGCGGGGCATCCTTAGACTGCAGTGGATTGTCTTGATCCACGTTTTCCACCCAGTCCAGGAACTGCCTAATGAAACTGTATTACACGCCGCTATCGGGCCATGCACATCGCGCGCAACTGTTTCTCTCGCTGCTTGGCGTCGAGCACGAGCTCGTTTCCCTCGACCTCCGGGCCGGGGAACACAAGACGCCGGCATTCCTTCAGATCAATCGTTTCGGTCAGGTGCCGGTGCTGGTCGACGGCGACACGGTGATCCCCGACTCGAACGCGATCCTGGTTTATCTCGCGAAGAAGTATCAGAGGACCGACTGGCTGCCGGAAACGGCCGCTGGCGCAGCGGCGGTGCAACGCTGGCTGTCCGTGGCGGCCGGTCAGGTTGCCTATGGCCTGTGCGCCGCACGTCTGATCACGCTTGTCGGCGCACCGTTCAATGCCGACGAGACGATCTCCCGCGCGCACGCCATTCTGCAACTGATCGATGCCGAGCTCGACGGCCGCGAATGGATCGCGGCGCCTCATCCCACCATCGCAGACGTGGCGTTGTACAGCTATATCGCGAATGCGCCGGAAGGCAATGTCGACCTTGGCGGCTACTCGCATGTTGCGGCATGGCTCACCCGCATGGAGTCCCTGCCCCGCTTCGTGCCGTTCATCCAGACGCCGATCGGTCTGCGGGCCTGACCGCCGGACCCGCCTCGCACCTGTTCGAGGACGCTCGATCATGAACACCGTCGCCCCATCGTCTCCGGTTGCCTCCGGCACAACCGCTTCTTCGCTGTGGCATGCCGGCGAGCTGGCGATGCAACAGGCGGCGGGCGTGGTCGAGCAGATGGAGGCGGTTGGCCGCCGCACTGTGCGCGATCATCTGATCGACCAGCATCGGCGGTTCTATCCGCAGTTGCCGTTCGTGGTGCTGGGCGCCGTGGACGCGAACGGCGACGCATGGGCGACGGTGCGCGCGAACCAGCCAGGTTTTCTGAGCGCGGCGGACGCGTACCGCCTGCACATCGAGCTGAGCCGAGATTCCGCCGATCCTGCCGAAGCCGGGATGAACGACGGCGACTCGATGGCGCTGCTCGGCATCGAACTGCCGACACGGCGCCGCAACCGTCTCAATGGCACCGTGCAGCGCGCGGCGGATGGCGGCGCGGCGGGTTTTGATCTGCGGGTCGAGCAAAGTTACGGCAACTGTCCGCAGTACATCACCAAACGCGATTTCAGCTTCGTGCGCGATCCCTCGGCGCCGGGCGCCGCCGCGCCGGTGATCGGCAGCGAACTCGATGAGCGCGCTCGTGGTCTCATCTCGCGCGCCGATTCGTTTTTTGTCGCGTCGTATGTCGATCGCGAGAATGGCCATCGCCAGGTGGACGTATCGCATCGCGGCGGCAAGCCGGGCTTCGTGCGCGTCGACGAGCGCGGCGTCTTCACGATCCCCGACTTCGCCGGCAATCTCTTCTTCAACACGCTCGGCAATTTCATCCTGAATCCACGCGCGGGTCTCGTGTTTATCGATTACGCAACGGGCGATCTGCTGCAGCTCACCGGCCATGCCGAGGTCGTGCTCGATAGCCCGGAAATCGCGGCGTTTCAGGGCGCGGAGCGGTTGTGGCGCTTTACGCCTCGACGCGTGGTCTATCGTGCCGAGGCGTTGCCATTGCGCTGGACCGTACAGGCCGACGGCGCTTCGCCAAACGTGCGGTTGACCGGCAACTGGACCGAAGCCGCGGAGCGCATGAGGGCGAATGCGCTCGCGAACGCATGGCGGCCGTTCAAGGTGGCACGCATTGCCGACGAAAGCCGTTCGATTCGTTCGTTCTACCTGGAGCCTGCCGACGATGCAGGTCTCGTGCGTCATCAGGCGGGGCAGCATCTGCCCATACGCGTGATCTTGCCGGGCGACGCGAAGCCGACACTGCGGACGTACACGCTTTCGGCGGCGCCCTCGGACGGTGTGTACAGGATCAGCGTGAAGCGCGAGGGCCGGGTGTCGCGTTATCTTCACGACACGATGAAGTTAGGTAACCTGATCGAAGCCCGCGCGCCGTCGGGCAACTTCACGATCGATGCGCGCGCGGCCCGGCCTGCGGTGCTGCTCGCCGCCGGGGTTGGCGTGACGCCAATGCTCGCGATGCTGCGGCACCTCGTCTACGAAGGGCTGCGCACGCGCCGCATCCGGCCAACCTGGTTCCTCTACGCGGCACGTACGAAAGCGGAACGTGCGTTCGACGACGAACTGCGCGCGCTGGTTCACGAGGCGGGCGGTGCCGTGAGGCTCGTCAACGTGCTGAGCGACCCGGCCGGCGCAACATCGGGCGTCGATTACCAGGCGAGCGGACACATCGATATGCCGATGCTGAGCGAGGTGCTGCCGTTCAACGACTACGACTTCTATCTGTGCGGGCCTGCCGGATTCATGCAGTCGCTCTACGATGGCCTGCGTGGGCTGAATGTTGCCGATTCGCGCATCCACGCCGAGGCCTTCGGTCCCGCGGCGCTCAGGCGCGCACCCGATGCGTCGGCACCGCCTGCGCCGCCGCAGCAGCCTGCGGTGCAGGCGGTTCCGGTTCGCTTCGCGCGCGCGGCAAAGGAAGCGCGCTGGACGCCGGAAGCGGGCGGCACGCTGCTCGATCTCGCCGAAGCGAGCGGCCTCGCGCCGGAGTACAGCTGCCGCAGCGGCAGTTGCGGGACGTGCCGCACGCGCATCCTCGAAGGCGCGGTCGCCTATCCGGACCAGCAACCCGCCGCGTCGGTCGGCGACCGCGAGGCCTTGATCTGCTGCGCCGTGCCGGCAGCGAACCGGGACGGCGCGCCCTCCTCGCTGGTCCTCGATCTGTGATGCCCTGCGGCCGCGCGAACGCGTAATCGCGGCGGTCCACGCCCTGTGCGGCCCTCCCCGACCGGGCTCAACGGCGCCCGACTGTATATACTGCGGCCATCTGATACTGAGCGTCTGCCGGGAGGCAGATCACCGTTTCCTATGGACCGTCTGCAGGCCATGACCGCGTTTCTCTCCGTGGTCGACACCGGGGGGTTTGCAGCGGCGGCGCGCAAGCTTCACGTGTCGCCTTCCGTCGTCACGCGCATGGTGAGCGAACTCGAAAACGATCTCGGGGTGCGCTTGCTTACCCGTACCACGCGCATCGTCCGCGTCACCGACGCCGGGGCCGGCTACGCGGACAGTTGCCGCCGCATCCTCAGCGATCTGGAGGAGGCCAATCTTGCCGTCGCCGGCGCGCAGCAACTGCCGCGCGGACTGTTGACGCTGACCGCCTCGGTGCTGTTCGGCCGGATCTACGTGACGCCCATCGTGCTCGACTATCTGCGCATGTATGAGGAGGTCGACGTGCGCTCCTGGTTTCTCGACCGCGTCGTCAATATGCTCGACGAAGGTATCGACGTCGCCGTGCGGATCGGGCAACTCGCCGATTCGTCGATGCAGGCCATACGCGTAGGCAGCGTGCGGCGCGTGGTTTGTGCGTCGCCCGAATATCTGGCCCGGCATGGGGCGCCGCGGACGCCGGGCGAGCTTGATCAGCATGTGCTGATTTCGGCGGCCGGCGCTTCGTCGCTATCCGAATGGCGCTTCGGCGCCGGGTCGCAGCGCGCCGGGTCGCAGTTGCGCGCGCGGCTCTCGACTACGACCAACGATTCGGCGATAGCGTCTGCCGTAGACGGCTTCGGCGTGACGCAAGTGCTGTCCTACCAGATCGCGCAGCAGCTCGATTCGGGGCAACTGCAGATCATCCTGGCCGATCACGAGCCGCCGCCGTCGCCGATTCACCTGCTGCACCGCGAGGGCCGTCACCCTACACGCAAGGTGCGCGCATTTCTCGATCTGGCGACCGAGCGCCTGCGCGCCCATGCTTCGTTGAACCGTTAGCCGGCACGCGCTCTTAAAAGCCTTGAACCGTGCCCGTAGAATGCGCGACCAGCAGCACCACGCCAAGAATGGCGCCGGCAATGGCTGCCGCGAGTCCAACAGCTACCACCGGCAGCAAGCTGAACTTCACCTTGGCGAAATCGGCTTCGTGCGCCGCGCTTTTGCGCACGCCGAAGAAGCTCCACAAGACAATACGCACCAGGCGCAAGAATTCCATCGTTTTCTCCATTTCGCCCGGTCCCAAGGCACGCTGCCCGGCCGTCGAGGCGAAAATGCCCCGGCACATATGCACCGGGGCGAAGCGCTTGCCGCGCTACAGGCATTGGAGCCGCAAGCTCTGCGGGTTTAGGGTGATGGTCCGGGCACTCGCGCAGTAATCCCGGCGCATCCCGGGAGAACAGACCCGGACTTCGATGCGCGCTGGACGCCATGTTGCGCGCCGCGGCCGGCATCGTATAGCAGCAGACGGCGAGAAAATCGCCGCAGCAGATCGCTTCCCAAGCCCGGCGAGACGTATGAAAATCGAGCCGGAACACGCGGTATCGAATCGAACGCCCAGCATCGAAAGAGAACGAATGACCCGCTACGAACGCCTCGCCAAAAGCATGGCTGCCGAGATCCGCTCAGGCAATCTGGTGCCCGGCTCGCGCATGCCGTCGCTGCGTCAGCTCATTGCCCAGCACGGCGTCAGCCAGTCGACGGTGACGCGCGCTTACTATCTGCTCGAGCAGTGGGGCCTCGTGCGCGCCGCGGAGCGGTCGGGCTATTTCGTCAACCCGCCGGCCACGGGCGGCAAGCCCGCAACGCGTAGCACGACCGGCGAGTCCGCCACCGTCGATATCAGCGAGCTCGTCTTCTCGGTGCTCGACGCCGCCAAGCGGCCGGGCATCGTGCCGCTCGGCTCGGCCTTCCCTTCACCCCTGCTTTTTCCGCTTGCGCGTCTTGCGAAGTCGTTGGGCCAGGCGGCGCGCAGCGTCAGTCCGTGGAGCACCGTGGTCGACCTGCCGCCCGGCAACGAAAATCTGCGGCGCCAGATTGCGCTGCGCTATATGCGCGTCGGCATCTCGCAGCCGGCCGAGGATATCGTCGTCACAAACGGCGCGCTCGAAGCATTGAATCTCTGCCTGATGGCCGTGACGCAGCCGGGCGACGTCGTCGCGGTCGAATCTCCTGGCTTTTATGGCGCGCTACAGGCCATCGAGCGCCTTGGCCTGCGTGCCGTCGAGATCCCCGTGGACACCTTGACCGGACTCGACCTCGAAGCGCTGGCGGAGGCACTCGCGAGGCATCCCATCCGCGCCTGCTGGTTCATGACGAATTTCCAGAACCCTACCGGCGTCACGCTGAGCGCCGCGAAAAAGCAGGCGCTCGTCGACCTGCTGGCGCAACACGAGGTCCCGCTCATCGAGGACGACGTCTACGGCGAACTGCACTACTCGCCCAGCTATCCGCCGCCTGCCAAGGCATTCGACCGTCACGGCTTCGTCATGCACTGCAGCTCGTTTTCGAAGACGCTCGCGCCCGGCTACCGCATTGGCTGGGCGAGCGCCGGGCGCTTCGCCGCGCGCGTGCAGCGCCTCAAGCTGATGACGACGCTTTCGGCCAGCATCCCGGTTCAGGCTGGCATAGCGGATTACCTGGAACACGGCGGTTACGAGCGCCATCTGAAGAAGATCCGCCTCGCGATGCAAAGCCATCGCGAGGCCATGTCGCAGGCGATCCGGCGCTGGCTGCCCGTCGGCACGCAGCAGTCCGCCCCGGAAGGCGGCTATTTCCTCTGGCTCACGTTTCCCGAAGCCATCGACGCCATGGCATTGCATCGCCTCGCGATCGAGCACGGTATCAGCGTCGCGCCCGGCCCGATGTTTTCCGCCGCGCACGCGTTTGAAAACTGCATTCGCCTCAATTACGGGCACCCGTGGTCGGCGCGCATCGAAGAAGCCATTCGCACGCTGGGGACCCTGCTCGTGCATCCCGAGGTACGCGCGCGGAGCTGAAGCCAACTGGGCGCCGCTGAGTGCTGTTGCGCGCACGCCATCTGCTGCGCTCATTTTTGCTGCATCTGCTGCTTGAGGGCCGGATGCCGACGCGATACCGTCGTGGCGTCCCTCTTCTCCTGTTCCCGGCCCCTCGCAGTCACCATGTATCGTTACACCGAATTCGACAAGGCCTTCGTGGCCAGCCGCGCTGCACAGTTCCGCGATCAGCTCGAACGCTGGCAGAGCGGCAAGTTGAGCGAAGACGCGTTTCGCCCGCTCCGCCTGCAAAACGGCTGGTACGTCCAGCGCCATGCGCCCATGCTGCGCGTAGCGGTGCCTTACGGCGAGTTGTCGAGCGAGCAGCTTCGTGTGCTGGCGCGCATCGCCCGCGAATACGACGAGCCCGAGGCCGAGGTCTACCGCAGTGCGCTCGAAGCGCAGCGCAAGCTGGGCACGGTGCGCCTGCCCACGCAACATGCGCACTTCACGACGCGCACCAATGTTCAGTTCAACTGGATTCCGCTCGCCAGGTCGGCCGACGTGATGGACCTGCTTGCGACGGTGAACATGCACGGCATCCAGACGAGCGGCAACTGCATTCGCAATATCTCGTGCGACGAGCGCGCGGGCGTGGCGCCCGACGAGATCGTGGACCCGCGTCCGTTCGCCGAGATCATGCGCCAGTGGACCACGCTCCACCCGGAATTCGCCTATTTGCCGCGCAAGTTCAAGATCGCCATGACGGGCGCCGCCGAAGACCGCGCAGCGACCGACTGGCACGATGTGGGCCTGCGGCTTCTGCACAATGAACACGGCGAGCTTGGGTTTCGCGTGACCGCGGGCGGGGGCATGGGGCGCACGCCGGTGATCGGCGCGGTATTGCGCGAGTTCCTGCCGTGGCGGCACATCATGAACTACATCGAGGCCGTGGTGCGCGTGTACAACCAGTACGGCCGCCGCGACAACAAGTACAAGGCGCGCATCAAGATTCTCGTGAAGGCCGAGGGCCAGCGTTTTCTCGACGACGTCGAGGAGGAGTTCCGGCAGATCGTCGACCACGACGGCGGCCCCCACACGATCACCCAGGCCGAGTTCGAACGCGTGAGCGCCTGTTTCGTCGAGCCGCCGAAGCTCGTTGCGAATCGAGCGGCCAGCGCGACTGCCGCCGCCGAACTCGAGGCCGCGGCTGCCTGCACGCCGCAGCTGCGGCGCTGGCTTGAACGCAATGTTTGCGCCCACAAGCAGCCGTCGCTGCGCATTGTCACGCTCTCGTTCAAGCGCCCGCTGCAGGCGCCCGGCGATGCCTCCGCCGACCAGCTCGAGCGCGTGGCGGATCTCGTGGATCGCTTCTCGGCCGGCGAGGCGCGCGTCACGCACACCCAGAACGTCGTGCTGCCGTGGGTTCACGCCGACGACCTGCTTGCGCTCTGGCATGCAGCCGGCGAAGCCAGCCTCGCGAGCGCGAACGTGCATCTGCTCACCGACATGATCTCCTGCCCCGGCGGCGACTTCTGCGCACTGGCCAATGCGCGTTCGCTGCCGATCGCGCAAAGCATCATGGAGCGCTACCAGGATCTCGACGAACTGAACGATATCGGCGCGATCGACCTGCATATCAGCGGCTGCATCAATTCGTGCGGCCACCACCATAGCGGCCATATCGGCATACTGGGCGTCGACAAGGACGGCGCCGAGTGGTATCAGATCACGGTCGGCGGCTCCGACGGGTCGGCGGCCAGCGGCGAAGCGAGGGCCGGCAAGGTTATCGGTCCGTCGTTCGCGGCGCAGGAAGTGCCCGACGTCATCGACGCGCTGCTTGCCGCGTATCTCAAGCAGCGCGAGCCGCGCGGCGAGCGCTGCGAAACGTTCATCGAAACGGTTCGCCGTATCGGCATCGAACCGTTCAAGGCCGCCGCTGACACGGTTCGTGCGACGGCAGAGGGCACGGTATGACGCGTATTCATCTCCTTGGCGCCCTCGAACAGACTGCGGATGTTTCGTCATCCGTACTGGTTCTTGCCAACGACGCCGATCCGCTTGACCACGCCGACGCCATCGCCGGCGCGTCGCGCGTGGAGCTTCAGTTTCCTTCGTTCACCGATGGACGCGCCTATAGCCAGGCTTATCTGATCCGGCGCCGGCTCGGGTTTGGCGGCGACTTGCGCGCGACAGGCGAGGTGCTTGGCGACCAACTGCTGCAGATGGAGCGCATGGGATTTTCGAGTGCGGTGCTGAGCGATGGGGTTGCCATGGAGGACGCGCTGCGCCAGCTTGAACGGTTTCGCGCGTTCTACCAGGGGGATGTCTTGCGAGAGGCGCCGTGGCGGGCAAAAGTGTCAAGCGAGGCTGAAGCTGAACAAGTGCGGTGCGACTGACGTGAGCCTTACCGCCGCGGCGTTCCGAACATCCGTGACAACGCCCGCGCCAGCTCCGTGACGGCCGTATCGGCAGTCGGCCGATGAAGCAGTGCGATATCCATGGTGTCGATGGAAGGCAGTCCGCTTTTGGGTGTCAATACGACGTGATCGGCGGTGACCGCTCGCGCCGGAAGCAGGCTGATGCCGAGCCCGTCGGCCACGGCCGCCTGGATGCCGCTCAGGCTGGTGCTGATGAAGCTCATGCGCCAACGGCGACCGAGCCCTTCGATCGCGTTCGTCATGTCGTCGCGATACAGCCCGCGTGGCGGGAACGCGACGAGCGGAACCGGATCGCGCTGGATCGACGGATACTTCGCGCTGTCAATCCAGCGTAGCTGCTCGGGCCAGCAGGCCACTGCCTCACGGCTGTTGTGCCGCTGCTTCAATAGCACGAGATCCAGGTTGCCGTGATCGTAGCTGTGGGCGAGGTCCCGGCACAATCCGCTCGTGACTTCGAGCTTCACCTGGGGATGCTTGCGATTGAACGTCGCGAGCAGCTGCGTGGTTGGCCCGCCGACAAAATCCTCCGGCACGCCGAGGCGAACCGTCGAACCCACCGCTTCGCCCGCGAGGGACTCGATCATTTCGTCGTTGAGCGCCAGCATGCGCCGGGCGTAGGCCAGCAAGGTCTCGCCCGCATCGGTCGGGCGCACGTCGCGGCTGCCGCGCTCGAGCAGCTTGTGCCCCGCCATCTCCTCCAGACGTTGCACCTTCTGGCTCACCGTCGACTGGGTCGAATGAAGCCGCGCCGCTGCCGCCGTGAACGTGCCGCAATCGGCCACCATCACGATGGCCCTTAGCAAGTCCAGATCGAACAGCGGCGTGCGCGCTTTTCCGTTGCCTTTCATCCGGCCATTTTACTCCTACCCCCTGCGCGTTTGCGGGGCGCCGAGCGTGAGCTTCATTTGACGGTTGACGTCCTTGTACAGCAGATAGCGGAAGCGCGAAGGGCCGCCCGCGTAGCAGGCCTGCGGACAGAATGCACGCAGCCACATGAAATCGCCCGCCTCCACTTCGACCCAGTCCTGATTCAGCCGGTAGACGGCCTTGCCTTCGAGCACATAGAGACCGTGCTCCATCACGTGCGTTTCGGCAAACGGGATCACGCCGCCGGGCTCGAACGTGACGATGTTGACGTGCATGTCGTGGCGCATGTCGCTGATGTCGACGAAGCGCGTCGTCACCCAGCGCCCTTCCGTGCCGGGCATGGGGATCGGCTCGACGTCGCGTTCGTTCTTCACGAACGGATCGGGCAGCGGCACGCCGTCCACTGCTTCGTAGTGCTTGCGGATCCAGTGAAAGCGCGCGCAGTCGTTGGAGCCGTTGTGCAGCGACCAGTTCGTGCGCGGCGGAATGAATGCGTAGCCACCCGGCACGAGCCGGTGTTCGACGCCTTCGAGCGTCAGCAAGATCTCGCCTTCGACCACGAAGAGGACGCCTTCCGCGTGCTCGTCCAGCTCGGGCCGCTCGCTGCCGCCGCCCGGGCCCACTTCCATGATGTATTGCGAGAATGTCTCGGCGAAGCCGGAGAGCGGACGCGCCAGCACCCAGAGACGGGTGTTGTTCCAGAACGGCAGATGACTCGTGACGATGTCGCGCATCACGCCTTTTGGAATGACTGCGTACGCCTCGGTAAACATGGCGCGATCGGTCAGCAGCTCGGTCTGGGCGGGATGGCCGCCGTGCGGTGCGTAGTAAGGGGTCGACGACATTCGGCGGGCTCCGTGCGGATGGGTGTTGAATATCGACACCCTATCGGACGCACGCATCATCGACAAATTAAATATTGAAATGCTGTGTATTCGAATTATGAATGGATGGCGGTCGGACGGTAGTGCGCCGCGACTCCTCTGCCGAATCGCGGTGCCGGACGCACGCACCGCCGATGTCTTCCGGCAATGCGTGCGCGCCGCTCATCGGCCGAGCATCGGCAGCTTCAGGCCCGCTTCGCGCGCGCTCTGCTGCGCCAGCTCGTAGCCGGCGTCCGCGTGCCGCATCACCCCCGTCGCCGGGTCGTTGTGCAGCACCCGACCCAGACGCTCGTGCGCCGCCGCCGTGCCGTCCGCCACGATCACCACGCCCGAGTGCTGCGAAAATCCCATGCCCACCCCGCCGCCGTGGTGCAGCGACACCCACGAGGCGCCGCCCGCCGTGTTCAGCAGCGCGTTCAGCAGCGGCCAGTCGCTCACCGCGTCCGAGCCGTCCTTCATCGCTTCCGTCTCGCGGTTCGGGCTCGCCACCGAGCCCGTATCCAGGTGATCGCGCCCGATCACGATCGGCGCCTTCAGCTCGCCGTTCTTCACCATCTCGTTGAACGCCTGGCCCAGACGGTAGCGATCCTTCACGCCCACCCAGCAGATCCGCGCCGGCAGGCCCTGGAACGCGATGCGCTCGCGCGCCATGTCCAGCCAGTTGTGCAGGTGCGGATCGTCGGGAATCAGCTCCTTCACCTTCGCGTCGGTCTTGTAGATGTCCTCAGGATCGCCCGAGAGCGCCACCCAGCGGAACGGCCCCTTGCCCTCGCAGAACAGCGGGCGGATATACGCCGGCACGAAGCCCGGAAAATCGAACGCGTTTTCCACGCCCATCTCCAGCGCCATCTGGCGGATGTTGTTGCCGTAGTCGAGCGTGGCCGCGCCGCGTTCCTGCAGCGTGAGCATCGCGCGCACCTGGTGGGCCATCGATTCCTTCGCCGCCTTCACGATGCTTTCCGGCGCGACCTTCTGCGCCTCGCGCCACTGCTCGACCGTCCAGCCCTGCGGCAGGTAGCCGTTGATCGGATCGTGCGCGCTAGTCTGGTCCGTCACGCAGTCCGGCGTGATGCCGCGCTTGACGATCTCCGCGAACACGTCCGCTGCGTTGCCGAGCAGCCCCACCGAGACCGGCTTGCCGGTCTGCTTCGCTTCCTCGACGATCGCGAGCGCCTCATCCAGCGTCTTTGCCTTGCGGTCCACGTAGCGCGTCTTCAGGCGGAAGTCGATGCGCGTCTCGTCGCATTCCACCGCGATCATCGAAAAGCCCGCCATGGTCGCCGCGAGCGGCTGCGCGCCGCCCATGCCGCCCAGGCCCCCGGTGAGAATCCAGCGGCCCTTCGGGTTGCCGTTGAAGTGCTGGTTCGCCACCGAATAGAACGTTTCGTAGGTGCCCTGAACGATGCCCTGCGAGCCGATGTAGATCCAGCTGCCCGCCGTCATCTGGCCGTACATCATGAGGCCCTTGCGGTCGAGTTCGTGGAAGTGCTCCCACGTGGCCCAGTGCGGCACGAGGTTCGAGTTCGCGAGCAGCACGCGCGGCGCGTCCGCGTGGGTGCGGAACACGCCCACCGGCTTGCCCGACTGGATCAGCAGCGTTTCGTCCTCGTTCAGGTCCTTAAGCGACGCGAGAATCTGGTCGAAGCATTCCCAGTTGCGCGCGGCGCGGCCAATGCCGCCGTACACGACCAAAGCGTGCGGATGTTCGGCGACTTCCGGATCGAGATTGTTCTGGATCATCCGGTAGGCCGCCTCGGCCAGCCAGGTCTTGCAGACCTTCTCGCTGCCGCGCGGCGCGCGGATCGTGCGGGTGGGATCGAGACGCGGATCGGTGAAATTGGGGTGGTTCATGACGCCCTCGGAATGGTTATTGGGTTCGAACTGCGGGGTTCGAACTGCGATTCGTGAAATCCTGCCGCGCTTATTGCTCGGATGCGAACGTCAGCGGGCTGTGCGCGGCGATCGTGCCGTTCTGCACGAGACGCGTCATGGCCGCGATGTCCGGGGCGAAGTAGCGGTCAAGGTCGTAATGCGGCACCTCGCTGCGCACCGTCTGCATCACGTGCGCGAGCGCCGGGCTCGTCTGGTGCGGCGCTCGCAGGTCCACGCCCTGGGCCGCGGCGAGCAGTTCGATCGCGAGGATGTTCGCCGTGTTGTCGGCGATGTCGGCGAGCTTGCGCGCGGCGAACGTCGCCATGGATACGTGGTCCTCCTGGTTCGCCGACGTGGGCAGCGAATCGACCGAAGCCGGATGCGCGAGCGTCTTGTTTTCCGAGGCGAGCGCCGCCGCCGTCACGTGCGCGATCATGAAGCCCGAGTTCACACCGCCATCCTTCACGAGGAACGGCGGCAGGCCCGAGAGCGTCGCGTCGATCAGCAGTGCGATGCGACGCTCGGCCAGCGCGCCGATTTCAGCGGCGGCCAGCGCCAGATTGTCCGCCGCGAATGCCACT
>NZ_BAXZ01000017.1 GCF_000684975.1 Paraburkholderia acidipaludis NBRC 101816 | reverse complement strand
GCCGGCCCATACCCGCTTCAAGGCGATGCCTGCACATCTGACGTACCGCCCGAAATTTGCCTACGAGCGGGATTGGCGTTTTTTGACAGGCCCCGTCGCTGGGGTTGTCACAACCTCCGATTCGACACCTTACGGGTGTATGGATGAATTCGGGCGTTATCCCGTTCTCCCGAAGTTCCTGCAGGGCACGGGCAATACCGACCGGCAACTGCTGAAACTGCGGCTGCTGCGCGTGTCGTCATCGGATCAGGGCGGCCTGCACGCGCCGCTGCTGCCAGGGACCGAGGTGCTGCTGGAGGCCGCGCACGGGGACGTCGATCGTCTGCACATCAGCGGCGCGCTGCACGACGCCAACCACCGCGATCCGGTCCGGGGTACGGATGCGCTGTACAGCTACGCCATCTGGCGCTCGCCGCTGCTCGGTGCCGAGGTCGTGTTCAACGACCTGCGGGGCAAGGAGAGCGCACGTATTGCGACCGTGTACAGCCAGTCGGCGTTTAACCAGGGCTACCTGCTTGACAGCAGAAAGCTGCCTCGCGGGAACGGGTTCGAGGCGACGACCCAGGGGTGGGGTGCGGTGCGTGCGGCGAAGGGGCTGTTCTTCTCGGCGGACACGGCGGCCGGGCCGGATACGCCGCACCTGGAGATGGAAGCGGCCATCCGGCAGCTTGAAGCCTCGCAGGCGGAGGTTGCATCCCTTCGTGAAGAGGCGCAGCGGGCCACTGCGGAGTTGTCCGAACTCAAGGCACAGCAGCAGCAACTCGAAAACGCGTTCCGCGATCTCAAGGAGGCCGTTATTCTGATGTCGGCGCCGAAGGGGATCGGCCTGGTTACGCCACGGACCATCCAGTTTGCCGGTGGGGAGCATATTGCTGCGAGCTCCGGGGGGAATACAGATTTCAGCGTTGGCCACAATTTTACCGTGGCGTCGGGCAAGGGTGTCTCGCTGTGCGCGCTGGGAAGCGGTATCAAGGCGCTGGCCGCAAACGGCAAGGTTGACGTTCAGGCGCAACAGGGCGAAATGAGCCTGATCTCGCACGATGGAATGAGCATTTCGAGCACCAATAGCCGCGTGACGATCACGGCGAAGGAGGAGATTCTGTTTGTCTGCGGCGGGTCTTATTTCCGCATGACGCCGTCCGGTATCGAGGACGGTACTCAGGGCGACCGGACAATCCATTCGGCATCCTATGCGAAGCTCGGACCGCAGAGTCTTTCGGCAGCCATACCTGCGCTGCCAGGCTCAGGCGGCGCATTCGACCAGGCGTTTGTCGTCAACTGGAGCGGCACGCAGGTTCCTGCGAGCAACGTGAAATACCAGTTGCTCTCTGAGGGCAAGCTAATTGCCGAGGGCCTGACCAACGAAAAGGGCGAAACGTCACTTGCACAAAGCCACGTTCCGCAAGATGCCGTACTCAAACTTCTGGGTGACTGAAGCATGGCTGAAAACGACGATACCAACGTCACCGGCGTCTTTCGTTCCTACATGACGCCTGCGGGCTATACGCAGCGCGCAAAGGCCGATGCGGGAAGATGCGACTTGCATGTAACTCCAGCAGCCGATTCGATTATCGGTCATTGCGAGTATTACTATCGTCCGCTGCATTGCGAATTCAGGGACAAAGTCGAGAAATTGCCGAGCTTCAATGAGATTGTCGACTGGGCCAGGAGTTTCAATCCGTGGTCAGACAGTACCGTTACGAAAGAGCTTCTTGGCAAGCGGGATCGATTGATACGTCCTCAATGCACCGATTCAGACTGGTCGCGCCACAGCAATTTCATGATGCGCCATATTGGCTGTGGGCACAAGCCGCCGTCCTATTACCTCAGCTACGGTTACTACTACTGTTCGAACTATGGCGCTAAATTGAATCCCAGGCTGAGTGAGGCAGGGAAGCACTGGTTGGCTAGAGCAAGGTTTCTGCTGCAAAAGAATATGGAAACTGGACTTCATCAAAACATGATAGGTGATGGAATCCAGATGGCCAGTGGAATTGACGGCAATGGCAGCTTTTCAATGTCCGACGTAAAGCAGTACCAGCTTGAGCTGGACGACGACACCTTCAAGTCATTTGCGTTCAACACGCATCCGCTTGCGTATCTCGACGCCGGGCTGGCTGACCTTCCATGGACGGATCTGCTCAAGATCACGGGGCAGCCGAGCATTCAGGAGTGGGAGGATGGCCGTACGTGGGAGCAGGCAGTGGAGAGTGGGGCCGTCGTGCTGCCGCAAAAGGCCGGCGATCTCGTGAATTCCGCAAGCGACGCAGTGAATGGCGCGCTACAACGGCTGATGGCGAAGTGAGATGCGGAGACCAGTCCTCTGGAAAATATGCGCTGGCGCCGTTGCGGTGCTGGTTGCGTTGAAATACGGATATCAGGAAATGACAACACCCGCGTGGGAAACCGTCTCGAATGTGTTCATGAAAAGCGACAAACCTTATGGGGGAGGCGCTTTTCGGCTTCGCGGCGATGAGATGATGACGCTGAAGGTTGCTGGGCCGGAAATCAAATTCAAACCATCAAGCGAATGGAAAGATCCGGATGTCGCAGAACCAGCCGAACCGTGGATGTACAGGTCGGGAGAAACGCTAAATCGCTCCACCGCAAGCTTTTTCCGCGGAACACTCGAAGGAGCAGCCACGCGCTACTTCCAGCAGCAGGCCCAGGACGGTGCATGGTGGTATTCGAGGGACTGGCAGGTGCAGTACATCGCTACGGGCTGGATGGACTATACACGTCCGGAGCCGAAAGACGGTCTCTCGCCGCAGATCACAAAACTCTGGCGTTCGATCGATGGCGGAAAGACATGGGCGCAGTTGAAGTGGCCGGAAGACCGCAACATCAGCTATCTCAAGTTTCTTGACTCGCAGCGCGGCTATGCAATCGGCTGGGGGCCTCATGTATGGCGCACCGCCGACGGTGGTCAAACGTGGCAGGAGATTCCCCAGCCACCGATGGCTTCTGACTATCGCAAGCCACGCAAGCAGTTTGATGCTGTTGACCTCGGGCCGGACGGGACGTTACGCGTTGCCTATTATGTCGGGATGCTCGGCGAAGTGCGTCTGTCCAGCGTCGTGTACCGGTTACGCTGGGAGAGTCCGCATTTCGAGCCGGACGTAGTGTTGCCCGATCAGGTTGTGGTGCAACTTGGTACGACGGATGAGCCTCCAGGTCGGACCTATTCGGTCTACGCCCTTTCGCGCCTCGGGCCTCCAAGGAATTACGACGATCAAAACGACAAAGGCAAGCGGACCGGCGCAATTTCGACGTGGCCGGGTTATCAGACTCCGACAGTCGAGCAGCGGCATATCTTCGACGAGCGTTATCGCGTCGGTGGCCTGAGCGTTGGCAAGCGCGGTGTGCTGCTTGTCTATGCGACCGATTCCAACCGAGAGGGCGCGCCGCATCAGATTACCTTCCACAGCCAGGATTACGGCAAGTCGTGGGAGGACATTGATGACGGGATGCCTCAAGGCGGCTGGTTCGATTCTCAGACCAATACGCAATACGCGCTGTATGCCTATACGCTCAAGAAGCGCCAATTTTGACCGCGCCGGTATGACTGTATTGCCACGCAATTAGGAACGTGCTGTGAAGTTATATAAACGCATTGCTCTTGGTGCGGTGATCTTTGGAGCTGTCGGACCTCTAATGATCGCGGCATGCTTTGCTACCCTGGCCGCCGTCATTGTCGCAATTAACGACTATCAGGGTTTAGGACGGGTCGTCGGCGGTTGGTTAGGCGTGTTCTATTTAGCTAGTCTGGTCGCCTTTTATGGAGGCGGACCGCCGGCGGCCATTGTTGGGGCATTGGTCGGCGCGATGCCTACCCGGCTTCGGCGGCGGTACCTCTATCTATTCGCAGTTGTAAGCGCCGTTGTGGTTGGCCCGTTGTATTTTGCATTTGTCATGAATCCAGGTGATGGGCCACTCGCTTTTGGTACGGGCTTTTCGATGCCTGTAGCTGCCGTCCTTACGCGAGTATTTCTGAAAATTCTCCACCGCCACAACCAGCGCAATCTTCAGGTCGAACGAGGTTCAGAGGACGTTAATGAGTAGAAGGCCCTATATCCGAAACGGCGACGAGACGAACGTCGGCGGTCAGGTCGAGACGCCCGCGCGTAGAGACATGCTCGATGGCAAGATCGCGGCCTATGAAGACGATCCTGTCTGGTGTCCGAAGTGCAGTACCTACGGGCGTATCGGCTGCGCAGGCGCGCGGGCGAACGAAATCGGTCCCGACGGAAAACGCCCGGCGCTTGCCGACGATCTGTGTCTGTGCCGATGCGATCCGCCGCCGGTGCTGATTCCGTCACAGACAACCTCGGTCTCATCCACCTGATCAACCATGCAGACCGCTGAATATTTCCCGTGCTTCGCATGCGGTTGCCGTGCGTTTGGAGCGTCGGATATGACGGGCACAAGGGAGACGCAAGTCGATGCCGGTTGACCTGAAACAGCTTGGGCCGCCAAAGCCCTATCCTCCGCGCGGCCCGGGACTACGCACATGGTTCGTCGTATGGCTCGTCTGCGTTGTCGTTGTAGATGGCGCAATACTCCTGCTATGGCCGCATAACTGGCCCGCGAGAGGCGCGATCTTCTGGCTTCCAGTTGCGGGCCTGCCTCACGTCCTGTTCCTTGCAATCCTCATCGTCGCCCGCTCGGGCTACGAGGGTGCCTATCTGCATGCGATGTTCTACAACGACCATCGCGAGCAGCGTCGTCGAAACCTCATCGAGCGTGGGCGGAGGTCAGTACGCGTACTCGACTATAGCTACCAGCTCCCCGTCGAGAACGGTGCGCTCGCGAGCACGATTGTGGAAGGGAAGCCGCTGCTCAAGGCTCAGCCGCTCAAGGACGGCACTGCTACTGCGAGGCATACGCGGCTATCTGATGATTCCGATACTGCCTCTGTTGATCCGTTGCTTGTTCAGGTGCTCCAGCAGGTACCGCTTGATCGCGTTGGCAGACTTTACGCGCAACTGCTGGTGCCTCTCGTAAGGACGATACGCCCTCTGCTACAGGCTGGAATACCCCCCGCCTTACGGCTGGTAGTGCCGGACACTTCAAGTCCCGGCGACGCGCTAAAACAACTACGCACGGTAATCGGTGCGATGAACCTCTATCTGCCGGACTGCAAAACGGTGGCCGTTGCGGACGGGCTGATGCCCGTCGACGCGTGGCTTGACGCACAAGAAGCGCGTCCGCTGATGGTAGTCGCGGTTCAGTTGCATGAAAAGCCGCCAGAGGATAGTGCAGAGGCGGGCGTAGCTCTGCTTTTCCTGCCTCAGACAGTCGCGTTGCCTCATGGGCTAACGCCTCGCGCAACGCTTCACCGACCGGTCGCCGTACCGCCGCTGGAACTGCTCGAAGGACTTGCATTTGCGATGCTCTGGGGGCGAGTAACTTCGTCGGTAATCAAGCACGCGTGGCTGACCGGTTTCGACGCCCAGGAGCAGACGCACGTTACCCAGGCATGCCGCCGCGCCGGTTTGGACCAGTTGACAAAGTTCGAAGCGCGTCGCATGCCTGACCGTGTCCTCGGTCATGCTGGCCTGGCGGCCGACTGGCTCGCCATTACGGCGGCAGCCGAGGATGGCTCGGACGCTCCGCAATTCATCCTGAACCGTACGCCTGCCACCTGTCAGGCAGCTATCCTGCAAGCCCATCCACAACCGTCATGAGTCTCGAACCTCTTGTAACTCCCGAGAGCGTCGTCCCGCCATCTCCAGCGGCACGTTCGCTTCTGACCTGGGCGATTCCCGCGTTTGCAGTATTGATGGCCGCAGTTGCGCTGGTGATCGTGTGGGTCTTTGGTGGAATCGTCAATGTAACGACCCTCGACGCGAAGAAAACCCTCAGCCTGTGGATTCTTGGCATTCTGCTCGTCGTGGTGCTACTGCACGTTTTCGCTACACGGGTCGGCGCGTACTACGTTGCCGGCGTCGTGTTTCGTCAGGACAACGGAAACGATTCGGGTAAGTCGACGAACGCTGCGCCGGTTTCGAAGCGCGACGCGCGGCTGCAACGCATGGCCGAGGAACTGCGCGTTGCGCATGGCTGGTTCTGGCGTAACCGTCTGCGCTGGCTGATGGTCGACGGTAGAGACGAGCGGGTCGATCAGGTCGCACCCGGGCTCAAGCAGGCGGGTGTCATGCACGTCGGCGAGACCGTCCTCGTCCACGCCGCGCCAGACGGTATTGAGAGAGAAAAGTGGCTCGGCCAGATCCGCAACCTGCGTAGTCGTCGCCCGGTTGATGGTCTGGTCCACGTTGCACGCGCCGACGAGACTGATACGGGTCTGCCCCGCGCGCTCTCGATGACCGCGACTGCACTCGGCTGGGCCGCGCCCGTTACGTTCCTTCACCCGGTAGAGACTGAGGGTCGTCCATCCGAACGGTTCGAAGCAGTCGGTACCTTCATGCCGAACGAGTCGCGCAGGCAGGCGCAGGACGCCGCCACCAGACTGCCGGAGCTTCTCGACGAGGTCGAGCGGTGGTCGGCAGACGCGGGCGTGCGTCTCTATACGCGCGAGAAGGCGGTAGGGTTGATGGAAGTCTCGAAGTATGTCGGCGACCATGCCGCGCGGATTGCTGCGAGCCTCGGCGCGCTCGCCGCGTCGAACTGGCTGCGTTCGCCGCTCGCCGGTGTCATGTTCACGCCGGTCTTTCTCGGGTCGACTGTTGTTCCGGTACCGATCGCGGGCGGAAACGCTACGGCGGGTCAGCCCGCCGATGCGCCGCAGACGGTAGCGGTTACGCGCGAGCAACCCGCCGCGCTGCTTCCGGTCTGGAAAGAGATCGCTGGCGGGTCGGCGCATTATCGGGGCAGGCGAGCCGGCTTTTACTGGCCCGACGCGCTTGCGGTGCTTCTGCTCGTTGGGGCCGCCCTGTGGACGGTCGCGCTGGTCGTCTCGGGCCTCGGTAACCACGCCCTCGTCAAGGATGCCGAAACCACTGCCTCCACCGCGTTGGCGGCCATGCCCGGCACACCGCAGGCGCTGCGAGCGCAGCTTGCCCTGCAGAATGAGATCGCGACGCTCGAATACCGTCAGCAGCACGGCGCGCCCTGGTACCTGCGCGCGGGCGTCTCGCACAACGACGACCTGCTCGATGCACTGTGGCGTCCGTACCAGACCGTCGCGACCCGCAACCTGCAGCAGCCGGTCGTGCAGGCGCTCGAAGAGCAACTCGCACAGCTCTCGCAGGTGCGCGCCGACGAGCAGCAGGGCCACGACGCGCAGCAGCAGGCCTACAACCACCTCAAGGCGTATCTGATGCTCGCCACGCCGGCGCGTACCGACGCACCGTTCCTCAAGGCGCAACTGCTCGACGTATGGCCGGCGCCCGCCGGCATGCGCACGGGCGAATGGCTCGACACCTCGCAGCGCCTCGCGGGCTTCTGGTCCGATCACCTGAAGGCGCACCCCGGCTGGCGGATCAGCGCATCGATGCCGCTCGTCACGCAGATGCGCTCGACGCTCGTGAACCAGATCGGCCTGGCGGCGAGCGACGACGTGCTGTACCAGCGCATCCTGGACGAGGCGCGCGGCAGGTACGCGGACGTGTCGCTCGCGACGCTGCTCGCGGGGACGGACGCGCACGGCCTCTTTGCGACCACGCAGACGGTGCCGGGCATCTTCACGCGCGCCGCGTGGGAGGGCTTCATCGGCAACGCTATCGACGACGCGGCAAAGGAGCAGCACGTCGAGGGAGACTGGGTGCTGACCGGCGACCAGCCGGTGGCCCGGGCAAGTGTTGTCGCAGCCGAAGGGACGATCGACGCGAAGCACGACGCCGACGCTCTCAGGCAGCGGCTGCGCATGCGCTACTTCACGGACTACACGGCGGCCTGGGGGACGATGCTCAACAGCTTCCAGTGGATCGGGGCGACGAGCTTCTCGGGCGTGATTGACCAGCTTGCGCGCATGACCGATCCGCAGACTTCGCCGATGGTCGCGGTCATGAAGTCGGTGCAGTACCAGGGCGAGGCAGGGCGTCCCTCGCAGGCGTTGACCGACACGCTCGTGCGCAAGGCGCAGGGGCTGTTCGGCGGTGGCGACGATGCCAGCCAGGCGCCCGTCGTGAATCCATTGGACCGCTCGTTTGGTCCGCTGCTCGCACTGCTCGGCGACGCTGGCGCGGCTCCCGACAGCAGCAAGGCCGGCAACGGCAACGCCGCGAATGCCGCTGCGTTCAGCGGCGTGAGCCTCTCGCGCGTGCTGACGGCCGACACGACCGTGCGCCTGAAGCTGCAGCAGATCCAGTCGAGCCCGGATGCGCAGTCGATGGCGCGCTCGCTTGCGCAGGCGGTGTTCCAGGGCAAGCTCTCCGATCTGACGCAGGCGCGCGACGATGCGGCGCTCACCGCGGCGAGCCTGGGTGCGCAGTGGGCGGGCTTCGGTCAGGCGATGTTCGTGCAGCCGCTCGATGCGTCGTGGCAGGCGGTGCTCCAGCCTGCGGCCGCGAGCCTGAACGATGCGTGGCGCGCGGGCGTGGCGGCACCTTTCGCATCGTCGTTCGCTTCACGCTATCCGTTCTCGCCGACGTCGGCGGATGCGTCCTTCGCCGAGTTCGGCCGTTACGTGCGGCCCGATACGGGGCTGATCAACCGCTTTGTCGAGATCGAACTCTCCGGCGTGCTCAAGCGCCAGGGCGACCAGTGGGTGCCGGGCGAACTCGCGCCGCAATCACTGCAGTTCGATCCGAAATTCCTCGCCATGTTACGGCTGATCGGCCCGCTCGGCGCGCGCCTTTACGTCCAGGGGGAGGCCGGCTACCACTTCGAGATCATGCCGCAGTCGACGCCTACCGTGACGCAAACGGAACTGACGGTCGATGGACATCAGGTGGTCTATTTCAACCAGCGCGAGACCTGGACGCCGCTTGTGTGGCCGGGCGACGGCCTGAACGGCCATGCGTCGCTGAGCTGGCAGTCGCTGGATGCGGGGCTGCGCCTGGCGTTCGACCGCACCGGGGACTGGGCATTCCTGCGGATGCTGGAGAAGGCCCAGGTGAAGGCGCTCGACGATACGCGCTATGAGCTGGTCTGGAATGGCGGGGATACGAAGGCAGCCGACGATACGGCAGCGCCGCTGCGTTATCTGCTGCGCGTGCAGGCGGGGGCCGGGCCGCTGGAGTTGCTCAAGCTGCGCGGCTTCCAGATGCCGGACCGGATCTTCGTGACGGGCCGCGCGGGCATATTGCCCCCCGGCATGCCGTCCCTGCCGCCGCTTCCCCCGGAGATGCAACCGTGATGGGTGCGCTCGGCGTGGGCCTCGCGCTGGCTACGGCGAACGTTGAGTGGTCGATTCCGATTCCGAAATCGCAATGGAAGAAGACCGATCCGGTGAGGCTGATAGCGGTCGACGGAAGTCTGGGAATGGAAACAACGCGACAGCGAAAATAGCCCGACGTCACGTTTATTGAGTTTGGCGCTCAGGCGCGAGATTCGACAACACCGCGACAGGCAGTGCCGCAAGCAGATCGCGCACAGACAATCGGTTTTCCCCATCCGGCGTTCGCGTGGCATCGCTGAGCCAGTCGTACCACTGGGGCTCGGCCATCCCTGGCGGCAATACCACGACCGTATCGCCCCAACGCTGCGCCAGAACGAGCGGCACGCCGTTCTCCAGCAGCGGCGCCGCGAGGCGTGTGCCGACAACCAGCGCGCACGAGTCTCGATGGCGGCGCGCAAACGCGATGACATGCGCCGCGCCTTCGCCGCGCACTTCGAGCGGCATATACGAACCTTCCCGCAGCAGTTCCGGTGCGCGGGCGCGCAATGCCAGCAGACGCCGCACGGTGGCGAGCTTCACGTGCGCGTCGCGCCAGTGCGGGAGTTTCGCCGAGGGCGGTTCGTCGTCGACGGCCGCCGCGCGCAGCGCAAAATCGACAGGCCGGCGGTTGTCCGGGTCGACGAGACTGAAATCCCATAGCTCCGTGCCCTGATAAAGATCGGGCACACCCGGCGACGTGAGCCGCAGCGTGGTTTGCAGCAGCGAGTTGAGCGCTCCGGCCGGCGCAATGCGCGCCACGAAGGCGGCCAGTTCGTGCAGAAAGCCGTCGAGGCGCTGCGGTGCGAGGATGTCGAACAAAAATGCCTGGCAGTCCGACTCATAGGCTTCGTCGGGCACGAGCCAGTTCGTGCGCAGCTTCGACTCGCGCAATGCTTTCAACTGCCACTGCGCGACGCGTTCGGCAAGCGCCCGCACGCCTGCTTCGTCGCCGGGATCGAGCGTGGGCGGCCAGCTGCCCACGAGCGTCTGGTACAGCATGGCCTCTGCGGTCGGCCCGGGCGCCCAGTCGGCACCGCCCGCGCCGCTGTTGCGGCGGTGCGGCTGGTTCAGCGTGGACCATGCGCGCAGCGTCGCGCTCCAGTCGCTGGACAGTTCGCTCATAACGGCGAGGCGCGCCCGCACATCTTCACCGCGTTTGTGGTCGTGCGTGGCAGTGGCCAGCAGCGCATAGGGCGCGCGCCGTTGCCGTTCCCGATTGGCGGCGTGGAACGCTTCTACGCTGCGGGCGAAATCGTCGGGGTCCGCGCCGACCTCATTGCGCGACAGCAGGCGGCCATAGCGGTAGAGCGCGGTGTCTTCGGTCGCCTTGGCCGCGAGCGGCGCGGTGAGTTGCGAGAACAGCGCGAGCGCCGTGCGTTGCGCGATGAGCGCGTGACTGAGCGGGCCGTTGGTGGGGCCGTTCGGTGCTGCGCTTTGCGAGCGTGGCGGTTTCGTGCCGGCTGGCGCGGCTGGCGGCGCGGCGTCGGGCGACCGCCCGCCCAGCCACGCGTCGACCTGTTCGAGCGCGGCGCGGTTGGCGCGGGGCAGCGCATGCCGAGCCGCGTCGAGCGCCTTGTCGAAATAGCGGTTGTCGAGCGGCCCGCGCAGTCCGTTCGCGGGATAGATGCGATACACCGGAAAGTGCATGGCGATCTGCGCGACGGCACGGTGCACGCTTGCATACGTGAAGTCGCGCGTCGCGGGCTGCTCGCGCGCGATGCGGTGCAGGGCGCGCGCGGCGTGGTCCAGTTCGGCGGCGAGATAGGCGGCCAGCACTTCGCGGCGCGCGTCGAGCGCGACGCGCGCAAACGGCGCGTCCGATCCGCTGATGGCGGCCCACGCTTCGGCAAGCGGCCCGGCGCCGGCCGGATCGTGCAGCAATGCGCCCACGTCGTTCATGAAGTCGTAGCCCGTGGTGCCCTGGACTGCCCAGTCGTCGCGCAGCGCTTCGCCGTGCGCGAGGATCTTTTCTACCACGATATACGGCAGCGTCGCGCGCAACGGCAGCAGCCGCTGGCGCAAACGCTCGCAGTATTCGCGCGGGTCCGCGAGTCCGTCCACATGATCGACGCGCAACCCGTCGATCACCCCGTCCGCGTAGAGCCGGAACACGAGTTTGTGCACGGCCTCGAACACGTCGTGCCGTTCCACGCGCACGCCTGCCAGGGCGCTGATGTCGAAGAAGCGCCGCCAGTTCACTTCGTCGGTGGCCGTGCGCCACCACGCGAGCCGGTAGTGCTGGCGCTCGAGCAGGCGGTGCAGCCGCTCGCGCGGCACCGGGTCCGTGCCCGTGTAGGCTTCGAGCACGAAGTCGAACGCCTCCGTGCCGTTGCGTTCGGCGAACGCGCGCAGCGCGTCGCGCGCGGCGGCCGCACGCGGCTGGTCTTCGGGCTGCGTGGTGAGGCTCTGGAACGGCGCGGCGAGCGCATTGAGATCGGCGCGGTTCGCCGACTGCAGCACGGCGGCGTAATCGGTCGGGCAGATCGGGCAAACGTGCGGCCCGTAGGCCGCGAAGAAGCATCCTTCGCGCGCGTCGAACTTCAGCTCGATGCGGCCCGCAGCCAGTTCTTCGCCGTATTGCGCGCCGAGGAACGGCATCAGCACCTTGCCGCGCAGCACGGGGTCGGGCGAGTGCCAGTCCACGTCGAAATGGCGCGCAAAGGCGCTATGGCGTCCCCATTCGAGTATGTCGAGCCACCATGCGTTGTGCGCGCCACCCACGCCCATGTGGTTCGGCACGATGTCGACGATGAGACCCATGCCGCGTTCGTGCAGCTTCGCAGCAAGCCGCCTTAAGGCTGCCTCGCCGCCCAGCTCCGCGCTGACCGTGCCGTAGTCGACGGTGTCGTAGCCGTGCATCGAGCCAGGCTGTGCCGTCGTGATGGGCGAGGTGTAGAGATGGCTGACGCCGAGCGCCGCGAAATAATCGAGCTGCGCGAGCGCGTCGTCGAAAGTGAAGTCGTGATGAAACTGCAGGCGCAGCGTCGCGCGGGGCAGGGTCATGGCGTCGGACCGGTGGGCGGCGCCGCGTGCGCGCCGGGGTCGCGGGGCGATGCCGTGACCGCCTCGCGCGCCCGCACGACGCTCTCGACGCGCGCCGCGACCCCGGGGTCCGCGTAGAGCGCATCGACAGGCAGCGGCAGGCGCTGGCGCCAGTTCGGATGCTCGTCGATCGAGCCCGGCAGGTTGGGCTGCTCCGCGAGCCCGAGCAGGTCTTCGAGCGGGCAGGTCACGAGCGGGCTCGCCGTGGCGCCGACATAGCCGAGCGCAGCTTCGACAGGCGCCTCTTCCGCGGCCGGCATGGGCGCATCCTGCGGCGCGAACCCAGCCTGCTGGAGCGCATGCCATAGCTCGGTGCGGTCGATGGCGCGCTGCGCGTGCGCGAACGCCACCGGGTCGCGCCCGTCCGCGCGCGGCAGCGTCTGGCCGATGCGGTTGCGCCAGTCGATGTCGAGGCCGCGCCACCAGCCGGCAATGGTCGGCAGGTCGTGCGTGGTGGTCGTCGCGATACCGTGCGGGTCCCAGCGCTGCGGGGCGATAAACGTGGGGCCCTTGCGCTCGAACCAGAGCACGCGGATGCCGTAGAGCGCATGCGAGGCGAGCCGCTCGCGCAGTCCCGGCGGCACGGTGCCCAGGTCCTCGCCGATCGCGATGGCGCGGTGACGCCACGATTCGAGCGAGATGAGGCGCACGAGGTCCTCGAACGGGTAGCGCAGATACGCGCCGTGCTTCGCGCTTTCGCCTTCGGGCACGAGCCAGAGGCGCCGCAGGCCGAGAATGTGGTCGATGCGTACGCCGCCCGCGTGCGCGAATGCGGCGCGCAGCATGTCGATGAAAGCGCGAAAGCCGTTGTTGTGCAGCGCGCGCGGCGAGAACGTGGTGAGGCCCCAGCTCTGTCCGGCCTGGTTGAAGAGATCGGGCGGCGCACCCACGGAAACGCGCTGCAGCATGTCGTGCGGCAGCGACCACGCGTGGCTGCCCGCGCCGTCGCAGCCCACCGCGAGATCGGCGATCAGGCCGATCGCCATGCCCGCCTCGCACGCGTCGTGTTGCGCACGCGTGAGGCCGTCGGCGGCCAGCCATTGCAGGAAGCGGTGGAAGTCCACTTCGCGCCGATGCTCCGCGGCGAATGCGGCCACCTCGGGGCTGCGCGGGTCGCGCAGCCCGGCGGGCCACTCGCGCCAATGCGCGTTGCCGCCCGGGCTCGCCAGCAGCGCAGCCTGCAGCGTCTCGAAGCGCGCATGGTCTTCGAGCGCTTCGCCGCCGCGCGCGCAGAAGTCGTCGAACGCGGCCGCGCGCGGCGAGCCGCGCGTGCGCTCGTCCTTGTCGAAGCGTTCGAAGAGCGCGCGCAGCACCTCGAGCTTGAGCGGCACGACGCGTTTCCAGTCGATTTGCGCGCGTGCTTCGAGCTCCTGAAAGACGCCTTCGGCATGGGCGGCGACGCTCGCCTCGTGCGCGGCCTGGGCGCCGAACATCGCGGCCGGATCGATATGCGCGACGTTCAGCCAGAGCCGCGACGAGGGCGCGTAGGGGCTGAAATGGCCGGGCAGCGCGCTGAACATGGCGTGTGTGGGACTCACGGCCAGCGCCTGCGCGCCGTGGCGCGCGCTCTCCGTGGCCAGCGTCGCCAGCGCACTGTAGTCACCGATGCCGCCGTCGCCTTTGCGTCGGAGTCCGTAGAGTTGCGCCGCTACGCCCCACTGTGCGGGCACCGGCGCGGTCTCGCCGTGGCGCGCGCGCCAGGCGTCGGCAACCGTATGGCAGTGCGGCGGCGCAACGGCGAGCGTGAGCCGGTGGTCGTTGATCGTGAGCGTGTGATAGCCCGGTTCGCTGAGCGGCGCGAGCAGCGCGGTCTCGCCGCGCGGCGAGGTGAAGCGGCCTTCGATGTGCTCGCCGCTTTCGAGGTCGATGCGATAGTGGCTGCCCGAACGCACGGCCGAGGCCGGCAAGGCGATGGCGCTTTCGTATTCGGCCGTGATGAGCGGCGGCAAGCGCCGTGCCGACTGCTCCGCGTTCAGGAGCGAAGCGCTCTGGCGCAATTGCGTTGCGTTTGCGCACGGCAGGCCCGCGCAGTCGAGCAGCGCTTCGAGCGTGCTGTCCGGCACGCGCTGCATGGCGCCGTGCGCATCGGACCATTCGACTTCGAATCCCGCGCGCGCGGCGAGACCCGCGAGCGTTTCGCGGCGCGAGTTCATGCGCGCGGCTCCTCGCGCGGCACGGCGAGCGCATCGTGAAGGCGTGCGTACTCGGGCACGTCGCCGGTGAGCCACGCCACGCAGGCGTGCTCGGTGAGCACGCCGTTTGCGATGCGGTCGCGCGCGCGCGGCGGCGTTTCGAAGACCACCATGCCTTCGGGTTCCGGTTCGAGCCGCACGCCCTCGTGGCCGAGATTCAGCGCGATCGTCAGCACCACGTGGTCGCCGAGGCGCCAGCGCGCGACGAGCGCCGCGAGGTCGTTGCCCGCGTCGTCGGCCAGCACGGTTGCGTCGAGCGCGCGCGCGTGGGCGAGGCGCGGCATCAGGAGATGCGCGCGCACCGCAAGCGCCGACTTGTAGAAGTGCATCCATTCGGACCGCTCACCGTCGAGACGGGTGTCGAGCGCCGGCGACGAATTCGCGAACGTCCGCGGATCGTTAGGATCGGGAATCTGTTCGCGCCGTGCGGGGTCGGTAAACGCGCTGAATGCCGCGAATTCGCGGCGGCGCCCCTCGCGCACCGCATCGGCGAGCTGGCCCGTATAGGCCGTGAAGTACTGGAAGGGCTGCGTCGAGCCGTATTCCTCGTCCATGAACAGCATGGGAATCTGCGGCGTGAGCAGATACAGCGCCGTGGCCGCGCGCAGGGCGTCGTCGTTGCGGCAGAGGGTGCGCAAGCGCTCGCCGAAGGCGCGGTTGCCGATCTGGTCGTGGTTCTGCAGAAAGGTCACGAACGCGGTGGGCGGCAGATGCGCGCTCGCCTCGCCGCGCGGCTTGCCGCCGTGCACCGGCGAAGCCTCGCCCTGGTAGGCGAAGCCCTCTGCCAGCACGCGCGCCAGCAGACGGATGGGATGTTTCGTGAACGCGCGGTAGTAGCCTTCGCTCTCGCCCGTCAACAGCACATGCAGCGCGTGATGCGCGTCGTCGTTCCATTGCGCGTCGAAGTGGGCCTCCAGCAGATTGGCCGCGTTGTGCTCGTTCTCCAGCACCAGATGCACGTGACGGTCGGGCTCCACGCGCGCATGGACGTGGTCGGACAATTCGCGCAGCCAGTGCACGTTGCCGATGGCGTGCGCGGCGTCGATGCGCAGGCCGTCGAAGCGATACTCCGAGAGCCAGTACAGCGCGTTGTCGCAGAAGAAGTCGCGCACTTCGAAGCGGTCGAAGTCGAGCGCGTCGCCCCACGGCGTTTTCGTGCCCGCGCGGAAAAACGGCTTCGCGTACTGGCCGAGCCAGTTGCCGTCGGGGCCGAAGTGGTTGTAGACGACGTCGATGAAAACCTGCAGACCGAGACCATGCGCGGTATCGACGAGCGCTTTCAGTTCGTCAGGACTCCCGTAGGCCGCGTGCGGCGCATAGGGCAGCACGCCGTCATAGCCCCAGCCGCGCTCGCCCGCATAGTCGTTCAGCGGCATCAGTTCGACGGCCGTCACGCCGAGGCTGGCCAGCGCCGGCAGCCGTTCGGTCACGCCCCGATAGCCGCCCAGCGCGCCCACGTGCAGTTCGTAAAGCACCGTTTCTTCCCAGGGCCGGCCGCGCCAGTGCGTATGCCGCCATGCGTAGGCGCGCGGATCGAGCACCTCGCTCGGGCCGTGTACGCCTTGGGGCTGAAAGCGCGACGCGGGATCGGGCACCGCCTGGCCGCCGTCGATGCGGTAGCGGTAGAGCGTGCCGGCGCCGCACGGCGCCTCGGCTTCGAACCAGCCGTTGCCCGCGGGCGCCATGTCGAGCGGTGCGGGCGGCGCACCGCCTTCGGCCGCGTTTTCGAAGACCACCTGGACCGTCGTGCAAGACGGCGCCCAGAAGCGAAAGCGCGTGTGCGGCTGCGCGCGCGCCGCCCCGGTCAATTGCGCGCCGAACGGCAGGCAATGCGCGTAACGCCGGGCGTGCGGATCGTGTGAGGTCGAGGACATGACGAGTTCCTGTTTCTGGCCGGTGCTATCCGGCAGACCCATTCGTGCCGGTGCCCGGCGGCGTGCGCGGGTCGGGCGGCGGCGGTGTGCCGTCGGGGCCTGCCGGCGGCTCCTGGGCGGCCTTGCGTATAGGCCGTGTGGGCCGGGCGCACAGCACCGCGATCGTGTGCGCCGCCACATCGAACGTGACGCCGGGCAGCGTATGCGTCGCGGCCTCGGGGTGGGCGCTGTCGAGCAGCACCTCCCACTGCATGGACGGCAGCGGTGCCGAGAACGTGATCGCCGCGGGCGTGGCGTTCAGCATGATTAACAATACTTCCAATTCGCCGTCGAGACCCGGGCCCGCGCGGCGCAGCGCAAGCGCGCGTCCTTCGGGGTCCTGCCACGCCTCGGGCGACAGTCCCTCGCCGCGCTCGTCGAACCAGTCGATGTCGTGCACGCCGGGCAGCAGCTCGCGATCGCCGAACAGGAAACGCGTTTCGCGCAGCAAAGGATGGTCCCGGCGCAGGGCGATCGCACGCGCGGCGAATGCGCTCAGTGCCTCGCCTTCGGGGGATTCCGCGAGGGTCCAGTTCATCCACGATATTTCGTTGTCCTGGCAATACGCGTTGTTGTTGCCGCCCTGGGTGCGGCAGGCCTCGTCGCCCGCGAGCAGCATCGGCGTGCCGAGCGCGACGAAGAGTGTCGCAAGCATCGAGCGTGCCACGCGGGCGCGCGTGTCGAGGATCGCCGGATCGTCGGTCGAGCCCTCGGCGCCCCAGTTCCTGCTCCAGTTTTCGTTGTGGCCGTCGCGGTTGTCCTCGCCGTTGGCTTCGTTGTGCTTGTGATCGTAGGCCGTGAGGTCCGCGAGCGTGAAGCCGTCGTGCGACGAGATGAAATTGACCGACGCCCATGGCCGCCGCCGGCGCTTGTCGAAGAGGTCCGCCGATCCCGTGAGCCGCGCGGCGAGCTCGGGGCGCTGGAGGGCGTCGCCGCGCCAGAAGCGGCGCACGCTGTCGCGAAAGCGGTCGTTCCATTCGGAGAAGCCGGGGGGGTGATTGCCGAGCTGATAACCGCCGGGGCCCACGTCCCACGGTTCGGAAATCAGTTTGCACTGCGACAGCACCGGGTCCTGGCGTAGCGCGTCGAAGAAGCCGCTGTTCGGGTCGAAGCCGTGCGCTTCGCGCCCGAGCGTGACGCCAAGGTCGAAGCGAAAGCCGTCGATGCGGTACGACGTGGCCCAGTAGCGCAGCGAATCCGTCACCATCTGCAGCACGCGCGGATGCGAAAGATTCAGCGTGTTGCCGACGCCCGTGTCGTTGATGAGGTGGCGCGGGTCGCCGGGTACGGCGCGGTAGTAGCTCGCGTTGTCGAGGCCGCGCCACGAAACCGTGGGGCCCAGCTCGCCGCCCTCGCAGGTGTGGTTGTAGACCACGTCGAGAATGACCTCGATGCCGGCCGCGTGCAGCTGGCGCACCGCGATGCGCATCATGTCGGGGTCGTAGCCGCCCAGATACGACGGTTCCGGCGCAAAGAACGCCGCGGTGTTGTAGCCCCAGTAATTGCGCAGCCCGCGCTCGATGAGAAAGCGCTCGTTGAGAAACGCGTGCACGGGCAGCAGCTCGACGGCGGTGACGCCGAGCTTGTGCAGATGTTCGACGAACTGCGGCGTGGCGAGCCCGGCGAACGTGCCGCGCGTGGGCGGGCGCAGTTCCGGGCGTGCGATCGAAATGCCGCGCAGATGCGTTTCGTAGATCACGGTCTGGTCCCAGGGCACATTGGGCCGCACGTCCTGGGACCAGTCGAAGGTGTCGGCGACCACCATGGCCTTCGGCATGGCCGGCGCGGAGTCGCGGCGGTCGAGCGAGAGGTCCGCGCGGTTCGAATGCACGCGGTAGCCGAACATGGCGTCCGACCAGCGGAACTGGCCGACGAGACGCCGCGCGTAGGGGTCGAGCAGCAGCTTGTGCGGATTGAAGCGATGCCCCTGCTGCGGCTGATAGGGCCCGTGCGCGCGCAGACCGTACACCGTGCCCGGGTGCGCGCCCGGCAGGTAGCCGTGCCAGACCTCGTCGGTGCATTCCGGCAGCGTGTAGCGCGTGCGCTCCTTGCGGCCCGTGCGGTCGAAAAGGCACACTTCGATGCGCCAGGCGTGGGCCGAAAACACGGCGAAATTCGTGCCGAGGCCGTCCCACGTCGCGCCGAGCGGCCAGGGTTTGCCCGGCAGCAGGCGCTCCGTCAACCCGTTAGCCATGGCGATGCTCCGCTTTTATTCCTTCGTATTGCATCGGAATCCTGAGGTTGTTCGCGGCGTCAGCAGCCGCTGGCTTTACCGGCGAAGACGGAAGTAGAGCGTGCCGAGCGGCGGCAGCACGAGAGCCGCGGACTGCGGCCTGCCGTGGCTTGCCACCGGTTCCGTCGCGATCTGCCCGCCGTTGCCCATGTTCGAGCCGCCGTAGACCGCCGCGTCGGTGTTCAGCACCTCGTCCCACTGGCCGGGCTGCGGCATGCCGATGCGGTAGCCGTGGCGCGGCACCGGCGTAAAGTTGCAGACGGCCACCATCTCGCGGCCCGTGCCGTCCACGCGGCGCCAGGCGAGCACGCTGTTTTCGGCGTCGTCGGAGACGAGCCATTCGAACCCGCCCGGCTCAGCGTCCAGCGTGTGGAGCGCCGGTTCGCCCGCGTACAGGAGGTTCAGGTCGCGCACGAGCGTTTGCGTGCCGCGGTGCAAGGGATCGTCCAGCAGGTGCCAGTGCGGCGTGCCGTCGTGGTCGAACTCCGCCATCTGCCCGAACTCGCCGCCCATGAAGAGCAGCTTCTTGCCCGGATGCGCCCACATGAAGCCCAGATAGGCGCGCAGGTTCGCGAAGCGCTGCCAGCGGTCGCCGGGCATCTTGCCGAGCAGCGACCCTTTGCCGTGCACGACCTCGTCGTGCGAGAGCGGCAGCACGAAGCGCTCCGACCAGGCGTAGACCAGCGCGAAGGTCATCTGGTGGTGGTGATAGCGGCGGTAGACGGGATCCTCGTGCAGGTAGCGCAGCGTGTCGTGCATCCAGCCCATGTTCCATTTGAACTGGAAGCCGAGTCCGCCGTCCTCGGGGCGCGCGCTCACGCCGGGCCACGCGGTGGATTCCTCGGCGATGGTGATGACGCCGGGGCGCTGCGGTACGTATTGCGTTTCGTGGTTCAGGCGCTTGAGGAAGGCAATCGATTCGAGGTTTTCGCGGCCGCCATATTGGTTCGGCACCCACTCGCCCGCGTTGCGCGAGTAGTCGCGGTACAGCATCGAGGCCACGGCATCCACGCGCAGGCCGTCCACGTGATAGCGCAGCAGCCACGCGAGCGCGGAGGCGATCAGGAACGCGCTGACCTCGCGGCGGCCGAGGTTGTAGATCATCGTGTTCCAGTCGGGGTGGTAGCCCTCGCGCGGGTCGGCGTGTTCGTAGAGCGGCGTGCCGTCGAAGTCCACGAGACCGTGCGCGTCGTTCGGAAAATGCGCGGGCACCCAGTCGAGGATCACGCCGAGGCCGGCTTCGTGCGCGCGATTCACGAAGGCGGCGAACTCGACCGGCGAGCCCAGCCGCGCCGTGGGCGCGAACTGCGCGAGCGGCTGATAGCCCCACGATCCGCCGAACGGATGCTCCGCCACCGGCATCAGTTCGAGGTGCGTGAAGCCCATGCCCTGGGCGTAGGGGATCAGGCGGTCGGCGAGCGAGGTCCAGTTGGGGGCGGGCGCCTCTTCGCCGTCGTGCGGCAGCCACGAAGGCGCGTGAACCTCGTAGACCGAGATCGCGCTGCGTGGGGTCTGCCGTTCGCCGCGCGTTTGCAGCCAGTCATGGTCTTGCCAGGCGTAGTGATCGAGCGCCTCGACCGGCGCGACGATGGACGCCGTGGCGGGCGGGCATTCGGTCTGCAGCGCGCAGGGGTCGGCCTTGAGCGGCAGCACGTCGCCGCGCGCGCCGAGGATCTCGTACTTGTAGCGCGTACCCGCTGCCAGGCGTGGGATGAAGAGCTCCCAGACGCCGGCCTCGTGGCGCAGCCGCATGGGATGGCGGCGGCCGTCCCATGCGTTGAAGTCGCCCACGACGGAAACGCGCCGCGCATTCGGCGCCCAGACCGCGAAGCGCACGCCGGGCACGCCGTCGCAGGTGAGCGGGCGCGAGCCGAGGCATTCGAGCACGGCGTACGGATCGCCGTCGGCGAGGCGGTGCAGCGCTTCTTCCGGCAGTTGCGGGCCGAATGAATAGGGGTCCTCCACTTCCTGGATCACGCCGTTCCAGTCGATTTCGAGCCGGTACGGCACGGACTCGGCAAGCGGGCCCGCGAATAGTCCCGCCGGATGAACGCGGGCGAGCTCGGCCAGCGTATGGGCGCGGTCGCGCGCCAGCACCCGCACCCGCGCGGCGTTGGGCAGCCACGCGCGCACGTAGGGCGTGCCGTCGATCGTATGCGGGCCGAGCACGGCGAAGGGGTCCGCATGGCGTGCGGCGGCGACGGCATCGATATCGTGGAGTTGCAGCCCGGCGTCGGGCGCGTGTTCAGCCATGAGCGCCTCCCGGGGCCGGTGCGCCGGTCGGACCCAGCACGCGGCCGGCGATCGCGGCGAGGCCGCGTATCGGCAGCCCGAGCCAGCTGGGCCGGTTGGCGGCTTCGTAACGGATCTCGTAAGCGGCCTTCTCGATCAGGAACAGGTCGAGCAGCGCCTGTTCGTGCGTCGCGCTCACGAGGGGCTGCGGCGCGTCGGCCACGGCGGCGCGATACTGGCTCAGGAAGGACTCGACCGCCTGGCCTCGAAAGCGCTCGAACAGCGTGCGCTTGCGGTCGGCCGTCTGCTGCGGCGCGCTTTCGGTGGTCGACTGCGCGGCCGCGCCTGCATAGGAGAGCGAACGGAGCAGGCCTGCCACGTCGCGCAGCGAGCACGCTTTCGCGCGCCGGTACGCAAGCGGCCGCGCGGGTTCGCCTTCGAAGTCGATCAGCCACGCGTCGCCTTGCGCGATCAGCACCTGGCCCAGATGGAAGTCGCCGTGAATGCGGATGCGCCACGCGGCGGCGTCGAGCGGCACGAGATGCTCCACCGCCGCGATCAGCGCATCGCGGCGCGCGAGCAGGCCGAAGGCGAGCTCGCGGGTGTCGTCGTCGAGCGGATGCGCATGCACGTCGCTCGACGTCTGTCGCTCGACGATGTCGAGCGCTTCGATCAGCATGCTCTTCGTGTCGGCGATCCAGTGGCGGATATCGTCGCGGGCGGCCTCGACGGGAGCGAAGGCCGGATTGTCGGTGGGCGTGGCGAGCGCCACGTGCAGCTCGCCAAGCCGCTTGCCGATAATGCCGATCATCGTGCCGTAGTTCTGTAGCGCTTCTTCTTCGTGTGCCTGGTCGGCGCCGCCGTCGTCCACGGCGAGCGCCAGTTCGTCGATCGTGCGGCGCAGGTAGCCGAGCGCCCAGTCCCACGCATCGCCCTGATTGTCGATATAGCCTTGCAGGATCGCGAGCGTGTGCGGCACGCCCTCCGGATCGACGCGCACCACTTCGCCATAGAGCGGCGCCGTGTTCGCATAGCCGAGCTGCGTCAGGTAGCGGCACATTTCCACTTCGGGATGCACGCCGGGCAGCAGGCGCCGCACGAGCTTGAGCACGAGCGCTTCCGCGATCACGAGCGAGCTGTTGCTCTGCTCGGCGGCAAGCCAGCGGATCTCGGGCGTTTCGCCCAGGTCGAGCGCGTCGAGCAGGTCGGAGGAGCGGAAGTGGATCACGCTCTGCTGCACGGTGGTCACCGCCGCATGTTCGTGCAGCTTGCGCAGCACGCCGTAGGCGAACCACGGCAGCGAGAACGCGTCGGTCAGATAGCCCACCGTGCGGCCGCGGCGCACGCGCGAGAGCGCGAGCTGGATATGCAGCGGCGTCGTGGTGTCCGTGCCCCAGGTGATGGCGATAGGCAGTACGTAACGCTCGCTCGCGCCGTCCGCAAGCTGGGCCTCGATTTCCGTGAAGGCGAAGCCGGCGCCGTGGATCGTGGTGAGCGCGGCGAGGCGCACGCCCTTGAGCGCCTTGTCTTTCGAGGCGAACCAGCGCCGCCGCGAGAGCCACGAGGGCAGCACTTCCGATTCGAGCAGGCGCACGTTCTCCGGTGTCGGCCCGGCCTGCCCTTCGCGGATCACGACCGTGACGAATTCCGGCAACTGTTCGGAAACGGGCTGGCTCCACGCGGGGCGCTCGTTGCCCGGGCACAGCAGGAACCACAGGAAGCCGTAGGGCGGGAACGTCAGCAGATACGGCAACTGGCCGATGGGCGGAAACACCGAGTCGGCCGTCATTTCGACGGGGGACGTGCCGGCGTATTCGGAGAGGTCGAGCTCCACGGCCTGCGGCGCGCGAGAGAGATTCGCCACGCACAGGATCGGCGCTTCGCCCGGCATCTCGCGCAGGTACGCGAGGATCTTGCGGTTGGCCGGGCGCAGAAAGCGGATCGTGCCGCGGCCGAAGGTCTGCTTCGCGCGGCGCGTGGCCAGCATGCGCCGGGTCCAGTTGAGCAGCGAATGCGGATCGCGGTTCTGCGCCTCCACGTTGATCGCGTCGTAGCCGTAGAGCGAGCCCATGAGCGGGGGCAGCACGAGCTGCTCCGGGTCGGCGCGCGAGAAGCCGCCGTTGCGGTCGGACGACCATTGCATCGGCGTGCGCACGCCGTCGCGATCGCCCAGGTGAATGTTGTCGCCCATGCCGAGTTCGTCGCCGTAGTAGATGACCGGCGTGCCCGGCATCGAAAGCAGCAGCGAGTTGATCAGTTCGATGCGGCGGCGGTCGCGCTCCATGAGCGGCGCGAGGCGCCGGCGGATGCCGAGGTTCAGGCGCGCGCGCCGGTCGCTTGCGTAGGTGTTCCAGAGATAGTCGCGTTCGGAGTCCGTAACCATTTCCAGCGTGAGTTCGTCGTGATTGCGCAGGAAAACCGCCCACTGGCAGCTCTCCGGCAAATCCGGCGTCTGCTTCATGATGTCGATGATCGGAAAGCGGTCTTCGCTCGCGATCGCCATGTAAAGGCGCGGCATCAGCGGGAAGTGGAACGCCATGTGGCATTCGTCCTCGTTGCCGAAGTACTCCTGCACATCTTCCGGCCACTGGTTCGCCTCGGCAAGCAGCATGCGGTTGGGGTAGTGCGCGTCGATGGTCGCGCGGATCTGCTTGAGGATCGCGTGCGTTTCCGGCAGATTCTCGTTGTTGGTGCCCTCGCGCTCGACGAGGTACGGCACGGCGTCGAGGCGCAGCCCGTCGATGCCCATGTCGAGCCAGAAGCGCATGACTTGCAGCACCTCGCGCAGCACGGCCGGATTGTCGAAGTTCAGGTCGGGCTGGTGCGAATAGAAGCGGTGCCAGTAATACGCGCCTGCAACAGGATCGTGGGTCCAGTTCGAGGGTTCCGTGTCGATGAAGATGATGCGCGTGTCTTTGTACTTCGTGTCGGTATCGGACCACACGTAGTAGTTGCGATGATTCGAGCCCGGCTTCGCGCGGCGCGCGCGCTGAAACCACGGGTGCTGGTCGGACGTGTGATTGATGACGAGTTCGGTGATCACGCGGATGCCGCGCGCATGCGCTTCCTGAATGAAGCGGCGCACGTCGGCGAGCTGGCCGTAGTCCGGGTGCACGTTGCGGTAGTCGGCGATGTCGTAGCCGTCGTCGCGGCGCGGTGAAGGGTAGAACGGCAGCAGCCAGATCGCCGTCACGCCGAGCCCCGCGATGTAGTCGAGCTTCGCGAGCAGGCCCGGGAAATCGCCTACGCCGTCGTTGTTCGCGTCGTAGAACGACTTGACATGCACCTGGTAGATCACCGCGTCCTTGTACCAGAGCGGATCGTCCGTGAGCAGCGAGGCCTTGCCGCGCCGCTGGGCGATGGCTGCGCCGTGCGCGCCGTCGTCCTCGTGCGTTTGCGATTCGTGGGAAGCGGGATCGCGTTTCATGTCGCTCCTCCGGGCGGGAAGTCCGCGTCGAGTTCGGGATGGCCCTCGATGTGCGTCTCGTCCGCTTCGGGAGGCGGCTCTTCGCGCGGCAGGCCGCGCGCGGGTTCGATGCGCCAGATCACAAACGGCCGCGCGTGGGGATCGAGACGCACGTGCTGCCAGCGGCCGTGCCACGCGAAGCGCTCGCCGCTCAGCTCGTCGGTCACGGCGAGCGGCGCGCCGTCGTCGATGCGCCAGTGCTGGAAGGTCTGCCACGACAATTCGAAGTCCGCGCCCTGCTCGCCATAGGGGTCGAAGCTGATCGCGACGATCACGACGTTGTCGCGCGCGGGCGTGGCTTTCTCGAAGCAGAGGATCTGATCGTTGCGCGCATCGAGAAAGGTCACGCCCAGATGCGTCTGCAGCGCGGGGTTCGCACGCCGGACGCGGTTGAGCGCGGCGATTTCGGCCACGATGTTGCCGCGCCGGTCCCAGTCCCATGCGCGTAATTGATACTTTTCGGAGTCCAGATATTCTTCGCTGCCCGGCAGCGCGCGGCCCTCGCAGAGCTCGAAGCCGCAATAGACACCCCACAGGCCCGAGAGCGTCGCGGCCAGCGCCGCGCGGATCAGGAAGCTCGCGCGCGCGCCGCTCTGCAGATGGCGCGGATTGATGTCGGGCGTGTTGACGAAAAAATTCGGGCGATAGAAGTCGCGCACGGGCGGCTGCGTCAGTTCCGTGAGGTACTCGGTGAAGTCGCGTTTGCTCTCGCGCCAGGTGAAGTACGTGTACGACTGCGAAAAGCCGAGCTTGGCGAGCCGGTACATGAGGCGCGGCCGCGTGAAGGCTTCGGAGAGGAAAATCGTGTCGGGATGGCGCGCGCGCACGTCGGCGATCATCCATTCCCAGAACGGCAGCGGTTTGGTATGCGGATTGTCGACACGAAAAATGCGCACGCCCTGGTTCACCCAGAAGAGGATCGCGTCGCGCAGCGCGAGCCACAGGTCGGGCTTCGAATCGTGAGCGTAGAACTCGGGATTCACGATGTCCTGGTACTTCTTCGGCGGATTTTCCGCGTAGCGCAGCGAACCGTCCGGGCGCCACGCGAACCAGCCGGGGTGCGCCTTCAGCCAGGGATGGTCGGGCGAGCACTGGATCGCGAAGTCGAGCGCGATTTCGAGGCCATGTTCGTGCGCGGCGGCCAGCATGCGCCGGAAGTCTTCGAGCGTGCCCAGCTGCGGATGAATGGCCGTGTGGCCGCCTTCGGCCGCGCCGATCGCATAGGGGCTGCCCACGTCGCCGGGTTGCGCCGTGAGCGCGTTGTTGCGGCCCTTGCGGTTGGCGAGGCCGATGGGGTGGATCGGCGGGAAGTACAGCACGGTAAAGCCCATGTCGCGGATGCGCGGCAGCTTCGCGATCACGTCGTCGAAGGTGCCGTGGCGCGCTTCGTCGTCGCTCATCGAGCGCGGGAAGATCTCGTACCAGCTCGCGAAGCGTGCTTCGCGGCGCTCGGCGTCCACGCGCCGGACATGGTCGTCGCGCGAGAGGAACGGGCGATGACGCGCGGCGCGCACGGCCGCCGCCGTGGCGGGCGCGGCGAGCAGCGCGCAGCGCGTGTCGGTGTCGGCGCCGATGAAGCGCTGCACGATCGCGTCGAGTTTCGCGCAGGTGTCGGCGTGGGGCGCGCCGGCTTCGTCGGGGGCGTCGGAGGTTTCGGCGCAAGCCAGCACCAGTGCGAGCAATCGGCTTGCTTCCTCCATTTCGAGGTGGACGTCCTGGTTCGCCGCGCGCTTTTTCTGCACGTGATCGACGAGCGAGGCGAATTCGTCGCGCCACGCGATCACCGTGAATTCGTAGCGGCCCACGCGATCGAGCGGGAAGTGGCCGCTCCACATGTCGGCGCCCGGGGGCTGCGCGGGCAGCATCGGCGCTTCGTGCCAGGCCGTTTCGTCGCTGGCGCGCCAGAGTATCGCAGCGTCGATGCGGTCGTGGCCGTCGGCGAAGATCGCCGCGCGCACTTCGAGGCGCTCACCCGCCGTGCGTTTTGCCACGAAGCGTCCTTCGTCCACCGAAGGGCTCACGCTTTCGATCGCAATGCGGGGGGCGGCGAGCGCTTCTACGACACTCTTGCGACCGCTCGTAGGTGCCTTGGCCACGTCTTCGGGCGGCGCGAGCGCCACGTGCGGCGCCGCGAGCGCGTGTAACATCCAGCATGCGCCGGCCGGCAGCGTGAACGCTTCAGGCACGGCGAGCGCATCGTGCGGCGTGCTTGTGCGTGCGCCGCGCAGCGTCTCCGCGTCGAGCGGGGCGAAGCGCGTGAAGCTGCCGGGCGCGCCGTCGAGCAGGTGCGCGAGCTTCACGCGCACGGGCGCGGCGAGGGCGGGGTTGATGAGCGTGAGGACGGCGTCGTCCGCGTCGCGCAAGTCGGCCCGGTCGCCGCGCAAGAGGGCCACGACGGGCGCACCGGGGCCGTTCAGCGCGCGCAGTTCGCCGTTGGTCTGCAGCGTCCAGGTTTCGCGCTGCAAGGCGTTGGCGTGGGCGATGTCGGCGGAAAGGTCGAACGGCGAGCGCGCTTTCGCTTCGCCGTAAGCCGCGGCGCTGCCGCCGGCGTGGACGGTGGCGTCGGCCACGCCGTATTCGAAGCCCATCGGCACGAGCCAGCCGGTGCCGAGCGCCGCCGCCGTGCGCAGCATGCGCCGGTACGCGCGCTCGATCGCGCGCGCGTCGGCGGCGCCTTCCTGGTCGTGCGCGTAGCGTATGCCGTAGGGGGCCTCGGGAAACGTCACCGGCGAACCCACATGGCGCAGCACCTCGTGCTCCTCCGCGAGCCAGCCCGCCGCGAAGTCCCACCAGCGCAGCGACGTGAAGGCGGCGTCGAAGCCCACACCTTCGAGGCGTGCAATGTCGCCGCGCGCCAGCCCGGGTGTGGCGGCCAGCCAGCGCGTTTCAGGATGGCGCTGGCGCACGGTATCGAAGATGCCGCGCAGCACCGCCGGCGGCACGCGATGCGGAGAGTCGACGCGAAAGCCGCCCAGCCCCGCGCCGACGAGCTCGGTCATCCGCTGAGACCACCATGCGGCGAGCGGCGCCCCCGCGCGATCGAAGTCGGCGTAGGCGACGTTGGCCTCGCGATGGCCGTGCCGCGGATCGAGACGCGCGTCGTCGGGCTCGAACGGGCGGAACCATTCGGGGTGGGCGGCGTAGAGCGTGCCGTCCGCGGCGGCGCGGTCGAGCGTGAGGTCGGCGAGCAGCGTGAGGCCGCGCTCGCGCGCCGCGGCGCAGAGCGTGCGCACGGCATCGTCGGCCGGTTGTGACGTTTCGAAGACGGGATGCAGGCGGCCATGATCGGCGACGATGCGGCCGTCGCCGGAAGAGCCGGGCGCGAACAGCGCCCCGATCAGCACATGGTCGAAGCCAAGCGAGGATGCGTGGGCAAAGCACGCGGGCCACGCGTCGAGCGGGCCGACGAGAACGGAATGGACGAAATAGATCCGCGGCGCATAGGCGTGAGGAGCTTCCATCGGTCGTCTTCCAGTTGCGTCGGGCGGCGCGGATGCCTGTTTCGTGCGATCACGCTGCCCGGAGGGTGCCGGAGCCACGGCGTTGGATTGCGCTGCGCTCGCGGCGGCGCGTCCTGTTCAATGTAGTGCAAGAGCAGGCCGGAACCAAACCGCGAACGCCGCCTGGCGTTCTGGCTCATCGGTCAGCAAGGGGCATGCCCAACGGCGGGGCAATGGCGTGCGGGAAGCGCGCGCGGGGTCAGCCGCCCACCATGCTGGCCGCGATATTCACGCACAGGCCGAGGACGGCGACGTTGAAGTAGAACGACAGGATCGATTGCGCGAGCACGCTGCGCCGCGCGCTGCGCCCGCGCATGCCGACGTCGGCGGTCTGGGAGGCGACGGCGATGGTGAACGAAAAGTACAGGAAGTCCCAGTAATTCGGCGCGAGGTCGCGGTCGGGAAAGACGAGCGCGGGCGCGGCCGGATCGGAACCGTAGAACACGCGCGCATAGTGCAGCGTGAAGATGGTCGGGATCAGGAACCACGCGCCGATCAGCGTGAGGCCGGTGATGGCCGAATGCAGCACCTTCGAGGCGATGCCGAGGTCCTTCGTCGTGCCGAGCTCCAGCACGATCGCGAGGATGCTGGCCACGGTCGCCGTGCAGATCACGAAGAGCACCGTGCCGGCGCTCTGGTCCTCACGCTGCGCATTGCGGCGCACGCTCCCTTCGGTGGCGAGCGCCATGTGAATCCAGATGAGGACGAGGTACACCCAGATGGCGGCGTCCCAGCCGAGCAGCGCGCGCGCAGTAGGCTTGAGCGCGGCGGGAGATAGCAGGCCGACGACAAGCCCGGCGGCGACGCCGAGCATCATGTGAGGCCGGTTGCGCAACACCTGCGGAATGTAGTTCATGGCGTGAGCGGGTTGACGAGCTTCGGTCGCATGCGGGTTGCGGGGATTCTACCGCGCGTTTGCAGACTCAATTGCGGCAAGCGGTTTGTCGAATCGGGTCAGGAGAGGCTATATTGCTTGCGCGGCGCGTTATCGCTGCCTTTCATGCGGAAAGCGATGCGGAAAGCGATCGGGAAAGGCAATCCGTGCGCGTGGCATGATTGATAACTTTTTCATATCGCCCCTGTATCGCCCCGGACCCGGCATGCGTCTTGCTGCCGGCTCGCCACGAAACTCATCTGGAGAAAGCATGACAGATGTGACGCAGGACGGGACGCCTTCCCCTTCGGGCCATCGGCCCGGCCGCCGGCACTTCATGACCGGCGCCTGTGCCGCAGCGGCGGCGCTGGCCTTCACGATGGCCGGCCGTCCCGGCGGGCCGTTGGGTTTCGCGCGGGTTTTCGCCGCGACGCCCGGCAGCGGCGGCGATAGCGGCTACGACGCCTTCATCGCGCTCTCGCAACACCTCACCGGACGCACCGGTTTCGACCAGCCGCTCGGCCAGCGCGTCTACGCGGCGCTTGCGCGCGCGAGCAGCCAGTTCGAGCAGAACGTGGGCGCGCTCAACACCTGGTTGCAGGGGCACGGCGGCGTGCCTTCGGACAGCGTGACCGCGGCGCTCAAGAGCGACCAGCCCGAACTCGCGACCACGGTGGGCAACATCATGCGCGCGTGGTATCTGGGCCTCGTCGGCGACTCGCCGCACATTCAGGTGGTGGCGTACGAGAAGGCGCTGATGTTCGATCCGGTGAAAGATGTGCTGACGATTCCGTCGTATTGTCGCGACGTGCCGTTCTATTGGACGCAAAAGCCCGACGGCGGTTGACCGCCGGGCCAAGACCACGCGCGAGCAGCCTCTCGCACGGCGGCTGGCGTGTTTTCGCGGATGTATTCGCGGCACGCCGGCAACGCAATGCCGCGCGCGGTCCCCACAACGAGAGCCAGAAGAAAGAGGACGACAATGGCGATAGAAAACTCTGCCGACGTGGTCGTGGTCGGTTCAGGCGTAGCGGGCAGTCTGGTCGCGCACCAGTTGGCCCAGGCGGGCGCCTCCGTGATCCTGCTCGAGGCGGGGCCGCGTCTCGCGCGCTGGCAGATCGTGGAGAACTTCCGCAACTCGCCCGCGAAAGCCGACTTCGCGACGCCCTATCCGTCGTCGGTCTGGGCGCCGCATCCCGAGTACTCGCCGCCCAACGACTACATGATCCAGAAGGGCGACTATCCGTACAACTCACAATACCTGCGCCTCGTAGGCGGCACGACATGGCACTGGGCCGCCGCCGCGTGGCGTCTCCTGCCGTCGGACTTCAAGCTCAATACGCAATACGGCGTGGGCCGCGACTGGCCGTATCCGTACGAAACGCTCGAACCGTGGTATCAGCTCGCCGAGATCGAGCTGGGCGTTTCGGGGCCGGGCGCCCCTTACGATCTGGGCTCGCCGCGTTCGCACCCGTACCCCATGAGCATGCTGCCGCTCTCGTACATGGACCAGCGCTTCTCGGACGTGCTCAACGCCAACGGCTTTCATGTCGTGCCCGAGCCTGTCGCGCGCAACAGCCGTCCCTACGACGCGCGCCCAACCTGTTGCGGCAACAACAATTGCATGCCGATCTGCCCGATCGCCGCCATGTACGGCGGCGTGGTTCACGCGGAGAAAGCCGAGCGCGCCGGCGCGAAGCTCGTTCCCGAGGCGGTGGTCTACCGCATCGAAGCCGACAACAAGGGGCTCATCACGGCGGTGCACTACAAGGACCCGAACGGCAACAGCACGCGCGTGACGGGCAAGCTTTTCGTGCTTGCCGCCAATGGCATCGAAACGCCCAAGCTGATGCTGATTTCCACGAGCGACGCGTTTGCCCACGGTATCGGCAACAGCTCGGACCAGGTGGGCCGCAATTTGATGGACCATCCGGGCACGGGCGTCACCTTCCTCGCCAACGAGCCGCTGTGGCCGGGACGCGGGCCGATGGAAATGACCTCGGTGGTGAACTTCCGCGACGGTTCATTCCGCTCCGATTACGCCGCGAAGAAGCTGCATCTGTCGAACGGCGTCGGCACGATGGCCGTGACGGCCGCGCTCATCCAGCAAGGCCTGACGGGCGCCGAGCTGGACCGGCAGATTCGCGACCGCGCCGCGCGCACGCTCAATATCAACAGCTTCCACGAACACCTGCCGGAGCCGCAGAACCGCGTGCTGCCTTCGGGCGAGCACAAGGACTCGCTCGGCATTCCGCAGCCCGAGATCTACTACTCGATCAACGACTACGTGAAGAAGAGCGCGGCCAACACGCACGACCTCTACGCGCAGATCGCGCAGCTCTTCGGCGGCACCGAGGTCTCGTTCGACGACACCTTCGCGCCGAACAACCACATCATGGGCACGACGATCATGGGGGCGAATCCGGCTGACTCGGTCGTCGACGCGGACTGCCGCACCCACGATCATTCGAACCTGTTTATCGCGAGCAGCGCGGTGATGCCGACCGCGGCCTCGGTGAACTGCACGCTGACGATCGCCGCCTTGTCGCTGAAGCTGGCCGACAAGCTGCGGCACGAGCTCTGATGCGCACCGGCCGGAGACAGACGATGAACGAACGAAAGTCCCCCACCGTACAGACCGCTGTGCTCGCGCCCCTGGCGTATGCACGACGGACGCGGCGCACGCGCGCCGCCTTCGCCGCGGTGCTCTTCAGCGCGTTCGCGCTCTATATCGCATGGCATGCCTCGCACGACGGCGTCGCGCGTCCCGTGGACGAGCTGCCGGTTTCCGTCGCGCGCGGCGAAGCATCGGACGCCGCGCCCGGCGCCGCCGCGGCGGACCAGCCCGAGCTCGTGAAACGCGGCGAATACCTCACGCGCATGGGCGACTGCATGGCCTGCCATACCGTCGACAAGAGCCGCCCGTTCGCGGGCGGACTCGCTATCTCGACGCCGTTCGGCAAGATCTACACGCCGAATATCACGCCCGATCCCGATACCGGCATCGGCAAGTGGAGCGACGCCGACTTCCTGCGCGCGATGCACGAGGGCGTCGGCAAGGACGGTGAGCATCTCTATCCGGCGTTCCCCTATGTGGAGTTCACGCGCGTCACCGAACAGGACGTGCTGGCGATCCGCGCGTATCTGAACACCGTCGCGCCGGTGCACTACACGCCGCCTGCCAACGATCTGCGCTTCCCGTTCAACCTGCGCTGGCTGATGATCTTCTGGAACCTCTTCAATTTCGACGAAGGGCGTTTCGTGCCGGACCCGCAGAAGAGCGCCGAATACAACCGCGGCGCGTATCTCGTCGAAGGGCTTGCGCATTGTGAGGAATGCCACACGCCGCGCAACTTCATGCAGGGCCTGAAAAAGACCGACCGCTTCGCCGGTGCGATCCAGGCGGGCTGGCAAGCGTACAACATCACGCCGGACCGCACGGGCGGCATCGGCAACTGGAGCGACGACGCGCTGATGGCCTATCTCGCCACCGGCGCCGCGGGCGGCCACGCGAATGCGGCGGGCCCGATGGCCGAGGTCGTGCAGAATTCCACGCAATACCTCACGAACGAGGACCTGCGCTCGATCGTGGCGTATCTGCACGCGCAGCAGCCCATTGCGGGCGGCGTGACGCGCGCGCGCGATTCGTGGGGCCAGCCCGCCATCGACGACGTGACGACGCTGCGCGGCACCGCCGTGACGAGCGTGAACGGCGCGCAGCTCTTCATCGCGAACTGCGCGACCTGCCACAACTGGACGGGCGAGGGCATCGGCGCGAGCGCGCCGGGCGCGTATCCGGCGTTGATCCACAACAGCGTGGCGGGCGCGGCGAGCGCGAACAACCTGGCCATGGTGATCCTGCACGGCGTGACGCGCAAAACGAAGGGCGCGGATGTGCTGATGCCGGCCTTCGGCGGCGAGCTCACGAACGACCAGGTCGCGGCGATCTCGAACTACGTGACGAAGCAGTTCGGCAATCCGCAGGCGACCATCACGCCGGATCAGGTCGGCACGCTGCGCGCCCAGCCGCAGTGACGGTGCACGGTGCGCCTCGCACGCGAATTCGGCGTGGCGCTATGATGAGAGAATGACACCTGCTCCCGTCACCGTCGTCCAGCATCACGCGAGCAACCGCGCCGGCCGAGATTTCGTGATCGGCGACCTGCACGGCTGCGTGGACGCCCTGCGCTTCGTGCTGCGCGACGCGGCCTTCGACGCGACACGCGACCGGCTCTTCTCGGTCGGCGACCTCGTCGATCGCGGCGATCAGTGCGAGGAAGCGCTCGGCCTGCTGGACAAGCCCTGGTTCTACGCGGTGCTCGGCAATCACGAGGATGCGATGTGCGCCGTCGCCGAAGGGCGCCTGCCGCGCTTTCGCTGGTACGGGATTGGCGGCGCATGGGCCGAGTCGCTGTCCGACGAAGCGCTCGCGCGGCACGCGGCGCGTTTGCGCCAGTTGCCGCTTGCGCGCGTGATCGGCGCGGGCGAATCACGCTTCAACGTGGTGCATGCGGAATTCTTCGGCGACGACGCCGAACTCGACGCGGGCCGTTTCGACGACGCAGTGCGCGAGCGTTTGCTGTGGGGACGCGAGCTTGCGCTCGGCGAGGCGAAGCCGCAGCAGCGCGCGCTTTCGACCACCTACTGCGGACATACGCCGATGCGCGACGTGACTCAGATCGGCGCCCAGATCTTCATCGACACGGGCGCGTTCATTGCCGAAGGCCGGCTCACGATGGTCGAGGCGCTGACCTCGCGGCAATGGTCCATTTCGACGCTTGAGGCGCGCGAGCAGGGCGCCGCGCAGATCGTGCTGCCCTGAGCGAGCATAGGGCGCTCTTGCTCGCCCTTGCCGGCCCTTCAACCGATGCGGTTCAACTCGAACACCATGTCGATGACATGCCCGTTCCAGTTGTATTCGAGGTAGGCCGCGTGATGGCATGCCCGCACGAGCGACGTGCGCAACGCGGCGAGGCATTCGCCGCCCGCATGACGCACCGAGGGATAGACGATGCCGGGCGCTCCTGCGGTCCGCACCGCGCGCCCTAGCGCCTGGCCTGCCGCGTAGTTGTCGGGCGCGAGCACGGCGGGGTCGGCGGTGGGATCGTCGCGCAGGTCCACCACCTCGCCCGCGGCCGTGACGGTGTAGAGCCGCATTTGCTGGCGCAGCGGCGGTTCGTCGGTTGCCGCGAGGAACAGCGCGGAGTGATAGCGCGTTTCGGCAATGGCGGTCTCTTTCGCGCGGGCGCAGTAGAACACGCCATACGTGCCGTCCGAAAAGCGGCTGCCCTGCGGATTCAGATGCGTGAAGGCGGCCATGATCGGGCCGTAGCCCGGCCCGAAGCGGCGCTCCTCGCGCGGCACCAGATCGAGTTCGCCCGTTTCGGTGCGCAGGCGGTCGTTGGTCAGCGCTTCGAGCGCGTAAAGCGCCTCGAAGTCTTCCGCCGATGCCACGCGGTCGAACAGGTTCACGGCGGGAAAGCGGGTGGGAATGACCCGGTACGCGGGCGACCAGGTGAGCGGCGTGCTGCGCCAGCGGTCCTGCCAGTTCGTTTGCGTCACGCCCAGCCGCCCCGCATCGCGTCCAGATACTGCCGTACCGCCACGAGATCGCTGACATTGCCGGCCAGCATGCGGTCGAGCGCGCGCCGGCCGCCGAAAGGCGGTGCGCTGTTGGGGCGTTTGATCCAGGCGTCCGCGGCGGCGGGCTGGGGCAGGAGAATCTGCAAGGCCTTGTAGATGCCGAGCAGCAGGGAGAGGCGTTCCAGCGTGTCGCGGCCAAGGCGCGCGCTTTCGGGCGCCTGCTTCCATTTGAAGAAGGTCGAGCGGCCGGGGGTGCCGAGCAGGACGATCTGTTCGTCGACGGTGAGGTCCCAGTCGTGCGCGATGTTGAAAAAGGCGCGCAGGCCGGCAGCCGACATCTGGGTAAGCGTGGGCTCGGCGCCCGGTCGCCGGGCCGGAGCGGCTGACGATGCGGCAATCGCATGAGACATGATTGAGTCCTGAAATGAACTTTTACTAAATCTTAGTCCATATATGGATTATTGCAAGTTCTGGTTGGGTATAATCGCCGCCCGATAACGCTGAGACAAGATGGGCATTCGGAGGCGATGTGTGCAAAGCAGTGGTGGTGTTCGCGGCAATGTGGATGGCGACGGCGGCTGCGGCCGCAGGGCAAGGAGCGGTGACTTCGACTTCAGCGCAGGCGCGCGGGAGCGTGGCGCATGCGGGCAAGCGCGATGGGCAGCGGCATGCGCCGAAGGCTGCGGGGCGGCGCGCCGGCGCCGTGCACCGATCCGGGCATGCCGTGCATGGCGCGAAGGGTGCGACGCACGCTAAGGCGAAAGCGCATACCGTCGGCGCTCACGCACCGGCGTCTTCCTCGAAGGCCCACACAGAGGCGCGGCGTGCCGAATCGCATGCCGGCGCGGCTCACGAGAAAGCGGGCAAGAAAGCGGCGCGCATGCCGGCGAAGCCCGCGGCAGCGCGTCCCGCTGCCCATCGCAAGCTGATGGTGCAGGCGCCTGCCGTGCCGCCGGCGCATCCGTTCGCCACGCAGTCGCGCGAGCTTCCGCCCATCCTCGGCTGATCTCCGAGCTATCCGGACGCGCGCCGGCACACGCCGCACCGCGCTCGCTCAACCCGATCCCAGGCTGGCGGCGAGCAATTGCAGCGTGGCCGCCGAGCGCGGCTCGCGCACGCGGGAGTGCAACTGCACACGTGAGACGGGCAGTGCAGGCAAGTCGAACCGCGATCCCACGTCGACAAGCGTGCGCGGCGCCACCCGCCGCGCCAGCGGCGAAACGGCGAGACCTGCCTCCAGCGCCGCGCCGACGGCGGCGACTCCGCCGCCCACGAACACTTCTTCCCAACCTATGTCCGCGGCGTCGAGCGCGCGGATGGCCGTCGTACGCACCGCGCACGGAGCGGTGAGCAGCGCGAGCGGCAACCGCGTGCCCGGCTGCCACTGAAACCCTGGGGCGGCCAGCCAGACCAGCGGCTCGGCGAAGAGCGGCTGCGCGCCGCCGCGCGGCAGTTCGTCTTCGTCCTGACGGGCGATCACGGCGTCGAGCCGGCGCTCGTCGTACTGCGCGAGCAGCGCCGCCGACTGCCCCAGATGCAGCTCGATCACGAGCGCCGGGTCGTGCGCGCGCAGACCCGCGAGCTGGCGGGCAAGCTGCGCATCGGCAACATGCTCGCTCAGCCCGAGCGCGAGGCGCCGCTCGTCGCCGCCAAACGCGCCAAGCGCGCGCTCATGCGCGCCGAGCAGATCGCGTGCGGCATGCAGGAAGGCGAGGCCGTCGGCGGAAAGCCGCACGACGCGCGGCGTGCGTTCCAGCAACTGTCGCTCGAGGTGCCGCTCGAGCCGCTTGAGTTTGAGGCTGACGGCGGATTGCGTGGTGTCGAGCGCGTCGGCGGCGCGCGTGAAGCTGCGCAGCTCGGCCACCAGTACGAAGGCGCGGACGGCGTCCAGGTCGAGTGTCGGGGTCATTTCATTTCCAAATTAAATGAATGAAATATCCAGCTATGTCTGTTTATTATGATAGCGCTTGCCTATGCTTGTGCATGTCCATTCACCGAAGGAGAACGACATGCCATTTACCCGAATCGCCGTTCGCGCCGGCAAGCCCGCCGAATACCGTGAAGCCCTCGTGAAGGGCGTGCATGGTGCGCTGATGGAGGTGTTCAAGGTGCCCGAAGACGACCTTTTCATGGTCATCAACGAGCACGACGCCGAGAACTTTTTCTTCGGCCGTCACTATCTGGGCATCGAGCGTAGCGACAACCTCGTGATGATTCAGATCACCGTGAACAACACGCGCGGGCAGGATCAGAAGAAGGCGTTGTACGCCCAGATCGCGCGCAATCTCGCGGAAAGTCCGGGCGTGCGGCCCGAGGATGTATTCGTCACGCTCATTGACGTGGCGCGCGAGAACTGGTCGTTCGGCAACGGCATCGCGCAGTACGCGACGTAACGAGGCAGGAAAGAGAGAGGGAAGGCCGCCGCGCGCCGGGGAGGGCGCGCGGCGGTGCTGGAACGTAGAGTAGGACTTGGAGCAGCAGCCTAAAGCGCGCGGCTCACGAGCAGCGGATCGACAGAGCCGATGGTTTCGGGATCGCGGCTCGCATAAGGAAGCTTGTGCAGCACGTAGCGCATCGCGTTCAGGCGCGCGCGCTTTTTGCAGTCCGAGCGGATCACGGTCCAGGGCGCGTCGGCCGTATCGGTTTGCGAGAACATCGTTTCTTTCGCGAGCGTGTAGTCGTCCCACTTGTCGAGCGACGCCAGATCGACGGGGCTCAGCTTCCATTGCTTGAGCGGGTGCACCTTGCGTTCCTTGAAGCGGCGGCGTTGCTCGGCGCGGCTCACCGAGAACCAGAACTTGATCAGGTGGATGCCGCTGCGGATCAACTGGCGTTCGAACTCGGGCACCTGCTGCATGAACTCGCCATATTCGCCTGGCGTGCAGAAGCCCATTACGCGCTCGACGCCCGCGCGGTTGTACCACGAGCGGTCGAACAGCACGATCTCGCCTGCCGATGGCAGATGCTGCACGTAGCGCTGAAAGTACCATTGGCCGCGCTCGACCTCGGTGGGTTTTTCCAGCGCAACCACCCGGGCGCCGCGCGGGTTCATGTGCTCCATGAAACGCTTGATCGTGCCGCCTTTGCCGGCCGCGTCGCGTCCCTCGAACAGAATCACCACGCGCTGGCCGGTCTCGCGCACCCACGCCTGGAGCTTCAGCAACTCGACCTGCAGACGGTATTTCTGCCGCTCGTAGGCACGGCGCGACATCAGGTGGCGGTACGGATAGTCGCCGTCGCGCCAGCCGGGCGCGAGTTCGTCGTCAGGGTGCCGCGTGCGTGCGGTTCCCCAGTCGGCGGGGTTGCCGTCCAGGATCATGCTGCGCAGTTGCGCGACTTCGTCGGGCGACAAGCCTTTCATGATTGCCGCAATCGAATCGAGCAGCGACGACGGCGATTCGCTGGTTGCGGTGCTTGCCAAGACGAGATCCTGCACGGTGCCCGCGATGATTTGGGCGGCGGCTTCGACGCGATCGTCGACGGTGCGCAGTTCAGCGCTGCGGGGCGTGACGGCCGGCACCCGGGTGCTGCGGCCGGCGCCATGAGGCGTGTGTTCGGGTGTGAGGGAGTGAGTGGAAGACGGCGTATCGTGGCTCGAGTTCGGCATACGTATCGATTCTGCGTCGTATAGGGCACAAGCGTCGCACGCAGGCGACGCTTGCGGATGAAGAGATGGCAGGGGCTGCGAGGCTGCCGGGCTCGGACGAGCGCCGGATGCGGCCGTGGCGCGGGCTCGCGTATTCGCGCAGACACAATCGACGCGCGCGCCTGCCGGCGCGAGACATGGCTGGCGAGCCCGCGCCCAGCGTGGTCAGGCGTTCGAGGCTTTGCGAAGGATCTGGTACAGCGAGTCCTTGAGCTGCAGCTTTTCTTTCTTCAGTTGCTCGATCTCCATGCCGTTGGCCGGCACGAGACCCGCTTCCCTATTTTTGATCCGCTGATCCAGTTCGTTGTGGCGATGGAAGATCCGTGCGAAATGCTCGTCCTCCGTCTTCAGGCGCGAAATCAAGTCTCTGAATTCCGGGAACACTCAATACTCCTTATAGATATTGGAATTGATGGAATCAATGTGTAAGTATTTTTTCACTGTCGCATATTTGCTGTCTTGATAATAGTCAAGTCACGCGGGCATGGGAGAGGATGTGCCCGACTGCCGCGCTTCGGCATCCGCGCCACAGCGAACAGGCCGTTGTACTATTGGGGACATAGGGCCTGCCGTCGCCGTTTCGATTCCTTCCGCCACCTTGTTTCGCCCTCCGATCGATCTCTGGAGCGTTCATGGTTCGTGTCCTCGAAATCGTGCTGGATATCGTCGTTCCCATGCCGTGCCCCGCGACTGACGAAAACGGGCGGTCAGACGCGGCACAGGCGTTGTTCACTGCCACGCTGCCACAGCTTGCCGCGCCCACGGCACAGGGCGAGCGCATCACCACCGTCGTATTCGACCGCGAAGCGCTGCTGGCTCGGGACGGCTGGCGGATCGCCGTCGAAACGCGCGACGGCGCGCGCGAAGTGACGGTCTCGCGCCGCCGCACCGTCACGCCGGGCGTCACGGCGCTCACGCCGATCTTCGCTGCGCCGCTCGATGCGGACGGCATGGCCAATGCGCTCTTCGACGCGGCGCCGGAGCCGTTTCGCGAGGCGCTTGCCGCCGCTGGCGAGCCGGTTGCCGTCGCCGCGCTGGAGTGCGCGCGCTATCGGTGGCCTTGGAAGTGCGATGGCGTCGAGGCCGAACTGATCCTGGAGTCGGGCTTGCGCGAACGAACGGCGCCGGATGACGCGGCCAGCGATCCGCCTTGCCTGCATGAACTGCGTCTGCGCGCGCCCTGGCCCGAGGGCGCCGAAGCCGCGCCCATCGTGCAGGCGCTGTTCGCCTGCGGCGATACGCTGGTCGACGCGGCGAGCACGGATGCGCCCGCGTTCGTGCGCATGACGGATGCCCTGGAGCGCGCCGCGTCCGGCAGTCTGGCCGGCGACGCCGAGGCCCAGCGCGCCGCGCCGGTCGATCTGGCGGGCGCGGACACGGACGAAGCGGCGCTTGTCGCGATCGGGCGCAACATCAGCGCGCAGTGGTTCGGCAACGACGCAGGCGTGCGCGATTCGCCGAAGACCGAATTCATTCACCAGATGCGTGTGTCGCAGCGGCGGCTGCGCACGGCGATGCGGATCTTCAAGCGTTGGCAGGACGAGACCTGGACCGCGCGCCTCAAGCCCGACCTGGCGTGGCTGGGCGACCTGCTCGGCGATGCGCGCGACCGCGATGTCTTCGTGGAATCGACGCTGCCCGCGCTGGCCGCAGCCGACGTCGACCCCGCGCGCTGGGAGGCCGTGCGTGCGGCTGCGGATTCGGAGCGGCTTGCCGCGCGCGCACGCGTGCGCGATGCCTTGCGCTCGCCGCGCTATGCACACCTCGCTCTGGCGTGGCTGCGCTGGCTGGCCGCGTTGGCTGACCGTGCGGCGGCGGACGGCGAGTTCGCACGCTCGCTGCACGAGCACGCGCGAAAACGGGTGCGGCGCTACTACACGCTCCTCGCCGAAACGAAGAATCTCACCGCGCTCGACGAAGCCAGCCGGCATCGCGCGCGCATCAATGCGAAGTATCTGCGCTACACGCTGGAGTTCTTTACGCCGCTCCTTTCGCGGCGTACGCGAACGGAGACGGCACGCGCGCTCGCGCGGCTGCAGACTGTGCTCGGCGACGGCAACGATGCGGCCGTCGGGCTGCGCTTCATCGAAGGGATGGAGGTCGAGCCGTATCAGCTTGGCTTTGCGCGCGGCTGGTGCGAAGCCGTCAAGCGCTATACGGCGAAGGACGGCGAGCGCCTGCTGCGCGAGCTGAGCCGGCCCAAGGTTCCGCGTGATTGAAGTGCGCGGCGCACAGATGCCCCGTCTCTATAATCGGGATACCCGAACGCGCGCTTCGCCCCTCTCGCCACGACGATGAATTCTCCCTCCCATGATCTGCCATCGACCGCGGCGTCAGAGCCCGCGCTCGAACTCGGTGTCGGCGGTTCGCTCTGGTTTCAGTCCGGACCCCAGATGCTGGGCGGTGCGGCCCGCATCGGGCTCCTCGCCGCGATTCGCGAGACCGGCTCGATCACCGGCGCCGCCAAGGCGGTCGGCATGAGCTACAAGGCCGCATGGGACGCCATCGACGCCATGAACAATCTCGCCGGCGAGCCGCTCGTGATTCGCGCGACGGGCGGCAAGGGCGGCGGCGGCACGACGCTCACGCCGCGCGCGCTGCGTCTCATCGACACGTGGCGCGTTCTCGAGCGCGAGCATCGGCGCTTTCTGGAGCGGGCGGCAGCCGCTGCGGCGGCGCTTGGCGGGGCGGATGCCGCGGGCAGCGTCGATAGCGATCTCGCGCTCCTCGGGCGCTTCGGCCTGCGGACGAGCGCGCGCAATTACCTTTACGGCACCGTTGCGGCGATCCTGCGGGGCGAGGTGAACGACGAGGTGTCGTTGGCATTGCCGGGCGGTCAGACGGTGGTGGCCGTGGTGACGCGTGAAAGTACGGAAGCGCTGGGGCTCGTCGAAGGCGCTGCAGCCGTTGCGCTTGTGAAGGCGTCGTCGGTAGTGTTGGTGGCGGGAGAAGCCGGGGATGCCGCGCGACTATCGGCGCGCAACCGCCTGGGTGGCACGGTGAGTCAGGTGCGGCGCGGAGCCGTGAATGCCGAAGTGACGCTGGAATTGCCGGGAGCCACGGTGATTGCGGCGGTCGTGACGGACTCAAGCATCGAGGCACTCGGGCTTGCCCCCGGTGCGGCGGCGACGGCCGTTTTCAAGGCGTCGAGCGTGGTGCTGGGCGTGAGCGGTTGACGGCTACAGGGCGGGCGACAGCGCCGGCCACCGTCAGGCGTGGCGTTGGGTCGGGGCGCCGAGCGTGTTGCGGGTCTGGGAGATAGGCGACTCGGGCGCTTTCGGCCGGTTGGCCTTCCAGCGGGCGCGTACATAGGGCTGCTCGTGGCCCGAGACGGTCAGCGCGAGATGCGTGACCCAGCGGTGCGTAGGCACGTGCACGTCGTGCAATGCGAAAGTCAGCGCCGCGAGACTCAGCGTGACGGCCGCCCCCGACAGGCGGCCCGACTGGGCGTTCCACCAGTAGCGCACGAAAATGAGCGCTGTCAGCGCGCCGATGACGAAGCCCGCCACGGCTTCGGACGGCGAATGCGCTTCCAGCACGACGCGCGAGAGGCCGACCGCGACGCCCGTGACCAGCCCAACGGCGACGCCCGCGGCGCGCAGGCCCGGCCGTACGCCCTGCAGCATCAGAAAGAATGCCACCGGATAGACGGCCGTGGAGAGCATGGCATGGCCGCTTACGCCCGTGAAGTCGAGTTCGCGCACCCCCACGCCCCAGCCGAGGAATGCGATCTTGGTGACGGTGACCACGCCGATCGACGCGCCGAGCAGCAGCAGCCAGCTCGCGGCCATGCGCCACGAGTAGCCGGCCAGCAGCCAGAGCGCGATCGCGAACGCGAGCGGCAGCGCCAGTCCGGCACCGCCGAGGTTCGTGATCGAGTACCAAAGGTGAAGGGGTAAATCGGGCATGAGTCGGCGCCGCAACAGTGCGGCAACAGGAAAGTTCTGCCAGTTAATGTAGCTAACGCGCGAAGCGCCCAACTGGCGGACACGCACATCGCATAAGTCTCTCAAGTATAGCCGTCTCGAAAAACCTCGGCAGGGACCTCATCCGTTCGACATATATTTGCACTGCACGATCAGCGCCCGGGGGCGACTTGTATTCCTCTGCAGCATCCACCATTTAGTGTTATTGTGCATCGCACAACGACATGTCATCGGCGTCAGCCCTTGACGTATCCGACCCCCCTTTCACGAGGCTGATGATGACGAAGGATCTGACGAAGCTGTGGGCGGGTGGCATGCGACGTCTGCTCGCCATCCAGAATCGGGCTGCCCGCGCGGCGCTGCGCGAAGCGCGCCAGCACGCGCCGCAGCCGCAGGCGCTGTGGCGTGCCGCCCAGACCGCTGCGGCCGAGGCGGTTGCCGCGCCCACCACGACCACCACGGCCACGCCTCGCGCGGCGCGCCCCATGACGCCGCCGCGCGAATCGCGCGTGGGGCCGCGCGCGGCCGCCTGGGCGGCGGGCGAGTGGCATCGCGCCGAACATATCGCGCCGGCCACGCCGCAGCGCGCCGCACGCACGCTTTCCTACGGGCTCTATCTGCCGGCGGGCCATGACGATCCGTCCGGCCTGCCGCTCGTCGTGATGCTGCACGGCTGTCAGCAGTCGATGGACACGTTCGCCGAAGGCACGCGCATGAACCTGCTCGCCGACCGGCACGGTTTTGCCGTGGTCTACCCCGAGCAGTCCGCACATGCGCACCCGCATCAGTGCTGGCACTGGTACGACGCGCGCGAGGAGGCCGGCGGCGGCGAAGCGGCGGCGGTCGTCTCGCTGGTCGACACGCTCGTGGACGAATACGGCTTCGACGCCACGCGTATCTATCTAGCCGGGCTTTCGGCCGGCGCCGGGCTCGCCGCGCTGCTGGCCGTGCGCGCGCCGGATCGTTTCGCGGCGGTCGCCCTGCACTCGGGGCCTGCATTCGGCGAGGCGCGTTCGGGCGTCCAGGCGCTGGACGTCATGCGGCGCGGGCTCCATCAGGATCCGGTCGATCTGCTCGAGCGGCAACTGGATGGCGAGACGCACCCGGGCATGCCCGCGATTGTCGTGCAAGGCGATCAGGATGCGGTGGTCGCGCCGATCAACGCCGAACAACTGGCGGTGCAGTTCCTGCGGCTGAATGGCCTGGCGGACGCGCACGGCGTGCGACCCGATGTCGCGGCCCGGGAGTCGGCACGCGACGACCACGTCGTGCAGGACTACACGCGACGCGGCGAGAGCGTGGTGCGCTTGTGCCGCGTCGCGAATCTCGACCACGCCTGGAGCGGTGGCGACGACACTGTGCCGTTCCACTCGGCCAAGGGGCCGGACGCAAGCGCGATGATCTGGAATTTCTTCGAAGGGCATCGCCGCGCGGCGGCCAACGACGCGTTTGGCCGAAAGATGGCCGGAGGCGCGCGATAAGGGGGCGGCAAGGGGGCGCTAAGGGCGCAATGCCGCCGCCTCCATCTCGAATAAACACTCGGTCGAGATGGCTGGCAAGAGGTTAGGGTTTACCCTATAATTCGTTTGTCCATTCAAAGCGAATGTCATCCGAAGTAGGGGCAAATCATGTATCTCCTTAGTCGTCTGTTCCTGTTCCTCACGAAGTCCGCCGACGAGCATCAAAAAGAGCGCGAAGAGGCGTATCTCTCCGAAGCGAACGATATCTACGATCTGGAATTCCGCCTGCGCAAGCTCGATCGCGAAAAGGCCGCGCGTCATCCGGACTGGATGAGCCAGTACTAAGCCATTGGCGGAACGGCCTAGCGGCCGGCGGCGTCGAGGGTCTGCGGGTCCTGAACGCCGAAGCAGCCGCGGTAGGTTGCGTAGAACGAGCAGTAGAGCATCGTCAGCAGGACGATGAGCGCGGGCATCAGCACGGCGAGCCCATAGCCGCCGGCGTCGAGCGCGTGCAGCAGCACCGAGAGTCCCACCGAAACGGCGACCGACACGGCCATCCACAACGCGCCGTAGACCACGAAGGCCCCCTTGTTGCGCCAGCAGCTCACCACGCTGAAAAACATCGCCTTGACGGGCGGCACGTCGTGCCAGGCCGTCAGCACGGGCGCGAACCAGAACAGCATCGACACCGGCACGTACAGCACTAGCGACGCCAGCACCGCGAGCGGGACATTGCTGTTTTCGAGCGTGTCCGTGTCCAGCGTGCCGCCCAGCGTCATCAGCTGCAGCAGCGTACCGCCGTCCGCCAGCGCGGAGGCGGCAAGCACGAGCGTCATCGCCACTACGTAGATCACGCCGAGCGCGAAGAGGCGCTTCGTCACCACGGAGCCGTAAGCGCGGAAACCGTCGATCAGGATCGTGGGAAAGACCGGCTTGCCCGCGACGGTGTCGCGGCACGCCGCCATGAACCCCACTGCCACGCCCGGCACGAACAGCAGCGGCAGCACGCCGCCCACCACGGGAATGGCGGAGATCAGGGTCATCGCAAGCAGATACGCGAAGAACAGCGTGAGGAACGCCAGCGGATTGCGGCGGAACAGCCAGATGCCCTGGCGGAACCAGACGTAGCCCGCCTTTGCGGGCACTTCGATCAGTTGCATGCGCGGGATCCTGCGTGGAGGGCTGCGTTCGCGCTGCCGGCGAGGCGCTGGCGGAGTATCCGCTCGAAGTGGCCGGGATCGTGCGGCTTGAGCAGCTCGGCCGAGCGCGGCAAGTGGAAATCGTACAGGCGCGAGAGCCAGAAACGGTAGGCGCCGGCGCGCAGCATGTCGTCCCAGTGGCGGATTTCCGCCGGTGTGAGGGGCCGCACCGTCTGATAGGCGCGCAACAGCGCTTCCGCGCGCGGCAGATCGAGCGCGCCCGTGGGCAGGTCCACGCACCAGTCGTTCACCGCGACCGCCAGGTCGAACAGCCACTTGTCGCAGCCGGCGAAATAGAAATCGAAAAAGCCGCCCAGGCGCACCTCGTGCCCCGGGGCCGCATTCGTGTGCGCGAACAGCACGTTGTCGCGGAACAGATCGCAGTGGCACGCGCCGCCCGGCAACGCCGCGTAGTCGGCGGACGCGAAAAATGCGCGCTGATGCGCGAGTTCGGCGCTCAGCAGTTCGCGCTGCGCGCCGGCGAGGAACGGCAGCACCGTCGGCACCGTCTCTTCCCACCACGGGAGGCTGCGCAGGTTCGGCTGGTCGCCCTTGAAATCGCGGCCCGCCAGATGCAGGCGCGCGAGCATCTGGCCCACTTCGGCGCAATGCTCCACGCCCGGCGCGAGCTCGGGCGTGCCGTCGAGCTTCGTTACGATGGCCGCGGGCTTGCCGTGCAGCAGGCCGAAGAGGGAGCCGTCGGCGCGCGGCATCGGGTCGGGCACCGGGACGCGGTGCGAGGCCAGGTGGCGCATCAGGTCGAGGTAGAACGGCAGTTGTTCGGCCGTCAGCTTTTCGAAGATCGTCAGGACGTATTCGCCGCGCGTCGTCGTCAGGAAGAAGTTGCTGTTCTCAATGCCGGACTGAATGCCGCGGAAATCGACGACTTCGCCGAGATCGTAGTCGCGCATCCATGCGCCAAGCTGGGTATCGGTGACAGCGGTGAAGACGGCCATGCGGGAGTCAGGTTGGTTTCGTGAGCAGGTGCAGCGCGCAATGCCCCGCTGCGGGGATTGACCCGCGCGCGGTGCCTGCGGGAGCGAATTTGCCGGGGTGCTGCAGTCCGCGCCGCGCGCCAGGTGCGTGGGGCGCGCGGGCGGGCAGCGTATCAGTAATGCAGGTTGATCGACGGCAGGCGCGTGCTGGCTTCGCCGCTCGAGTGCACTTGCGGCGACGTGTCGGCGGGCGCGGTCATCGTGTAGTGCGTGCCGAAGTTCGAGCGCACGTTGATTTCGACGGGCTTGCCCTTGTCGCGGTACTCGGTGATTTCGGTGCCGTTCGGGCTCACTTCGTGGAAGCTGGGCTTGCGCGGTACGTTGATGTCGACCTTCGAGGTGACCTTGGCCGCCGGGCGGTTGATTTCCTCGAGATTCGGCAGGCCCGCCTTTTCGTTGGCCGACAGTTCCGGCTGCGACGCCGGCGCCGACTCTGCCGATTGGGCTTCGACGGCGTTCTTCGCGTCGTCGGGCGCGGCCATGGCGACTCCCATGGCAACCCCGTTGAGCGCGAGCATCGTCGCGGCGGCGACGGGAAGGAGCAACTTCATGTTGATTCCGTTGATTGTCCGGTTCGATGGCTCAATTCTAGCAAATCCGGCCGTTGCGCCCCATGCCGTTCCGCGCCCGGCGGCAACGACCGGCGGGCAATCTCCGGGCGTGCCGAAGGGGTGTGCTCAGCGTGGCGGGGTTCCGTGGTAAGGTGGTTCGACCGACCGGAGCGCAAGACGATGAACAACGAAACCCACCTGCGGCCGCTCATGACGCCCGCGCACGATTTCCCGACCGAGTCCTTCACGGACGCCGCCGACGCTGTCGCCCGCCTCTCCACCATCTACGAGTCGAATACCTCGTTCCTGCGCGACGCCTTCGCGCGCTACCGGCGCGGCGAGGCATTCGACCGCCGCGTGCGCGCGTGCTATCCGTTCGTGCGCATCTGTACGGAAGTCAACACGCACATCGACTCGCGGCGCTCCTACGGCTTCGTGGCGGGACCGGGCGTGTTCGAGACGACCATCACGCGGCCGGACCTGTTCGGCGACTATTACCGCGAGCAGTTGCGGCTCCTGGCAAAGAACCATCACGTTTCGATCGAAGTAGGGGTTTCGGATCAGCCCATTCCGGTGCATTTCGCCTTTGCCGAAGGCATCCACCTGGAAGGCGATCTGGACCGCGAGCGGCTCGTCGCCATGCGCGACGTGTTCGACACGCCCGACCTCGCGCAGCTCGACGACCGCATCGTCAACGGCACCTACGAACCGGCGCCGGGCGAGCCGCAGCCGCTCGCGCTCTTCACGGCGCCGCGCGTGGACTTCTCGCTGCACCGCCTGAAGCACTACACGGCCACGTCGCCCACGCACTTCCAGAACTACGTGCTCTATACGAACTACCAGTTCTATATCGACGAGTTCGTGAAGCTCGGCCGCGCGATGATGGCCCACACCGACGACGCCGACCTGCGCAACTACCGCAGCGAGTACACCTCGTTCGTCGAGCCGGGTGACGTGGTGACCTACAACGCGAATCTGGGCGAGCAGGACGACGAAGGCACGCTGGCGGCGCGCCTGCCGCAGATGCCTGCGTACCACCTGAAGCGCGCCGACGGCAGCGGGATCACGATGGTCAACATCGGCGTGGGGCCCTCGAACGCGAAGACCATTACCGATCACATTGCCGTGCTGCGGCCGCATGCGTGGGTCATGCTCGGGCACTGCGCCGGCTTGCGCAACACGCAGCGCCTGGGCGACTACGTGCTCGCGCATGGCTACGTGCGCGAGGATCACGTGCTCGATGCGGACCTGCCGCTGTGGGTGCCGATTCCGGCGCTGGCGGAAGTGCAGCTCGCGCTGGAGCGCGCGGTGGCCCAGGTCACGCAGCTCGACGGCCCGGAGCTCAAGCGCGTGATGCGCACGGGTACGGTGGCGAGCGTGGACAACCGCAACTGGGAACTGCGCGATCACCGCGAGCCGGTGCAGCGGTTGTCGCAAAGCCGCGCGGTTGCGCTCGATATGGAAAGCGCGACGATTGCGGCGAACGGCTTCCGGTTCCGCGTGCCGTATGGGACGCTGCTGTGCGTCTCCGACAAGCCGTTGCATGGCGAATTGAAGCTGCCCGGCATGGCCGATTCGTTCTATCGCGCGCAGGTGGACCAGCACCTGCAGATTGGCGTGAAGGCGATGGAGATTTTGCGCACGAATGGCTTGCACAAGCTGCATAGCCGCAAGCTGCGCAGCTTTGCCGAAGTGGCGTTTCAGTAAGACTAAGCCTGGCTGCGCGCGACGCGTGGCCAGTCTTTTGAGGCAAATAATCAGCAGTCCATATAGATAGCCTGAAGGCCCCGGCAGAGCCTCTTCCTCCTCACTGCCCGAACCCGCTCAATCCGATCAGGCTACCCGCCGCAAGCAGCCACAGCGGGTGGATCTTCGTGCGAAACGCCAGCACCGCGCACACGCCGGTGATCGCCCACGCGATCCACGAAGGGTCGGAGGCCTTCGCGATCAGCATCGCACTCGCGGCAACGAGCCCGGCCGTCACCGGCACGAGCCCGCGCTGCGCGATACGCCGCCACGGGCGGTCTTTGAAGCGGTCCCATGCGTGCAGCACGGTGAGGGTCACGAGCGACGACGGACCGAATTTCGCCACGGAAGTCACGAGCAGGCCGGCCCAGCCCGCCACATGCCAGCCAACCAGCGGGACGATCATCAGATTCGGCCCGGGCGCGGCCTGGGCGAGGGCGAAGAGCGCGCTGAATTCGCTGGCGGGCATCCAGTGATGCACTTCCACGACCTGACGCTGCATCTCGGGCAGGATCGTGTTGCCGCCGCCGAACGCGAGCAGCGAGAGCTGGCTGAAGATCGCGGCGAGCGCGACGAGCGTGGCGTTCATCGTGCGCCACCCGCGCGGCGGGCGGCGCACGCCGCGACGGCAATGCCGATGGGAGTGAGCACGAGCATGGTGGGCAAAAGCGGCGTGCGCAGGATCGCGATCGCAATGAAGCCGAGCAGCGCGATGAAGGCCATGGCGGGCTCGCGGTGCAACGGCAGCAGGATCTTCACGGCCATCGCGACGAGGAGCCCGGCCGCGGCCGCGGCGAGCCCGACGAACAGGTGGCGCACGTGCGGATCGTTCTGCGTGCGCTCGTAGAGCACGCCGAGTGCGATGACCACGAGCGTCGGCCCGGCCATCAGCCCGAGCAGGCCGGCCAGCGCACCGCGCCAGCCCCGAAAGCGCATGCCGATCGCAACCGAAAGGTTGATGACATTGCCGCCCGGCAGGAATTGGCACAGGCCGAGCAGGTCGGTGAATTCCGCCGCCGAAAGCCAGCGGCGCCGCTCGACGATGGTGCGGCGCGCAAGCGGCAGCGCGCCGCCGAACGAGGAGAAGCCAAGGCCGAGAAAGCCGAGGAACAGTTCGCGCACGGTCGGCGCCGGAGACGCGCTGGCGGCGCCCGGCGGTGCGTCCTGGGGGAGTGTTTGATTCATCGTGATGGCACGGTCTTCGAGGCAAGCCCCGAGGTTAGCGCCGATCGGTCTCGCGCGCCAATTCGGGCCCACGCCTCGAAGCGTGGCGGAATTGGCGCGCGGCGGCAGCGGTGAAACGAGAGCCGAACCTCAGAGGTAGAACATCCGGTCTTCGTCGGAGTCGCTGCGTTCGTGACGGACTTTCTCGCCTTCTTCGCCGCTGTCCTCGTAGAACTTGAGGACCGCTTCGAGCACCTGGTCCGGGTCGTCGATCACCTGCATCAGGTCCATGTCCTCGGGATTGATGAGGCCCATCGGCACGAGCGCCGAGCGGAACCAGGCAAGCAGGCCCTGCCAGAATTCGGCGCCCACCAGAATGATCGGCACGTGGCGCGATTTCTTCGTCTGGATCAGCGTGAGCACTTCGGCCAGTTCGTCGAGCGTGCCGAAGCCGCCGGGCATGACGATCACGGCGTCGGAGTTCTTGACGAAGGTGACCTTGCGCGTGAAGAAATGGCGAAAACGCAGCGAGATATCCTGCCACTGGTTGCCCGACTGCTCGTGCGGCAACTCGATGTTCAGGCCCACCGAAGGCGACTTGCCCGCGTGTGCGCCCTTGTTGGCCGCTTCCATGATGCCGGGGCCGCCGCCGGAGATCACGGCGAAGCCTGCGTCCGACACTTTGCGCGCGATTTCGGTCGCCAACTGATAGTACTTCGAGTCCGGTTTCAGGCGGGCAGAACCGTAGATGCTGACCGCCGGCCGGATCTCCGACAGGTACTCGGTCGCCTCGATAAACTCTGCCATAATCGTGAACATCTGCCACGATGCGCGCGCCTTCTTGGCCGTTGCGCGCTCTTGATCTGCGAGTGAACGCAGACTCGGAATCACTTTTCTCTTGTCCATAATGCCTGAAGAACTACGCGTGGAAACCAACCTACATACTGAGCTGGAAGGAAAGACCCTGCTGCTGGTCGATGGTTCCAGCTATCTCTATCGGGCCTACCATGCGATGCCGGATCTGCGCGGTCCCGATGGCGAGCCGACGGGTGCGCTATACGGGATCATCAACATGCTGCGCCGTATGCGCAAGGAGGTTACGGCAGAGTATAGCGCGTGCGTGTTCGATGCGAAGGGCAAGACGTTCCGCGACGACTGGTATCCCGACTATAAGGCGAACCGGCCTTCCATGCCCGAGCCGCTTGCGGCGCAGATCGAGCCCATTCACGTGGCCGTGCGCGCGCTTGGCTGGCCGCTCCTGATGATCGAAGGCGTGGAGGCCGACGACGTGATCGGCACACTCGCGCGCCAGGCCGAAAAGCTCGGCATGAAAGTGATCGTTTCCACGGGCGACAAGGATCTCGCGCAGCTCGTGACGGACCGCGTCACGCTCATCAACACGATGACGAACGAAACGCTCGACCGCGAAGGCGTGATCGCGAAGTTCGGCGTGCCGCCGGAGCGCATCGTCGATTATCTTTCGCTGATCGGCGACACCGTGGACAACGTGCCGGGCGTGAACAAGTGCGGCCCGAAGACGGCGGTGAAGTGGCTCACGGAGTACGGCACGCTCGACGGCATCGTCGAACACGCGGCCGACATCAAGGGCGCCGTGGGCGGCTATCTGCGCGATGCGCTCGACTTCCTGCCGATGGCTAGAAAGCTCGTCACCGTGGAGACGGCTTGCGAACTCGCGCCGCACATCGAGTCGATCGAAGCCTCGCTCGCCGCGCGAGCCGAAGCGCGCGAGGAGCTGCGCGACATCTTCGCGCGTCACGGCTTCAAGACCTGGCTGCGCGAAGTCAACGAAGCCGATCAGAGCAGCAGTGCGCCGGCCGCGGCGAGCGGCGACGCACCGAAGCAGGACGCGGACGTGCAGCCCGCGCTGATGCTCGACGTGCCGCGCCACTACGAAACGATCCAGACGTGGGCGCAGTTCGATGCATGGCTCAAAAAGATCGAAGGCGCGCGCCTTACCGCGTTCGACACCGAAACGACGGCGCTCGATCCCATGGTCGCGAAGCTCGTCGGCCTTTCGTTCGCCACGGAGCCGGGGCAGGCCGCGTATCTGCCGGTCGGCCATCGCGGGCCGGACGTGCCCGAGCAACTGCCGCTCGACGAAGTGCTCGCGCGCCTGAAGCCCTGGCTCGAAGGCGAGCAGTACAAGAAGGTCGGCCAGCACATGAAGTACGACGAGCAGGTGCTGGCGAACTACGGCATTGCGCTGGGCGGCGTCGAGTACGACACGATGCTCGAATCGTACGTGCTCGAATCGCATCGCAGCCATGACATGGACAGCCTCGCGCTGCGTCACCTCGGCATCAAGACGATCAAGTACGAGGAAGTGGCGGGCAAGGGTGCGCAGCAGATCGGCTTCGACGAAGTCGCGCTCGACAAGGCGGCCGAATATGCGGCGGAAGATGCCGACATCACGCTGCAGCTGCATCTCGCGCTCTATCCGCAGATCGAGCAGGAGAAGGGACTCGGCTACGTGTACCGCGAGATCGAGATGCCCACCTCGCGCGTGCTGCGCCAGATGGAACGCAACGGAGTCCTGATCGATGCGGAGCGTCTCGAGCGTCAGAGCGCTGAAATCGCCGTGCGTCTCGTCGAGCTCCAGCAGGAAGCGTATGCGCTCGCGGGCGGCGAGTTCAACCTCGGCTCGCCGAAGCAGATCGGCCAGATCTTCTTTGAGAAGCTGCAGCTGCCCGTCGTGAAGAAAACGCCTAGCGGTGCGCCGTCCACCGACGAAGAAGTGCTGCAGAAGCTCGCCGAAGACTACCCGCTGCCGAAGCTGCTGCTCGAGCATCGCGGCCTCTCGAAGCTGAAGTCCACCTATACCGACAAGCTGCCGCGCATGGTCAACGCGCAGACGGGCCGCGTGCATACGAACTACGCGCAGGCCGTGGCGGTTACGGGGCGTCTCGCGTCGAACGATCCGAATCTGCAGAACATTCCGGTGCGCACCGGCGAGGGGCGCCGCATTCGCGAGGCGTTCGTCGCCGCGCCCGGCTGCAAGATCGTTTCGGCCGACTATTCGCAGATCGAGCTGCGCATCATGGCGCACATCTCGGGCGACGAGTCGCTGCTCGCCGCGTTCGCGCGCGGCGACGACATTCACCGCGCCACCGCCGCCGAAGTGTTCGGCGTGACGCCGCTCGAAGTGAGCGCCGACCAGCGCCGCATCGCCAAGGTCATCAACTTCGGCCTGATCTACGGCATGAGCGCGTTCGGGCTCGCCTCGAATCTCGGCATCACGCGCGACGCGGCGAAGCTCTATATCGACCGCTATTTCGCACGCTATCCGGGCGTGGCGCGCTACATGGACGAGACCCGCATGGACGCGAAATCGCGCGGCTATGTCGAAACCGTGTTCGGCCGCCGTCTCTGGCTGCCCGAGATCAACGGCGGCAACGGCCCGCGCCGCCAGGCGGCCGAGCGCGCCGCGATCAACGCGCCGATGCAGGGCACCGCGGCGGACCTCATCAAGCTTTCGATGATCGCGGTCGAGAAGTGGCTCGACGGCACGCGCATGCGCACGAAGATGATCATGCAGGTGCACGATGAACTCGTGCTCGAAGTGCCGGACGAGGAACTCGCCGAAGTCCGCAAGCGTCTGCCGGAACTGATGTGCTCGGTGGCCCAGCTCAAGGTGCCGCTCGTCGCCGAGGTGGGCGTGGGCGCGAACTGGGAGGAAGCGCACTGAGGGAGTGTAACGATGCAGTACCCGCGCACGCCGGCTGGCGCAAGCACGCGGCTCGCATGACCGGCATGCCCGGCGCATGCTTGCCGTGACGTGCGGCGTCGGCCGAGAATGCGTAGGCCGGCACGCATTGCCGGCCGTTCTGACGCCAGACAACACGCACGGAGGGTCTATGCATCGCTTTATCGTTGTGGGAGGAGGGGCTGGCGGACTGGAGCTCGCGACACGGCTGGGCGACCGCTACGGCAAGGCCCGCAGAGGAGCGCCGCCGCGCGCGAGCGTGACGCTGGTGGACCGCTATCCGACCCATATCTGGAAGCCGCTCCTGCACGAGGTCGCCGCAGGCAGCATGGATCCGTTCACGCAGGAGCTCGAATACGCGGCACAGGCGCGCTGGCACGGCTTCGAGTTCCAGCAGGGCGAGCTCACTGGCCTTGACCGCGCGGCGAAGCGCATCAGCCTCGGCGCGGTGAAGGACGAGGACGGCGGCGATATGCTGCCGCCGCGCGAGCTCGAATACGATACGCTCGTGCTGGCGATCGGCAGCACGACGCATTTCTTCGGTGTGCCAGGCGCCGCGGAAAATTCCCTCGCACTCGACACCGTGGCGCAGGCCGAACGCTTTCGCAAGCGGCTTATCGCGGCGTGCATACGCGCCGAGCATCAGGAGCCCGAGCCGGCGCCCGAAGGCGGCCCGCCTCGCGACGAGCGGCGCGTGCAGATCGCGATCATTGGCGCAGGCGCAACGGGCGTCGAGCTTTCGGCCGAGCTGCGCAATACCGCGCAGGTGCTCTCCGCCTATGGCCTTCACAAGCTCGATCCCAGCCACGACGTGGGCATCGTGCTGATCGAGGCCGGCCCGCGCATTCTGCCCGCATTGGCGGAGCGCGTTTCGTCGGCAACGGCCGAGCTGTTGACGAAGCTCGGCGTGCGGATCCTGACCAGCGAGCGCGTGACGGAAGTTGCCCCGGGCGTGGTGCGCACGGCAAGCGGCAAGGCCTTGCGCGCCGACCTCACGGTCTGGGCGGCGGGCATCTCGGCACCGCCGGTGCTGGCCCAGCTCGACGGTCTGCCCGTCAACAAGCTGGGCCAGCTGATCGTGCGCCGCACGCTGCAAACCGAAGCCGACGACAACGTCTTCGCGTTCGGCGACTGCGCCGCCTGCGAATGGCCCGGACATGAGCGCGGCGTGCCGCCGCGCGCCCAGGCCGCCCACCAGGAGGCGGCCTTCCTGCTGCGCTCGCTCGGCAACCAGCTCGAAGGCCGGTCGCTGCCCGAGTTCACCTATCGCGACTTCGGCTCGCTGGTGTCGCTCGGCCATTTCAGCGCGGTCGGCAATCTGATGGGCGGGGTGATTGGCGGTAGCATGCTGATCGAAGGCTTGTTCGCCCGTTTCATGTATATGTCCTTGTACCGCATGCATATCGCCGCGCTGCACGGCTATGCGCGCATGGTGCTCGACACCTTCGCGCACTGGCTGCGCCGCACGACGCTGCCACGCGTGAAACTGCATTGAATGCCGTCTAACGAGGAGCGTTGCATGCTGAAGCCCGAAGTCGATTCGCTTGTTCCGCACGTGCCGTTCAACCGGCGCACTTTCCTGAAGGCCGCGCTCGGCAGCGGCTTTGCCGCAGCCGTGCTGCCGGTTTCCGCGCAGACCATTCACACCGACGCCGTGGGTCTTGAAGCCGGCGAGGTGGGCTTCGAGTCGAACGGCACGCTGATTCCGGCGTACCGGGCCCAACCGCTCGGCAAGACGCATCTGCCGGTGATCATCGTCGTGCACGAGATCTTCGGCGTGCACGAGCACATCGCCGACGTGTGCCGGCGTTTCGCGAAGCTCGGTTACCTCGCCATCGCCCCGGACCTCTTCGTGCGCGAGGGCGATGCATCGGTTTATCCGACGATCCAGCAGATCGACCAGAACATCGCGAGCAAGGTCCCCGACGCACAGGTGATGTCCGATCTCGACGCGACCGTCGCCTGGGCCGGGCAGCATGGCGGCGACCTGAAGCGCGTGGGCATCAACGGGTTCTGTTGGGGCGGGCGCATCAGCTGGCTCTATGCCGAGCACAATCCGCATCTGAAGGCCGCCGTGGCGTGGTATGGGCGCGTGGCGGGGCCGCATACGGCGACCATGCCGGCCAATCCGCTCGACCTCGCGGGCAGCCTGCAGGTGCCCGTGCTGGGGCTCTACGGCCGCCAGGACCCGAGCATTCCGCAGAACACGCTCGCGCAGATGAAGCAGGCAATCGCGCAGGGGCCACAGGGCGGGCGCGGCTCGGACTTCGTCGTGTATGACGACGCGGGCCACGCCTTCTTCGCCGACTATCGCCCGAGCTACCGCCAGGCCGACGCCGAAGACGGCTGGAAGCGCGCGCTGGCGTGGTTCAGGGAGCACGGCGTCGGGTGACGCCGCGCGGTTGAGGCGAGTTTGACCCGATGTACGACCCGATCCCGGGCGGCACGCTCAGGGATTGGGTCCCGTCGCGATCGGGCGCGCAGGATCGGCGCACCATTCGCTCCACGAGCCGCCGTAGAGCGCCGCGCCGTGCAGGCCCGCGATCTCCATCGCGAGCGCGTTGTGGCAAGCCGTGACGCCCGAGCCGCATTGCAGCACGACGTGTTCGAGCGTCGTGCTGGTCAGCACCGCCGAGAACTCGTCTCGCAGCGTGTGCGCGGGCTTGAAGCGGCCGTCGGCGCCGAGGTTGTCCTTGAAGAAGCGGTTGCGCGCGCCCGGAATGTGGCCGGCCGCCGGGTCGATCGTTTCGTTCTCGCCGCGATAGCGGTCTGCGGCGCGCGCATCGACGACCAGCAGGTCGTGCGTCGAGAGATTGCGCACCACAGCCTGCACATCGACCGTCACCTGCAGCGGCGCACCCGCCTTGAAGTTGCCGGGCACGGGAAGCGGCACGTCGCTCGAGAGCGGATAGCCGGCCGCTTCCCAAGCCTGCAGGCCGCCGTCGAGCACCGCCACCGAATCGTGACCGAGCCAGCGCAGCAGCCACCACAGGCGCGCGGCGTAGCTGCCGCCCTGGGCGTCGTAAGCCACGACCTGCTGCCCGGCGTTGAGGCCGTGCGCCGCGAGCGTGCTGACGAGCGCCGCGCGCTCGGGCAGCGGATGACGGCCGTTCTTGCCGGTCTTCGCGCCGGAGAGGTCGCGGTCGAGGTGGAGATACTGGGAGCCGGGAATGTGGTTGGCCGTGTAAGCCGCTTCGCCGCTGCCGGCGTTCGCAAGATCGAAGCGGCAGTCGAACACGAGCACGCTGCCCGGCGCAGCGGTCAGGCGTTCGTAGAGATTGGCGGCGGAGATGAGCGTGGTGTAGTGCGTGTGGGGCATGACGGCGGCTCCTTGTCGATCGCACCTGGCGCTTCAGCGCTTTGGTGCGAACCCATGCAAAGCTGAGAGATGCACGGCCGGCAAGGCCGGCCCGATGCCGTCAGTCTAAACAAAAAGACGGGCCGTGGCCCGTCTTTCCTTGATGCATCGGCATGCGCTGCTTATGGATCAAGCAAGCGATCAGATCGTTCCCAGTTCGCGCCGCAGGAACTCGTGGAAGTGCTGCATGCCGTCTTCCATCGGGCTCTGATACGGGCCGACTTCCGAAACGCCGCGCTCGAACAGCGCGCGGCGGCCGGCGTCCATGCGCTCGGCGATCTCGTCGTCCTCGACAGCCGTTTCCATATAGGCGGCACGCTCGGCCTCGACGAACTCGCGCTCGAACAGCGTGATTTCCTCGGGGTAATAGAACTCGACGATGTTCTTCGTCTTCCGCGTACCCTCGGGAATCAGCCACGACACCACGAGCACGTGCGGATACCACTCGATCATGAGATTCGGGTAGTACACCATCCAGATCGCGCCGAATTCCGGCGGCACGCCGTTACGGAAGCGCAGGACTTCGTCGTGCCACTTGCGGTACGTCGGGCTGCCCGGCTTGCCGAGCTGGCTGTGCACGCCCACGGTCTGCACGCTGTACCACTCGCCGAATTCCCACCTCAGGTCGTCGCACGAGACGAACTGGCCGAGGCCCGGGTGGAACGGCACGACGTGGTAGTCCTCCAGATAGACCTCGATGAAGGTCTTCCAGTTGTAGTTGCACTCGTGGACCTCGACGTGATCGAACATATAGTCCGTGAAGTCGAGGTGCTTCGCGGGCCCGAGGCGGGCGAGGTCGCGCGCGATGTCGCGTCCCGCGGACTCGAAGAGCAGGCCGTTCCATTGCTGCAGCGGCGTGCGGTTCAGGTTCAGACAAGGTTTGTCCGCGAAGTGCGGTGCGCCGAGCAGTTCGCCCTTGAGGTCGTAGGTCCAGCGATGCAGCGGACATACAATATTGTCTGCCGTGCCGCGACCGTTTAGCATGATGGCCTGGCGGTGGCGGCAGACGTTCGAGAGCAGCTCGACCTGGTCTTGCTTGTTACGCACCAGCACGCGGCCTTCTTTTTCGCCGGGCAGTGCAAAATAATTCCCCGCTTCGGGCACCATCAGCTCGTGCCCGACGTAACGAGGACCTTTCTGGAAAAGCGTTTCGATTTCGCGCTGGAGAAGCGCTTCGTCAAAATAAGCGGTGACTGGCAGCTGGCTGTGGATAGACTTCAGCTGCAATGCATTGCTCAGATTGGACATTCCCACTCCCGATGAAGACGTGAAAGCAGTGAACAACCCAACCATCGAAGATTCGATTTAGGGAGCCGGCTAGTATACCCGTTTCCACCCCCAAGGGGTAGCTAAGTCACTGATTTTTGCCAAATTTGCCTCCAGGCAACGCGATCGGCGTGCTGGCGTGGCGGATTTCGGTCAGGATCGCACCTGTGGCGGTAAGAGGGTGCAAGTGGGCGAGCGGGTCGGATTCCGCGCTTTTGCCGTAGAATGTCCGCCTTGTTTCAATTCTGCGACGACTCATGGCGAAATCCGCAACGAAAGACCGCGCCGAAGGGGCTGAAAACGGCAACGACGACGGCGGCAACAGTGGCGGCGACCCGCGGCAGCCCGAGAGCTACGAGGCCGCGCTGGCCGAGCTCGATGCGCTCGTGGCGCGCATGGAAGGCGGCAGCCTGAGTCTCGAGGAATCGCTGGACGCGTACCGGCGCGGCGCCGTGCTGGTGAAGTTCTGCCAGCAGCAGCTGGAAAAGGTTGAACAACAGGTGCGCGTGCTCGACGGCGAAACGCTCAAGCCCGCGCCCCTCAATACGACATCCGCAACGGGCGGAGACGACGATCTATGACTTTTGAACAATGGACCCGGCTGGTGCTGGACCGGGTCGAGAGCGCGCTCGAACACTATTTGCCGGCAGCCGACGTGCTGCCCGCGAGCCTGCATGACGCCATGCGTTATGCCGTGCTGGGCGGCGGCAAGCGCGTTCGGCCGCTTCTGTGCCATGCTGCGGGCGAACTGACGGGCGCGACGCCCGAGGCGCTCGACGCGGCGGCCTGCGCGCTGGAGATGATCCACGTCTACTCGCTCGTGCACGACGACATGCCGTGCATGGACAACGACGACATGCGCCGCGGCAAGCCGACGGTCCACGTCAAGTACGACGAACCGACGGCGCTGCTGGTGGGCGACGCGCTGCAGTCGCAGGCTTTCATTACGCTGACGTCGGACGTGCCGGGACTGCGCGAGGCGCCCTCGCGTCAGGCATCGCTCGTGCGCGAGCTGGCGCTCGCAAGCGGTTCGATCGGCATGGCCGGCGGCCAGGCCATCGACCTCGCGAGCGTGGGGCGTGCGCTCACGCGCGAAGAACTCGAAACGATGCACCGGCTGAAGACCGGCGCGCTGTTGCGCGCGTCGGTCCGCATGGGCGCGGTGGCGGGCGAGACGCCCTCCGCCGGCACGCTGCGCGCGCTCGACGCGTACGCAGCGGCAGTGGGCCTCGCCTTCCAGGTGGTGGACGACATTCTCGACGTCACCGCCGACTCGGCGACGCTCGGCAAGACCGCTGGCAAGGATGCGAAGGACGGCAAGCCGACCTACGTGTCGATCATCGGTCTGGACGCATCGCGGGCGCTGGCGCAGCAGTTGCGCAGCGACGCGCATGCGGCCCTCGAACCGTTCGGCGCGCCCGCAAGGCGCCTTGCCGAACTCGCTGACCTGGTGGTGAACCGGGTCAGCTGACCGCGCCACCCGCCCGCGCACATGAAAGGGGACGTAATGTGTGCCAGAAGTGCGGGAGCGCCCGATTTCCTGGACTGGAACGACGATGTACGACTTGCTGAAAACCATTGACGACCCGGCGGATTTGCGCCGCCTTGATCGCCGCCAGTTGCAACCGCTTGCCGACGAACTGCGTGCCTTCGTTCTCGACAGCGTCTCGCAGACGGGCGGCCATTTGTCGTCCAACCTCGGTACGGTCGAACTGACGATCGCGCTGCACTACGTGTTCGACACGCCGCGCGATCGCATCGTCTGGGACGTCGGCCATCAGACCTATCCGCACAAGATCCTGACCGGCCGCCGCGACCAGATGCACACGCTGCGCCAGCTCGGCGGCATCTCGGGCTTCCCCAAACGCGACGAGTCGCCGTACGACACGTTCGGCACCGCGCACTCGAGCACGTCGATCTCGGCGGCGCTCGGCATGGCCATCGCGAGCAAGCTCAAGGGCGACGACGCCATGGGCATCGCCGTGATCGGCGACGGCGCGATGACGGCCGGCATGGCTTTCGAGGCGCTGAACAACGGCGGCGTGGAAGACGACGTGCCGCTGCTCGTGATCCTCAACGACAACGACATGTCGATTTCGCCGCCGGTGGGCGCGCTGAATCGCCATCTCGCGCGCCTCATGTCGGGCCGCTTCTACGCAGCGGCGCGTGCCGGCGTGGAGCGCGTACTGCGTCATGCGCCGCCCGTGCTCGACCTCGCGCGCAAGCTCGAGGAGCACGCCAAGGGCATGATCGTGCCGGCCACGTTGTTCGAAGAGTTCGGCTTCAACTATATCGGCCCGATCGACGGTCACGATCTCGATTCGCTGATTCCCACGCTGCAGAACATCAAGGAACTGCGCGGTCCGCAATTCCTGCACGTCGTGACGAAGAAAGGCCAGGGCTACAAGCTCGCCGAAGCGGACCCCGTGCTCTACCACGGCCCCGGCAAGTTCAATCCGGCCGAAGGCATCAAGCCGTCCACGGCGCCGAGCAAGAAGACCTATACGCAGGTCTTCGGCGAGTGGCTGTGCGATGCCGCCGAACTCGATTCGCGCGTGATCGGCATCACGCCGGCCATGCGCGAAGGCTCGGGCATGGTCGAGTTCGAGAAGCGCTTCCCGGACCGCTATTACGACGTGGGTATTGCCGAACAGCACGCGGTGACGTTCGCGGGCGGTATCGCGACCGAAGGCCTCAAGCCCGTTGTCGCGATCTACTCGACCTTTCTGCAGCGCGCGTATGACCAACTGATCCACGACGTCGCGCTGCAGAACCTGCCGGTCGTGTTCGCGATCGACCGCGCGGGCCTCGTGGGCGCTGACGGTGCAACGCACGCGGGTGCCTACGACCTCGCGTTCATGCGCTGCATTCCGAACATGATGGTCATGGCCGCCTCGGACGAGAACGAGTGCCGCCAGATGCTCTACACGGCGCTCCAGCAGGACTGCCCGACGGCAGTGCGTTATCCGCGCGGCGCGGGCACGGGCGTCGCCACCGTCAAGCAGATGGCGGCGCTGCCGGTGGGCAAGGGCGAGGTTCGCCGCGAAAGCAGCGCACCGGCAGGCCAGCGCATTGCGATCCTCGCGTTCGGCACGATGGTTGCACCGTCGCTGAAGGCAGCCGAGGAACTCGACGCCACCGTGGCGAACATGCGCTTCGTGAAGCCGCTCGACGCGGAACTCGTGCGCCAGCTCGCCGAGACGCACGACTATCTCGTGACGGTCGAGGAAGGCTGCATCATGGGCGGCGCGGGTTCGGCCTGCGTGGAAGCCCTGCTTGAAAGTGGGGTTATCAAGCCCGTACTACAATTGGGCCTTCCTGATCGCTTCATCGATCACGGCGACCCGGCCAAGTTGCTGGCCGGCGTGGGGCTCGACGCGGCAGGGATCGCGAAGTCGATTCGCGAGCGCTTCCTCGACCGCGCGGCGAACGCGTCCGGCAAGTCGGTGATGCGCGTCGCCTGAGTTGGGCGAGGCCGGAATCAGCGCCTCGCGGCGCGCCTGCCCGGTTCGTACCGGGTGTTGGCGCCTGCGTTAGCCCATCTTCCGTTTGAACCCGCGGGCGGGCGGCTCGACGAGCCCCGAACCCGCCTGCAAGCGCCGGCTCATGCCGGCGCTTGCCATTGCGCGCCGCGCAGCGCGCGGCATCAAGGACAAGAACATGAACCAGATGAACCCGGCTTTTGTGATGCCGGACGTGCAAAGCTCCGTCGATACCCGCCAGATTCCGATCCAGCGCGTGGGCGTGAAGGCCGTGCGCCATCCGCTGACTGTCGTGACCGGCAACGGCGACGTGCAGCCGACGGTCGGCACGTGGAACCTCGACGTTCATCTGCCGTCCGACCAGAAGGGCACGCACATGTCGCGCTTCGTTGCGCTGCTCGAGGAGCACAAGGCGCCGCTGACGTCCGCGACGTTCGGCACGATGCTGGCCGCCATGCTCGAAAAGCTCGAATCGCAGGCGGGCCGCATCGAGGTGTCGTTCCCGTACTTCGTGAAGAAGGTGGCGCCGGTGTCGGGCGTGGAGAGCCTGCTCGACTACGAGGTGACGCTGACGGGCGAGACGCGTGACGGCCAGACGCGCCTCTTCCTGAAGGTGCTCGTGCCGGTGACGAGCCTTTGTCCGTGCTCGAAGAAGATTTCGCAGTACGGCGCGCACAACCAGCGCTCGCACGTCACGATCGACGCCGAGCTGGCGGGTGATCTGCCGGTGGAGGATCTCATCCGGATTGCCGAGGAAGAGGCGTCGTGCGAGCTGTGGGGCCTGCTCAAGCGTCCGGACGAGAAGTTCGTGACCGAGCGCGCGTATGAGAATCCGAAGTTCGTCGAGGATCTCGTGCGCGACGTGGCCGTGCGCCTGAATGCCGACGCACGCGTTGCCGCTTACGTGCTGGAAGCCGAGAACTTCGAGTCGATCCACAATCACAGTGCGTATGCTGTGATCGAGCATGACAAGCGTACGCTCGGGTGATCTCCGGAGACCTTACGCAGAACGAAAAAAGCCGCCTTCCGAGGCGGCTTTTTGTTGCCGTTGCAGCGGCAGAAACGGCGTTTTACCGTCCGGGCGAAGTCAGATCCCAGCGCGGTTTGACCGTGAAAGCGTAATCCCGCGTGGCCTGCTCGGGCCACCGCGCAAGGCGCATCGCGCCGGCGAGCGCGATCATCGCGCCGTTGTCGGTGCATAGCGAAAGGTCGGGGTAGTGGACCTCGAAGCCGCGCTTTTGCGCGGCCGCCGAAAGCGTTTCGCGCAACTGCTTGTTCGCGCCCACACCGCCCGCCACCACAAGGCGCTTCAATTTCGTACGTTTGAGCGCGGCGATCGACTTGGCCGTGAGCACTTCCACGGCCGCATCGACGAAACCGCGCGCGATATCGGCTTTGCCTTGCTCGCAGAGGTTCGGGCCCAGCTTCTTCACGTGCGTCAGCACGGCCGTTTTCAGTCCGCTGAAGCTGAAGTCGAGATCGCCGGAATGCAGCATCGGTCGCGGCAGCACGATCGCTCCGGGAGTGCCGAACTCGGCGAGCCGCGAGACTTCAGGACCTCCCGGATAACCGAGACCCAGCAGCTTGGCAGTCTTGTCGAAGGCCTCGCCGGCGGCATCGTCGAGCGTCTCGCCCAAGGTTTCGTACACGCCCACGTCGGTCACGCGCATGAGCTGCGTGTGGCCGCCCGAGACGAGCAGCGCCACGAACGGAAACGGCGGCGGCGCGCTGACGAGAAGCGGCGAGAGCAGATGCCCTTCGAGATGGTGGATGCCGACCGTCGGACGATTCCAGGCCATGGCGAGCGCATTGGCGATGCTCGCGCCCACCAGCAGCGCGCCCGCGAGGCCGGGGCCCTGCGTATAGGCGATTGCGTCGATGTCGCCGCGCGCCGCGCCGCTTTGCTCCAGCACTTCTTCGAGCAGCGGCAACGCGCGGCGGATGTGGTCGCGCGAGGCGAGCTCCGGCACGACGCCGCCGTACTCGCGATGCATGGCGATCTGCGAATGCAGGGCGTGGGCGAGCAGGCCGCGCTCGGTGTCGTAGAGCGCAAGGCCGGTTTCGTCGCAGGAGCTTTCTATGCCGAGAACGAGCATGGTGAGACGGGCGCTGGGGTTTGCGGATGCCGGATCCGGCCGCAAATCCTTGCCGGTACGAAGTGAGCGGGAAGCACGAAAGTATAGCAGTACGCATGAAACACGGCCGGCGGGGCCGGGCGTCGGCGATTCCGGGCTGCCGTGCCCGGATGCGCGACGATGGGGCAGGTAGAATGCGCGCCATGGAATCTTTCGACATCGCCGTGATCGGCGCCGGGGCGGCCGGGATGATGTGTGCGGCGGTGGCCGGCCAGCAGGGGCGCCGTGTGGCGCTGATCGATCATGCGCCGCGCCTCGCGGAAAAAATCCGCATTTCGGGCGGCGGCCGCTGCAACTTCACGAATCTGCACGCCGGTCCGGGCAATTATCTTTCGGCGAACCCGCATTTTTGCCGCTCGGCGCTCGCGCGATACACGCCGCGCGATTTTCTCGCGCTGCTGCGCCAGCATCGCGTGACCTGGCACGAAAAGCACAAGGGACAGTTGTTTTGCGACCAGTCGAGCGAGGCGATCATCGACGTGCTGCGCGCTGAATGCGACGCCGGCGGCGTGGCCTGGCGCCGTCCGCTGCCCGTGGAGGCGGTGAGCCACTCGGACGGCGCAGGTTTCACCCTCGGCACGCCACAGGGCACGATTCGCGCCCACGCGCTGGTGATCGCGACGGGCGGGCTCTCGATTCCAAAGATCGGTGCAACCGATTTTGCGTACCGCATCGCGAAGCAGTTCGGCCACAAACTCATCGACACGCGCCCGGCGCTCGTGCCGCTTACCTTCGCTCACGACGAGTGGGCGCCGTATGCGGCGCTTTCGGGCGTGTCGCTCGACGTTCATATCGCGACCGGGGAGCGCAAGGCGGGCGGAGCATTCGACGAGGACCTGCTGTTCACGCATCGCGGCCTGTCCGGCCCCGGCGTGCTGCAGATATCGAGCTTCTGGCAGCCGGGGCAGCCCATTCGCGTGAACCTGCTGCCCGAGCGTGATCCGGCCGCCGCGCTCGTCGAAGCCAAGGGCGTGTCCAAACGCCAGATCGGCACTCTGCTGGCCGAATGGGTCCCGGCGCGGCTCGCGCATGTCTGGCTCGAAGGGCATCAGGTCGCGGCCGACGCACGTCTCGCCGACCTGCCCGACAAGACGCTGCGCCGCATAGGCGAAGGCCTCGCACAATGGACGCTGACACCCACGGGCACCGAGGGCTACAAGAAGGCCGAGGTGACGCGCGGTGGGGTCGACACGCGTGAACTTTCGTCGGCCACGATGATGAGCCAGCGGATGCCGGGCCTCTACTTTATCGGCGAGGCGGTGGACGTGACCGGCTGGCTGGGCGGCTATAACTTCCAGTGGGCGTGGGCTTCGGGCGTGGCGGCGGGTGAGGCCGCCGCGCAATATTCGGCGACCGTGGAAAAAGCCTGACGTTCGCCCTGGTCGACGCGATCCGGCAATGCGATCAACATTTCCGGTCGGGATCGCCTGCCGCGTCTTGCGGGTTTGATGCCGGTCATTGTTGGCCAGCTTCCCGAATCGGGATGGAACACTTCATGGGCGCCGGGGCGTCGCGCGCTGGTTGCCGGGCAGCGTGGCGCAGCGCGCCGTCGAGATCACGCGGTTGCCTCTGTTGCTGGTCGGGCCGGGTGTCGAATGAGCGGTTCGCAGACCGCGCTGCCCCGGGTATTTCCGCCAATCGGCCGGGCGATGTCGCGCTTTGTACCTGCTATACTCAATTCCCTTTACTCCCGATCCGTTATTGGAAAATGACGACCATCCGTGTAAAAGAAAATGAACCCTTTGAAGTTGCCATGCGCCGCTTCAAACGCACGATCGAGAAGAACGGTCTGCTGACCGAACTTCGCGCGCGCGAGTTTTACGAAAAGCCGACGGCTGAGCGTAAACGCAAGAAGGCTGCGGCTGTGAAGCGCCACTTCAAGCGCCTGCGCAGCCAGATGCTGCCGAAGAAGCTGTACTGATTCCGGCATTGCCGTGGTCTGGCCGCAGTCGGCCGTGAATGTCGGCTGAAGCGGCCGTTGCTGCCCCTCTGGTGTGGTCGCGACCATCGAGAATTTGCGCCGACCCGCCTGGAAGCGTTTCCAGGCGGGTTTTTGCATTGATATGATGTGTGTGCGGCCAGCGATGCATGGGGTGTCAGCGCCTCGGTACGCCCGGATATTCGTAACCCCAACGTATTTCAGGTGAGTGATGAGCCTCAAGGACCGGATCAACGACGACATGAAAGCCGCGATGCGCGCGCGCGAAACCGAGCGCCTCGCCACGATTCGTCTGCTGCTCGCCGCGATCAAGCAGCGTGAGGTCGACGACCGGGTGACGCTCGACGACGCGGGCATCACGGCCGTGATCGACAAGATGATCAAGCAGCGCAAGGACTCGATCAGCCAGTTCGAGGCCGCGGGCCGCACGGATCTCGTGGAGAAAGAGGCCGCCGAGCTGAAGGTGCTCGCCGATTACATGCCCGCGCAGCTCTCCGAAGCGGAAGTCGCCGCTGAAGTGCAGGCGGCGGTCGCGCAGACGGGCGCCGCCGGCCCGCAGGACATGGGCAAGGTGATGGGCGTGCTCAAGGGCAAACTCGCCGGCCGTGCCGACATGACGGCCGTGTCCGCGCTGGTCAAGGCCGCGCTCTCGAAGTAAGGTGAGGCGCCTCGCGGGCGGCGCGATCTGGACTACCGGGACGCGAGCCCGCATCGTCCGCACCATCCGCATCACCCAGCCAGCCGGAGCGCATTCGTCCCGATGATTCCGCATTCGTTCCTGCAGGATCTGCTGAACCGCGTCGATATCGTCGACGTGGTGGGGCGCTACGTGCAGCTCAAGAAGGGCGGCGCGAACTTCATGGGCCTGTGCCCGTTCCACAACGAAAAGAGCCCGTCGTTTACCGTTAGTCCAACGAAGCAGTTCTATCACTGCTTCGGCTGCGGCGCTCACGGCACCGCCATCGGTTTCCTGATGGAGCACGCGGGCCTCACGTTTCCCGAGGCCGTCAACGAGCTCGCGCAATCGGTCGGACTCACGGTGCCGCAGGAACCGTCGCCGATGCGTGGTGGCGGGGGCGGTGCCGGCGCGGGCGGCTACCCGAGCGGTCCTTCGAAGGCGGTCGCCACCGCCTTGTCCGACATCATGCAGACGGCGTGTGACTACTACCGCAGGCAACTGCGCAGCGCGCCTGATGCGATCCAGTACCTGAAAAAACGCGGCCTTACGGGCGAGATCGCAGCGCGCTTCGGCCTTGGCTATGCGCCCGATGGTTGGCAGAACCTGGAGTCGGCATTCGCCAATTATCGTGACGATGCGCTGGTCGAAACCGGGCTCGTGATCGTCAGCGAAAAGCAGGATGCCCAAGGGCAGGCCCGCCGCTACGACCGCTTTCGCGACCGGGTCATGTTCCCGATCCGCAACGTCAAGGGTGCCGTGATCGGCTTCGGCGGGCGGGTGCTCGACGGCGGCGAGCCCAAGTATCTGAATTCGCCGGAAACGCCGTTATTCAACAAGGGCAGCGAACTGTACGGCCTCTTCGAGGCGCGTCTTGCGATTCGCGAGCACCAGTACGTGCTGGTGGTCGAAGGGTACATGGACGTGGTCGCGCTGGCGCAGCTCGGCTTCCAGAACGCCGTCGCGACGCTCGGCACCGCCTGCACGCCGATTCACGTGCAAAAGCTGCTGCGTCAGACCGATACGGTGATCTTCAGCTTCGACGGCGACTCGGCCGGCCGCCGTGCCGCGCGGCGCGCGCTCGATGCCTGCCTGCCTCATGCAGCCGACAACCGCACGATCCGGTTCCTGTTCCTGCCGCCGGAGCACGATCCGGACAGCTATGTCCGCGAATTCGGCACCGAGGCGTTCCGCGAGCAGGTCGAGCGGGCCATGCCGCTGTCGCAGTTCATGCTGAACGAGGTGCTGACGGGCAAGGAACTGGATCAGCCGGAGGGCCGCGCGCGGGCGCTGTTCGACGCCAAGCCGCTCCTGCAGGCGCTGCCGGCGAACGCGTTGCGCGCGCAGATCATGCACATGTTTGCGGACCGGCTGGACGTGCCGTTCGAGGAAGTGGCGGCGCTGTGCGAGGTCGACGCGCGGATCGCCCGGGCCGCCCGGGCGGCACCGGCGCGCAAGGACCGGCATCTCGTGACCGGGATCGAGCGCAAGGCGCTGCGCAACCTCGTAATGCATCCGCGCATCGTCGCGCAACTGGACGAGGAGGCCGAGCGGGCCCTGATCGGGCTCACGCGCCACGGCGAACTTTTCGAGGAAGTGACCACGCACGCCCGCGGACTGGGCGATGCAGCGGCATTTCAGCTCCTTTCGGATCTCTTGCGCAACGGTGCGAACGCCCCCACCTTCGAGGAGATTTTTCGGGAAATTCTGGACTATGATGAAAACGTTCGGGATTTATTGATGAAAAATCCCGAAGACGCCACGGTGGCCGAAGAGCGGCGCGAGCAGGAGCGGCTGGTGGGCGAGGAATTGACGGCGGCGATCCTGAAGATGCGCTATGACGCCTGTTGCGACCGGCTCGACGTGCTTTCGCGGCAGTCGCGGCACACGCCCGAAGAACTGGCGGAATTGATGGCGCTGAATCAGACTCGGGCTGATATGAAACGCCAGCTCGGTTTGTAAGGGAGGGCGCACCGGGGGATTTTGCCTCGCGTGCTATAATAAAAGGTTTTCAGCGGTTTGTTTTTGTTTTTTTCCGGGCTTATACCCAGCTTCCAGCAAGGACGGAATGGCAATGGCAAAGACTACAGGCGGAAAAAAGGCGACAGGCAAAGGCTCGACGGAGCCGACCAGCAAGGTCAGAGAGGCCAGCGCCACCCACTCCGCCAGCAAGTCGACCGCCACCTCTCCAGAACCCGCTGCCCGGAAGAAGACCATGGCTGCTTCGGCCAGCAGAGCGGCGCCAACACGCGCGGCGAAAGCCGCAACCCAAACGCGAACGCCAGCGGCAACGAAGCGGTCCGGTTCGAGTAGTGCAAGGCAAGTGCCTGCCATTGCGGACGATGTGGCAGAGCGCGAGGCTCCAGGATCCACGGTTCAAGAGGCTGACGTCCACCAGCCGCGAGTCGAGACTATAGCCGAAACGGCGAACTCCATGACGAAAAAGCTGAATGAAGTATCCGTCGAAGACGACGCAAGCCAGAGCGAAGACAGCACGCCCGCCGCGGGCAAGGGCGAAAAGGCCCGTGCGCGCGACCGGCGGGCGAAGGAAAAGGCGCTGCTGAAAGACGCGTTCGCGTCCTCGCAGCCCGGGACCGTCGAAGAGCTCGAGGAGCGTCGCTCGAAGCTGCGAGCGCTCATCAAGCTGGGCAAGGAGCGCGGCTTCCTCACGTACGCCGAAATCAACGATCACCTGCCGGACAACTTCACCGAGACCGAGGCGATCGAAGGCATCATCAGCACCTTCAACGACATGGGCGTGGCCGTGTACGAGCAGGCGCCCGATGCCGAAACGCTGCTGCTCAACGACAACGCGCCGAATGCTTCTTCGGACGACGAAGTAGAAGAGGAAGCGGAAGTTGCGCTGTCCACCGTCGACTCGGAATTCGGCCGCACCACCGACCCCGTGCGCATGTACATGCGCGAAATGGGCACGGTCGAGCTGCTCACGCGCGAAGGCGAAATCGAAATCGCCAAGCGCATCGAAGACGGCCTCAAGCACATGGTCATGGCGATCTCCGCATGCCCGACCACGATTGCCGACATCCTCGCGATGGCCGAGCGCGTGGCGAACGACGAGATCCGCGTGGACGAGCTCGTCGACGGCCTGATCGATCCGAATGCCGAAGATACCGACGGCTTCTCCGCGCAGGAAGCGGAAGCGATCGAGAACGAAGACGAGAACGCCGAAGAGGAAGAGGAAGAAGAAGAGGAAGAAGAGGACGAGGGCGCCGCGCAGGCGACGGCCAACGCAGCCCAGCTCGAGGCGCTCAAGCGCGCCTCGCTCGAGAAGTTCGCGCTCATCAGCGAATGGTTCGACAAGATGCGCCGTGCGTTCGAGAAGGAAGGCTACAAGTCGAAGTCCTACCTCAAGGCGCAGGAAACGATCCAGAACGAGCTGATGTCGATCCGCTTCACGGCGCGCACCGTCGAGCGCCTGTGCGACACGCTGCGTGCCCAGGTGGACGAAGTGCGCCAGGTCGAGCGCCAGATTCTGCACACGGTGGTGGACCGGTGCGGCATGCCGCGTTCGGAGTTCATCGCGCGTTTCCCGGGCAACGAGACCGATCTGGAGTGGTCCGACAAGATCGTGGGCGAGAACCACGGGTACAGCGCGATCCTCTCGCGCAACATCCCGGCGATTCGCGAACAGCAGCAGCGCCTGCTCGACCTGCAGGCGCGCGTGGTGCTGCCGCTCAAGGACCTGAAGGAAACCAACCGCCAGATGGCGGCCGGCGAACTGAAGGCGCGCCAGGCGAAGCGCGAGATGACCGAGGCGAACCTGCGTCTCGTGATCTCGATCGCAAAGAAGTACACGAATCGCGGGCTGCAGTTCCTCGACCTGATTCAGGAAGGCAACATCGGCCTCATGAAGGCGGTGGACAAGTTCGAATATCGGCGCGGCTACAAGTTCTCGACCTACGCGACGTGGTGGATTCGCCAGGCCATCACGCGCTCGATCGCGGACCAGGCGCGCACGATCCGCATTCCGGTTCACATGATCGAGACGATCAACAAGATGAACCGTATTTCGCGGCAGATTCTGCAGGAAACCGGTCTCGAGCCGGATCCGGCAACGCTGGCCGAGAAGATGGAAATGCCGGAGGACAAGATCCGCAAGATCATGAAGATCGCGAAGGAGCCGATCTCCATGGAAACGCCGATCGGCGACGACGACGACTCACATCTCGGCGACTTCATCGAGGACACGAACACGGTTGCGCCGGCGGACGCCGCGCTGCATGCCTCGATGCGCGACGTGGTGAAGGACGTGCTCGATTCGCTGACGCCGCGCGAAGCGAAGGTGCTGCGCATGCGTTTTGGCATCGAGATGAGCACAGACCACACGCTCGAAGAAGTGGGCAAGCAGTTCGACGTGACGCGTGAGCGGATTCGCCAGATCGAGGCGAAGGCGCTGCGCAAGCTGCGTCACCCGAGCCGCTCGGACAAGCTCAAATCGTTCCTCGAAGGGAACTGATTGTTTGCTTCATGTGTGCATGCTGTGCATGTGCACTCGCCAGGCCGGCCTGCTTTCGTGTAGTATGTCGGCCTGTCGTCGAACAAGGCCCGGCCTTTTGCTAGACCGGGCTTTTTTGTCGGCGCTTCTCTTTGGGCCGGACGCCGTGTTGGTTGCAGGCAGTGGACTCATAATCCACCGGAGAAATCCCGTCGTCGGTTCGAACCCGACCCGGCCCACCATTCAAAGTGTTTGAGTGAATTTCTGGGCATCCCCTCTGGCTCACCCACGTTCATGCTTGGGCGCACCGGTCTTTCCGTGCGTACCCGGGCCAGTCACCTCATTCCGTTGATTTCCACCGTAAGCACCGGAAGATCCGGCCATTATAGTTCCGGGAAAGCCCGGCAAAGAAGCTGTCGCGGCGCAGATAGTCGAGCAGATCGGCGTCGATGCTACCTGACACGATGTCCTTCGCCCAGCCTGGCGCGTTCTTGCCTGAAGCCACACCCAGCAGGCTTGCAACGATTTCCCGAAGCCCGAGGCGCGTCAATGCCGAGCTCGCCGGCCAGCATGTTGGCGAGCCGGATGCCATTGTCATGGCGCGCGAACAGACATTGTTCATCCTCAAGCGTATGACCGAATGGCACGTGCGTTACGTCGTGGAGCAGCGCGGCAACACCGATCGCCTCTTCCAGATCAGGTGGCACGTGAGGACCTGAGCGCCGCAGGCTGTGCGTCCTTCTCCTCCGCTGAAGATTGCCCATAGTACAACTCGCCCAGCCTGATTCGCTCGCGTCCTGTAGCGATGCGATGCTCGTTGGTGTCGCGCAACGAATAGACACACCCGCAATATTCCTGCTGATAAAAATTCTCGCGCTTGCTGATTTCGATCATGCGAGCCGAACCACCGCCCTTGCGCCAGTTGTAATCCCAATACAGCAGTTCCGGATAGTGAGAGGCCGCGCGTTTGCCGCAGTCGTTGATCTGCTGCATGTTCTTCCAGCGCGAAATGCCAAGCGAACTGGTGATCACCGGAAAGCCGTGCTCGTGCGCGTACAGCGCCGTGCGCTCAAAGCGCATGTCGAAGCACATCGTGCAGCGAACGCCGCGCTCGGGTTCGTTCTCCATGCCGCGGGCGCGCGCAAACCAATTGTCGCGATCGTAGTCGGCATCCACGAACGGGATGCCGAATTTCTCGGCAAAACGGATGTTTTCATCTTTGCGCAGGTCGTACTCCTTGCGCGGATGAATGTTCGGGTTATAGAAGAAGATCGTGAAATCGATCGCCGAAGCGACCATGGCTTCCATGACTTCCCCGGAACACGGCGCGCAGCACGAATGCAGCAGAACCTTCCGATGGCCGCCTGGTAAGGGCAGGGATTTGCGTTCGTTGGAGTTGGTCATCGTCGTTTTACCTCAATCCATCACTGCCGCGCATCGCGCGGCCTGCGGCTGATGCGCCTTGAACTCCAGCGATGCAGCCTCGTTGAATGCGACGGCCTTGCCCGCGATCGCATGCGTCATGCAGACCACCTGGATGCCAGGGAAAATCGCCGAGTTGATTGCTTTCTCATGTTCGGCAAATGAGCAGCGGCGACGTTCGAACATGGGATTGGAGTCCTGGAAGAAAAAGGTATCTGACGCTCACGGCTGATTTTCAGGCGCAAGCATTGCGTGATGGCGTGGCGTGGCGTGGCGCGGCGTGGCGCGGCCCGACGCGGGGTACGGGTCCACAGGTGGCAAAAGGCTAAAAGGCCAAACGGCTAAAGCTCTCCAGCGAAAATGATAGAGGCTGAGCCGTGCAAGATGAAATGGTATCTTTTCATCTAGCGATTAGTTTTGTTCATGTCCCAATGCAAAACTAGTCTCGCATCTTTGCTTCCGCCCATTTCCACTCCCGCGCCGCCTTCACAAATGCCGCAAGATAATCGATGTCGTCATCAGTCTTGCGCGTGCCGAGGAAAATCTGCTTCGTAATACCCTTCTTTCCAAGTTGCACGGGCGTGAGCGGCATCCAGCCCGCGTATTCTTCCGCAAGCCAGCGAGGTAACGCCGCCACGCCACGGCCGCTCGCCACCATCTGCAGCATGATGTCGGTCGTCTCGATTACCTTGTGGCGCTTCGGCACCATGTTCGCGGGCGTGAGGAACTGCGTGTATATATCGAGCCGGTCCGTTTCGACGGGATACGTGATCAGCACCTCATGCGCCAACTGCTCCGGCATGACATACGCTTCTCCGGCCAGCATGTGGTCATTGCCGACCACCAGCACCTGCTCGTAATCGAACACCGGCTGAAAATGCAGCTCGGACTTCTTGAGCGGGTCGGGCGTGACGAGCACGTCGATTTCATGGCCGATCAGCGCGCCGATGCCGCCGAACTGGAAGCGCTGCTTCACGTCGACGTCGACATCCGGCCAGCGCGCGAGATACGGCGACACAACCTTCAGCAGCCATTGATAGCACGGCGCGCATTCCATGCCGATCCGCAACGTGCCGCGCTCGCCCTGCGCGTACTGCTTCATGCGCTCTTCGGCGAGTTCGAATTGCGGCAGCAGCCGGTTCGCGAGGCTCAGCAGGTACTGTCCGGCCTGCGTGAGCCGCATGGAACGTCCCTCGCGCGTCCACACCGGCGTACCGAGCTGCTGCTCGAGCTTCTTCACCGCATGGCTTAGCGCCGACTGCGTGAGATTGAGCGTATCGGCGGCGGCCGTGAGCGAACCCTGCCGCTCCACTTCCCGCACGACCATCAGATGACTGCGATCCAGCATCGCTCACTCCATGAACAAATTTAATGTCTGCATGAAATAAATCCATTTTCATTCATGCAATGAAAACTATATCATCGCTGCCAGTCACTTTTCTTCTGATTAGCACACGGCACATGGTCACTACGCGGATCAACGTACACCGCGCCATGAGCATCACTAATGGTTGCATGAAATCGATTCATGTCCGGTCAGCCGCGGCTCAACGTGGAATTCGTCCTGAATGTCGATGCCAATGAGGCTGCTGAGTAAAAAATCAGAGAAGAAAAGCGGGAAGCATTGAAAGCAAAGAACAAACGCAGTATTCATTTCAGAAACCAGGGTGCAGGATAACAATGAGTAAAGAGTTCACATTTGCTATTAACAGCATCTGTTTCGATGAAGACTATCGCCCTTCAGAAAATACGCGTATCACGACCAACTTTGCTAACCTGGCTAGAGGAAAGAGTCGCCAGGAGAACTTGCGTAACACCTTCAGGATGATTGACAATCGTTTCAATGCGCTGGCGCATTGGGATAATCCTGAGGGTGATCGTTACGCTGTCAAACTTGAAATCATTTCCGTTGAACTGAATATTGATGGGGAAAGCAGAGGTGACGCGCTTCCTTTGATCGAAATATTGAAAACGAATATTGTTGATCGAAAAACTAACGAATGCATTGAAGGTATCGCAGGAAATAACTTTTCCTCTTATGTGCGAGATTATGACTTCAGTGTAGTATTGCTGGAGCACAACAAGAATCAGCCCGGATTCACCACGCCAGATAATTTTGGAGAGCTGCATGGAAAGCTGTTCAAGTGCTTCGTAAATTCCAGAGCTTACAGAGATCATTTCGCCAAACCGCCCGTTATATGTCTAAGCGTTTCGAGTAGCAAGACCTATCACCGGACTGTCAATCAGCATCCTGTATTGGGTATCGAGTACCAGCAGGACGAATATTCTTTGACTGACGAATATTTCGAAAAAATGGGGTTGAAGGTCCGCTATTTCATGCCTCCGAATAGTGTTGCACCTTTGGCTTTTTATTTTGCCGGCGATTTGCTTGCCGATTACACCAATCTTGAGCTTATCGGCACCATCAGCACGATGGATACCTTCCAGAAGATTTACCGGCCCGAGATTTACAATGCGAATTCTCCAGCAGGAAAATCCTATCAACCCAGTTTGAAGCATCAGGATTTTTCGTTGACTCGAATTGTTTACGATCGGGAAGAACGTAGCCGGCTGGCTGTCGAGCAGGGAAGGTTTGTTGAGGAGCAATTTATCAAGCCATACCAGGCCATTCTTGAGCAGTGGTCCGCTGACTACGCTCTTTGATTAATAAAAAACGCAAGGTCGTATATCGTGAAGAAATTGCTTCCCACTTCAACTGCCGGCAGCTTGCCTAAACCCTCCTGGCTTGCACAACCCGAGACGCTTTGGTCACCCTGGAAATTGCAGGATGAGCAATTGACCGAGGGCAAACAGGATGCTTTGCGTTTGTCGTTGCAAGAACAACGGCACGCAGGTATTGATATCGTCAGCGATGGCGAACAAACACGCCAGCATTTTGTTACTACGTTTATTGAGCACCTCAGCGGCGTTGATTTTGAGAACCGTAAGACCGTTCGGATTCGCGATCGCTATGATGCAAGCGTGCCGACGGTCGTTGATGCGGTTGCCCGACAAAAACCGGTTTTCGTTGAAGATGCCAGGTTTTTGCGCCAGCAAACCAGGCAGCCCATAAAATGGGCTTTGCCGGGCCCGATGACCATGATCGATACGCTTTACGACGATCATTACAAGAGCCGCGAAAAACTGGCTTGGGAGTTCGCAAAGATCCTGAACGAGGAAGCCAGGGAACTGGAGGCCGCCGGCGTCGATATCATTCAATTTGACGAGCCCGCATTCAATGTTTTCTTCGATGAGGTGAATGATTGGGGCGTCGCGACCCTGGAAAGGGCGATTGAAGGTCTCAAGTGTGAAACCGCCGTGCATATTTGCTATGGCTATGGCATCAAGGCCAATACGGATTGGAAGAAGACTCTGGGGTCGGAGTGGCGGCAATACGAGGAAGCCTTCCCCAAGCTGCAAAAATCCAGTATCGATATGGTTTCGCTGGAATGTCACAACTCTCGCGTTCCCATGGATCTGATCGAACTCATTCGAGGCAAGAAGGTGATGGTGGGGGCCATCGATGTGGCAACCGGTACCATTGAAACCCCCGAGGAAGTCGCCAGCACGTTGCGAAAAGCGCTTCAGTTTGTGGATGCCGACAAGCTCTATCCTTGCACCAACTGCGGCATGGCTCCCTTGTCACGTGCAGTCGCGAGAGGCAAGCTGAGTGCTTTGAGCGCGGGCGCGGAAATCGTCCGAAAAGAACTCTCGAACTAGTTCCGAGCTGAAGTCGGAAGTAGTGCTCGGGGAATTGAAGGCTGTGTGGATTTCAGGGAGTGCCTTGAAATGGCTCCCTGAATCTGTCGAAATACGCCGCTTTGATATTTCCGGGCCGCACTCAGTATTCGGTATCTACCATGTCACTTTCCAGCACTGCCATCGAGCCTTTGAGCTTTCGCGAAGCGCTCGGGCACTACGCATCCGGTATCACGGTGATTGCGTCACACGTCGATGGCGAGCCGATCGGCTTCACTTGCCAGTCTTTCTATAGCGTGTCGATGAGTCCGCCGCTGGTGTCATTCAGCGTAATGTCCAGTTCGGCCAGCTATCCAAAAATTCGCCGGGCAGGTCGATTCGTCGTCAATATCCTGTCGGACGAGCAAGTCAGGATTTCCAACCAATTCGCTCGACGAGGCACAGACAAGTGGCACGGCGTCGAATGGCAGGAATCGCCGCTGGGTAATCCGATCATTGCCGGCAGCCTTCACTGGCTCGATTGCGAAATTTACGCCGAACACGCTGCGGGCGATCACCTGATCGTGATTGGTGAAGTGAAAGCGTTAGACCTGCAAGAAGCTGCTGCTTCGCAGCCATTGTTGTATTTCAAAGGGCAATATCGCAACATCGCCGCGCATAGCGCGGCTTGAGCGGTTATCTCCGCTGGGCGTCGGCGCAATTGTTCTTCTTCCATGCCGCCGGTCTGCTACTGGCTGTCATCGCGATGGTTGCTTTGCACTATCACCAGGAGGCTGCTGCGACGACGCCCCTCTGACCTAAAAGGTATCGAGCTGTCTTGAGTTCATTGAAACAGGCGCTAAACGAAGGACGCTTCGTCTGCGTGCTCGAGGTCGTTCCTCAACAGTCCCCTTCGCGCCTGGCCTCGCTTGAGCAAATCGTGCAACGCGGGCACCTGGCAGGCTGGCCGCTACTGCCAGCTTTCGCCGATCGTGTCGGTCTGCACTCGGACTTGAGCCCCTTGGAAGCCGCTGAAGTATTGGGAAATCCGGCTTCATCCCTGCTGCATTTTTCAGGCAAGGATCGCGAGCGTGCCGACTTGCTGCTCCAGATGGACTCGATGAAGACCCTTGGTGTGGAGCAATTGTTGCTGCTCAGTGGTGATCGCCTGCCGGGCCACTATCCTGGTCAGGCACCAGTGCGCTATCTGGAGTCGGTACCTGCGCTGCGGATTGCCCGTGAACACTGCCCGGGCTGGCTGTTGGGCGCTGCGCTGAACCCGTTCAAATACCGCGAAGAAGAAGGCGGCGCACAGTATCTGAAAGCGCAAAAAAAGCTTCTGGCCGGGGCGGATTTCCTTACCCTGCAACTCGGTTTTGACGCCGCCAAGCATAGTGAAGCCCAGACCTGGATGCGCTCTCAGGCACGTATGAAACCCATGCTGGCCTGTGTGACGGGGCTGACCGACAAACGCGCGGCCTTTCTGCAGACCGTACCCGGCATCGTCATCACCGAATCCATGCGCATGCTGTTGAGCAGGGAGCAGCAGGTATCGCAGGCTTATGCCGGCGCACGAAGCCTCGAGCGCCTGGCGCTGCAGATAGTGGGCCTGCAATTGATGGGCTATGCCGGTGCTCATGTGTCCGGGGTGCATACGCTTGACGAACTGCTTTCGTTGGAGCAGGCGATCACCGAGCAGCGGAACAGCACGACCTCATTGACCGATTGGGGCGAGCGATGGCGTGCAAGTTGGCAGATGCCTGGGGCACCCCAGGTAAGCTTCACCCCCGAAAGCGATGCCTGGGAAATGGGGCAATCCGATGTCACCGCCACCCGCAGGGAGCGCCTGCGACATACGCTGCTCTCCTCGCTACATGGCCAGTTCTTCAGTCGCACGGGATGGCTCAGCAGGGCCTTCGGCTGGAGCGTGACGCGGCCGATCTGGAAGGTCGGCGTGGGGGCGAATGCCTTGCATGCTGTCGAACGGACGGTCAAACGGCCGCTGGTTGGCTGCGATACCTGCGGCCGCTGCCGCTTGCAGGACACCCTCTACATATGCCCCGAGACATGCCCCAAAGGCCTGGCGAACGGCCCCTGTGGCGGAACCCGGCTCAATCGTTGCGAATTTGGCGACCGGGAGTGCGTGCACAGTGTCAAATACCGGATTGCCAAATCTGCCAATCAGTTGCCTGTGCTGGCGCAGAGGTTGATTCCTTGCATCGAAGCGGACAACAGGCACCGCAGCTCCTGGCCTGAATGGTTCGAGCCGGAAGATACTACGCAGGGCGCTGAATCCAACCCCAGAGAATGGAAGGTGGCCAGGCGGCCTTCACGATGCCGAAAGTGATCAGTGGCCGAAAGTACTCGGCGGATTCAACCGGTCGACGCAACGAATTGATGGAATCGTCTAGCTTGGCGCCATCGCCCGCAGCCTCGCATACCCGGGCGGAAATGCGTTGCCGTTCCTCTCGCGAAACATGATGTCTCCGTCGCTCAACCGGCGCCGAACGTGTTCAATATTTCACTCCAGCCGCCGCACCAACCGATGGCAGCGATGAGGGCGCCACGGTCTTCGTCGGTGTCGGTGGCCCGGCTGTCCCAACGGAACGCGTTTTCGAAGCGCGCAAGATGGGTCGCGATGTCCGCTACGGAAGCCCGTGCTGCTCGCAGCGCCGCGCCGCCGTCGTGGCCGGGCATTTCGATCAGGTGGCAGCGGCATGGCGTGCCGGTACCGGTGCCGGCGCATTGCCCGCAGACATGCGGAAGCCAGCCGCGCCGACTCTCATGCGCAAAGGCGCGGGCGTTGGCGAGGCTCCGTCCCTGGGCAAGACGCTCCGCGGGCGCGTTGCCAACCGTACCTGGACCATATCCGAGACTACACATATGGCACGGGCCCCACACATGCAGTGATCGACGCACGACAGGTGCAGGCGCGAGGCGATGGAGCCCGTGCCCGCCGAGGACGTGCAGTGCGCGCTTCATCAGATCGTGATAGAGAATCGTGCTTCCGTGAATGAGGTGCGGACGAAACGCGGCTTCGACGGCGAAGAACGCGAGCGCATGGCGCGGACACATCCCCCAGTGCGCGCAGAGCCGCGCACGCACGTCCGCATCCATGATGCTTCCCTGGATGAACCACCAGAGGAAATCAACTTCGTTATCCGAAAGAGGCAAACCGGCGTGCGGCGAGGCAGCGAAGGGCAGGGAAGCGAACACGTTGACCGTCCATGCGGCTGAAAGGAAACAAGCCTGGACGGGGGGGCATCGTCATGACCCTGCAGCTCCCGGCCAGGAACTCCAGGCATCATCATCCGCGGCGTTTGCGCGGCAGTTTGGGGAGGTATGCCATCTCCGTAATCTGTCGTTTCCACTGTAGATAACGCGCGGGCGCTGCGCAAACCGCTGTGCAAACAGTAGCGGCCTCGAAACGCCGGTGCTACACTGACCGGCAGGAGATGGCATTCCTCCTTCAACCGCCGGCGTTGTCCGGCTAATGATGCCTACGGGTTCCTGGGTCGGGAAGCCGTGGGCATTGTTCCAGGCGTCCTGCTGCCCAGATTTGTCACTCTGCGAATCTGGTTTTTCATGCGATCGAATTCCGTCCTGCACGCCAATGCGTGCGGCGCCGCCGTGCGCCTGCCGTTTCCGTGTCCACTGCTGTTTCCGCGTCGACGGAGGCCGTCATGAACGGCAGCCAGCTGACCGTGTACGCTGCCAATCAGAGCCATCGCATACACCATATGACGGTGGTGGACTGGATACTCGACGAGGTGAAGCGCGCGGGTATTCGCGGCGCGACCGTCACCGAGGTTTCCGCAGGCGTCGACGCGAAAGGCAAGTACCACGCCGCCCGCTTTTTCGAGCTGGCCGACCAGCCAGTCGCAGTCACCGTCATTGCCGGCGACGTCGAAATCGATGCACTGCTCGCGGTACTGCGTGACAGCGGTATCAGGTTGTTCTATACGCGCGCACCGATCGAATACGACACCCTTGGAACGAACGGAGGAGCCTGATGGACTTCAACGCCATTCCCACCGGCGAAAACGTGCCGCTCGACGTGAACGCGATCATCGAGATTCCTGCGCAGAGCGAGCCGGTCAAATACGAGGTCGACAAGCATATCGGACTACTGAGGATCGACCGGATCATGAGCGCGGGCATGCGCTATCCGCAGAACTACGGGTTCATTCCCGGAACGCTCGCGCGCGACGGCGACCCGCTCGACATCATCGTCATTGCTCCGTTCGCGCTGGAGCGGCTTTCGCTGGTCTCGTGCCGCCCGGTGGGCCTCCTGAATATGACGGACCAGGCGGGCCCCGACGAGAAGGTTATCGCCGTGCCTGTCGATAGCGTGTGCCCTGCCACGCGGGCTATCCGCGAACTGGCGGACGTGGGCGAGTTCACGCTCGACCAGATCCAGTTTTTCTTCGAAAACTACAAGAAGCTGGAGCCGGGCAAGTGGGTTGAGTTCAACGGCTGGGCCGATATCGACGCGGCCTTTGAAGCGATCAGGCAGGCAGTAACGGCATTTCGCAGTGCTCATGGAAATAGGGAGCCGTGATATGGGCAACGTTGCTTTGATAAAAACCGTTTGCGCCGACGAGATTCTCGATTCGCGCGGCAATCCGACCGTCGAAGTGACGGTCACGCTTTCGAGTGGTGTGAGCGCGACGGCAGCGGTGCCGTCCGGCGCCTCGACGGGCGAATTCGAAGCGGTCGAGCTGCGTGACCGGGACGCTCGCCGATACGGTGGGAAAGGCGTGCTGGAGGCGGTGCGCCACGTCAACCAGGAAATCGCCCGGGTGCTGGCCGGAATGCGGGTGGACGACCAGCGCCGCATCGACGATGCGTTGATCGAGGCGGATGGAACCGCGTCCAAGGCGAGGCTGGGCGCCAATGCGGTACTCGGCGCGTCGCTTGCCTGCGCGAGAGCCGCGGCGCTTGCGGCCGGGTTGCCGCTCTTTCACTACCTGGGCGGTGCGAAGGCGCATGTGCTGCCGGTTCCCATGTTCAACGTCCTCAACGGCGGCAAACATGGACACGACGGGCCCGACGTGCAGGAGTTCAAGCTCGTGCCGCTCGGTGCGCCGACGTTTCGCGAGGCGCTGCGCTACGGCGCGGAAACCTACCATGCTCTTGGCGCGATCCTCGCGGACGCGGGCGCATCGACGAACGTGGGCGACGAGGGCGGGTATGTCCCCCAGCTGCCGTCCAACGCGGTCGCCATGGAGCTGATCGTGCGGGCAATAGAGCGGGCAGGGTACCGTCCGGGCGAGGACATTGCCATCGGCATCGATCCGGCCGCCACCTCGTTTTACGAAGACGGCCGCTATGCTCTGCGTCGCGACGGAAAGTCGCTCGATTCGCGAGAGATGATCGCGTATTGGGCGGACTGGCTGAATCGCTACCCGCTGATTTCCCTCGAAGACCCGCTGGCGGATAACGACTGGAGCGGCTTTGCCGAACTGACGCGCGATCTCGGCGACCGCGTTCAGATCGTCGGCGACGATCTGTTCGTGACGAACCGGACGTTCCTCCAGCGCGGCATCGAAGAACACTGCTGCAACAGCATCCTCATCAAGCTCAACCAGATCGGCACCGTGACCGAAACGCTCGACACCGCGGCGCTGGCGTTCTCGGCAGGCTATACGTGCCTCGTTTCGCACAGATCGGGCGAAACAGAAGACACCAGCATCGCCGACCTCGCGGTCGCGCTGAACTGCGGGCAGATCAAGGCGGGCGCCCCGGCGCGCGGCGAGCGGGTGGCGAAATACAACCGGCTGCTCACCATCGAGAGCACGCTGGGCGAGCAGGCGGAATATGCGGGCCGCGCGGCGTTCCGGCCTCGCCGCGGCACACACTCGAGCCCGTCCGGTCATGAGGCGGGAGCCGGCGAGTCCCGGCCGGCCGGCGCTTCATGATTACCCGCTTTCCCGCACTGCGGTATCCGGCGGAATTCCGCCGATGCACTAGAATTTCCTGAGGGAGACGGGCGCCGCGGTCCACGCTGCGGTGGAACCATCGTGGCACGGGTCGCGGTGTCGATCGACGGAGGCAGACATGAACGGTTACCAGCTTACGTTCTACACCGAGCAGAATCGCCGTCACGGCCACCACACCATCACGGAATGGCTGCTGCACGAGGCAAAGCAATTGGGCATTCACGGCGCCACCGTCATCAACTGCGCGGAAGGCACGGGTCACGCCGGCGCGCATCATGCGGCGCATGCGCTGAGGCTCGCGGATCAGCCGATCCAGGTCATCCTGGCCGTGACCGAGGACGAGGCGGACCGCATGCTCGATGTGGTCAGGCTGCAGCATGTGCATGTGTTCTACACGCGCACGCCCATTGAGTTCGGACTGCTTGGCGACGAGGGACAGACCGCCGAAGCAAAGAAACACTTCCCGCTCTTCGGACGGCGACCTCACTAGGAGAAAATCTCCGGTCTTGCATGTGGCGACCGCTTGCCTATACTCGTCACTGAATCCTGTGGAGATGGCATCCTCCCTTAACCGCCGCGTCTTCCCCTCGCGGCTGATGATGCCTACCAGTCCCCGGGCGCCGGGGCCGGTAGGCATGTCTGACCGGCTCGCATTCACGAGCATCCCGGGCATACGAATGCCTGAAAAAAGCGAAGAACATGGGATGCGCGAGCGAGTTGTCATGGCATAACCCCCCGTGCTTCACCCACCGCCCGGTCGCGCGAACATCTTTATCGCGCGGGGTAGGGCCGTGCGCCATACGACCTGCGACGCGCCTGCGCCCGCGCGGAGATCGGTCATGAGCGCGCGCGACATACTCCTGCAGATCGCGCAGGTTGTCACCGTTCTCGCATTGGCCCCGTTGCTGCAGGGCGTGATTCTCCAGTGGGAGGAGCGCGTCCAGCGCGGACGCGGCCCCGGCATCTTTCAGCCCTACCGCGACTTGCGCAAGCTGTTCCGCAAGCAGATCGTGGTGCCGGAAACGGCTTCATGGATCTACTGGTGCGCACCCGTCGTCGCGTTCACCTGCATGATGACGGTGCCGATCCTGATCCCCGTGCTTACCGACTTTCCGCTGCCGCTCTCCGATATGGGGGACATCCTGGGCGGAGGGCTCATTCTCACGCTCGGCTCGTTCGCCATCGTCCTCGCGGGGCTCGACTCCGGCAGCGCCTACGGCGGCATCGGCTCCAGCCGCTCCGTGATGCTCGGCATCCTCGCCGAGCCGACGCTGATCCTCGTGCTCGTCGGCATCACGTTGCTCGCGAAGGCCATGCTGCCGTTCGTCGTAAATCATCTGCTCGTGCAGCAGCCGTCCGTGTACTGGAGTCCCGCGCATCTCTTTCTCGTGTTCGCATTCTTCGTGCTGCTGCTGGTCGAGACCGACCGGCTGCCGATCCACTCGAGCACCCACATCGAGGTCTACATGATCGAGGAGGCGCGGATTCTCGAATACTCGGGCCCGTTGCTCGCGTTGCTCAAGTGGGCTTCGATGATGAAGCAGTTCATTCTCTACACCATCTTCTGCAACGTGCTGACGCTGCCGTGGGGGCTCTCGCAACATGGCACGGCACTCGGAGCGGTCGGCGCGGCGGCGGGCCTTTTCGCGCGCATGCTGGTCGTCGCGCTCGTCGTGGTGCTCGTTGAAACGGCGCAGTCGAGGCTGCGCTTCTTCCGGTATCAGGAACCGCTCGCGGCTTCGTTCATGCTTGCGGTGCTGGCCATCGCGGCCAACCAGCTACGGTGACGCCATGCTGCTCGCCCATCTGAGCCCGCTTGCCGCATCGCTCTTCAGCCTGCTGGCGATCGGCAGTCTGCTGCTCGCCTTCGTGATGCTAGGTTCGCGCTGGCTCAAGGACTATCTGCTCGCGTTCATGGCCGAATCCTGGCTCATCGCCTTGCTCTCCGGCGCGGTCGGCTACTACGGCCACTATCACGAGCTGTATCTGGTGGCCGTGCTGACCGCATTCTTCCGCGGCCTCGTGCTGCCGTATCTCATCTGGCGCATCATTGCGCGCCTCGCCGTGGAGCGCGAACTGCACGTGATCCTGCAGCCCGGATCGAGCCTCGTGCTGGGTGCGCTGCTGGTGCTCTTCGCCTTCGTGGTGTCGAACCACCTTGGCAATGCGCTGGGGCTGGGCGGCACCGTGGTCGTGCTCGCGCTCACGGTGATGCTGTCGATGAAGCTCATCGGCTTCCTGATGCTGACCGTCCGCCAGGAAGCGATCAGTCAGGTGCTCGGCCTGCTGATTCTTGAAAACGGCATTTTTCTCGGCTCGCAGATTCTCGTGCCCGGCATGCCGCTGCTGATCGAACTCGTCCTATTGTTCGATCTCCTTGTGATCGTGGTGAGCTTCGGCGTGCTGGTCCGCTATCTCGTTGCGCACGTCGGCAGCACGAGCAGCCGCGAACTCCGGCGTCTGGTGGGGTGATCATGGTAGAGGGATGGCTCGTTCTCGTCATTGTCGCGCCGCTCCTGGCCGCCGTGGCCGCCACGGCGAGCCAGCACGTCCGGGTGGCCGAATACGCGAATATCGCCGCGGCCGGCGCCAGCGTCGTGGCGGCGTTGTGGCTCACGGCTCACGTCGATGGGGCGACGACCTTTGTCAACGGCTATGTGCTGCTCGACGCCCTCGGGGCGTGGACGCTTGTCTGCACCTGCCTCGTGTATGGGCTCGCGTCGATTTACGCCATTGGCTACATGCGGCTCATCAAGGAGGAGGAAGCGCGCCTGCCCGGCTTCTATGCGTTGTTCGCGCTCTTCGCGACGACGATGATCTGCGGTCCGCTGATGAACAACATCGGCGTCTACTGGATCGCCATCGAGCTGACCACGCTCGTCAGCACCTTTCTTGTCGGCTTCGAGCGGGGTCGGGAAGCCATCGAGGCGGCCTGGAAATACATCATTGTCGTGTCGGCCGGCATCAGCCTCGCATTGCTCGGCACGGTGCTCTTCTACTGGGCCGGCAGTCTCGTGCTCGGCCCCACCTACGATATGACATGGAGTGCGCTGCGGACTGCCGCCCCGCACATGAACCCCGCGCTGATCCAGATGGCCTTCCTGCTCGTGCTCGTCGGCTACGGCACGAAGGCCGGGCTGGTTCCCATGCACACGTGGCTGCCCGACGCACATAGCGAAGGTCCCGCGCCCGTTTCGGCGATGCTCTCGGGCGCGCTGCTCAATACGGCCATGCTCGGCATCGCGCGTTTCCTGACGATTACCGACGCGGCGAGCCGCTCGGCGTTGCCGCGCACGGTGCTCGTGGCGTTCGGCGCGATCTCGCTCTTCGTCGCGGCGCTTTTCATCGTGCGGCAGCAGGGCATCAAGCGGCTCATGGCCTGGTCGAGCATCGAGCACATGGGCGTGATCGCGCTCGGAATCGGCTTTGGCGGTCCGCTCGCCATAGCGGCCGTGCTTTACCACATGCTCAATCATTCGCTGAACAAGTCGCTCATGTTCTTCGGCGCGGGAAACGCGATGCGCGTCTATCGAACCCGGGACATCGACGCGATTCGCGGCGTGTGGGCGCGCTTTCCGGTGACCGGAGCCCTCTGGCTCGCGGGCGCCGTCGCCATTACGGGCGCGCCGCCGTTCGGGCTGTTCCTCAGCGAGATCACGCTGATGCGCGCCGGATTCGCGACGCCCAACGCGTGGGCAGTGATCGTGCTGCTGGTGCTGCTGATCGTGATTTTCATCGGCTTCCTCAATCACTTTCGCAAGATGTATCTCGATCTCGACGCGAGGCCGGCCGAACGGCTTCCGTCGAACGGAAATGGCCCCGTAGAGATCGACGCGTGGATGACGCTGCCGATGTGGTTGGCACTCCTGCCGGTATTCGTGCTGGGTATCTGGTGGCCCGAGCCGCTATGGCACTTCTTCGGGGCTGTTGCGGCCGATCTGGGCGGAGGCAATCGATGAGCAATTGCGAATACGTGGCGCTGCGCGCCAACGAACTGCCGGCTCGCGCCCGCGCGCTGTTGGCGCAAGGCGGCCGGATGCAGGGCGTCTACGCCTGGTTTCCGGCGCCGGAGCAGGCGCAGTTGCGCTACGTCGCGACGGTGCCGGATCGCGAGCCGTTCTGCGGCTGGTCCGTCGATGTCGATAGCGAGCCGGTTCCCAGCCTCGCCGCCATCTGCCCGCTGCTGGGCTGGCACGAGCGCGAGGTCATGGAGATGAGCGGCATCCCGTTCTCGAATCACCCGGAGCCGGAACGACTCGTCACCGCATTTCTGCCGCACGGGGAACGAGGGCCTCTGGAGCCATCCGGTACGCAACGCCGGAGTATTGCCGCTACGCTGACTGCGCCGAAGCTGCCGGACGTCTCGGGCAAACATGTCCAGCTTCTGCCGTTTGGTCCGGTGCGGGCGGACGTCGTCGAATCGGCGCAGTTCATTTTCTACTATCTCGGCGAGGGCATCCTGCACTACCACCCCAATCTGTTTCTCAAGCATCGGGGCATGGAAAAGCAGTTCGAGGGCGTCGACGGCGTAACGGGCGCGCTGGTCGCGGAGCGCGTTTCCGGCGTCGACAGCGTGGCCCACGCGCTCGCCTACGCCCAGGCGGTGGAAGACGCGACAGGCTGCGAAGTTCCCGGGCGTGCGCGCTGGTTTCGACTCGTCGCCGCCGAGCTGGAGCGGATCTACAACCATCTGCACTATCTCGGTCACCTGTGCCACACGACGACACTCAAGGTCGGCGAAGCGCAGGGCAAGCTGCTCGAGGAGCAGGCCAAGCAGATCAATGCGCGCGCAACGGGCAGCCGTTTCCTGCGCGGCCTGATCTGGCCGGGCGGCGTGCGGCGCGAGCTCGACGTCTACGCGATTGCCGAAGGACTCGCTGCGCTCTCGCCGGAAGTCGATCGCTACGTTGGGCTGATTGAACGCACCACGAGCCATCTGGATCGCCTGATCTCGACCGCGCCGCTCAGCCAGCAGCTCGCGTTCGATCAGGGTGCGACCGGACCGGTCGAGCGCGCGTCGGGCGTGAATCGCGATTTGCGCCGCGACCACCCGTATGCAGCCTATGCGGCGCTACCGCCGACCGTCGCGATTGCCGAAGCGGGCGACGCGTATGCGCGCATGAGCGTGCGCATTGCCGAACTGCGTGCGAGCCTGGCGCTCGTCGACCGGGCGATCGGCGAGGGCGTGCCGAACGGTCCGTTGCGGGCGGACTGCGTCGCGGCCGCGCGGACGGAAGGACTGGGGTGGGCGGAGTCGCCGCGCGGCACGGTGCTCTACGCCGTCCATTTCGACGCGGGCTGCCGGCTCGCGCGCGTGAAGATCAAGGCGCCGTCGTTCGCCAACTGGCGCGTGTTTCCGTCCACGGTTCACGACAGCAACATGATGGACTACGCGATCAACGAGGCGAGCTTTGGCCTGACGATTTCGGGTTGTGCCCGTTAGCGGCGCGACTCGCGCAGCGCACAGGGAAGGAACGCATCGATGTCACTCTGGACCTGGTTTGGCCTGAAGGAGGGCAGTGCGAGCACCGACTGGCCACTGAAGGGCGTGAAGGACGAAGGGCACGGCCAGCAAGGCGTGCTGGGCATGCCGCGTTACGATCCGGCGAAATGCCGGCCCGACTGCGAGGCCTGCGCGAATGCCTGCATGACGCGTGCGATCTCGTTCGCTTCTTCGCACGAGACGCCCGCGAAGCCCGAGGTGGATTGGGGGCGCTGCATCGTCTGCCAGCGTTGCGTCGAAGTCTGCCCGACGGGCGCGTTCACGACTTCCGGGGACTGGGCGCTCGGCGTGCGCGAACGCGACGACCTGATATGGCACGAAGCGAGTCAGCGGATCGCGCGCGAGGTGGTCGAACGAGAGCGCCGCCAGTTCGGTCGCAGCCTGCATGTGCGGCATGTCGATGCGGGGTCGTGCAACGGCTGCGAATCGGAACTGCAGGCGCTCAACAATCCGTTCTACAACCTGCATCGGCTTGGCATCTTCTTCACGCCGTCACCGCGCTTTGCCGACGTGCTGCTCGTTACCGGCCCCGTGACGAAGGCGATGCGCGAGCCGCTGCTCGCGACGTGGGAGGCCATGCCCGCGCCGCGCTGGGTTGTCGCGACGGGCACGTGTGCGGTGTCGGGGGGCGTGAGCGGCGGCAATTACGCCTGCGGCACGGGACTCGACGGCGTGTTGCCGGTGGACGTTTATCTGCCGGGCTGCCCGCCGAATCCGGCCGCGCTGATTCACGCGCTGCTGTTAATCGTCGGGAGAGCTGATCAACGCATGAGAGGAGGCCAGCTTGAGCGCTAACCTGCTCCTGGGTCTTGCCGCCGTGCTGTGGGCGCTCGCCGCGCTCGTCTCGCCTTTGCGCGCCGCGCACGGCGTCGCGCGCGGGTTGCTGGGCACGGGATGCGTGCTTGCGGTGATTGCGTGCCTCGTCGCCCTGCCGGACGGCACCGCCGCCGCGCCGTTGCCAATCGTGCTCGCGGCGCAGCCGGTAGGGTTCGCGGTCGAACCCGCGGGCCTCTGGCTGCTCGGCTTCGGGCTGGTCCCCGCGGCACTGGCCTGCTGGCTCGGCTCGCCGCTGGCCGGCGCTTCCGGACGATGGTCCGCCGGCGCCGCGTTCAGCCTGCTCGGCGCGCTTGGCGTGGTCGGTCTGCAGGACGGCATGTCGCTCCTCGTCGCCTGGGAAACCATGAGCCTTGGCGGCGCGCTCATGCTGGCCGGCGAGCGGGCGGACGAGCGCGAGGGCCGGCCGGTCATGCTCATGCTCGCGTTGCTCGAAGTGGGGGCCGTTGCGCTGGTGTTCGCGGTTGTCGTGCTCGACCGGGCGGCGGGCGGCATCGGCTTCGACCGCTTCGTCACGAACGCGCCGGGCGCGGCCGGCGTCGTGTCCTGGTTCGCGGGCCTCGCGCTGCTGATCGGCTTCGGGGCAAAGCTTGGGCTGATGCCGTTCTACGAATGGTTTCCGCGCGCCTATTCCTGCGGTAGCGGCGCAACGGGTACGCTGTTTTCGGGCGTCGTGCTCAACGCGGCGTACTTTGCCTTGAGTCGCGGCTGGAACAGCTGGCTCGACGTATCCGTGCAGAGCGGCACGGCCTTCGGCCTGGGCGTGATCGCGATCGCGGCTGGCGTGGCGAGCGCGATCCTTGCCGTACTGTTCGCATTCCAGCAGGACGAGTGGCGCTCGCTGCTCAGCTATTCGTCGGCAGAGAACGCGTCGGTCGCCGTCGTCATGCTCGGCGCGACGCTGCTCTTTCGCGCCGGTCATCTCGGCGATCTCGCAGGCCTTGCATGGACCGTTGCGCTACTGCATCTCGCGGGTCACGCGCTTGCCAAGGGCGCGCTGTTCCTCACGGCGGACGGGATCCATGCGGCCTGCGGCAGCTACGACATCGTGCCCCGCGGCTGGCTGCGTCGCAGCGGCTTCCTGCTCGGACTGGGCGCGGTGTTTGCCGTCATGAGCCTGGCTTCAGTGCCGCCGCAGGCGGGGTTCGTCAGCGAATGGTATGTGTTTCAGTCGGTGTTTCAGGGGTTCCACCTCGCGTCCTTCATCGGCCGGCTCGTGCTTGTTCTGGCAGGGGCGGGACTCGCGCTGGCCGCCGCCGTTGCGCTCGCAACGTTCGTCAAGGTGTTCGGTCTCGGTTTGCTGGGACTGCCAGGCATTGACGTCACGCCGCCCGTGCCGCGGGCGAGCGCGGTTTCGGTGGGGATCCTCGGGCTGTGCGTGCTTGCCGTGGCCGTCGGCGCGCCGCTGTGGCTCAACGCGCTTGCAAGTGGCGCGCAGACGCTTTTTCATGCCAACAGCCCGCAGGCGATGGTGTCGGGTTGGCTGCTCGTGCCGCTCACGAACAAATTTGCCTTCATCTCGCCGACGAAGCTGGTCATCGTGATGCCGCTGCTGGCGATCCTGCCGCTCGCGCTGCTGTGGCTGACGAAACGGCACGCGATTCGCAGGGCGCCCGTATGGTTCGGCGGCATGACGGAAAGCGGGCATGACGCGGCGACGACAGCGCTGACCTTTTCGAATGCCATGCGCACCTTCTACAGCTTCATCTACCAGCCGACGGTCAGCACGACGCGCGAGCACGAGCAGCGCGAGTACTTCGTCAAGCGCCTGGTGTTTGCCGCTGGCGTGACCGACCTCTTCGAGCGGCACTTGTTCGACCCCTTGGTCCGGATCGTGACGGCGTGCGCGGAGCGCCTTCGCGCCCTCCAATCCGGCAACCTGAACTTCTACCTTGCCCTGATTGGCGGATTGCTGGTCGCGATTCTCTTCCTCACGCTTCTGTAGCGATGCCGGCTCGAAGGGCTCGCCGTCTGCCGCTTGCGCTACGGCGCGCTGCGGCCCGACGCCTGCGAGTGCATCCTGCGCCCCCTCCGCGCCGGGCCGGTCAACATGCCCGGCATGCGTTGACCGATACCGGTCAAGCGGTAGCGGCGCGAGCGACGGCACTGGCCGTCACGATGCCGAGGACCGTCATGGCCAGAGACGCGCCGACGTGAATGACGATTTCGCCGGCTGCCCAACCAAGACGGCCTTGCTGCAGGTCCGCCACCACTTCAGCGGAGAACGTGGAGAATGTGGAGAGGCCGCCCATCAGGCCCGTAATGACAAAGAGACGCCATTCCACGGGGATATCGGGCTGACGTGCGAAGAACGCGACGGCCACGCCGATGATGTAGCCGGCAATCACGTTGGCGGCAAGCGTGCCCAAGGGGAGATCGGGAAAGAGTCCGTTGAGGCGGACACCGAGAAACCAGCGAAACAGTGAGCCTAATGCGCCGCCGATTGCAACCGCCAGAACCGAGAGATACATGATCAATGCCTTTGTTGATTTGATTCGGCCGGATAGAAATGCGCCTTGAAAAGCGTATTCAATCGGCACAACGTTGTAGGCATCATCGGCTCGGAGCGAGCGGTTATGGAGAATGCCATCTCCAGCGGCAAAGTTTAGCAGACGAGATGACTGCGTCAAGCCGCATCATGGCGTGCCCGATGCCCAATAACCTGCAGCCGGATCGTTGAGGCAGGCGTGGGTGCTTACGCGCGTTAATGCCTCGGACAGCATTGCGCGGCCGTGCGCTTATCGCCTGATCTGGTCGATGCGAGACAGGAAGGTCGACAGGATGGGGGAGCGGTTATTCCGGTTATAGCCGACCACCAGTTCGATCGTCGGCGGTTCGCCCTTGAGCGGCCGGCTCGTCACCGACCAGGGCAACAGCTTCTCGGCATAGGCAGGCAAGAGGGCAACACCTCGCGTCGAGGCGATCAGCGACATCGCCATCGTCAGGTTGTGGACGCGATGTGCGGGCTCGATGGCGAGATCGTTTGCCGCCAGATAGTTTTCGATCGCGCGGCGCATGGGACCGGCCACGTCCGAGCCGCTGATGAACGGCTCCCCGGCCAGATCGTGCACGTCGATTTCCTCGAGGCTCGCCAGGCGATGATCGCTCGGCATCAGCACGACGAAAGGCTCGCGCGCGACCGTCACGTACTCGAGGTCGGGCCGGTTGGCTTCGGCGCGCATGAACGCGACATCCAGCCGGCCCGTCGACAGGCCCTCCGCCAGATCGGGAGAGTGCTCGCTCGATACCGTCATCTCGAGAGTCTGCAGGTCGCCTGCGAGCACACGCGTCGCTTCGCCGAGCCAGGTGACTTCCTGCCCGCTCAGGAAGCCGACGGCAAACGTCGGCTTCGACGGCCGCGCCGCCCGTCGTGCGGCCTCGCACGCCGCATCGACCTGCGCAAGTGCGAGGCGCGCATGGTCGAGAAATGCCTTGCCGGCATCGGTCAGTTCGATGCCGCGCGCGCTGCGCACGAACAGTTGCGCACCCACTTCGTACTCGAGATCCCGGATCTGCCGGCTCAGGGACGGCTGGGACGTGTACAGCCGACGCTCCGCCGCGACAGTGAGGCTGCCCTCTTCCGCCACAGCAACGAAATAACGCAGGTGACGCAGTTCCATGCGCGCAGTCCTTTACGGGTAGCCATGCCTGTCAGGTATGGCGTCCAGCTTACAAAGTCTTTTTCGAGCGGGCAAGTGCCCACTATCGTTCGATTCCAGCAGCCGGACGCAACCGGCTCTCACCTCAACGCCGGTCATCTGCGGGAAGGACACGATCATGAAGACACTCACCGGAAAGACCGCGCTCGTCACGGGCGCTTCCCGCGGCATCGGACGCGCGGCTGCGCTTGCGCTTGCGCAGGCAGGCGCTCAGGTCATCGTCCACTATGGGCGCGGTGCACGCGAGGCCGATGCCGTTGTCGCCGGAATCGCCGCGGCGGGCAGCCGTGCCCATGCCCTCCAGGCAGATCTCGCGGAATCCGACGGGCCCCACCGGCTCGCGCGGCAGGTCCGGGCCATCGTCGGCGAACGGCTCGACATCCTCGTTGCCAACGCGGGCATCGCGAAGGCCGCCACGATCGAGGAAACCGGCGTCGAGGACTTCGACGAACTGTTCGCCGTCAACGTTCGGGCTCCGTATTTTCTCGTTCAGCAGCTTCTGCCGATCATGTGCAAGGGCAGCAACATCACGCTGCTTTCGTCGCTCGCTGCTCATGCAGCGGTGGGCGAGCTATCGGCCTACTCGGCTACGAAGGGCGCTTTGGATACGCTCGTGCGTTACTTCGCAGCCGACCTCGGGCCGCGCGGCATCCGTGTGAACGCGGTCGCGCCCGGCGTGGTGCAAACCGGGATGTCGAGCTTCACCCGCACCAACGAAGGCCGCGACATGACACTCGGCCTGCAGGCCATCAAGCGGCTCGCAGAACCCGAAGACATCGCCGCTGCAATTGCCTTCCTGGCGTCCGACCAGGCCGGATGGACAACTGGCGCGACGCTCCATGTGGACGGCGGCTCGAAGCTCTGAGCGCGTCGATAGCGCACCCCCCATTTCGGTCCCCGAAACGATACACCCAAACCGGAAGACGTCATGACGCAAACCACCTCAATCCAGCCCCCGCACGCGCCACGTTGGCTCGCGGTTCTTTCGGTCGCGCTCAGCGCGACCGTGTTCTGCACAACTGAATTTCTCCCCGTCGGGCTGCTGCGCTATATCAGCCAGGGACTGGGCGTGAGCGAAGGAACCGCCGGCATCATGGTCACAGCGCCCGGGCTGCTGGCCGCCGTCGCCGCGCCGCTTCTTACGGTAGCGGTCGGACGCTTCGACCGTCGGCGCGTGCTGCTGGGCCTGGGCCTGCTGCTCATGGTCTCCAATCTGATGGCCATGCTGGCACCGAACTTCGCCGTTCTTGTCGCGGCCCGCGCGCTGTTCGGATTCGGCATCGGCGGATTCTGGGCGATCAGCGTGGGCCTCGGCGCCCGGCTCGTGCCGGAGCAGCATGTCGGTCGGGCAACGGCGCTGATTTTCGCTGGCGTCTCGCTCGGCATGCTGATCGGCGGCCCGGCCGGCGCGCTGCTCGGCGAACTGGCCGGCTGGCGTGCCGCGTTCGGGGCGGCGCTCGCGTTGTCGGTCGCCGCGTTGCTGGCGCAGTGGGTTTCGTTGCCGTCGCTGCACGTCGAGCATCGGATCGGCACGCGCAACCTGCTCGGCATTTTCGGTACGCGACCGGCCCGCATCGGGCTGATCGCGATGACGCTGGCCCTGTGCGGGCAGTTTTCGACCTATACCTATATCACCCCGTTCCTCGCGACGGTGTCGGGCTTTGGGGGCAAGGTCATTTCGTCGCTGCTGCTTGGTTACACGTTCATCGGTCTGGCAGGTAATTTCATCGGCGGTTCATCCGCTCAACGTAGCGTCAGGACAACCTTGATCGCAAGCATCCTGTTTATCGCATTGCCGCTCGCCATGCTTCCCGCACTCGGCGCCAGCCGACCGTGGGTGCTGGTCGCGCTGGCCGCATGGGGAACTGCGTATGGCGCCCTGCCGGTCGCGCTGCAGATGTGGATGGCCCGGGCGACCCGCGAAGCGGGTGAGGGCGGGATGGCGCTCTTTGTCGCCAATTTCCAGATCTCGATTGCTTTGGGTTCATTTGTCGGCGGCCGGATTGTAGACGGGTTCGGTCTCTTCAACGCGATGTTCTTCGGCGCCGGGCTCGCCGCGCTCTCGATCCTGACACTGGTGCTCACGGGCGAGCATCCGCGCACGATAGACGAGCCGGCCACCTGCTGAACGGAACGCAATCCGGCAAGCTGCTGCCGCACGGCTCGCCACCCTCCGCTATTTCGACAAGGAGTTGATCATGTCCACCACGCATCCGAACGACAAACCCGTCAAGATCCCGGGTCCCGACCATCCGATCACGATCGAACGCCATCCCTCGAGGATCGTCGTCAAGGCCGGCGGCAAGGTGATCGCCGATACCCGTGAGGCGCTGACACTGCGCGAGGCACGCTACCCGGCCGTGATCTACATCCCGCGCCGGGACGTCGACATGGCGCTGCTGGAGCGTACCGACCACGCCACCTACTGCCCGTACAAGGGCGACTGTGCCTACTTCTCGATCCCGTCTCCCGGCGAGCGCGGCGTCAATGCCGTCTGGACCTACGAGCAGCCTTATGCAGCCGTGGCCCCGATCCGCGAGCATCTGGCCTTTTACCCCGACCGCGTCGACGCGATCGAGGAACTGCCCGGCGACACGGCTTCCGATTGATCGCGCGCCGTACACGGAACCCCACCAGCGAGGAGACGCAACATGAATAACGCACCCGTCGTACTCATCACCGGCGCACTGTCCGGTATTGGCCGCGCCACGGCGTTTGCCTTTGCCCGCGACAAGGCGCGCGTCGTGCTTGCCGGCCGCCGGGCGGAAGTCGGCGAGAAGCTCGCGGAAGAGCTGCGCGCAACCGGCATCGAAGCCGAATTCATCCAGGCCGACGTTCGCTATGAAGAACAGGTCGAAGCGCTTGTCCAGGGGACCCTTGCACGCTTCGGTCAACTCGACATCGCGGTCAACGCGGCCGGCGTGGAAGGCGAATCCGGCCCGGTCACGGAGCAGACCCCCGAGCGCTACGCCGCCGTCTTCGACGCCAACGTGCTCGGCACCCTGCTGGCGATGAAGCACGAACTGCGCGCGATGACCGCCCGGCAGGGCGGCAGCATCGTCAACGTGTCGTCGACGATGGGGCTGCGCGGGGCGGCCGGCATGTCCCTCTACACGGCCAGCAAGCATGCCGTCGAAGGCCTCACGAAGTCTGCGGCGCTGGAAGCGGCCGCATCCGGCGTTCGGGTGAATGCCGTCGCGCCCGGCCCCATCGACACGGAGATGCTCACCCGGCTGACCGGCACCGGCGAACGCAAAGCCGCCATGCTCTCGGGCGTTCCGCTCAAACGCGCCGGAACGCCCGAGGAAATCGCCGAGGCCATTGTCTTCGTCGGATCGGGCAGGGCCAGCTACATGACCGGCGAAGTGCTGCGCGTCAACGGCGGCAGGACCGCCTGAACCCGTCTCACGACTGGAGAACATCATGCCCCTGAGCCATACGCCCCAATTCGACGATCTTCCCCCGGTCATGAAGCAAGTCCGGACCCGGCCATTGTTCGTGGTCCGTCTGGGCGTCAAGCCCATCGTCACGATCGGTCAGACGCCGGACGCCTTGCGACGCGTCGGCATCGTCGAGTCCGGCACGTTCCACGGCGACCGGCTTACCGGTGCCGTGCTGGACGGCAGCAACGACTGGCAGACCGTGCGCGGCAACACCGGCACGACGCACGATGTGCGCCTCACGCTGCGCACCGACGACGGCGTCAATCTCCTGATGTCATACCGCGGCGTCCGGCACGGACCGGCCGACGTGATCCAGCGCCTGGAACGGGGGGAAGTCGTCGACCCCGAAAGCTATTACTTCCGCATCAACCCCGTGTTCGAAGCGCCGGCCGGGCGCTACGAATGGCTTAACGGCATCCTGGCCGTCGGCCTCGGCCACCGCTTTGCCTACGGCCCCGTGTACAGCGTATTTGAAGTGCTCTGACTCTCACTGGAGAACAACATGGCCACAACCACCCCCGCAGAGAACAAGGCGCTGCTCCTCGAAGCCTTCGAAACGCTGTTCAACCGGCGCGACTACGCCGCCGCCGAACGCTTCTGGTCGGATTCCTATATCCAGCACAGCGCGCACATTGCGCCCGGACGCGAAGGTCTGTTCGACCTGATCCGTGCCTTGCCCGACACTTTGCGCTACGAGAACCAGCTCGTGGTGGCCGAGGGCGACTACGTGATCGCGCACGGCAGGTTTTCCGGAAACGGAAGGCCAACCGCGTGGATTGCCGCCGATATCGTCCGCTTCGAAGACGGCAGGCTGGCAGAACACTGGGACGTGCTGCAGGACGAGGCCAGCGCGGCGCAGTCGGTGAGCGGCCTGCCCATGTTCGGTGAACGTTTTCCGTCCTGACTTTTCCATCCTGATTCGCGCCGGCAAGCGGCAGTCGCGCACGACCCATGCCCGAGAGGCATGACCGCTTGCCTGCAAAGTCTTTTTCCTGTTGCCGGTCAACGCATACATTACCCATCAACAGGCGCCGCCGCACGAGATCATCAGGCAGGCGACTGGATTGGAAAAGGCAGTACCCCATGCATCCCGGACATACCGGAAAGCCAATCGCTCAACGCCTATCAGCAAGGACAACGATCATGACCCGCCATACCCACCACACCGCGCCGACGCAGTACGTGGACGCAAACGGCATCCGCTTCGCCTATCGCCGCTTCGGCAATCGCGCGGGCGTTCCGCTCGTCATGAACATCCACTTCACCGGCACCATGGATCACTGGGATCCCGCCGTGACCGAGGGCCTCGCCGCCGGGCGTGAAGTCATCCTCTTCAACAACGCCGGTATTTCGAGCAGCTCGGGCCGTGTTCCCGAATCGATCGAGGAAATGGCCGCCCATGCTGCCGCGTTCATCCGTGCGCTCGGCCTCGAACAGGTCGACGTGCTGGGTTTCTCGATGGGAGGCCTGATTGCCCAGACCCTTGCCATTGCGGAGCCCACGCTGGTTCGCCGCCTGATCCTCGTTGGCACGGGCCCGCGCAGCGGAGAAGGCATGGCCTCGCTGACACCCGAAGCCCAGGAAATTTTCGGCGCGACCTATGCCGAACCGGACCATCTCTGGCTGCGCGTGCATTTCTCACCCTCCGAAGCCAGCCAGGCAGCCGGGCTGGCGTTTCTCGAACGCTTGCGCCGTCGCACGGAAAACCGGGATCCGGCCGCCGACGAAGCCGTGGCACCGGCCCAGCTCGCGGCGCTCGCCAAATGGGGCAAGCCGCAAGACAACCCATACGCTTACCTCTCGGCACTCGGTCAGCCGACCCTGGTGGTGAATGGCGACAACGACGTGATCATCTACACGGTCAACTCGCTGATCTTGCGCCAGCACATTCCGAATGCCCAGTTGATCATTTACCCGGATGCCAATCACGGTTCGCTCTATCAATACCCCGAGCGTTTCGTGGAAGACGTTTCCCGCTTCCTTTCCTGAGTCGTAAGTCGATACACCCGCATTTTCAACATGCAATTCAAGGAGAATTAATCGTGAGTACTAATCTTAATGGAAAAACTGCCCTCGTCACGGGCGCTTCGCGCGGCATTGGCCGTGCCACCGCCCTGGCCCTGGCTGCTGCAGGCGCGCGCGTGCTCGTGCATTTCGGCAGCGACGAACAGGCTGCGAATTCGGTGGTCGAGACGATCCGTGCATCGGGCGGTTCGGCCGACAAGGTCGCGGCAGACCTGAGCACTGCGAACGGCCCGCATGAACTGGCACGTCAGGTACGCGCACTGGTCGGCGAGCGCCTCGACATTCTCGTTGCCAATGCCGGCATCTCGAAGGCCTCGCCCATCGCTGAAACGACGGTCGAGGACTTCGACCGCCTGTTCGCCGTCAACGTGCGCGCACCGTACTTCCTCGTTCAGCAACTGCTGCCCGTGCTGGGGGAAGGCAGCAGCGTGGTCCTGCTTTCCTCCCTGGCTGCCCGCAATGCGGTTGGCAACCTGTCGGCCTACGCCGCGACCAAGGGCGCGATCGACACGCTGGTCAGGCACTTCGCCGCCTCGCTCGGCGAGCGCGGCATCCGCGTGAACGCCGTCGCGCCCGGCGTCGTCGAGACCGACATGTCGAACTTCGCCAGGACCGATGCCGGGCGCGACTTCACGCTCGGCATGCAGGCCCTCAAGCGCGTGGCGCAGCCCAACGACATTGCGGGCGCAGCCCTGTTCCTCGCATCCGACGCGGCGCGTTGGGTAACGGGCGACACGCTGCGTGTCGACGGCGGCTCGAAGCTCTGACACCCACGGAGGCGGCCATGACCCACGCAACCGGCCCGATCGTTCCTGCGACTCGCTGGGAGGAAAAATACGCGAACCTGGTCCGGCATCGACTGGAGCGCGACCGGCGTTTGCCGACCCGGAGCCGTCCTTTGGGCTGCTGCAAAGCTCGAAACGCTCGGAGCTCAAGGCCGCGGGTCTCTGCAAACGGAGGTCGTCGTGCTTTAACAGCCAGAAGACCAACCTGCCAGCAGACGCTTATGGCCGATACGCTCCAAGTGGCAAAGGGTCAGCGCTCTGAAAACGGGTCGTGCGGACCTTCCCCGGCATACTTTCCATTTCCTCGCGTCGGGTATGACGACCTTCTGCGCGCCACTCGGCCACAGTCGCGTTCGCGATAGAGCGTGTCACGATAACTACCGTGCGCCGATAGCACGATCAGCGCGCTGATGAATGGTGTTATCACCAGACCCCGCACGATCATTGGCACGAGCGGTGCAGCGAGTACATCAGCAACCAGTAGCAGTGCATAACACAGTGCAATCGGCCAGTTACGCAGCGCGGCACGCAGGCTCGTCGTCATCGCTTCAAGCGCAGAACAACGATGCAAAACAATCAGCGCCGGCGCGAACCAGACGGCTGCAATCACGACAGCCAAAGCCAGGTCGTTCGCGGCGAGTGCGAAAGCACTCGTCCACCATGCCGGGCTGGCGAGCTTGATCGCGCGCGACAGCAGATTGCCGATGCACAGGATCGCCGCGATCCAGAGCGCGAGCGCAAACAACGCGTCGCGTTGGCGCACGACGCTATCCAGCGTTTCGCGGGCCGCCGATCGGGTCGCAATACTCCGGTACTTCTGCATCGGCATCGTCGCGCCCGCCAGTACCGGAACAAGCAGCGTGGCCAGTGTCTGGAGCTGCATACACAGTTCCAGCGCGGTCGCGAGATCGGCGCTCAAGAGAATGGTTGCGAGCCAGACCCCTGGTTGCTCGCGGGCGGCGCACCAACCTTCCGCGAGCCACACACGGATTCGCGAAACAGCCTCGCGGTAAGCGCGAAGCGGCTTGCGCCCGTTATCGGCCGATGCCGATGCAGTCCTCAGATTGAGGCCCAGCCTGTGCTGATTCATGACCCGTTCCTTTGTGACGGCGAAAGCGGAGACCACCCCTCGCTCGATGCCTTCGCGGCATGGCTCAAGGCCCGTCAGCCCGGCTCGCCAACTCTTCGGCACTCCTTCGTTGCACGAGTGATCGGACGCGTAGACATCGTGCAGGAAAAAGCGGAAGATAAAAACGGATGGTGCTAAAAATTTAATTTCCTCTTTTATGCGGCTCGTCGACCAGTTCCAGACACTTCACGCCTTTATGGAAAAACGGGGCAGTCAGCCGGGATTACCCGCGCTGGCTGGCGCCCTGCATACCAGCGAGCGCAACGCACGCCTGTTGCTGCGCAAGATGGCGGAGCGAGGCTGGCTGCACTGGGAAGCAGCGCGAGGTCGGGGAAACTTCTCTCGCTTGCAGATGCTCGCATCGCCACAACAGCTGGCGCTCGATCGTCTATCGGACCTGCTGGCGCAGGGTGAACTGGAGGAGGCATTTGCGAGCCTCGATGGCGAACAACGTCAACTGCTTTCGGCCCGGCTTCCGGATTTCCTGCACGTGCGCAGCGCCGGTGACTCGCGCAACCGGCTTCGCATACCGCTGCAGCGCAATGTGGCAGGGCTCGATCCTTACGACGCCGGAGCGATTCTCGAACTCCATCTGGTTCGGCAGATTTTTTCGACGCTGACCGCGTTCGACAAAGAGACTCAGCGTCTTGTCCCTGCGCTAGCTCACCATTGGGAATCGGAGAACGACGGGAAAGTCTGGCACTTCTGGCTAAGGCCGGGCGTCCGGTTCCACGATGGAAGCGAACTGGAACCTGAGGACGTGCGACAGACGTTGTTACGCATGCGCGACAGAAAGGGCCATTTTCAGGGCCTGTACCGGCATCTTCGGTCCGTTGAAGTCGGTAGCGGCAGACGAGTCACCTGCCATCTTGGAAGCACGGATTTTTTGTGGCCCCATTGCCTTGCTTCGGCAAACGCGTCGATCATCCCGCGCGAGCGGCGCAGCGACTTCTCTTCGATGCCGATTGGCAGCGGCCCATTCAAGTTGATCCGCCGTAGCGAGTACCGTCTTACCCTGGCGGCGTTCGACGACTACTATCGTGAGCGGGCACTACTGGACGAAATCGATCTTTGGGTGATCTCGCAAGCAGAATCGACCGATGAGTTTGACGTGCATTTCGGTGCTGCGGGTGTGAGCTCCGGCACGCGAAACACGATGGCCCAGGTGCTGACCGGCTGCGCTTTTATCGTATGCAATGCTACCCGGCCGATATTGAGAACCGCGGCGCGGCGATTGGCGCTCGCGAACTGGCTTGCGCCGGCCGTGATGATCGGAAGCCACAACGTTTCCTGGCAACCCGCATCGGGACTACTGCCAACATGGGATCATCGAGTCGCCGTTCCCGGCCGTCGCCCTCGTATAGCCGGGCGCACGAGTCTCACGATGGTGACGATAGGGGACAACAACAAGATGGCGTTGGCCAACGCAATAGGGGACCGCCTGAACGCGGCACAGATCGAGTTGAACGTGGTTTCGTTGACCTGCGATGAGTTCGCCCGGAAAGACTGGCTCGACTCCGCTGACCTGGTGCTCTGCAACGAAGCACTCGAAGATGACGAAGACCTGGGCTGCTACGAGTGGTTTTCGGGAGAAAACATGTTTCGGCAATGGATGCCGGCGGGGCGCCAGCGCATCATCGACGAACAATTGCAAACGATACGCGCCATGGCGGACACCGCGGATCGTATGGCCCAATATGCAGCAATCGGCAGATCGATCGTGCAGGAAGGCTGGGCTATCCCCATTGCCCACGACGTCCGGCATGTTCAGATCGAATCGCACGTTTCCGGGGCCAGGGAGATTCCGTTTGGCCTCGTGTCGTTTGCCGAACTCTGGTTACGGTGAACAACGCTTGAACGTTGAGGGTCGTGCAAGCCTCGCATTGGCGAGAGCACGCCTGGCAACTCGAAGCTATGAGCGCCTGCCAAAAAATCCTGGGCAGCGGCCTGACCGGGCGCCATGAATGCGCGTACCTTCATCTTCCGTACACCACACTATCAATTTCTCTAATGGTGCCGCATGCCTGATTTGATTTCCTGAATGTGTCACTACACTCGTCTTCAGCGATACGCCAATTTAGATGGCTATCCGGCGTTTCACTCTTCTAATCTGGAGACGTTCTGTGAGAGACAACCACGCTCTTATGAGCCACTATTTACGCCGGCTTTTAGCCGGTCTTGCGCTCTGCCTGATGTCGGTGGCTCCGGCCGTTGCACAATCCACATCTTCCGGGGAATTGCCCCACGTTGCAGTATTGGCAACCGGCGGTACGATCGCCGGTACAGCGGGGAGTGAGACGCAAACCACAGGTTACAAGCCAGGCGTACTGACGGCTGACGCGCTTCTCAAATCCGTACCGTCACTGGGCAAGATTGCGCAGGTGTCCGGAGAACAGATTTCGAACGTCGGCAGTGAGAACATCACCAACGATATCCTTCTGAAACTGGCCAAACGCGTGAATCAGCTTCTGGCTCAACCGGATATCGCGGGTGTCGTGGTGACTCACGGCACCGACACCCTCGAGGAAACCGCATATTTCCTCGATCTTGTCGTCAAGAGCGACAAGCCTGTGGTAGTCACGGGATCGATGCGACCGTCGACAGCGATCAGTGCCGACGGCCCGAGCAACCTCCTGCAGGCAGTCACGGTCGCCGCTTCGCCGGACGCGCGCGGCCGCGGCGTGATGATCGTGCTGAACGACCGTATCGGCTCGGCGCGCTACACCACGAAGACCAATGGCACCACGCTGGACACATTCAAGGGAAACGATGCCGGCTACCTGGGCACGCTGGTAGACGAGGTTCCGCACTTCGAAACGTCCGTGTTGAAGCGCAACACCACTTCGACGCCGTTTGACGTGTCGAAGCTCGATTCGCTGCCGGAAGTCGATATCGTCTACGGCTACCAGAACGACGGCGGATACATGTACGACGCCGCAGTTGCGCACGGCGCGAGGGGCATTGTCGTCGCGGGAGTGGGAGCAGGCAGCGAATCGCTTCTTTCCCTTCCCTCGATCAAGAAGGCGATTGCCGAGGGTGTGATCGTGGTTCGCTCTTCGCGGACAGGGGGCGGATTCATACCGGAAGATCCAGCCTACGTGGGTCTTCTCGGTGACGACCTGAACCCCCAAAAGGCCCGGATTCTCCTGATGCTCGCGCTTACGGTAACCAAAGACCCGTCACGTATCCAGGCAATGCTTCACGAATTTTGAAGCGTCGTCGCCGGTTCAGACGCGGCGGTGCTTTCGCCGCCGCGGCGCGCTACTTCAGCCACCGCGTGACATAGTATTAGAGTTGTTGATACTGCTGCCGGACATGCTGTTTTCTTGAATCTGACTCCCTACACTGGTTTCTGAAGGCGCAAGCAGGCGCCTCGCCGATAACCAGAGTTCAGGAGACGAAAGTGAGCAGGCCGATATTGATGGAGGATGTTCCGCTGCGCGGTTTCCACTTGCGTGTGGCGTTCAGCGGTACAGGCGGACAGTTCAGCGACGGCTTCGTGCTGGGTATTATCGGAATCGCCGTGAGCATGGCTGCCGGCGCACTTCATCTGAACGCGATCTGGATGGGGGCGCTCGGCGCGGCGTCACTTGCCGGCCTCTTTTTCGGAAGCATGTTTGCCGGTCCCGTGGCGGATCGATATGGCCGACGCACCATTTTCGCCTTCGACATGCTGCTCTTCGCGGCGATATCCGCAGCACAATATTTTGTGACGTCGCCGACCCAGCTGCTTGTGCTGCGCGTACTGCTTGGGCTCATTCTCGGCGCCGACTACGTCGTGAGCAAGTCGCTCGTCACGGAGTTCGCTCCACGCCGCTATCGCGGCCGTCTCCTGAGTGTGCTCGCAGCGGCCTGGGCGGCGGGTTATGTTTGTGCGTACCTCGCGGGCTTTGCCATTCGTGATATCGGCCCCGACGCATGGCGGATCATGCTGGCGGCCAGCGGACTGCCGGCACTGCTGATCCTGCCTTTGCGTCTCGGCGTACCCGAGTCGCCCATGTGGCTGATGAAACGCGGTCGTGAAAACGAGGCGCTGGAAATCATTCGTGCAAAGTTCGGACCACAGACCATTCTGCCTGCATCGACGGCTGCGCCCCAGCGACGTCGTGGTGCGTGGTCGGAACTGTTCTCGGCCCGCTGGAGAAAGAACACCCTGGTCGGCTGCGTCTTCTACGCGTGCCAGGTCATTCCGTACTTTGCGCTCGGCACGTTTTCTCCCAAGGTTCTGCAAGCCTTGCAGGTCAAGGACGGTTTTGTCGGAGGCCTTGTCTATAACTTGCTGCTCTTCGCCGGAGCCATCTTCGGACTGCTGATCGCCGACAGGATCTCGCGCCGCGCATTTCTCATTGGCAGCTTCTATCTTGCTGCAATCGGACTGGCGGTGCTTGCCTATGCCGGATTCGGGCCGGTCGGCACCATACTCGCATTCGGCATTTTCGCCTGCATTCTCTCGGCCGCGGCGAACCTCGAATTCGTCTATCCGCCGGAGCTTTTCCCGACCCACCTGCGTGCGTCGGGCGTAGGGTTGGCCGTTGCCTCCAGCCGGTTCGGTTCCGCGATCAGTACGTTCCTCCTGCCCGTGGCCGTGCAGCAGGTTGGCATTCACGCTGCGCTCGGTGCGTGCGTGGCCGTATTGGTGTTCGGTGGCGTGTTCTGTCATTTGTTCGCACCGGAAACCGGCAGAGAGAGTCTTTCGGATATGGGTTCTGGTCACGGCAGCAACGAGCCGGCGGCGGACGGTGGCCAGAACGTGAGCCTGCACACAGCCGCACATCGCAACGGAAACCCGGGCGTTTGACGCGCCGACCGGCGCCGGCGCTCCAGACAACGTTCGCTGGCTGCAACTTTGGGAGTCCATTGTGTTGTCGAACAAGCCAATTGATATGTACGCGGTACAGGTCTTCGTCGCGGTCGCGGAGGAAGGCAGCATGTCGGGGGCGGCCGCGCGCATGGGAATTTCCCAATCGGGAGTCTCGCAGATCATCCGCCAACTGGAAGACGAACTGGGCGTCGTGCTGGTCAATCGCACGACGCGTCCCCTCGCGTTGACGCCGTACGGCATCGCGTTGAGGAATCGTGGAGCAGTCCTCAGCGAGGAGATCGCCAATCTGAAGGCCCAGGTCGTCGAAGCAGGGCGAGGCATCAAGCCTGATCTTCGCATCGGATTTGTCGATTCGTTTGCGGCCACCTGCGGCTCGGCTTTTACGAAGCGGTTGCTGGAGAAGGTATCGCAACTGTCCATCCGCACGGGATTGAGTCCGCAGCAAGGCGAAGCGTTGCTACGGCGCGATCTGGATCTCATCGTCACGAGCGACGCGCTGATGGATGCCAATGACGTAGTGCGCTTCTGGCTCCTGTCCGAGAAGTACCTTGTCATCACGCCCCGGGATTTCCGCATGTCGGTCCGAACCGTGGAGGACATCCGGGCCCTGGCCAATGCATTGCCCATCGTGCGCTTTAACCGGAAATCGCAGGTCGGCACGCAGATCGAGCGCTATCTGCGTCGAATCGAAGTGCGCACGCCGACCAGGCTGGAGCTCGACAACGCCGACGCGCTCACTTCGATGGTGGCCGAAGGCATCGGATGGGCTGTGACTTCGCCGATGTGCCTGCTTCAAGGCGCGGCTTATGCAGGTCACGTGGCCACCCACGTTGTCGACAGGCTGGGCCTCGAACGATCGCTGTACCTGGTAGCGCGGCGCGACGAATACAGCGCCTTCTTCGAAGATGCGTGCGATACGGCATCTGAGGTAATCGAAACGTCATTCCTGCCGCGCGTGAGAAAAGCACTCGGTCAGGAAATCGAACAATTGATTGATGTTGGAAACAGGAACTCAAATGAACAGTCAAGCCAAAGCTGAAACACGTATCGAACGCGACTACGTTGGTGCAGTTGATATCCCGCTCGGGAAATTGTATGGCGTCAACTCGGTAAGGGGCGTGGACAACCTGACGGTTTCGCCGCTCAGCATTGCTCACTATCCGGCGTTTCCGGTGGCCTTTGCGCAGTGCAAATGGGCGGCGGCGCTCGCGAACCGCGACAACGATGTGATCACGCCGGAACAATGCGACGCAATCAGCCGGGCGTGTCAGGAAATCATCGAAGGCAGGTTTGGCGACTCCCTGATTGTCGATCTGCTCGAGGGCTCGGGGGGAACCTCGACGAACATGAACTTCAACGAGGTGATCGCCAACCGGGCGCAGCAGCTTTTAGGTCACGAGCCCGGCTCGTACGACGTGATCCATCCCAACGATCATGTGAACCGCTCGCAGTCCACAAATGACGTATATCCGGCCGCGCTGAAGATTGCGACATACGCGATGCTCGGACCGCTCATCGCGGAAGTGGAAAAGCTGGCCATGCAGTTCGAGAGCAAGGCTGTCGAGTTTGCCAACATCCTCCACCTCGGCCGCACGTGCCTGCAGGATGCGCAGCCGATGCGCCTCGGTCAGCTTTTCGGCGGTTACGCGTCGCTTGCACGACGTCTGGCGGAAGAATTGACGGCGATGCGCGACAAGCTGCGAATACTGCCGCTAGGGGGTACGGCGATTGGTACGGGCTTTGGCGCGCCCGCCGGGTATCGATCCGCCGTCTACAGGCACCTTTCGGATATCGCAGGCGTCGAGTACGTCGCGCCGGAAAATTCGTTCGATGCGATGCAGAACATGGACGTGTTCTCGCGTGTTTCAGGCGAGCTCCGTACCTGTGCGGCGTCCATCGCAAAAATTGCATCGGACCTGACGGTTCTTTCGTCTGGTCCCGTGGGCGGAATTGGGGAGCTGCGCCTGCCGGAGGCGCAGGCCGGTTCCTCGATCATGCCGGGCAAGGTGAACCCCGTTCTGCCGATGGCCGTGATCCAGCTGAGTTTCGCGGTCATTGGCAATGACGTCGCGGTGGCTCAGGCTGTTCAGTACGGAGAGCTCGAAATCAACCACTTCGAGCCTGTCGTGGCGTCGCGTGTGTTCGACAGCATCATGCTGCTGACCAACGGAATCGAGCGCTTCACGCAGAAGTGTGTTGCCGGCATCACCGCAGACGTGGCGTGCAATGAGCGACATCTGATGGATTCGATGGCTGTGGCGACGGCGCTCGTTCCAAAACTTGGATATGCTCGTGTCAGCAAACTGGCGCGTCAGTCGGTTGCGGAAGGTCGCCCGCTGGTGCAGATTCTCGACGAATCTGGCCTGTTGTCGCGCGACGATACCCTGTTGGCGATCAATGCGGCCTCGTATCCGGTTTTTGAGCCGCGGTGATCGGCTCCTGGCCGGCCGGGCGAGGTCACGGCCGGCCTTTGCAATATTCTGGATCGAACGGGAAATGATAGAGAGAGACGAATTGCTCGAGCTTCTCGAGCGGCAGAACGTGGCGTTTGAATGTGAGTACCATGAACAGGTGCTCAACATGGCGGAATCCGGGGCGCTCGAGCTTTCGCTCGACGGTGCGCGCTGCAAGAATCTTTTGCTACAGGATAAACAGGGAGGTTTATACCTCGTTGTCACGACCGCGCATAAATCGCTGGACCTGTCCGCAGTTGCGAGGACGCTGAACAGCAAACGTCTGTCGTTCGCTTCGGCCGATTGCCTTTTCGATCTGCTTGGAGTTCGGCCTGGCTCGCTGAGCCCACTCGCCTTGGTCAATGACCGCGCTCATGGTGTTCGCCTCGTGATCGACAACGACCTGGCGCACGAGCCGGTCTTTTTGTTTCATCCGCTCGATAGCACGGTGACGATCGCGTTGTCGAGGCGGGGTCTTGAGGATTTTCTGCAGAGCATGGGTCACGCGCCGTCGTGGCATACCCTTGAGGCGAGGCAGGCGGGTTGAAGCGTCAGCTCATGCCGGCCGCGATCGGGATGTGGGAGGCGCAAATCGAGGGCGGCCGTTCACCGTTTCAGAGAGCAGACGCTTGTCGGTTCGGGTTCTCCCAGTATCTAGCCCGCGTCAAGGTTTTTGGGTGTAACTGAGCACCTGATTTACGTACGGGGATCGCCGACCGTTAACCTGCAACATATCTTGAGTCGCAATTGCGTCCTGTTGCGAATGGGATACGCAGATCTTCAGAAGGTCTGATGGATCGTCAGTCTTAGTCAGCGTTAGACCATAACAGTCATGCTTACCGTGAACGATGTATTTGTCGGTCACCGTAAATGTCGCGGCATACGGGATGCCTATCATCTGATTCATCACATTGGCAGAGCCGCCTATTGCAGCAAATACAAGCAGCGCCGCACCGATCAAGCTCGCCATCCATGAGTCCGAACGGCCAAACGTGCGTTCTGGTCCCGAGCGTAGCTTGTACGATCGGCCAACTAGTGCCGATTGAAATTTCCATGCGGTGAAAAGTCCAACAGGAATTGCGATCGGTAAGCTCCTATACCAATAGCCGCTACTGATCTTGAATGCGATAGCGTCTGGCGATGCGATCCAGATGAGGACTACAAGGATTACACCGTATAAGAGGAATGCGCCGTTTGCACTGCGATTAGTTGACACGAATACGGAAGTGTTTGAATCCATTTCTCTTATTGTTCCTTGTGTCGAATAAGGACAAGGGCAGGAACCAAAGTAGCGCTCTCAATCGCGCCTGTCGGTCTCGACCGCCGTCATTACTGACCTGCTGACCGATTGTCGACGATCTGGAGCACAAAGTCGAATGACTCAAAGCAGCGGCTATCGCCCGACGCCCGAGCGCGAAGATCGCGTCGGGCGCTCAGTCCATGCAACGAGCATAAACGACCCTGAAGGGACGGTCGACTCGCTCGATAATGGACGCTCGGAGTCAAGGGCCGGTGGGGCGGCAAGTGGTCCAGCAAGCATCTCATCGAACTCTACGGCCTGGTCACGTGGCCAGAATGTTAGAGTTAAACACGGTGGCCGATGCAAGTTCGAGTTGTGTAGGGGCTTCGAATTCTGCCTCCATAAAATCAAACATGGCGGGCGAAACCTCAAACGAAAACGTTTCGCCCTTTTCGGAGTTCCTTCTCATAACCCGACTGCGGCGTATGTCATGCGGTGCAGTGACATAGTGAAGCTTGCTAAAAATGCCAGCGGCCCTGGCTTGTTCCGAAAACGCAGAGCGATTTCTAACCTTCATGAAACCGAGATCCAAAACGACGCATCCGCCATTTTTTGCGATCTGCTCGGCGATTCGCCAGATTTGATGCTCGCAGCGCTGTACTCGCTCCATGATCCAGCTCAAACTAATCGGATCTGGAAGGTCTGGCCCGTACAGCTGCGCCATCCACTCGTCAATCGAGAAGCGCGTCCCCTCGGATGTCGTTGCGAGGGTCCGCGAGTAAGAAGACTTGCCCGCGCCTTGCGGACCAAAAACAATGTGTATTTCTGCCATGAAGTCGCCTTCCTCTGTGTTGGCCGCCAAAATAACGTACGGCATATTACGCCGTATGCGTCACCGGTAGCACGCAATTGATTGCCGATTGTCAGCAATCTTGACCGCTTTATCGAGTGACTTTCCGTGGCCGCACTGGAGCGTTGCCGCTTCGCAGAGGCTCAACCAGCACCAGATTCGGCCGCACCCGACCGCGCGTTCCCCGCCGACTTCAGTCAGCGCGTCGCATCGTCTGGCTTGGGGCTTTTGGCCGTAACGAAGCGACTTTGTACAGCGACGAGTTGGTCGTCAGTGGTCGCCACCAGCCACAAATGCGCGTTCTCCGCAATTTGCCGGTTGTGGTCCTTCAACGGGCCCAGTGCGGTAGCGGCCTTCCAGACCACCGGGCCAATACGGCTGCTCCTGCCTGACGCCGCGCCTACCAGCAGGCAGTAAGGTCCAAGCGGAAGCGATACGAACGGTAGCGCCGGACTCGCGCGCACGCGCCAGTCGATGAAGGGTGTTTCACTGATAAGCAGCGGCATGGGCAAGCCGTAAAGCACACTGAAATCGTACAGTGCCAGATGCTCGCGCGTGGCCGCGTAAATACGCCGAATATCAGCGACAACCGCGGCGCGAATTTCATCCTCGAACATTGGCTCCTGCGCATAGCGGGCCAATGCCCCACGTGCGTCCAACTGATATGCGCTGAAGAGCCCGAGCTCGACGCAGTCCTGAACTGCACGCTGGACCTCCGCCACAGAGCCGGCGTCTTCTGGCTTGCCCAACTGCGCTGCCCGCAAGAACCGGGCAAGTCCCGCCTCCTGGATCACAGGGCCAGCCGCAGACGCATCCCCATCAGCGTCCTTATCGAGCGGTACATAGACATATTTTTCGGCCGCAAAGCGCGATTTCTTACCTTCATCAAACTTGATTTCGCCATCCATGCAGTCCAGATAGCGAGTACCGATGCGTCCATGCTCCCAGACCCAATTCTTCAGGAGCGGGCGTAATGGATGCAACGTGTCGTGGTCAGCCATTGAAACCTCCCAGTGCCTTCGCATAGTCCCACGTGGTCGCCTGTTCTGTCGAGGACACGGCAAGCGCGAAGTACCGTTCGTGACCGAGTCCGGGCCGACGGCGAACGCAGCAAAGCGACCCTAAGCCGCCGTCGGCGACGGTAGGGGCGAACGTCAAGTCATTCGCCAATCTCGGACCTTCGTATCCGCGTGGGAACAGGAAATGATCATGGCCGTCAACATTGTGGCGGCCTAGCGGGCACCTCCACTGCCATCGTTGCCGTGATCAGACTCGCTCAATACGATGAGAACGTGTCGTTTTCGACCAACCGACAAGCGAACTTGGGGCTGCATGCCAAACTCCGCTTCGGTCAGCTTCGCACCCACCCTACCGATAACTCCGCCTCCGATACGCACACCATTGCCGGCGATCAATCGGCGTGCATCGCTTTTCGAAGCAGCAAGACCCGCGTTGACAAGCAGGTCGACGATATAGATACCCGCTCCAAGTTCCTCTGCCGTGACTGACAGCGACGGTAGCCCTCCGGCATCCGTTCCCTCTTCAAACGCCAGTCTTGCTGTTTCTGCTGAGCGACGTGCTGCGTCGGCTCCATGAGCAAGCCGCGTTGCCTCGTCCGCGAGCCGCTTCTTGGCTTCATTGATTACTCGCAGGTCGGCGACCAAGTGAGTGATTTCGTCGAGCGAAAGGTCCGTGAACAGGCGCAGAAATCTGGCCACATCTCCGTCCTCGGTATTTCGCCAGAATTGCCAGTACTCGTATGGCGACAAACGATCGGCATTGAGCCAGACCGCGCCCGACGCGGTCTTGCCCATTTTGGCCCCGGAGGCGGTAGTCAGCAGCGGTACGGTCAATCCGAACACCTCCTTACCGTCGACCCGCCGGACGAGGTCCACGCCACTGACAATGTTGCCCCATTGGTCAGTACCTCCCAACTGCACACGGCAATCGATGCGGCGCGACAGCTCAACAAAGTCGTACGCTTGCAGCACCATGTAATTGAACTCAAGCAAGCTCAGCCCTTCTTGCCGATCCAGTCTGGACTTCACACTGTCGAACGACAACATTCGATTGACGGAAAAATGACGCCCGACATCGCGCAGCATGCCTAAATAGGAAAGTGAATCCAGCCACTCGGCGTTGTTGAACATGACTGCGTCCGTAGGACCATCGCCGAATTCAAGGTACTGGGAAAATGCCTTCCGGATTCCTGTAATGTTGATCGCTATCTGTTCGTCGGTTAGCATCGGGCGGGCTTCGGATCGGAAGCTCGGATCACCGATCCTCGTGGTGCCGCCACCTACCAGGACTATTGGCTTGTGACCGCACTGCTGCAAATGCCTGAGCGCCATGATCGCCATCAGATGGCCTACGTGCAAGCTGTCGGCTGTGGCATCGAACCCAAGATATACCGGAACGCAGCACTCATCGAACAGCGCATCTAAACCTTCGAGGTTCGTGCACTGATTGATATATCCGCGCTCGGTCAGGGTCCGTAGCGCGTTCGACCGGGAGGTCGGTTTATCTAACGAGGCATGGGAATTTGAGGCCATAGTCCTTTCCTTGGGGATAGCCGCAAGGTGGACTGATACAAAAACGCCGCCTTGTCGGCGGCGTTTGCTATACGTGACTCAACCGCGTCGCTCTAGAGGGAACGACGCGTAATAGGCGCGGAGGGTGTGCGAAGTTGAGTTCATAGCAACGATGCTAAGTTTCCCACCGGAATCTGTCAATCCCACCGGCCCATATCAAAGCCACGTCGGCGAACGTCCGTTTCACTCAGGGCCAGCGCCGCTAGTCCGCATTTCGCGAGCGGCCGCCGAGCACGGTCCGATGCTGAACCGACGATCCGATCCGACGTCAATGCGGTTGCATCGACCGGTTGAATCCGCCGCCCTGAGCGGACATCGCACCTTACTCGAAGCGGTCACTCTTCATGTTAGGCTAAGGAACTTACATGATGAATCTGTAATAGACACCGACGACCGGAGCAAATGGCTGACAGCGCATCCAAAATGGCACGACTTGCTGAGGAGTTCTTTGGCGGTCTAGCGAAGGGAGTGATGGTATTCGTGGGCGTAGCCATACTGATAGTGGCCCTGCTCTCAGGAGGGGGGGCGGATATCGTTGGTGGCACGTTGCCAACCACGCGAAAAGAATGGGGCTATTTTCTACTCATTATTCTAATATCCGTCGCAGGCTTCACCACCTTCCTTTGGTTGCGACGTTCCTTGAAGTTCTGACAAAGCTACGGCAAATCTCCTCACGTTTTGGAGGAGGCTATGACTGACCACTCATGGCCGACCAGAGCCCGACGACGGAGCGCCACGATCGTGTCCGACACGTGCACGATGCAACAGGCATAACACGACTGCAAGAGACAGTCGCGTCGCCTACAAACCGACGTTGGACATTTCGTTTGAACCTTCCTGCGCGCCAACAGCGGCCCCGTAAATATCGAGATCCAGCTGAATGTGCCGTGATCCGAGCGCTAACAGGGACGCAGCAGAGATCGATTCGCCATCGTTCCACTGATCCATGAAGAGCCCACAAAATAGATCGACCTTGTAACGCGCGGCAATTGATTGCCATGCATCGAGATCGCCAGTCGTTGCTTTCAACAGCCAAGTGACCTGTGCTTCCAGGTTACCAGGTTCTTGTGCGGGAGCCTTCAACGACCAGCTTCCGAATGCAGCGATGCGCGACCGCCCGCTTTTCTTGCCAACTAATTCGTCACCCTTCGATTGCGACTCTGTCGGAGCACAACGGAGCAGGCTTGTAATTTCATCCGGGTCGAGATCATCGCCAATAATTCGAAGCGATGCCATTGTCTTTCTCAGGCGGCCCATTTTCTCCCTCGTGGCGGCTGGTGCTGGGGCAGGCTGTTTACCATCGAGTGTTGTGCTGCGTGTTGGACAGAAGCCTTGCGACGCTCATTGTCGACGATCTACCCGACGACGTCGACCGTCTGCTCGTGGCCGGCTGGCGTCTCTCTAGCAGGTTCACGCATGGGCTAACTGAATGCAAACACAGATACAGCAACGCCGAGCACGACAAGGCCAACGAGAATGAAAAGCGTGCGGACACGATGGGCGTCACGCCAAGTCGCTCGGCTTGCCTGTCGGTCGTTTAGGGATTGCCAGCCGACAAGATGCCCGCCGGAAACAACCGGGTATTCATCGGGATGGATCTTCTGCTCGCTGAGATCGATCCCCTCCCGATCATAGTCGTGGCCAGCGATCCTGCTTCCCTCCTCCTGTGCAGTGACCACGCCCGGCAAGCGATTGCCTGTGCCGTCATGAAGTACATCTGCCTCGCCGCGACGACCATAGCGGCCAAAACCAGCGTCCTCGCCCCCGAAATGCGCTCCCTCTCCACCGTGGCCGCCAATGGCCATTGCGTTGGCGGAGAACCAGAAGGAGGCCAGCAGTAGTAATGTGAGTGTCCGTCCGTCAAGTAAGTGCTGTCGATCAGCCATTATTCTCATCGCGCTCGTCTTTGCATTTAAATCTCGGGATTGTCGATGATTCGTGTGACGGCGTCGAACGTCCCAAACTGGCCGGCTACCGTCCGACGACCGAGCGCGAAGATCACCACGGGCGGTCAACTCATGCAACGAGCGTAAGTCGACAACAACCGCGATTCGCCAATGCCCTAAGCGGACATTCACGCACAGATACCCACACCAGATTTTCCGCCAGAGACGGTGTGCGGAGTGGCTACTTCGGATTGACGGCTGCGTATTTGTCCAGTGGAGACCATGCCGCGGATTCGGGCAGTCCAGGGACGGAAATCAAGACCCAAGGGGCGCTGACGCGCTGAACCTGCCATGAAACGTTTCGGGAAATGTTCACGCAGAGATGCTGCTTGACCAGGTCCTTGAGTTTCGAATCATCGCCTTTATCCAATGAAACACCTATAGATGTAGCATCTTCGAGTTGTACACATGCGAAAGTGATCGACGTCGCTTGAACAATTGAGCCAATTTCCTGTGCCCTCGTAATTGGGCTAAAGAGCAGTAGCAGGCAACATCCGCACAATCCAGCCTTCATCGATTTCCCCAAGATGACGTTTACGTGTCGGTCGAATGCCAACGATCTGGCCTACGATGACGAACGACCGAAGCCGGCCGCTCGGTGCCCCATAACCGAGATAATCACGGTCGCCCAAAGTTGATATTGAAACCAGGGCTCGCCGTTGTATGTCGAAAGCGAGGCTATTGGAGCGCGCGGTAGCCTTGATCTCGCAATCGCTGGCCCACCCAGGCGGCGCCATGGCGCGCACAGTACACGTTCTTTGCCCCAAACAGAATCAAAGCTGCCGTCAAAAAGGCTGGACGGTGGGAAAAGCACAGAAGACCGGCGGCGGCATCGGCGGCGGCCATCCGCCCTCCTTGAACAATCAGCCCTTCGGAGTATGCCCAAATGGTGCCGAATACCAAGGCGGACTAGTTGAAACCGAACTTCACGCGCCGCTCTGGCATTGTCGGGTGGATCATTAAGGACGATGGCATCGTGCACAGAGGGTTGATAAGGGCGATATATCGGTTATCGCCCTGAAAACGATGTTCTTTAGACGTTCCGTAGCGAATGATCCAGTACTGGAACGGACATTGTCGACAATCCTGACCTCACTGTCGATTGAATCCGCCGCCGACTACCGACTCATGCGTTTTGCATGGACGCGCCCGCGAGTGGTTGCGTGTGACGGACTCAGTGCGCCACCCCCATCGGACGCTCGCTACGCACGATTTCAACGTCCGTTCGGTACCGAAATTTTATGGATACTGGATTCGGTGCGCCGTTATTCCGCCGCGAACGACGAAGGAAACATGTCGCGCCCGTTATCGCCCCTTACGCGGCGGACGTGGCCATTTCCTCTTCCTCGTCTAGCACTTCCTGGGGTACCAGCAGTGACGTGGTGACTTCGACGTTGTCGCGCAAGCGTCGAAGCAATGCCTCACGCCTCTTGCAACAGAAGGCTTCGAAATCTGCGAAGCACAAGCTGTCTTCTCCGGTGAGCAGCAGGTCTGCAGCTTTGAAGCCAGTATGGGGCACTGCCATCCAGTCGACCAGCGCCATATCCTGCTTCGACCGGTTCTGCGATGTATGCAGAAGATGCAAGTTCGCGATCGAGTTCCAGTTGACAGGATCGCTGTAGAAATTAAGGCGATCGGGCGCGTCCTGGAGAAACGATGCCGATGCGAGCGCCGCCTTGTCAAAAGCGCTTGCCGGATGCAGGTGATCGATGTCCAGAAGCAGATGTTCGTTGACTTCAGGGAAAAGGAGATTCAACACCAGGCGACAACGCGGATCCCCGTACTGAATATTCAGCAGACTTTTCAGGTAATCCTCGTCGAAACGCAAATCCTTGTTGGTGGTTTTGAAGGCGTCGATGATTTCCTTCAACGGGAAGGCGCCCTTGGACCTGTTGGACGTGACGACATTCCTCATTCGTGTCAGCACGCCATCCGCCTGTCCGCCGAACACCCCGCGCAGAAGAGCCATATTGAGCCAGCGCGACAGGTCCGCCCGCTCGTCACGAAGGTGATTGAGGTTGTTGATGCTCAAATAGAGCGGCTCGCCGGCATAGGACTGGCGGTAGAGATAGTAGGCCAATGGGATAACCGCGTTTTTGGCTCTCAAAGACTGGTCGTTAAGCCCGAAGCGGCGAAGCAGTTTGAACGTTTCGATCACGCACGCCCTGATCCCTTTCCACTGCTCCTGAATCTTGCTGACCTGGTTGGTGTCAAAGTTCTTGACTTTGAACTTCACGTCGGCCTCAGTCAGCATGAGACACGTTTTCAGCACCCAGTCGCGGCCTATCGAGAAGTTCATAGCCGAACTTTGCCGTACTTCGACCACGAGATCATCGATATCCGTGCGAGCGTCGCCCTCCCAATTGGCGATCGCGATCGACATGAGCAGATCTGAGAAAGCAAGCGGCGTGCCCCCGCTATTTGTCCGGATGAACACGTCCAGGACGTGATCGATGTCCTGGCTTTTCTCGTTGTAGTAGTGGATCACCTCTTGATGCCGAATGACGTAGTACAGGCGGGTTAATGTATTGCGCGCATACTCGTTGTCCGCCAGGGAGTGCTGCCTGAGATAAGGCAACACCACTTCGAGTGGAATCTGGTCCAACGAAGCCACTTCCGGCAGTCTTAACACTTGACCCACTTCGAACCAGTGAGAAGAAGGGTCTTCCGCGTACTGTTCAACCTGGCTCTCAGCCAGGAAGCGGAAGTCGTACTGTGTCATCGACTCGTTTTCCTGTCCCTCCAAGCCCTTCGTCAAGTTCAGGAACAGGCGTCGCGGTGGCAATATCTCATCGTTTCGTGTGTTGGGCCACCAGACGCGAGGGCGCTTATAGGCATACGTGCCCTTCAATCCGATATAGATCGATGTCAACCGTTGCTGGCCATCGATCACCGCCTTGAAATCTTTGAAATCCCCATGAGTGGGAACATGATCATTAGATTCCTTGAATCGCTGGCAGTAGTGAGTCAAAAAATCATAGAAGCGGTAGTGGTTCTTGATCGCCGTGCTTGTGACGTCCCACATCATGAAGGTGCTGATCGGGTATCCTCGCATCAGCGAGTCGAACAGGACGCAAATCTGCTGCGTCGACCAGACGAAATTGCGCTGAATCGCTGGTAGCAAGAATGTTCGATCATCAATGTTCCGTAGCGCCTGACGAATCGAGATCGGCTTTTCGAATTGGCCTGCCATTTGTGTGTTTCTCCAAATCCTTCTTGGAAAACTAGACTGGGTAGCTGGTTATCGGCTACCTGATTAAAACCTTGAGTTTTCTGCCCACGCCTTTCAGTCTAGTTGCCAGGTGAGAGACAACGGGCGTAGGGGCATCGTTTCTCATGCGCAAAGTCCATTGCGTTCCGCCGTTCCCCCCCGGGATTAGCTCAGGGGATAAAAGGCGCATCACCACATCGCCCAAACCCTTGCGGGACAGGCTCGGGCGCCCACAATGAGAATCCGACCCAGTTCACCATTCATAGAGTCCCAGTGACTGCCTGTAGCGGATGAAGTATCCCTTTTCGGATCACCTTACAGCCGCTCGCGCGCGCTCTCTCACTAAATTAAGCGCATATTCTCTTGCAGCAAGGCTGCGAACAACGGCTGATCGTCCCAGGGGGCATCGTGAAACGTTTCGTGAAGCATGGGACTGAGGGGATCTCGTTGCCACTCGTCCGGGAAAAGTGCGACATGGCAGTCCCCGCCAGTGCTCGGAACCGGGTTGCCGATGGTTCCGCCACAAGCGGTAGCCAGCGCCTGGCATAGATCGTCACCCAGCAGGTATCCCAGATGGGAGATGGAAATGGGTCGGGGGTTATGCTCGATCATCAGGGCATTCCCGGCTTCGTCCACCTGGAAATCCCAGCCATGAAATCCCGAGGCGCCGGTGGCCGCCACGAACGCGGCGCAACTGGCTGCCATCGCATCGTGCTGAAGCAACCTGACCACGCTGCTCGGTGCTGTCGGCCTGTCGTTGCGCCGTCTGCTCTGGACCGCGCTAAGTTTCGCCAAGATACGGCCCCGCACGGCAAAGACGGCGTGCATGCCCAGCACTCCGGGAATGAAGCGTTGAATCACCCATGGCTGGCCCGCCCGGGAAAATGGCTCCCTGGAAGTGAAGTCATCCAGGGCTGCTTCGCTGTCCAGAATGAAAGCGGCGACGCCCGCGCTGGATGCCTCCTGTTTTAGAACCACCGGATAGCCATGCTCTCGGGCAAATTCGCGGCACGCTTCGGCCGTGGCCGCGTTCGCCTGTGCTGCCACCGGGATCATTGCCGCATGAGCGATCTCGTATGCGCGGCGGCGCACGGCGAAAAGCGGATACCCAGCCGGATCACCGAGGGAGCGTCGAACCAGTTCCACAACGTCGGCTGGCAGCGGCAACGTACCCCCGTGAAGCTGTCCGATGCCGATTTGCTGCAGGACCTGGATCGATAGTTCGTCCAGCGGGATGACCCATTGGGGCTGGGACTGTCTGACGCAATCCATGAATGGCTCCACAGCCAGGCCACCCCCATCGGGCTGCCATGGATAAAACATTCGGACATGGCCGGAACGGGACGCCATGCATGTCCTTACGCCGGCGAAGACAACTTCGAGACCCGCATGCGCCAGACGTCGGGGGAGATGCATCCCCCCCATGCCGGACGACAGGCCAACCAGCAAGATCCGTGGGGAGTTTTGCGACGGGAATGCAGTCATAGCGAAAAAAGATACCGTTGAAACCGGGTTCTGCAAGGTCCCGTTCGTCGACGAAGGTGTCTATGACCTTGATCGGGTTGTCTGCGCCGATGTGGTCATAAGGTTGTATCGAAGGCCTGTTCAGCTAGGCTGCGAACGTCAGCGCTTGTGCGAAATCCGCAATCAGATCGTCGATATCCTCGATGCCCGCCGACAGCCTGAGCATGCCGTCGGAAATGCCCATTGCTTTGCGCGTTTCCGGTCCCGCTTCGAAAAAGATCGTTGGCGCGACGGGAATGATCAGCGTGCGTGTGTCGCCGAGACCGGTGGCCTTGATCGGCAGCTTGAGCGCGTTGACGACTTCGATCATGCGCTCCGCGTTGAGCAATTCGAACGACAGCAGCCACGACGCGCTCTTGAACAGCGTCCGCGCGAGCTCGTGTTGCGGATGGCTCTCGAGGCCCGGGTAGAACACCTTGCCGATGGCGTCGTGCCCTTCGAGAAACTGCGCGAGGGCGAGCGCATTGTCGCTGCTTTGCTTCACACGCAAGGCGAGCGTTTCCGCGCCCATCGCGATGGTGTGTGCCTGTTCGGACGACAAGGCCGCGCCCATATCCCGCAGGCCTTTTTTGCGGATCTGCAAAAGCCCCTGATCCCTGGCCGCCGAACGCCGATAATCGTCAGCGATGTTCGGATACGCGCTCCAGTCGAACAGGCCCGTGTCGGTCACGGCTCCGCCGAGCGCGGCCCCATGGCCCGCGATCGTCTTCGTCAGCGAGTTGATGACGAGGCTCGCGCCCACCCCCTTCGGCCTGAACAAGGCGGGCGAGGTAATCGTGTTGTCGACGACATACGCGACGCCGCGCTCGCGGCACACGTTACCGATGCCTTGCAGGTCGGGAATCTGCGTGCCGGGATTCGCGATGGTTTCGACGAACACCATGCGCGTATTCGGTCGGATTGCGTTCTTCACGTTATCAACGTCGCACGCGTCGACGGTCGTGACTTCGATGCCAAGCGCGCGCAACGTGCCAAACAGGCTGTTGGTGTTGCCGAACACGTAACGGCTCGACACGAGATGATCGCCCGCGCGCAGGAGCGTGAGGAACGTCGCCGTGATCGCGGCCATGCCGGTACTGAAGCAGACCGTCCCAACGCCATCTTCCAGGCTCGTGATCTTGCGCTCGAGCGCGGCGGTGGTGGGGGTGCCCTGGCGGGCGTAATTGAAGCCTCCCTTCTTTGTTCCCTGAAACACGCCGATCAGATCCTCGACGCGCTCGAAACCATATTGCACGGACGTATGAATCGGCTGACGCACACCGCCGTGCTCAGTACCTGCAATTCTGTCGCCGTGAACGATGCCAGTGGTGAATCCCTGCTTGTCCATCCTTTCTCCGCTTTCTGGTCGATTGCCATCGCACGATTATCTCCCGTAACCGGTGCGATCGCGCAGTTTTTGGCACCGCGTCCTGCACTCCGGGTATTCGAGCTGGCCGTTGTCTTGCCGGAAGCCGTCGCCGCTCTCGAGCGGCTTTCACCGGACTGATTCTGCGAGAAGCGATGGAGGAACTGGGCATGACGCGAGCAGAGCTCGCGGCACGCCTGAGTGTGGCTGTGCGTAAGCTCGATAAATGGCTTCTCCCCGCAGAATCGCCCGATGCGCGGTCGAGGCGCTTGATGCGCGCGCTGGACGGCCATCCCGATCGGGCGGCATTCCGGCGGCTCGTAGAGACCTGGGACGGCCGTGCGGATACGGACGCGGTCGGGTATCGGCTGCTGCGCGCGTTCTACTATTCGCTGTACGACGCGTGGTTCGGCGCGCTCGACCGGCAGATGAGCGCGGTGGCGCCGGAGCTCGGTTATCGGGCGGCGAACTCGCGTTACGAAGCGACGATGGAAACGCTCGCCGACCATCACGCGTGGATACCCCACGGCTTCGCGGACTGGCGCGCTTTCGTGCTCGAACGGATCGACCACTCGATCGCACAGTTGCCGCAGGGCACGAAGCTCGACGACGCCCGCTGGGGGGAGCGTAATCGCTCGGCAATCGCGCATCCGTTCGCGCGGATCCTGCCGGCGTGGCTGCCGTGGGTACGCGGCTGGCTCGGCACGCCGGCCGATCCGCTGCCAGGCGACATCAACATGCCGCGTGTGCAGTCGCCGGCTTTCGGCGCGTCCGAGCGTTTTGCGGTGTCACCGGGGCGCGAGGCGGATGGCATCTTCGAAATGCCGGGCGGGCAGTCGGGCAATCCCATGTCGCCGTACTTCATCGCAGGGCATGAAACATGGGTCCATGGCGCTGCGGCGCCGTTCCTGCCGGGTACGGCCGTTCACACACTGAAGCTCATCGCGGCAGGCACGCACCAGGCCGCGGGATGAACGGCCCCCAAGCCCATGGAATCAATCGGAGCGAAATCAGTACACCTCAAGTTTCAATCTGAACGTGAGGCGCCGGCCCGGATCCATCCAGTTTGATATAGCTATTGAACAGATTGGCCGGGCGGTAAGGCTGCGATCCTGCGCCCTCGACCGGTACGCTCAGCGCGACCAGTCGTTGTACTACACGTTGGCTGAGCAGAAGCGCAGGAGGAAATTCCCTCGGTGCCGTTATGTAGGCGGAATTCGCCCATGGGCGATGCGCGACGGCGCACGCGTTCGGCGTGCCGGGTGGCGTGCACTCGAACGCCACGCCGGCCGCGGCGAGACGGTTCGTCATCCAGATCAGCGAGCCGTTGGAGAGCCCCGATTCGCCCGGTGGATAGCCGCCGCCCACGTCGGCGTGTGCGCCTGGGAACAGGACCTGCACGACGCCATCGCGTTCGTTCCAGAGAGTCGGGGTGAAGTCGACGCGCTGTTCGTCGACGGCGATTGCCTGAAATCCGTTCGCGACTTTGGCGTTCAGATCGTTGTTGCAGAACTGGAATGCGTCGGCGCGCACCAGTGTGCCGTCTGCCTCGCGAACATCGTTGGGTATGCCGAGCGCGCCAACCGTATCCCAAACACCGACGGCGACGATGCTGACATTATCGACGAACCGCAGGGCGGGCGACGGACGCAGCCCGAGCGCGAAGCGATCGCACAGGCTGGTGATGCTGCTCGCGAGCGCCTGCAGGATGCCGGGGGAGTCGGAGTGCACCGACTGCTTGTACTGTTGCCACGCCGCGAGGCCCGCGCTATAGCTTTCCGCGGAGTCTGCCACGAGCTTCATGGCATTCCAGTCGAGCAAGCCTTTGCCCACCACGAAGCCCGCGAGCGCTCGCGCCGTATAGGCTCCGCGGCTAAATCCCGTGATGTAAATCCGATCGCCGGGCTGATACTGACGTGACAAATAGGTGTATCCGCGAACGATACGGGCTACGAGTCCCAACCCCACGGATCCCTCGGCCAGTTTGGCGAGCACGTTCGAACAGTCCCCCACGCCGTTAATGTACTTGGCGACCTGCTCCTGTTCAGTGGGACTGCCAGGGAATGCGATTTCGCACTCGTTGTCGGCAGGCGAGAGCGGCGCGGAACCCTTCAGGCTCTCGAACACCTTCTGGACGTTGGTCGGGACGGCCGTGCCGGCCGGATCCTTCGCATCGGGGCCATCCCACGTACCGTCGAGACATAACACGATGTTTTTGCTCATTTCGGGGCTCCAGGTAGCGTGATGCGCTGAGTGCATCGTTCAGACGACGCGCTGCGATTGCATTCAGAGCGAGGGGTCCAGCGGCGTAATTCTGGCGAGCATCACGGTGAATTCTTCCGCGGCGATCTGCCGGAATTTCATCGTGATGACGGCTTTGCGCTGTTCGTCATTATCGTTCGGAAACAGACGGCTCGCGGCGTCCTCGATTACGCTGGCGCTGTTTTCGACTTTCGGCAAATTAGTGGACGTCACACCATCCACGGCCTTCATCAGCACGTAGATCGGCACGACATCGGCGAGGCCGATGGGAATGAGCAACGACGCGTTCTCGCCAAAGTGGCGGCGTACGATCGCCTGAGAACAGAGCCGTAGCGTGAAGCGGAAAGGGAAGCCGGTCCGGATGGAGAGAATGACGGGATCGGCGGCCGCAACCTGCTCGATGGAATTGACACCCTCCGCCTCCAGCACGGAAACGATGGGAAGCGTGACGCCGTTCAGGGCGAGCAGCGTGTCGGGAGCACTCGCCTCTTTCTCGAAGGCCGTGACCTGCGGAAATCCGATTCTCCGGATAACCTTGAGCAACGAGTCGACAGGAAACGTACCCAGTGCGAAGACAAAGGCAGCACGCGAGCCGTCCGTGCCGCCCGCCACCAGCGCGATGGGTATCGCCAGAAGCAGCCGCAGTGCGTACCAATAGACGTCCGAAACATTGAGTGCCCTGCGCCGAATGCTGAGCACGGAGTCGCTGACCACAAACATCAGCGCTCCACCGAAAGAGGCCAGCAGCACTTGCTGGGTGATTCCATAAACCGGCGTTTTTGCCGAAGCGATATCGGCTTGCATCGTGACGTAATTGCAACCGACAAGGGCCGCTGCGGCGTAAGCCACGCACAGGAGGATGACAAACGGCGGAACGAATGCCGGCAAACCATACTGCTCGTGATAGATGCGTGCGAACAGGCGATCGCACAGATCGAGGCGGGCGTCTGCCGTTTCGCGCCATTTGTCGCCGGCGAGCGGGAGGCCTTTGGAAAGGGCCGCGATCGTATGGTTGTCCTGGAGACCCTGAATGAGCCGCTTGGACCAGTACCGCTGGAGATAGGCGGATAGCGCTTTGCCTTTGAGGCTGTTTTCAAACTCGCGATATCGGGTGTACCAGCCGAGACACAGGAACGCGATGAGCGGCGCGCCCATGAGGACGGTGACGAACGCCGCAAGCGTGATGGCAATTTCAAGCTGCGCCGGAGGGCGTTCAATCAGCTTGCACAAAAAGAGCCCGCCGGCGACGTTGATCCCGACCAGCGCGGCGCTCAGGAGAAGGGCGCGCGGAGCCGCCCTGAGATGCCACTCGGTCAAAGGTTCTTCGATGCGGCCGGTCAGTGGTTGTGTGGCTACGGCCATGGTCAGCAAATCTCCTGCTTTGGCCAACATTAATTCATTAATTGCGTGGTTAAGTCATTCGGAATGCTTGAGCAAATTTCGCTGCGAAATGGGTGGTGCCAGGCGATGGTTCTTGAATAACTTATGCATATCGTCGGCAATGGTAGTTTAGTTTTTTGAAGTAGCGATATGGGGTAAACGCGCGACCCTTATTTCAGGGTTTTCTATAAAGCCATTCAAGACGATTGTTATTAAACGTGATGTGGGCCGGATCGGAAAGCGAATCCTTGTCAATCGGTGGACAGGCGGTAAGCCCCGCTTCAATCCATATTTTGACGAGATGATCCTGCCGTCTGTGCGGCAGCGCACACCCGGAATGGCATCGATCCAGGCGATATCTTTTAAATGCAATATGCATATTATGGGCGATGGGATTAATTTCACTTTTCAGGAGGGTTATAATTTTTACGGAAATAATCTGGCGCTATTCAATATCGAATGATATCGAACATCGATTGCGTTAAGGATATTTAAGAACAGCGGCCAGGCGAGTCTACCGGCGAGATGCGATGAACATGTCCAGGTTTCAGTCGGCGACGGAGTCGAAATTTCTCAAGCCCTCGTCGGCGCCAGGTGCAATTCGTGCCTGGCTGGTCGATATCCTCTGTTGGCCGGCGCGGTTCGAGGATCCGCGGGTCGAGCAGGAGTTTACGGAGGACTATGGCCGACGTTTTGCCGACTTCCGTCGTGCGGCGTTAGTGCTCGGCACCTTGATCTGGGTGTGTTTTGGCTTTTGGGAAATCCGGCTTGCGCAGACCAGTGCGGTGTTCCAGCCGTATTTCCCGGAGATTTTCGCGTTTCGTTGCGCCGGCGCGCTGGGTGCGACCGTCGGCATTGTGCTGGCCTTCAGGCTCGCATTTCATCGGGACGAGGTCGCACATTGGATCTTGCTGTTGGGGCTGGCGTTCATGTGTCTGTGCCTTCTGATACAAACGATACTCGCGCCGCGCCCGTTCAATTTCACCCATTTTTTTGTCGGCTTTTACTTAATTCTTTTCTATCAGTTCGGTTTTCTGCGTCTGCGGGCCAAGGCCACGCTGATGCTGACGGCGTGCGTGATCGTCGCGATCGTGATGGCGCAACTGGTCACGCGGGCGATCGAGCCGGACAATTTCGCGGCAGGCATGTTCTACCTTTTGAACGTGGCCGTTCTGGGCCATAGCGTCAACGTGAATGCCGAACGGCATGTGCGCGACCGGTACGTTGCGGTTCAGGCGCTCGCCCATAGCAACGACGCCCTGAAAAGCGCCAATGTCGAACTCGCGCAAAAGCACCATGACCTCGAGCACGCGCGGCGCGACCAGCAGAGCCGGTCGGAAGCGCTGATCGCCTTGCGCGAGCAGCAGCGCGAAGCCGCGGAGCGGGCGAGCAGGGCGAAATCGCGCTTTCTGGCGGCAGCGGCGCACGACCTGCGGCAGCCCATGCATGCGCTGAACCTCTTTCTTGCCGCGGCGGATGAAGCACTGGAGGCGGGCGACGTCGAAGCGTCGGGCAGATTGATTGGCGAGGCGCGCAGGGCGTCGGTGCTAACGGCGCGTCTTTTCAACGGGGTGCTCGATCTGTCGAAACTGGAATCGGGGCACGTCAAGCCGAACTATTCGAGCGTCGACCTGAACCGCGTGTCCGAGGAGACCGTCGAGCAACTCGCGCCGTTCGCTGCCAGCTGCGGCGTTGCGCTGCGCTATGGAACGGCGCAGCAACGACCCGCGTGGGTGCGCACCGACGCCGAGTGGATTCCGCGCGTGCTGGGCAATCTCATCTCGAACGGGATCAAATACGCGGATCCATCGAAAGCGGGCCGCTCTGCGGTGCTCGTCGGCCTGGTTCGCATGCCGAATTATGTGCGCCTCGACGTCCTCGATAACGGCATTGGCATTGCCTCGGAGCATTGGGACGCGATCTTCCAGCCGTTCGTGCAGATCGGCAACCCCGAGCGGGACCGCGAGAAAGGGCTTGGGCTCGGTTTGTCGATCGTGAATGCGGTGGTGTCGTTGCTGGATGGACACCGTCTCGAACTGAAGTCGATCGAGGGACGAGGATCGCGCTTTTCGGTGCGCATGCCGGTGGCCGATCAACTGGCGCTCGAGGACACCCCGATATCGCCTGCCGATGCGTCGTCGTCGCCGTCACCGTCGTTGCTGCGCGGTCTCTACGTGCTGCTGGTCGAGGACGACAGCCTGGTACGCGCGTCGATGGAGGCGCTGCTGGCGAGATGGGGCGTGTTGTTCGACTCCGTCCGCTCCGTGGCCGAGTTCGACGATCTGCTACAGACGGTCGAGCGCGTGCCCGACCTGGTGATCAGCGACTACCGGCTGCCGGAGAAGTCGACCGCACACGACGTCGTGCGGCTCCTCGCGCGGCATTTTTCGCGGCCGGTGCCGTGTCTTGTGGTGACGGGTGAAGCAGGGGCGAGCACACAGGGCGTGTTGCCGGAGCGGTGCGTGCTCAGCAAGCCGCTATCCGCCGACGTGCTGATCGCGCGCATGCTCGAATTGACGGAGGCGTCCGTGCGCGCGTGCTAGACCGCCGTGCTGTCCGCGACGGTGGGAACCTCGATGCCGCGGCGTGCCATTTCAACGATCAGAAAGGTGCGCCGCGATACGTTGAAGCGGCTCAGCAGATCGCTGATGTACTCCTTCGCGGTGTTCTCCGTGATATTCATTTTTCGCGCGATGGCCTTGTTCGACATGCCCTGCAGGAGAAAACGCAGGGTTTGCGCGAGGCGCGGCGGCAGATTCAGCGAGTCGATCGGAATACCCTTGTTCGGGCCCGGGGGCTGCGGAGTATGGCCGCCTTTGCCCAGTACGCTGTTGGGCAGGTAGACACGCCCATTCAGAATGGTCTGCAGGGCTTCGCGGAAAACCGCCCCCCCTTCCTCGCTGGCCTTCGAAATGAAGCCGCCGGCGCCATGCTTGATGCAGTCCAGCACGGTCTCGCGGTCGTCCTGCGCGGACAGCATCACCACATGCGCGGCGCGCTCGTTCTCCTGCAGCCAGCGCAGCAGGTCGAGCCCGGTGCGATCGTCGCCGATCTGGTAGTCGAGAAAAACGAGGTCGTAAGCCTTGCTTTGCAGCCGCTCGACAGCGGCCGCATACGAGCCGGCTTCGTCGATGTCGAGCGTCGGCTCCGCGGTCAGGATCAGGCTCTTCATCGCGATCCGCGTCAGGCCTTCGTCTTCTACGAGCAGTACGTGGCGGAAATACAGGTTGTCCATCGGCGCTTCTCCAGTCGTGACCATGGTACCCGCGTTCGTTCGGGATGCTATCCCCCCAAAGCGGGGGACTCGTCCGGGGCCCCCTTCCGGAGGCGGTTTTCCCTCGGCATGGCCGGTTTTGCGCGAGCGCCGGGCCGGGCACGATGGAGTCGTCTCAGGTCGGACGATAGGGAACGCCACCATGAGTTCGCTGCCGGAAAACAAATGCCGCACGCGCGGACCTTGCTTCGGGGATAAGCGGGCCGCGCGCAAAAAACCGATTCCTGCGACAACAAAGACGGAGACGGCGAGGAGACCACCCAGCCCTTATACCGTCCACAATCTCGACACCGCCATTGCCCACCTCGAAACCGCTATGTGCGCGGACCAGACGATGGAGATTTTCGGTCCGGGCTACTGGCGCGGACGGGTGCTTGAACTTCAGTCGACGCCGGGGATCCTGGACACTCAGGAGCGTCGACTGCGGTCTTTGATGGAACGGTTCGCGGTCACGGGCTAGTGCAGCGTCGACAGCCCGCGGACGAGGCTTTAGAAAGTGCAGCATGAGAATCCCACGTCCTGGACAACCCGTTCGCGGCTCGACAACCGGGCGGCCGATCATGGTCGTGCTGGACCTGCTCGGGCGGCGCACCACACTGCGGATACTGTGGGAACTTCGCGGCGAGGCGTTGACGTTTCGGGCGCTTCAGGAAGCCTGCGGCACCAATGCCCGGCTGCTCAATACGCGGCTTGCGGAATTGCGGGCGTCCGGTCTCGTGGAGCGCGGCGACGGGGGCTATCAGATGACGGCCGAAGGCAGGCAGCTCTCGGCCGCGCTGCAGCCCCCCTCAAACCACAACCTTGTCGCCATGCGCCGCCAGCGACGGCTGCGGCAGCGGCCCGCCGTCGGCCAGCACACGCGTGATGTTCTCGGCATCGAGCGGCCTGCTGAAAAGGTAGCCCTGCGCTTCCACACAACCGAGCGCCAGCAAAAACTCCTGCTGCGCGAGCGTCTCGACGCCTTCCGCGATGACGGATAAGCCCAGCGCCCCCGCAAGCGTCACGATTGCTTTCACGATCGCGCCGGTGTCGCTTTCCGCCATGCCGTGCGCAGCGGCGCCCGGCATGAACGCCCGGTCGATCTTGATACGATCGACCGGCAGCGCGCGCAATTGGCCGAGGCTCGAGTAGCCCATGCCGAAATCGTCGATCGCCACGCTGATACCGGCGCGGCGAAACTCGTGAAGCCGGCGCACGGCAATTTCGGGCTGCTGCATCAGCGCGGTCTCGGTCACTTCGAGCTCGACGTGGTTCGGATCGACGCCCGTCTCCCGCAAGATGCTCTGAAACGTCTCGACAATGTTCGCGCGCTGCAACTGCAGCGGCGACAGATTGATCGAGACGCGCACGGGAGGAATCCCCATGCGCCGCCACAGGGCGGACTGACGGCAAGCCTCGCGCAGCACCCATTCGCCGAGTCTCGCGACGAATCCCGACGTTTCCGCAATCGGGACGAATTCCGCCGGGGCGATCTCGCCGTAAATCTCGTCGTACCAACGCACGAGTGCTTCCACGCCAAGCACGCGACCGTCGCGCATGTCGACCTGCGGCTGGTAATGCAGCCGCAGCGCACCGGCGTCGATCGCCTTTCTGAGCCGTGCAGAGAGGATGAGCTTCGCGTCGGCGTCCGCGCGCATCTCGGGCCGGTAGCGTTCCCAACAGTTGCGGCCGCGATTCTTGGCCGCGTACATCGCCATGTCGGCGTAGGGGATCAGCGTTCCCGCATCGTTTCCGTCCATGGGATACACGCTGACGCCAACGCTCGCGCTGACCACGAGCTCATGCCCGCCGATGAGCGCCGGCGCCGCCATTGCCGCAAGCACGGCATCGGGCAAATCGAAGCGCGCCGTGTCGTCGGGCCCGCCTGCCGCGACGACGACGAACTCGTCGCCGCCGTAGCGGCCGACCAGGTCGCCCGGGCGGGCGCAGGCCCGCAGACGCGCGGCGACTTCGACGAGCAGCAGATCGCCGACGTTGTGCCCGAGCGCGTCGTTGACGGTCTTGAAGGCATCGAGGTCGAGGAAAACGACATGGACGGATCCGCCGTCCCGGTTGGGGTCGACAAGCAGTGCCTGCAATCTCGCGCTGACCGCCGTACGGTTCAGGAGCCCCGTCAGGCTGTCGCATTCGCTCAGTTCGCGCAGACGGCGCGAGCGATCGAGAAGCTTCACCGAGAAGTCGTGGGTCGTTTTGGCGAAGAGGAGCGGATAGACGAAGATGATGGGCAGCCACGCCGGCGCGATCCGTCCGTCCAGGGGCGAGAAGGCGAGGCCGAACAGCGCGGCCCCGGCCATCAGGCCGGCGGCACTTGCGCCGATCCCGGCAATGAAGAGAGGCCACCCGCCGATCGCCATGGTGTCGAGCGCAAACATCAACAGGATGACGACCGTTGCGACGGGCTCGAAATGCACGGCCGCGACGAGCCAGCCGCCGAATGCCGAGTCGAAGAGCAGGTTCCAGCGCTCGTTGCCGGGCGCATGGGTGGCGGCGGGACGCACGTGCGCGTAGGCGACATGCGGCCAGATGAGGCAGACGGCCAGAACGCCGACGAGGAGCAATGGCGACGCATGCTGCAGATGCAGCAAGGACAGCACGGGCACAGAGCCTATCGCGTAGCCGAGGGCCCTGAGCACGTAAATGCGTCGCACAAGGCCGGTGGCCCAGGCCTTGTCGCCCTTGACGGACGTGAGCACGGGGTCCCCTCAATCAATTCATATGATTGAACGGAGAGTAGACCAGATCGGTTAATCGCGCGAGTCCAAACCAAAAAAATTAGGGCTTGGTCTGGAAGCGCGCCGCGACGCGGCATGCGGAGGATGGCGTTTGCGGCGCGGCGGGCTTTTGCGCCCGGGTCGGCGGGTCGCTTTTCCACGCGGCAAGCGCGCTTTTGGTAATGTCGCGTCTATGCAAACCATACTTTCCATCGAGAATCTCTCGAAAGTCTATGCGTCGGGATTCCGCGCGCTCACGCGCGTCAACCTGGACATTCACCGCGGCGAGATTTTCGCGCTGCTGGGACCGAATGGCGCCGGCAAGACCACGCTGATCAGCATCATCTGCGGCATCGTCAATGCGAGCGAAGGCTGCGTGCGCGTCGGCGGTCACGATATCGTCACAGACCCGCTATACGCGCTCCCTGATCGGCCTCGTGCCTCAGGAGCTCACGACGGACGCGTTCGAAACGGTGTGGGGCACCGTATCGTTCAGCCGCGGCCTGTTCGGCAAGGCGCCCAACCCCGCCTATATCGAGCGCGTGCTGCGCGACCTGTCGCTGTGGGAGAAGCGAAACAGCAAGATCCTCACGCTCTCGGGCGGCATGAAGCGCCGCGTGCTGATCGCGAAGGCGCTTGCGCACGAGCCTCAGGTTCTGTTTCTGGACGAGCCGACCGCGGGCGTGGACGTCGAACTCCGCCGCGACATGTGGGAGCTCATGCGCGGGCTCAAGGCAAACGGCGTGACGATTATCCTGACGACCCACTACATCGACGAGGCGGAACAGATGGCCGACCGGATCGGCGTGATCAACACCGGCGAGATCATGCTGGTCGAACGCAAGGACGTGCTGATGCGCAAGCTGGGCCGCAAACAGCTGACGTTGCAGCTCGATGCTCCGTTGACCGAAATTCCGGCCGCGCTGGCCAACTGGCGCCTGGAACTGGCCGGCGGCGGCGCCGAGCTCATTTATACCTACGACGCAGAAAGCGAGCACAACGACATCATCGCGCTGCTCAAGAGCCTGAGCGAGGCCGGCATTGGCTTCACGGACCTGAAAACGATGCAGAGTTCGCTGGAGGACATCTTCGTGAGTCTCGTCAGCAAGGACCCGAGGGCCGCTTCGCTGCCCGCCGAACCGTCGGGCGCGGACAACGGCAAAGGGCAGGTGACTTCCCTATGAACCTCTACGCGATTCGCGCCATCTACCGTTTCGAAATGGCGCGCACGAGGCGCACGCTGATGCAGAGCATCATCGCGCCCGTGATCTCGACCTCGCTCTACTTCATCGTGTTCGGCTCCGCAATCGGTTCGCGCGTGCGCGAAGTGAGCGGCATCAGCTACGGCGCGTTCATCGTGCCGGGCCTGATCATGCTGTCGCTGCTTTCGCAGAGCATCTCGAACGCCTCGTTCGGCATCTACTTTCCGCGCTTCACGGGCACGATCTACGAGCTGTTGTCCGCGCCCGTGTCGTATTTCGAAATCGTGATTGGCTACGTCGGCGCGGCGGTGACCAAGTCGACCCTGCTCGGGCTCATCATCCTCGCCACCGCAACGCTCTTCGTGCCGATTCAGATCCAGCATCCCCTGTGGATGGCGCTGTTCCTGCTGCTGACGGCGGTCACGTTCAGCTTGCTCGGCTTCATTATCGGCATCTGGGCGGACAACTTCGAGAAGCTGCAAATCGTGCCGCTCTTGATCATCACGCCGCTGACTTTCCTCGGCGGCAGCTTCTACTCCGTCGACATGCTGCCGCCGGCGTGGCGGGTGATCACGCTGTTCAATCCGATCGTCTATCTCATCAGCGGTTTTCGCTGGAGCTTCTACGGACTCGCGGACGTCGATGTCGGCGTGAGTCTCGCCATGACGGCGGCGTTTCTCGCCGCGTTCGTCGGGATCACCGCGTGGATCTTCAAAACCGGCTATCGACTGAAAAACTGAGGTTGCCGGTCTGCGGCATGCCTGATGCCGGCATCGACCCGCTGCAAAATCGTTCAATACTTTGGGCCGCGAAGCCCCTAGCATGCTCTCCACCGTTAGTTTCCCAGGAGAGAGGCATTGCAAAGCACAGCACGGACTTCGAACGGCCCGGAGGCTCCGCAGAAACCGGAGCGTTGTGTGATCGTCGTCGACGAATCGCTGCCGCCCGGCAAAGCGTCGAACGCGGCCGCGGTGGTGGCGTTCACGCTAGGCCAGCGTCACGGTCACATAGTTGGGGCCCCGTTGCGCGAGCACGACGGCACTTCGCACCCCGGGCTCATCCCTGTCGGCATTCCGGTGCTCAAGGCGACGACGCTTCAGTTGAGCGAGCTGCGCCACAAGTCGCTCCCGCACTGCGACGTGGTGGATTTCCCGGTACAAGGGCAGGCCACCACCGACTACGGCGCGTTTCTGAATGCCGTCGAGACATACCGCGGAGATGGGCTCCGGTATCTGGCCGTCGGTCTGATCGGGCCGAGGAACAAGGTCGGCAAACTGGTCGGCGGTTTTTCGCTGTTCGCCTGAGTTTGAGGAATAAGATGACGTGTTCCGATCTTTTCCGCGGTCCGTCTCATCATGAAAGCTACAGCGCCGCCCCATCCGATCAAGCTCTGGCGCGCACCCGACGTCATGGACGCCGTCATGCTCAAGGGCCAGTTCTTCGGCCACCGCTATCCGCCGCACGCGCACGACACGCATTGCCTCGCGGTGATTACCGGCGGCGCCCTGGCGGTCGAGGTTCGTGACCAGCGGCGCGTGTGCCGCCGTGGCGACGTAGTCGTCATCGATGCCGACGTCGTGCACGCGGGCGCGGCCGGCGACGATGGGCAGTGGAAGATGCGCGTCCAGCATGTGCAGCCCGCCGCGCTGGCCGCCTACTGCGAGCGTCTTGGCATTGCCCGGCGCGAGCGTTTCGCATTGCGGAGCCCGTTTATTGTCGACGCCGAACTATCGCGGCACCTGTATGGCGTGAACTGGTGCTCGGAAACCGATCACGACCGCTTCAAGCGCAGTGAGGCATTGGCCTGCGCCGTCGTGGGTCTGTACGCACGGCATGCGGGCCGCTCCGGCAACCTGCCCGTGGTGCGCCGCGAGCCGGCTCTGATACGGGCGGTCAAGCGCCGTCTGCGCGAAGACCTGCACGCGCGGCTGACCTTGTCGACCCTTGCCTCCGAATTTGACGTCACGCCGTTTGTGCTGCTGCGCGCCTTCGTGCGCGAAGCGGGCTTGAGTCCGCATGCCTTTCAGCAACAGGAGCGCATACGCAATGCGATGCCGATGTTGCGCGAAGGCAGGTCCATTGCCGAGATCGGCGCGCAAACCGGCTTTGCGGACCAGGCGCACTTCACGCGGGTGTTCAAGCAACAAACCGGCGTGACGCCGAAGGTCTATCAGTCGGCCTTTTCATGAAGTATCCGGCTGGAAGGGCTCGGCGAAGCGGGCGTGCGGGCCGTCCGTGCCGGCGAACGCAAGCCCGGAGTCGTGTTCGCCAACCGGGTTGGCGAGATCAGGCATTGCCCGCCGACGCATGCGCCTTGTGACCGGTGACTGGCGGTATGATCGACACCTCGCCGACATCTCTGGTCATTCATGCACGCCGTCTTTCGTTCCTCCGGCCATCCGCCAGGTAATGCCGCGCCGGGCACCGCACCCTTGCGCGCGCGTGCCTGGGCACTCGCGGCGGCGCTGGCCGTCTCCAGCGCGTTGACCGGCTGTGCCGGCGGTCCCGCCATCGCGCCGCAAGCGTCGACAGCGCAGCCTGTCGATCCGATTACGCTTTTCCCGCTGGAGAACTACGACCAGAACGTCGATCACTGGATCGATCCTTCGAGCCCCGGCTACGACACACCGTTTCTCTCGTCCGACGAACAGCGCGCCCAGTTCGACGCTTTCTACGCCCGCTACTTCGGCAGCGGCCCGGGCGATCCTTCGCCGTGGAATCCGGCCTATATCCGGAATCGCGTGTACGGCGAGGGAGGCAGCGACATCGTCGCGCTGCAGACGCGCCGGCTCGACGCCTACGACAACACGGACCAGTCGCCGCGCCGCATCGGCTACGGCATGAATTTCCGGCCGCACACGAAGGCATGGATCGACGCGATCGCGCAGCAGGTCGACCCGGCGCAGTTCCGGCGCGCGGCGACCTACGACGCGTCGAAGCGCGCCATCGCAACGAGCGCGCTGCTCGTGCGCGAACTGCCGACGCTCGATCCGTCGTTCTACAGCCGTCACCTTGCCGGCGAGGGCTATCCCTTCGACAACCTCCAGGTGAGCGCCGCGCGGCCCGGCACGCCGCTCTACGTGCTTGGCGCGAGCGCGGACGGCAGTTGGTCCTACGTGCAGACGCCCGACGTGCAGGGCTGGGTGAAGAGCGACGGCCTCGCCTATGTCGACGATGCGTTCGTCGCACGCTGGCGCGCCATGACGCGGCAGACGCCGGGTGTCGTCATCGGGGCGCTTGCGGGCGTGCGGGACACGGGCGGCGTGTTTCGCTTCGATGCGCCCGCGGGCACGCTGCTGCCGCTGCAAGGCGCGCCCGCGGCCGGCACGCGCCTCGCGGCGGTGCCGGTGCGCGATACGGACGGCCGTGCCGCCGTGCGCATGGCGGCGCTGGCGGATACCGCGATCGTGCCGGCGCCGCTTGCCGCAACGCCGCGCCATCTCGCGTGGCTCCTCAAGGCGCTGATCGGGCGTCCCTACGGCTGGGGCAACACGAACTTCGACAACGACTGCTCGGCGGAACTGCAAAGCATCTTCGCCGCCTTCGGCGTGTGGCTGCCGCGGCATTCGTCGACACAGATGAGCGCCGGCGAGATGACGGACCTCTCGTCGCTCACGCCCGCGGCGCGGCTCGACTACCTGGCCCGGCACGGCAAGCCGATGCGCACGCTCATCTACATCGGCGGCCACGTCATGCTCTATGTTGGCGATGCGCAGCGCGACGGCCGTGCCGTGCCGCTCGTCTACCAGGACGTCTGGGGTTTGCGGCCGGCGGACAACAGCCGCCGCGCCGTGATCGGCGGATCGGTGTTCCTGCCGTTACTGCTTCGATATCCTGAAGACCCGGGTCTCGAATCGCTGGCGGCCACGTCCACGTTCCAGATCAGCATCATCGGGATGCCGGCCGGAGGCGCGGCGCCGCATCTGGACGAGGAGAATCCCGCGGGCTGAGGGGGCCGGCGCTCGCGGTTCCCGCGCGAGGGCTTTGCCGCTATTTCCCGTTTCGCGTGACGAGCGCGGTTGGCGTTTCGAAGAACTCCGGCAAGTCGGCCTGCGTATGCCGTTCTTCGAGCGCCTGCAAGACCACGTCGATGCCGTACACGGCCTGTTTTTCCTCGAACTGGTTGACCGTGGCGAGCACGCGTCCGTCGGCCAGCATCGGCTTGACGGCGGCGCTGTCGTTATAGCCGACAACCAGCACGCGGCCTTTCAGATGCGCGGCGCGGATCGCGTCGACCGCGCCGCGCGCCATGTTGTCGTTGCCGCAGAGCAGCGCACGCAGGCGCGGATACTTCGCGAGGATCGCCGCCGCCGCGATCCGCCCGGCGCCGTATTCCCAGTCTCCCGGCTCGACCGCCACGATCCGTGCGGAGGCGCTCTGCATGGCCTCGCGAAAGCCCGCATTGCGCTGCTGTGCATTGCGGTCCGTCGAGACGCCCCCGATGATGGCGACCTCGTCGCCCGGGTGCAGAAGGCGGGCGAGATAGTCGCCGGCAAGACGTGCGCCGCGCTGGTTGTCGGGGCCGATGAACGGCACGGTCACGCCGGCGGTGCGTTGGGCATCGGCATCCAGCGGGTTGTCGATCGTCACGACGAGCATGCCGCGCCTTATGCACTGGCTGGCCACGGGCACGAGGGCCCGCGAATCGGCCGGCGCGAGCACGATGGCGTTCACGGCTTCTTCGGCCAGTGCGCCGACGAGCGCGATCTGCGGGTCGACATCGGTTTGTCCTTCGGTCCCGCGCACGACCAGCGTGAACGGGTAGGGCGAGTGAGCCTGAAAGACCTTGGCCGCCGTGATCATCGCGGTCGTGTAGGGGTCGTCGAGCCCTTTGAGCACAAGGCCGATCTTGCAGGTTCGCTCGTCGGCGCGGACCGCCGGGCACGCGGCGGCGACAGCCGCCAGGGCGCTGGCGATCACGAGACGGCGGCGCATGGGCTGGGGCATGGCGGTGTCGCCCGAAGGGCGCACGGGGGGAGTCGGGAGAAGCAAAAGTGTAAGCGATTACTCCCTCGCAGGCGATACCTGCTTGCCCGCCGGCAGGTATCGGCGCGCGCCCCGTTGCCGTGCCTTATTTCGGCGAGACGTCGGATGGGTCGTGCCGCTCAGCTCACCACGAAGTGCACGCGCACGTCCTGCTCGCTCTCGACCGGGTGCCCGTTCTCCATGGCCGGGAAGAAGCGCCAACGGTGCAGGGTTTCGAGCAGGATCTGGTTGAGCCGCGGGTTCTGCGTGGGTCTCGCGAGCTCGACCTCGAAGCTGCCGTCCGGATGGATCTTGAAGTGGGCGACGGCCGTGAGCGCATAGCCCTGCTCGCGCAGGTCGTCGGGCAGAACCGGCATGGGCTGGGCCAGGACTCGGGCTCGCATGCTGCCGGCGCCTTCCGACGATGCGTTGCCGGCCGCAGCGGCGTTCGACGAGGCCGCTGTGGGTGGTGCTGCCTGCGTTGCCGGTGCTGCAGGTGCTTCCGGTGTAGTAGCGGGTACGTTAGCCGCAGGGGTTTCGTCGCGCGCCGCCATGAGCGGCGGCGGATGGCTATGCGGTGCGGCCGCATGGGTTGGCGGTGCCGGCGTGCGCACAGGCATGGGCTTCGCCGCCGCGGCACGCGCTGCCGGTGCAGGAGCGGGCGCCGGCGGCGCGATCTCCACGAGGCGCATTTCGATCGCCGGACTCGGCGCCACCCGCTCGCGTGCGCTGAGCCAGCCCGCCACGCGATCCAGCAACGCGAGACACAGCGCCGCGGCAAGAACGATGGCCGCGGCAAGCCGCACGCGGTCGTGGTCGGCCAGCGCGAACAGCCTGCGCGTACCGCTACTCACGATGCACGGCGACGAGGAAGTGCACGGCGCCCGCCTGGCGCGCGGCCAGCATGGCCTTCACCACGATGCCGTGCGAGGCGTGATCGTCGGCGGCGACGATCACGTTGCCGTCGGGACGCAAGCGGCGCGCGATGGCGGGCGCGACTTCGTCGAGCCGCACCGGCTGCCGGTTGACGAAGACCTGGTTGGACCGATCGACCGAGAGTGTCAGCGGCTCGTCCTGCGCAAGCTGCTCGGCGCGGCCTTGCGGAAGGTCGAGACGCACGGCGTCGAGCCGCTGCATCGCGAGCGAAGCCAGCATGAACGTGGCCAGCAGAAAGAACATCACGTCGATCATCGGAATGATCTCGATGCGGCCGCGCTTCGAGCGGCGCGAACGGCGCAGCTTCATGCCGGCAGCCCGGCGCGTTCGGTGGCGAGGCGCATGTCGCTGAGCGCTTCGTTGGCGAACGACTCGATCTCGTCCATCAGCTGGTCGATGCGTCGCGAGAAGAAGTTGAACGCGAACAGCGCAACGAGCGCGATGACGAGGCCGATCGCCGTGGCGATCAGCGCCTGGGCCACGCCGCCCGTGACGCCCGCAGGATTCACGAGACCGTTGCCGCCAAATAGCCTGAACGAGTGCATCATGCCGGCGATCGTGCCGAGCAGCCCGAGCAGCGGGGCCGCGGTGACGATGGTTTCGAGCAGCCACAGGCCGCGGCTCATGTCCCGCTCGATCTGCGCCGCGGCCGCTTCGATGCGCGTCTCGATGCGCCAGAGCGGCGCTTGCGCATCGGTCAGCAAGCGGCCGATGCGGCCCAGCGCGTGACGGGGCGGCAGCCCGGAGGCGAATTCGGCGACGAGGCGAGTGGGGGCGACGCCTGCCGGCGCGGCGGACGTGTCGTCGGCCCAGCGCGGCATGCGGCCGAAGCGCCAGAATGCATAGGCGCGATCGAGCGTGATGGCGAGAGCGACAATCGCCAGAACGGTGAGCGGGTAGATGGCCCAGCCGCCAAGCCGCGCGGAGTCGGAGAAAGCAGTCCAGTCGTTCATGTCCGGATTCCTTGAGGAGGGCTATCAGAACAGCTTGGTGACGCCCGCATAGACCGCGCGTTGCGGCCCGTACTGCGGGGCTTCCACGCCGATGCCCGAACCGTCGCGCAGTTCGTACACGCTGTTGAAGGCGTTGATCAGCACGACGCGCGCATCGAACTTGCCGACGATCGGCTCGTTGAAGTGGCGAATGAGCGCGAGGTTGAGCTGACCGTACCAGGGCAGCTTGTCGGTGTTCGCGAAGCCGCTGCGCAGACCGCTGCCGACAATCGCATCCGCGGTGACGGTGTTCTTGCCGAAATCGTAAGCGCCGCCCATCGAGACCGTCACGCGCTGGTCGTGGTCCAGATATACCCAGTGATCCGAAATATAGGCAAGTTCGGCCGCGCCGAAGTTGAATTGAGCGGACGTGACATCCTCGCCCTGGGCGCGGCTCAGCGCGACGTTCAGATAGCCGCTGATGTTGCCCGCCTTGTAGTTGCCGGTGAATTCGATACCGTAGACGCGGCCGCGTGCGTAGTTGAACGGCGTATAGATCAGCGCCGTGCCGAACTGGCCGAGGTCGAGCAGGTTCGAGGCGATCTTGTAGTAAGCGTCGACCCCCACGGTGAGTGCCGGCGTGAGGCGCTGCGAGATGCCCACGTCGAAGTAATGGTCGCGCTCGGGCTGGACCGGGCTGTCCGTGGTGACTTCGCTCTGGTTGGTCGTGCCGTTGAAGCGCGTGACCGTGGAAGCGGAAACGAGCTCGAAGTCGGGCGGCGTGAAGTAGCGCGCGTAGCCGGCATGCAGCGTGGTCGCATTGGTCGGCTGGTACACGAGGCCGATGCGCGGGCTCAACTGGTGGGCGGTCACATACTCGTTCATGCCGTCATAGCGCACGCCGTAGTTCAGCGTGAGCTTCGGCGTGAGCTTCCACTCGTCTTGCAGGTAGACGCTGTACAGATAGCCGGTCTGCGATCCCGAATCGTTGATCGTGAAGGGGACGTCGGACGTTTGATTGCCGTTCGCGTCGGCCGGGAACACGGCGACGCTGTCGTTGAACACCGCGTGCTCCTGTTGCGCCATCAGGCCGGCGCGCAGCGTGTGCGCGTCGTTGAGGCGCCAGGTCGTGTCGACCTGCACGCCTTCCGCCTGGTTGCTGCGGAAGTCGTCCGAGGCCACGCCGTTGAACATCAGGTCGCCGACTTCGTCGGGGTTGAACTGCGTTCGCGTATAGCGCGTGAAAAAGGCCACCTGATAGTCGAGCGCGCCGCCGTTCGTGCCCTGCAGCGCGACCACGCCGAAGTTGTTCAGCTCCGACTGCGTTTCGTTCAGGCTCGCGGAATTGAAGGTGGTGTGGCCGGCCAGCGCGTAATTGGTCGGCAGGCCGGGCGTGTCGGGCAGTTCGAACTGGTTCGCCGCGGTGCCGAACATCACGCTCAGGCGCGTGAGCGGATTGATGAGATACGACAGGTAGCCGAAGCCGTTGCCCTGGCGCGTGTGATCGTGCAGCGGGTCCGGGTCCGAGGTCGGCGCTTCGATGCCGAGGTTGTTCACGCCGAGCGTACCGGTAAAGAAGTAGCTGAGCGCCCCCTGCGAACCGTAGACGTCGGCGCTCGTCTGCAGCGTCTGGTGGCTGCCGCCATAGACGTCGATCGAACCGCCGTTGCCCAGATCGCCGGTCTTGGTCGTGATGTCGACGATCCCGGCGGTGCGATAGCCGTACTGGGCCGGCAGCGCGCCCGTGATCAGGTTCACCTGGTCGATGATGTGCGTGTCGAGCGACTGCCCGAAGCCGCTGATCGGCTCCGGAATGATGATGCCGTTGATCCGGTATTGCAGGTCGGCGTGATCGCCGCGCACATGCAACTGGCCATACGAGTCGTTGGCCACGCCGGGCGCCTGCAGCAGCACCTGGTTGAGCGGCGTGTTGTCGCCTTGCGGCAAGTTCTGGATGTCCTCCTGCGTGAAGCGGTAGACGCTTGCCCCGATGTCGGGCTGCAAGCCGTTGCGGGCCTCGTTCAGCCGCTGCGCCTGCACGCTCACGTCCATGGTGCTGCCCTTTTCGAGCGTCACCTTCATGGGCGGCGGCGCGCTTTTGTCGACGGTGGCGATGCTCGTGTTCGTGCCGAAGCCGTTCGCGTCCACCGTGACGGCATAGGTGCCGGGCTGGACATTTTGCACAACGAAACGGCCGTCGTGGCCGGTATGGGTTTGCGCGAGCGTGCGGCCGTCCGCGTCCTGGACCGAGATGGTCGCGTTATCGAGCGCGTGGCCCTGCGCGTCGGTGACGGTGCCCGTCAGGGAGGGGCCTGCGGCCATGGCGGAGAGCGAGAACGTCTCTGCAAACAGCAGCAACGTAGCGCCCGAAATGAGAGTGTGGCGTTTCATGTTCTTGTAATCGGTTGAGAAAGCGGCTGGCGACCGCCGACGCTGTGTCGGATATGTTATAACATAACATTAAAGCAACGCAATCTCGCGTAACCGTCTCGTTCATCCCGACCTCCGTGACCGCAGCCACGGCCTGGCGGACAGGGTGCAGGGCTTGTCACACAGATGCCTTCAAGATCGGGTATATTCGCGCGCCCGTTCTTTACGTCCCATTGCGCAACCATGCTCATGTCGATTTCATGCCGGGGCCTGTGTGTCCCGTTCCGCGGCGCCGCGTCCCATCTTGTCTTTCGCATTCATCTGATGGGGAGGTCCGCATGAACGGTCATTTCGACGTCGCCGTGGTCGGCGGCGGCATTGTCGGGCTGGCGGTCGCGCTGGCGGCGGTGCGCAAGGGCAAACGCGTCGCCGTGCTGGATCGCAGTGCGCGCGCCACCGGCGCTTCCATCCGCAATTTCGGTTTCGTCACCGTGACGGGACAGGAAGCCGGCGATCACTGGGCGCGCGCGATGCGCAGCCGCGACGTGTGGATGCAGGTGGCCGAAGAGGCCGGCATAGCGGTCCAGCATCGCGGCGCGGTGATCCCTGCGCGGCGGGGAGAGGCGGCCGACGTGCTGCATGCCTTCCTGGAAACGGATATGGCTGCCGGCTGCAAGCTGATCTCGCGCACCGAGGCGGCAGCCATCGTGCCGGCGCTGCGGCTCGACGCGGCCAGCGAGATTCTCTACAGCCCGCACGAACTGCGTGTCGAATCATCGGAAGCACTGCCAAAGATCGCCGCGTGGCTCGCGCAACGGCACGGCGTTGCGTTTCACTGGAATACGGCCGTGCTCGCAGTGGACGGCAAGCGCGTCGAAACGAGCCGCGGTCCCATTCATGCGGATGCCGTGATCGTTTGTCCCGGCGATGACCTCTCTACGCTCTTTCCCGAGCGCATCGCGCCGTACCGCTTGCGCATCTGCACGCTGCAGATGCTGCGGCTCGCCATTGGCGGCGCGCAGTCGGCGTTCGGTGCGGCGGTGATGTCCGATCAGAGCCTCGCACGCTACGAAGGCTTCGCGGCGTTGCCCGAAGCGCAGGCGCTGATTCGCCGGCTCGACGAGGAGGAGAGCGAATACCGCGCCGCGGGTATTCACCTGATCGCGGTGCAATCCGCCGACGGCTCGCTCGTCGTGGGCGATAGCCACGTGTATGGCGATGCGCCGGCGCCGTTTGCGCAGGCGCGTTTCGACGATCTGATCCTCGAGGAGTTCGATCGCGTGTTCGATCTGCCGGCTCGCACGGTGGCGAATCGCTGGACCGGCTGCTATGTGTCGTCGAGCGGACGTCGCGTGCTGGTGGACCGGCCCGACGATCACATTCGCCTCGTCATGGTGACGGGCGGAACGGGCGCCTCCACCGGGTTTGCGCTCGGCGAGCAGGTCATCGACGACCTGGGGCTGTGAGTGTCGACGAGCCGTTGGCCTGTCGCGGCCAGGCGACAGGCACTTTGTTGACAAAGCAACCAAACCCGTTGAAACTCGATTCCATGTTGACCTTCAATCTTCTCCCTATCGTCAATCGAGGCCATATGGGCGCCTGCTCGGGCGTGCCAGCGGAGGCCTGTTTGCGCTAGATTCCAGGAAGTGAAGCTCAACAGGCCTCGCCGGTAATGCGGACGAGGCCTTTTGTTTTTGTGGCGTCTCCGTTTGCTGGCATCGACAACCCGGCATCCTCAACGGAGACGAACATGAACGCGAAGAAGCCATCGCTTGACCGCCACGACGCACAAGACGCGGCGCTTTATCCAACCCGGCGCGCAAGCCGGTCCCGAACCGAAATTTCGACGCTGCACGGCACGCGCGGGACATTCGATGCGCCCCTGTCGCTCGCGCGAATCTTTCATCCTTACGAGTATTGGGCGTATGCGACACCCGACGACAGCGGGGACGTCGCCTCCGTGTCGCCGCGCGCGGAACCGGAACCGCCGAAAAGCGGCTGGCCGGCCGCACCGCCGATACCTGTCGGTAGTTGGTGGCGCCGCTGGACTGTGCGCGCACTGTTCCGCTTCGGTGCGCCTTGATGTTCTGATGGCGCGGGGCGGGCGTTCGCCTGTTTCAGCGCGGCACGACCTTGTGCCTCGGTCATTCCCGAACGCTCGCACGGGCCTGTTAAACGTCCATTGAATACGACCCTTCGATGGACTATGCTCGAATCAGATCCCGCGCAGTATGTGGGACGCCGAGGGGGAGACAGATCATGAAAGCCATCAAGCCCGCAGGCCAGGCGCACCATGGTCGCCATGTCGGTTACGAGGGCAGTCATGTCATGCTGCCGCTCGTCGTGCTATCGGTCATGGCGCTGGCACTCTACCTGTTCGTCAGACACATCGATATCTCGGAGCTTGGCCGCACCGCGCTGTTCTATGTCGTGATGGTGTTCGTCACGCTGGGCATTGCGGGTCTGTTCGGCGTCGTCAGCGGCTGGCTGCGCTCGCGCACGACCGACGCCACGCCGGAGAGCTTCTGTTTCGTCGGCGCGCTCGTCGGCGCGATCGTTTTCTATATCGCCCTCTTTACCTGAGCGTCGCATCCCGAAAGCCGGTGCGCATGCGTGCGGGTGGCGTCGTGCGCGCGCTTTCCGTGCAACACTGCAACTATTCGCCTGATTTCGCGCACGCAACCCCTTTTCATGTTCGACCTCTTCGACGACGCGCCGCAGCCCGACGTGGCGTGGCATCCCAACTGGCTCGCCCCCGAGCAGGCCACGATCCTCTTTGCGCGCATCGTGGCCGAAACGGACTGGCGTCGGGAACGTATCCGCACGCCGGGCGGCTGGGTGGATCAGCCGCGCCTCACGGCGTGGCTCGGCGAGCCCGATGCCGTCTATGTCTATTCGGGCATCCGCAACGTGCCTCAGCCGTGGACGCCGGCCGTGGCGGAACTGCGCGACGCCGTATCGGCCCTGTGCGGCACGCGCTTCAATAGCGTGCTGCTCAACCGTTACCGCAGCGGCGCCGACAGCATGGGCTGGCATGCCGACCATGAGCCGGAACTGGGTCCGGAGCCGGTCATTGCGTCGGTGAGCCTGGGTGCAACGCGGCGCTTCGATCTGCGGCACAACGCGACGGGAGTCACGCGCTCATTCCGGCTGACCGGCGGCAGCCTTCTCGTGATGCGCGGCCCGACTCAGGCGCAGTGGCGACATCGCGTGCCCAAGGAGCCGGCGGTGAGCGGCGAGCGGCTGAACCTCACGTTCCGGGTTGTGATGCCGGAATTGCGGGGAAGGCGGTAGTTGCGCTCAAATGACTGCGGGATTGGGTGTGTATCGACGAAGATCGGCGAGCGTTGCTTATTGGATCCGGCACCGATTTCCGGCTGCTGGAAACCTGATCTCACTTTATGCGCATAAACGCCGTATTTGTGCGATTTACGCATCCTCGTCCAGGCGTCGCCGCACGATCGGGATCAGCCGTTCGAGAGGCAGCGTCGAAGCACTCAACGCGGCCACGTCCGGAAACTGCTCGCGGGCGATGTCGGTGAGCACCTGCGCCGGCGGCGCTTCCACCAGCACCGTCGCGCCCGACTCGATCATCACGGTGAGGGCGTCGAACCAGCGCACGGTGTAGCGCATGTTGGTGGCGAGATCCGCACGGATCGCCTCGCCGGTGTGGAGCGGGCGGCCGCCCCGGTTGTCGATGTAGACGCTCTGCGGCGCTCGAAAGGGGATGTTACGCGCCCATGCCGTAAGCTGCTTCGCCGCATCGGTCAGTAATTCGCAGTGCGAAGGAACGGATACCGCGAGACGCTGCGCTTTTCTCGCGCCCTGCGCGAGTGCGCGAGCGGCGAACGCCTCCAGTGCGCTATCGGCGCCTGCCACGACGATCTGGCGCGGCGCGTTGACGTTGCCGACGTAGACGGGCTCGCCGCCCGCTTGAAGCTGGGCGCGCGCCAGCGTTTCGATCTGCGTTTCGGTGAGGCCCGAGATGGCCGTCAGGCCATAGCCGCCAGGCCACGCTGTCTCCATCAGTTCGGCGCGTTTGCGGACCATCCGCAGCGCGTCGCCGAACGCAACCGCGCCGCAGGAGACCGCGGCCGGAAAGGCCCCGACCGAAAGTCCGGCGTAGAACTGCGGCGCGAGCCCCTCGTGCGCGAGCGCGCGGGCACAGGCGACCCCTGCCACGGTGAGGCCGATCTGCACGGCCACGGTGGAGTGCAGGGCGTTGGCGCTGTCGAGCGTGAGCACGTCGAGGCCAAGCGTTGCCGAGGCTTCATCCAGCGTCGCGGCCACGGCATCGTGCTGCGGCAGTCGGTGAAGAAAGCCGGGGCTTTGCGCGCCCTGGCCGGGGAACATCAGCGCGAGTGTCATGAGGTTAGCCAGGGATCGGCGACAAAGCGCGGGCCGTCGTTCGCGCGCACGAGCACGCGCGGCTTGCCCGCGACGAGTTCGGCCAGCGCCACGCCGCCCGCGGGTGTTTCCATCTGCGCATCGACACGCGTGCCGGCGCGCGCGGCAGCGTGGGCGAGCACGTCGGCGAGCGAGCGGAGCAGGGCGGCCTCGCTACGCTCGGGCAGCCGGATCAGCAAGTCCAGGTCGCTCGTGGCCGATAACGTGGCTACGCCGGAGGCCAGCTCGAATCCGGTGCTGCCAGTCGGGCCCCAGGCGAACTCACGAAGAGGCGACACCCTTTCGCGCAGCAGCGTCAGGGCCGCGAACGCGGGCAGGGTGCTGCGTCCGGCCTGCGGTTCTCGCTGCAACAGGTCTTCGGGCGAGCAAACCGCTTCGATATCCTGATGATGTAGCCACGTACCGAACCGTTGGTCGCGCGCCGACCCGCGCACGCCCGCCGCCACGAAGCCGGCCGGCGCCTCTGCGCGTCTTACGACTGCCCACGGCGCGCGTTCTAGCGCCGCACGCACCCATTCTGTCTCGTTGTGCGCGCAAGGAATCCGCAACACGCGCAGCAGATCGTGCGCGCGCCAGCGAGCGTCCGCGACGCGGGGGGCGTCGGCGGCGAACGGCGGCGCGGCACAGACGCGCATCAGCTTGCGTCCCACTGCTGTGCGAGGCGCTTGCGCACCTCGATCGATGCCGCGCGCGTGCGCTGCGCGGCATCGCCTTGCAGACGGTGCGAGAGATCGCGTCGGTCCGCACGGGCCTCGTCCACCATGCGCGCGAGCACGTCACGCACGCGGGCGATCTGCTCCGCGCTCGGCGCGTCCGCATCCACGCCCTCGATCAGTTCGTCGAGCAGGCCGAGTTTGCCGAACGACGCCAGCGAATACGACATCGGCACGATCGTTTCGCCGAGCGCGTCGAGTTCCTCCACGCTGCGCCGCGTGACGCGCGCGGCCGCTTCCTTGCCCATCGCGTGGACCATCGTGCCCTCCGCGTCGAGCGCGACGATGCGGTTGGCCTGGTAGCCGTGCGCGAGGAACGCGCCCGACATGGCCGGCCCGACGATCAGCGCCACCACGGGATGGCCCGCAAGCCGTGCGCTCGCATAGGCATCGACGGCGGCGGCGCACGCCAGATGGATGCCGAGCATTTCCTCGCGATAGCCATAGGCCTGGCTCTTCACGTCGACCACCGCGACGATGGGCCGACGGGTCGGGCCCGCCGCGTCGGCGGCAATCGCCTCGCGCACGGTCTGCGCGAGGCGCCAGCCCTGTTCGAGGCCCACGACGTTATCGCGCGCGCGCGGGAAGCGGTTGTCGGGATCGGGGACGACCGCGATGAAACGCGCCGTTTCGTCGCCGAGCGGGGCATCGGCGTAGTGCACCGCGCCGCCGTTGGCCTGGGCGGCGCTGCCGCCTGCGAGGGCGCGCAGCCACTGCGCGCCGCGGCTCGAAATCGTATGGGTCATGCCGTTTCTCCGCGCGAGGTGAGGGGTGCCGCGCCGAACGCGGCGCGCATCGTTTCGGGCGCAATCGTTGCGGGGTCGATCGCCGCGAGCTTCGCGAGGTACGTGTCCACCTGCTCGCTGCGGGCGGCAGCGGGTACGCCCCGCGCAAAGGCCGCCTGCACGGCGGCGCGCACGTCGTCCACGGCGTCTTCCACCAGCGCGTCCGCGTAGCCGGTCTGCGCGCGCTGCTCGCCGCCGATCAGTTGCCACACGCGGCGGCGATCGCTCGCGTCGAGTTCCTCGATACCGGCTTCCTGCTCGATCACCTCGGGGCCGTTCATGCCGAGCCGCCCCTGTTTCGTCATCACGAGATACGAGCACAGCGCCGCGGCGAGCGACATGCCGCCGAAGCAGCCGACCATGCCCGCGATCACGCCCACAACCGGCACATAGCGCCGCAGCGCGACGATCGCGGCCTGGATCTCGGAGATCACGGCGAGACCGAGATTCGCTTCCTGCAGGCGCACGCCGCCCGTTTCGAACAGCACGACGGGACGCACGATCTTGCCGCGCTCGCAGTCGGCCAGCGCGAGTTCGAGCGCCGCGGCGATCTTGCTGCCCGACACTTCGCCGATGCTGCCGCCCTGGAACGCGGATTCGATGGCGGCCACGACGGCGGGCTCGCCGTCGATCGTGCCGCGCGCGATGACCGCGCCGTCGTCGGCCTGGCAGACGATGCCTTGCAGCGGCAGCCACGGCGATTCGAGGCGATCGAACGGGCCGAGCAGTTCGCGGAACGAGCCCGCGTCGAGTACGGCGCGCGCGCGTTCGCGCGCCGTGAGTTCGATGAAGCTCTCGCGCAGCAGGGCGCGCGGAGCGCCTTCTTGTACGGCGCTCATGATTGCGCTCCTTGTGCCGCGTCCTCGGCCGCTTCCACGGCTTCCGCAAGGCGCAGCGCCACGATGCCGGGTGTCGCGCCGAAGTCGTTGATCTCGATCTCGGCGGCGCCGTCGTAGCGCGTGAAGAAGCGGTCGAGCACGCTCTTCCAGATGTGGCCGTAGCCGTCCACGCTGGTATGCACGGTCACGCGCGCGCGCAGGTCGCCGGCGGGCTGCAGCAGCACCTCGAGATCGCCCGAGCCGACGACGCCCACGTGCGCGCGCGTCGTCACGGCGCGTTGCGCCGGGTAGTCGAAAGTCAGTTGTTCCATGGGGTTCCTCCGCCGATGCGGTGCTGAACGAGTCTGTCGATGAAGAGCGTGGCGGCGAGCAGGTCGGCCGCGCCGCCCGGCGATGCGTTGAGCGCGAGCAGCGCGCGTTCGAGCGAATCGAACGCGGCACGCCCCGCGGGGGTGGCGATGCCGCCGGCCTCGCGCACGCGCCGTGCGCCGGCTTGCGCGGCTTCGCGGCCGGCGTGGCCCGCGCGGTGCAGCACGCAGGTGTCGTCGAGCGAGGCCATGATGGCGAGCAGCGCATCCACGCGCGCAGTGCTTTCGTCTTGCGCGCGCGAGCGCGCTTCGTGCAGGGCCGGCAAGCCTGCGAGCATCACGTGCGGGAAGCCGTTCTGCGCTTCGCTGCGCGCGCCGCCCACGTTGTATTGCTGGCGCACGCGCTCGCCGTTGCTGAGTGTGGGGCGCGCGAGGGGATCGTAGAAGCGGTCGTCGTAGCGGGCGATCTGCGCGCCGGTTTCGCAGATGCGCGAGGCGTGGGCGCAGGCCGATTCTTCGCTGCACGGCGGCGCATGCACGATGGCCGCGCCCGCCACGAGCAAACCAACGATCCAGATCGCGCCGCGATGCGCATTGCTGCCGTTCGTCGCGCGCATCATCGCGGCTTCGCCGGCGCGGCCGATGCGCGCGAGATCGGTGCGCAGGGCGACGCCGGGCGTCGCGCCGCGCGAGGCGCGCGCGAGTGCGCGGAACGTCGGTTCGAGCGCATGCGCGGAGCGCAGCATCGTCGCAAGATCGAGATCGCTGTGCGCGCCGCTGCCGCGCGTGTCGACGAGACCGGGTTTCGGCGTGAGCCGCGCCTCGTCGATCAGCGCGTCGCGCGCGAAGCGGGCGAGTTGAGCATCGGGGCAGGCGGCCTCATCGCGCGCCGCGAAGGCGGCATGCGGATCGTGCGCAAGCGGTGCCCCGCTGCCTTCGGTCAGCGCGGTCCGGGTATCGAACGCAAGCATACGCATCGCGCTCACCAGCTGCGAAAACGCGCGGGCGGCGTGTAGAGCCCGCCCGACCACGTCACGAGATCGTCGATGCTGCGCGCCGCAAGCAGCGAACGCTTCGCTTCGCCGCGACGAATGCCGAGATCTTCGGGGAACTGAACGATGCCGCGGCGGCGCAATTCACCGGTTTTCTCGGGCTTCGCGCGCTGGCCGATGGGCGTCACGCCCGCAACGGCTGCGAGCGCCGCGCGCCGTTCTTCCACGCCTTCCGCGCGATGCAGGTGCGCGATGCCTTCTTCGGTTACGACGTGGCTCACGTCGTCGCCGTAGATCATCACGGGCGCGACGGGCATGCCGCTCTTCTCGCCCACGGCGATGGCGTCGAGTTCGTCGACGAAGGTCGACTCGCCGCCTTTCTTCCAGGTCTCCGCCAGTTGCACGACGAGCTTGTGGCCGCGCGAGACCGGGCCCGTATTCTTGAGCAGCTTGAGCCAGGCTTCGCTCGCATGGCGGCGGCCGCGCGGATCGTGGCCCATGTTGGGCGCGCCGCCGAAGCCGGCGAGGCGCCCGCGCGTGACGGTGGAAGAGTTCGCGTCGGCGTCGATCTGCAGCGTGGAGCCGATGAAGAGATCGACCGCGTATTGCCCCGCGAGCTGGCACAGCACGCGGTTCGAACGCAGGCTGCCGTCGCTGCCCGTGAAGAACACGTCGGGGCGCGCGGCGATATATGCCTCCATGCCCACTTCGCTGCCGAAGCAGTGCACGCTCTCCACCCAGCCGGACTCGATGGCGGGAATCAGCGTGGGATGCGGATTGAGCGTCCAGTGGCGGCAGATCTTGCCCTTGAGGCCCAGCGACTCGCCGTAAGTGGGCAGCAGCAGCTCGATCGCGGCGGTGTCGAAGCCGATGCCGTGATTGAGCGCGGCGATGTCATACGGCGCATAGATGCCCTTGATGACCATCATCGCGGTGAGCACCTGCAGATCGCCGATATGGCGCGGGTCGCGCGTGAAGAGCGGCTCGACCGCGAAGGGGCGGTCGGCCTGTACGACCACGTCGACCCACGAACCCGGAATGTCGACGCGCGGCAGTTCGTCGACGATCTCGTTGACCTGCACGATCACGATGCCCTGGCTGAAGGCGGCGGCTTCGGCGATGGTGGGGGTGTCCTCGGTGTTCGCGCCCGTGTAGAGGTTGCCGTGGCGATCGGCTTTTTCGGCGCACAGCAGCGCGACCTGCGGAATCAGGTCCACGAACATGCGCGCATATAGTTCGACATACGTATGAATCGCGCCGACTTCGAGCTGGCCGTCTTCGAGCAGCTGCGCCACGCGCAGGCTCTGCGGCCCGGCGAACGCGAAGTCGACGCGCCGTGCGATGCCGCGCTCGAAGAGCGTGAGGTGCTCGGGGCGGCTGATGCTCGAAATCAGCAGATGAACGTTGTTGAGCTTGCCGGGATCGGCCTTTGCGAGCGAGCGCGAGAGAAAGTCGGCCTGCTTCTGGTTGTCGCCTTCCAGCGCGACGCGGTCGCCCGGGCGGATCAGCAGTTCGAGGGCTTCGGTCATGCGTGCGGCGGGCAGCACGCCGTCTTCGAGCCAGCCGGCAACGGCGGCAAGGCGACGCGCTTTTTCTTCGCGGCGGGTGGTCCACGAGCGCGGCGCCTGGGCGGGGGGGTGTGATTCGGGTGTTGCGGCGAGAGGCTTCATCGGCGGATCAGCTCCGTGAGCGGGAAGACGAAGAGCGCGGCGAAGAGCGCGGCTTTTTGGCAGCGGGCAGCGCCGCGGCGCGCTCGGTGAGAAAACGATAGATCAATTCGCCCGTGCCGAGCAGATGTGCGGCCACGAGCGCCTGGGCGGCGGGAATGTCGCCGTGCTGCACGGCCGCGAGGATTCCGGCATGCTCGGCGTCGGACTCGCCCTTGTACTCGGGAAAGCCGAATTTCAGGCGCAGATAGCGCTCGCCGCGCCGGTGCAGCGAGGCAAGCGTCTCCATCAAGTGGGGCCGGCCGGCGGGCGCATAGAGGCTCGTGTGGAACGCTTCATTGCGCGCGACGTAGAGCGACGGATCGCGCTCGCGCTTTGCGGCGTCGGCGAGCGCGCGCGCCTCGCGCAGCGACTGCGCGGTGTGCTTCGGAATGGCGAGGCCGAGCGCGAGGCTTTCCAGCGCGGAACGCATCTCGTAGATCTCGCGCGCTTCGTCGGCACAAAGCGGCGCGACGCTTGCGCCCCGGTTGACCTCGATACGCGCCCAGCCTTCGCTGGCGAGCTGGCGCAGCGCTTCGCGCACGGGAATGGCGCTCACCGAGAAGTGACGCGCGAGGGCATCCTGGCGCAGCGGCGCGCCGGGCGCGAGCGTGCCCGCCACGATGGCGTCGCGCAGGGCGTTCGCGATCACGTGGGAAGTGCTGGGGCGCGGTGCCGCCGCGGCCGGCAGGCCGGTCGCCGTCGTCTCGCCTTCCAGGGGAAAACCAGTCGTTACGTCGCTCATAAGATCAAATATTATATATAAAACGACGCGGGCGGAAGCCCCATCAAGCCGAACGAGAAGGTGCCGTAAACGGGGAAGTGGCAGCGTTTTCTTCAGACGAATCGTCGCGATACGAACCCGCGCCGATTGCTTTGCATGGGACGAGGAGCATCATGAATTCGATTACCGGTGCGGCGCGGCGAGCGCGGACCAAAACACCGCTGAACCGCTCGCAGATCGCGGGTTTCTGGGGCGCCTGGGCCGGCTGGACGCTCGACGGCATGGACTCGTTCATCTACGCGCTCGTGCTCACGCCCGCGCTTGCCGAACTGCTGCCGCGCTCGGGCTATGCGGCCACGCCGTCGAATATCGGGCTCGCCGGCTCGATTCTTTTTGCATTGTTCCTGGTCGGCTGGGGGCTCTCGTTCATCTGGGGGCCGCTTGCCGACCGCTTCGGCCGCACGCGCGTGCTGGCCGGCACCATCTTCATGTTCGCCATCTTCACGGGTCTTTCGGCTACCGCGCAGAGCGTGTGGGCGCTCGCCATCTACCGCTTCCTCGCGGGCGTCGGCATAGGCGGCGAGTGGGCGCTGGCGGGCACCTACGTGGCCGAGTCATGGCCCGAGGACCGGCGCAAGATGGGCGCGGGCTATCTGCAGACCGGCTATTACGCGGGTTTTTTCATCGCGGCGGCGCTGAACTACACGATAGGCGTGCACTTCGGCTGGCGCGCCATGTTCCTCACCGGCGCGATTCCGGTGGTGGTAGCCATCCTCGTGCTGCTGCGCGTGGAGGAACCGGACAAGTGGCAGAAGTCTGAGGCGAGCCACGAGCATCAAGGCCGCCCGCTGCGCGAGATCTTCGGGACCGCTTATCGCAAGCGCACCATCGTGGCGTGCGCGCTGCTCACCATCGCGATCATCGGCTTGTGGGCGGGCGCGGTGTACGAGCCTTCCGCCGTGATCCAGCTTGCGACGCGCGCGGGCGCGAGCAAGGCCGAGGCGATCCGCACGGCGTCGATTGCGACAGGACTCCTCTCCATCGGCACGATCCTCGGCTGTCTCGTGCTGCCGCCGCTGGCGGAGCGCGTGGGGCGCAAGTGGACGCTTGCGATCTATTTTGCGGGGATGGCGATTGCGATTGCGGCGAGTTTCGGCTGGGCTTATTACCTCGAGAACGGGCTCGTGCCGTTCATCGTGCTGCTTTTCGTGCTGGGTTTCTTCGGCGGCAATTTCGCGCTGTTCAGCCTTTGGCTGCCGGAACAGTTCGGTACGCGCGTGCGCGCCACGGCGTTCGCGTTCTGCACGTCGTTCGGGCGTTTCGTGGGGGCGGGCGTGAACTTCCTGCTCGGCGCGGCGGTGCTGCATATGCACACGCTGGGCATACCGGTGGCGCTCACGGCGTTGGCGTTCGTCGCCGGCTTGTTCATCATTCCGTTCGCGCCGGAGACGAAGGGCGAGGCATTGCCGGGGTGACGCGAGCGCAGCAATGTAATAACATTGTGTTAACGTCTCATGAGGGCGTGGAATAACATTGTGATTACGGTGAGGTCATGAAAACGACAATCCGCAGGATGGGCAATTCGCAGGGCGTGCTGATCCCGAAGCCCGTTCTGGCACAGTTGGGATTGGAGAACGAAGTGGAAATGGAAATCGAAAACGACGCAATCGTGCTGAGGCGGCCGCGACAACAGGCTCGTGAAGGCTGGGCGGAGGCGAGCAAAGCGCTCGCCCAGAGTGGCGATGATGCGCTGGTGATGGGTGAGTTTCCGAATGCCGACGATGCGGAGCTTGAATGGTAGTGCGCGGGGAAGTGTGGCTGGTCGCGCTTGACCCGACACTGGGCAGCGAGATTCAAAAGACGCGCCCCTGTGTCGTGATTTCCCCGTCTGAAATGCACGATCATTTACGGACAGTCATCGTTGCTCCGATGACTTCGAAGGGCCGTCCGGCACCGTTTCGAATTCCGGTTACGTTCAAGCGGAAGCAGGGTCTCGTCCTTCTCGATCAGGTTCGTGCAGTGGACAAGGTGCGATTGGTCAAGAAGGAGGGTTCGGTCCCCGAAGAAACGCTTCGGCACACTCTGCGGGCGTTGCAGGAGGTCTTCGCCGAATAGGGAGGAAGTCAGCGGGAATGCGGGCTTCTTCCATGAACCCGTCGACCCTACCGCCGCATCCGCGCCATTACCGGCGGAAACAGCCGCCACCCCAGATTGACCCCCAGGCTCGCCACCACGATCAGCACCATGCCGCCCAGCTGCGGCACGCTGAGCGCGCGCCCGTACACCAGCGCGTCGACGGCGATTGCCGTGAGCGGGTAGACGAACAGCAGCACGGCGATCACCGGCGTGGTGAGCTGCGGTAGCGCGCCGTAGATCAGCACATACGATAGCCCCGTGTGCAGCACCCCCATGCCGATCACCCAGCCCCATTGCGCGGCCGAGATATGCGTCAGTTCGAGCGGCGCGAAGAACGGCGCGATCAGCGGCAGGCACACGGCGCCCACGGCACATTGCGTGAGCGTCAGCAAATGCGGACGCAGTCCGCCCAGACTCTTGGCCATCAGCGTGACGCTCGCGTAGAGCACGGATCCCCCCAGCGCCTCGGCCACGCCGATCAGATAGCGCTGATGCCCCTGCAACGCGCCCTCGGCCATCACGCCCGAAGCGAGCACGAGGCCCACGAACGCAATGCCGATCCAGCCCAGACGGTCAGCGCCCAGGCGCTCGTGAAAGAGCGCGGCGCCGATCAGCACCACCCAGAACGGCTGCACGTGGAACACCACCGTCGCGACGGCAATACTGGTGCGGTGAATCGCATCGAAGAACGCGACCCACTGCGTGACCATCAGCACTCCCGATAAAACTGCGAGCGTCAGCGTGCGGCGCGTGAACTGGCGCGGCGAGAGCCAGCCTTTGTACAGGCAGTACGCCGCGAGCGCCAGCATGCCGAAGAAGCAGCGGAAAAACACGAGCGTCATGGCGCCCAGCCGCGCCTCTTCGACAAAGACGCCGATCGTGCCCATCAGCAGCCCGCCGCTTGCGAGCATGAGGACGCCTTGCTGGCGGTGGGTCGGGCTCGCGGTTTGCATAGGTTCGTGACGCGAAAGGAGGATGAAAACCGCCCCAGTATTCGTCAGTTGCGGACCGCAGGCAAACGAATTAAATTGAACAATTCCATCAATGCCGCTGATGAATCATGAACCCGGAATTCGACCTCGACCTCATGCGCACCTTCGTTGCCGTGGCCGACGCGGGCAGCTTCACGCGGGCCGCGGTCACGGTGCACCGTTCGCAGGCGGCGGTGAGCATGCAGATCAAGCGGCTCGAGCAGATGCTCGACACCACGCTGTTCACGCGCGACACGCGCAATCTCGCGCTCACGCGGCCGGGCAGCACGCTGCTTGAATACGCGCGGCGCTCGCTCGAGTTGCAGGAGGAGGCCTGGTCGGCGCTGGTGCGGCCGGAGGTGACGGGGCGTGTGGTGCTGGGGGCACCCGACGATTACATGGCGGCGTTGCTGTCGCCGGTGCTGCGGCGTTTTTCGACGCTCTACCCGCATGTGGAGATCGAGATCGTCTGCGCGCAGAGTGTGGCGCTAGGGCCGATGCTGGCGGACAACAAGATCGATCTCGCGTTCGTCACGCGCGACCGCAAGCTGCGCGGCGAGTTCGTGCGCAGCGAGGACATGGTGTGGGTGGGCTCGGCCGAGGACTCCGCGCCGCTCGCCATGTCGCCGCTGCCGGTGGGGCTCTACGAGCATGGCAGCGTGGCGCGCGCGCATACGGTGGCGGCGCTCGACGCGGCGCAGATCCGCTATCGCGCCGCCTATAGCAGCGCGAGCCTGATGGGGCTGATGGCGACGGTCGAGGCGGGTATCGCCGTCGTCGCGCTCACGCGCTGCAGCGTGCCGCCGCGCTTCGCGATTCTGGGCGAGGATGAGGGCCTGCCGAAGATCGAGCCGCTCGACATCATCGTTGCGCGCAGCGTGAAGTCGAACCGGCCCACCTGCGATTACCTGGCACAGCAGATGGTGCAGGATCTTTCGGTGCGGCGTCAGCGCGGGTAGACGCTGACTTCGCCGCCTACCGAGAGGCGCACGCGCTCGCCGGGGCGGGGCGTGCGGTAGCCCGGCACGCGCGCGCGCACCGTGGTGGGCGAATCAAGCAGTTGCAGCGTGAGCGCCGCGTCCTGCCCTTCGAAGCTGATGTCGCGCACGAGAGCGTCGAGCGCGCCGCTGCGCTGCGCGTCTTCGGGCAGCACTTCGATCTGCTCGGGGCGCAGCATCACGTCGACCTCGCCGTCGGCGGCCATCGAGCCTTCCACCACGGGCAGCGTGCCGAGCACGCATTGCGCGCGGCCGTCCGCCACCGTGCCCGGCAGCAGCACGGCCTCGCCGATGAACGCCGCCAGCTCGCGCGTGACGGGGCGCCGATAGAGCGCCTGCGGCGGCGCGGTCTGGAGCAATCGCCCGCGCCACAGCACCGCGACTTCGTGGCCCAGCGAGAGGGCTTCGGCCTGGTCGTGCGTGACGAGCACGGCGGTCGCGCCCGCCGCGGCGAGCGCGCGCGCGACGGCTTCGCGCGTTTCGATGCGCAGCGCGGCGTCGAGCGACGAGAACGGCTCGTCGAGCATCACGAGACCGGGCGACGGCGCGAGTGCGCGCGCGAGCGCCACGCGCTGCTGCTGGCCGCCCGAAAGCTGCTGCGGCGCGCGCTTCGCATAGGACTCCGGAAGGCCGACGAGTTCGAGCAGCTCGGCCACGCGATGCTGCGCGCGGCGTTGCGTGCGCGGCAGGCCGAACACGATGTTTTCGGCCACGGTGAGGTGGGGGAAGAGCGCGCCTTCCTGCGGCACATAGCCGATCTGGCGTTTCTCGGCGGGCAGATGCTGGCCCTCGCCGGCCACGCGCCGGCCGTCGATTTCGATCGTGCCCGCGTCGGCGCGCTCGAAGCCGCACAGTACGCGCAGGAGCGTGGTCTTGCCGCTGCCCGAAGGCCCGAGCAGCGCCAGCAGCGAGCCCGATTTCACGGAAAGATCGATGCCGTGCAGCACCGGGTGGCCGTCGAACGCCTTTTGCAGGCCGGAAATGCGAAGAGTGCTCATGGGCGATACGGTGAAGGCGGTCAGGAGGTCACTTCGGGCGGTGTGACCGAATGCGCGGCGAGCGCGCTCTTGCCCGCGAAAGCGAACAGCAGTCCCGAGGCGGCGAGCGAAAGCGCCGTGAGCAGCGCGGCATAGGGCGCGGCGGCGGCGAACGCGAGCGTGGCGGTGTCGCTCCAGACCTGGGTGGCGAGCGTGTGCGTGCCGATGGGCGAGAGCAGCAGCGTCGCGTTGAGTTCGGTGACGACGGAGATGAACACCATCGAAGCCGCGGCGCCGAGCCCGGGGCCCGCGAGCGGCAGCACCACGCGGCGCAGCGTTTCGAACCAGCCTAGCCCGAGCGAGCGCGCCGTGTCTTCGAGCCGCTGCTGCGCCTGCAGCAGCGCGGCGCGCACGCTCACGAGCGCGAGCGGCAGGAAAAGCATGGCGTAGGCGACGATCAGGAGCGTCGTGCTCTGATAGAGCGGCGTGAGCACGCGCACGGCGAGCGAGACGATCGCGAGCGCGATGACGATGCTCGGCACGCCCTGCGCCACGAACGTCGTGCGTTCGAGGAACGTGGCGAGGCGCCCCGGATAGCGCGCGAGCAGGTACGCGAGCGGCAGCGCGAGCAGCGTCGTCACGACGGCGGCCGTGAGGCCGAGACGCAGCGAGGCGAACGTGGTCTCGAAGAGCAGTTCGGGCGAGACGTCGGCCGGCGTGATCGCGGCCGCGCCGGGCTGCGTGAGCCAGTAGCCGATCATGCCGAGCGGCACGCCCAGCGTGGCGATGTTGAGCCCGAGGAAGGCTGTTGCGACGGGCCAGCGCCAGCGCCCGAGCGCATGGCGCGTGACGGCGCGGCGCGTGCCGCGATCCACGCGCTCGTAGCGTGCGCGGCCGCGCACGCGGAATTCGAGCGCGAGCACGACGAGGCACAGCAGGATCAGCACGCAGGCGAGCAGCGACGCGCCGCCGCCGTCGAAGCTCGTGCGGTACTCGGCGTAGATCTCGGTCGTGAAAGTGCGAAAGCGCAGCAGCTGGAACGAGCCGAACTCGGCCAGCACGCCGAGCGCGACGAGCAGCATCGAGCCGAGGAGGGCGGGGCGCAATTGCGGCAGCACCACGCGCACGAAGGTGTTCCAGCGGTTGCAGCCAAGCGCGCGCGCCGTTTCTTCGAGCGCGGGGTCGAGCCCGCGCAGCGCGGCGGCTACGGGCAGATAGACGAGCGGGAAATAAGCCGTCGTGATGACGATGAAGGCGCCGAGGAAGTCCTGCAGATCGAGGCTCAGCGAAATCCAGGCAAAGCTCGTGATGAACGCGGGCATCGCGAGCGGCGCGGCGGCGAGCAAAGCCCAGACGCGCCGGCCGGGCACGTCGGTGCGCTCGACGAACCAGGCGACGGCGGTGCCGAGCACGGCCGAGGCCAGCGTCGCGGAGACCGTGATGGAGAGCGTGTTGACCAGCAGTTCGCCGACGAGCGGCCTGAAGATCAGGTCGGCGGCGTCGGCGAATCCAAACGAAAGCGCGCGCCAGAACGTCAGCGCGAGCGGGAGCAGCACCAGCAGGGGGCCGAGGAGCGCGGCGGCGATCAGCGCGCGCGGCACACGCCGCCGCGCGGGCTGCGCGTGGCCGCCCGGCTCCTCGATGGCTGGCGCCGTGGTGACAGCTTCACTCACGATAGTGCCGGCATTGCAGTTGCGGTTACAGGAGACCCGCCTGGCGCAGCAGCTTGCCGGCCTGGCTGTCGTCGCCCAGTTGCTCGATCGTCAGTTGCGGCGGATGGAGCTGGTCGAACGGCTTGTTGATCGGGTCGGCGGCCACACCGGGGCGCAGCGGGTATTCGAAGCTGATGTGGTCCTGCGCCATCAGCTTCTGCGCGCGATCGCTCACGAGGTAGGCGAGGAACTTCTGCGCGCCCTCGGCGTTGTGCGCCGACTTCAGCACGGCGGCGCCCGAGACGTTCACGAGCGCGCCGATGTCGCCGTTCGCGAAGTGCGCCACGGCGCTGCGCGTCTTGGCGTCGCCCACTTCGGCGTGCAGACGATCCCAGTAGTAGTTGTTGATGATGCCCGTGGCAACCGCGCCGCGGTTCACGGCGGCCACCACGCCTTCGTCGTCGTCGAAGATCTGCGAGTTGGCCTTCAGGCCCTTGAGCCATTCGAGCGTCGCGGCTTCGCCCTTGGCGGCGATCATGGCGTCCACCAGCGGCAGGAAGTCGGCGTCGGACGGCGCGATGCCCACCTTGCCCTTCCATTCGGGCTTCGCGAGATCCATGAGCGACTGCGGCAACTGCGCCGGCTGGACCTTCGCCGTGTTGTACGCGAGCACGTTTTCGCGCGCGGTCACGCCCACCCACTGGCCGGCCGGCGAGCTGAAGCGCGCGGGCACGGCGGAAAGCGTGGCGGGCTGCACGGGCGCGAGCAGGCTCTTCTCTTCGAGCAGCATCAGCTCGGGCGAGTTTTCCGTGAAGTAGACGTCGGCGGGCGATTTGTCGCCTTCGGCGACGATCTGCGCCGCGAGCGCCGGACCTTCGTCGGTGCGGACCTTCACGCTGATGCCGCTCTGTTGTTCGAAGTCCTTGGCAAGCTGGTTCATGACCTGCTCGTGCTGGGCGTTGTACACCGTTATCGAGTCGGCGCGAGCGGCGAGCGGCAGCGTGCCGGCCACGGCCAGGGCGACGCTCAGTGCGGCGGCGCGCAGCGGCGCGCCGGGGAACGAAAGCTTCATGATGTGTCGTTATCCGTTGATGAAGAAAGGCGCCCGGGTCGTCGGTTCCTCAGGCGTCCTCAGGGCATGCACTCAGGCCGAGAACAGCTCCGCGCCGATATAGGAACCCGGCTTCGCGCCCGGCGGGCACGCGAAGATCGCGCTGCCGACATGGGTCGTGAACTGGTTCATCATGTCGAACTTCGAGAGCTTTTCGTTGATCGGAATGAAGCCCGTGCGCGGGTCGCCCTGGTGAGCGATGAAAATCAGGCCCGCGTCATATTCGGTTTCCTGGCGCCACGGCGGCCAGCGCTCGATATAGAAGTTCGCGCTGTCGTTGTAGGAGTACGAACGGCGCAGGACGCGCGCGCCGTTGTTCGTCGAGCGATGCGACAGCCTCACGTGCGAGTTTTCCGGGATCAGCGGATTGCCATCCTTGTCCTGCGCGGCGAGATCGACCGGGTCGAACTCCTTCTCCTTGCCGATGGGCGCACCGCTGTACTTCTGCCGGCCGAACACCTGCTCCTGGAAGCCGAGCTCCATCTGGTCCCAGTGTTCGAGCGTGATGCGGATGCGGCGCACGACCGTGTACGTGCCGCCCTGCATCCAGGGCGCGTCGGCATCGTTCGCCCATACGAATTCGTTCAGTTCCTTCGGATTCCCGATTGCCGGATTGTCCGTGCCGTCCTTGAAGCCCATCAGATTGCGCGGCGTCTGGCCCTTCGGGCCCGAGAGGAAGCCGGCCTGGCCCCAGCGCATGCGCAGGACGCCGTAGCCCTGGCGCGCGAGCTGGCGCACCGCGTGGAACGCCACCTGGGCGTCGTTCGCGCAGGCCTGCACATAGAGGTCGCCGCCGGTCTTTTCGGCCACGAGCTGGTCGCCGTTGAAGCGCGGCAGATCCACGAGCGCGGCGGGGCGCTTGCTCGCGAGACCGTAGCGGTCCTTGCCTTCGGAGGTGAAGAGGCCGGGGCCGAAGCCGAACGTCACCGTGAGGCCGGCCGGCCCGAGACCGAGCACGTCGCCCGAGTCGGGCGCGGGGTGATCGTCGCCGGTGCCTTCGAGCGCCGCGGCCGGCTGGCCCTGCGTCATGCGCGCGGCCGATTCGGTCCACTGCTTGAGCAGGTTGATCACGTCCTCGCGCGAGGTGGTCGTGAGGTCGAACGCGGCCAGATAGGTGTGCGCCTGCTGCGCCGTGGCGATGCCGCCCTGGTGCTCGCCGTAGAACGGCTCGACGGCGAACAGCGGGTCCATGCTTGCCGCGTGCTTCTTCGCTTCCATGGCCGCGTGCGCGACACCGGGCGCGGACAAGCCGGCGCCTAGCGTCGCGCTCGCCGCGACCGCGGCGCCGCCGGCCTTCAGGAAGCCCCGGCGCTTGGGGCGCTCGGGTGTGTTTGTGGGGTCTTCGGAGGACATGATTATTTTGCCAGTACGAGAGTATTGACGTCGTCTTCCACGTAGTAGAAGCCGTCGCCCGCCGGCGTCAGCGCGATGCCGAACAGGTCGCCGTTGCCCGGAGGCGTCTGCGCCTTGTCCGTATCGATCCAGCGCGCGTAGAGCTGCTTCGCCGCGGCCGGATCGATCTCCACGACCTGACCGTTGAGCGCATTCGTGACGAGCAGGTGGCCTTGCGGCGTCATGATCATCGCGAGCGGGCGGTGGAGCATACCATCCGCCGTGAGCTGACGGCCAACGCCGGCGCTCGTGTCGCGCGTGAGCGGGTCTTCGATCACGTTGACGCGGTTGCCGATCGCGTCCGAGACGTAGAGCAGCTTGTTGTCGGCGGAGAGCGCGAGGCCCGTCGGTCCGACGAGGAACACGCCCTTGTCGGCCTGCGCGCCGAAGCCGCTCGCCACCACGGTCTCGCTCTTCACGACCGGCACCTGGCCGCTCGGGATGTCGAGGTCGAGGCGCAGCACGGTGGCTTGCTTGAACACGGGCGGGTTGCCGTCCGCGCCGCCCACGCCGAAGCCGGCGTTGCTCAAGAACAGCGTGGCATGGTCGCCGTTGTCCACCACGGCCATGTTGCCCCACGGGTCGTTGATGTTCGGGCTGCTGATGGTTTTCGCGATCTTGCCGCTGGAATCGAGCACGATCAGGCAACCGGCGCCCTTGGTGCCGGTCGTGCCGTCGTTGGAGGGCGTGCTGCCCACGATCACCCAGCCCGACTTGAGCATCGTCATCGCCGTGGAGAGGCCCACGCCGCCCGGGCATTCCTTCAGGTCGCGCGGGATCGTGGCGAAGAGCGACATCTGCTTCGTGTCGGGGTGGTAATCGACGATCGTGCTGCCCATGCCCTGCATGTTGGCCGCGTTGTTGAAGTTGTCCACCAGCACGTCGCCTGCCTTGACCGAGCCGGCGCTGACCGGCGCGACGACGATCGCGTATGGGTTCTGGTCGCCGTTGTCGGGGACGGTGTTGATGAGCGTGGTGTCCTTGTGGACGGACGGCAGCAGGCCTTCGGGGTCGGCGTGGGCGGCGAGCGGGGCGCCGGTCAGCGTGGCCGCCGCGGCAAGTGCGAGCGCGGCGCGCGTGAAGTGGGCCGTGCGTTGCAGGAGCGTGCGCGTTGCGTGTTTCATCGTGAATCTCCGTGCCCCGCAAGCAAACCGTGCGCCGCATGGGGCGCTCATGACGGCAAAGACTCGCGAGGACTTGGTGTTGGCCATGGGATCAGGTTTCGATCGGTGGTGACAGGGCGTGCGGTCAGAACGTGATGTTGGTGCGCACACCCACCACGAACGTGTTGCGCAGCGCCTCCGTCGGGTTGTCCGGGTTCTGGCCCGCGCCGGCGTTGAACGTGTACTGCGCGTCGGCCTGGATCTGCCACCAGGGGTTGACCTGATACTGGTAGGTCGCTTCGAGGGCGGTTTCGCTGCCGCGCGGAACGTTTCCGGCAGCGAGGTCGGCTGCCGCGGCGTCATTGCTCACCTTGATATAGGCGAGGCCCAGACCCACGCTGTCGTTGTCGCGGCCGGCGAACGGCGCTTTCATCACGATACCCAGATTGGCGCTAACGCTGACCTCGTTGCGGTCGCTCGGCGCGCCCATCACGCGCGCGAACACGCCGATGCTGCGCGGCTCGTCGGGGTCCGGTCGCCAGATCATCTGGTCGGCCACGGCGTAGAAGCTGTAGTCGCCCTTGTGCTGGATCGACGAGTTCTGCTGGTCGGCGAACGAGTCGCTGTTGTACCAGAAGCCCAGCTTGTACGTGCCCGGCAGCTTCTTGCTGGTGTCGGCGCTCACGAGATCGCCTTCGGCCGGCTGGTTGATCGAGTACTGCAGCTCGCCGATCACCATCGCACCGTTGTGCAGGTTGAAGTTCGTGCCGCTCAGGTTGTTCGGGTCGTTGCCGAGCGGGTCGGCGTCGAACACGCCGATCAGGCCGGTGAGCGAACCGTTGATCTGGCCGCGCAGGCGCACGCCGAGGTCGGAGAGCGGATAGGCGGGGCCGCCGTTCGGCAGGTCGTACGAAGGCAGGCCGGGCCAGCCGAACATCGTGTTCACGAACAGCGACGCGTACTGGCTCACCATGAATTCCTGGTCGAGACTCTGCTGACCGATCTTCACGTCCACGCGTTTGTCGAGAAACGACTGCTGGTACCACATTTCCCACAGGCGCGTGGTGTCCTGCGCTTCGATGCCGCTCGCCGTGTTCAGCGTGCCGAGATTCAGCGCGCTCAGGTTCGAGCCGTGAATGTTGAGCGCGCTGATGTTGAAGAGGCCCCCCGGGATGCCCAGGTACTTGCTCGTGTCGAGCTGCAGGGTCGCGGTGGTGAGACCGTCATAGGTGCCGCCGCGGTTCAGGCCGCCACGCAGGTTCGCGAGATATTCGCTCGTCTCGGTCAACTGGAACGAGAAGCCGTACTGGCCCATCCACGGGCGCAGACCGCCCATGTCGCCGAGCAGGTTCTGGCGGGCCCAGATGCCGGTCCAGAAGTTGGACGGCGTGGCCTGGATGGCGAGGTCGGCTTCCGGGGCTTCCGGATTGGCGTCGGGGTTGGCCGATTCCTGAGCGTGGGCGGCGCCGTTTGCGAGGGTCGCGAACGCGATGGACAGGGCGAGCCTGCGCAGCGCCGGGAAGCGGCGCCGGATCCCGTAGCCGCGCAGCGCGGCGGGACGAACTGACCGGGAGAACTTCATCGAGATCCTTATTGATTATGTCGATGCCCGTTCGGCGGGCACCGCTGCACATGAATTCTCTTGATCGCCGCCATTGAGGAGGCCAGCGAACGGGGCCCATCGTACCCATCGGGAATACAGGAGTCAACACAAATGAGAATGATTCTCATGATAATTACTTGGGGGATGCAGTTTTCTTTCCAATAGCTATCGAAATGCGTTGTTTATGCTTACGGTTAGACAGAAATAACGTCGATCGGCGGGGCGCCGGAACTCGCCTATCATCGCTACGTGAATGACCGTGCGTGCCGGGCGGCACGCATTTTCATCGGACGAGCTGCCCATGACCGTTTCCGGTTTTTCGCCTGACCTTTCCCCCGATTCGCGTCCCGACGGGCGCAGCGAACTCGACCGCTATTTCGCGCGCATCGGCTACGACGGGCCGCGCGCGGCGACGCTGGCGGTGCTGCGCGCCTTGCATCGGCTTCATCCGCTCGCGATCCCCTTCGAGAACCTCGACGTTCTCGCTGGCCGGCGCATCTCGATCCGTCTCGAAGACATCGTCGCGAAGCTCGTCGATGCGCGGCGCGGCGGCTATTGCTTCGAGCACAACACGCTCTTCGCTCACGCGCTCGCGGCGCTCGGCTTTCGCGTGACGCCGCTCGCCGCACGCGTGCTGTACGGGCGGCCAGCGGGCGCGATCACCGCGCGCACGCACATGCTCCTGCGCGTGGAGGCCGAGGGCGCGGCATGGCTCGCCGATGTGGGGTTCGGCGGCACGACGCTTTGCGCGCCGCTCGCGTTCGCTTCGCAGGCGCCGCAGTCCACGCCGCTCGAAGCCGCGTCCCTCGCGGTTCAGCCCGACGGCATGTGGAAGCTCGCCGTGCAGGAAGCCGACGCGTGGAGCGATGTCTACCGCTTCGAATCGACGCCGGCCGAATGGGTCGATTACGAAGTCGCGAACTGGTACACGTCGACGTCGCCGGATTCGTTTTTCACGGGCAATCTCATCGCGTGCGGCGTACAAGAGGGGGGCCGCATGGCGCTGTTCAACGACCGCTATACCGAGCGCGATGCGAGCGGCCGCCGCACGCTTACGCGCAGGATCGCCGATGCGGACGATCTGATGGACTGCCTGCACGCGCGCTTCGGCATCGATGCTTCGGACTTCGATGCAGGTATGCTGTATGCGCGCATTGCGGGCCGGGCGCCGGTTGACTGAGCGCGGGCAGGGCAGGCGGGACATATGAGCGCGAATAAAGGCGGACACACCTGGCGAAGGAATCGGCAATGATCGGTCGTATGGTCGCGATTACGGTGACGTGGCTTGCGTTCATGGGCGTGCTGTTGTTCGGCGCGGCGGGGACGCTCGCGTGGCCCGCCGCCTGGCTGTGGCTGGCGGAGTTCGCGGCCACGAGCCTCTGGCTCGGCCTGTGGCTTGCGCGCGTCGATCCCGGGCTGCTGGCCGAGCGCCTTTCGCCGTACGCGCAGCGCGGCCAGGGCACCTGGGACCGGGTGTTCATGCTCATGGTCACCGTTGGCTGGTGCGCGTGGCTCGTGCTGATCGGCGTCGATGCCGTGCGCCGCGGCTGGTCGCACGTGCCGCTCTGGCTGAGCGGGGTAGGCGCCGTTGCGATCTTCCTTTGCATCTACCTCACGCGCGGCGTGTTCGCCGCGAACCGCTACGCCGCGCCGGTCGTGGCGATCCAGCGCGAGCGCGGCCATGCGGTGAGCGATACCGGGCCGTATGCCCACATCCGGCATCCGATGTATGCCTACGCGATTTTGCTGCTGGCCGGCACGCCGCTGATGCTGGGCTCATGGTGGGGGCTCGCGGGCGTGCCCATCATGATGGCCGCCATCGGCTGGCGAGCGGTAAAAGAAGAGCGCGTGCTGGCCGAGGGGCTGCCCGGTTACCGCGAGTACATGCAGCGCGTGCGGTATCGCTTCCTGCCGGGCATCTGGTGAAGCGGTGCGCCGCTGCGGCGGTTTCGCCTCTTGGCCTCAGGCCTCGGGCGGCGCGGGCAAGCGCTCTGCGTGGCGCCGGTAAAGCCAGGCCTGGGCCGCCGCGGTGAGCAGCACAAAGACGATATTCGCAAGACTCTGGCCGGCCGCGAGCACGAGAAGCCGCACGGGCGAGCCGAGCATGGCGGGCGTGATGCCCACCGCGCCGATGGCGAACAGCGCGACCATTGCGCAGGCCGCGAGCGGCAGCACGGTCACGAACGGCACGCCCAGCAGGCTCCAGAAATGGCCGCGGCTGTCGTGCCACGCGTCGCGCAGTGCGATGGGGTTGCCGAGCGACAGCGACGGAAAGAGCAGGCTGAGCCGCACGGCGATGTAGATCCAGACGACGCCGACGAGGAACCCGAGAAACGCAACGCCCCCCGCATAGTGCGGCCGCAGCACGGCGTAAAGCACGAGCGCCGTGACGATCAGCGCGACGGTGAGCACGAGGCCCACGCCGAACATGCGCATGAGCGGCTTGCCGCCGAGCGGGACGAGCGGCGCCGCGTGCTCGCCCTGCAGCACGAAGCGATGCACCTTGACGACGAAGCCGAGATAGACGATCGAGTTCAGGAGCGATGCGATATCGGCCGCGAGCACGAGCGCGCCCGACGGCATTTCGCTCTGGCCCGGCACGGGCCGCCCGGCGAAGGCGATCCAGCCGAGCACGGTATAGACCACGAAGGCGCCGAGCATCAGCAGGGGCATGTGCGTCGCGGCTGCGCGCGCGCTGGCCCAGGCGCGCTTTACGCATTCCATGAAAGGCATCTGCTGCATGGTCTTTATCGTTCGAGTGACAGATGGCCGACAGTCTAGCGCGGAGTGGGGAAGCATCGCGCGCCGGTGGTGCTCGTGACGCGATTATTTCACCGCGAACAGCGTGAGATTCATCAGAATCTTGAACGCCCACCCCAGCGAAACCGCCCCGGCTACGCCCGCGCACCACAGCAGCACGAACCAGAGCCAGCCCGGCAGCCTGCGCCGCTTAGTGATAGTGATGGGTGTCGCCATGACGCACCTTGCCGCGGAAGACCCAGTAGCCCATCGTCGTGTACGCCAGAATGACGGGGAGTATCACCGCCGCGCCGACGAGCGTGAACATCTGGCTCGAACGCGGCGCGGCCGCTTCCCAAAGCGTGAGGCTCTGCGGAATCGCGTAGGGCCACAGGCTCACGAGCAGCCCGAGATAGCCGAGCCCCACGAGGCCGAGCGCCGCGATGAACGGCGTGTTGTGATGGCGCGCCCGCACGGCGCGATGCATCCAGTACGCGCAGGCCAGCACGAGCAGCGGCACCGGGGCGAGACGCCAGAAGAGCCGCGAGTCGAACCAGCGCGAGGCGATGCTGGCGTCCTGCAGCGGCGTCCAGACGCTCACGAGCGCGATGAACACGAGCAGGACCATCGTGAGCGGCCACACGAGCCGGTGCAGGCGGCGCTGCAGATCGCCCTCGGTCTTGGCGACGAGCCAGCAACTGCCGAGCAGCGCGTAGGTCGCGACGAGCCCGAACCCCGTGAGCAGGCTGAACGGCGTGAGCCAGCCGAAGGCGTCGCCGGCGAAATGGCCGCCCTCGACCGGAATGCCCTGCAGGAACGCACCGAGCGCGATGCCCTGGAAGAACGCGGCGCCCGCCGATCCGCCGATGAAGGCGAGATCCCACAGGTGCTTCGTGCGGTTGGCCTTCGCGCGAATCTCGAACGACACGCCGCGGAAGATCAGGCATGCGAGCATGAACACGAGCGGCAGATAGAGCGCGGAGAGCACGGTGGCGTATACCACCGGAAAGACGGCGAAGAGCGCGGCGCCCCCGAGCACGAGCCAGGTTTCGTTGCCGTCCCAGACGGGGGCGACGGTGTCCATCATCAGATCGCGCTCGTGCTCGTCGGGGAAGAGCGGAAACACGATGCCGATGCCCAGATCGAAGCCGTCCAGCACGATATACATGAAGATGCCGAGTGCGATGATCGCAGCCCAGATGACGGTGACATCCATTTTTGCTTGCCTCTTTTGCGTGGCTATCGATACGAAGCGAGGGAAGGGGATCAGGCGTCGATCAGTTGATCGGCGGCCGAGAGCGGACGGCGCGCGGTTTGCGCGGTCTGCGTTGCCGGGCTTCCGGGCAGGGCGGCGGGGCGCGCGCCATCTTCGGAATGACCCGGCAGTGCAGGACCCTTGCGGATCAGCTTCAGCATGTAGTAGATGCCGGTGCCGAACACGAGGAAGTACACGACCACGAAGGCCATCAGCGAAACGCTCACCTGCTGCGTCGTGAGCGGCGACACCGCTTGCGACGTGCGCATCACGCCGTACACGACCCAGGGCTGGCGGCCGGCTTCGGTGGTGATCCAGCCGGCGAGCAGCGTGATGAAGCCCGTGGGCCCCATCGCCAGCGCGAAGCGCTGGAACCCGCGCGATTCATAGAGCCGGCCGCGCCGGCGCTGGACCCAACCGGCCACGCCCAGCACGATCATCAGGAGTCCCAGGCCCACCATCACGCGGAAGGTCCAGAAAATGAGCGTGGAGTTGGGGCGCTGGTCGGGCGGGAACGACTTCAGGCCGCGAATCTCGCCGTCCCAGCTATGCGTGAGGATCAGGCTGCCGAGGTGCGGGACCGACACGGCGTAGCGCGTGGTTTCGGCCTGCATGTCGGGAATGCCGAAGAGATTGAGCGCGGTGCCGCCCTGTTCGGTGTCCCACAGGCCCTCGATGGCGGCGATCTTGGCGGGCTGGTATTCGCGCGTGTTCAGGCCGTGCTGGTCGCCGACGAAAGCCTGCACGGGGGCCAGCACGAGCAGAAGGCCGAGCGCCATCGAGAACATCGTCTTGACGGCGGGGTCGCGCCGCCGCTTGAGCAGATGCCACGCGCCGGTGGCGGCCACGACGAGCGCGGCCACGAGGAAGGCCGCGATGGCCATGTGCGCGAGGCGGTACGGGAACGACGGATTGAAGATGACCTTGAACCAGTCGGTGGGCACGACATGGCCGTTCACGACTTCGAAGCCCTGGGGCGTCTGCATCCAGCTGTTGGAGGCGAGGATCCAGAACGTGGAGATGAGCGTGCCGATGGCGACCATGAGCGTCGCGCCGAAGTGCGCGCGCGGGCTCACGCGGTTCCAGCCGAACAGCATGATGCCGAGGAAGCCCGCTTCGAGGAAGAACGCGGTCATGACCTCGTACATGAGGAGCGGGCCGGTGATGGGCCCGGCGAACGACGAGAAGCCGGCCCAGTTGGTGCCGAACTCGTAGCTCATGACGACGCCGGAGACCACGCCCATGCCGAAGGCGACCGCGAAGATCTTCGACCAGAACAGGCAAAGATCCTTGTAGTACGACTTGCCGGTCTTGAGCCAGCAGCCTTCGAGCACGGCGATGAAGCTCGCGAGGCCGATGCTGAGCGCGGGAAAGACGATGTGGAAGGAAACGGTGAAGGCGAATTGCAGCCGGGCCAGGTCGAAGGCCGAGAGCGAGGTGTCCATGTGCGTGCCTGATGCTTGCTTGCCGGAATGGGTCCGCTCGATCGTCGCGCCGGAAAGGCCGGCTGCGGCTCGTGCGGATGAGCGTAAGCGTAGGGGAACGCAGGCGGTTTTGCTGCGCCGCGATGTGCGCCAGCATGTCGCACATCGCAATTAACCGATGACGAGATCGTCCGATAACGCGTTGATGCAAATCAACAATGATGCAAACGCGGGGGCGTCTGATCAGACGTGCGGCCTGTAGATCTGCGTCAATACACCGCGCTGCGGCATGGGTGCGTCAACCTGACCAGGTGCGCAACGTGTAGAGATGAGGTGGGGATCTGGAGGGGACCGTCCCGGACCGCGACGGCCGGGACGGCGGCACGCAAGGGTAATCAGGAATGCCAGGAAGATTACGGCGCCGGGACGCGCGCTTGCCGCGCTCAGCGCGGATCGCTCCAGAGCTTGCCGCCCGTTGCCCAGTCCGCGGGCTTGACGTCGACGAACAGAATGTCGACGCTCTGCGGGTCGCAGCCCAGCACCTGGCAGGTGGTTTCCGTGAGCGCGGCGGCCAGCTCGCGTTTCTTTTCGACGGTGCGGCCTTCGAACAGTTCGATATGGAAAGTCGGCATGAGTTGTCTCCGTGTAAGGCAGGGTGGGATGGTTCAGTTCCGGTACGACGCGTCGAGGCGGTCGAGCTTGCGCAGCAGCGCGGGCCATTCGAGCTCGCCTTCGATCGCGCCGCCGTCGTAGAGCTGCTCGGCCGTGCGCGCCGCCACTTCGGGCGCGGGCAATACCAGCGGCTCACCGCCCGCCTGGGCCTGAAGCTGGATCTCGCAGGCCTTGATCAAGGTGGCCATGAGCACGTAGGCCTCGGCGACCGTGCGGCCCGTGGTGAGCGTGCCGTGGTTGCGCAGCAGCATCGCGGGGCGGTCGCCGAGGCTCGCCGTCAGCCGTGCGCCTTCGGCCGGCGTGAACGCGAGGCCTTCGTAGTCATGCCATGCGAGCTGGCCGTAGAAGCGCAGCGCATGTTGCGAGGCGGGCAGCAAGCCGCCGCGCTGGATCGAGACGGCAATGCCCGCCGTGTTGTGCAGATGCATGACGCAGACCGCGTCGGGCCGCGCGAGGTGGACGGCGGCGTGCAGGGCGAAGCCCGTGGCGTTCACGGGATGGTCGCTCGGGCCGACGATGCGGCCTTCCGTGTCGATCTTCACGAGGTTCGACGCGCAGACTTCGTCGAAGGCGAGGCCGAACGGGTTGATCAGGAAGCGGCCCGGTTCGCCGGGAATCGCGGCGGAGACGTGCGTGTAGATGAGGTCGTCCCAGCCGTTGAGCGCGATGAGCCGGTAGGCCGCGGCCAGATCGATGCGCAACTGCTGCTCGGCGGCGGAGCGCGGGCCGGTCTCGGCGGTCGTGCTCGTGGGGCGGTGGGCGAATGACATGGTGGCTCCTTGCCGGGGGCGCGGCGAAGATTCAGCGGGCTACGGAAGGGGCGGCGCGCGTGGCGTCATTGTCGTGCGCGGATGTGGGGCCGGCGTCCTGCGTTGCCGGTGCGGCCGGTCGCGCGGCCCCGCCCGCGCCGTCCTTGCGGTTCAGCGCCCGTGCTGTGCCGTGAGCGCACCAGCTCGCCAGCACGAACGGCGCGGTCATCGCGGGCAGGCCGCAGCGCACGGCGGCCAGATGCAGCACCGCGGCGAACATCGTCGCACAGAATGCGGCGCGCGTGCCGAGCGTCAGCGTGGCGAGCGCGGCCAGCGCGCCGTTGAAGCCCGCGAGGCCCGCGTCGAAGTCGGCGGGCGCCGCGCCGCATGCCAGCTCGACGGCGCTCGCGAGCGCCGCGCCGGCGAGCGCGAAGCCGGCGGCCCGTCGCGACGAGAGCGCGATGCCCGCCAGCACGAGGAGGCCGGCGGGCGCGCCGGACGCGAATTCGCTTTGCGCGACGCCGCTGAGGACGCCGCCAAGGGCGCGCAGGGCGAGTCCCGTGGAATGCGGCACGGCGCCGTCCGCCGCGAACAGGGTGGCGAAGGCGTGCACCGGCGCGGGCGGTGCGGATGGGGCGCCCGCGCGCAGCGCGAGCCAGGCCCACGTGGCGACGAGGCAGGGTGTCGAGTAGACGGAGAGGCCCGCGCGCGCGAGCCGCCGCCCGAGCGGCGCGCCGAGCCAGCCGGCGGCCGCGGCGGCGAGCAGCGCGGCGGCGATTGCCGTGGCTGCGTCGCCGATCAAGCTGCATGCCGCCAGGCCGGCGAGCGCGCCGTTGAAACCGGCGAGGCCGTCGCGGATCGCGGCGTCGGGGTGGCCCGCCAGCACGGCGCAGACATTGGCCGTCGTCGCGCCGATCAGCGCGGCGCACGCGAGCCGCAGGTCGCAGAGGGCGAGCGCCGCGAGCAGGCACGCGCCGGTGCCGGCGTGGCGTTGCAGGACGATCTGGCCGACGCTGCGCAACAGGGTACGGAGCGCGGCGCTTTCGCCGTGGGCTTGCGCTCGGATGGACATGCGGATGAGAACGGTGCGAACAATGACAGCGGACGAACGCGGAGCGCGCGGGCGCGGGCACCCGCGCGGATCGGGTCGAGCGTGGAGCATAGGTCATACGGGGCCTTTTGCGCACGCGCGCGCGTGATAGTCGCTATTTGCGGGCGCAACCCGGCACAGAACCCGGCACGGAACTACGCGCCCTCAGGCCGGCGGCGCCGCGGCCCCATCGGCATGCTCCTTGCCGAACAGCAGGTGCGAGATCAGGTCGTTGTCGATGGTTTCGTTGTTGAGCGTGCGGGCGAGCAGCTCGCCCGCGAGCAATTGCGGCGAGAACACCATGTCGGGCTGCAGCAGCCGTAGCCGCTGCAGATTGCGGCTGTCGTTCACCAGCGCGACGGTGCGCACCTTCGGCGCCAGCTCCTTGATCGCGAGAATCACGAAGGCGTTCTCGGCGTCGTCGAGGCGCAGGGCCAGCACGGCGAGCGCCGTTTCCGCGCTCGCGCTGTGCAGCGTCGCCGTGTCGCTCGGGTCGCCCACCACGATATCGGCGTTCGCGGGATAGGTGTGCGGCGTGTTCGGCGCCACGATCACCGTGACCGCGTAGCCGCGCTTTTTCAGGCCTGCGTAGACGTTGTGCGCGAGCGGCGAGGCGCCGACGATCAGGTAATGGTTCTTGCGGGTCACGTTGGAAATCCCTCCCTTCACGATATGTTTCAGCTTGCCGCCTATCACGGGCCCCACCACGGCGCTGATCGACGTTGCGAACACGGTGATGCCCAGCACGATCACCGAGGCCGTGAAGAGCCGCGCGGTATCCGAGTGCGGCACGATATCGCCGTAGCCGACCGTGGACATGGAGACGATCGCGAAGTAGAACGCCGTGACGAGGTTCTGGATGGGCGGATCGAAGTCCGGGCCGAGATAAAGCGCGCCGAACACCGCGTAGATCAGCAACGAGCCAATGCTCAGGATGGCGAACAATGAGCTGGCGGCGAGGCTCGTGCGGTCGAAGCGCCGCCAGTAATACAGCAGGGCGGCGGCCAGCAGCGCCGTGAAGGCGAAGAGCGGCTCGCTGCGATAGTCGCCCCACATGCTGATGATGCCCGCGGCGGCGAGCAGCAGCAGCGAGAGCACCCAGGCCACGCGCGCGCGCAAGGCGATGCCGATCGCCATGATCGTGAGGCCCGTGGCGACCACGACTTGCGGCAGCGCGAGCAGGCCGAATGCATCGATGAGCGTGATCCAGTCCTGGAACCAGTTGCCGCGCGCATGCCGCAAGGCCTTTTCGGCGACCGGGCGCAGCAGCATGAGACCATCCACCACGAGCAGCAAGGCCAGATAACCATGCGGCACGATGCGCGTGGCGAAGCCGCGCAGGCGGCGCAGGAGTGCGCTCAGCATCACTGGGCCCGCTGTTGGACGGGTTGCTGGGCCTGAGGCGGGACTTGCGGTTGGGCCTGCGATTGGGCCTGTTCGGCTTGCGGCGTCTGCACGATATGCAGCTCGCGCGTGCGCAGCGGCAGCGAGCACTGCGCGTCGTTGAGCGCCTGGCGCACCTTGCGCGAGAGATCCCAGCGCAGGTCCCAGAACACGTCGGTATTGGCCCAGACGCGGATGTTGAGCACCGCCGTGCTGTCGTCGAAGCGGCTCACCATCACCTGCGGCGCGGGCTCGCGCAGCGCGCGCGGGTCGGCGTCGGCGAGCTCGCGCAGCACCTCGATGGCGCGGTTCACGTCGTCGCGCACCGAGACTTCCACCTCGAGGTCGAGGCGGCGCGTGGGATTGCGGCTGTAGTTGCGGATCGAGTTGCTCCAGAGCGCGCTGTTCGGCACGTATTCGCAGATGCCGTCCGGCTTCTTGAGGCGCGTCGTGAAGAGGTTGACCTCCTCCACGGTGCCGGCCACGCTCACGCCCGCGCCGCCGTCGATATAGTCGCCCACCTTGAAGGGGCGCAGCAGCAACAGCATGATGCCGGCGGCAATGTTCTGCAGCGTACCTTGCAGCGCGAGGCCGATGGCGAGGCCCGCGGCGCCGAGCACGGCGACGATGCTCGCGGTCTGGATGCCCAGCTGCGACAGCGCGCCGATCAGCGCGATGATGCGCACGCCCCACTTGGCCGAATCGCGGACGATGGGACGCAGCGTCGCGTCGATGCTGCCCTGCCCGGAAAGCCAGCGGCCGATGCTGCGCGCGAGCCACCAGCCGATCCACAGGATGGCCAGCGCCGCGACGAGCCGCATCGCGAACGAGGTGAGCGCGTCCCACAGGAAGCTCCAGTTGGACGGGTGAATCTGGGCGAGTAGCGGGTGCATGCGGAAGTCCTTTGTCGTCGGCGCGCGCTCGCGCGGTCTTGGGTGCCGCGTGCGCGCGCGTGTTCAGGCTGGGCGCGCCGGCGTGCGGCCGGCGCGAGACGAACGGACTATTTTAAGGGCGCGGAGCCGGCCCGTGACGGCTGGCTGCCTGTCTGCTCAGGCGGCGGGCACCGTGTTGGAGCCGGAGCCGAGCGCGCGCTGCATGAGCGTGGTGTCGCGCCATTCGTTGTGCTTGAAACCGACGGCGTGCAGCGTGCCCACCATCTCGAAACCGAGGCTTCGATGCAGGGCGAGCGAGCCGCCGCGCGCGTCGGCGATCACGGCGATCATCTGCCGCCAGGGGCCGCTTTCGCAGCGCGCGATCAGCGCTTCGAGCAGGGTGCGGCCGAGTCCGAGACCGCGGCACGACTCGTCGATGTAGATCGAGTCTTCCACGGTATAGCGGTAGGCGGCGCGCGGGCGGTAGGGCGTGGCGTAGCTGTAGCCGGCCACCTTGCCGTTCAGCTCGGCGACGATCCACGGCAGGCCGTGGCCGTGCACGGCCGCATGGCGGCGCAGGAGTTCATCGAGGTCGGGCGGGGTTTCTTCGAACGAGGCCGCGCCGTGCAGGACGTGATGCGCATAGATCGCGGCAATCGCGGGGAAGTCGCCTGGCGCTGCGTCGCGCAGGAGCGGCCGGACGTCGGCGGGTGCGTTCATGCGTCTCGAGTCGGGGTTGGGAAGGCGCCAGCGCGGCGTGCGCGGTAGCGCCTTGCACTATGCCTCGGACGGCGGCGGATTGAAAGCTTGTCAAAAATACCGGCGCGCAGTCGCCGGGTGCGCAGTGCAACGCATGGGTTCAGGCGCGCGGGGCGGAGGCCCGGGCGGCGGGCGCCAGGCTGCCGAAGCGCCGCGCGCCGGCCACGCAGGCGATCACGACGGCGGTCACGCCGATCATCGCGGGCGGCACGGCTTCGTGCAGCACGAGCGCGGCGAGCAGGAAACCGAAGAACGGCTGCAGCAGTTGCAACTGCCCGACGCCGGCGATGCCGCCGAGCGCGAGCCCGCGATACCAGAACACGAAGCCGATCAGCATGCTGAACAGCGACACGTAGGCCAGCCCCCACCAGGCCGCCGCGCCGACGGTGGCGAACGAAGCGGGCCGCAGCCAGAAGGCGAGCGGCGCCATCACGGGCAGCGAGATCACGAGCGCCCAGCAGATCACCTGCCAGCCGCCGAGCCGGCGCGAGAGGCGCGCGCCTTCGGCATAGCCGAGCCCGCAGACGACGATTGCCGCGAGCATGAGCGCGTCGCCGACCGGCGAGGCATCCACGCCGTGACGCAGCGCGAAGGCCACCACGGCGGCGCTGCCGAGCCCGGAGAAGATCCAGAACGCGGGCTGCGGGCGCTCGCCGCCGCGCAGCACGCCGAAGAGGGCCGTCGCGAGCGGCAGGAGGCCGACGAACACAATGGCGTGCGCGGAGTTCACGTGACGCAGCGCGAGCGCGGTGAGAAGCGGAAAGCCGACCACCACGCCGAGCGCCACCACGACGAGCGGGCCGAGTTCGCGGCGCTCGGGCCGCGCGGCGCGCAGCAACGCGAGCAGCAGGATGCCGAGCGCGCCGGCAATGGTCGCGCGCGCGCCGGTGAGGAACAGCGGATCGAGGCCCAGCACGGCGACCCGCGTGGCCGGCAGCGATCCGCTGAAGATGAGGACACCGGCGAGGCCGCAGAGCCAGCCGTCGGCGGTGGAGTCGAGAGATTTGCGCATGGTTCGGGGCGGCCGCGAAGTCGGCCGGATGGCATCGGACATCCGGCGGATGATGCGCTCGGGCCGGGCAGAGGGTAAGCTACAGATCAGTACAATTTCGCAAAACTGTACTGAATACAGAGCAGTACAGATGCGGGACATCGGCCAAACGCAAATGCAAGCACAAACGGAAGCATCCACGAGCGGCACGCTCACGCGCGTCGCGCACGTCATGGAGGCGCTGCGCGGGCGCATTGCCGGCCGCGCGCTGGCTGCCGGCGCGCGCGTGCCGTCGGTCCGCGCCATGAGCGAGCAGATGGGCGTCTCGAAGTCCACCGTGGTGGAGGCGTACGAACGGCTGGTAGGCGAGGGCGTGCTGGTCGCGCGGCGCGGCTCCGGGTTCTTCGTCGCCGGCCATGCGCCGCCGCTCGCGCTCGCGGCGCTCGGTCCGCGTCTGGATCGCGAGATCGATCCGCTCTGGCTCACGCGCCAGTCGCTCGAAGCCGATCAGCACGCGCTGCGCCCCGGCTGCGGCTGGCTGCCGCCTTCGTGGCTGCCGCAGGACGCCGTGCGGCGCGCGTTGCGCTCGCAGGCGCGCGATCCGCGCGCGCCGCTGGCCGAATATGCCTCTCCGCTGGGCTTGCCGGCGCTGCGCCAGCAACTCTCGTGGCGTCTCGCGCAGCACGGCGTGGAAGCGGGGCCCGAGCAGATCGTGCTCACCGACGGCGGCACCCAGGCCCTCGACTTCGTGTGCCGTTTCCTGCTGGAACCGGGCGATACGGTGCTCGTGGACGACCCCTGCTATTTCAACTTCCAGGCGCTGTTGCGCGCGCATCGCGCCCGCGTGGCGAGCGTGCCGTACACGCCCGCCGGCCCCGACCTCGCCGCGTTCGAGCGCGCGCTGATCGAACATCGCCCGCGGCTCTACGTGACGAATTCGGCGCTCCACAACCCCACGGGCGCGACGCTCGCGCCGGCGGTCGCCCATCGCCTGCTCAAGCTCGCCGAGGAGCACGATCTCCTGATCGTGGAGGACGACATCTTCGCCGACTTCGAAACCGACCCCGCCCCACGCCTCGCGGCCTTCGACGGTCTTGCGCGCGTGGTGACGATCGGCAGCTTTTCGAAGACGATGTCGGCGGCCGTGCGCTGCGGCTTCATCGCCGCGCGCGCCGACTGGGTCGAGGCGCTCGTCGATCTGAAGCTCGCGGTGTCGTTCGGCAATGGCGAGGTGGCGGCCGATCTCGTGCACCGCCTGCTCGTGGACGGCACCTATCGCCGCCATCTCGACGGACTACGCGCGCGCCTCGCCGACGCGATGGGCGAAACGCTGCGGCGTCTCGCGTCGCTCGGCCTCACTGCGTGGACGCGGCCGCAGGCGGGCCTCTTCGTGTGGGCGCGTCTGCCGGACGGGCTCGACGCCGCGCAGGTGGCGCGCGAGGCGCTCGCGCAGGACATGGTGCTCGCGCCGGGCAATGTCTTCAGCTACTCGCGCAGCGCCGGCGACTTCCTGCGCTTCAACGTCTCGCAGTGCGCTCGCCCGAAGGTGTACGAAACATTGCAGCGCGCGATGGAGTTGAGCGCGCAGGCCGCGTGAGGGGCGCGCCGCAACGGGCAACGTCAAGGCTGCTTGCGCAGCGGCACGTCCTGCAGCAGCCAGGCCAGCGCGAACGAGAGCAGCACTACGATCGCCGCCGAGAGATAGACCAGATGCAGCGCGCCGGCGAACGCGTCGAGGTAGCCGGCATGCAGCGCGGGCGGCAGGTGGCGGATTACCTCGGGCGTGAGCGGCTGCGGCAGCTCGACGCCGGGCGTAAGCACTTTTTCGAGCCTCGTTTGCAGGCCGTGCGAGAACACGGCGCCGAACGCGGCCACGCCCACCGAACCGCCTATCGAACGGAACAGCGTCGCCCCCGAGGTGGCCACGCCCATATGGCGGAATTCGACGGTGTTCTGCACGGCGAGGATCAGCACCTGCATCACCATGCCGAGCCCGCAGCCGAGAATGCCCATGTACAGATACATCTGATGGATCGGCGTGGCGATCTGCAGGCGCGCGAGCAGCACCATGGCGAGCGCCACGAGCGCGGTGCCGACGATGGGGAAGATGCGGTACTTGCCGATCTTGCTGATGGTGCGGCCCGTGATCACGGACATCACGAGCACGCCGCCCATCATCGGCAGCATCTGCATGCCGGCCTCGGAAGGCGTGGAGCCTTTCACGACCTGCAGATAGAGCGGCAGGAAGGTGACGGAGCCGAACAGCGAGACGCCCACGATGAAGCCGATCAGGCTCGACAGCACGAAGGTGCGGTGGCGGAACAGTTCGAGCGGCATGATGGGTTCGACGGCATGCTTTTCCTCGTGGATGAAGCCGGCCACCGCGACGCCCCCAAGCAGCAGCGTGAGCCACAGCTGCACGGAGGACCAGGGCAGGATCGAGCCGCCCTGGCTCGTGAAGAGGATCAGGCAGGTGAGCGCGGTGGCGAGCCACGCGGCGCCCATGTAGTCGATCACGTGCTTCACCTGCGCGGCGCGCGGGCGGAACACGGCGCCGATCACGGCGAGCGCGATCGCGCCCAGCGGCAGGTTGATGTAGAAGATCCAGCGCCACGACAGATGCTCGACGAGAAACCCGCCCAGCAGCGGCCCCACGACGGTCGCGAGCCCGAACACGCCGCCGAACATGCCCTGATACTTGCCGCGCTGCGCGGGCGGGATGACGTCGCCGATGGCCGCCATGGTCACGACCATGAGCCCGCCGCCGCCGATACCCTGCACGGCGCGCAGGACGATGAGCTGCGTCATGTCCTGGGCGATGCCGCACAGCGCCGAGCCGACGAGAAAGATCGCGATGGCGGCCTGCAGCACGATCTTGCGCCCGTAGAGGTCGCCGAACTTGCCGTAGAGCGGCACGACGATGGTCGAGGTGAGCAGATAGGCCGTGACGACCCACGAAAGGCGGTCGAGGCCGCCCAGCTCGCCGACGATGGTGGGCAGCGCCGTGGAAACAATCGTCTGGTCGAGCGCCGCGAGCAGCATGACGAGCAGCAGCGCGGGGAATAGGAGCCGGATCGGCGGATGGTCGGCCGCGGGCGCGGCGTCGTGCTGGACCGGCAGGGTGCGTTCCGTTGTGGATTCCATCGCAGTGGGACCGTCTTGAAATTAATTAACTTGACGATTAATATTAGAAGAATTCCGGGATACAGTCAAAGACTGAAACGTAACCAGAGATAAGTAGGGAGATAATCGGAAAAATGAGCGAATCCGATACCCCCGCGTCCACAGCACCCGAAACCGTCGATTGCCGTCCTGCCCGCCGTCCGGGCCGGCCGAGCGGCGGCGCGGGCGGGGCGGAGCAGCGCGCGCGGCTGATCGAGGCGGCGCTGGCGCTCTTTGCGCGCCAGGGCATCGTCGACACCACGCTGGCGGCGATCGCCCGCGAGGCCGGCGTGACCTCCGCGATGGTCCACTATTACTTCAAGACCCGCGATCAGTTGATCGACGTGCTGATCGACGAGCGTTTCGTGCCGCTGCGCGAGACCATGGGCGGCATCTTCGAGGCGCATCCCGACGATCCCGTCGCCGCGCTCACGCTGCTTACCGAGCGTTTCGTCGAAGTGGGGGCGCGCTATCCGTGGTTCGCGCCGCTGTGGGTGCGCGAGGTGCTCAGCGAAGGCGGCCTGTTGCGCCAGCGCATGCACGAGCGGTTCGGCCATTCGAACCAGAGTGCGGCGCAGGCGGCGATCGCACGCTGGCAGCGCGAAGGGCGCCTGAATCCGGCGCTTGAACCGTCGCTGCTGTTTCAGTCGCTGCTGGGTCTCACGTTGCTGCCGCTCGCCACCTCGCGCCAGTGGCGCAACGATCCCGACAAGCGCCAGATCGGCGCGCGCGAGATCGCACAGCATGCGGTGGCGCTGATCACGCAGGGGATCGGGCCTCTGCCGGGCGGCGCGGCGGTCGACAAAGCCGGCACGCCCCGTTAAGGCGCAAGCGCGCGTGCGTGGTACGGCTGCGCTCCCGTTGGCGCTCCCTGCTTTTATCCCATTCGAGGTCTAATCTGCCTACCGTAACGCCGAATTCCGCGCCCGTTATCGTCTGGTTTCGCGACGATCTGCGTCTTGCGGATCATCCCGCGTTCGCCCAGGCGGCCGCGACTGGCCGGCCGCTGATCTGTGTCTATATTCACGATCCGGACGCCGCCGGCGAACGGCCTCCCGGGGGCGCCGCGCGCTGGTGGCTGCACGTGTCGCTACAGGCCCTCGAAGCCGCGCTCGCGGCGCATGGCGGCGAGCTGCTGATTCTGCAAGGCAAGGCCGCCGCGGCGCTGCCCACGCTCGTGAAAGAAACCGGCGCGAGCGCGGTCTACTGGAATCGCCGCTACGGTTTCGCTCAGCGTGAGATCGACCGCGCAATCAAGGCCGATCTGCGCGCACGCGGTATTGGCGTCGAAAGCCACAACGGTCAGCTGCTCAACGAACCGTGGACGGTGCTCAATCAATCCGGGCAGCCGTTCAAGGTCTTTACGGCCTACTGGCGCGCGTGCCGTCAGAAGGACATTCCGCCGCCGCTTCCCGAACCGGAGCGGGTAATTTTTCAGCGCCTTTTTCAACGCTTTTTTCAACACTTACCGGCAGCGCTCGTGCAGCGCGCCGGCCATCTCGACGCGCTCGGGCTCGCGCCGCATGCGCCCGACTGGTCCGGCGGTTTGCGCGCGGCCTGGCCCGCGGGCGAGGCCGCCGCGCTGGCGCGTCTTGGCGCCTTCCTCGCCGATGGGCTCGACCATTACGCCGGCGAACGCGACGAACCCGCCTTGTCCGCCACGAGCTGCCTCTCGCCGTATCTGGCCGTCGGCGCCCTGTCGCCGCGCCAGGTCTGGGCCGCGCTGCGCGCAGCCGTGCACGCGGAGCCTTCGGCACGGCGCTCGGCGGCGGCGGAGAAGTTCGCGAGCGAACTGGGCTGGCGCGAGTTCAGCCACTACCAGCGTTTCCACTTCGCGGATCTGGCGGCGCGGAATCTGCGGCCCGCGTTCGACGCCATGCCCTGGCGCAGCGACTCCGCAGGCCTGCGCGCATGGCAGCGCGGCCTGACCGGCTATCCGTTGGTCGACGCCGGAATGCGCGAGCTCTGGCACACGGGCTGGATGCACAATCGCGTGCGCATGGTGGCGGCGTCGTTTGTTGCGAAGCACCTGCTTCTCGACTGGCGCGAGGGCGAACGATGGTTCTGGGACACGCTTGTGGACGCCGACCCGGCCAGCAATCCGGCCAACTGGCAATGGGTGGCCGGATGCGGCCTCGATGCGGCACCGTATTTCCGCATCTTCAATCCGGTTTTGCAGGGCCAGAAGTTCGATCCGCGTGGCGCCTATGTGCGGCAATGGGTGCCCGAACTGGCGCGCCTGCCCGACAAGCTGATCCATCAGCCGTGGAAGGCGGCGCCGCAAGAACGGGAGGCGGCGGGCGTGCGTCTGGGGAACGACTACCCCTGGCCCATCGTCGAACACGAACTCGCTCGTGAGCGCGCCCTCGAAGCCTTCGCCGCCATCGGCAAAGGGACCGGGTAAAAGGCGTGACCGGTGCCCTCGCCGTGCCCTCGGTAAGGCAGCGAAAGCCGCAAGGCAAGCCGGTTTCATCGACGTGACTTGCGCCGGGGCTATCGTGCGCGGCGCACCGTGCACGCGACATGCGCCGCCGCTCGCGACGGCATTAAACTTGCGCTGGAAGGGCGGCCCGCGACGGCGTTCGCGCATGGCGCGGCAAGCCAGACGAACAGGAAGTTTCAAGCTAACACAATGAATGCAGTACACAAACTCGACCGGACGACCATTGTCCTGGTCGAAGACGATCCGCAAAGCCGGGCGTCGCTGGCCTCGCTGCTCGAGTCGGAAGGGGCGCGCGTGGTGGCGGTGGGAGATGCCGAAACCGGCGTCGAAGCGGTTCTCGAACTCTTGCCCGATGCCGTGGTCTGCGACCTGGACCTGCCGGCCATGGACGGGTTCTATCTGATCCAGCGCCTGCGCGACCATGAAATACGCGGCGATCATGCCCCCACCGTCGCGGTCGCGCTGACCGGGCACACCGGCGAAAGCTGGCGCCTGCGCAGTATCGGCGAAGGGTTTCAGCACTTCATGACGAAGCCGGCCGAGCCGGAAGCCCTCGTGACGCTGCTGAGCGACGCGATCGAGGCGAGGCAGTCGCTGTAGGTTCCCTGGGTTTTCAGGAGGACTGCGCTGCGGCCTTGATGTCGACGCCGGCGGCCTGAACGGGCTCCGCCGCGCGGCACTGCGCGCATACGCCCTTGAGCTCGATGCCGTCGCCTTCCAGGCGATATCCCGCCGCCTCGATCTGCGCGACGAGCGCCTGGCGCAGCCTGGGCTCGTGCAGTTCGGTGACGTTGCCGCATTGCTGGCAGACCACGAGGATGCCGTGCTGGCATTGCGTGAGGTCGTGGCAGACGGCGAAGGCGTTGATCGATTCGATCCGGTGCACGAGCCCGGCCGAAAGCAGGAAATCGAGGGCGCGATAGACCGTGGGCGGCGCCGATCCGGGGTGGATCTGGCGCATTTCGTCCAGCAGCGAATAGGCCTTGGTGGCCCGGCCCGAGGCCAGCAGCAGTTCCAGCACCTTGCGGCGGATCGGCGTGAGCTTCTCGCCGCGCTCGCGGCAGTAGACCTCGGCCATTTCGAGCGCGGCGCCGATGGACGCGGGCGCCACGCCGTCGTGAGCGTGATCGTCGCCGCCGTGCTCGTGGTGAGGGTGGCCGTGATCGTGCGGGGCCGGTTTTGCTGTCTTCATGCGGCAATTATACGGGGCGGGCAGCGGCTGCGCCCGCCCTCGCTGCCGCGCTTGCGTTGTGCCGCAAACGTGTTTCAGGTGAGCGGCTGGGCGAGGTACTTGCGAAAGCCCTCGCGCTGCGAGATGCGCTGATACCAGCGCTCGAGATTCGGCAGCGCGGGCCGCTCGATGCCTTCGAGCCCGAACCAGCGCCGCGCGAATCCGCCGATCACGATGTCCGCCAGCGAAAAGCGTTCGTTTTCGAGGAAGAAACGCCCTTGCAGATGGTGGTCGAGCAGCTTCCACAATGCGGCGACCTGATCGAGGTCGTCGGCCACCCTGGCCATGTCGCGCTTTTCGGGTGGCGTGCGCACGAGCGCCTGGAAGAGCGGGCGCTCGGCCGGCGCAAGCGTGCCGATCGACCAGTCGAGCCAGCGTTCGATCAGCGCGCGCACTTTCGGCTCGGCCGGATAGAGCAGGCTGGACGGGCCGTATTCCATCGCGAGGTAGCGCAGGATCGAATTCGATTCCCACAGCACGAAATTGCCGTCCACGAGTGTCGGCACCTTGGCGTTCGGATTCAGCGCGACATATTCCGGCTCGTTGACGCGGCCGAACTGCAGCCCCGCATCGATACGCTGGAACGGCAGCACGAGTTCATCGCAGCACCACAGGACTTTCTGGACGTTCACCGAATTGGCGCGTCCCCAGATCGTAAGCATCGGGCGCACTCTCCTTGAGGTCATAAGCGCAGGGCGAAACGATACACGATCCGGCAGGGTGTTTGCCGGATCGCATCCCTTACGGCTTTTTTACGGCCGCTTCATAGCCGCTTCATAGCCGCTTCATAGCCGCTCCATGGCTACTATCTGGCCGCTACATGGGAACCTTCGCCGGGTGACAGGCCCTAGAATAACTCCACCCAACCGCCGCGAGGATCGTCCATGGCCCGCATCGTCCCCGACAACTGGCAACACCTCGAAGCCGCCGGCGCCGCCGCGCGCGAACGCGAAACGCTCGCGCTCCTCGAACGCGGCCTGCCGGCCGGCTATACGGTCTATCACGGCGTGCACTGGACGCGGCTTGCCGAAGGCTTTTCCGTCTTCGGCGAAGTGGATTTCGTGATCGTGAGCCCGGCGGGCCGCGTAATGATCGTCGAGCAGAAGACGGGTTTTCTGCGCGAGACGCCGAACGGGCTCGTGAAGGCGCATCTGCAGACCGAGCGCAATGTGGCCGTCGCGCTCGCGCGCACCGTCGAGGGGCTGCACCGCCGCTTCACCGCGGCGTTCGGGGCGGGCACGTACTGCCTCGAAGAACTCCTGTATTGCCCCGATCATGTGGTGCGCGATCCGGCCATCGCGGGCGTGAATCCGGCGCGCATTGTCGATGCGGCGCGCAAGTCGCGGCTCGTTTCGATCGTGCTCGAGGCGCTGCCCGCCGACGAGCCGCGCTTGCCGTGCGCGGCGAAAATCCACCACTTTCTCGCCGACGAACTCTCGCTCGCGCCCGACGCCAGCGCGCTGGTCGGCGCGGCGGGCACGCTCGTCACGCGGCTCGCGGGCGGGCTCGCCATCTGGGCGCGGCGGCTCGAATTCGCGCCGTTCCGGCTGCGCGTGATCGGCACGGCGGGTTCGGGCAAGACGCAGCTCGCGGTGCAGGTCATGGCGGACGCGGTGGCGCGCGGCCAGCGCACGCTCTACGTCTGCTTCAACCGGCCGCTCGCGGACCATATCGCGAAGGTCGCGCCGCCCGGGGCGAAAGTGGCGAACTATCACCAGCTCTGCGACTGGGTGGCGCGCGACGTCGGCCACGTGCCCGATTTCGAGGGCGGCAACGTTTTCGCGGAACTGGAGCGGCGCTTCACGCAGGCGCCCATCGACGAACGCTGGCGGTTCGACGTTCTGATCGTGGACGAGGGCCAGGATTTCCAGCAAGCCTGGGTTGCGGCGCTCGAACGATTGCTGGCCCCGGCCGCGTCGTGGTGGTGGCTCGAAGATCCGCTGCAGAACCTCTATCTGCGCGAGCCGGTTGCATTGCCGGGCTGGACCGTGCTGCGCGAGAGCACGAACTACCGCAGCCCGCGCGACATTCTCGCTTTCCTGCGCGACGCCGCCGGCCCGGCCGCGCCCGCGCTCGCCGAACTCGTGGCGGGCAGCCCGTTCGACGGCTCCGAGGTCGCACTCGCCACCTGGGACGAGACTGCCGGGGCCGACGCCGCCGGCGAGCCGCCCGTGGCCGCCGCCACCAAGCGCGCGATCACCCAGGCGCTTGCGCTCGGCTTTCGCAAGCAGGACATCGTGGTGCTGTCGTTTCGCGGGCGCGAGCATTCGCAGCTCACGGCGCTCGATCATCTGGGGCCGCATCGCGTGCGCAGCTTCACGGGGCAGTACGACCTGTTCGGCAACCCGCAGTATCGCGAGGGCGACGTGCTGCTCGACTCCGTCCATCGCTTCAAGGGGCAATCCGCGCCCTGCGTGATCCTGACCGAGGTGGATTTCGAAACGTTCGACGAGCGCGCCGCGCGCAAGCTCTTTGTCGGCGCGACGCGCGCGACGATGAAGCTCATCGTCGTGGCGTCGCCGCGCGCGGCGCGGGCCCTGGAAGAAGGAAGGGAGCTGAACTGAACGCGCGAGGCCGCTCAGCTCCAGACCGAAGCACCGATGAGCGTGCCCGTGCGCGTGTGCGCGTTCCACCAGATCACGCGCAACAGCGGCGCGCGCTGGGCGATGAAGATGGCCTGCACCGGGTCGCTCTCGATGAAATGCGTGACGCCGCAGCGGATCGCCGCGGCCGCCTTGTGCGCGGCGGCGTCCGAGGGCGTGTCGTCGTGCTCGTCGGGCACCCGCATCACGAGCTCCAGATGCCCGAAGCCATAGCGTTCGAGCCAGTCCTGGGTGCGTGCGCGGTCCATTTCGGGCCGCCCGGTGATGATGGCGCGCGTGCGCTTCATGTCGATGCCGGGAATGCGCTCGAACGGCAGCAGCGCGTCGCGTTCGGCGAGCGCGGCGTCGAGATCCTCGTCGTAGCGCGCGAGCGGCAGGTCGGGCAGCAGCACGCCGTCCAGGTCGATCGCGTAGACCGCGTATTCGTGGTCGTCGGCCATCAGCGTGCCTTCCTTCGCGCCGTCGCGGGTCCAGTCCTCGCGGTAGCGGTCGGTGTACGCCTGGCGCTCCCACGGGAACAGCGCGAAGTAGCCGCTCGCGTCGATCGAGTAGTCCGGGCGCAGGCGCGAAAGGTCGTCGTAGGCGCCCGTGAGCGTGCGCACGACGAGCCCGTGCTCGCGCAGGAAGGCGATGCAGTCCACGAGCGTGTTGCCGCGCCCGGCAATGTCCTCGCACAGCAGCACTTTCGAGCCCGGCTCGGGCAGCGGCAGGGTCGAATCCCAGCGCACTTCGCGCGTTTCGCGCTCGTAGCGCAGGAAGGCGACGTTCGCGCCCGTGGCGTGCGAGACCATCAGCGCGAGCGGCGCACCGCCGCGCAGGATGCCGATCACGGCGGCGAAATCTTCGGCAACCAGCAGCGGCTGCAGCGATTCGACCCAGTGATCGAGTTGTTCGTAGGTGAGCGGCACGACAGGTTTGTTCATCTCTTCGGAAGCGGAAATAGCGGCGCAAAGCGGCGGGCCGTACCCGTGTGGCGCGGCCGCGACGGCTATTGTCGGTTCAAAGTTTGACGATATTATGCCTATGCTCGGGCGCGCCTGCTGGCACGCCCGCGAAGTGCCGGCGAGGCGCATGCGCCGCAGGCGCCACGAATCGGCCAGACGAAGAACGATGCAACAAGGGGTTTGAAAGGATGTGGGGACTTGCAGGCTGGCGGCGCTGGACCGCCGCAATGGCGCTGGCGGCCGGAAGCGCGGCGGCGCATGCCGCGCCGCTCGCGCCGCTTTCGCTCGACATCGACGGCGAAGTGCGCGTGACCAACAACCCGGCGCACACGGCCTATCACTTCACCGAGGCGCAATTGCTCAAGCTGCCCGTGCACGCGATCGCCACCTCGACCACATGGACGCCGCGCTCTACCTTCACGGGACCGCTGCTCTCCGACGTGCTCAAGGCCGTGGGCGCCTACGGTAGCGAGATCGAGATCCATACCATCGACGACTACACCTGCATCGTGCCGGTGGCCGACGCCGCGCATTATGGCGTGGTGCTTGCCTACGCGATGAACGGCAAGCGCCTGAAGGTCAGCGATTTCGGCCCGCTGTTCCTGATCTATCCGCGCGACCAGTATCCGCTGGAACTGGACGGTTCCGCCGGCGACGCCAAGTTCGCCTGGCAGATCAAGTCGATGACCATCAAGCAATGAGCGGGGCATGATGCATCGGCGGTTGCGGCGCTTAGTGCATGTGCTGGTCTGGATCGTCGCGCTCGCGCCGCCAGTGGCGGCGGTCGGCTATGTGATGTACGCGAACCTGCTCAATCCGCGCGTGGTTCAGCGCATCACCGGCAACTACGACGGCCTCTACTGGGACGCGGCCCAGCTTCAGATCGCTTATGCGCGCCTGGAAAGCCAGCTGCTGCTCTACGCGAACGGCACGGACGTCGATCTCGAGACGCTGCGGCTGCGCTACGCCGTGCTGCAGTCGAAGCTGAACGTCATGAAGGGCTCGACGCGTTCGCTCGTCGGCATGCCCGCGCTCATGCAGCGTCAGCAGGCCGACCTCGCCGCGCTCGACGCGGCGATCGCGCCGTTCGACGCGCAGTTTGCCGCGCTCGATGCCGAGCCGGCGCGCATCGTGCCGATGGTCGAGGTGCTGCGCGAGCATTGGTCCGAGGTCACGGACCTCTCGCTGAACCGCCGTTACGCCGACATCGTGGAGCGCGAGGACATTCGCCGCGACTTCATCACGAGGCGCCGCGAGCTTTTCGCGGCCGGTTTCGTGCTGTTGGTGCTTTCCGCGGCGGCGGCCGTGCTGCTCGTGATGAACGGCTACCGGCGCACGCGCCTCCTGCGCCAGCAGCGCGCGGCGCTCGAAGCCGAGCACCAGGCGAGCCGCGCCGCGCGCGAGGCAAGCACCGCGAAGGACGCGTTCCTCGGCATGATCAGCCACGAGCTGCGCACGCCGCTGCATGCGATCGTTTCGTCGATCGAGCTGCTCGGCTTCAATTCGCACTCCGAAGCGGACCGCAAGGTGATCCAGCGGCTCGAAACCGCCGCGCGCCAGCTCGAAGCGCAGATGAAGGATCTCACCGACTACGCGCGGCTGGGCGCGGGCAAGCTCGAACTGCGCGAGGAGCTGTTCGATCCGCGCGAGCTCCTGCAGTCGATCGTCGATCAGAACGAGGCCGCCGCGCTGGGCCGGGGGCTCGCGTTCGAGCACGCGTGGCGCGGGGCCGCGCAGCAGATCGTGTCCGATCCGCATCGCATTCGCCAGATCGCCAACAATCTCGTGACGAACGCGATCCGCTATACCGAGCGCGGCACGGTGCGCATCGAGTTCGTGCTGGAGGCGCGCACGCTGGCGATCGTGGTGAGCGACACGGGGCCGGGTGTGCCGCCCGAACAGATTCCGCTCATCTTCAAGGAGTTCATGCAGCTCGACAGCTCGCGCTCGCGCCGCTATGAAGGCGCGGGCATGGGGCTCGCGATCGTGAGCGGCCTCGTGGCCCTGTTCGGCGGCACGGTCGGCACCGACAGCCGCGTGGGCGAAGGCACGACCTTCACCGTGACGTTGCCGGTGGCCCCGGTGGAGGCGCTGGCCGCCGCCGGCGCGGGACGCGTGGCCGACGACGCGCCGCGCCGTCCGCGCGTGCTCGTGGTGGACGACAATCCGCTCGTGCGCGAATCGCTCTGCGAGATGGCGGCGCACATGGGCTACGCGACGTTTGCGACCGCCGACGCTGACAGCGCCCTCGCGCTGGTGTCGACGCAGTCGTGCGACGTCGTGCTGCTCGACCTGCACATGCCGGGCCGCGACGGTTATGCGTTCGTCGCGGGCCTCGATGCCGGCGCGACGACGGGGGCGCGCCCGCCGGTGATCGTGGTGAGCGCGGATGTCGCGGCGCTTACCGCAAGCGGCGGCGTCGGTCCGTTCTTCGACTATCTGACGAAGCCCGTGCACTACGAGGAGCTGCGCTTCGCCTTGCAGCGCGCGCTGGCCGCGCCGCGGCCTAACCGCGATTGAGACGCTTCGAGAGATCGGCGACGAGGATCGCCATGCGCGCGGGTTTTTCGTAGCACGCCACGTTGTAGTGGCGCACCACCTGGCTGATGTCCGACTCGCTCGCCTTGCCGGTGAGCAATTCGCCCGTCAGCACGAAGATCGGCGCGTCGGGATTCTCGGAGGCGCGGATTCGCCGGATCGCCTCGGCGGCCGTCTGGCAGCCGAACAGCCAGTCGATCACCACGCCGTCGAACACCTGGTTCTCCAGCGCTTCCTCGAAGGCCGCGAGGCCGTAGATTGCCTGTGCCGCATAGCCGGTGTGTTCGAGATAATCGCGCAGGTTGTCGGCGGAGGCGCGGTCGTCGTCGACCACGGCGATCGACGGCTTGTCGGCCTCGGCGCGGCGCGGATAGATCTCGATCTTGTGGACTTCACGCGCGTTCTGGTAGAGCGCGCCGTCCGGACGCACCACGCGCCACTGGCCTTGTTTCTCGTAGGCGACGAACTCGGGACGGCTGCCGGCCTCGACCGGTATGCCGATCCAGGCGGTGCACGGCAGTTCGGCCGCGCTCACGCAGAGCAGCGCTTCCTGAGCGGTCGCGCCCACCACGCCCGGATCGAGCAGCTGGGCGCCGAAGAGCTGGCCTGCCGGTTCGCCGAAGGCTTCGGCGACCTTCTTGATTTGCGCGAGCGTCCACGGGCTGTTGCCGCGCAGCTTGCGGTGCCCTTGCGAAAAGCTGAGATCGAGGATCCGGCAAAGCTCGGTGGTCTGCTGGCGCTTGCCGATGCCATGACGGCTCATCAGCTCGCGCACGCGCTCCGCAACCGTGGCCGAGTCGGGTGAGTGTCCAACGTTCGACATGCCTTGGGGGGAAATCGTGGATTCAGTTTTTGAGTAGTAGTGGCGTGCGGCAATGTGCTTGCCGTGACCGTGATGCCGGTGGCCGGCATGCATGGAAACAATATTCTAAACGCATAATTTGGCGCCGTCGCGGCTTTTTGTAAGACTCCTTTTGGTAAGTGAAACGTTTGCTGTCTGCAGGATAGTCTCACTTGGGTGTTGCGGCGAGCCGGACTCGCTGAGAACATGCGTGTTTCTGACTTTCCTGCGCCTTCGGGCGCGCGAACCGCGTGAATCCTGTTCAAGACGAAACGACCGTGCGAAATCACGGCGTTCCTTACTTCAGTCAGTGGGGCAGCCCCGAGTGGGTTGCATGCATCGCCGAGGAGGGCGTCGACCCATGCGGCGATCCGCAATGGCGCCGCAGCGGCTTCATCGATCCGGATGCTTACCGTTTCTGGGCGCAGCGGCTGTGCGGGCTCGCCTGCTTCGAATCGGCGCTCGACTACTGGGGCATCGCGCATGGCACGCGTGCCGATCTGCTCGAAGCCGCGTTACGGCACGGTGCTTTTCGGCTGCGGGAGGACGGCGGCGTGGACGGATTGATCTATCGCCCGTTCGCCGATTGGGTGGAGGCCGAGTTCGGCGTGTGCGTCGAGGTGATCACCGACGAGGCGATCGAGGAGACGGCCGCGCGCGTTTCGGCCGATACGCTGACCATCGTTTCGGTCAGCGCGGAGATCCGCCGGCCGGAGCGGCCCAACCAGCAACGCGGCGGCCATCTGATCCTGCTGCACGGCCGCGGCGATGGCGGCGTCTGGTTTCATAATCCGTCGGGCGTGGCGCCCTACCAGGCGGATGCGTGGCTTCCCTACGAGACCGTCGCGCGCTTTCACGCGCGACGGGGCATGGCGCTCACGCGGCCGGTTTGACGCCGCCCCGCCTGACCTGGTCAGGCGTACTGCAATCCGCCCAGCAACTGGCGCACCCGCGAGAGGTCGCGGTTCATCGGTCCGGCCCCTTCGAACAGCTCGGCGAGCCAGTCTACGAATACGCGCACGCGCGGCGACACCTGGCGCGTCTTCACGTAGGCGACCGAAACCGGCGTCGGCAGCGGTTTCCATTGCGGCAGCACCTCGATCAGCGAGCCGCTGTCCAGGTACGGCTGCGCCGCAAGGCGCGGCGGCTGCACGAGACCGAGCCCCTGCAGCCCGCAGGTGAGATAGGCGAGGTCGTCGCTCACGTGCACGAAGCCGTCTACCTTCACTTTCGTCGCGCTGCCGTCCACCTCGAAGTCGAATTCGAGCGGGCGGCCCGAGAGCGGCGAAAGGAAGTTCACCACCTGATGCTCCGCGAGCTCGTCGAGCGAGCCCGGCGAGCCGCGCCGTTCGAGGTAGGCGGGGCTCGCGCAGGTCACGTGCTCGAGCACACCGAGCCGGCGCGCCGCGAGCCCCGAGTCGGGCAGGGGGCCGAGCTGGATGCTGCAATCCACCCCTTCGCCGACGAGGTCGACGTTGCGCAGGCTCACGCCGATCACGAGGTCGATCTGCGGATAGCGTGCGTGGAAATCGTCGAGCGCGGGCAGCACGATCGCGTTGGCGATCAGGCCCGGCATTTCCACGCGCAGGCGTCCGGTGATGCCGCCGGGCGACTGGCGCACGCTGGCCTCGGCGTCGTCGATGTCGGCGAGGATGTGCGCGCAGCGTTCGTAATAGGCGGCGCCTTCGGGCGTGAGCGAGAGACGCCGCGTGGTGCGCACGAGCAACTGGGTGCCGAGCAGCGCCTCGAGGTTTTGCAGAATCGTGGTCGCGCTCGCGCGCGGCATGTCGAGCGACTGTGCGGCTTTCGTGAAACTGTTGGTGTCGACGATGCGAACGAAGGTACGCATCGCCTGGATACGGTCGATCACGGGCAAGCTCCTGGTTACTGACTTGAGAGATCCGCAGTGCTGCGAGAAAGCGGTAAGCCGCGAAGCGAACGGAGCGGGTCGCGGTGCCGGCGTCTGCGGAGAAGGGCGCGCGGCGGTTGAGGGGGCGGGCGCCGGCGCTACGTTTTCACGAAGCGCCAGGCGGAATGCGGGAGGCGGGCGGGCCGTCAGGAACCGACGGCCCGGCAGGTCGGGCGGTGTCGGTGCGGCTTAACGGGCTGCGGCGCGCAGCGTGTCGAGGTCGATCACGAAGCGGTACTTCACATCGCTCTTGAGCATGCGCTCGTAAGCGGCGTTGATGTCCTGCATCGCAATCATTTCGATATCCGACGTAATGCCGTGCTGCCCGCAGAAGTCCAGCATCTCCTGCGTTTCCTCGATCCCGCCGATCAGCGAGCCCGCAAGGCGCCGCCGCTTGAAAATCAGGTTGAACACCTGCGGCGACGGGTGATCGTGCTCGGGCGCGCCCACCAGCACCATCGTGCCGTCGCGGCGCAGCAGCTCGATGAACGGGTTCAGGTCGTGCTGCGCGGCCACGGTGTTGACGATCAGGTCGAAACTGTTCGCGTGGGCCTGCATCTGCTCCGGGTCTTTCGAGATCACGACTTCGTCGGCGCCCAGGCGCTTGCCGTCCTCGATCTTCGAAGGCGACGTGGTGAACAGCACCACATGCGCGCCCATGGCGTGCGCGAGCTTCACGCCCATGTGGCCGAGACCGCCGAGGCCCACCACGCCGACCTTCTTGCCGGGGCCCGCGCCCCACGTGCGCAGCGGCGAGTACGTCGTGATGCCGGCGCACAGCAGCGGCGCGGCGGCCGCGGGGTCGAGGTTCTCGGGCACGCGCAGCACGAAGGCTTCGTCCACCACGAGCTGCGTGGAGTAGCCGCCGTAGGTGGTTTCGCCGCTCACGCGGTCGACGCCGTTATAGGTGCCGACGAAACCGTTTTCGCAATACTGTTCGAGGCCTTCGGCGCAGCTCGCGCAGGTGCGGCACGAATCGACGAGGCAGCCTACGCCCACGAGCTGGCCGACCTTGAAACCCGCGACGCCCGGACCCACTTCCGCCACACGGCCGACGATCTCGTGGCCCGGCACGACCGGATACATCGAGTTGCGCCATTCGTTGCGCGCCTGGTGCAGGTCGGAGTGGCAGACGCCGCAGAACTGCACGTCGATGCGCACGTCGTTTTCGCGCAGCGCGCGGCGCTGGAATTCGAACGGCGCGAGCGGCGTGCTGGCGTTCTGTGCGGCATAACCGTAAGTCGGATACATGTAGGTTCGCTCCTGTTGGTGCATGGTGTGCCGGGGGTAGCGGCAGGGTTCCCATGCTAAGGATCGGCCCCCACCCAGGGAATACCTGAATCTATCGAAGACTTGCCTGATTCTCCTGGCGGCCGGCGTAAGCGCGAGATTGGTGATAGATTTCGAGCCTGTTCCTCTGCTACGCCTTCGCATTAGGGGCGCATACGATATGGCACAGATCCAGGCTTTAGTCGCGCCGGCCGGCGACCCCATCAACGACGAACCCGGCGACACCACGCACCGCCGCACGGTCGAGCTGCTCGCGCGGCTCACGCACCGCGACGGTCCCAATCCCTCCGCGCTCGAAGGCGTGACCCTCATGCGCGCGAGCGTGGCGCGTCCGCGCACGCCGGTCATGTACGAGCCGAGCATCTTCATCGTCTGCCAGGGACGCAAGCGCGGTTTTCTGGGCGACCAGGTGTTCGTGTACGACGCGCAGCAGTACCTCGTGCTTTCGGTGCCGCTGCCGTTCGAGTGCGAGACCGAGGCGAGCCCGGACAAACCGCTGCTCGGCATTTCGATCCGTGTCGATCTCACGATGGTCGCGGAGCTGCTGATGGCGCTGAACGAATCGCGCGGCAACGCGGTTTCGGAGCCGCGCGGCATTTACGCCACCGAACTCGATGCGCCGCTTTCCAACGCCGTGCTGCGTCTCGTCGAAGCGCTGGCCGCGCCGTCCGACGCGCGCATTCTCGGGCCCTCGATCGTGCGCGAGATCATCTATCGCGTGCTGACGGGCGTGCAGGGCGATGCCATTCGCGCGGCGCTGGCCCATCAGCATCACTTCGGGCGCATTGCGAAGGCGCTGCGACGCATTCACGCGGACTACTGCGGCGCGCTCGACGTCGACACGCTCGCGAGCGAGGCGGGCATGAGTCTCGCGGTCTTTCACGCGCACTTCAAGGCCGTGACGTCGACGTCGCCGATGCAGTACGTCAAGACGACGCGCCTGCATCACGCGCGACTTCTGATTGCGCACGACGGCCTCAATGTGAGCGCGGCCGCGACGCGCGTGGGCTATGAAAGCGCCTCGCAGTTCAGCCGCGAGTTCAAGCGTCTGTTCGGCCTGAGTCCCGCCGACGAAATGCGCCGGGCGCGCGGCGAGGCCGTGGGGCCCGCGCCGCGCGTGGCGCCGCCTGCGCCGCGTTATGTGACGGCGGTGTGAGCCGCGTGCGTTGCGATGCCGGCTCAGGGCGCCGGCTCGACGCGCCGATCCGGGGCCTGGCTGCGGGCATGACGGCGGTCGCCCCTTCGAACCTCTCCTGATTCGCATTTTCCTTCCCCCGGGGCTCTCGTCCCGCTACGTCGGGCAGCCCACGCTTCGCCCCCAAAACCCGCTGGTGCGGCAGGGGCCATGCCTTATCATTTCGTCTGCGTCGCCCAGATCCGGCAAGGAACCCGCACCGGCGTGGTGCCCGTCCGCCATCCAGGACTTAGTCAGAACCAGTCAAGGTTCGAAGAATGCAAACGTTGATCGAGGCTTTGCATCGCTATGCAGCCCTCGTGGTGAACCAGTTCTACGAGGAGCTGGCCCGCCTCCCCAAGTCTCGACGCATTCTCGAAATGCTGTCGGCGGACGAACTCGCGCATCTGAAATCGAAGCAGCTCCAGAATCTCCTCGCGCTCGCGAGCCCCGGCCTCACCACGCACGGCCATGCCGACATGGCGCTGCGCATCGGCCGCATTCACGCCATCGTGGGGCTCGACAAGGAAGAGCTCGCGCGCAGCCGCGGCATCCTGCAGGAGCTGCTGTACAAGCTGATCGGCAACCAGGTGAGCGGCCATGCGCTTTCGCTGTACACGCGCCGTCTTACTTCCGATCTCGCCTGGCAGCTCAAGGCTTATCAGGAAGTGCAGGACTCGCAGCAGGAGGTGCTGTTGCGCGTCACGCGCATCGTGTGGGAAGCGGATGGCTACACGGACTTCATCGACCATCTCGTCAAGGCGTTTTCCGGTCACGACGAAATTGCGGCGTGCATCATCGGACGGCCCGACGAGCACGGCATCTTTCACTTCGAGGCGGGCACGGGCGCCGAGGCGCCCAAGGGGTTGATCGAGGTGCTGGCCGAATCGGGCCGCGCCGTTAGCGTGCGCGCCGATCATCCGCACGGGCAGGGCGCGATCGGGCGCGCGTGGCGCAGCGGCAAGCCCGAGCGCGTGGTCAACTATCAGACCGATCCGCACGTGGCGCAGTGGCGCAATGTGGCGCGCGGACTGGGCCTGCGCTCTTCGGTGGCGATTCCGCTTGCGGCGCCCGGCCAGCCGCCGATCGCGGTGCTGATGCTCTATAGCGCGTTTCCCGGCGGGTTCATCGGGCTGCACCAGGTGGCGTTCATCGATCTGCTGCAAACGCTGCTGGGCTGCGCGGCATTGCGCATCCAGACCCACGACGGCATCAGCGAAGCCGTGCCGGTGAGCCTGCGCCAGCATTGGGCGGCGCTCGTGCGCACCGGGGCGCTGGAAATGCACTATCAGCCGCTCCTGAATCTGCGCACCTGGGGAGTCGCCAAGGTCGAGGCGTTGGCGCGGCTGCGCGACGGCGAGCGCCTGCTCAAGCCCGACGAGTTCCTTCGCGCGCTTGCCTCCGACGACCTGCTTGCGCTCTACGCGCGCGGGGTCGACGAAGCGCTGGCCGACCGCAGCCGCTGGCTGCGCGATGGTCTCGACCTCGAAATCTCGATCAACCTTCCGCCCTCGGCGCTCAACGACATCCGCTATTTCGAGGCCACGCGGGCGGCGCTCGAAGCGCATGCCTGTCCCCCGGCTCGCCTCACGCTGGAAGTTCTGGAGAACGAATCGCTGTCGCTCGGCCAGGGACAACTGGCGATCCTGACGCGCTTTCGCGAGCTAGGCGTGCTGCTGGCGCAGGACGATCTGGGCTCCGGGCACAGCGGGCTCGCGCGCCTGCGCGAGTTGCCGTTCGACTCGATCAAGATCGACCGCGAGATCGCGCGGGTCGACCGCGACGACGCACTCGACGTGCTGCGCTTCATCTATCAGCTGACGCGCCTCGGTCACGCGCTGGGCAAGCTCGTGCTCGCGGAGGGTATCGATTCGCCCGACCTGTTGCGCGCGCTGACCGTGCTGGGCGTCGACGGCGCGCAGGGCTACGCGATCGCGCGGCCGATGGAGGCGCCCCGGCTGCTCGAGTGGATGGCGCGGCGGCCGCCTTGCCCGTATGCGCCGCCGGGCGAGAGTCTGCTCGCGCGCCTTGCGCGCTTCGTGATCTGGGAGGAACGCGTTGCGTTGATCGCCGCCGTTCCCGGCGTGGCGCCGTGGCTGGCAGGAGAGCCCACGCCGGCGCAGGCACCGGCGCTCGTGACCTCGCTGGCCGAGTTCGACGGCATCCTGCCGCCCGGCGAGGCCCGCACGGCGTTGCAGCGCAGGCTGCTCGATGCGCTGCTGAGCGGCGGGCGCAATAGCGATGTATATCGCGGCGCGGTGCGGGAGTTGACGAACACGATGACGCTGGATGGGGAAGGGCGGGAGCGTTCGGGATCATCTTGATCCTCCACGACTTAGCCGCCAGCATTCTTCGACCAGCCGTTTGGAGCGGAAAATTCTCGCTGCAAGAAATGCCGCGAGCGCAAGCAGCCAGATGATGACCATCGCGGTATCGAGACCGCTCCATACCTTGCTGTCATTGAGCAACGCGAGGGCCTGGAACAGGAGCGAGACGAACACCCATTCGGCGATCGGGACGACGCTATACGCGTAACTGTCTTTCCAGGGCAGGTTCACCGCCCGCAGTTCCCGCACGGCAAGGTTGAGCGTCACGCCTTTCTCGCCTGGCAACGCCACGAGCTGCGCACCCTGTCCGAAGTGCGCCATTTTTGCCGCGAGCGCATAGACGAGCCATCGTGATGCGGGCGCCTGCGGACCGATGGCCGCGTCGGGCACATGCGTGGAAACCTCCAGCCCGCTTTCCCGCACCGCACCCAGCGTGGCGTGTTGCGCGAGGCCCTTCAGGCGGCTGTGCCAGAACTGCCGGATGCGTTTCGTCTCGACCTGTTCCGCGCCGAGCAGCAGCGCCAGCGCTTCCTCGACCTGATCGGCTTCCGACTCGATCCCACGCAGCAGCCAGGCCTGCGGCCTGAGCTTGTCGCGATTGTCGTAGAGGAACGGGTGCGAACCCAGCAATAGCGCCACGGCGAATTCCGAACAGTCTTTCGGGACGTCGGGGCCGTCATCGTTCAAATGCCAGGCCAGCACGAGACGGTAGTACGGGTCGCTGTCCGCGGGAAACCACTGCTCGGCGAATTTTGGTTCGGTGGTTGCCCGCATGCGGACGATGCGCGGAAACCCCGGCAGTTCCAGCTTCTTCCACACAGCGCTGATAACGTTCGATGACTCGTCCCGGGCGCCCTGCATCATGAGAAGGAACGACTCGCTCCTCATGGCTTTGGCGAGTTTCGGGACGAGCGGGGTAAGCAGCGTCTCCAGCACGGCGTGCAGACGGGACTCGGCCTGCGCATCTTCCATCCCGTCGAGCGACATGACCTTGCCGGGGTTCTCGGGCGGCGTGCCGTCCAGTCCCAGCATGCGCTCGCCCAGGTCCGGTTCGGGCGCGAGTATCACACTGTCCAGCACGCCGACACCGGAGCGGCTGGCACGCAGCCACGATTTCTTCAATCGCCACGCTTCCTGATTCACGACGGCCGTCTCGAAGGCGTATTGGCCGTGGGCACTGGTGTAAATGAATGCGCACAACGCCGCCGAGAACGCCGGGCCGATTGCCACGATACCCCGGAAGAAGTCCCATGACATGACGGGTTTGCCGGCCGGCCAGGTCGCTACCGTCAACCCGAAGGCAACACACTCCACGATGACAACCACCACAACATATATCCAGCGAGACGGGGGCTCCCCAATTTCTTGTTCAACCAGCATCGGTTGATTCCAGCGAAAACTCATCCGTCCTCCCTTCCGTCACCCACTGCCCACGCGTGCAGCGAGGCGATCAACGCAGGTTTCGGGTTGCAGGCACACAGGCAGAAGTCGCCCTCCAGCGCGGGCACCTTGCCGTACCAGTCCTGTTCGAAGCGTTCACCGTTCTTGCCGATCCTGCCGGTGGTGCCGCAGGCCGGACAGGTCACGTGCGCGCCGATGTAGCCCATCCTGCGCCCGTTGTAGCCGGTGCCGTCGATGCCGTCGGCTACGGTCCCGCCAGCGGTCGTGTGGTCGCCTTCATAGATGTGGGCGCGCTCAGCCACGTGCGGCTCCCACCCATTCCCAGTCGGCCCGCTCGCCCGCATCCCGGATCGATGGCATCGGCTGGCCGCGCCGCAGAGTCACGAGACTCGACAGGTCGTGACGATATTCCGGGTGCAACCAGTCCGATCCCGCCGGGATGCGGGCCACCCAGCGCCCGCTGCGCGGACAGACCAAACCCGGTGCACAGAACTGCACGGTGTCCGCGATCATGTCGGACGACCACTGCTTCACAGGTGTTGGCGCGGTGGCTTCCCACTCCCACTGCACCGGGCCGTTGATGTTGACGCCGGTGCCGCCGTCCATCAGCATCTTTACGTTCTCGGTGGTGGCGACATCCCCGGCCTTGAACGGTTTGACCTGAAGGCTGCGATAGCGGCCTCCGTGAATCAGCGTCACCGCGCGATACAGGCCATTCTCCGCGAACGTTTCACCGGGTTTGACCGGCTGATATGACATGCCCGAGCGATGCGCCGCTTCCCATTGCTGGCGTTCCTCGGGTGTCGAGGGATAATCATGGTCGAAAGTTACGCGCAGCGGAGCCTTGAAGTCGGAGTGGAAACTCACGTCGTCGTTCGTGGCATAGGGACCCTCAAATCTCACATGAAGCGTAATCCATGCGCTGACATCGTAGGTCCCGGCCGGAATTTTTTCGTAGGGTACTGCCGAGAATGAAAAGTCGAGGGATTGTCCCGGCATGATGGATGCGTGGGAAAGCTCCTTGCCCGAAGGGGCATTCCTGATGATCCAACCGTCTTTCCCCTGGATTACTACGGAACCTTTCCCTGGGACTCCCACGGCGAGATATCCATACGGTGCCGACATCTTACTGGGAGCATCAACCGTCATTTCATCGCGACCGCTATTGGATAACCTCAAATGAGCCTTGAAGCCTCCCTCGAGCGATTTTTCAAATGACAAAACGGAGGCGGTAAGCTTTTCTACGGCAATTCCATTTTGCACGCAATATATCTTCAAGGAGTTGGTCAGCTCCATATAGCGCATACCCAAATCACGCGGCAAAACATCCATATTGCTCGTTATCTTCTCACCAGTCGTCGGGCAGGTGACATCGAAATACGGACCATAATAATTGTTCTTGAGCCAGTGACTTTTGTCACAGAGGATAGTGGATATCTCTCGCGCTGCGTCCAGTGATTCCCCTTGCAGCCTGGCCTCCAATAGCGTATATCCAGAAACGTTGGAATCGTATGCATCGCTTCTAGTCAAAACCACCTTCCCATTGCGCACACTATAATCACCACCTTGTTCAGCGAAATCGAGTTTTGCGCCCATGTCATCGTTTGGCATATCTGCATTCGCCATCACATATCCCGTTGAAGCCGTCAAGAAAAGAAAACCGATGAGCCAGCGAATCATTCGATTATTTTTCATAGCCGACCCGCCAGATCCGACCGGTCATGTCGTTGAACTCCCGCGCGATATAATTGCCGTAGTAGTAATCAATCTTCGCTGTCGGCGCTTGACCGGGCAATGAAAAATGCGCGCAACCGCCGCCCATCACGTTATCCTGCGAATACCCTTGCCACACCTCTGTTCCCTGATTCGCCTTCACCTTGTCCCGATTGACTACGCCGTTTTCGATGTACATCGTGTGCAGCCAGCCCCCTTGGTCGTAATATTCGTCAGGAAAATTAAACAGATGACCACACTCGTGCGGAATCGCATTGTCGTGGAACTTTAAACTCGTGCTATTAGGCGAATCTTCGCCCCAGCTAGCCGCATCGTTACGGATAGCCATGGGAAACAGATTGATTTCATGGTGGATGGTCTTGTTGGCAGGCACCTTTCCATTTGCATCTGGCAGGTAAAGCTCAACGGCATATTTGACCTTGACCCGGCAACCGCAGGAAGCGCCCTTTTGGCATTGATCGAGAACCAGCCAGAATGCCTTCTGGTTCAGGACGGCTTCAATACGGGCACGAACCTCGGAAAGCTTGAAGTCGGCTCCAGGCTCGCTGCGGGATTCCACTACGCATCCGGGAATTGGCAAATTATTTTGTATTGCGTACCAATGCGCCTGATAGTTATATGGAACGGACTGTACTGGTTGAACCGCTTCGCCGCCGGGACCCGCCACCCTGATATCTTTGGGCATAAGCTTTACACGAACAGTAGCCGTTACCGTTTTCGACTGCGGATCGAATGCCAGTTCGAAGGGGGAGGTTCGATTTCCACCAGCAGTCAAGCGATGTTGTCCCTTATCCAGCCATGGACTCCCATCCTGGTAAATGCCGGGGTATGCCTCCGTCTCCATAGACGGGTTCCGCTGGCTGCAAAGTGCTGGCATCTTCCAGTCGCACGGTACCGCCTTGTTCAGCTTGATCGGGTCCGGGTTCTCGGGGACGTTCCCCCTGGGCGCATTGGCCGGATCATTCAGTACCAGCGGACTGTTGCCCGGGTTCGTCTGCTGCTGTCCAGCCGGGATCGCCGCGCCCATGTCGGACGGCGGGGCAGGTGGCGGCGCTGCACCCATATCAGACGAAGGAGCAGGCGGGACACCTCCCGTACTCTGCGCCGCGTCCATCTCAGGCGCCGGTGCGGGCGGCGGCACGAAGCCGGGATGGGTGCGCCACACCTCGCACCCGGTCGTGTACGGCACGAACTTCGGCGCGAACGCTGCCCCGCCCAGATTCATCTGTGCAGGGCCGGTGCCCTTCACGCCCGCCGTGCGGTACAGCACGCCCCCGCGCGAGCCGATCTCGACACCCGCCCCGCTGAGCTTCACGTAGGTGCCGTCCACGTTCAGGATGATCTCCTTCGCCGCCTTCACGTGCACCACGCCGTTGACCGATTCGACCGACATGTCCTCCTGCGCGGCAAGCTGCATGCGCCCACGCTGGGCCTGCGCCACGAAATCGCCCGCCGCCGCGATCAGGCTCATGCCCTTCTGCGTGAAGAGGGACAACAGGTCACCGGCGGCCACCGTGAACCGCCTGAGCGTGCTGAAGTGGATGCCCTTTTTCGCCGTGCCGAGAATCGGCCCGTCGGCGGCAAGCTGCACACCGTCGCCCGAGGCCACTGCGACCGGCCCCGGTCCCGTGACCAGCACACCGGGCTTTTTCAGCGCCTTCAGGCCGTCGTTGATTGACTGCTGCGCCTGGGTGTCGGCGGGCACGGCCTTCGATGCTTCGGCGGACTGCGCCAGCGTCCCGGCAAACGTCTGGTGGTCCGCGAACTGCGCCAGGGTTTCGTCCATGGCCAGCACCTTGCCGCTGCCGCCCGCCTGGTTGTACGCCGTCACCATCACACCCGCGCCGCCGCGACTGACAAGATGGGCGGCCGTGCGCAGTTCCGCGCCCAT
>NZ_BAXZ01000018.1 GCF_000684975.1 Paraburkholderia acidipaludis NBRC 101816 | reverse complement strand
TGGCATGGGCGTGGCGCTCGCGCTCGAGCGTTCGTGACATGACAAATACGGCGGGCTGCGGCGCAGCCCGCCGTAGCGCTGGAAGAAGCGGCGTGCGCTGTAGAAAAAGCGGAAGCCCGGCCGCCACGAAGCGCGCCAAGGTGCTGCCTCGAGCGAGGCGCAGCAGCACGGGCAGGAACACAGGAGAGGGCGAGGCCGGGGCAGCCGAACGGCAGCCCGGAAAACGATAATGGAGTTGGGTTTATGTCAGAGCGTAATGCGTATGTAACGGGCGGCATGGGCGGAATCGGAACGGGAATCTGCCAGCGCCTCGCCAAGCAGGGCTTCACCGTGGTGGCCGGCTGCGGCCCGAATTCGCCGCGCCGCGTGAAGTGGCTGGAAGACCAGAAAGCGCTGGGCTTCGACTTCATCGCCTCGGAAGGCAATGTCGGCGATTGGGATTCGACGTGCCAGGCATTCGAGAAAGTCAAAGCCGAAGTCGGCGAGATCGACGTGCTGGTCAACAACGCGGGCATCACGCGCGACGTGGTGTTCCGCAAGATGACGCGCGAGGACTGGACGGCCGTGATCGACACGAACCTCACGAGCCTCTTCAACGTCACCAAGCAGGTGATCGACGGCATGGTCGAGCGCGGCTGGGGCCGCATTATCAATATCTCGTCGGTGAACGGCCAGAAGGGCCAGTTCGGCCAGACCAACTACTCGACGGCCAAGGCCGGCATTCACGGCTTCACGATGGCGCTCGCGCAGGAAGTGGCCACGAAGGGCGTGACGGTCAACACCGTTTCGCCGGGTTATATCGGCACGGACATGGTGAAGTCGATCCGTCCCGACGTACTGGAGAAGATCGTCGCGACGATCCCGGTGCGGCGCCTCGGCGCACCCGAAGAAATCGCGTCGATTGTCGCCTGGCTCGCCTCCGACGAGTCGGGTTTTTCAACCGGTGCGGACTTCTCGCTGAACGGCGGGTTGCACATGGGCTGATCCGGCCGCGCCGCACGTCCTTCCCCGGCGGGCGGCTACGCAAGGATCCACACGGGCGGCGCGCCTCGCTGCACACCGGGGCAGGCGCAGCTTCCTGGCTAGACCGGCGCACAGGGTTGGCCGGACGAACAAGGGCGACATATGACGACTACAAAGAAAACCGCCGAACGACTGATCAAGAAGTATCCGAACCGTCGGCTGTACGACACGGAGACGAGCACCTACATCACGTTGACGGATGTGAAGCAGCTCGTGCTCGATCAGGAGGAGTTCAAGGTCATCGACGCGAAGACCAATGAGGATCTGACGCGCAGCATCCTGCTGCAGATCATTCTGGAAGAGGAAAGCGGCGGTTTGCCGATGTTCTCGTCGTCGATGCTGTCGCAGATCATCCGCTTCTACGGCCACGCGATGCAGGGGATGATGGGCACCTACCTGGAAAAGAACATCCAGGCCTTCATCGACATCCAGAACAAGCTCGCGGACCAGTCGAAGAGCCTTTACGAAGGCAACGCGATGAATCCCGAGGTCTGGACGCAGTTCATGAACATGCAGGCGCCGATGATGCAGGGCATGATGACGAGCTACATCGAGCAGTCGAAGAACATGTTCGTGCAGATGCAGGAGCAGATGCAGAACCAGGCGAAGTCGATGTTCAGCACGTTCCCGTTCAAGCCGACCGCGCAAAGCGCGCCTGAGGGCGACGACAAGAAGTGATCACCCGGAAGTGATCGCGGCGGGCGGCCTGGCAGGCGCCCGCCGCTCAAGCTGTACGCAGCAAAGGAGCGGCGCTCCATATGACATACGGGTAAAATGGCGGATTGGCAAGATCCTCGCGCGGCGCATCGCTCGCCTTGCGCCCCATATCCGGACGTACACGTGAAAAACCCTGTTGAATCAACGACCTCTCGCAACCCTGCTCCGCGTGTCGGGATGGTGTCCCTCGGCTGCCCGAAGGCCCTCGTCGACTCCGAGCAGATCATTACGCAACTGCGCGCGGAGGGCTACGAGATCTCCGGCACCTATGACGGCGCGGATCTGGTCGTGGTCAACACCTGCGGTTTCATCGACGAAGCCGTGCAGGAAAGCCTCGACGCCATCGGCGAGGCGCTCAGCGAGAACGGCAAGGTAATCGTCACGGGCTGCCTTGGCGCGAAGCAGAGCGCGAGCGGCTCGAACCTCATCGAGGAAGTCCACCCGAAGGTGCTGGCCGTGACCGGCCCGCATGCCGTGGGCGAAGTCATGCAGGTCGTGCACACGCATCTGCCCAAGCCGCACGATCCGTTCGTCGATCTCGTGCCGGCCGCGGGCGTGAAGCTCACGCCGCGCCATTACGCGTATCTGAAGATCTCCGAAGGCTGCAATCACCGCTGCACGTTCTGCATCATTCCGTCGATGCGCGGCGACCTCGTCTCGCGGCCGGTTGCCGAAGTCATGCTCGAGGCGGAGAACCTCTTCAAGTCCGGCGTGAAGGAGCTGCTCGTCATTTCGCAGGACACGAGCGCGTACGGCGTGGACGTCAAGTACCGCACCGGTTTCTGGAACGGCAAGCCGATCAAGACGCGCATGACGGATCTCGTCGGCGCGCTGGGCGAACTGGCGGCGCAGTACGGTGCCTGGGTGCGCCTGCACTACGTCTATCCGTATCCGAGCGTCGACGAAGTCATTCCGATGATGGCCGAGGGCCCGTTCAAGGGCCATGTTCTGCCGTATCTCGACGTGCCGTTCCAGCACGCGCACCCCGAAGTGCTCAAGCGCATGAAGCGTCCCGCCAATGCGGAGAAGGTGCTGGAGCGCGTGAAGGCCTGGCGCGAGATCTGCCCGGATCTCACGATTCGCAGCACGTTCATTGCGGGCTTCCCCGGCGAGACCGAAGAGCAGTTCGAAACGCTGCTCGACTTCATCCGCGAGGCGGAGCTCGATCGCGTGGGCTGCTTCGCCTACTCGCCTGTCGAGGGGGCCAGCGCCAACGAGCTCGATGGCGCGCTGCCCGACGCCGTGCGCGAGGAGCGCCGTGCGCGCTTCATGGAGGTGGCCGAGACCGTGTCGGCGAAGCGCATCCAGCGCAAGGTCGGCAAGACGCTCAAGGTGCTGATCGACGAGATCAACGCCGACGGCGGCATCGGTCGCACGGCTGCCGACGCACCGGAGATCGACGGCGTCGTCTACGTCGCGCCGTCGACGAAGGCGTCGAAGCGCTACAAGGTCGGCGACTTCGTCTCGGTGAAGATCACCGGCGCCGACGGCCACGATCTGTGGGGCGAGGTCTGAGCCGTATGCGTGCCGCTGCCCCGCAGGTTCTCGCGTTCGGCGAGGCGATGGTCGAATTCAACCAGGCGTCGCCCGACAAGCCGGAGTATCTGCAGGGTTTCGGCGGCGATACGTCGAACTTCTGCATTGCGGCCGCGCGCCAGGGCGTGCGCACCGGCTTTGTCTCGGCCGTTGGCGGCGATCAGTTCGGGCGTCTGCTGCTCGACCTGTGGGCCCGCGAGGGTGTCGATACGTCCACCGTGCGCGTGGATCCGGCAGCGCCCACCGGCGTCTACTTCGTTTCGCACGGTCCCGACGGCCATGCCTTCGATTATCTGCGCGCCGGGTCGGCCGCGAGCCGATACGCGCCGGGCGATCTGCCGCGTGAAGCGCTTGCGGCGGCGCAAGTGCTGCATCTGTCCGGCATCAGCGTGGCGATCAGCCATACGGCCTGCGACGCGGCGTTCGCCGCCGTCGACCACGTGCACGCCAACGGCGGCCGGGTCAGCTTCGATACGAACCTGCGCCTGAAGCTGTGGCCGCTGCCGCGCGCGCGGGCCGTGATGAGCGAGGTGCTGCGCGTCACCGACATCTGTCTGCCTAGCTGGGATGACGTGGCGGTGCTGACGGGGCTGGACGAGCGCGACGCCATCGTCGACTGGCTGCTCGCACGCGGGCCGCGCGTGGTGGCGTTGAAGCTCGGCAGGGAAGGCGCCTACGTGGCGACGGTCGGAGAACGGCGGCTCGTGCCGGGCCGCGCCGTCGCGGCCGTCGACGCGACGGGCGCGGGCGACTGCTTCGGCGGCGCGTTCGTGGCCCGCCTCGTGTCGGGCGACGATCCGTTCGCGGCGGCACGCTACGCGAACGCGGCGGCCGCGCTCTCGACGCTGGGATATGGCGCCGTTGCGCCGATTCCGCAGCGCGAGGCTGTCGAAGCCCTGCTGGCCGGTTGAGCGCACGCCGCGGCGTGCGGCGACCCAACCCTTTCCATTCATTCAGAAAGACGAGCGGCAAGCGATGCACCGTGAGGTCGCGGCGTACTCGAAGGAAGGAGTCAGATGGAAGTATCGACCTTGAAACGATGGAGCGCCGCATCGCGCGGCGTGGGTTGCGCGGTGCGCGCGTGCGCGCTCGCAGTCGCGGCACTTGCGTTGCCCGTCACGGGTTTTGCGCAGGACACCAGCGATCCGGTGAAGGCGTTGGCCGCGCCGCCCGCGATCCAGTTGCCGCTCAAGCCGAACCCGGAATTCGCGCAGTTTCCGCGCTACGTGGGCATGCTCGGCAAGCGGCAGATCGTGATGCGCCTCGGCCCGAAAACCGATGATCCCAGCGGCGTGCACGGCGAGTACCAGTTCACCGACACGGGCGAAATCATTCTGATTGCCGGCGATCACGAAGGCACGACCTTCGAGGGCGAGGAGTCGAACGACGGCACGCACATCACCGGCAACTGGGTGGGGACGTTCTCGCCCGACGGCACGGTGTCGGGCGAGCGCATGGAAGTGGACGATTCGAATCCGGTCGATTTCGAGCTGAAGCCGCTCGCGGCCGGGCAGCCGGTTCCGCCCGCTTCGGCTTCGCGCGAAGCGGCCGCGGAGCATGCCCAGCCGGCGCAGGCCGCATCCGCGCCGGCGTCCGGCGGCGCCCAGCAGGTCAACGGTGTCAGCAATCTGAGCACTGGCGAATAAGCCCCGGCTCGCCGCCGGCCGATCTGGCCTTCATCGTTTTTTCGATTTCGAAATGAAGAAAACCGACTCCAGCCGCGCATTGCAGACGCGTCTCATCCATCCGCAAGACGAGATCACGCCGGGCTTCGAATCGTTCGCCGCGCCCGTCACGCGGGCTTCCACCGTTGTCTTCCCCGATCTGGCGACGGTGCGCGGACTCGACTGGCGCGACGACTCGCAGTGGCGCTACGGCCTGCATGCGACGCCGACTTCCGCCATGCTGACCCAGCGGCTCGCGGCCATCGAAGGCGGCGAGCACGCGCTGCTGCAGCCCTCGGGGCTCTCGGCGATCTCCAACGTGTACTTCGGTCTCCTGAAGACGGGCGACGACGTGCTGGTTCCCGACAACGTCTATTCGCCCAATCGCGAGCATGGCGAGTGGCTCGAGCGCGATTTCGGCATCACGACGCGCTTCTACGATCCGTTGACGGGTGCCGGCATCGCGGAACTGATCCGGCCGGAAACGAAGCTGATCTGGATCGAGGCTCCGGGCTCGGTCACGATGGAAGTGCCCGACGTGCGCGCGATCACGGCCGTGGCCCGCGCGCGCAACGTGGTGACGGCGATCGACAACACGTATTCGGCGGGCCTCGCGTTCAAGCCGTTCGAGCATGGTGTCGACATCTCGGTGCAGGCGCTCACGAAATACCAGTCGGGCGGCAGCGACGTGCTGATGGGCGCGACGATCACGCGCGAGCATGCCTTGCATCTGAAGCTCAAGCAGGCGCGCATGCGTCTTGGCATCGGCGTTTCATCGGACGACTGCTCGCTCGTGCTGCGCGGGCTGCCGAGCATGAAGGCGCGCTTCGAGGCGCACGACCGCAGCGCGTTCGCGCTCGCGAGCTGGCTCAAGACGCGCGGCGAGATTGCGGCCATGCTGCATCCCGCATTCGAAGACTGCCCTGGCCACGCCGCGTTCAGGCGCGATTTCACGGGTGCCGGAGGGCTTTTCTCCGTGGTATTCGACGAGCGCTACAGCGCCTCGCAGATCGATACGTTCTGCGAGGCGCTCGATCTCTTTGCAATCGGGTGGAGCTGGGGCGGGGCGCACAGTCTCGTCATGCCTTACCACGTCGAGTCGATGCGCACGGCGGCGCGCTGGCCGCATCGCGGCACGCTGGTGCGCTTCTACGTGGGTCTCGAAGACGAGGCGGACCTGCGCGCCGACCTTGAGCAGGCGCTCGCCACGCTCGCCTGAGCGCGAACGTGCCGGAATGAAAACGGCCGCGGCGCGTGATTCGCGCGGCGGCCGCGAGGCTCAAGCAACGGCTGGGAGTCGATCAGAACAGCCGCAGCAAGCCGTCGAGTCCCACGAAATTGAATGCGGCGCTCGCCGCTTCGCGCACCACGGGCTTCGCGCGGAACGCCACCGAAAGCCCCGCTTCCGCCATCATCTTCAGATCGTTCGAGCCGTCGCCCATCGCGATGGCCCGGCTCGGCCCGATACCCAGTTGCGTGCAGGTTTGCACGAGCGTGCGGGCCTTCACGTCGGCATTGACGATTTCGCCGCTCACGCGGCCCGTGAGCTTGCCGTCCACGATTTCCAGCGTGTTGGCATGCGTGTAGTCGAGGCTCAGGCGCGCTTTCAGACGCTCGGTGAAGAACGTGAAGCCGCCCGAAACGAGGAGCGTCTTCAGGCCCGCGGCTTTCGCGCCGGCCAGCATCTGCGTGGCGCCTGGCGAGAGCTGCAGGCGCTCTTCGTAGACGCGTTCGAGCGCGCTCGCGTCGAGTCCCTTGAGCAGCGCGACGCGGCGCGTGAGGCTTTCGTTGAAGTCCTTGATTTCACCGCGCATGGAGGCTTCGGTAATTGCCGCGACTTCCGCCTTCAAACCGCAGAAATCGGCGATTTCGTCGATGCACTCGATCGTGATGAGCGTCGAGTCCATATCCATGGCGAGGAGGCCGAAGTCGGCAAGCGCGCGGCCGCTTTCCACGAACGCATAGTCGAGCTGATGCGTGCTGCAATAGACCTCGATATCGGCGCGCTGGCCAGGCACCGCGTTTTCGATGCGCAGGGCGCATTCGTCGATCGGCGCGAGCCGGCTGCCGCGCGCGAGCGCGAGTAACGGCTTGTGGTGGACGGCAGGCAGCGGAGCGGGGCTCTGGATGACGAGGTTCATGTCGTGCAGGTTGTGGATGAGCAGCGGCGAGGGCGCCGCGTCCTGATGCGCGGTAAATCTCGCCATTGTAACTGCTCGCAGACGGCATCTGGCGGGCGCCCGATGGCAGCGTGCCTTGCAAAGCATGCCCGAAGCCGGATAGACAAAAAAACGATCCGTCCCCACAGTTTTTCGGGACGAAGGCGCCTATTCGTTGCAAAATGAAAGCTTGCCAGGGGAACCGGTATGCAGCACGCTCCCAAGCAGCAACAAGCATCGCCCGCCCGGAAGTCGCGCCGCCCGCGGCCGGCTGCGCAGGATACCGCCGCCGAAGTCTCGCGGATCGCGTCCGCGCCGCGCTCGCCGTCCCGTGGGCGTCACACAGGGGCAGGCACCGAGATTGCCGGCGTTCCGATCACCAGCGAGCGGCGCGTGATCGATCCCGCCAGCGGCATCCACAAGCTCGATCTCGTCCGCTATTACGCGCGCGCGGCGCCACGGCTTCTGCGTCATCTGGCCGGGCGCCCGGTCTCGGTCGTGCGGGCGCCCCGCGGCCTGTCCGGGGACATGTTTTTCCAGCGCCACAATGGACGCCCACCGATTCCCTGGGTGACCGAGCACGAAGACCTCGACCCGGGCCATCCTCCGCTCATCACGATCGATACGCGCGCGGCGCTGATCGGCGCGGTGCAGATGGATGTCATCGAACTGCATACGTGGAACGCGCGGGCCACGGACATCGAGCGGCCCGACCGGGTGGTATTCGACCTCGATCCGGATCCGGCGCTCGGCTGGGACCGCATGATCGAAGCCGCCGAAATGACGCGCGCGCTGCTGCACGATCTCGGGCTCGAATCGTTCTGCAAGACGAGCGGCGGCAAGGGCTTGCACGTCGTCGTGCCGCTCGTGCCGCAGGCGGACTGGGAGGATGCCAAGGCGTTCGCGCGCGCGGTCGCGCAGCATCTGGCCGCGACGGCGCCGACGCAGATCACCGCGACGATGGGCCCCGAGCATCGCAGGAAGCGGATCTTCGTCGACTACCTGCGCAACGCGCGTGGCGCGAGCACGGCGGTCGCGTACGGCGTGCGGGCGCGCAGCGGGATGGGAATATCGGTGCCGATCTCGTGGGCGGAACTCGGCAACACCACCGGCGGCGCCCAGTGGACGCTGCACAATATCGACGAGCGGTTGACGGCCCTGGCCCGCACGGATCCGTGGGCAGGCTATGCGAGCGCCCGGCAGCAGATCACGGCCGAGCTCACGATCGGGCTGGAAGGAAGCGGCAAATAGCAGGGCAGGCGGCACCCCGTGCAGCAGCCCGCCGCGACAGGCGGCGCCGTTCGTTGCGCCTGCAAAATCCCGGGCGTGGCAAGCGGGATAAAACCTGGTCGGCGGGGGGAGAACGTTCGGCGCAAGGCCGCGCGCGGCGAGCTAGACTAGGTAATGGAGCAGGATCCTACGCCATGCGGCGTGCGCCGTTCACAAGGCAGGCAGGTAACGGCGGGCGGCACGCGGCGGCTTTTGTCAGGAGGTGACGCATGCATTGCCACCGCTCGCGCCGCGCTCATGCGGCGCTCGTCCACGCCGCACTCGCGGCCTCGTGCGCGCTCGCGCTGCCCGCGCTCGCGAGCACGCCGATCAACGTGACCTCGAAAACGCCAACGGACGGCCCGATCCGCTACACCGTGCGAGTCACGTCGAAGCAGTTCGGCAACTCCAGCGAGACGCGCACGCTGCGCTCGGGCGATACCGACGACTTCACCTGGCGCACCACGCCCCCGGGCGGCGTCGTGCCGTCCCCTGAAGGTTGTCCCGACAACGCTTCGCTGCCGCTCGACGAGAACGGCGCGATGATGCGGCAGACGCAATTGCGCCTCGCGCCGATTGTCGATGAGCACGGCACGGCCAACGTCGAGGCGATCTTCCGCGCCCAGACGCCGCACGGCACGCACAGCGTCGAAAGCGAGGGCAAGACGCTCACCTGTCCGCAGGTCGTGTCGTATAGCGAGGTCGTCCATTTTCCGATGCCGACCAATGGCACGGTGAAGACGGTCAAGCTCGGCGACGGCACCCTGATCGCGATTTCCGCGCAGCGCTAACAGGTCGTAGCACGAGATCGTTGCACGCCTCGCCGCACGCTATTTCGCGTTCGCGCTTCGCTCCACGAGGCGCGAGGCGAGAAAGCGGTGCTCGGCGGAGAACACGCGCCGGTACGCGAGCAGGACCGCTCCGACGGTGCCGAGCGCCGACGAGGCGGCGATCAGAAACATGATCACGATCTGGTAGCGCACGGCCTGTAACGGCGGCTGGCCCGCCAGCACCTGGCCCGTCATCATGCCGGGCAGGCTCACCACACCCACCACGGCCATCTGGTTCAGCGTCGGGATCATGCCGGCGCGCACGGCTTCGCGCGCGCTCGCCTGGGCGGCTTCCCAGCGCGTCGCACCGAGCGCGAGCGCGCTCTCGACGCGGTCGCGCCGCGCGGTGAGCTCCTGCATCATCCGCTCGACGCCGAGGGACACCCCCGTCAGCGTGTTGCCGAGGATCATGCCGAGGATCGGGATGGCATATTGCGGCTCATACCACGGGCGGATGCGGATCACGACGAAAAGGCCCACCGCGGCGACGAGCCACGCGCTCACCCAGATCGAGACGATGCTGTCGGCGCGCTGACCCGCATAGGTGCGCGCGCCGCGCTGCGCTCCGGCCACGCCCGCGATCAGCGTCATGAGCGCCATGAGCGGCAGCACGACGTACCAGCGGTTATAGGCGAACACCCAGCCGAGCACATAGCCGATGGCGAGCAACTGCACCACGGTGCGCACGGCGGCCCAGGCGAGCTTGCGTTCGAGATCGAGCTTGAGCAGCACGGACACCGCGCCGTTGACGAACACGAGCAGCGCCGCGATCGCCACGTCGCCGAGGCCGAGGTTCTGGAGGACGGAATTCATCGGCTGGCCCCATCGGCGCGAGCGGGGGCGAACGCGGTTTCGCCTGCCGCGCCGAGCGTGCCCGCGGTCATCGTGAGATGCCGGCTGCCTACCCGGGCGGCCTGGGCCGGATCGTGCGACACCCAGACCGTGGCGCGTGCGCCGCGTTGGGCTTCGAACCAGCCGCCGACCAGCGCTTCGACCGCGCGTGCCGAATCGGGATCGAGCGAGGCCGTGGGCTCGTCGAGCAGCAGCGCGTCCGGGTCGAGTTGAAGCACGCGCACGAGCGCGACGATCTGGGCTTCGCCGCCGGAGAGTTCGGACGCATGACGCACGAGGAAGTCTGCCGGGCGGCGTGCGGCATCGAGAAGCGACTTGGTGCGTGCGCCGTCGAACGCAACGTCGCGATAGACGGAGAGCGTGTACGGGTAGCGCAGGTTGTCTTCGACGGTGCCGTCGAGCAGGGCGGGCCGTTGCCGCAGGTAGGCGATATGGCGGCGAAAGCGCGGAATGCTCGCGCGCAACACCGGTTCGCCGCGCCACAATACGGCGCCGCCGTCGAGCGGATCGAGCAGTGCGAGGGCGCGCAGGAACACGCTCTTGCCCGAGCCGGACGGCCCCGTCAGCACGACGCGTTCGCCCGCATGCAAGGCGAAGTCGGCGGGATGCAGCAGGTATTCGCCGCGCTGCCGGGCGCGACGCGCTATCTGGCGCGCTTCGACTAGGGCAACGCGCCTTTCGGCGCTGCCTTCGTTTGGCTGGCTGGAAACCGGTGGTGATCGGGTCATTAAAGGATTGCAAACAAAAAGTGCATGCCCGCCTGCGATACGGCATGATTGCGCACCAGGCAGGAAACAGGAATAAAGCATGACGAAGGCAGGCACGCCGCCTGCTTGCTTCCTGCCTTAAAAAACGACGCAGAATCACGGAGAGCGCATGACGTCACCGCAACCCAAGGCTCGCGGCATTGGCCGCATGCTCGCCAGGATCTTCGCATGGCTTGCGCTCGTTGTCGTCGTCCTCGTCGGGATACTCGTGGCGGTTCTTCTCACCTTCGACTGGAATCGCGCGAAGCCCTGGGTCAACGACAAGGTGAGTGAGGCTATCGGTCGGCCGTTCGCCATCGAGGGCGATCTGAAGGTCGGCTGGCGCGCGCCGGTGGGTGAAACGGGCTGGCGCGCGTGGGTGCCGTGGCCGCGCTTTTCGGCTACCCGCATCGAGGTGGCCAACCCGGACTGGACGAAGTCGCCGCATTTCGCCACGCTCGACGAGATCGACTTCGAGGTCATGGTGCTGCCGCTCCTCGTGCACGACATCGTGATTCCGGCCATCAATCTCGTGAATCCTTCCGTTGACGTCGAGCGGCTTGCCGACGGGCGCAACAACTGGACGTTCAAGCTGGCTTCGTCGAGCGGCCCGTCCACCTGGAAGCTCGATCTGCACGACATCACCTTCGCCTCGGGCAATATTGCCGTCGACGACCGGCAAACGAAGACCGATCTGCGAGTCACCGTCGATCTGCTCGGCCGCGGCATTCCGATTGGCGCCGTGATGGCGCAGCAGGAGGCGACCTCGCGCAGCGAGTCGGCGCAGGCGATCGGCGCGGCCGGCGCCCGTCGGCTCGCGGAGCAGGCGCAGACCCAGCAGGCATCCGAAACGGCGGCCGCGAGTGCGGCCAGTGCGGCGAGTGCCGCCAGCGCCGCGGGCGCCACAGGCGGGGCGAGCACCGTCGGCGCGGCTGCGACGCCCGCATCGGCTTGGGCGAGCACGGCATCGAGTGTTTCTGGCGCTTCAGGTGCTTCCGCCGCTTTAGCGGCAAATGCCGCGAAGCCCGCCCAGCCGTTTTACGCCATCGGCTGGACGCTCAAGGGCACGTACAACAAGACGTCCGTGTCCGGCACCGGCAAGCTGGGCGGCGTGCTCGCGCTACAGGATCCGAAGCGCCCCTTTCCGGTTCAGGCCGACGTGCGGGCAGGCGATATGCATATCGCACTCGTCGGCACGCTCACGGATCCCACCCATCTGGCCGCCGTCGACCTGCGCTTGTGGCTGCAGGGAGCGAGCATGGCGCACCTCTACAACCTGACCGGCGTGACGCTGCCCGAGACGCCGCCGTATGCCACGGAAGGCCGGTTCGTGGGCGAGTTCCACCGCGGGGCGAGCGTGTTCCGCTACGAGAATTTCACGGGGCGCGTCGGCGGTTCGGACCTGAACGGCACGCTCGTCTACACGCAGCGCGAGCCGCGTCCGCTGCTCAAGGGCGAACTGGTATCGAACCTGCTGCAGTTCTCCGATCTCGCCCCGATCATCGGCGCCGACAGCAACGCGAGCAAGGCGAAACGCGGAGATGCCGTGAAGCAGCCCGCCGATCGCGTCATTCCGGTCGAGCCGTTTCGCACCGACCGCTGGAGCGCGATCGACACCGACGTCACGTTCACCGGCCGACGCATCGTCAAGCAGGGCAGCCTGCCGATCTCCGATCTCTACGCGCACGTCGTGATGACGGACGGCGTGCTGTCGCTCGACCCGCTGCGCTTCGGCGTGGCGGGCGGGACGCTGGCCACGCGCTTCACGCTGGACGGCAGCCACGTGCCGCTCAAGGCGCGCGTTTCCGCGCAGGCGCGGCATCTGAAGCTCAAGCAGTTGTTCCCCAACGCCAAGGCGATGCAGTCGGCGCTCGGCGAGATCAACGGCGACGCCTCGCTTTCGGCCACCGGCAATTCGCCGGCCGCGCTCGCGGCGACCTCGAACGGCGAAGTGAAGATGCTGGTCACGCAGGGCACGATCAGCCGCCTGCTGATGGAGGCGGCGGGCCTGAACGTCGCGAATGTGGTGTACGAAAAGCTGTTCGGCACGCAGGACGTGAAGATCAACTGCGCGGCCACCGACTTCGTCGCGACCAACGGGGTGCTCGATCCGCGCGTGTTCGCCCTCGACACCGACGACGCCGTGATCGACATCAGCGGGCCGATCGATCTGCGTGACGAATCGCTGGACCTGAAGATTCATCCGCACACCAAGGGCTTTCGGGTGTTTTCGCTGCGCTCGCCGCTCTATGCCAAGGGAACGTTCAAGAATCCGCACGTCGGCGTGGATGCGACTGCGCTCGCGCTGCGTGCCGGAGCCATGGTCGGGCTCGGACTGATCAATCCGTTCGCGGCGCTGATTCCGCTGATTGCGCCGAGCAATAACCAGCCGCTGGCATGCAAGGATCTCTTTGCGGAAATGCGCGAGCGGCCCGTGGCGCCGCCGCCCGGCAAGAAGATGCGCGCGCCGGCGAAGCCTTAACGCAGCGAGCGCGGTACGGTATCGCCCGTTGCGCCTTGGCGGCGCGTGATGCGTCGTGTGGTCAGGCCGGGGCGGGCTGCGCCGAATTCGGGCAAGATCCGGCCGCGCGCGCGGCTGGCAAACACGAGGAAGCCGAAGCCGTCCGCCTCGTACCAGTAGCCGCCGTTTTCCAGCCCTTCAATGGGCTGCTCGAGTGCATGCGCAATGGATTCGATGCAGCGCCGCCGCAATTCGCTCGTGGCGGGATAAGGCGGCTGCGCGCCGCGCACGCTGCAGAGCAGGACGTCGAGTCCCGGCAGGATGTGGGCGTAGAGTACGGGCTCGTCCTGGGCGCGGGCTCGCGCAATCTTGGTATCGAGCTGTCCGAACGGTTTGAAGTGGTCGAGCACGGCAAGGAACGACTCGTCGCCGTCCGCCTTGACGCGTTTACGCTTTTTCGGGAAGGACATAAAAACTCGCCTGAAAAAGGATTGCAAAAAACGCAGCTGTCCCATGCGACCACTCCCGGTTTGCGCGCCGCACGTCGATCCTTTATAGCATAGGGTTCTGCAGGATTCACGAGGATTCGAGCTTGTCCGAGCCCTCGCGGGTGCCCGCAGTCGCCGTGCCCGACTGCTCGCCGCGCTCTGATGTAGGTATCCCGGCTCTCCTTTTCACTTCTTTCTGTCTCCGTCTCAATAATAGTCCTGCTGACGCGCGCGGTGTGGCCATCATTCGTAAAAAAGCGGGCTTTTGTCATGATTGCGTGGCAGGGGTCACATCCGTTGTCATCCTGATATTTCGCGCCGATAATGTTCGGGTTCTGGTGCCTGCGGTCGACCGGTGCCGCACCGACCCGCCAGTCCGATACCCACGCGCCAGAGCCGTCATGAAACTGTTCACCAAGGGGTTGCTGTTGATCGCGATTCCGAGCGTCATCGAACTCGTGCTGCTTGGCGCCGTGTTCGATACGCAGGAGGCCGCGGTGCGTGCGGCCCAAGGCGAGCAGAACAGCAAGCAGATTCTTTGGCAGGCGTCGAGCCTCGTCGATCCGCTGTTGCGCGAGGCCGCGCGCGTACGGACGGGGATCGCGCTCGACGATCCTTCCTTTATCGACCGTCATGCGGTGTGGACCGAGTTTGCGGACCGCATCGCCTTGCTTTCGCAAATGGTGGCCGACAATCCGGTACAGCTCGCGCGCGTCGATCATATGCGCGCGGCGGCCTACGCCTGGCGCGCCGAGGCCGGCGACATTGCCGATGCGCTGCGCGCCGGCCGCAGCGTTGCTTGGGCGCGCGCGGCTGCCGCCACGCTGCCGCCCGAGATCGAGACGGTGCGCAGCGAACTGGCCGGGTTCATGGCCGAGGAAGCGCGCCTCGATGCGCGGCGCAATGCGTCGTGGCGCGCGACGCGTGCGCGCCTGCAGTACGCGCTGATCGCAGCCGTGCTCGGCTCGATGCTGGTGTGGGGCGTGACTGCCGCGGTATTCGCGCGCAACGTGGGCCGGCGCCTTGCCGCGCTTGGCGACAATGCCCGCCGGCTGGGCGATGGGGTGCGGCTGGCGCCGGCGCTGTCGGGCAACGACGAAATCGCCGAGCTCGACGCGGTGCTGCATCAAACGAGCGTGCGCCTTGTCGACGCCGAGCGTGAGCAGGTCACGCTCAAGCAGCAATTGCAGGGGCGCGCCGCCGATCTCGCGCACGCCAACGAGCATTTGCGCCAGGAGACGCAGGACAACGAGATGTTCATCTACAGCGTCTCGCACGATCTGCGCTCGCCGCTCGTGAATCTGCAGGGATTCTCGAAGGAGCTGCAGGTTTCCTGCGATGACCTGCGCGCGCGCATCGACGCAGCCGGGCTGCCCGCCGACGAGCATCGCCGCGTGACCGAGCTGCTCGACGGCGACGTCGACGAGTCGTTGCAATTCCTGCGCCAGGCGGTGGCGCGCGCGGCGGCGATCATCGACGCGCTGTTGCGGATTTCGCGCGCCGGGCGGCTGGAGTATCGCTGGCAGCGCGTCAACATGGGGCGCATCGTCGAGCGGGTGCTGGTTGGCCTCGACGCGGTGCCCGATGCAGCACGCATCGACGTGCGCGATTTGCCGCCCGCGTGGGGCGATCCCGCGGCCATCGAGCAGATTTTCGGCAATCTGATCGAGAACGCGCTGCGCCATCTCGACCCGCAACGGGCGGGGCGTATCGAGATCGGCGCGCTCGACGTGCGGGCCGATGGGCAGGGGCCCGCCGCGCCGGTGCGCGTGAGTGCGCCGCGCACGCGAACCTATTATGTGCGCGACAATGGCGTGGGCATCCCGGAGGCCTGGCAGCCGAAGCTCTTTCGCGCGTTTCAGCGCCTGCACGGCGGCGATTCGGGCGGCGAGGGCATCGGGCTCGCGCTCGCTCGCCGCATTGCGGAGCGGCATGGGGGGCAGATGTGGGTGGAATCGGCCGAAGGGGTGGGCTCGACGTTCTTCGTCGCGCTGCCCGAGCAACCTTTGCGTGCGGCATGAGCGCTACGGTACGAAGCGGTGCGGCGGCCCGGCCACGAGCCGGTACGTGCCCATCGGGGAGATGAGATGACGGACGAGGAACGGGTCAGCATCGTGCTGATCGAAGACGACGATGGCCACGCGACGCTGGTTGAGCGCAACCTGCGGCGTTCGGGGGTCTCGAATGGCTTCGTGCGGTTTTCGGACGGCCAGGAGGCGCTCGACTACTTCTTCGGGCCGCCTGCCGCAGGAGCCGCCGGGGCGGATGTGCCGTCGCGCGAAGAGCTTGCGAACGTCGTCGTGCTGCTGGATCTGCGCATGCCGCGCGTGGACGGCTTCGAGGTTTTGCGCCGCCTGAAGGCCGATCCGGCCACGGCGTCGGTGCCGGTGATCGTGCTCACCACCACCGACGACCCGCGCGAGATCGAACGCTGCTACGAACTGGGCTGCAACGTGTACATCACGAAACCGGTCGAATATGACGCGTTCATCGAAGCCGTGCGGCGGCTCGGCTTCTTCCTGCAGGTCGTGAAACTGCCGCCGGGGCATCGCTACGCGCGTTAGCGACACCCGGCGGCTCGACGCATCGATCCATCCCCTGCGCAACTTTGACTCCTGGAGGAACGTCCGGCGCATGAACGACGAAGTCACCCTGTTGGCGGGCGCGCACGTGCTGGTCGTCGACGACGACGAAGGCATCCTGCGGCTCGCGCGCAAGTCGCTCGTTCGCGCCGGCGCGCTCGTGGATACCTGCGCGAGCGTGAGCGAGGCGCTTGCCGTGCTTGCCGCCCGCACGCCCGACGTGCTCGTGCTCGACTATCAGCTGGACAGCGCGGAAACCGGCCTTGATCTTTTTCGCCGCCTGCGCGCCCAGGACGTGCGCGTGCCGGCGATACTCGTCACGGGCTTCACGGACGAGTCGCGCGTGATCGCGGCGCTGCGCGCCGGCGTTTCGGATGTCGTGCCGAAATCGGGTGACTACCTCGACTATCTGCCCGAGGCCGTCGCGCGCGTGCTCTCGCAGGTCGCGCTGCAGCGCGCCTCCGACGAAGCGCTGCTGCTGCGCGATCGGGAAGAGCATTACCGGACGCTCTCGGAGGCGCTCCCGCACCTCGTGCTCACTTGCTGCGCGGACGGCAACTGCGATTTCCTGTCGAAGCAGTGGCTCGACTACACGGGTCTCGACGCCCGTTATTCGAACGGCCTCGCCTGGCTCGACGCCGTGCATCCCGACGACCAGGAGGAGATCCGGCTCAGCTGGCTGAAGGCGGTGGCGAGCGGCGCGACCGACTATCGGCACGAACTGCGCATTCGCCGCCACGATGGCGCGTATCGTTGGTTCGATGTCCGTATCGTTGCGATGCGCGATCCGCGCGGCGGCGTGAACAAATGGTTCGGCAGCTGCACCGATATCCATGCGCAGCGCGAGTCGACGGAAGAACGCGAGCGTCTGCTCGCTTCCGAGCAGACCGCGCGCCAGACGGCGGAAGAGGCCAACCGCGCCAAGGACCGCTTCCTCGCGATGCTCTCGCACGAACTGCGTACGCCGCTCACGCCGGTGCTGGCCGGCACGCGGCTCATCGAGCAGATTCCCGACTTGCCGGAGGCGGCGCGCGCGGGCGTGTTGATGATCCGCCGCAATATCGAGCTCGAGGCGCGGCTGATCGACGATCTGCTCGACCTCACGCGCGTGGCCAACGGCAAGCTGAGCCTCGCGCTCGATACCGTGGACGTGCATGAGGTGATCGACGCCGTGCTCGAACTCTTTCACAGCGAGATCCAGGTGAAGCAGCAGGACGTGCACGTCGATCTGCGTGCGCAGCATCATTACGTGCGCGGCGATCGCGCGCGTTTGCAGCAGATGTTCTGGAACCTCGTGCGCAATGCGGCGAAGTTCACGCCGGACGGCGGCCACATTTACGTGCGCACGCGCGACGCGCGCATGCAGGTGCTGATCGAAGTGGAGGACACGGGCATCGGCATCGCGCCGGAGCAGATCGGCAAGCTCTTCAATGCCTTTGAACAGGGCAGCCACAATATGACGCGGCAGTTCGGCGGCCTTGGTCTGGGGCTTGCGGTCACGAAGGCGCTGACCGAAGCACACGGCGGCAGCGTGACGGCGCAAAGTCCCGGCGCGCATTGCGGGGCGACGTTCTCGATCGTCTTGCCCACGGCCGCGCCGGCGCCGGGCGCGGCCGCCCCCGACGATGAGGGCAGCCCGCGCCTGGCGGGCGCGCTCGACATCCTGCTGATCGAGGATCACGAGGACACGGCGGAGGTCATGTCGCAATTGATACGGGGGCTCGGGCATGAGGTGGCGGTGGCCGACAGCGTGGCGAACGCGCTCGCGCTCGCGTCACGGAATCGCTTCGACCTCGTGCTGAGCGATATCGGCTTGCCCGATGGCACCGGCATCGACTTCATTCACGCGTTCCGCAAGCAGTCGGCCGCGCCGGCCATCGCGCTTACGGGCTTCGGCACCGACGACGACGTGCGCCGCTGCCTCGAAGCGGGCTTCACGGCGCACCTCACGAAGCCGGTCAACTTCGAGCACCTCGAACGGCTGATCGAACAGGCGGCGGTGGTGCGCGCAGCGGATCGTCCGGCCTGCTGACGAAAGGGAAGGAAGGGTGCGCAAAAAAGCCCGCGCGGCGTTCATGCCGGCGCGGGCTTTCGTGTGGGCTCTGTGCGGGTATTGGCGCGGACCGCAGCAAGGACGGCGTTCAGCCCCGGCTGTTTTTCAGCTCGTCGCGGATTTCGCGCAGCAGGAGCACGTCTTCCGGCGTGGGCGGCGGCGCGGCGGGCGCGGCTTCTTCCGGCTTGCGCAGGTTGTTGATGAACTTCACCATCAGAAAGATGATGAACGCGAGGATGATGAAGTTGATCAGCACCGTGATGAACGAGCCGTAGCCGAACACGGCCACGCCCGCCGTCTGCAGGTCCTTGTACGAATCGGGGTTGCCCTTGAAGCTGGCAGGAATGTGCCCGAGCCGGATGAACTGGTTCGAGAAGTCGAGGCCGCCCGTGACCACGCCGATAACAGGCATGATCAGGTCTTTCACCACCGAGTTGACGATGGTGGAAAAGGCCCCGCCGATGATCACACCGACGGCGAGGTCCATCACATTGCCTTTGACGGCGAATTCCTTGAACTCCTTGATAATGCTCATGGGCGGGCTCTCCGAGGGAAGGGGCGGTTGACTGTGACTGAATGCCGCAATGATAGCGAACGCGTCCGCGATGCGGTAGCGATTTGACACTTTCTGACGCGCGGACGGCGGCACCGCGCGGCCGCGCCAGGCGCGGATCCGGACTTATGGCGCGCGCACGAGTTGGCCGGCAAGACTTGCCGGGTCGGTATTGGTCCCGCAAAGCAGGACGCCCACGCGCCGTCCCTGCAAGGCGTCGCGCAGCGGCCCGATGAGGCCCGCGGTGGCCGCCGCGCAGGCGGGCTCCACGGCCAGTTTCAGGTGGTCGAACAGCAGCCGCATCGCGGCGCGCAGTTCGTCGTCCGACACCGTGACGATCCGCTCCAGATGGCGGCGGCACAGTTCGTAGCTGTATTGCTCTGTGTGCGGCGCCATCAGCGAATCGGCGATCGAATGCATGTGGCTGATGCGCACCGTATGGTTCGCGGCAAAGCTGCGGCTCATCACGTCGGCGGTGGCGGGTTCGACGCCGTACACGCGCACGCGCGGATTCGCGAGCCGCAGCGCCGTCGCGACGCCCGCGGCGAGACCGCCGCCGCCGATCGGCAGGATCACGGCGTCGAGGTCGCTCGCCTGGGTGGCCCACTCGTAGCCGAGCGTAGACGTGCCGAGCACCGTGCGATAGCCATTGAACGGATGCACGAAATAGCGGCCTTCCTCGGACTCGATGCGCCGGACGATGTCGAAGGCTTCGCTGCTGTTGCCGGCCATGACGATTTCGGCGTGAAAGCGCCGGCACTGCGCCACGCGCGCCGCGCTCGCGGTGGCGAACAGCACGACCTTCGCGCTGATACCGAGCCGCATCGCCGCGTAGGACACGGCGATCGCATGATTGCCGCCCGAGACGCAGGTGACGCCGGCGCTGCGCTGCGCGGCGTCGAGGGCGAGCAGGTGCGTGAACGCGCCGCGCACCTTGAAGCTGCCGCTCGCCTGCAGCAGTTCGAACTTGAAGTTGACGAGCGTGTCTTCGAGCGAGGGCAGGTCGTTGCGCTCGAATACCGGCGTGCGCAGCACCCACGGCGCGAGCGCGAAATGCTGCGAGGCGATCCCGTCGAGCGTGGGGATGGGCTCGCCGTCGATCGTGTGGTCGGTGGGAAGCGGCGTGCCGGTGGACATGGCGGTAGCGGGGCGTGGGTGCGTAATTATCGGGGTTGCGCTTCCAGCGACATGCCGTGGATCAGCTTGCGCAAAAAGCTTTCGCACGCACCCAGTTGCTCGAGCGCGACGAATTCGTTGGCCTTGTGGGCCTGCTCGATGTCGCCGGGGCCGCACACCACGCTCGGAATGCCCGCGCGCGCGAAGAGCCCCGCTTCGGTGCCGTAGGCCACCTTGCGCTGCGACCGGTCGGCCGTGAGCGTGCGCACGAGCTGCGTGATCGCCGCCTGTTCCGCAGCGTCGAGGCCCGGCGCCGCGGCGATCTTCGTGAACTCGATCGCGGCAGACGCGTGCTCGCGCTGCATCTTCGGCAGCAGCATCTCGCGCGCGTAACGCTCGATGCGCGCGAAGATCGCGTCGGGATCGAGCGAGGGCAGGTTGCGGAACTCGAACACGAAGCGGCACTCGGCCGGCACCGTGTTGATCGCGTTGCCGCCTTCGATCGTGCTCGTCTGCGAGGTCGTGAACGGCACGTCGTAGAGCTCGTCGAACGGGCCGTTCGCGCGGAACTCGTCGGCCAGGTCGCGGATATGGCAGATGAGGCGCGCCGCGTATTCGATGGCGTTCAGGCCGCGCGGCGTGAGCGACGAGTGCGCCGCGTGGCCGCGCACGCAGCACTGGTACGCGTTGATGCCCTTGTGGGCGACGATGGGGCGCATGCTCGTGGGCTCGCCCACGATGCAGCCTTCGGGCTGCACGCCGCGCTTCACGAGTTCCTCGATCATGAAGGGCGCGCCCGCGCAGCCCACTTCCTCGTCGAAGGAGAGCGCGAGATGGATCGGTTTCGCAAGCTGCGCGCGCTGCATCTCGGGCACGAGGGCAAGCGCGGCGCCGATGAAGCCTTTCATGTCGCAGGTGCCGCGGCCGTAGAGCAGGCCGTCGCGGATTTCGGGCTTGAACGGATCGCTGTCCCACTTCTGGCCATCCACCGGCACGACGTCCGTGTGACCCGAGAGCACGATGCCGCCGTTCGTCGCGCCGTCGTGCGCGGGCAGCGTCGCGAACAGGTTGGCCCATCGGCCGTCGCGGCCGTGGGTGAGCGTCGACTCGATGCCGCGCGCGCGCAGATCGTCGCGCACCGTCTCGATCAGGCCGAGATTCGGGTGACGGCTGACCGTGTCCATCGACACGAGCCGGGTAACCCAGGGAAGCGAAATGGGGACGGCGGAGGAGGCGGAAGAAGCGGCGGCGGGCGACTGGGTGGATTGCGCTGATTCAGCGGCGACGGACATGGCGGGGCTCCAGCTTGCTAGTCCTGCCAATCTTACCCAAAAAGGATAAATCGGGCTAAAGGTATCAGCAGATACCCGCATAGCGGGTATCTTTGTGCGACGCAGCAGAGGGCGTGCCGTAGCACGCCGGACTAGCGCGCGCCCGTGCGCGCCGGCGCGCCGAGCGCGCGCAGCGTCTCCTTGACCGTTGCCACGCGCACCGCGAGGTCCGGGCTGCGCGTTTCGATGCGCAGCTTGTCCTGCCCGGCCAGCTTGACGTGCTTGTGCTTCTGCACCATCTCGATGATGCGCATGGCGTCGATCGGCGGGTTCGGCACGAACTGCAGCCCGATCACGGCCTCGCCCGCGTCGATCTTCGTGATGCCGAGCGGCTTCGCGGCGAGGCGCAGCCGGTGCGTCTCGATCAGCGCATGCGCCTGCGGCGGCATCTTGCCGAAGCGGTCGATCAGCTCTTCCTGGATGCCGTCGATCGAATCGTCGTGCTCGCAGTTCGCGAGGCGCTTGTAGAGCGAGAGGCGCTCCTGCACGTCGCCGCAGTAGTCGGCGGGCAGGATGGCCGGCGCGTGCAGATTGATCTCGGTCGTCGCGGCGAGCGGCGCGTTCAGATCCGGCTCGCGGCCTTCCTTGAGCGCCTTCACGGCGTCGGCGAGCATATCCGTGTAGAGCTGGAAGCCGATTTCCTGGATCTCGCCCGACTGCTTGTCGCCTAGCACTTCGCCGGTGCCGCGAATTTCGAGGTCGTGCATGGCGAGGTAGAAGCCCGAGCCCAGTTCTTCCATCTGCTGGATCGCTTCCAGACGGCGCTGCGCCTGCTTCGTGAGCCCCTGCGGATCGTGCACGAGCAGATACGCATAGGCCTGGTGATGCGAGCGCCCGACGCGCCCGCGCAACTGATGCAATTGCGCGAGGCCGAACTTGTCGGAGCGATGGATGAGGATGGTGTTGGCCGTCGGCACGTCGATGCCGGTCTCGATGATCGTGGTACAGAGCAGCACGTTCGCGCGCTGGGCCACGAAGTCGCGCATCACCGCTTCGAGCTCGCGCTCGTGCATCTGGCCATGCGCGACGGCGATGCGCGCCTCGGGCACGAGCGCTTCGAGCATCGCGCGGCGATTCTCGATCGTCTCCACTTCGTTGTGCAGGAAGTACACCTGGCCGCCGCGCTTGAGCTCGCGCAGCATGGCCTCGCGGATCACGCTGTCTTCCTCGCGGCGCACGAAAGTCTTGATGGCGAGGCGCTTCTGCGGCGCGGTGGCGATCACGGAGAAGTCGCGCAGGCCCTCCAGCGCCATGCCGAGCGTACGCGGAATGGGCGTGGCGGTGAGCGTGAGCACGTCCACCTCGGCGCGCAGCGACTTGAGCGCCTCCTTCTGGCGCACGCCGAAGCGGTGCTCCTCGTCGATGATCACGAGCCCGAGCCGCTTGAACTGCACGTCCGACGAGAGCAGCTTGTGCGTGCCGATCACGATGTCGACGCTGCCGTCGTTGATCTGCTGGATCGCCGCGCTCACTTCCTTCGCGGACTTGAAGCGCGAGAGTTCGGCGATGCGCACGGGCCATTCGGCGAAGCGGTCCGTGAAAGTTTGCGTGTGCTGCTCGGCGAGCAGCGTGGTGGGCGAGAGGATCGCCACCTGCTTGCCGCCCATCACGGCGATGAACGCCGCGCGCAGCGCCACTTCGGTCTTGCCGAAGCCGACGTCGCCGCACACGAGGCGATCCATCGGCTTGCCGCTCGTCATGTCGCCGATCACGGCCGCGATGGCGGCGGCCTGGTCAGGCGTTTCCTCAAAGCCGAAGCTCTCCGCGAACTTCACGTAGTCGCGCGGATCGAGCTTGAACGCGTGGCCTTCGCGCGCGGCGCGGCGCGCGTAGAGGTTGAGCAGCTCGGCGGCGGTGTCGCGGATCTGCTGCGCGGCCTTGCGGCGAGCCTTTTCCCACTGACCCGAGCCCAACGCGTGCAGCGGCGCGCTGTCCGGATCGGCGCCGCTGTAGCGCGAGATCACGTGAAGCTGCGAAACCGGCACGTAGAGCTTGCTGCCGCTCGCGTATTCGAGGTGCAGGAACTCGGTGTCGCCTTCGCCGAGATCCATCGTCACGAGGCCGTGATAGCGGCCAATGCCGTGCTGCGTGTGCACGACCGGGTCGCCCACCTTGAGCTCCGAGAGGTCGCGCACCATCGAGTCGACGTTGCTCGCCTGCTCCTGGCGGCGGCGTCCGGCGCGGCGCGCGAGCGGGCCGTAGAGCTCCGTTTCGGTGAGGATGGCGAGCCCTTCGGCCGGCAGCGCAAAGCCGCTCGAAAGGGGGGCGACGCCCAGCACGAAACGCTCGTCGGAGGTCAGCCAGTCTTCATAGCTGTCCACGGACGCGGGCCGCAGTTGGTTGTCGGCGAACAGTTGCGCAATGGTCTCGCGGCGGCCCGCCGATTCCACCGCGAACAGCACGCGGTTTGTCGTCGTGCCCAGATAGTCGCGCAGCGCCGCTAACGGCTCATCGACGTGGCGGTCGATCGCGAGGTTCGGCAGCGCGTTTGCCCAGCCGCCCGCGCTGGCCGCGGGCAGCACGAGGCGCGCGAAGGGCTTGGCGAGCGTGAAGAAGTCGTCTTCGGCGAGGAAGAGGCGCTGCGGCTCCAGGATCGGCCGCTCGCGGTCGTGCGAGAGGAAGTTGTAGCGCTGCTTCGTGTCGGCCGAAAAGCGGCGGATCGCGGCGTCCAGGTCGCCCGAGAACACCAACTGCGCGTTGTCGGGCAGGTAGTGGAACAGCGTGGCGGTCTCTTCGAAGAAGAGCGGCAGGTAATACTCGATGCCGGCCGACGGCACGCCGCTGCCGATGTCCTTGTAGATCGTCGCGCGGCTCGGGTCGCCCTCGAACACCTCGCGCCAGCGGCTGCGGAATGCGGTGCGCGAGGCCTCGTCGAACGGGAATTCGCGGCCGGGCAGGAGGCGCACGTCCTTCACCGGGTAGAGGCTGCGCTGGCTGTCCGGGTCGAAGGCGCGGATCGAATCGACCTGGTCGTCGAACAGGTCGATGCGGTAGGGCAGCGGCGAACCCATCGGGAACAGGTCGATCAGCGAGCCGCGCACGCAGTACTCGCCCGGCCGCACGACCTGGCTCACGTGCTCGTAGCCGGCCAGCGTGAGCTGCGCCTTGAGCTTCGCTTCGTCGAGCCGCTCGCCCTGCGAGAACGAGAACGTATAGGCCGCGAGGAACGAGGCCGGCGGCATGCGGTAGAGCGCCGTCGTGGCGGGCACGAGCAGGATGTCGCAGCGGCCTTCGCCGAGATCGTGCAGCGTCGCGAGGCGCTCCGAGACGAGGTCCTGGTGCGGCGAGAACGTGTCGTAGGGCAGTGTCTCCCAGTCCGGCAGCAGGCGCACGCGGGCCTCGGGCGCGAAGTACGGGATTTCCTGCGCGAGCCGCTGCGCGTCCACGGCGCTCGCGCAGATCACGGCGACGAGCGGCGCGCTCGCGCGCGATGCCGCGCGGTAGCGGGCGATCAGGAGCGCGTCGGACGAGCCGTGCGTACCGTCGAACGCGAAGCGCTGCCCCGGCTTGACGACGGCGACGGGGGACGGAGACGGTGACTGCTGGGAAGCGGCGATATCGGACATAGGCTACAGGTTGGCCTGACTTGGCCTGGTTTGGGCCTGGTTTCGCTCCCGAACCGCCCGTCTCCCAAACGGGGGGCGGGCTGCGGATGCGAGTCCAGCGGGTCCATCCGGCGGGCCGGGGCGCACCGGGCAAAGGACGTATTATAAAATCCGTCCTTTACTTTGACTCATGCGGCTAGCACCAACGTGACACCACGCCTTTTCGCCCTGATCCCGTGCGCCGGAACCGGCAGCCGCTCGGGCTCGGCCATGCCCAAGCAATACCGGAGCGTCGCCGGTCGCGACCTCCTGCACTACACGCTCGCCGCCTTCGACGCCTGCAGCGAATTCACGCAAACCCTCGTGGTGATCTCCCCCGACGACGCCCATTTCGACGCGCGCCGCTTCAGCGGCCTGCGCTTTGCCGTGCGCCGCTGCGGCGGCGCTTCGCGCCAGGCCACGGTGTCCAACGGTCTCGCCGGCCTCGCCGAATTCGGCGCGCGCGACGAAGACTGGGTGCTCGTCCACGACGCGGCGCGCCCCGGCATCACGCCCGCGCTGATCCGCTCGCTCGTGGAGGCGCTCAAGGACGACCCCGTGGGCGGCATCATGGCGCTGCCGGTGGCGGATACGCTCAAGCGCGTGGCGCCGGGCGGCGGCGCGGCGCCCCTTGCACGTATTGCCCGCACCGAGGCGCGCGACGGTCTCTGGCAGGCCCAGACGCCGCAGATGTTCCGCATCGGCATGCTGCGCACCGCCATCGAGCGGGCCCGGCAGGACGGCCACGATCTCACCGACGAAGCGAGCGCGATCGAATGGCTCGGCCATGCGCCGCGCCTCGTGCAGGGCAGCCTGCGCAATTTCAAGGTGACGTACCCCGAAGATTTCGCGCTCGCCGAGGCCATTCTCGGCCGCCAGGCGGCGAACTGAGCGCCTCTCACGATTTCACTACGGAAGACTTTCCCCATGGACATCAGAATCGGACAAGGCTATGACGTGCACGCGCTCGTGCCGGGCCGCCCGCTCGTGATCGGCGGCGTGACCGTGCCTTACGAGCGCGGGCTGCTCGGCCACTCGGACGCCGACGTGCTGCTGCACGCGATCACCGACGCGCTGTTCGGCGCGGCGGCGCTGGGCGACATCGGCCGCCACTTTCCCGACACCGACAAGGAGTTCTACGGCGCCAACAGCCGCGTGCTGCTGCGCGAGTGCCTGCGCCGCGTGCAGGCCGCGGGCTTCGCGCTCGTCAACGTGGACAGCACCGTGATCGCGCAGGCGCCGAAGCTTGCGCCGCATATCGAGGCGATGCGCGCGAATATCGCGGAGGATCTCGGGCTGCCGCTCGATCGCGTGAACGTGAAGGCCAAGACCAACGAAAAGCTCGGCTACCTCGGCCGCGGCGAGGGGATCGAGGCGCAGGCCGCCGTGCTGCTGACGCGGGCGTAAGCGGGGCACGGCCCTTGCGCCGTTCCACCGATGTGCCGATGTGCCGGGCCGACCGCATTCCTGCCCGAAAAACACGGCCGACGAGGCTTGCGCGATCGTCGGCCGTTTTTATTGTCGATTTATTTCCGCTTTTTTTGCACCGATACTGACCGTTGGCGTAAAGCGGGGAGAGTGATGACGGCGGACGAAAGGCGAGTGAAAGGTCTCGACGGTCTCCGGGCGCTGGCAGTGGTGATGGTGTTTCTTGCGCACAAAGCGCACGTCGACGCGGTGGACGTGGGGCAGTTGGGCGTGTGGCTGTTTTTCCTGATCAGCGGCTATCTGATCATCGGCGAATTGCATCGCAACCGCCTGCGTGTGGAGCAGCATACGGCGCGCAAGGATGCGGTGCTTTGCGTGTTTTTCGTCAAGCGCGCGCTGCGTATCTGGCCGGTCTATTACCTCTTGCTGATTGCTTTGGCGATTGCCCACGCAGGCTTTTATCAGCGCGACGTCGATCTGGGCCTCGCCTGGCATTTCGCATTCCTCTCGAATTACTGGATCGGCGTCGTGCACGACAGTTGGCCCGGCACGGTGTCCCACTTCTGGAGTCTCGCGGTCGAGCAGCAGTTCTATCTCGTCGCGCCGTTTGCGCTGCTCTTCACGCGTGCGTCCCGGCATCTCGCGCTCTGCGCGGCGATCGTCGCGGCGGCTGCGCTGGCGCATTGCATGCTCTATCTGCGCGAGGCGAGCGAACCGCTGATCTACGCGTTTTCGCCGTGGAATTTCGCACTGATCGCGCTGGGGGGCGTCGTGGCCATCGGCGGTCAGCGCGTGTCGCCGCCGCGCGGCATGGCGGGCGCGACGTGGTTCGTGGCGGGCATCGGCGGGATTGCAGCCTGCGCGCTGGCGCGAGCGCATTGCGCGGGAGGCGTGGCGCCGGAAGGGGCCGTGCTGCCCGGCGTCTTCGACATCGCTCTCGCGCTGACGCTTGGCATGGTGTTTCTCTGGATCGTGCGTCGCCCGGATTCGATTGCGGTCGCCATGCTCGAGCTCAAGCCGCTCGCGTGGCTCGGCACCATCAGCTACGGTTTCTATCTCTTCCACAACCTCGTGCCGTCGAAGCTGGGCGAGGCCCCCGCACTCTATGCCCGCCTCGGCCTGCCGCCGGTCATGGACGCGGCGCTGCCGCTCGCCGTGCAGTTCGCGCTGGCATTGTTGCTCGCGCATCTATCCTGGCAACTGCTGGAAAAGCGCGTGCTGGACTGGAAGGGGCCGCTGCAGGCGGCGATCCGGCAGCGCATGCCGTGCGGCGTCGACCGCGCCGCCGGGCAGTACCGCAGATCCTCGGACCCGCGGCGAGCGGCGGCCGAGCGCTAGAGCGTCGCGCCGCCGATCGCGCGCCCGCTCGGACACAGCGCGCCCGTCTGCAGGGCGTCGAGCACGCGCAACACCTCGTCGGGGCTGCGTCCAACGTCCAGATTGTCGACCGAGACATGCTGGATCGTGTTGTCGGGGTCGACAATGAAAGTGGCGCGCAGCGCGACGCCGGCCTCCTTGTCGCGCACGCCGAGCTGGTCGATCAGTTCGCCTTTCACGTCACCGAACGAATAGTGATTGAGACGGTCGAGATCCTTGTTCTCGCGCCGCCAGGCCAGCTTCACGTATTCGTTGTCGCAGCTGCCGCCCAGCAGCACGGCGTCGCGGTTCTCGAACTCCTTCTGCAGGCGCGCGAAAGCGACGATTTCGGTCGGGCAGACCGTCGTGAAGTCCATCGGGTAGAAGTAGATGACCTTCCACTTCGTGGAGAAGGTCTGCTCGGTGATTTCGACGAAGGCCGATTCGCCGTTTTCCTCGGGCTCGTTGAAGCCGGGCTTCGCGGCGTTGACGGTGAAGGCTTCGAGTTTGTCGCCCACGGTTTTCATGCGGCAGCTCCTGAGTAGCCAGCGTAGTGTTACGCGCCCTTGGCGAGCGGAAACTCGATCGTCACTTCGAGCCCCGGACCGGGCTGACGGTTGCGCAGGCGCAGCGCGCCGCGATAGCGGCCCACGAGCCGCTGCACGATGGCCATGCCGAGACCCGTGCCGTTGGCCTGGGTGCGCGCGGTGTCGACGCGATAGAACGGCCGTGTGACGAGCGAGAGCTGATCCTCGGGAATGCCGGGGCCTTCGTCGACGACCGAGAGCTCGACGCGCGAATGCGACACGCGCGTTTCGAGCATGATGTGCGGAATGCCGTCCGTCTCGCTCGCGCCATACTTGCGCGCGTTCTCGATCAGGTTGCCCACCACGCGCCGCATGTCGGTGTCGTCGGCCTCGATCATGGCCGAAGGCGCGAGGCGCGTGATGAGCCGCACGCCGTCTTCGCTCGCCATGCGCGCCGCCATCTCGCCTGCGATCACGGAAAGATCGACGCGTTCGGGGCTGCGCTGCACGGGCCGTGCGTAGTCGAGGAAGCGGCCGATGATCATGTCCATCTGCTCGATGTCGTCGATCATCGCGTCCTTGGTGGCCTGGTCGGACGGGCTCATCTCCGTTTCGAGCCGCAGGCGCGCGAGCGGCGTGCGCAGATCGTGCGAGATGCCGGCCAGCATCAACGCGCGGTCGGCCTCGAGCTGCTCGAGGTCGCGCACCATCTGGTTGAAGCTGCGGTTGGTTTCGGCGGCTACGCCCATGCCGCTTTCGGGCAACTGCGCGGGCGACTGCCCGGAGCCCACCATGCGCGCCGACATGGCGAGCCGCGCGAACGGCCGGTTCACGAGACTCGTGATGAACGCCGCGCCGAACAGTGACAGCGCGAGCGCGGACACGCCCCATCCGACCCACTGCAGGCCCGTGACGTTGTCGAGCTGATCGCGGTCGAGCGCGACCCAGTAGTCGTCGTCGTCGATCTTGAAGCTGATCCACACGCCCGGAATGTCGTTCACCGACTGGGCGATCACGGTATCGTCGCCAAGCCGCCCGCGTATGTCGTGCTCGATGAGCCGGTTGAGCGACTCGTCGGGCTGGAGCTTGTATTTGTCGGTGGCTTCGCGCGGATAGACGCGCACGCCCTCGTTGCTCTCCAGATCCTGCAGGAGCGCGCGGCGCAGATCGGGATCGGAATAGAGCAGGGCGGTGCGCGTGAGCTTGACGATGGCGACGAGCTGCAGCGCCACGCGCTGCGCGCGCGGCTCCCGCTCGATCACGCGAAAGCTCTGGAACCACGCGGCGAGACTGACTGCGATGAGGAGTGCAATCAGCAGGAAGGTGCGCCAGAACAGATCGCCGAACGCAAGCGTCAGCACACGCCGGTCAATCCGCATGAAACCTTCCTGTCGACAGAGGAATTGCAGACATCCAGCCGGATCAGGCTGCGCCGTCCGGAATGAACACGTAGCCGAGGCCCCAGACCGTCTGGATGAAACGCGGGCTGCCCGGATCCGGCTCGATCAGCTTGCGCAGACGCGAAATCTGCACGTCGAGACTGCGGTCGAACACTTCGTATTCGCGGCCGCGCGCGAGCTCCATGAGCTTTTCGCGCGACAGCGGCTGGCGCGGATGGCGCGCGAACACCTTGAGCACCGAGAATTCGCCCGTGGTGAGCGGAATTTCCTGGCCGGCCTTCGTGAGCGTGCGCGTGGCGAGGTTCAGCGCGAACTCGCCGAATTCGAACACCTCGGTGGTTTCCGACGGCGCGCCGGGCAGCTCCGAAGGCGCCTGGCGGCGCAGCACCGCATGAATGCGCGCCACCAGCTCGCGTGGATTGAACGGCTTCGGGAGATAGTCGTCGGCGCCCATTTCGAGGCCGACGATGCGGTCCACGTCCTCGCCCTTCGCCGTCAGCATGATGATGGGCGTGCGGTCGTTGCTGCCGCGCAGGCGGCGGCAGATCGACAGGCCGTCTTCGCCGGGCAGCATGAGGTCCAGCACGAGCAGATCGAAACGCTCGCGCACCCACAGCTTGTTCATGGCGGGTGCGTTTTCGGCAACGTACACGTTGAAGCCTTGCTCGCCGAGATAGCGCCGCAGCAAATCGCGCAAGCGCGGGTCGTCGTCGACTACGAGAATTTTCGATGGGTTTTTGGTTTCCATGCGTGGCATCTTATCGCGATTGGATACAGGTGCGAGTTTGCACCAATTATCAGGTAACAGTCAGTTACAAAATTTACCGGTGACGTGCCACGGCGGCAAGCACTGACGGATAGACTGCTTTACTGAATGCGGCCGTTCGGTAGATACTTCAACCGACTTTTACATCGCCACCCGCGTCGGGGCGGGTCCGTGTCTGTTTTCGAGGTAGCCGTTTGCCGCGTCACGAAGGGAAGAAAATGAAGGGAGGGGTCGGGCCGACAATGCGCCACACCGTGACTGCACTGGCGTTGGCCAGCGGCGTCGTGGTGGCATTGAACCCGGTCGCAGCCCATTCCCAGCCCTCGGCCGACCGTTTCGAAAGTCCCCATCCGCCTTCGTACCCTCCCGGCAGCAAGCCGCCGTCCCGGCGCTTTCGCAGCGATTCCCCCGACACCACCGCTTCCGATCTCAGCATGCGTACCTCCGGTGTGCCGCCCGACCTCGATCAGCGCCGCCGCGATGGCCACATGACGCCCGAAGAGCGCCGCCTCCTGCGCCAGCACATCGAAGACGCCGTACGCGAGCTGTACAAGCGCTGATGTCGCGGCACAGCGCGGCCATACGCCGCCGCCGTGCAGGGCTGAAAAATTCCGTAGCAATTGCGCCGTCAACATCCGTACCGGATCGGTCGTTAAGCCGATACATTCAATCTGCGCGTGCCGGGATACGAGTGCGCGCCTTCCTGTCCGAGGCGAAATGGAACCGCTCAGGCCGATGACCCCGCCACGTTTCGTGGCATCAGGCGCATTGCTCGCGGCTGCGTTGCCGCGGCGCGCGGCGGCCGCCGAAGACGGGGCGCCGGCGCCGCATTCCCGGCGCGCATTCGCCGCGATGCCGGGCGAAGACCTGCTGCTCGACCCCGACGACGCGCGCCATCTTCTCCTGCGTAGCGGCTTTGCCCCTTCCGCGGCCGACATCGCTCCGTACGTGGGCCTCTCGCGTGGCGACGCCGTCGACCGCGTGCTGGCGACGGGCCGAACCGTTGCGTTCACGCCGCTTCCCGACTGGACCGCCGTGGCGCCGCCCACGCGCGCCGAGCGCGCCGCATGGACGCCCGACCAGCGCCGCGAAGCGGACAAGCTGCGCGGCCAGCACTACGAGCAGTTGCGGGCCTGGTGGCTGGGCGAGATGCTGGTCACGCCTTCGCCGCTCACCGAGCGCATGACGCTCTTCTGGCACAACCACTTCACGTCCGGCCAGGACAAAGTGCCCGAGCCGCAGCTGATGGCCGCGCAAAACGCGCTGTTCAGGCGCGAGGCGCTCGGAAGTTTCGCCGCGATGCTGCACGCCGTCGCGAAGGATCCGGCCATGCTGCTCTATCTCGACGGTGCGAGCAATCGCAAGGGCAAGCCCAACGAGAACTTCGCGCGCGAGGTGATGGAACTGTTCACGCTCGGCGAAGGGCAGTACACGCAGCGCGACGTTTCGGAAGCGGCCCGCGCGTACACGGGCTGGGGCGTCGATCCGGATACCTGGCACTACGTGTGGCGCCCGGAGCAGCACGACGGCGGCGAGAAGACCGTGCTGGGCCGCAGCGGCGCATTCGATGGCGATGCGGTGCTCGACATTCTGCTCGAAGAGCCGCAGACCGCCCGCTTCGTCACGGCCAAGCTGTGGCGCGAGTTTGTCTCCCCCAGCCCCGACGACGCGCAACTCGACCCGGTCGCGCAGCGGTTTCGCGCGAGCGGCTACGACATCGGCACGGGGCTGCGCGCGCTATTGCTCACGTCCGCGTTTTGGGACGAAGACAATCGCGGCACGCTGGTGAGTTCGCCGGTCGAATTCATCGTGGGCACGATCCGGCGTTTCGACGTTTCCTATGGCGATACGATGCCCTTCGCACGGACGGCCGCGTCGCTTGGGGAGAACCTGTTCTATCCGCCGAACGTGAAGGGCTGGCCGGGCGGCATTGCGTGGATCAACAGCTCGACGCTGCTCGCGCGCAAGCAGTTCGTCGAGCAGCTCTTTCGCGCGACCGAAACGGCGCAGCCGAAGAAGGCCGGCGCGGTGATGAAGGCCGCCGCTTCGAGGGTTCCGCCCAAGGTATCGGCGACGGGATCTTCCATGGCTGCCGGGCCCGGTCCGGCACGCGTGGCGCGAGGCGGCATGCGTTTCGATCTCGACGGCTGGCTTGCGCATTTTCACGTGAGCGCCGACGACACGCCCGGTCTTTCCGCGCAACTGCAAATGCAGCATGCGGTGCTGCCGCTCGAGCCGGTCGACGCGATCGCGGCGGGCTGCAATGCGGGCGCGTATCTCGAAGCACTGCTGATGGATCCGGTCTACCAGTTGAAATAGCGGACATGACACATCGAGTCGACGAACCGGGCGGCGCGGATCGCCGCGACGAGAAGCGAGGCGCAGCATGAAACGACGCGAGTTTCTGGCGGCGGCCGCGGCGGCAGGCACGTCGCTGTGGCTGCCGAACGCGGCACGCGCGGAGGTCGGCTCGGCATCGGGCACCGCGGCCGCGGGCTACGACAATCTGCTGATCCTCATCGAGCTGAAGGGCGGCAACGACGGCTTGAACACCGTCGTGCCGTTCGCGGATCCGCTCTACTACAGCTATCGCGCGAACATCGGCGTGCGCCGCGAACAGGCAATCCAGCTCGACGAACGCACGGCGCTGCATCCCGCGCTCGCGCCGCTGGTGCCGATGTGGCGTGCGCGGCAACTCGCGATCGTGCAGGGCGTCACGTATCCGCAGCCGAACCTCTCGCACTTCCGCTCGATCGAAATCTGGGACACGGCGTCGCGCTCCGACGAATATCTGCGTGAAGGCTGGCTCACGCGTGCCTTCGGGAGTGCGCCGGTGCCGAAGGGCTTCGTCGCCGACGGCCTCGTGCTCGGCAGCGCCGAAATGGGACCCATGGCGAACGGCGCCCGTGCGATTGCGCTCGTCAATCCGGCGCAATTCGCGCGCGCGTCGCGGCTCGTGACGCCGGTGTCGTTGAAGGAACGCAACCCGGCGCTCGCGCACATCCTCGACGTCGAGAGCGACATCGTGCATGCCGCCGACCAGTTGCGTCCGCGGCCGGGACAGTACGCGTTGAAGACGGCGTTTCCGCAGGGGGCGTTCGGCACCTCGATCAAGACGGCGATGCAGGCGCTGGCTTCCGGCGACACGCCGCAGGGCGCACCGATGCCGGGCAAGGGCGTGGCCGTGATCCGCCTCACGCTCAACGGCTTCGACACGCACGAGAACCAGCCGGGGCGGCACGCGGACCTGCTGCGTCAGTTCGCGACGGGCATGGTGGCGCTGCGCGATGCGCTCGGCGAGCTCGGCCGCTGGGACCGCACGATGATCGTCACGTATGCGGAGTTCGGCCGGCGTGTGCGCGAGAACCAGAGCCGCGGCACCGATCACGGCACGGCGTCCGCTCACTTCGTGGCGGGCGGCCGTGTGGCGGGCGGTCTCTATGGCGAAGCGCCGCAACTGGCGCGTCTGGACGGCAACGGCAATCTTCCGGTCGGCGTCGATTTCCGGCAGATTTATGCGACGGTGCTGGGACCGTGGTGGGGGCTCGACGCAGCGGCCGTGCTGCAGGGCAACTTCCGACCGCTGCCGATCCTGCGGGCCTGAAGCACTGCTTAAGATGACGCGCGCCTGATGCAGTTCGTTGCGGATACCCGGAGCTCAGGCGCGCCAGGCGATCCAGAGCTTGCGGATGGGCGTGAGGACGATCTGCTGGTGCAGCACCTGGAACTGCTCGCGCTCCACCTCGGCGAGCAGCGCGAGTGAAAGCGCGGCCAGTGCGCGCAACGTGCGCTGGCCGCGGCGTTCGTCGGACGGAACGGCGGCGAGCGCCGCGTCGATGGCTTCGCGTGCGCGCGCTGTCTGGAACTGCATGAGCTCCGTGAAGTCGTCGCTGTAGCGGCGGTTGATGAGATCCGCAGCGGTGACGTTGTAGCGCTGCAGTTCGTCGATCGGCACGTAGATGCGGCCATGGCGCGCGTCGTTGCCGATCTCCGCCACGAACTGCGCGAGCACGAGCGCATTGCCGAGCGATGCAGCCCATTGCGCGGCCGCCTCCGGGTGGCGTGCGCTCACGCGGGCAATCAGCGTGGCGAAGGTGCCGCCCACGCCCTCGATATAGCGCTTCAGATTCGGGAAGTCGAGATAGCGTGCCTGCTCGAAATCCATCTCGTAGCCGGCGAGCAGCGCCTGAAGCGCCGGGTACGCGCTCTTCACGTCCTGCTTCAGATGTGCCGCGAGCGCCTTGGTGACCGGGTGCGCCGCTTTGCCCTCGGCGAGCGCGGCCAGTTCCTTCTGCCACCACGCAAGCTTGGTGCGGCCAACGGTGGGATCGCTCGTTTCTCTCGCCGTCTCTTCGAGTTCGCGGCGCAGGGCGAAGAGGGCGGCAAGCAGCGGCTGGCGCGCGGCGCTCGCCTGGCGCAGCGCATAGTAGGTGCTCGATCCGGGCGGAGCCGCCTTTTGCAGGCAGTAGTCGTCGAAGTTCACGGCCGAAGTTCGCGGCAAACGAGGGGTGGGGGAGTGCGCCAGCGCGGCCCGGAACGGGCGGCAGCCGTGGCCGCTGCGGCAGACGCGCGATTCTAGCATTGGGTTCGGGATTGCCGCACGCGCACATGCAGACAAGCGTCGGGCAATCGGTTAGAATCTCGCGCTCGCGCTTGACGGGCGTTCGCCGGCGGTATTGGTACGTGTTACGTATCGGCCTACGCTCTGCCCGGCGCCGACGGTTCGCAGAAAATTGACTCGCACGCGACTTCGCAGCGGTCCTGCCGGCCAGGCGAGAAGATTCGCGTGAGTGGCGAAATTGGTAGACGCACCAGGTTTAGGTCCTGACGCCCGCAAGGGTGTGCCGGTTCGAGTCCGGCCTCACGCACCATAAAAGGAAAGGCCACGTTCGAAGGAACGTGGCCTTTTTTGCTTTCCCGACGGCCTTTCGCCAATTCAGACCCCGATAATCCGGCGTTCGCGGGCGCACTATCGAAACTTACTGTTGAAATTTACTGCGCGGGCTCGTTCCGCAGAATGATCAATTGCGTGATCTTTTCCGCCTCTAGCGTGAAGTAGTAGCTGAGGATAAGGGGCGTGGACAAATTCGATTTGTCGAAATTCCCATCGACTCTCGCGTGGATCACGACATTCGCATGATTCCGGAAGGCCGTTTCGACCTGCATCGTCACGTGGTCGCCAAAAATTTCCTTGTCGGCCCACGCCCGGATGGCGTCATGGCCGATGAATTCGCGCCGGACGTCATTGAGCCAGGCATCGGCGGAAAACGTTGCAATGAACGCTGCCGGATCGGCGTGGTTGTGTGCGGCGATGTGGGCGGCAATGACGTCGGGCAGGGCGTGGGTGATGTCTTCCATGGGGTTCTCCAGAGCGGTCTGGCAACGATCGTAAATGAAGGGAATGTCAGTTCCTGTCAGGACGGCGCGCCTTGGCCTGCGCTCCGGGGTCGTGCTGCCGGCGGCTTACAATCTCCGGAATGCGTTTGGGATCGAGATCCCTGTTGAACCGGGAGCGGCGGATGTCACGTTCTGGGCGCCTTCTGGGCCTGATGGAAATACTGCGCATGAGACGGCGGCCCGTAGCGGCCGCGCGGCTCGCGGATGAACTCGCGGTGTCGGAGCGGACGATCTATCGCGACGTGGCCGAGCTGGTCGCGCAGGGCGTGCCCATCGAAGGCGGCGCTGGCATCGGCTACCTGTTGAAACCCGGTCATGTCCTGCCGCCGCTGATGTTCGCGCGCGAGGAAATCGAGGCAATCATGCTGGGGTTGCGCTACGTCGATCAACGGGGCGACGACGTGCTGAAAACCGCCGCCGCGAAGGCGCTGGCGAAGATCGCCGCCGTCTTGCCGCCGGAGGCGGGCGAGGCACTCGACGTGCCGCTGGCGATGCCGGGGCCGCCCGCGCCATCCTTTCCCGACAACCTGGTCGAGTTGGCGCGCCTGCGTGCCGCGATCCGGGCGCAGCGTCGTCTGGAGATCGTCTATGCCGACGCGGCCGGGCGTCGTTCGCAACGCGTGGTCTGGCCCGTGCAGATCGGTTTCATGGACAGCGCGCGAGTGCTTGCCGCATGGTGCGAACTACGGGGAGCCTTTCGCACGTTCCGAACCGACCGGATCCTCGCTGCGACTGAAGGTGCACGCTATCCGGATAATCGCGCCGACCTGATGCGCCGCTTGCACGAGCAGCTTGCGCTTTCCATGGAGCCGCACGCTGCTGACAGGAACTGACAGTCGCTTCGGCGACACTCCCTGCTTCTCCGACTCACGGGCCCCGCCATACGGCGGGCTACCTGCCTTGCCATGACCACTCAAGCTGCCGTGCCGCTGAAGCAATCGATAGGAGAGCTACAGTTCCGCGCGCTGTCGACCCTGCTGAAATCGATCGAGCCTGCTTTCGACGCGCGTGCTTTTCTCGCGACTGCACTCGACGACCTGGACTCGCTGTCCCTGATGGCACGCATACGCCGCGCCAGCGATTCCATCCATGCCGGGGCGCACGCGTTGCCGGGCGGTTACGACGCGGTGCTCGCGCTGCTGACGCAGGCCGCGCCCCGGCTCGACCGGGGATTTGTTTCTCTTGTCGCGCCCGACTTCGTTGGGCAGCACGGTCGGCATGTCTTCGATCGCTCGATGGATGCATTGAAATACTTCACCCGGTTCGGTTCGTCGGAATTCGCGGTGCGCGAATTCCTGCGCGACAACCCGCCTCGTGCGCTGGCGACCATGGAGGTTTGGTCGCGCGATGCCGATGATGCCGTGCGACGGCTGGCCAGCGAAGGCAGCCGGCCGCGTCTGCCATGGTCGTTTCGGCTTCGCGAACTGGATACCGACCCGGCGTTGACGGCACGAATTCTCGATAACCTTCGCGCGGACCCCAGCCCGTACGTGCGCCGGTCGGTCGCGAACCATCTGAACGACGTGACGAAGGTTCATCCCGCGTGGGTGCTGGAGCAAGCCGCCCGATGGGGTATCGAGGACCCGCATACCCGATGGATCGTTTCCCACGCATTGCGTACGCTGGTGAAGCGGGGCGACGCGCGGGCGCTAGCGATGCTGGGCGCGCAAAGCATGCCCAACATCGCTGTCGGGCCGTTCTGCGTGACGCCGGAAACGGTCGTCCTCGGTGGCGCGATCACGCTCTCCTGCGAACTGCGCTCGACGGCAGACGCGGCGCAGCGGCTCGTGGTCGATTACCGCATTGCCTATGTCAAGCGGAGCGGCGTGACGAAAAAAGTGTTCAAGCTGAAGACCCTGACGCTGGCGCCAGGCCAGCGCATTACGCTTGGCCGTAGCCAGCCGATTCGCGATTTCACGACGCGCACGCATTATTCGGGCAGGCATGAGATCGAGCTGATCGTCAACGGCGGTGTCGTTGCGCAGACTGCTTTTGATCTGGTGCGATGACGCGTATGACTTCGGCGGCAACGCGAGCGGGGCGGGCCGCCCGCGTCCTCCGATTCCTCCGATCTATCCGGCCATGGACTCACGCGAGATGCGCGAGCCGGCGCTCACAGTTCCGCGTGTGCCGCCTCGATCACCTTGTCGAGCGCGCGATCCAATGCTTCACGCTCCTTCTCGTCGAGGCAGGCGAAAAGATCGGTATTCCATTTGCGGGCGATGGGCATGACCTTGCGATAGAGTTCGCGCCCTTCGGGCGTGAGCGAGACGAGCACGAGGCGGCCGTCTTCCTCGCTCGTGTCGCGGCGCATGAGGCCGCGGCGCATCAGCGCCTCGGCAGCGCGGCTTGCCTGGCTCTTGTCGAGATTCGCGTGACGCGCGAGTTCCATCACCGAGAACGGGCCGAATGCGCCTACCGCGGCGATGAGGCGCGCCTCGGGCAGCGTGATCCCGAGTTTCGCCTGATAGCGTTCGCTGCTGCCCCGTTCGGACAGCTTGTTCAGGACATGGAGCCGATAGGTCAGAAACTGCTCGAGTCCGGCTTTGCTTGCCTTCATGGTCGTCCTGTCGCGTGAGGATGGCGCGATCGTGTCGCGCGTGATGTGATTGTTGCCGCAACCGGCGCGCGGGTCAATTCGAAACGCATCGCGCGCACCACGAAGGAACGTGGTGCGCGCATCTTTTAATCACTTAAATAGGAACTCGAAGCGCTTGCCGGCGTGTTGCTTGTCTATCGCTTCTTCGGCGCCGGTTCGTCACGCTTCAGCGCGAACCGAAGGCAAGGCGGGTGAGTTGTTCGGCTTCGTTGGCCAGCAGTTTCGCCGCATCGCGAATCGCCGTATCGAGCGTGATGGGCCCAGGGGCCGGGGAGAAGCAACCGCTGAAGTGTTCGGAGAGCCGCGGCAGCGCGGCCGGGTCGACGGCGCCCGACAGCAGCGTCGCGGGCACGTTCGCGGCGCGCGCGTGGCGGCAGGCGATGAAGGGCGCCTTGCCGTGCAGTGTCTGCACGTCCGAACGGCCTTCGCCGGTGATGAGCCAGTTCGCGCCGCGCAGGGCATCGTCGAGTCCGATCTGGCGCGCGACGACTTCCGCGCCCGGCTCGAAGCTCGCGCCGAGCATGCGCAGCGCGAAGCCAAGCCCGCCCGCCGCGCCCGACCCGGCTTCGTCGCGCACGCGCCGCCCGAGCGCCGCTTCGACGAGGTCGGCGAAACGTGCAAGCGCGGCGTCGATCGACGCGACCTGCTCGGCCGTCACGCCTTTTTGCGGACCGAATACGGCCGTTGCGCCATGCTCTCCGGTGAGCGGGTTGTCGACGTCGGACATGCCGACGAACGAGGTCTCGGCAAGACGCGCATCGAGTCCCGAAACGTCCACGCGTGCAACGCGTGCAAGCGCATCGGGCGTGGCGGCGAGCGCCTCGCCGTTGGCGTCGAAGAGCCGCATGCCGAGGCCCGCGAGCAGGCCCGCGCCGCCGTCGTTGGTGCTGCTGCCGCCAAGCGCGACGTAGACGCGGCGCACGCCCTCGTCGAGCAGCATGCGAATTGCCTCGCCCATGCCGACCGTGCTGCGCGCGGCCACGGGCACGCCCATGCCGACGGGGTCGGTGATGCCGACGATCTCGGCCGTTTCGACGATCGCGCTGCCGTCGTGGAGGATGCCGACGGCGGCCTGGCGCTCGGGCCCCGCGGCGCCGCGCACGGTCATGACGCGGCGTTCGCCGCCGACCGACAGCATGGCGTCGAGCGTGCCTTCGCCGCCGTCGGCCATCGGGCAGATGTGGATGAGCGCGTCCGGACGGGCGCGGCGGATGCCTTCGGCGATGGCGGCGGCGACCCCGTCCGCACTCAGCGAGCCTTTGAAAGAATCTGGAGCAATGACGACGACAGGAACGTCGGATGACGGGTTGGGCATGATGTCTCTGCTGGCAAGGGTTGACGTGTCTCAAGCGTCGGCTGAGGCCGGCGGGGCATCCGGCTCGCCCGTAAGCTTAACAGCCTCGCCGCGCCCGCTGGATACCGGGCCAGCGATAGCGCGGATCGGCGCCCGGCATGGCGTTGCGTGGCGAGGGGGCGGTACGCAGGGAGTCGACGCGCCAATCCTTCCGGAAATCGACGTTTTGGGCCGGTTTTGACGGGTTGGGAACCGTCTTTCCGGCATTCCGGGCAAGCCCGGAGGGCAAATTCGTTTTGCGGGGAAAATAGTTTGCTAAAATACTTGGCTCTTTTGACGGAACCGTGTCGCAAGCCGCCTCAATGTGTTTCCTGTGAGCGTGAGGGGCGGCCAGGCTCCGGAGTGTCGCGCCTCTGAGGCCCCAACCAGTCGGGTCGGCCGGGCGCCGCGACGGATGGCGGACCGCGGCACAGCAAAGATTACTGATTCGCTCGAACAAATTTTAGGACGATTGAAGCCATGGCTAACGTTGTAGAAAACCTCGGCAAGCTCGAACGCCGCGTGACGATTTCCCTGCCGAAGGATGCCGTGCAGAAAGAAGTGGATTCGCGCATCCGCCAACTCGCGAAGAACGTGCGCATGCCGGGTTTCCGCCCGGGCAAGGTGCCGCTCAAGATGGTCACCCAGCAGTACTCGGGCCAGGTGGAAGCCGAAGTGCTGAGCGACAAGGTCGGCAAGGAATTCTTCGACATCAGCCGCGCCGAGAACCTGCGCGTGGCGGGCCAGCCGAGCTTCGCGCCGAAGGTCGAGGCAGCCGAAGGCGACTACGCGTTCGACGCGACCTTCGAGGTGTATCCGGAAGTGAAGATTGGCGAAGTGGGCAGCGCCGAAATCGAGCGCACGACCACGAGCATCACCGACGCCGAAATCGACCGCACGCTCGACATCCTGCGCAAGCAGCGCGTGCACTTCCACGCGCGCGGCGAAGCGGGCGAGCACGGTGACGGCGGCGCCGACGCCGCGGCGAAGAGCGGCGACCGCGTGACGGTGGACTTCGTGGGCAAGATCGACGACGTCGCCTTCCAGGGCGGCAGCGCCGAAGGCTTCGCGTTCGTGCTGGGCGAAGGCCGCATGCTGCCGGAATTCGAAACGGCCGCAACGGGCCTGAAGGTGGGCGAGTCGCGCGAGTTCGACCTGACGTTCCCCGCGGACTATCACGGCAAGGACGTTGCCGGCAAGACCGCGAAGTTCACGATCACGATGCAGAAGGTCGAGTGGCCGCATCTGCCGGAAATCGACGCGGAATTCGCGAAGTCGCTCGGCATCGCCGACGGCGACCTCGTGAAGATGCGCGCCGAAATCAAGGACAACCTCGAGCGCGAAGCGAAGCGCCGCACCCAGGCCATCGTGAAGAACCAGGTCATGGACGCGCTCCTGAAGATCGCCGAACTCGAGGTGCCGAACGCGCTCGTCGAGCAGGACCAGCAGCGCCTCGTCGAAATGGCGCGCGCCGACCTCGCGCAGCGCGGCGTGCCCAACGCGAAGGACGCGCCGATCCCGGCCGAGATGTTCAAGGAGCAAGCCGAGCGCCGCGTGAAGCTGGGCCTCGTGCTGGCCGAGCTCGTGAAGGCGAACAGCCTCGAGGCGAAGCCGGAGCAGATCCGCGCCGAAGTGGACGAGTTCGCGAAAAGTTACGAAGACCCGAAGGAAGTCGTGCGCTGGTATTATTCGAACCAGCAGCGCCTCGCCGAAATGGAAGCCTATGTCGTCGAATCGAACGTCGTGGACTTCGTGCTCGGCAAGGCGAAAGTGACGGACAAGCAAGTGAGCTTCGAGGAACTGGCAAGCGCAACGGCGCAGGCTTAAAGCCGCTGTGCTCCGGCGTGCCGGCTGTCGGGGCGACCGACGGCAAGCACGCCGTTTTTGTATCCGCTCAATTTAGCCATGCTGCCCGTGTGGTTGATTTTTGCGGGGTCCGTCGCCATTCGGGTTAATCAAAAGAACTTTTCCAGACAAGGATGCACCGCATGACCATTCGCGCTCAATCGCTGGATACGTTGACTTCCCATGCGTCGCGGGACCTCGACCCGCAGGCGCTCGGGCTCGTGCCGATCGTCGTGGAAACGAGCGGCCGCGGCGAGCGTTCCTACGACATCTACTCGCGTCTTCTGAAGGAACGCGTGGTGTTCATGGTCGGCGAAGTGAACGACCAGACCGCGAACCTCGTCGTCGCCCAGCTGCTGTTCCTGGAAAGCGAGAACCCGGACAAGGACATCAGCCTGTACATCAACAGCCCGGGCGGCTCGGTTTCGGCCGGCATGGCGATCTACGACACGATGCAGTTCATCAAGCCGGACGTTTCGACCCTTTGCATGGGCCTCGCGGCCAGCATGGGCGCGTTCCTGCTGGCGTCGGGCGCGAAGGGCAAGCGTTTTGCGCTGCCGAACTCGCGCGTCATGATTCACCAGCCGCTTGGCGGCGCGCGCGGCCAGGCGTCGGACATCGAAATCCAGGCCCGCGAAATCCTGTACCTGAAGGAGCGTTTGAACCAGTTGCTCGCGCATCACACGGGGCAGCCGGTCGAACGCATCGCGCGCGACACCGACCGCGACAACTTCATGTCCGGCGACGACGCTCAGGCCTACGGTCTCGTGGACCAGGTGCTGCACAAGCGGCCCTGATCCAGCCCGCGCAGTCGTAGTCATTCGATCAGGCGCGCCGCCCCGCGCGGGAGAGAGGGTTCGGCCCTCGCGCCCCCGTGCAAAAAGGGATTGGCGCCGCCGCGCGGACCGTGTGAAATAATCGGCATACGCGCTCGCAGCCTGCGGCCCACACGCCGTCACAGCAAGCGGTTCATGCGCCCCCTTGCCCGGCGTGGCCGGGGGAAACGGCGTATCATGTAACAGAGTGTCCGGAGGCTTATCTATCCATGGCGGACAAGAAAGGTTCTAACAGCGAAAAGCTGTTGTATTGCTCGTTTTGCGGCAAAAGCCAGCATGAAGTGAAGAAGCTGATTGCAGGCCCGTCGGTATTCATCTGCGATGAATGCATCGACCTGTGCAACGAGATCATTCGCGACGAAGCCGCGGGCGCGGGCGTCGACGCAGCGCTGTCGCGCTCGGACCTGCCGAGCCCGCAGGAAATCCGCGACATCCTCGATCAGTACGTGATCGGCCAGGAGCGCGCGAAGAAGATCCTCGCGGTGGCGGTGTACAACCACTACAAGCGTCTCAAGCACCTCGACAAGAAGGACGACGTCGAGCTTTCCAAGAGCAACATCCTGCTGATCGGGCCTACGGGTTCCGGCAAGACGCTGCTCGCGCAGACGCTCGCGCGCCTTCTGAACGTGCCGTTCGTGATCGCCGACGCCACCACGCTGACCGAAGCCGGCTACGTGGGCGAGGACGTCGAGAACATCATCCAGAAGCTGCTGCAGAACTGCAATTACGAGGTCGACAAGGCGCAGCGCGGTATCGTCTATATCGACGAAATCGACAAGATCAGCCGTAAGTCGGACAACCCGTCGATTACGCGCGACGTGTCGGGCGAAGGCGTGCAGCAGGCGCTGCTCAAGCTGATCGAGGGCACGATGGCCTCGGTGCCGCCGCAGGGCGGCCGCAAGCACCCGAACCAGGATTTCATCCAGGTCGACACGACTAACATTCTGTTCATCTGCGGTGGCGCGTTCGACGGCCTCGAGAAGGTCATCACGGACCGCACGGAGAAGACCGGGATCGGTTTCGGCGCGAGCGTGAAGAGCAAGCAGGAGCGCGACGCGGGCGAAGTGCTGCGCGAAGTGGAGCCGGAAGACCTGATCAAGTTCGGTCTGATTCCGGAGCTGATCGGCCGTCTGCCGGTGGTCGCGACGCTCGGCAAGCTCGACGAAGCCGCGCTCATGAAGATTCTGGTCGAGCCGAAGAACGCGCTCGTCAAGCAGTACCACAAGCTCTTCAACATGGAGCGCGTGGAACTGGAAATTCGTCCGGGTGCGCTGCAGGCTGTCGCCCGCAAGGCCATCCGCCGCAAAACCGGCGCGCGCGGCCTGCGCTCGATCCTGGAACAGGCGTTGCTCGACGTGATGTACGAGCTGCCGGCCATGAAGGGCGTGAGCAAGGTGATCATCGACGACAATGTGATCGATGGCGACGGCAAGCCGCTCCTGATCTATGAGGACGCGCCCAAAGTTGCAGGGTCGAACTGATGGCGGTGGTGATCGGCTAAAGAGTTCCGGGAAAAAGCCGTTCATACAATGGGATGAACGGCTTTTTCGTTTATCTTGTGGTCGATGGCGCACTTTTTTTGGAGTCACTGAACTTTTCCCACCCGCGCGAGGCTTGCAATCGGTTTTTCAGGCCTCACTTACCGAACAATTGATTCCATTCATGGGGAAATGAAATGTCAGGCACCCAACTCCTTCCGCCGGAACGCACCACGCTCCCGCTGCTGCCGCTGCGAGACGTCGTAGTTTTCCCGCATATGGTGATTCCCCTCTTCGTGGGCCGGCCGAAATCGATCAAGGCCCTCGAAGCGGCGATGGAGGGCGGCAAGCACATCATGCTCGTCGCACAAAAGACCGCCGCCAAGGATGAGCCGACCGAAAAAGACATGTATGAAGTAGGATGCGTCGCAAACATCCTGCAAATGCTCAAGCTGCCCGACGGCACGGTGAAAGTGCTCGTCGAGGGCCTGCAGCGCGCGAAAACGCTCTCGATCGAAGAGCAGGAAACGCAGTTCTCGTGCGAAGTGATGCCGCTCGAGCCCGACCACGCCGACAGCGCCGAAACCGAGGCGCTGCGCCGTGCGATCGTCTCGCAGTTCGACCAGTACGTGAAGCTGAACAAGAAGATCCCGCCGGAGATCCTGACCTCGCTGTCGGGCATCGACGAGGCCGGTCGTCTTGCCGACACCATCGCCGCGCATCTGCCGCTCAAGCTCGACCAGAAGCAGCACATCCTCGAGATGTTCCCGGTGGTGGAGCGTCTGGAGCATTTGCTCGCCCAGCTCGAAGCCGAAATCGACATCCTCCAGGTGGAGAAGCGCATTCGCGGCCGCGTGAAGCGCCAGATGGAAAAGAGTCAGCGCGAGTATTACCTGAACGAACAGGTCAAGGCGATCCAGAAGGAACTGGGTGAAGGCGAAGAGGGCGCCGATCTCGAAGAACTCGAGAAGCGCATCACCGCCGCGCGCATGCCGAAGGAAGCCAAGAAGAAGGCCGACGCCGAGCTCAAGAAGCTCAAGCTGATGTCGCCGATGTCGGCGGAAGCGACGGTCGTGCGCAACTACATCGACACGCTGATCGGCCTGCCGTGGCGCAAGAAGAGCAAGGTCAACAACGACCTCTCGAACGCCGAAGCCGTGCTCGACGAAGACCACTACGGTCTGGAAAAGGTCAAGGAACGCATTCTCGAGTATCTCGCGGTGCAACAGCGCGTGGAAAAGGTCAAGGCGCCGATCCTGTGCCTCGTCGGGCCCCCCGGCGTCGGCAAGACCTCGCTCGGGCAGTCGATTGCGCGTGCAACGAACCGCAAGTTCGTGCGCATGGCGCTTGGCGGCGTGCGTGACGAGGCCGAGATTCGTGGCCACCGCCGCACGTATATCGGTTCGATGCCGGGCAAGATCCTGCAGAGCCTCGCGAAGGTCGGCGTGCGCAATCCGCTCTTCCTGCTCGACGAAGTCGACAAGATGGGCATGGATTTCCGCGGCGATCCGTCGTCGGCGCTGCTCGAAGTGCTCGATCCGGAACAGAACCACACGTTTGCCGACCACTACATCGAAGTCGATTTCGATCTCTCCGATGTGATGTTCGTCGCCACGTCGAACTCGCTGAACATCCCGCCGCCGCTGCTCGACCGGATGGAAGTCATCCGCCTCTCGGGCTACACGGAAGACGAGAAGGTCAGCATCGCCCAGCGTTATCTGCTGCCGAAGCAGAAGAAGAACAACGGGCTGAAGGCCGGCGAGATCGAAGTGACCGAAGGCGCGATCCGCGACATCATTCGCTACTACACGCGTGAAGCGGGCGTGCGTTCGCTCGAGCGCGAAGTGTCGAAGATCTGCCGCAAGGTCGTGAAGATGCTGCTGCTGAAGAAGGCCGACAAGGCCGTCACGGTGGACAGCGCCAACCTCGACACTTTCCTCGGCGTGCGCAAGTACGACTTCGGTCTGGCCGCGAAGGAAAACCAGATCGGTCAGGTCACGGGCCTTGCGTGGACGGAAGTCGGCGGCGATCTGCTGACGATCGAAGCGGCGGTCATGCCCGGCAAGGGCAACGTGATCCGCACGGGTTCGCTCGGCGACGTGATGAAGGAGTCGGTCGAAGCGGCACGTTCGGTGGTGCGTTCGCGCTCGCGGCGTCTGGGCATCAAGGACGAGGCGTTCGAGAAGCAGGACATCCACATCCACGTGCCGGAAGGCGCAACGCCGAAGGACGGACCGTCCGCCGGCGGCGCCATGACGACCGCGCTGGTGTCGGTGCTCACGGGCATTCCGGTGCGCGCCGATGTCGCGATGACGGGCGAAATCACGCTGCGTGGCGAAGTATTGCCGATCGGCGGGTTGAAGGAGAAACTGCTCGCGGCGCATCGCGGCGGCATCAAGCTCGTGCTGATCCCGGAAGAGAACGTCAAGGATCTCGCCGAGATTCCGGACAACGTGAAGAACGCGATCGAAATCGTGCCGGTCCGCTGGATCGACAAGGTGCTCGAACTCGCGCTCGAGCGGGTGCCGCAGGCGCTGCCGGAAGAAGAGGTGAAGGCCGAGGATGCCAAGGCGCCCGTGGCCGAGTCGAAGGATGCCGGCGCCACGACCGAGGTGGTCAAGCACTGAAACCGGCTGGTCCTGCGCCTGCCGCACCGTCCGGTGCGTGCGGCGCAGCGAATGGTCCGAAAACCCGCGGCTTCGTCCGCGGGTTTTTTTATGGCCGCGCCGCTGCCCGCTCCGTACCTGGGTAAGGAAATCGAATATTCCCTCGAATGCCTCGCCGAATCCGGCGGAACCCCGCTTGACACCGCGCTTTCGGCTTCGTTAAATGTGCGGGGCCCGGCGTTTTGCCGGACTGCGTGTTCCAGTTTTTTGTTCCTGCCTGGTTCCTTTATCTGGCGCGGCAGGCGCCACAACGATTGTCAAACACATTCTCGGGGGCTGGAATGAATAAGACGGAATTGATCGACCATATTGCACAACAAGCCGATATCTCAAAAGCGGCGGCCGGACGCGCGCTCGACGCCGTGATCGGCGGTGTGAAGGGCACGCTCAAGAAGGGAGGATCGGTGACGCTGGTCGGCTTCGGCACTTTTGCCGTCGGCAAGCGCACGGCGCGCACGGGCCGCAATCCGCGCACGGGCGATGCGATCAAGATCAAGGCCGCGAAGGTTCCGAAATTCAGGCCTGGCAAAGCTCTGAAAGATGCGCTAAACTAATTGGCTAGCTGGTTGACGGTGCTTTCGCCGAGATGAATTCAAGATCATGGCGGAATGCGCGGGCTGGCTGTAGTGGCAAAAGCAGCGTGGCAAAAGCAGCACACAGCAGTCCAGAAATCGCGAAGCTGGGTGCTTAGCTCAGTTGGTAGAGCGGCGCCCTTACAAGGCGTAGGTCGGGAGTTCGAGCCTCTCAGCACCCACCAGTTTTCCGCGGTTTTTGCCTTATTCTGTCAGGCACGGGAAGTAAGCCGCGCGTGCAGGTAGTCACCGCATGGAGCGGTAGTTCAGTTGGTTAGAATACCGGCCTGTCACGCCGGGGGTCGCGGGTTCGAGCCCCGTCCGCTCCGCCAGATCAGTCGAAGGCGAACCGAAGGCAAACTGCGGTTCGCCTTTTTTATTGTCCTCTGAGGTAATATCGGGCGTTCTGTTTTTGGCGCTCCCTTTGCTCCTTCACGCATGCTCGACTTTTTCCGCAATCACAAACGGCTGATGATGTTCATGCTGATCCTGGTGGTCCTGCCAGGGCTCGGCTTCGTCGGCATTCAAGGTTTCCGCGGCTTCTTCGACGAAAGCGCGAACGTCGCCAGCGTGAACGGTCACAAGATCACCCGCGCCGAATACGACAGCGCCGCCCGCCAGCAGCTCGATCAGGCGCGCCAGGTCATGGGCGCGAACTTCGACGCGAGCCTCTTCGATACGCCGGAGCACCGCAAGGACATTCTCGACGGCCTGATCCAGCAGCGCGTGCTCGCGGATGAGACGCAGCGCCTGCATCTCACGGCGTCCGACGACGCCGTGCGCCGCACGCTGCTCGCCGATCCGGTGATCGCCTCGCTGCGCAAGCCCGACGGTTCGATGGACCTCGACCGCTACAAGCAGTTGCTCGCGATGCAGGGCATGACGCCCGAGCAGTACGACGAGCGCGTGCGCTATGGCCTCGCGATGCAGCAGTTGCCCGGCGCGGTGATCGACAGCGCGTTTACGCCGAAGTCGCTCGCGCAGCACCTGATGGCGCTCTCGGAGCAGCAGCGTGAAGTGCAGGGTCTCGCATTCCGCACCAGCGACTATGCCGCCAAGGTTCAGCCCACCGACGCGCAGCTGCAGGCTTACTACGACGCGCACAAGAGCGACTTCGCGACGCCCGCCACGGCGCAGATCCAGTATCTGGTGCTTTCGGCGGCCACGGTGGCGGCGAACGTGCAACCGAGCGATGCCGATCTTCAGCAGTACTACAACGAGAACATCGCGCATTACCGCACTGACGAAGAGGTGCGCGCGAGCCACATCCTGATCACGGTGCCGAAGGATGCGAGCGCGGCCGACCGCAATGCGGCCAAACAGAAGGCCGAGTCGATCCTGGCTGAAGTGAAGGCGCATCCCGACCAGTTCGCGCAGATCGCCCAGAAGGAATCGCAGGACCCGGGTTCGGCGGCGAAGGGCGGCGACCTCGGCTACTTCGGCCGCGGCATGATCGCAGGCGGCCAGGCGTTCGACGATGCCGTGTTCAAGCTCAAGAAGGACGAGATCAGCGACGTGATCCAGTCGGACTTCGGCTATCACATCGTCAAGGTCACGGACATCAAGCCGGCCACGACGAAGCCGTTCGACGACGTGAAGGCGTCGATCGTCAACGACGTCAAGGCGCAGCAGGCCGGCAAGCTCCTCGTCGACGACTCCGACGGCTTCAGCTCGCTCGTCTACGAGCAGTCGAAGAGCCTGCAGCCGGCCGCCGACAAGTACAAGCTGACGCTCCAGACGGCCACGGTCACGCCGAAGCCGAACCCCGCGCTGCCGCCAGACAGCCCGTTGAACAACCAGAAGTTCCTTAACGCCGTGTTCGCGAACGATTCGGTGAACCAGCACAACAACACCCAGGCAATCGACGTCGGCAACAGCACGCTGATTTCGGCGCACGTGACGAACTTCCAGGCCGCTGCTACGCCCGCGTTTGCCGCGGTCAAGGACGCCGTGCGCCAGAAGGTGGTGGCGGAGCAGGCAGCCGAACTGGCGCGCAAGGGTGGCGAGGCGAAGCTCGCCGAGCTGCAGAAGTCGAAGGCAACCGACGGGTTCTCGTCGGCGGTGAAGGTTTCGCGCAACGATGCGCAGGGGCTGCCTTCCGCCGCGCTTTCCGCCGTCTTCAAGGCCGATTCCCAGAAGCTGCCGGCCTACGTAGGCGTGGACCTCGGCGCCGACGGTTATGCGATCTACCGCGTGAACTCGGTCACGGAAGGCCCGGCTGTGGAAGGCCCGCGCCTTGCCGCCGCGCAGCAGCAGCTTGCCCAGATGGTCGGGCAGTCGCAGGGCCAGGCTTATCTCGACGCGGTGCGCGACCGCTCGAAGGTCAAGTACTACGGGTCGCTTGGCGCCTCGGGGCAGTCGGGCGACGCTCAGTAAGACGTCTCCAGGCCGTCTCACGCCGGCATGCATAAACAAAGCCCCGCAGTCGAACTGCGGGGCTTTGTCTTTGTTGGCGGTTGCCAGAAGTGCGAGATGCGGGGCAATGTGTCGTTAGAGGCAGGCGCTGATGTCGCCCGTGGCACCGCTGTCCCCGCCGGCGCCCGCGCGCAGGCCTACCCAGGTCTTGCCGCTCGACGACCAGGCCGGGCGAACGATCGCGGCGCCGCCGTTGGGCGGCTGTTGGCCTGGCATATAGACGTCGGCCGCCTGGTCGTTCGCGACGACGGTTTGCGTCACAACCTGTTGCTGCGAGCGGTCGGCCCACTTCTGCGCGATGCATTGCGCCACGGCCCCGGGCGGCTGCTGGCTCGTGCCGACGGACTGCGTGCCGCTTGGGATCGGCTGGTTGGCGCAGGCGCCGAGTGCTGCCGTTATGACAATAAGAGGTAAATATTTCACGCTTGACTCCCTCCAGTCAGGGTCGATCGGAATCGGACGCATGCCGCTCGTCCGGCAAAGGTTCCATGACCGATTCGCTGGGGGCCCGGAGCCGCAAGGCGTCTCTGACGTCCTGCTCCGGCTAGCGCCGGGCACCGCTCTCCAGCAGCGGCTTCAGCGTCGGCCACACGTTATCGAGAAGCAATGGTTGTGCCTGTTGGGTGGGGTGGATCTGGTCGGACTGAAAGAGGTCGGGTTTGTCGGCGAGTCCGGCAAGCAGGAACGGGACCAGCGGCACGTTCAGCTCCTTCGACAACTGGCCGTACAGGCCATGGAATTTCTGAGTGTAGTCGGGGCCGTAATTGGGCGGCACGTACATGCCCACGAGCATCGGTTTCGCGTTGCCCTTGCGGACTTCGGCGATGATGGCGCGCAGGTTGCTGTCGGTGGTGGAGAGCGGCACGCCGCGCAGCGCGTCGTTGGCGCCCAGTTCGACGATCACGATGGCGGGTTTGAGGCGCTGCATCACGAGCGGCAGGCGCGCGAGGCCGCCGCTCGTGGTGTCGCCGCTGATGCTCGCGTTCGCGACGCTATAATCGATTCGATCGCTGGCGAGCCGCCCGCGCATCAGCGCGACCCAGCCCGTGTCGCGAGGTAGCCCGTATTCGGCGGAGAGACTGTCGCCGAGCACGACGATCACGGGCTTCGCGGCGTTGGGCGCCGGTGCCGCAATCGGTGCCGCAGTTGGCAAAGCAGCGGCGCACACTGCCTGCGCGGCGAGGATAAGAGTGCCTGCGGCGAGTCCTGTGGAAAGCCGCGCGGCGAAGAATCCGGCAAGCTGGGCGCGTGCGGAGGAAAATGCGCTGCGAAGCGCCTTGACGGCTAACCTGTGCTTGATCATGTGCGAATGAATAGCGATCCAGTCATCGAAGTGCGGGGATTGTGCAAGCGGGTCACCGATGCCACCGGTGAGCTGACCATCCTCGACGGCATCGACCTCACGGTTGCCGCCGGCAGCAGCGTGGCGATCATCGGCGCGTCGGGCTCGGGCAAGTCTACGCTGCTCGGCCTGTTAGCGGGGTTGGACAGCGCGAGCGCCGGCTCCGTTCGGCTGCTGGGCCAGGAGCTGACCGGGATGGCCGAAGATCAGCGCGCGGCGCTGCGCAACGGCTCGGTGGGCTTCGTGTTCCAGTCGTTTCAGCTGATGCCGCATCTCACGGCGCTCGAGAACGTTGCGCTGCCGCTGGAACTGCAGGGCGGCATGGCCTCGCGCGAGGCCTACCTGCGTGCCCGCGCGCTGCTCGAACGGGTCGGCCTCGGCCAGCGCACCTCGCACTATCCGAAGCTGCTTTCCGGCGGCGAGCAGCAGCGCGTGGCGCTCGCCCGCGCGTTCGTCACCCACCCGTCCGTGCTCTTCGCCGACGAACCGACGGGCAGTCTCGACGCCGCCACGGGCCATGCGGTCATCGACCTGATGTTCGAAATGAATCGCGCCAACGGTGCGACGCTAGTGCTGGTCACGCACGACATCGATCTTGCGCGCCGCTGCGACAGCACGGTGACGATCGAGGCGGGCCGGCGCGTGGCGCACGGGGCATTGGATGCCGGGACGCACATGCCCGGCCGGGTGGAGGCGGGCCGTTAGAAAACGAGGCACAAAGCGCTGCCCTGTGCCTCGATACCGTCCTCGCTTCAGCGCTTCAGCGCGGCGCGTGCCCGTGCGATCAGCGCAGCCGTCGACGAATCGTGCGCCTTCACATCGCCCGGCGCGGCCGTGAGGTCGGCCTCCACCACCTTGCCCAGAATCTTGCCGAGTTCGACGCCCCACTGGTCGAACGGGTTGATGTCCCACACCGTCGCCTGCACGAGCACCTTGTGCTCGTAGAGCGCGATCAGCGCGCCGAGCGAGCGGGCCGTGAGCGCGTCCACGAGCAGCGTCGTGGTCGGGCGGTTGCCGGGGAACATGATGTGCGGCACGAGTTCGGGCTTGTCCGGGTCGGCGATCTTCTTCGCTTCTTCCTCGGTGCGGCCGAGCATCATCGCCTCGCTTTGCGCGAAGCAGTTCGCGAGCAGCTTCGGATGATGATCGGCAAGCGGATGCTCGGGCGTGAGCACGGCGATGAAGTCGATCGGCACGATCGTCGTGCCCTGGTGCAGCATCTGGAAGAACGCGTGCTGGCCGTTCGTGCCAGGCTCTCCCCACGTGATCGCCGAGGTCGCGTAATCGACGAACTTGCCGTCCAGACGCGCCTGCTTGCCGTTGCTCTCCATTTCGAGCTGCTGCAGGTACGAAGGCAGATAGTGCAGCGCCTCGGAGTACGGCGCGACGAGATAGCTCTGCGAACCGAAGAAATTGCGATACCAGATGCCGATCATGCCGAGCAGCACCGGCAGGTTCTTTTCGAGCGGCGCCTCGCGGAAGTGCTTGTCCATGTCGTGCGCGCCGGCGAGCAGCTCGTCGAACTGCTGCGGCCCGATCGCGATCATGATCGAAAGGCCCACGGCCGACCACAGCGAGTAGCGGCCGCCCACCCAGTCCCACATTTCGAACACGTTGTCCTTCGCGATGCCGAACTTCACGACCTCCGCCGGATTGGCCGAAACGCCCACGAAGTGCTTCGCGAGCGCGCTTTCGGGGCAGCCGTGCTTGACGAACCAGTCGCGCATCGAGCGCGCGTTCGTCATGGTTTCGAGCGTCGTGAAGGTCTTCGAGACGATGATGGCCAGCGTCTCTTCCGGATCGATGTTTTCGATGACGCGCCACAGATCCGCGCCGTCGACGTTGGAGACGAAGTGCGACGTGATCTCGGGCAATTCGAGGTGCTGGAGCGCGTGCACGACCATCTTCGGCCCGAGGTCCGACCCGCCGATGCCGATGTTCACGACGTGACGGATGCGCTTGCCCGTATAGCCGGTCCAGGCGCCGCTGCGCACGGCGTCGGCGAATTTCGCCATCTTCGCCCGTTCGGCGAGGATCTGCGCATGGAAGGGCGCGTCGGGCTCGGTTGCGCGCAGGGCCGTGTGCAGTGCCGCGCGGCCTTCCGTCGGGTTGACGATTTCGCCTGCGAACATGGCGTCGCGGCGCGCCTCGACGCCGGCCTCGCGGGCGAGCTGCACGAGCAGCTTCAGCGTGGCGTCGGTGATGCGGTTTTTCGAGAAGTCGGCCGCGAGGCCGCCGCCCGCGTACGTGTAGCGTTCGGCGCGCGTGGGGGCGGGGTCGTTGGCGGGCGCGAACCAGTCACGCAGGCGTTCGTTGCGGATCTGTTCGTAGTGCGCCTGAAGCGCGGACCATGCTGGGAGGGGATTCGTCATGTTCGTCTGGCGGGGAAGAACGAATGGAGAATGCGCGGGCGCGGGGTCGCCGATGACGCAGGCGAGGCTGTACGCGCCGCAGGGATGCGAGCCCGCGTCCAATGGGTTTTGGGCTACGCGGTGAATCAGTATAGCGGTCCCGCGCGCGGCTGCGCGAGGCGCGTCCAGCGTACGGTCGTGCGTTTTTCGAGCGTCAGTCGCGCGACGCGTAGAACAGCCGGTTCATCAGCCGCCGTACCGCCGGCGCCAGTTCGCCTGCCGTGAGACCCGCCGGGCCGTTGCCTTCGGCGCTGAGCGTGTCGGCGGCGAGCCCGTGCAGCCACACTCCCGCCAGTGCCGCTTCGAACGGGGGCAGGCGCTGCGCGAGCAGGGCGCCGATCAGGCCGCCGAGCACATCGCCCGTGCCGCCCGTCGCGAGCCCCGCGTTGCCGGTGGGGTTGACGGCAACGCGGCCGTCCGGTGCCGCAATGACCGTGCCGCTGCCCTTGAGCACGGCCACGGCGGCGAAACGGGCCGCCAGCGCGCGCGCGGCGGCGAGGCGGTCGCGCTGGACCGAGGCCGTATCGGTGGCCAGCAGGCGCGCCGCTTCGAGCGGATGCGGGGTGATCACGCACGGGGTGGCGCGGGCGGCCGCGCGTGCCGCGAGGGCTTCGTCGCGGGCGACGAGATTGAGTGCGTCGGCATCGAGCAGAACGGGCACATCGAGCTCCAGGATCTGGTCGACGAGATTGCGGGCCGAGGCGCTGCCGCCCATGCCGCAGCCCGCGGCGACGGCGTCGAGCGTGCCGAGCGCGAGCTTGCCTGCGGCATGCAGCATCAGTTCGGGGTGCGGCGGATCGTAGGGCGGCGCGTCGCTGCCGATGAAGCCCACGTGCACTTTGCCCGCACCCGTCAGCAGTGCGGCGCGTGCGGCGAGGATGGGCGCGCCGCACATTCCCGTGTCGCCGCCGATCACGGCGAGCGTGCCGTAGGTGCCTTTGTGCGTCGAGTAATCCCGGGCGGGCAGCGAGGCGGCGAAGAGCGACGGGGCGTTCAGGCGAGCCGGGCCCGGAGAGTTCGGTGCGCCAGTGTCGGCTTCGATGCCCGCCGTTACACCAATCGGCGCGACAGTCACGGCCCCGGCGTGGTCGCGGCCCTCGCCGGTGTAGAGGCCGGGCTTGGCCGCGATGAAGGTGACCGTGTGCGTCGCGCGCACCGCGGGGCCCGAGCCGACGATGTTGCCGGTGTCGCTGTCGAGACCGCTCGGCACGTCGAGCGCGAGCACGTGACCGGCCCCGCGCGCCCGGGCCGAAAGGCGCACGGCGAGATCGGCAAAGATACCTTCGAGGCCGCGCGTGAGCCCAATGCCGAACATGCCGTCGACGAGCCAGCCGTAGGCGTCGAACGCGTCGGGCGGCACGGCGCCGATGGGCACGCCGGCCGCGCGGGCTTCGGCCAACGCCCAGCGGGCGTCGTCCGGCTTGACCTCGACGGGCATGCAGACCTCCACGGACACGCCGGCGCGGTACAGGCCGGTCGCGACCACTAGAGCGTCCCCGCCGTTGTTGCCCGGCCCGGCGACGATCCAGACGGGCCGCCCCGCGGCCGGCGAGGGCGCATGAGCGATCTGCTCGAGCAGGAAATGGGTGGCGGCGGCCCCGGCGCGCGCCATGAGCGTATGGGGAGGCTCGGCCTGCGCCGCCGTTTCAACGGCGCGCAGTTCTGCGACGGTGAGGAGCGGCAAGGCCCGGTCGTGCGGCGTAACCAGGGTGGGGACGGAGAGGCCGGAAGAGCGGGAAAGCGGCGTATCGGTTATATCGGGCATGGCGTCGGCGAAGCGGAGGGTATCGACAGTGCAACGATACCCGAGCCGCTCCGGCCGGGCGAGGGAGGCCGCGCGCCGCCGCCGGACGGGGTGTCGCGCAAGCCGGCCGGCGGCGGCAGCGCGAGTCGGCGCGAACGGGTCTTAGCCGCGCTCGGGCCGCAGCGCGGCGATGGTTTCGGGCGGCAGTTCAGGCGCGATGCCCGACACCTGCTGCGCGACAAGCTGCGCCGAGCCCAGCGCGAGCGCCCAGCCCGCGGGCCCGTGACCGGCGTTCACGAAGAGTCGCGGATGCCCCGCGTTGCCGACCGCGGGCAGGCCGTCGGCCGAAAGCAGCTTCATGCCTTCCCACGCGAGGGCTGCGGAAATGCGCGCCGCGCCGGGTGCCCAGTCGCGCGAAGCCTCGCCGAGCAGCGCGAGCGCGTCTTCGGTCAGCGCCTCGGGCAGCGGCTCGTCGATCTGGCGGGCGTGCAGCAGCACCGCGCCGCCCGAGATGCGCAGCCGGTGGTTCACGCGTGTGATCGCGATACGCCGCGCCGCGTCGACGATCGTGTGGTGCGGCACGCACTCCTCGTGCGCCACCGGGGCGTTCAGCGTGTGCACGCGCAACGGATAGAGCGGCAGCTTGATCCCGAGCGGCGCGAGCAGGCGGGGCGTCTGCGCGCCCGCGGCAACCACCACGGCGTCGGCGGAAATCACTTCGACGTCGCGCGAGCGAGCCTCGTCGGGCTGGCGCGGCGCGAGCTCCACGGCCGCGCGGCCGCTTTCCAGCCGGATCGCGCTGACCGCGCGGCCCGTCTGGAACTGCACGCCGCCCTGCATATCGAGCACCTGCTTGAGCTGCTTCACGAAGAGCGGACAGTTCGCCACCCGGCCGTTCTCGAAGTGCACGCCGCCCGCGAACGGCGGGTCGGCGGGGAGATTCGGTTCGAAGGCTAGGCACTCCGCCGCGCTGAGCGCATGGTGCGGCACCTCGAAGCGGCGCAGCAGTTCCAGCGCGGGCTGCGTCAGCGCCCATTCGTCGCTGCCGCGCACGAGGTAGACGAGGCCCTCGCGCTGTTCGTACTCGAGCTGGAAGCGGCCTTCGGCGTCGTCCAGGACGTTTTCCGCCGCGTCGATCAGCGGACGCAGCAGCGCATAGCGCGCCTCGAATGCCTCGGAGCCGTGGAGGGCGCCCAGCCGCTTGACGAACGCGCGCGCCTGGCCGGTAAAGCCCGTCTTGCAGATCACGCCGCCCGTGGACTGGCGGCCGTCGCGCAGGAAGGTGGGACCGAACCATACGTCGATCGGCGTGGGCAGCGCGATGCCGCTGTGGCCGTAGGTGGCGCCTTGCGCGACCGTGGCGTGGCGCTCGACCACGCAGACGCGATGGCCCGCCGCGCGCAGCTGGTAGGCGGTGGCGACGCCGGCGATTCCGCCGCCAATGACGATGACATCCATGACGATACGATCTGCAGGCAGACGGCGCGCCAATGACCGCAGTGATGACGGTCAGGCCGTGCCGTGCCGGGGTAGGGCGTGCGGCGCGTGGGCTTTCGTGGGTTCACGAGTTCGCGCGCCGATCGGGTGAAACGCGCAATGATAGCAGCCAAACGGGGCGGCTCGCCATGCGCGGGGTGCCGGAAAGGCCCCGGCGGGTCGGCTGGAGCGGGCCTTCCGGGTTATAATCGCGGTCTCCCTTTCGCCCGATGTCGCCCCCCACGCGCGACGCATCGCCATTTTTGCGATGGCCGCCGCGCGAGGCGAAATTTGCGCCCCCGGCTTCATGACGCAAATTCGCGACGCAAATCCACGACGCCAACTCGCGACGTAACTTCGACGCAACGCCCCAGTCCATGGCCCACTTCTCGTGTTTCCCCGGTGCTTCGGCCCTCTCCGACTTCCGTCAAACCCGTCTGCTCGAAACGCTTCAGCGTATCGACGCCAACATCGTCGGCGTGCACGGCCAGTATCTGCACTTCGTCAATGCGGCTGCGCCGCTCAGCGCCGAGGACAGCGCGAAGATCGAAGCGCTCATGCACTACGGCGCGCCGTTCGCAGCACCGCAGGAGCGCGGCAGCGCGGTGACGTTCCTCGTCGTGCCGCGCTTCGGCACGGTGTCGCCGTGGGCAAGCAAGGCCACGGACATCGCGCATCACTGCGGCCTCGAACAGGTGCGCCGCATCGAGCGCGGCGTCGAATATACGGTCGTGCTGAAGTCGGGGCTGCTCGGCGGCAAGAAGACGCTGTCCGACGAAGCGCGCGAAGCGGTTGCGGCGGCGCTGCACGACCGCATGACGGAAAGCGTGGCGGCCTCGCGCGACGTGGCGATGCATCTCTTCGACGAACTGCCGGCAAAGCCGATGCAGACCGTCGACGTGCTGGGCCACGGCCGCAAGGCGCTCGAGACGGCGAACGGCGAACTGGGCCTCGCGCTTGCCGACGACGAAATCGACTATCTCGTCAACGCGTTCACGAAGCTCGAGCGCAATCCCACCGACGTCGAGCTGATGATGTTCGCGCAGGCCAACAGCGAACACTGCCGCCACAAGATCTTCAACGCGACCTGGACGATCGACGGCAAGGAGCAGGAGCTCTCGCTCTTCGCGATGATCCGCAACACCGAGAAGATGAGCCCGCAAGGCACGATCGTCGCGTATTCGGACAACTCGTCGATCATGGAAGGCGCCGTGGCCGAGCGCTGGTTCCCGCGCAAGAGCGCGGCAAGCGGTGCCCCGGGCGAGCAATACGGCCGCCACACCGAACTCACGCACACGCTGATGAAGGTGGAGACGCACAACCACCCCACGGCGATCTCGCCGTTCGCGGGCGCGGCAACGGGCTCGGGCGGCGAAATCCGCGACGAAGGCGCGACGGGCCGCGGCGCCCGTCCGAAGGCCGGTCTCACGGGCTTCACGGTCTCGAACCTCGATTTGCCCGAAGCACGCGAAACGTGGGAAAACGCGCGCGACGCGGCCATGCCGCCCGCGCACCGCAATCCGGCCGATGAGGCGCAGGCCTATGGCCGTCCGGACCGCATTGCCTCGCCGCTGCAGATCATGATCGACGGGCCGCTCGGCGGCGCCGCGTTCAACAACGAATTCGGCCGCCCGAACCTGGGCGGCTATTTCCGCGTCTACGAGCAGAACGTGGCGGGCACCGTGCGCGGCTACCACAAGCCGATCATGATCGCGGGCGGCATCGGCAATATCAGCGCGCAGCACACGCACAAGCACGACCTGCCGGCGGGCACGCTGCTGATCCAGATCGGCGGCCCCGGCATGCGCATCGGCATGGGCGGCGGCGCGGCCAGCTCGATGGCGACCGGCACCAATACCGCCGAACTCGACTTCGACTCCGTGCAGCGCGGCAACCCCGAAATCGAACGCCGCGCGCAGGAAGTCATCAACTCGTGCTGGCAACTGGGCGAGGGCAACCCGATTCTCTCCATTCACGACGTGGGCGCGGGCGGTCTCTCGAACGCGTTCCCCGAGCTCGTGGACGGCGCCGACAAGGGCGCGCGCTTCGAACTGCGCAAGGTGCAACTGGAAGAATCCGGCCTCTCGCCGCGCGAAATCTGGTCGAACGAATCGCAGGAGCGCTATGTCCTCGCGATTTCGCCCGCTGACCTGCCGGCCTTCGAAGCGATCTGCGTGCGCGAGCGCTGCCCGTTCGCGGTCGTGGGCGTCGCGACCGAAGCGCGCGAACTCAAGCTGATCGACACCGACGAAGCGGCGCTTGCCGCGAACGGCGGCCACCAGCCCGTCGACATGCCGATGGACATCCTGCTCGGCAAGCCGCCGCGCATGCATCGCGACGTCGCGCACGCGAGCACGCCGCTCGTGCCCGTGGACGTGACCGGCATCGCCTTCGACGAAGTCGCGAAGAGTGTGCTGCGCCATCCGACTGTCGGCAGCAAGTCCTTCCTCATCACCATCGGCGACCGCTCGGTGGGCGGCACGAGCGTGCGCGACCAGATGGTGGGCCCGTGGCAGGTGCCGGTGGCCGACTGCGCGATCACCGCGCTCGACTACGCCGGCTACAAGGGTGAGGCGATGACGATGGCCGAGCGCACGCCGCTCGCCGTGATCGATGCGCCCGCATCGGGCCGCATGGCCGTGGGCGAGGCGATCACGAACATCGCGTCCGCGCCCATCGCCTCGCTCGACAAGCTCAAGCTATCGGCGAACTGGATGGCCGCGTGCGGCGCGCCGGGCGAGGACGCCGCGCTCTACGACACCGTGAAGGCGATCGGCATGGAGCTGTGCCCGGCGCTCGGCATCGGCATTCCGGTGGGCAAGGATTCGCTCTCGATGCGCACGAAGTGGAACGACGCGGGCGTGGCGAAGGAAGTCGTCGCGCCGGTGTCGCTCATCATCTCGGCGTTCGCGCCGGTCGAGGACGTGCGCCGCCATCTCACGCCGCAACTGCGCCGTACCGACGAAGCGGGTCGCGGCGTCGACTCCGTGCTGATCGCGATCGATCTGGGCCGCGGCAAAAACCGCCTCGGCGGCAGCATCTTCGCGCAGGTCACGCAGCAGGTGGGGGACGCGGTGCCGGACGTGGACAGCGCCGAAGACCTCAAGCAGTTCTTCACGGCCATCCAGCAACTGAACGCCAACGAACAACTGCTCGCTTACCACGACCGCTCGGACGGCGGTCTTTGGGCGACCGTCTGCGAAATGGCATTCGCGGGCCACACCGGTGTGTCGCTGAACGTGGACATGCTGGCGCTCGACTCCGAACACGAATCCGACTATGGCGACGCCAAGGACTGGGCGAAGCAGACGAGCGGCCGCCGCGAGGACCGCACGCTGCGCGCGCTGTTCTCCGAGGAGCTCGGCGCCGTGATCCAGGTGCCGGCGCAACAGCGCGACGCCGTGTTCGCGGTGCTCCGTCAGCATGGTCTTTCGGCTTGCTCGCACGTGGTCGGCCAACTGAACGACCGCGACGCGATCGAGATCTATCGCGACGCGAAGCGCATCTACGAAGCGCCGCGCGCCGAACTGCAGCGCGCCTGGAGCGAAGTGAGCTGGCGCATCGCGCGCCTGCGCGACAATCCGGCCTGCGCCGATGCCGAATACGACGCGTTGCTCGACGCGGCCGATCCGGGCATGCAGCCGCATCTCACGTTCGACGCGGCCGAGGACATCGCCGCGCCGTTCGTCGCGACCGGGGCGCGCCCGCGCGTCGCGATCCTGCGCGAGCAGGGCGTGAACTCGCATCTGGAGACCGCCTACGCATTCGACCGCGCGGGCTTCGACGCCCACGACGTCCACATGAGCGACCTGCTGGAAGGCCGCGCGACGCTCGCCGACTTCGCGGGCGCCGTGGCGTGCGGCGGCTTCTCGTATGGCGACGTGCTGGGCGCGGGCGAGGGCTGGGCGAAGACGATCCGCTTCAACGCTAGGCTCGCGGACATGTTCGCCGCCTTCTTCGCGCGTCCGGACACGTTCGCGCTCGGTATCTGCAACGGTTGCCAGATGCTGTCGAGTCTCGCCTCGATGATCCCCGGCGCGGAAGCGTGGCCGAAGTTCACGCGCAACAAGTCGGAGCAGTTCGAAGCGCGCTTCTCGCTCGTGGAAGTGCAGAGTTCGCCGTCGATCTTCTTCGCGGGCATGGAAGGTTCGCGCATTCCGGTGGCGGTGGCGCACGGCGAAGGCTACGCCGACTTTTCGCAGCAGGGCGACCTTTCGAAGGTGGCCGTGGCGATGCGCTATGTCGATCACCGCGGGCAGGCTACCGAGGGTTATCCGTTCAACCCGAACGGCTCGCCGCAGGGCATCACCTCGGTGACGACGCCGGACGGCCGCTTCACGGTGCTGATGCCGCACACGGAGCGCGTGCAGCGCACGGTGACGATGAGCTGGCATCCGGAGGCCTGGGGCGAGGCGAGCCCGTGGATGCGCGCGTTCCGCAATGCGCGCAAGTGGGTGAGCTAAGGGGAGCGTTCGTTACCCCTTGCCTTGACGACAAAAAGCCGACCCGCGAGGTCGGCTTTTTGTTGCGTGGCATTCGGTGCCGATTCGGTGTCGGCTTGATTCACGAGATTAGCCAGACTAGACTAAGTATATTAAACGGGAGCGCCCATGAACTACGTCAACATGCTTGAAGCCAAGTCGTCCCTGTCGCGCCTGGTGGAGGACGTCGAATTGGGGCGCGAAGCGGAAATCATCATTGCCCGCGGCGGCCGGCCGGTCGCGCGACTCGTGCCGCTGGCTCCGGTCGCGCCCGTGGAACGGCGCATTGGCGTGGCCAAGGGGCGCTTCGAGGTTCCCGACGACATCGACGCCCACAATGAAGAGGTGGCAAACCTCTTCTATGGACGCGGCGCGTGAATCTTCTGCTCGACACGCATATCGCGCTTTGGGCCATCACGGATAGCCCGAAATTGTCCTCAACGGCGCGAGATCTGATTCTGGCGCAAACCAGCACCGTCTTCGTGAGTGTTGCGAGCCTCTGGGAAATCGGCATCAAGCATTCCCTGCAACGCGGCGATATGCCGGTATCTGGAAAAGCCGCGTTGGATTACTTCAGGGAAGCGGGGTATCGCATCCTGCCAATCGAAGCCGAGCATGCAACGGCTGTCGAAGCGCTACCGTCGCATCACCAGGATCCGTTTGACCGGCTCCTCGTGGCCCAGGCCCTGACTGAACCGCTGAGGTTGATCACGCATGACCAGCAAGTCGCACGATACAGCGACTCCATTATCCTGGCCTAACCAGCACGGGCCGGCTCAGGTTGCGGCGAATACCCCCCTAATCGCTGCATAAAATGCGGCGATTAACTTGCCCCTGCGGCGAATGCCGCCCATAATCACCGCATGAATAGCGGCGATTACACCTACATCTGGCAGGCCAACGACTGGCCAAGCTGGCGTTTCGACCTGGCGAAACTGGCAGCGCCCATGGCCGAGGTCAGTCGCGCCCAAGGCGTGTTGACGGGACGGCTGGCCGACGTCGGCATGGCGCTGCGCGACCAGGCCAGCCTCGCCGCGCTCACCGAGGACGTTGTCAAGACCAGCGAGATCGAGGGCGAACGGCTCGACGTCCAATCGGTACGCTCGTCCATTGCGCGCCGTCTGGGCGTGGACGTCGGCGCGCTCGCGCCGGTGGACCGTCATGTGGAAGGCGTGGTCGAGATGGTGCTCGACGCCACGGCCCACAGCGAGTCTCCGGTCACGAGAGAACGCCTGTTCGGCTGGCACGCCGCATTGTTCCCCACGGGCTATGCGGGTCTTTCCCGGATCAACGTCGGCGCCTGGCGCGACGACGCCAGCGGACCCATGCAGGTGGTGTCGGGTCCGATCGGCCGCCAGCGCGTGCATTTCGAAGCGCCGCCCGCAAACCGGCTGGAGGCCGAAACCGGCCGCTTCCTCGACTGGATCAACGGTCCCGTCAAAGAGCCGCTGCTGATCAGGGCCGGCCTCGGTCATCTATGGTTCGTGACACTGCACCCGTTCGACGACGGCAATGGCCGGATCGCCCGGGCGATCGGCGATTTGCTGCTCGCCCGAGCCGACGGCAGCCTGCAACGGTTCTACAGTCTGTCGGCTCAGATTCAGCGAGAGCGAGCGGGATACTACGACATTCTGGAGCGCACGCAGAAGCGGGGCCTGGATGTGACGGAGTGGCTGCTCTGGTTCTTCGACGCGCTACATCGTGCGGTCGACCAGGCGCAGTTCACGCTCGATGCGGTGCTGACCAAGGCGCGCTTCTGGCGCGAGTGGGCGACGTCGCCATTCAACGAGCGCCAGGTGAAGCTGCTTAACAAACTGCTCGATGGTTTCGACGGCAAGCTCACGAGCGGCAAATGGGCTGCCATTGCCAAATGTTCTTCCGATACGGCCTTGCGCGACATCAACGATTTGCTGACGCGTGGGGTGTTGCGGAAGACGAAGGGCGGCGGCCGGAGCACGAGCTACGAGCTGAGCGAGCTTCCCGGATAGCTGCGTGGTCGCGGCCAGCGCATGCAGCAACAGGCAAAAGAGAGGGCCAACAAAAAACCCGCGCCATCAAGGTCGCGGGTTTTTCGTCACAGCATCGCGCCGGGCGCGTTACTGGATCTTTGCCTGCTTGCGCAGATTCTCTTCGAACGCCTGCAGCTTTTCCTGCTGCAGTTGCTGCGTGATCTGCGGGCGCACCTGGTCGAGCGGCGGCGGCGTGATCGGGCGGATGTCGTCCACGCGGATGATGTGCCAGCCGAACTGCGTGTGCACCGGAGCATCAGTCATCTGGCCTTTTTGCAGATGCGTTGCCGCCGCGGCGAATTCGGGCACGTAGGCCTTCGGATCCGACCAGTCGAGGTCGCCGCCGTTCTTCGCCGAGCCCGGGTCCTTCGAGTACTGCTTCGCGAGGTCTTCGAAGCTCGCGCCGGCCTTGATCTTCGCGATCAGGTCCTTCGCTTCCTGCTCGTTGTCCACGAGGATGTGGTGCAGGTGATACTCGCTGCCGCCCGCGTCCTTGATCAACTGGTCGTAGCGCGCCTTGACTTCGGCGTCGGTCGGCTGATTGTTCTTCACGAAGTTTTCGATCAGCGCGCGCAGCACGACCGTCTGCTGGGCCACGGCGATCTGCGCCTTCACGTCCGGCTGGTTCGGAATGCCTTCGCGAATCGCTTCCTGCATCAGGATCTCGCGGTTCACGAGTTCTTCACGCACGGCCGCCTGCAGCTGCGGGGAGTCCTGCTGGCCTTGGTGGACGAGCTGTTCGACGAGCGCGTCGGCGCGTGCTTTGGGAATCGGCGTGCCGTTCACGACGGCGATGTTCTGCGCGAAAGCGGGAGCCGCCGCGCAAGCAGCCAGCAACACCCAGAGACGGGTTTTCTTCAAGGTCATCGGAAAGTCCTAACAGGGCGAACCCAAAGGGCAACTAAACGGGAACGAATGGAAAATGCAAGAGAAACTAAAAGGCGAACCGGAAAGCAGGGCTACCGTGGCAGCGCTGCGGCTTCTTCGGGCGTGAGCGCCGTGATCGCGAGCGCGTGGATGCCGCGCTGCATCGCCTCGGCCAGCGCATCATACACCATGCGATGCCTTGCCACGCGGGCTTTCCCCGCGAATGCGGCGGCCACGATCGTGACGCTGTAATGGCCGCCGGCCGCGGCGCCGGCATGGCCCGCGTGCTGCGCACTGTCGTCGCGCACCGCGATCGACGCGATGGGCGCAAGCGCCGCCGCGAGGCGCGACTCGATCAGCGCCATGCGTTCGGCCGGGCTGGCGTTCAGGAAGACGTCGCTCATTCCTCTTCCTTGATGTAACGCGAAAGCCACAGGCTCTGCCCGACGATGAACACCACGAGAATGCCGGTTGCGCCAAAGAGCTTGAAGTCCACCCACGCGTCGGTCGAGAAGTGGAACGCGACGAAGAGGTTCACGAGGCCGAGCAGCACGAAGAAGATCGCCCAGATCAGATTGAGCTGCGTCCAGACGCGGTGCGGCAGCGTGATCTGCTTGCCCATCATCGTCTCGATGAGGTTCTTGCCGAAGCCCAGCTGCGCGCCCAGCAGCGCGACCGAGAAGGCCCAGTACAGCACGGTGGGCTTCCACTTGATGAAGGTTTCGTCGTGCAGCACGAGCGTCGCGCCGCCGAACACCACGACGATGGCGAGCGATACCCACAGCATGGGATCGACCTTGCGGTGACGGAAAGCCACCCACGCGATCTGCACGAGCGTTGCGACGATGGCCACGGCCGTTGCCGTGAAGATGCCCCACAGCTTGAAGGCAACGAAGAAGAGGATGATCGGAAACAGATCAAACAGAAATTTCATTATCGGCCCGAAGGTTTGCAAAGTGCGCCGCAAAAAGGGGACGCGACGCCCAGGGCGCCGCGGTCACTTGGGCTCGAATTGTAGCGCAGCCGAATTGATGCAATACCGGAGGCCGGTTGGGGCGGGACCGTCCTCGAACACGTGGCCCAGATGCGCGCCGCAGTGCTTGCAGCGCACCTCGATGCGTAGCATGCCGTGCGAGCGGTCCGTGCGTTCCTCGATCACTTCGCCGTTGATCGGGCGGAAGTAGCTCGGCCAGCCGCAGCCGGCGTCGAATTTCGTATCCGATTCGAAGAGCGGGGTGCCGCAGCACACGCAGTCGTAGATGCCGCGGTCCCAATGATCCCAGTAGCGGCCCGTGAACGGGCGCTCGGTGGCCGCGTGGCGCGTCACCTGATAGTCCGTGTCCGAGAGCTGTTTGCGCCACGCTTCGTCGTCCTTGTGGCCGGGATAGGCGGGGGAATTGTGATCGTCATGGCTCATGTCGGGGTTCCTGTCTGCTGAAAGACAACGCTGAAAACGTCGGGCGGAAGCGGCGGTTCACGAGCCACATCACGAAGAGCAGCTCACCGAAAGCGTGCCGGCCCAGTCGGGCGGCAGCGCCGCGTAAGCCGCGTGCTCGGGCTGCTCGTCGAACGGGCGCGAGAGCACCCGCGCGAGCCGCTCCACTTCGCTGAAATCCTTCTGCTGCGCGCGTTCGATCGCTGTTTGCGCGAGATGATTGCGCAGCACGAACTTCGGGTTCACGCGGTTCATCGCCTCGGCGCGCACCTCGTCGCTGCGCGGTTCTTCCTGAAGCCGCGCGCGGTAGTCGTTCGCCCAGGCGTCGAAGGCCGGGCGATCGAGGAACAGGTCGCGCACGGGCGCGTCTTGTTGCGCTCCGTGCTTCGAGACACCGGCAAGGTGGCGGAAGGTCAGCGTGAAATCGGCACGGTTCGCGTGCATGATTTCGAAGAGCCGGTTAGAGAGCGCATCGTCGCCCTCGCGCGCCGTTTCGAGGCCGAGCTTGGCGCGCATGCGCGCCTCCAGCGCCGGCGAGAAATACGCCTTGAAGCGTTCGAGCACGGCCTGGGCGTCGGCTACCGCGCGTTCGCCGCGCGTCTTATCGTCGGCGCTTTCGTCCGCCGCGTCACGTTGCAGCCCGAAAAGCGGCAGCAGCGCCTGGGCGAGGCAGAAGAGATTCCAGTACGCGATCTGCGGCTGCATGCGGTAGGCGTAGCGCCCCTGCGAATCCGAATGGTTGCAGATATGGTTCGCGTCGAAGCCGTCGATGAAGCCGAACGGACCGTAGTCGATCGTGAGGCCGAGGATCGACATGTTGTCCGTGTTCATCACGCCGTGACAGAAGCCCACGGACTGCCACTCGACCATGAGCGCCGCCGTGTTGCGCACGGCCTCGTCGAGCAGCGCGAGATAGGGGTCGTCGGCTTCGCGCAGTTGCGGGTAGAAGCGCGCGATCACGTGGTCGGCGAGCGCCTGTAGCGCGACGACGTTGTCGTTCGAGTAGAAGTGCTCGAAGTGGCCGAAGCGCACGAAGCTCGGCGAGACGCGCGTGACGACGGCAGCCGTTTCGAGTTCCTCGCGCCGCACCGGCAGGTCGGAGCCGATCACCGCGAGTGCGCGCGTCGTGGGAATGCCCAGATGATGCATGGCCTCCGAGCACAGGAATTCGCGGATCGACGAGCGCAGCACCGCGCGGCCGTCGCCCATGCGGGAATAGGGCGTGCGCCCCCCGCCTTTGAGCTGGAGTTCGAAGCGCTGCCCGGCGTGCTCCAGTTCGCCGATGCCGAGCGCGCGGCCGTCGCCGAGCTGGCCGGCCCACACGCCGAACTGGTGCCCGGAATAGACCGAGGCATACGACATCGTTTCTCCCGTGCGTTCGCGCGTGGTGTTGCCGGCAAAGAGCGCGGCGAACGCAGGAAGGGCCGGGTCGGCGGCGAGCGCGGGGTCGAGTCCGAGCAGCGCGGCCGTGCCGGCCGAAAAACCGACGAGGTAGGGCTCAGGCAGCGGTGCCGCCGGCAGCCGCGTGAGGAAGGCTGCGCCCAGCGAGGAAAACGCGTCGCCGCGCGGCGTCATGAGCTCGCGTTCGAGTTCGGCGAGCGGGCCCGCGTGAACATCCGTCTGGACGCCGGACGGGGCTTCGGGCAAGGCAGCGGAGCCTGCTTCGGGATGGGAAAGGCCTGGTGAAAACGACATGTTGAGCGCCTGTTGAATAGCCGATATTGTAAATCCGCGCCAGCCGGCGTGCTGGCCGGCCGCTCGGCCCCCGCCGGGCGGGCCGCGGCGGCCGCGCGAACCATCGACAACAGACGACAACAGACAAAGAGAGCGAGGAGACCGACAACGATGACTGCGACGACGACTGCGCCGCTGCTGGGACAGATGATGGACGTGCCGCTCAACCTGTCGTCGCTGCTCGTGCACGCGGCGCAGCATCACGGCGACACGCAGATCGTGTCGCGCCGCATCGAAGGCGATGTGCATCGCTATACGTACCGCGAGTGCGAGACGCGCGCGAAGCGGCTTGCGCAGGCGCTCGTCGCGCTGGGTGTGGCGCCCGGGGAGCGCGTCGGCACGCTCGCGTGGAACGGTTATCGGCACCTGGAAGCGTACTTCGGCGTGACGGGTTTCGGCGCCGTCTGCCATACGATCAATCCGCGGCTCTTTCCCGAGCAGATCGCCTGGATCATCAACCACGCGGACGACCGCTACATTCTTTTCGACACCACGTTCGCGCCGCTCGTCGACGCGCTCGCGCCGCAATGCCCGAACGTGCGCGGCTGGATCGCGCTGGCCGCGCAATCGCACCGGCCGGACATGCGTACCCCGGTGCTCTGCTACGAGACGCTGCTCGACGAACAGGACGGCCGCTATGACTGGCCGGCGCTCGACGAACGCAGCGCGTCGAACCTCTGCTACACGTCCGGCACGACCGGCAATCCGAAGGGGGCGCTCTACACGCACCGCTCGCAGGTGCTGCATGCCTACGGCGCTTCGCTGCCCGACGCGATGGCGCTTTCCTCGCGCGACGCGATCCTGCCCGTGGTGCCGATGTTCCATGTGAACGCGTGGGGCATTCCGCACGCGGCGCCGCTGAACGGCGCGAAGCTCGTGCTGCCGGGCAAGGAGCTGGACGGCAAGTCGCTCTACGAACTGATGGAAGCGGAAGGCGTGACCTGCTCGGCCGGCGTGCCGACCGTGTGGCTCGGACTGCTTACCTATATGCGCGAGGCCGGCGTGAAGTTTTCCACGCTACAGCGCACGGTGATCGGCGGCTCGGCGTGTCCGCCGGCCATGCTGCGCACCTACGAGGACGTCTACGGCGTGCAGGTGATTCACGCCTGGGGCATGACCGAGATGTCGCCGCTCGGCACGCTCGCGAAGCTGAACTGGGAGCAGTCGCAGCGGCCGCCGGAGGCGCAGCGCGCGCTGCTGGAGAAGCAGGGGCGCGTGATTTTCGGCGTCGACATGAAGATCGTCGGCGAGGACGGGCGCGAACTGCCCTGGGACGGCGTGGCCTTCGGCGATCTGCACGTGCGCGGACCGTGGGTCATCGACCGCTATTTCCGCCAGGAGGGCACGCCGCTCGTCGACGGCTGGTTCCCGACCGGCGACGTGGCGACCATCGATCCCGACGGCTTCCTCCATATCACCGACCGCAGCAAGGACGTGATCAAGTCGGGCGGGGAGTGGATCAGCTCGATCGATCTGGAAAACATTGCGGTTGCGCACCCGGCCATCGCGGAGGCCGCCTGCATCGCTTGCGCGCATCCTCGCTGGACCGAACGGCCCCTGATTGTTGCCGTGAAGAAGCCCGGCGCCGAGGTCACGCGCGAGGAACTGCTGGCCTTTTACGTCGGCAAGATCGCGAAATGGTGGCAGCCCGACGACGTCGTATTTGTCGAATCGCTGCCGCATACGGCCACCGGCAAGCTGCAAAAGCTCAAGCTGCGCGAGCAGTTTCACGACTACGTCCTGCCGACGGCGCTCGCCGCCGAGGCCTCCTGCCCCATGAACGCGCCGGCGGGCCACGATCCCGCGTAGAAACCCTGAGCCTGCTTGCATCGACAAAAATTGAACGAACGTTCTTTTTTGTGTATCCTGTTTGCTGACCGGGAATGTCGGACAATGAAGCCGGCGACGCACAACGCGGCCCGCAAGCATGGAGGCAGGCAAATGGCAGTGGACTATACGACTCGCGACGGCGTCGCCGTCATCACGCTCAACAACCCGCCCGTCAACGGTCTCGGGCATTCCACCCGGACCGGCATCGTCGAGGGCGTCGCGCGCGCCAACAGCGATCCGGCCGTCGTCGCCATCGTGATCACGGGCGCCGGCAAGGCGTTCTCGGGCGGCGCGGACATCACCGAATTCAACACGCCGAAGGCGACCCAGGAGCCCACGCTCCACACCGTCATCGACGAAGTCGAAAAGAGCGCCAAACCCGTCGTCGCGGCGATTCACAGCGTTGCGATGGGCGGCGGCCTCGAACTCGCGCTCGGCGCGCACTATCGCATCGCCGCGCCCGGCGCGCAGATCGCGCTGCCCGAAGTCAAGCTCGGCATTCTGCCTGGCGCCGGCGGCACGCAGCGCCTGCCGCGCGCGCTCGGCCTCGAACCCGCACTGAACATGATCGTGACCGGCACGCCCGTGCTGTCCGAAAAGCTCGCCGGCACGGGCCTCTTCGACGCCATCGCGCAAGGCGATCTGCTCGGCGAAGCCGTCGCGTTCGCGCGCAAGGCGTCCGACAACTCGGGTCCGCATCCGCTCGTGCGCAACCGCAAGATCGAGCATCCGAACGCCGAAGGCTTCCTGCAGTTCGCGCGCAACACGGTGGCCGCGATGGCGAAGAACTATCCGGCGCCCGTGAAGTGCGTCGACGCCGTTGCCGCGGGCGTGAAGGACGGCTTCGTCAAGGGTCTCGCGTTCGAGCGCGAATGCTTCATGGAACTCGTGCAGACGCCGGAAAGCCGCGCGCTGCGTCACGCATTCTTCGGCGAGCGCGCCGCGAGCAAGATTCCCGACGTGCCCTCGAATACGCCCACGCGCGACATCCAGCAGGTCGCCGTGATCGGCGCGGGCACGATGGGCGGCGGCATCACGATGAACTTCCTCAACGCGGGGGTGCCCGTCACGCTGCTCGAAATGAAGCAGGAGGCGCTCGACCGCGGCATCGCGACGATCCGTAAGAACTACGAAGCGCAGGTCAAGAAGGGCAAGCTCACGGCCGAAAAGCTCGAAGCGCGCATGGCGCTGATCCGCCCGACGCTCACCTACGACGACCTCAAGCAGGCCGACCTCATCATCGAAGCCGTGTTCGAAGAGCTGGGCGTGAAGGAGCAGGTCTTCAAGCGGCTCGACGAAGTCGCGAAGCCCGGCGCGATCCTCGCCTCGAACACCTCGACGCTCGACGTCGACAAGATCGCTGCTTTCACGAAGCGTCCGCAGGACGTGGTGGGCATGCACTTCTTCAGCCCGGCCAACGTCATGAAGCTGCTCGAAGTCGTGCGCGGCAAGGAGACGGCGAAAGATGTGCTCGCAACGGTCATGCAGCTCGCGAAGAAGATCCGCAAGACGGCCGTGGTGTCGGGCGTGTGCGACGGCTTCATCGGCAACCGCATGATCGAGCAGTACGTGCGCCAGGCGCTCTACCTGCTCGAAGAAGGCGCGCTGCCCGCGCAGGTGGACCGCGCGATCGAGAAGTTCGGCTTCGCGATGGGTCCGTTCCGCATGAGCGACCTCGCCGGCAACGATATCGGCTGGGCGATCCGCAAGCGCCGCTATCAGGAGAAGCCGGACCTCAAGTACTCGAAGATCGCCGACCGCCTCTGCGAAGGCGGGCGTTTCGGCCAGAAGACCGGCGCCGGCTGGTACGACTACAAGGCGGGCGAGCGCAACGCGCTGCCTTCGGCCCTCGTGGACGACATGATCGTCGCGTACTCGAAGGAAGCGGGCATCGCGCGCCGCAAGATCGGCGACCAGGAAATCGTCGAGCGTCTCGTGTATGCGCTCGCGAATGAAGGCGCGAAGATCCTGGAAGAAGGCATCGCCTCGAAGGCGTCGGACATCGACATGGTCTATCTGACCGGCTACGGTTTCCCGCTGTGGCGCGGCGGCCCGATGCTCTATGCCGATACCGCGGGCCTGTACAACGTGGCGCGCGCCATTCGCCGCTACGCGGAACAGCCCAACGGCGACGCCTGGCAGATCGCGCCGTCGCTGGCCGACCTCGCCGAAAAGGGCGGCACCTTCAACTGAGTCGTTCACCGGACGGACATCATGAGAAGCGCGGATGACGTGCTGCTGCTGATCGACCTGCAATACGACTTCATGCCGGGCGGGGCGCTTGCCGTCGCGCACGGCGACGAAGTCGTGCCGGTCGTGAACCGGCTCGCGCAGGGCTTCAGCCATGTCGTGCTTACGCAGGACTGGCACCCGGCGCAGCACGTTTCGTTCGCGGCGAACCACGCGGGCCGGCAGCCTTTCGAGACGATGACGCTGCCGTATGGCGAGCAGGTGCTGTGGCCGACGCATTGCGTGCAGGGCAGCGAAGGCGCCGCGCTGCATAGCGGGCTCGACGTGCCGCATGCTCGCGCGATCATCCGCAAAGGCCATCACGCCGACGTCGACAGCTACTCGGCCTTCCTCGAAGCCGACCGCAAGACGCCCACGGGCCTCACGGGCTATCTGCGCGAAGCGGGCGTGAAGCGCGTGTACTGCTGCGGCCTCGCGACCGACTACTGCGTTGCGTGGTCCGCGCTCGATGCGCGCGCCGCCGGGTTCGAGGCCGTGCTGATCGAGGACGCCTCGCGCGCCATCGATCTGAACGGCTCGCTGGCCGCCGCCTGGGAGCAACTGCTCGCTGCGGGCGTGACGCGCGTGCAATCGGCAGAGGTGTTGCGCGGTCTTTCATGAAGGGTCCGTTTCAATCCGGACATCGCCTTGCAGGATCAACCTATTAGTAGCAGGAGACACACATGACTGACGCCGTAATCGTATCGACCGCGCGCACGGGCCTCGCCAAATCGTGGAAGGGCTCGTTCAACATGACCCACGGCGCGACCCTGGGCGGACACGTGACGAAGGCCGCCGTCGAGCGCGCCAACCTCGACCCCTCGCGCGTCGAAGACGTGATCATGGGCTGCGCCAACCCTGAAGGCGCGACGGGCGGCAACATCGCGCGCCAGATCGCATTGCGCGCGGGCCTGCCGGTTTCCGTGCCGGGCATGACGGTCAACCGCTTCTGTTCGTCCGGACTGCAAACCATTGCGCTGGCCGCGCAACGCGTGATCGCGGGCGAGGGTGACGTGTTCGTCGCGGGCGGCGTGGAGTCGATCTCGTGCGTGCAGAACGAGATGAATCGCCACCTGGCTTACGAAGGCTGGCTCAAGCAGAACAAGCCCGAGATTTACTGGAGCATGCTGCAGACCGCCGAAAACGTCGCGAAGCGCTACGAAATTTCGAAGGAGCGTCAGGACGAATACGGCGTGCAGTCGCAGCAGCGCGCCGCCGCCGCACAGGCCGCGGGTCTGTTCAATGCGGAAATCGTGCCGATGACGGTGCTCGCTGGCGTCGCCGACAAGGCAACCGGCCAGCTCGTGACGAAGGAAGTGACGATCGCCGCCGACGAAGGCATCCGCGCCGACACGACGCTCGAAGGCGTGGCGAAGATCCGCACGGCGCTGCCGGGCGGTGTTATCACCGCGGGCAACGCGAGCCAGTTCTCGGACGGCGCGAGCGCCTGCGTGGTGATGAACGCAAAGGTCGCGGAGCGCGAGGGCCTTACGCCGCTCGGCATCTTCCGCGGCTTCGCCGTGGCCGGCTGCGAGCCCGACGAAATGGGCATCGGCCCGGTGTTCGCGGTGCCCAAGCTGCTCAAGCAGGCCGGTCTCAAGGTCGAGGACATCGACCTGTGGGAGCTGAACGAGGCGTTCGCCGTGCAGGTGCTCTACTGCCGCGACAAGCTCGGCATCCCGGCCGATCGCCTGAACGTGAACGGCGGCGCGATTGCGGTTGGCCACCCGTACGGCGTATCGGGCGCACGCCTCACGGGCCATGCGCTCATCGAAGGCAAGCGTCGCGGCGCGAAGCTCGCGGTCGTGACGATGTGCATCGGCGGCGGGCAGGGTGCGGCCGGTCTCTTCGAGATCGTCTGACGCCGGCGCCGGAGGGCCGAAGGCGGCTTTTCGCCTGGCATGGGCTTGCAGGGGCTCCCCTCGCGCGGCAGGTCGCGCGGGTATCATGACGTCTTCCGGCGCGCGCCTCGTGCCGCGCCTCTTCAACGCAGACTGAAAAGGTGAATACGTTGATTCGTCATATCGTCATGTGGCAGCTCAAGGAGTCGGCGGAAGGTGCAACCCGCGAGGAAAACCTCGTGAAGTTCAAGGCCCTTCTGGAAGGCTGTCGCAATCTCGTGCCCGGTACGCTGCATCTGGAAGTCGGCCTGGCGGAACCGGGCCTCGCGTCGACGTTCGACATCGCGCTCGTCTCCGACTTCGCCGACAAGGCCGCCCTCGACGCCTATCAGGACCACCCCGATCACGTCGTCGTGAAGCAGTTCGCGAAGGCCGTGACGGAAGGCCGCCAGTGTGTCGATTACGTGATCTGATTGAGCGCCGATTGAGCATCATGAGTGACCAGGACCAGGGTAAGAGCAAGGCAGACGGCGGCGCCGTAGCGACTTCGCAGATGACCATCGAAAGCCCGTTCGTCGATCATCTCGGCGCGCAGCTCGTGAGCGCGCGCGACGGCGCGAGCGAAGTCGCGCTGTTGCTCGCCGAGCGGCATCTGAACACGTGGGACATCGCCCACGGCGGCGTGACGATGACGCTGGCCGACATCGCGCTCGCCATGGCCGCGCGCAGCGTGGCCGGCGACGGCGTGGGCGTCGTCACCGTCGAAATGAAAGTCAACTTCATGCAGCCGGGCCGCGGCGAGTTGCGCGCCTATGGGCGCGTGCTCACGCGCACGACCACGATGGCCTATTGCGAAGGCGAAGTGCGCGATAGCGAAGGCCATTTCGTCGCGAAAGCGCTCGGCACCTTCAAGTACATGCGCAGGCTTGCGGTGGGGCGCGACGTCGCGCGCCAGCGGCTGCGCAGCGATCCAACGGCGAAGCCGGGACCGAGCGACGGCTGAGCACGCCGGCGCGCCCTTCCTGTCTCGCCATTCACCTACGCGGCCACGCGCCGCAGAGCGAACGCCATGACCCAAATGAATCGCCAGATCCTGCTTGCGTCGCGCCCGGAAGGCGCTGCGAGCGTCGACAATTTCCGTCTCGTCGAGACCCCGCTCGCGCCGCTGCAGGAAGGGCAGGTGCGCGTGCGCAACCACTACCTCTCGCTCGATCCGTACATGCGCGGCCGCATGAACGAGAGCAAGTCCTACGCGGCGCCGCAGCCGCTCGGCGAAGTGATGATCGGCGGGACGGTGGGCGAGGTGGTCGAATCGCGCAATCCGAAGTACAAGGCCGGCGACAAGGTGGTGGCGATGTTCGGCTGGCAGGAGTTCGGCACCTCGGACGGCTCGGGCATGCAGCTCGTCGACACGACCCACGTGCCGCTCTCCGCTTACCTTGGACCGGTAGGCATGCCGGGCGTCACCGCCTGGTACGGCCTGAACCGCATCATCGCGCCGAAGGCGGGCGAGACGGTCGTCGTGAGCGCCGCGAGCGGCGCGGTGGGCAGCGTGGTGGGCCAGCTCGCCAGGCGCGCGGGCTGCCGCGCGGTGGGCATTGCCGGCGGCGCGGACAAGTGCCGCTACGTCGTGGAGACGCTGGGCTTCGACGCCTGCGTCGACTACAAGGCCGGCAACCTGTACCAGGACCTCAAGGCCGCGACGCCCGACGGCGTGGACGGCTACTTCGAGAACGTCGGCGGCGAGGTGCTCGATGCGACGCTCGCGCGCATGAACGCATTCGGGCGCATCGCGCTGTGCGGCATGATCGCGGGCTACGACGGCAATCCGCAGCCGCTCAAGTATCCGGGTCTCCTGCTCACGCAGCGGCTGCTCGTGCAGGGCTTCATCGTGAGCGAGCACATGGACGTATGGCCGCAGGCGCTCAAGGAGCTCGGCGCGCTCGTCGCGCAGAAGCAACTGGCGTATCGCGAAACCGTGGCCGAAGGCCTCGGGAACGCGCCGTCCGCGTTCCTTGGCATGCTCAAGGGGCAGAACTTCGGCAAGCAGCTCGTCAAGCTGGTCTGATGCTTCACGCCTGGCCGGCGCTCGTGCGCCGGCTTTGTCATGGATTCCAACGCAGCGCGTCCAACCAGGGATAGCAATGGCTGATCCGTTCCAGTTTCACGGCCGCGTGGCCGTCATCACGGGCGCCGCGAGCGGCTTTGGCCGCGCGTTCGCCCACAAGGCCGCCGGGCTCGGCATGAAGCTCGTGCTCGCGGACGTCGATCAAAAACAGCTCGACGAGACGGTGGCGGCGTTGCGCGCCGCCGGCGCCGAAGCGATCGGCGTGCGGACCGACGTGCGCGACCCGGCCGCGGTCGACGCGCTCGCGAAAGCCGCAGTCGACACCTACGGCAAAGTGCATCTGCTCTTCAATAACGCGGGCGTGGGCACCGGCGGCTTCGTGTGGGAAAGCAGCGCGAAGGACTGGGAGTGGGTGTTCAGCGTGAACGTGATCGGCGTTGCGAACGGCGTGCGCGCCTTCACGCCCATCATGCTGGCCCAGGGCGAGCCCGCGCATATCGTCAACACGGCTTCCGTCGCGGGCTTGCTGTCGCCTTCGGCGATGGGCGTCTATAACGCGTCGAAGCACGCGGTCGTGTCGCTCACCGAAACCTTGTATCACGACCTCAAGAGTGTCGGCGCGGCGGTCGGCTGCTCGGTGCTGTGCCCGGCGTTCGTGCCCACGGGCATCGCCAACGCGGAGCGCAGCCGCCCCGACGACCTGCGCAACGACGCGCCGCCCACGCGTTCGCAGCAGGCCGCCGACCTGCAGCTGCAGCGCGCGGTGCGCTCGGGCCGCATCACGCCGGACGACGTCGCCACGCAAACCTTCGACGCGATCCGCGAAAACCGCTTCTACATCCTCACGCATCCGCAGATTCTCCCTTCGGTGAAGCTGCGTCATGAGGACATCGAAACGTTGCGCAACCCCATCGATCCGCTTTCGTTGAAGCCGGAAGTGAAGCGGGTAGATTGAACGGCGCGGCGATCCAGCCGCCGTGACGCTCAGCGCGTCTCGACGACGAATCGCTCGTGGCGCTCGAAGTCGCCGGGCCGCACGATGCGATGCGAGCCGTTGTCGTCGCTGCGCTCGACGACCTCGGCCTCGATACGCGTGCCATCCGCGCTGACGCGCAGCGCCGTGGTGCCGCGCGTGCCGTATTCGGGCGTTTCGATGAAGGCCGCCGAGAGCGCGCGTTCGCGCTCGAGCGGGATGCCGGTGGCCGGCAATTCGTCGTCGCGGGCGATCTGCGGGTCGCGCATCATCGCCACGAGCCGCTCGAGCGGGGCCGGTGCCCCATTGCCGACCAGCCCGGCAAGCTCGGCGCGCTTGCGCACGAGCTTGGGCCAGGGCGTATCGAGCACGGCGTTCGAAATGCCGTGCGTGCCGGATGGCAGGAGCGCGGGCGCGAGATCGCCGCGATTGCAGTACCAGGCCAGTTCGCGCCGCGTCCAGTCACCCACCACCAGATTGAAGCCGTTATAGAGGCCGCCATTGCGCGCCACTTCGGCCAGATAGCCGAGCGGCGTATCGGGCAGGCCCTCGCTGCCGGCGAGCCAGGCCGAGACGAGCGTGCCGCGCGTGGGCGCGTCGGGCCGCATTTCATGCGGGGCCCGGTAGTTCGTGAGGGCGGCGAAGCGGCCGCCGCGCGTCATGCCGAGCCATGTTCCGCCGCCCACGAGGTCGCGGCCCGCGAGCACGTGGGGGGTGTCGTCCCACCAGTGGAGCGGCTCGGCGGTGCGGCGCAGGAACTCGTCGCGGTTCGCGGCAAGCGTAAACATGGCGCCTGCCGTGGCTTCGGGGCGCCAGTCGAAAACGATCAGGCACATGGCTCGGGCTCAGCGGCGCGCGCCGCCGCGGCCGGTGCAACGGATGCGTGCAGGGCGCGGCGCGCGACGCGCGGGTACGGGGCCAACGCGTCAGACCTCGGCGGGCAGTGCGTACGGCAGCGGCAGGAAGCGTAGGGCGGGGCCGTCGGCGGCGCCCAGATGCACGGTGCCCGACTCGAGCGCGCCGAGCTTGATTTCCGCGAGCAGATCGACGCCGCCCTCCGGCGCGTTCGCCGCGTTGACGATCATGCCGCACGGCTGGCCGGGGTCGTCGGAATGAAAGAGCTCGGCGCCCGCGCGCGCGGCATCGAGCTCCGCGGCGACGCTCGCCAGCGCGGTGCGGCGCTTGATCGTGCCGCGATACTGGCTGCGCGCCACGATCTCCTGGCCCGGATAGCAGCCCTTCTTGAAGTTCACGCCGCCAAGCACGTCGTAGTTCACCATCTGCGGCACGAACTGCTCCGAAACCGCCTGGGTGATGCGCGGCTCGCCCGCGCGGATGTCGAGCCAGTCCCACACGGCCGGCGCTACGCGCGTGAGCTTGCCTTCGAGCGACGCGAGGCGCGCCTCGACGGCTTCGTTCGGGCCGACCCAGAGATAACGCAGGCGGCCGGCCGCGTCGGGCAGGCGGACCAGCGTGCCGGCCGGGTCGTCTACTTTCACGTGCACGCCATCGGGCAGGGCGTCGAATTGCGCCGCGAGCGCGCCGCGCACGTCGCCGGCAAGGCCCACCACGAGCAGCTTCTCGCTGTCGTCCACGAGCTTTGCCTTCGCGCGCAGCACGAACATCGAGAGCCGCTTCTGCACGCTCGCCTGCACGTCCTTCGCGATCAGGAGACGGATTGCTTCGCCGCTCTTCCAGACGAGAAATGAGGCGAGAAGGCGCCCCTTCGGCGAACAGTAGCCCGCGAGGCGCGCACCGGCCACATCCAGATGCTGGATGTCGTTCGTGAGCTGGCTGTGCAGGAAGCTTGCGGCGTCGTCGCCGCTGGCGTCGATCACGCCGAACTGCGGCAGGATCGCGTACGCGCCGCCCTTGAGGACAGCCTCGAAATCATGCGCGGCGGGCGGCTCGGCGGCGGTGACGGGAAGCGTGGCGGCGGAATCGAGCGGGGAATTCATGGATTCGGGGAACAGTCAATCCTGACTTTAGCGAGGGCAAGCGGTTATTATAGGAGGCTCGTTCCGAGCCGTGTTTTCATGTCCCTCCTCAAGAAATGCCTTGTTGCCGGCGCCACGCTCGCCGTGCTTGGCGCGGCCGCCGTGGGCGGCATCTGGCACTGGGCCAATTCCCCCGTGCAGCTTGCCACCCCTCAGCTCGATGTGACCATCAAGCCGCACAGTTCGGTACGCAGCGTCACCGCGCAGCTGCGGCGCGGCGGCGTGCCGGTCCAGACCGACCTGTTCGTGCTGATGACGCGCGTGCTCGGCCTGCAAAGCACGCTCAAGTCCGGCAACTACGAATTCAAGCTCGGCATCACGCCCTACGAGGTGCTGCAAAAGATGGCGCTCGGCGACGTCAACGAGTACGTCGCGACGATCATCGAAGGCTGGACCTTCAAGCGCATGCGCGCGGAGCTCGACGCCAACCCGGCGCTGCACCACGACAGCGCCGGCATGAGCGACGCGCAACTGCTCGCCGCGATCGGCGCGCCGGCCGCGCCGATGGGCAATGCCGAAGGCCTGTTCTTCCCCGACACCTATCTCTTCGACAAGGACACGAGCGACCTCGACGTCTATCGCCGCGCCTACCGGCTGATGCAGACGCGGCTCGCCGAAGCCTGGTCCGTGCGCGCGCCGGGGCTGCCGCTCCAGTCGCCCTACGAGGCGCTCACGCTCGCGTCGCTGATCGAGAAGGAGACGGGCAAGGCCGGCGACCGGCCGCTCGTGGCCGCGGTGTTCGCCAACCGGCTGCGCGCGGGCATGCCGCTGCAGACCGACCCCGCCGTGATCTACGGACTCGGCGAAAATTACCAGGGCCGCCTGCACAGGCAAGATCTGCAGACCGACACTCTTTACAATACGTATCTGCACCTCGGTTTGCCGCCGACACCCATTGCGCTGCCGGGCGCGGCGTCGCTGCAGGCGGCGCTCAATCCGGCTGCGACGGCCGCGCTGTATTTCGTGGCGCGGGGCGATGGCAGCAGCATTTTTTCGAACAATCTGGTCGACCATAACAAGGCAGTCGACAAATACATTCGGGGGCAGTAAATGGCGCGGGGCCGATTCATCACGTTCGAGGGCATCGACGGTGCGGGCAAGACCACGCATCTCGCCTGGTTTCGCGACCGGCTTGCAGACAAGCTGGCCGGCGCCGGGCGCCAGGTCGTGATGACGCGCGAGCCGGGCGGCACGCCGCTTGGCGAGGCGCTGCGCGAGATCCTGCTGCATCAGCCGATGGACCTCGAAACCGAGGCCCTATTGATGTTCGCGGCGCGCCGCGAGCATCTGGCCCAGGTGATCGAGCCGGCGCTCGCACGCGGCGACTGGGTGCTCTCCGACCGCTTCACCGACGCGACCTTCGCCTACCAGGGCGGCGGGCGCGGCTTGCCGCGCGACAAGCTGGAGACGCTCGAGCGCTGGGTGCAGGGCGGTTTCCAGCCCGACCTGACGGTGCTGTTCGACGTGCCGCCGGCCACCGCGAGCGAGCGGCGCGGCGCGGCGCGCGAGCCGGACCGCTTCGAGAGCGAGACCGATGCGTTTTTCATGCGCACGCGCGCCGAATACCTGCGCCGGGCGGAAGAGGCGCCGTACCGCTTCGTGATCGTCGATTCGACGCAGAGCATCGAAACGATCCGCGCCCAGCTCGGGCACGTGATCGCGGCGCTTTGATATTCTCGGCTAACTGGTTGATTTCAAAATGATCTATCCGTGGCAGACCGGCGACTGGGAGCGCCTTCGGCAACTGCGCAGCCACTGGCCGCATGCGTTGCTGCTGCACGGCCAGGCCGGGATCGGCAAGCTGCATTTCGCCCAGCATCTGGCCAAAGGGCTCCTGTGCGAGTCGCCGCAGCCCAATGGCGAGCCCTGTGGTTCGTGCCCCGCCTGCAACTGGTTCGTCCAGGGCAATCACCCCGATTACCGCATCGTCGTGCCGGAGGCGCTGGCCGCCGAGGTTGGCCCGGTGAGCGCGGACGACGGCGACAAAGCGGCCGACAAGGGTGAAAAGGGCGAAGGTGAAGACGGCAAGAAGACCCGCACGCCCAGCAAGGAAATCCGCATCGAGCAGGTGCGCGCGCTGCTGGACTTCACGGGAGTCGGGTCGCATCGCGGCGGCTTGCGCGTGGTCGTGCTGTACCCGGCCGAGGCGCTCAACGTGGCCGCCGCCAATGCGCTCCTGAAAACGCTCGAGGAGCCGCCCTCGGGCGTCGTGTTCCTGCTCGTCTCGGCCCGCATCGACCGTTTGCTGCCCACCATCATCAGCCGCTGCCGCCAGTGGCCGCTCTCCACCCCCGCGCCCGAGATTGCCGAGACGTGGCTCGCGGCGCAGGGCGTGGCCGACGCGAAAGCCCTGCTGGCCGAGGCGGGCGGCGCGCCGCTCGCGGCGCTCGCGCTCACCCGCGACGAAAACCGCACGCTGCGCGACTGGACCCTCGCGCAGCTCTCGGCGGGGCCGGCCTGCGACGCCTTCGCCTGCGGCGAGACGCTGCAGAAGCTGCCTGTGCCGCTCGTGCTGGGCTGGCTCCAGCGCTGGGCATACGACCTGCTCGCCGAGCGCACCGCCGGCCGGCCGCGCTATTTCCCGCAGGCCGCCGCGGCGCTCGCGCGCTGTGCCGCCAGGCTCGACGCACCGGCGCTCGCGCACTACCTGAAAACCGTCACGCGTCAGCGCGCGGTCGAGAACCATCCGCTGAACGCGCGTCTCGTGTTCGAAGAACTGTTTCTCGGCTATCGTGAACTGTTCGACTGATGTTCGGGTTCAGCGCGATCGTTCGCGCGAAGCGCCAACCTGACCGATCCACCGACCCGGCCCGCCGCGCCTGATGCGTTAAGGATGCGCCACGGATGCGCCAAACCGCAGGCAATGCGAGCCCCAGCCGAAATAGAACACCATGAGTCTTGTCTACCGGGATGCCACCCTCGACGATCTGCCCGCCATCGTCGCCATCTACAACTCGACCGTGCCGTCGCGGCAGGTCACGGCCGATCTGGAGCCGGTCAGCGTGGAAAGCCGCCTGCCGTGGTTCCACGCGCACGGGCCTACCACGCGGCCGCTGTGGGTGGTGGAGGAAGGCGGCTGCGTGATCGCGTGGCTCAGCTTCTCCGACTTCTATGGCCGCCCGGCCTACCGGCACACGTCCGAGGTCAGCATCTATCTCGACGAAGCCGCGCGCGGCAAGGGCCTCGGCCGCAAGCTCCTCACCGCCGCCCTCGAAGCCGCGCCGGGCCTCGATATCCATACGGTGCTGGGCTTCGTGTTCGGCCACAACGCGCCGAGCATGCGGCTCTTCCAGGGCTTCGGCTTCGCGGCGTGGGGCACGCTGCCGCGTGTCGCCGTGCTCGACGGCATCGAGCGCGATCTGATCATCCTCGGCAAGCGGCTCGACACCGCGCCCGCCGCCTGAAACCACGCAGGACCGCCCATGTTCGTCGATTCGCATTGCCACATCAATTTCGAGGGTCTCGCCGACCGTCTGCCTGAGGTCCTCGAAAACATGCGCTCGAACGCCGTGACGCACGCGCTGTGCGTTTCGGTCGATCTGGAGACGCTGCCCTCGGTGCTCGACATCGCCAGCCGCTTCGAGAACGTCTACGCCTCGGTGGGCGTGCACCCGGACCACGAGGAGGCGCAGGAGCCGGGCGTTGCCGAACTCGTGGAGCTGGCCGCGCACCCGAAGGTGGTCGCGATCGGCGAAACGGGGCTCGATTACTACCGCCTCGGCGAGCGCACGATCGCCGACATGGAGTGGCAGCGCGAGCGCTTTCGCACGCATATCCGCGCGGCGCACGCGACGAACAAGCCCTTGATTATCCACACGCGCGCCGCCTCCGAAGACACGCTGCGCCTGATGGAAGAGGAGCGCGCGGGCGTGCCGGGCGGCGTGATGCACTGCTTCACCGAGCCGTGGTCCGTCGCGGAGCCGGCGCTCGCGCAGAACTTCTATATTTCGCTGTCGGGCATCGTCACGTTCAAGAGCGCCACCGACGTGCAGGACGTGGCGCGCCGCGTGCCGATCGACCGTTTGCTGATCGAAACGGACTCGCCGTACCTCGCGCCGGTGCCTTTTCGCGGCAAGCCCAATGAACCTGCGTACGTGAGCCATGTCGGAAGATTCATTGCGCAGCAGCGGGGAATCTCCGATGCCGAACTCGGCGCGGCCACCACGCAGAACTTCTTCCGGCTTTTCAAGATCCCGGCAGCGGTTTGAATGCCTGGCCCGGAGCTGTCAATATCATTTGTTATCAACAAGATACTGAAAAACGTTAAGGCCTCACATGAACTTTAATCCGCTTTCACCCGCCGTCTCTCCCGTTCGTGCCGCGTTCGTGCGACGCGTGGCCGCGGCGCTCGCCTTCGGGGCGAGCGCCGCGCTGCTGGCCGCCGCGCCCGTGCACGCCGCGTCGGTCGACTCGCTCGTGAAGGCTGTCAAGTTCGACGACGACAGTGCCGTCAAGAAGGATCTCGCGGGCGGCATGGACCCGAACGCCACGGACGACCACGGCATGCCGCTGCTGGTGCTGGCCGCCCGCGAGAAGTCCGACAAGGTGGCGGCCGTGCTGCTCGACAATCCGCAAACGAAGATCGAGGCCGAAGACGGCGCCGGCGAGAATGCGCTGATGATGGCTTCGCTGAACGGCGACACCGACCTCGTGAAGCTCCTCATCACGAAGGGCGCGGAAGTCAACAAGAAGGGCTGGACCGCGCTGCACTACGCGGCGGCGAACGGCCACGACGACATCGCGAAGCTGCTGCTCGGCTATTCGGCCTATGTGGACGCGCCGTCGCCCAACGGCACCACGCCGCTCATGATGGCCGCGCGCGGCGACCATATCTCCACGCTCAAGCTGCTGCTCGACAACGGCGCGGACCTCAACGCGAAGAACCAGATCGGCATGAACGCGCTCGACTTCGCCAGGCAGTACAAGTCGCCGGACGCGATCAAGGGGCTTTCCGCCCGCATGGCGCAGCAGGGCGCTCAGCCCGCCGACACGGCGGCGCCGCAAAACGGTGCAAAATAACGGGATTGCCGCTGGATCGGACCGACCGGCGGCGGACCAGCTAGCGGACCGACCAGCGGCGAGGCGGCCCCAGGCGGGCGCCGCACCCCACAGTTACGAATAAAGGAGAACCATGCTGCGGGCTCTGATTTGCGCCGGTACGCTCGTTCTGCCGGTGTCGGCATTCGCCTTCACGGCCAGCGATCTGAACCGGCTCTGCACGAAGACCGATGTGGCTTCGCGTAGCGCGTGCGCGGCCTACATCGAAGGCGCCGCCGACGGGATCTTCAACACCATCGACGCGATCGGCGGCACGACCGGGCCGCGCGTGGGCCAGTACTTCTGCCTGCCGCCGGACGCGCGCTCGGCGCAGTTGACCGACGCGGTGCGCAAGTACATCGCGGACAACCCGAACGTGGCGGGCTATAACGCCAGCACGGCCATTTCGCTCGGCCTCGGCAAGGCGTTCCCTTGCGCGCCCGGAAGCGGCGGCGATTGAGCGCCGGTTGATCCGCCCGCCGCCGGGCCGGTTTTCGACGTTGACGGCGGCACGCGCCAGGCCAGTCCGTACGCGGCACGCCTCGTGCTAACCGGTAGCACGGCAGCCGGGCAGGCTGCGCCGGCGGCCTGTGGCGCAAGGGAACCCGCCCTGTGTCCGAAGCCGAGGCTAGACGTGCGGAGGAAGCCGGAATGGGTAGATTGATCGTCGTGTCGAATCGCGTGGCAACGCCGACGGAGACCAAGGGCTCCGCGGGCGGGCTGGCCGTGGGCGTGTTCGGTGCGCTCAAGGATGCGGGCGGCGTCTGGTTCGGCTGGAGCGGCGACGTCGTCAGCGAAAGCGTGGCGAACGCGGGGCCGGCCCTCGTCGAGGAGGAGCCCGTCACGTTCGCGACCGTCGGCCTGACGCGCAAGGACTACGACCAGTACTACCGCGGCTTTTCGAACGCCACGCTCTGGCCCGTTTTCCACTACCGCAACGACCTCGCGCGCTATGAGCGCGACGAGTACGCGGGATACCGCCGCGTGAACGCGTGGCTTGCCCACAAGCTGGTCAAGCTGGTCGACCCGGAGGACAACATCTGGGTGCACGACTATCACCTGATCCCGTTTGCCGAAGCCCTGCGGTCCGAGGGCGTGGCGAACCGGACCGGCTTCTTTCTGCATATTCCGTTTCCCTCGCCGCAGGTGCTGCAGACGATTCCGCCGCACGACGAGCTCGTGAGGTCGCTGTGCTGCTATGACCTGCTGGGCTTCCAGACGCGCAACGACCAGCAGGCGTTCCACGACTACGTCGCGCGCGAGGCGCACGGCAAGGTGATCGAGCACGGCGAGAAAGCCGAGGTCGAAGCGTATGGCCGCAAGCTGCGCACGGGTGTCTATCGCATCGGCGTGTTTCCCGACGAGATCGCCGAGCAGGCGGCCCGCTACGAGAGCCGCCAGCACGTGCTCGACCTCAAGCAGAGCCTGGAAGGCCGCAAGCTCATCATGAGCGTGGACCGGCTCGATTACTCGAAAGGGCTCGTCGAGCGTTTCCACGCGTTCGAGCAACTGCTGGAAGACGCCCCGGAGTGGCGCGGCAAGGTCACGCTCGTGCAGATCGCGCCGCCCACGCGCTCGGACGTCGCCAGCTACCGGATGATTCGCGAGGAGCTCGAGCGCGAGGCCGGGCGTATCAACGGCCGCTACTCGGGGCTCGACTACACGCCGATCCGCTATCTGAGCCAGCAGTACGACCGCTGGAAGCTGATGTCGCTGTTTCGCGAGTCGCAGGTGGGCTATGTCACGCCGCTGCACGACGGCATGAATCTCGTGGCGAAGGAGTATGTGGCGGCGCAAAATCCCGCCGACCCGGGCGTGCTCGTGCTCTCGGTCTTCGCGGGCGCCGCCGCCGAGCTTTCGGGCGCCGTGCTTGTCAATCCGCACGATGCGACCGGCATGGCGGAGGCGCTGCAGCAGGCGTTGTCGATGCCGCTTGCGGAGCGCCAGTCGCGTTATGAGATCAACATGGCGGCGCTGCGGCGCAACGATCTCGGCGTTTGGCGCGACACCTTCCTGAGCGACCTGAGCAACGTGCCCCGGCTGCGCTGACGGTCGCGGCGACGCCTTGCCCCGGCTTCGCGCGAGGCATTGCGCGAAGCACAGCCTCGGGCCGGCCCCGCGCGCGATTGCGTATGATCCGGCGATCGTTTCCGCCACACATGCCTCATGCTGACCACGCTCGCCATCGCCAATTACCGCTCGCTGCGCGAGCTGATCGTGCCGCTCGGGCCGCTCAACGTCATTACCGGACCGAACGGCAGCGGCAAGTCGAATCTCTACCGCGCATTGCGCCTGCTCGCGCTCACCGCGCGCGGCGGCGTGATTCCCTCGCTCGCGCGCGAGGGCGGCCTGCAGTCCACGCTCTGGGCCGGCCCCGAACGCTTCTCCCGCGCGGCGCTCGAGGGCGCCGTGCCGGTTCAGGGCACCGTGCGCAAGGAGGTCGTGAGTTTGCGTCTCGGCTTCGCGGGGGACGCGTTCGGCTATGCGATCGACCTGGGGTTGCCGACGGCGTCGACGTCGCAGTTCGCGCTCGATCCGGTCATCAAGCGCGAATGCATCTGGAATGGGCCGCTGCTGCGGCCTTCGGCGTTGCTCGTCGACCGCCGGGGGCCGGCGATCCGCATCCGCGACGAGGCGGGCGACTGGACCACGCTGGCACAGCCCGTCGCGAGCTTCGACAGCATGATGTCGGAGTTCGCCGACCCGCGCAGCGCGCCGGAGATGATCGCCGTGCGCGAGCAGATACGCTCGTGGCGCTTCTACGATCATTTCCGTACCGACGAGCTGGCCCCTGCGCGTCAGGTGCAGATCGGCACGCATTCGCCGGTGCTTGCCGACGACGGCGCGAATCTCGCCGCGGCGCTGCAGACGATACGCGAGATCGGCGACGGCGAGGCGCTCGACACGGCCGTTGCCGACGCCTTCCCCGGCGCGCGGGTCGAGATCGTCAATCACGAAGGGCGCTTCGAGCTGGCGCTGCGCCAGCATGGGCTGCTGCGGCCGCTGCGCGCGGCCGAGCTTTCGGACGGCACGTTGCGCTACCTGCTGCTCGCGGCCGCCTTGCTGAGTCCGCGGCCGCCCGCACTTCTCGTGCTCGACGAACCGGAGACGAGCCTGCACCCCGATCTGCTGGCGTCGCTGGCGCGCCTCATCGCGCGGGCGTCCCGGCAGTCGCAGGTGTTCGTGGTGTCGCATGCGGCGCGCCTCGTGGCGGCGCTGGAGCGCGAGGAGGGCAGCCGCTCGATCGTGCTGGAACGCAAGCTGGGGGCGACCGCGCTGGCCGACGCCGAAGCGCTCGACCTGCCGCCCTGGAAATGGCCGTCGCGCTGAAGGCCGGCGCCTGGGAGCGCGCGCGGGCACGGGTACACGGTTTGCACGGCAGCGAAGCTTTGCGCGGGGGCGTGCCGGGCGGCGGACGGCCCGTCGCCGTGCCGTTTGTCGCGCCATATGTCACGCCGTTTGTTACACCGTTTGTTACACCGTTTGTCACGCCGCTCGCCGCCGTGCCGGCTCGCATTCGCCTTGCCTTACAATGAGCCATGAGATCAGAAGCCGCGGCGCTGCCCGATCGCGCCCGCGCACCGGATAGACGGAGACTCCCGATGAGAATCGCCCAGATCGCCCCGCTCACCGAATCGGTTCCGCCCAAGCTCTACGGCGGCACGGAACGCGCCGTCTCGTACATCACCGAAGCGCTCGTGGACCTCGGCCACGACGTCACGCTGTTCGCGAGCGGCGACTCGGTCACGCGTGCCAGGCTCGAACCGGTCTGGCCACGCGCGCTGCGCCTCGACCCCTCGATTCGCGACCGCATCGCGCCGCATATGCTGCTCATGGAAATGGTGCGCCGCCAGGCCGACCAGTTCGACGTGCTGCACTTCCATATGGACTACTACTCGTTCTCGGTGTTCAAGCGCCAGGACACCCCGTTCGTGACGACCTTGCACGGCCGCCTCGATCTGCCCGAGCAGCAGCCCGTTTTCGATACCTTCAACACGGCGCCGGTCATTTCGATTTCGAACGCGCAACGCCAGCCCCTGCCGCAGGCCAAATGGCTCAGCACGGTCTATCACGGGCTGCCCGAGCACCTCTATGTGCCGCAGCCGGTCGAGCCGCGCTATCTGGCCTTCCTCGGCCGCATCTCGCCGGAAAAGCGCGTGGACACGGCGATCGGCATCGCGCGCCGCTGCGGATTGCCCATCCGCATCGCGGCGAAAGTGGACGAGGCCGACCGCGAATACTTCGAACGCACGATCAAGCCACTGTTGGCACTGCCAGGCGTCGAGTTCGTCGGCGAAATTTCCGACTCGCAAAAGGCGGAGTTCCTTTCGGGCGCCCACGCGCTGCTGTTTCCGATCGACTGGCCGGAGCCGTTCGGTCTGGTGATGATCGAGGCGATGGCTTGCGGCACGCCCGTGATCGCGTTCAACCGCGGCGCGGTGCCGGAAGTGGTGGACGAGGGGGTGACGGGATTCATCGTGGAAGACGAAATCGGCGCCGTCGCGGCCGTGAGCCGCCTCGCGCGCGTGCCGCGCACCGGTGTACGGCGCCGCTTCGAGGAGCGCTTCACGTCGCGCCGCATGGCGCAGCAATACGTGGAGGCATATCAGGCGGTGATACGCGCGAGCCGGCGCTCGCGCTTCAAGGTGATCGATACGTCCGCGAGCTGAAGCGCTCGCGGAGCGTCCCGCGCGTTGCTTCCTTAGAGATCGAGACGCGAGATCTTCGTGCTGTTGAGCGACAGGTCGCCGATCAGGCCGCTGTCGGTCATCACGAACACTTCGACCGGCTTTACGGCCGTGGTCGTGTCGATGCTGCCGTTCGCGCCGACCTTCACGAGCGCGACCGAGGCGTCGCCGCCCACCGACCAGCCTTCCGAGCTATGCAGGCGGTCGAGCGCATCCTGCGTCATGAAGAGGTAGACGACCGACTTCGTCTGCATGCCGAGCGTGGCGCCCACCGACACCGACGTCGTGCTGTAGTAGCCGGCCGTGCTGCCGCCTACGCGCAGCGCGCCGTCGCCGTGCTCGCCGCCGATGCCGATACCCGCCTGCGTGACCTTCGGGAACACCAGGATGCCGCGCGCCTTGCCGACCAGTTCGCGCGAGCCCGGCACGGTCTGGAAGAGGCGCGAGAGCGTACCGTCCACGCTGGCGTCGATCGCCTGTTTGCGTGCGTCGTTCGAAGCGGCGGTGGGAGGTTGATCGCCGGTGGTGCTGCAGCCTGCGAGCGTGGCGCTGGCGATCGCAATGGCGAGAGATGCCTTCAGCAGGAAGCCATACTTTTGCATTTTCTTCTCCGTTTTGGTGGCCGGAAACCGCACCGCTAATGGCCGGGAAGACCGGCTATGCGGGCTGAAGCGGTTATAGCACAGATACTTCGGAGGGCTGTTCGAGCGAGCCCGTCCAGCGAGCCCGGAGCTGCGCTGCCGCGCGGTCTCGGCGCGACGTGCGGGAATTCGGTGATATGCGCGATGGATAAATGCTTGCGGACGCCGCAACCGGTGCAGTCGGCGCAACCGGCGCAACGATAAACGGCAACCGCGTCATGGCTCGGGTACGGCTTTCGCGGCGGGCTTCGCGGGCGGCCGCCGAAGCGCGCGGCGAACGCCGCCGATCAGCATGCCGAGGGCGAGCAGCGTGGCCGCGGGCACGATCCAGTAGCCGACGAATGCATGCCAGAGATAGCCGAAGAGGGTACTGCGGCGCAATGCGTATTCGTCTTGCGCTCCCTGCCAGCGTGCGGCGTTTTGCGTCAGGACGTCGGCCGGGCAGCCGGCGGCGCGGGCCGCGTCGGCGCTACCCTGGCAACGCTGCGGCAGGCCGGCGTTGCGTTCGGCGTCGGTGAACGTCCACGTGGCCAGCGCCCGCTGGAGTTCCTCGCGGTTGTAGGCCATCTCTTCCTGAACCTCGCGCACGGCGACGATCATCACCGGCACCAGCCAGAATACGATCACCAGCAGCCAGCGGCGAAACCAGCGGTTCTTGTGTCTCCATGCCATCCGTGCCTCCGTTCGATGCCATTGGCATCAACGTCAACCGGCGGCCCGATGGCGTATGCGTTATGTCGTTCGGGATGGGACCGCCGTTGGAGCCATCATAGGAGAAAAACGGCGTGTTCGAAGGCGGTGCCCGAGCGGAGGGGAAAAACGCGCGGCTACCGTAGCCGCCGCGCGTTGGCAACCCGTGCGGCGGTCAGCTCTTCGTCGAGAGGCACTGCTTCATGAAGGCCTTGCGGTCGTCGCCCTTCTTGTCGCCGGCCTGCGTGTTGCACGCCTTCATCCGTTCCTGCTGCGACATCGTCGGCGCCGGTGCGCCGCTGGCCGAAAGACATTGCTTCATGAAGGCCTTGCGGTCGTCGCCCTTCTTGTCGCCGGCCTGCGTGTTGCATGCCTTCATCTTCTGCTGCTGGCTGTTCGGCGCGGCCGCGGAGGCGGGCGTCTGTGCGAGCGCCGGTGCGGCCAGCACGCCGCCCAGCACGATTGCAGCGATAACGGATTGCATCTTCATGGGTCACTCCCTTTGGGATTTCGACGTTGTCGGTAGTCGTGCGAGCGGGCCTTGGCGGTCCATTTTCGCGGCGACCATTATGGCAAAGCCTTCTTGAAAACGGGGCAGCAATGTCCGCGGTTGACGGCATGACGCACAATGCCGTTACACGAACGCCTGGAGGAGGGCACGATGCATTGGCTCTTGATGTACGAACTCGCCGAAGACTATCTCGAACGCCGCCCCGAGCATCGCAACGCTCATCTCGCGCTTGCCTGGGCGGCAGCGCAGCGGGGCGAACTGCTGCTCGCGGGCGCGGTGGCCGATCCCGTGGACAGCGCGCTCCTGCTGTTCCAGGGCGAGACACCCGCCGCCGCCGAAGCTTTCGCGCGCGCCGATCCCTATGTCACGGCAGGGCTGGTCCGAAGCTGGCGCGTGCGGCCCTGGCAGACCGTGGCAGGAGAGCATGCGGCCAATCCTGTGCGCTGAGCCACGGGGCAGGGCCAGGCACCGGTGTACACCGGTGCCTGGCCCTCAGGACGGATCCGGGCCGCGGGCCGCTTCGTCGAGCAGTTCGCGCACGGTGTCGTCGCCAACCTGCTCGAAGTCGAGGTAGAACTGCCCGACGCTGTAGAAGTGCTGGGGCGCGAGCACGCTGACGAGTTCGTCCACGGCATTGCCGAGGCGATTGCGCGCCAGGGCGGGCGCAACGGGGACCGCGGCGATGATGCGAGCCGGACCGAGGGTCGCGAGCGCCCGTGCCGCAGCCTGAAGCGACGCGCCCGTCGCCATCCCGTCGTCGATGACGAGCGCCACGCGCCCGGCCACCGGCACCGGCGAGCGCTCGCCGCGATAGCGCGCTTCGCGGCGTCCCAGTTCGATGCGCGCCGTGGCCAGCGCGCTTTGCAGCTGGGCCACGCTCACGCCGGCTTCGCGCACGAGCGCTTCGTCCACGAACTGCGCGCCGTTCGACGAGAGCGCGCCCATGGCGAGTTCCGTCTGCCACGGCGTACCGAGCTTGCAGACGGGCAGGACGTCGAGCGGCGCGCCCAGCGCGGCGGCGACCTCGAAGGCAACCGGCACGCCGCCGCGCGGCAGCGCGAGCACGACGACGTCGCGTCGTGCAGCGTAGGGGGAAAGGTGCTGCGCAAGCAGGCGGCCCGCTTCGCGGCGATCGGTGAACGGACGCTCCATGACGGGCTCCGGGGCGAAACGACTCGACCAGTTTGCCACGCCATGCCCGGCCTCGTGCGGGAAATGAAAAGGGGTGCAGAGCATTGAAGCCTGCCCCGCACGCCGCGCCAGAGCCGGCCACGCTCAGTCGGGTTCGATCGCGAAGAGTGCGTCGAGCAGGTTCGAAGACGGCTGATCGGCGAGCCGCGTGAGCGATTCGACCATGCGCACCTGGCAATCCACGAGCGGGACCATGCGGATGCGGCGCGACTCGCCGAACTCCGCATGCGCGATCACCCCCACGCCCACGCCCTGCGCGATGGCCGTCTGCAAGGCCTCGCGGCCGTCCACGTAGAGCACGGGCTGCACCTGCAAGCCTTTGCGCACGAGCTCGGCTTCGAGCAGTTGCTGCGTCACCGACTGGGCCTCGCGAAACACCATCGGCTCGCGCACCAGTTCCTCGTAGCTCATGCGCCGCTTCTTCGCGGCGGGGCTCTCGGCGGGCACGACCGCGACGAGCGGTTCTTCGCGCAGCACGCGCGTTTGCAGGCGGCTATGCACCTGGCGCGCCGCCGTGATCGCCGCGTCCACCTCGCTGGCGAGCACGCGGCGCAGGCATTCGGTGGCGTTCGCGATCGACAGCTTCACCACCACGCCGGGATAGCGGCGCCGGAATACGCCGATGAGCTTGATCGCGAGGTCGGGGGCATCGGCGATCAGCGAAAGCTCGCCCGACTCCAGCGCGCCCGCGGCCTCCAGCAGCCGCCGGGCGTCGCGCTCGCAGCCCACCATCTGGCGCGTCACGGCGAAGAGGCGCCGCCCGAGGTCGGTGAGCTCGACGCCGCGCGGCGCACGCTCGAAGAGCTTGACCCCGAAGTCCTGCTCCAGCCTGCGGACGTGGTCCGAGATGGCCGGCTGCGTGAGCGAGAGCGCCTGCGCGGCGCGCGAGAAGCCGCCGTGCTCGGCGACGGCGTGAAAGGCACGTAACTGGGCGTACTGCATGGCGATCCGGTTCTGATAAGTTTAGCTTATATGAGCATCGATTATATCGATTTTACCGATGTGCTGCGTTCCGGTACTGTGTCGGCATTCGATGCTGAAACCCGACCGGAGTCGCCGCATGCCCACCCCCGCCGAACCTTATCTGCTGACCCCCGGGCCGCTCACCACGGCCGCTTCCACGAAGGAAGCCATGCTGCGCGACTGGGGCTCGTGGGACGGCGAGTTCCGGGACATGACGGCCCACCTGCGCCGCAGCCTGCTGGCGATCGCCGGCGACACCCAAGGCGCCTGGGATTGCGTGCCGCTGCAGGGTAGCGGCAGCTATTGCGTGGAGGCGATGCTCGGCAGCTTCGTGCCGCGCGACGGTCACGCGCTCGTGCTCGCGAACGGCGCCTACGGCAAGCGCATTGCGACGACGCTGCGCTATCTGGGCCGCCGCCACACCGTGCACGACACCGGCGACTATCTGCCGCCGCGCGCCGCCGACGTCGAACGCCTTCTCGTCGCCAACGCCGACATCACGCACGTCGTGGTGGTCCACTGCGAGACCAGCTCCGGCATCCTGAACCCGATCGAGGAGATCGCCGCCGTCACGGCGCGCCACGGCCGCCGTCTGTTGATCGACTCGATGAGCGCGTTCGGCGCGGTGCCGCTCGACGTGCGCAAGCTGCCGTGCGACGCATTCGTTTCGTCGGCGAACAAGTGCATTGAAGGCGTGCCGGGCTTCGGCTTCGTGATCGCGAAGCAGGACGTGCTGCGCGAGGCGAAGGGCAACAGCCACTCGCTCTCGCTCGACATTCACGATCAGTGGGACGTGATGAACCGCACGGGCCAGTGGCGCTTCACGCCGCCCACGCATACGGTCGCCGCGTTCGTCGAGGCGCTGCGCCTCCATGCGCTTGAAGGCGGCCAGCCCGGGCGTCTCGCGCGCTATGCGCGCAACCGCGACGTGCTGGTCGCGGGCATGCGCTCGCTCGGCATCGAGCCGCTGCTCACCGAGCCATGGCGCTCGCCCATCATCGTGACGTTTTTCTCGCCCGCCGATCCGGCCTTCCAGTTCGAGCGCTTCTACGAACTGATGAAGGTGCAGGGTTTCATCATCTATCCGGGCAAATTGACCACTGTCGAGAGCTTCCGCATCGGCTGCATCGGCGCGCTGGACGACACGGTGATGCGGCGCGTCGTGACCGCGTGCGGTTCGGCGCTGCGCACGCTCGGCGTGACGAGCGGCGCGCCGGATCTCGCCGCGCTCGGCGCGCGCGAGGCGCTCGCGGCATGAAGGGTTAGCACCGGCCCATGCAGCAGCCATACCACGCAAGAACTCTCTACGCAGGCATTTCGCAGGACTTAAGGCAATGAAACACGTTAAGGCAGTGATCTTCGACTGGGCCGGCACGGTGGTGGACTACGGTTCGCGCGCGCCGATGGGCGCATTCGTCGAAACCTTCGAAGCGTTCGGCGTGCCGATCACGATCGACGAGGCGCGCGGCCCGATGGGCATGGCCAAGCGCCCGCACATCGCGGCGCTGATGGCGCTGCCGCGCGTCGCTCAAGCCTGGGAGGCGCGCCACGGCCACGCGCCGGGCGACGCGGACATCGACGCCGTGTACGACGTGTTCGTGCCGAAAAACATCGCGGTTGCCGCGCAGTACAGCGACGTGATCCCGGGCGTGCCCGCCGTGACCGCCGCGCTGCGCGCCGAAGGCGTGCGCATCGGCTCGACCACGGGCTACACGCGCGAGATCATCGACCAGATCGTGCCGGGGGCGGCCGCGCAGGGCTTCCAGCCCGACAGCATCGTCTGCACCGGCGACACGCCCGAAGGCCGGCCGTCGCCGTACATGATCTATCGCACGCTGCCGCAGCTCGGCGTGTGGCTCGCGCGCGACGCGATCAAGGTGGACGACACCGAGGTCGGCATCGAAGAGGGCATCAATGGCGGCACGTGGGCCGTGGGCGTGGCCGTGAGCGGCAACGCGTTCGGCATGACCGAGGAAGAAGTGCGCGCGCTCCCGCTCGACGAGTTCGCGCGCCGCCGCGAGGCTGCCGTGGAGCGTCTGCGCGCCGCGGGCGCCCACTACGTGATCGACAGCGTGGCCGACCTGCTGCCCGTGGTGAGCGAGATCGAAAACCGGCTGGCACGCGGCGAGCGTCCCTGAGCGTTCCTTAGCATCCCTGAAGTGTCCCTGAGCGGTAGAGCGGTTCGACGGAGCTCCTCGGGCGCGCCTTCGCGTTGATCGCGAGGCGCGCCTTTTTTTGCCTGTTTTTTCCGTTGCAGCAGCCGCTGGCCCGTGGCTTACCAGGTGGCCTCGAATGCCTTCTGCACCTGCGCCGTTTGCGCGATGCCGTTCGCGATCAGGATCTGCGTGAGGATGCGCGCCTTCTGCGGATTGAGGTCGAGCGAGACGGCAAAGCCGCTCGTGTCGTCATTGACTTCGACGTTGCGGTTCACGAAGCCCGATCCCACGCGCGAGGCACGCACCACGACAATGCCCTGCTTCGCGGCGCGCTGCAACGCCTCGAGGGCCGCCTTCGAAGTGTTGCCGTCGCCGACGCCCGCGAGCACGATGCCCTTCACCTTGTTCGCGATCGCACTGTCGATCTCCATGGCGTCCATGTTTGCGTGCGAGTACACGATCGCCACGCGCGGCAGCGCGTCGCCCGAAGGCAGCGTGTACTTGTGGCTGTCCGGCTGGTAGGCGGGCGCGACGAAGCGCACGCTTGCCGGGTCGACATAGCCGATCGGGCCCGTATCGGGCGAAACGAAGGTCTGCACGCTCGTCGTGTTGGTCTTGGTGGTCCAGCGCGCCGACTGGATCTGGTCGTTCAGCACCACGAGCACGCCGCGCCCGCGCGCGGACGGACTGGCCGCGACCTCGACGGCTTCGTACAGATTGCTCGGGCCGTCCGCGCTCGTTGCCGTGGACGGACGCATGGAGCCGACCAGCACGACGGGCTTGTCGGTATGCAGCACGTTGTCGAGGAAGAACGCGGTTTCTTCGAGGGTGTCGGTGCCGTGCGTGATCACGACGGCGTCGGCCTCGTTCTTGTCGAAGATCTCCTGAATGCGGCGCGCGAGCGCAAACCACACCTTGTCGTTCATGTCCTGCGAGCCGATCGAGGCGACCTGCTCGGTGGAAAGGCGGGCCAGTTTTTCGATGCCGGGCACGGCCTGCACGAGCTGCTGCGCGCCGACGGCGCCGGCGTTATACGCATTCGCGGCACGCGTATCCGCCTGGCCGGCGATGGTGCCGCCCGTGGCGAGCACGGCGACGCGCGGCAGGTTGCCCTGGCCGCTGTCCTGCGCGTGCGCGGACGGCGCCTGAAAGGCTGCGGCGGCAACGACCAGCGCGGCGGCGACGAAGCCGCTCCATGCGCGCCGGCTGGCCGGCGATTTTGGTTGAATGGCGTTCTGCATGTTTGATTTCCTCCGGCTCTGGAAAATCGGTTTATTGGAAACTGCCGATGCGGAAATCATTATTGACGAATTTTCAGGAGGCTTAATTGTGTGTGCGCAATTTATTTGCTGCTGGACGCATTTTCGAGGGCAAGAGAGCATTGAAAATGCGCGCTGGGAATTCGGCAGCGCTATTTGCGCGGAATTATTTCGGCAGGAGAAGCGGTGAGCCGATTTATTTAATCCGTCTTTAGCGCGAATTGAAACTATCGGAATATTCGTTCAAAAATCTGAAACGCGATAGCGGATTTTTCGGGCGGTGCCGGTTGGCTCTCGCCGTTAGCGGCTTCGTGCCTGCGCAGGTGTGTCGCGTTACCATGGGCGCCCCGCTTGCAACATGGCTTCACGATGACGACATTCCTGCTGTTCGTACTGACCGCGATGGCCGAGATCGTCGGCTGCTATCTGCCGTACCGCTGGCTGCGCGAAGGCGCGAGCGCGTGGTGGCTCGTGCCCGCCGCGGCCTCGCTCGCGTTGTTCGCCTGGCTGCTCACGCTGCACCCGAGCGCGGCCGGCCGCACGTATGCGGCCTATGGCGGCGTCTACGTTTGCGTGGCGCTGATCTGGCTCTGGGCCGTCGAGGCGATCCGGCCCAGCGCGTGGGACTGGGCCGGCATGGGGCTCACGCTGGCCGGCATGGCGCTGATCGCGTTCCAGCCGCGTTAGCCGCGGGCCATGGGCAGCAAAAGCGCGAGCCGTGTCAGCCGGCCAGGGGTTTGGGGAACCTCAGCTGCATCCGGCAGCCCGGCTCGTTGTCGAGAATTTCGATGGCGGCGTCGTGCACGCGCGCAATCGCGGCGACCAGACTGAGGCCGAGACCGTGGCCGGGCGTCGAATGCTCGAACTTGTGCGCCCGATAGTACGTGTGCAGCACGGCGCCGCGCTCGGCCGGCGCGATGCCGGGGCCGGTGTCGGCCACCACGAGCAGCGGCTGGCCGCCGTCGAGCCGCACGCCCAGCTCGACCGCGCCGCCCTCCGGGGTGAACTTGAGCGCATTGTCGACGAGGTTCTCGATCGCGCCGAACAGCAGGTCGAAGTCGCCGTTGACTTCCACGGGCACGCCGGCGTCGAGCGTGAGCGAGAGCCGGCGATCTTCCGCCAGCGGCTCGTAGAGTTCGGCCACGTCGCGCAGCACGGTGTCGAGCGCCACCGTGCGGAAGCTGGCGCGGCGGCTGCCCGACTCGACTTCCGCGATCCGCAGCAGCGCGGTGAAGCGATTGAGCACCACGTCGGACTGGCCGATGGCGACGTCGATGGCGTGGGCGAGCGCCTCGGGGGATTCGGCGCGCCGCCGGGTGCGCTCCAGCCCCGCGCGCAGCGAGGTCATCGGCGTGCGCAGGTCGTGCGCGATGCCCGCGCATACGCCGCGAACCTCCGCGACGAGCCGCTCGATCTCGTCGAGCATCGTGTTGACGATGGCGGCAAGGCGGTCGAGGTCGTCCGTCGTGCCGCGCAGCGGCAGGCGCCGGTTGAGCTTGCCGGCCATGATCTCGCCGGCGGTTTCGCTGATCGCCGCAATCCTGCGGTTCGAAATATGGTTGAGCGCCGCGCCGCAGGCAAGCGCCAGCAGACTCGTCAGCGCGACGCCGGCGCACAGCGTTTTCAGCAGGGTGCGGTCGAAGCGGCGGACTTCGTCGATCGAATGGCCGACGACGATGCGCAGGCCGCTCGTGGTCGGAATGATGATGCCGCGATAGTGCGCGCTTCTCGTGCGGTCGCCCTCGCGGATCGTTTCCGTGTAATTGAACGGCTTGCGGTCCTTTTCCGGCGGCAGGGCCGAGATATTGCCGGCAAGGCGTATGCCACTGGCGTCGAACAGGCCATAGGGCCGCGAGGTCGCGATGTCGCGGCGGCTCAGCGCCGTGATCGTCGTAATGGCTTGGGCGCGGTCGATCGCGTGAAATTCGGCGAATTCGCCGCGCAGCCGCTCGTCGACCTCGTGCAGCAGATAGCTGGCTGTGAGCCAGTAAAGCAGCGCGAAGAGCGCGATGGCCGAGCCGACGAACACGGCCAGCAGCCAGCCGACGCCGCCGGAAAGGCGCGCGCGCCGACGCGCGTCAGCCCGCGGCATGGATGATGTAGCCGGCATTGCGCACCGTCACGATCATGGCCGAAAGCCGCCCGTTGCAGCTGAGCTTGCGGCGCAGGTTGCTGATATGCATGTCGATCACGTTGGTCTGCGTGCCGAAGTGGTAATTCCAGACCGACTCGAGCAGCATGGCGCGCGTCACCACTTCGCCCGCGTGGCGCATCAGGAATTCGAGCAGGTTGTATTCGCGCGGCTTCAAATCGATAAGTTCGCCTGAGCGTTGCACGACATGCGTTTCGGTGTCGAGCGTGAGATCGTCGATCTGCAGTACCGATGCATCGGGGGAGCCTGCCAGCGTGGCATGGCGGCGGCGCAGCAGCGCGTTCAGGCGCGCCGTCAGCTCCAGCCCGTCGAAAGGTTTGACGACGTAGTCGTCGCCGCCCGCCCGCAAGCCGCGCACGCGTTCGTCCACCGCGTCGAGCGCGCTCAGGATCAGCACGGGCGTCTCTTTGCCGATGTTGCGCAGCGTAGTGAGGATCGAGAGGCCGTCGAGGTCGGGCAGCATGCGATCGAGCACGATGGCGTCGAATCTGCCGTTGGTCGCCCGCAGCAGCCCCTGGAAGCCGGTCGGCACGCATTCCACCTCGAAGCCGTAGTCTTCGAGAGCGGCGGTGACTTCCAGCCCCGCACCGGGATCGTCTTCGACGACCAGCACGGTGGGACGGCTTGCGGGCGCAATGTTCATCGGCAGTTCAGTGGCAGCTTAGTGGCCGGAGGCCGGCGTTAGCGTTTCGTCATGCGCGAGCGGACCCGTCGTGGCCCAGGCCGTGCCCGGCAGGACCGACGTGCCCTCCAGCGCGACGGCTTGCAGCGCGTTCGGAGGCAGGCCGAGCGCCGAGAGTATCGTCGGCGCGACCTGGGTCGTCGAGACGGGCCACGTGACGCTCGTGCCCGTCGCGGCGAGCCGCGGGCTCGACACGAGCAGCGCGACGCGCGTGTCGTCGCCGTGGAACCCGCCGTGCTCGGCGAGCTTACCATCGTGCGGTGGCGTGAATATGACACCGTTGCGCGATACGACGACGATGTCGGGCGTGCGGCTGTCGGCGGCCGGGGCCGGGAAGCGCAGCGCCAGCCTCTCGCCGCTGATCACGTCCGCGATGCCCAGCGCCTGGGCGTGGGCGCGCAGCGCGGCCGTGACGGCCGGGGCCGCGGCGGGGTCGCGCAGCCATACGAGCGCGCCGTGGTCGGTGGTCAGTTGCGCGAGGGCGCCCGGCGCGGCCGCGTCGATCACTTTTGCGAGCTGGGCCTCGTCGATCTTGTCGAGCCGGGCGCGGTCGATCGGGCCGTTGCCGTGCTTGGCCGTGACGATCACGAGCGTGTCCTCGCGCAGGTGGCGGCGGTCGAGCTCGGCCACGAACGCGCGCAGCAGGGTGTCGACATGCGCGATCGCGCCTTCGAGACCGGGCGTGGGCGCGCCGTCCGCGTCGCGGTAGCCGTAGATCTTCTGTGCCACGTTGACGGCCTGAAGGTTCAGGCCGAACACGTTCGGCACGGCCGCCTGCGCGCGCCCGTCGTGGGTCAGGCCGTCGATCTCGTTGACGAGCGCGCGGGCCTTCATGTCGTCGTAGGCCTCGGTTTTCGCGAGCGAGCCGGTGATTTCGCGCGCCTTCGCGTCGGTGAGCCCTTCGTAATTGGCACCGATCTCCGGCAGGAACAGGTCATCGACACCATGGCCCGACGGCCCTTCGACGAGTTCGTAGGTCGGGTGCTTGTCGATCCATGCGGTGTAGCCGCCCGCGTCGCGCACGGCCTCGAATACGGTGTTCACGCGCAGGTAGGCATGCGGGTAGACGGGCGTGCAGCCATGCCGCGGGTCGAGCGGCAGCTTCGCGGCGTCGATTTCGTCGTGGCCGTGGCCGTCGTCTTTGTCGAGCGATTCGTCGTAGCGCACGCGCGTGCCCGTGCGGCTGCAGTCGCTGCCGGGGGGGGCGAGGGCGCGGTCGTACGAGTCGTCGTAATACACGCCGGTTGCCGCGGGCGTGCCGCCCGTCACGAGCGCGAGCAGGCCGGGAAACGAGTCGGCCGGCACGACTGCCTGGGCGTTCGTGTAGTCGATGCCCTGCGCCGCGAGCTGCGCGAGCGTGCTATTGGGGTGAGCCGAAACGTAGCGGGCGAGGTCGTCCGCGTGGAGCCCGTCGACGCTCACCAGCAGGACGTGGTGCACAGGCGCGTCGGCAGGCAGCGTGGCGGCAGTCGCCGCGCCATTAATAAGGAAAGCGAAGCAAGCGGAAAGTGCGGGCAGAATCAGTTTCATTCGTGATCGTCTAGATTGAAGTTGACCCATAGTTGTTCGGTAAGGGTTTTGCCTGCAAACGCAGGTTCCGGCCTGGGATAGTCCGCATCGCGCACGGCGGCGAGCGCCGCGCGGTCGAGCAGCGCGACGCCGCTGGACACGACCACGGTCTCGCCCGAAACGGCCCCGTCGCGATACTGGAACGCGACGCGCGTGCGCCCCGAAATACCGGCCATGCGAGCCGACTCCGGGTAGTGCAGCGCGGCCTGGATCGCCGCGCGCACCTTGCTGGCGAAATCCGGGCTCGGTCCGGCCGGCGCGGGCGTGGGTGCAGGCGCCGGGGCGGGCGCGGGCGGCGGCGCCGCGTCGGTCGGTGCCGTTGCCGGGGAGGGTGCGGGCAGCGGAGCCGCGGACGGCGCCGGCGTGGGCCGCGGCGGTTCGGTGACGGGCCGGGGCGGCGCCGCATGCGCGGCGCGATGAACCGGCTCGGTCCGATGCGGCTGCGGCACCGGCGGGGGCGGCTTGGGCGTCGGCGGTGCTGGCGTCGGCGCCGCGGGATGCGGTGCCGGCGCGCTCGTCAACGAAAGCAGGGTGGGCGGCCGCTCGGGCGGCGGCGTGGCGCTCTTGTGCCCGAGCATCGCCCAGCCGAGCCCGAGCAACGCCAGCTCCACGACGAGCGCGACGCCCGCCGCCGTATACAGGCGCCGCTCTTCGGACATGACGGATGCGGTGGAGAGGGTGGCCATGTCACTTCGCCGCCGGCTGGGCCGCGAGGGCGACCTGGGTCACGCCGGCCGCGCGGCACGCATCCATCGCGGCCACGAGGTACTGCAGGCGCGCGCCGCTTGCGCCGGCGATCGTCACGACCGTATGCGCCGGGTCGGCCTCGCGCGCGAGCAGCGCCGTGAGCTGGGCCGGCGTGAGCGTGCGCGAGTCGACCGAGAGCGTGCCGTCGTCGGTGAGCGTGACCGTGATCTTCGGCGGCGGCAGCGGCTGCGCGGTGGAGCTGGACGGCAGCCGCGTGGCGAGGCCTGCGTTCGGAATCATGTGCAGCGTGATCATGATGAAGAACACCAGCAGGAAGAACATGATGTCGATCATCGGGATGATCTCGATGCGGGCCTTGCGCGCTTCGAAGTACTTCATGGTCATGCTCCCTGCGAGGCCAGTCCCGCCGCCACGTCGCGCCGGCTCTCCTGCACTTCGGCCAGCGGCTCGTGCGCGATGCCCGACATGCGGTTGACGAGCGACACCTTCACCGTTTCGAGCTGGTGCACGACGATGCGCACGCGGTTGTGCAGGCCGTTGAAGAACAGCAGGCCGATCATCGCGACGAACAAACCCGATGCGGTCGCAACGAGTGCCTCGGCCACGCCGCCCGTCACCTGGGTGGGCGCATTGCCGGGGTTCGAGAGCACCTGGAAGGCGTGGAACATGCCAACGATCGTGCCGAAGAGGCCAAGCAGCGGGGCGAGCGTCACGACCGTGTCGAGCACCCACAGGAAGCGGTCGATGCGCGGCGCCTCGCGCATGATGGTTTCCTCGAGCGAAGCCGAGAGCTTTTCGCGGCTGCGCTCGCCCGCCATGCGCGCGGCAAGCGACATGATCCGGCCGACCGGCAGATCGCGATGCCGGGCCGCGAGCGTCGAGAGCGCCGCGGCATCGACGCGGTCGAGGCGGTCGAGCTGGTCGAGCGCCGCAGTGCCGCTCGCGGCGATGCGGTGCAGGAACCAGGTGCGCTCGACGATGACGGTCAGCGCGACGAACAGCATGGCCGCGATGACGTACAGTACGCCGCCCGAATCGCTCGCGAGATGCATCAGGGTGTCGGCAGTCATGGCATGAAACTCCAGTCAGAGGTTAAAAGTCGGTCGAGACGGTCGCGATGACCGAGCGGCCGGGGATCGTCCAGTAGAGCGGCGTGTTGTCCGCGGCGGTGTAGCCCGCGAGGCCGTCTATGCTCGTCCGGTTGAAGAGGTTGTCGATCTCGAGGCCGATGCGCGTGTTGCGCATCCACGTGGTCGGCGACTTGATCGTGTACGCGCCGGCCAGGTTCGTGACGAGGAAGCCGCCGATCGGCTGCGTGTCGCCCGTATCGCCGTACTGGTGGCCGATGAACTTCGAGATCAGCGAGGCGTGCAGCGGACCGCGGTCGTAGATCGCGCCGAACGCGGCGGTCTGCTGCGGCGCATTCGGCATCCAGGCGCCGGTGCTCTTCTGCTTGGCGGAGTTGAACGTGAGGTTGCCGTAGAGGCTCACGCCGTAGCCGACGTAATACGTCGCCTCGGTTTCGACGCCCTTGTAGACGGCGCCGCCCGCGTTCGAGAAGTACGTCTCGCCGCCCACCGTGGTGCTCGTCACGGCGTTGCGGAAGTTGATGTAGTAGACGTCGGCCGCAACCGTCAGGCGGTCCGTCTTGTACGTCGTGCCGATCTGGTAGTTGTCGGTCTGCTCGGGAGCCGGCTGGCCGGACAGCGAGGGATTCGGCACGTAGAAGACGTTCAGGTTCGGCGCGAGGAAGCCCTGGGCGTACTGCACGTAAGCGCTCCAGTTCTTGTTGAAGTCCTCATGCAGCGTGACCGAGGGCAGAACCTTGCTCCACGTGTGGCTGAAGTCGACGGGGTCGCCCGTGCTCTGGTTTTGCGGCGAATCGATACTGCGCTCGAACGAGACGTACTTGACACCCGGCGTGAGCGTGAGCCCGTACGGCAGCTTCCACGCGTACTGGATGTACGGCTGGAACGTGAGCATCGTGTCGTGCATCGTGAAGTTCAGCTGCTCCAGCGCGAAGTTCAGCGTGTCGTCCACGTTCATGTTGTCGCGGTAGTTCGTCTGGTACGCGAGCCACCCGCCCAGCGTCAGCTTGCCCGGACCCAGATCCCGTTGCGCGTTCAGGACGTCGCCCCATGCGCGATAGTTGTTGGCCATCTGCGTGCCCGGCACGTTGTCCGTACCGAACGTGGTGCCGTTCGGCGTCTCGCCGTTGGGGTCGAGGCCGTTGAAGCCGTCGTGGTAATAGCCGTAGGTGTAGACCTTGTTGTCGAGCTTCCAGCTTCCCAGCACCGTTTGCAGGCCGATGTATTCGAAGTCGGTGTTGATGCGGTCGAAGTTGTAGCCGTAGAACGCCTGGCTCGCCGGATTGCCGTTCAGGCCGAAGTTCGGGCCGTATTGGGCGATCTGCGCGGCCGTCGCGCCGAGCGAGGTGTTCTGGTAGATGCGGTTGTAGTCGGCGTAGAACGTCAGCAGCGTGTCGTTGCCGATCGGCTTGTCGAGCTTGAAGTAGAAGTTGTCGCGCCGCTGCCCGACATCGGTCAGATAGCCGTCGCTGTCCGAGTGGTCATAGCCCACCACCGCGCGCGCGTCGCCCCACTGCTGCAGGTCGCCCGTGTTGATCTGACCGCCCGCGAGCCACGTGTTCCAGCTGCCGTAGGAGCCGAGCACGGTGAAGGCCGGCGTTTGCGAGGGCTCGATCGAGTCGATGGCCACCGTGCCGCCGAACGTTGCGAAGCCGATCTGCGAAGCGTCGCCCGGACCGCGATCCACGGCGATGCTGCCGATGTTCTGCGAGTTGAAGAACGACGTGGAGTGGTGCGTGAAGTCGTTGGTGTCGCCGAACGGAATGCCGTCGAACGTCACGTTGTACTGACCATCCTGGAAGCCGCGGATCGTCAGGCTTTGCGTTTCCATGAGGCCGGGGCCGTTCGGCGTGATGCCCGACACGCTCGGCGCGATCTGGATGATGTCGCTGTAGTTGGCCGTGGGCGGCGTGCTGTTCTCGATGTAGTTCTTGTTGATGATCGACTTCGGCTCGGAAGCCGTGAGCGAGCCCTGGGTCGGCGCCTGGGCGGGAGCCGATTGCGGATTGTTCGGGTTGCCCGTGTCGCTTATCGCCGATCCCGACGAAGCGGTGCTTTGCACGGAGCCGAGATCGCCGCTCGACTGCGCGAAGGCAAGCGGTGCGCCCGTGGTACAGAGCGAGGCCAGAATAAGTTGTGCCAGCGGCTTTCTGCGGAACCGCGTCTGATGCTGTGTCATCCGTAGGTGTCCTTGTTTTCGATTGACGATCTGGTTGAGAGACGCCGCAATCGTAGAGACAAGGAATTAATCGGCCGTGATGTCTGTCTTACGAAGTTAAGGAGTGTGGCGGGAGCCGAAGCCGGGGAGCAGGCGGACGAGCGCCCCCACGTCGTTAAAACTCGAGGCGGAAGGCGAGATGGTGAGGCCGGCGTGTTGCAGCCGAAAGGCGGGATGCTTACAGCTTTTTATGATTGGGCCGGGCTTGACACGAGGCGCCGGGGAGACTGCCGGCGATTCCGGTGCGCGAGGAAAGTTGCGTGCGCACCGGTTTGTCCACCGGTTTGTCGTATCGCGGCGGCAAGGCGTGAAGGTATCAGATTGGCGTCGTTGCGTGGGAGCCGTCAGTGATGGGCATAGAGCGTCGAGTTCAGATACTTGAGCTGTCCATCCTGCTCGGCCCTGACCAGTTCCTGATAGACCTCGGCGCGCGTCTTTTCATGTGCCGGCTGACCGTAGGCGGGCATCGCGGCGCCGTTCGCGGCCGTGCTTGCCGGAGCGGTATTGGCGGGCTGGGTGCTTTGCGTCGCCGTCTGGGCGTGTGCCGCCGTGGCGAATGCCAGGCTCGCGGCGAGACAGAATCGGATGAGGGTCTTCATGATGCTCCTTCGTGGGAACCGCGGATTCATGCCTGCCACGATAGCTGACGATTACCTTCCGTTCCATTGCGGAATTATGAAGAGAAGTTTAGCTTGCTGCGAAGCAGCACGGCCGGGCGCCGGCGCCCGCTGGTGCCCATTCGCGCGGCCAGGGCTGCCGCCGGCGCGCCATGATGAAGAAGGTTTAACCTCGATACGCATGCTTTCCTGGGCGCGGCGAAGTACGCTGGCAATGTTCGACGCCCTGGACGGAGGCATTCGTCATGAACACGCTATCCCGCGGCACCTGGTTAGTTTTGCTGAGCATTTTCTCGTTGCCGGCTTTGGCCGGAGCGAGACTCACGCCTGAGCAGTGCAACGATTACCCCTTCGTGAAGACCGATCACCCGGTCACGCATCGCGAGCTGCAGAATGAACTGCGCGAACTGGAGTCCGTGGGCTATGTCCCGGCCATCGGCGACGACTACAACTATCCGGACGATATTCAAACGGCCGAGCAGCGCCTGCGCGTGCTGTATCGGAGAGACTGCCTGCCCCCTGCGCCGGGCGAGCAGGCCATGCCCGGAGAGGCCACCGGCACGACGCACTGGTGACGTGAAAACGGCGATCGCTCCCGGCCTTTGACGAGGCGAATTACCACGACCCGGGAACGGGTGCTCCGGTGCTGCTGATTCACGGCTCAGGGCCCGGCGTGACGGCGTGGGCCAACTGGCGGCCGACCAAGCCGGCGCTGGCACGCGCACGCCGCGTGATCGCGCTCGCCATGGCCGTGCGTCTTTGCTGAAAGTCCTCGAATCGCCGATACTGTGGCGGAACTCGGCCAGATGCGATCCAGCCAGCCGCAACGCTCAGCAAAGGAGAGAACATGGGGATGGGAAGCAAAGAAAAGCAGGGGATGTCGTGCGAACGCCTGGAGCGGATAGAACGCTTCATGAACGACAACTATATTGCCACCGGCAAGCTGGCAGGCGCCATCACCCAGGTGTGGCGGCGCGGCGCACTCGCGCTGAACGCCGTGCAGGGTCTTGCCGACCGCGAGCGGCAGGTGCCGCTGGCCGAGAATTCGATCTTCCGCATCTATTCGATGACCAAGCCCATCACGTCCGTGGCGGTCATGATGCTGCTGGAGGAGTGCAAGATCGCGCTGGACGATCCCGTCAGCAAGTACATTCCGGCCTGGGAAAATCTTGGCGTGCACGCCGGCGGCTTCATGGACAGCTTCCAGACGCGCCCGCCCGCGCGCCCGATGCTCGTGGTCGATCTGCTGCGCCATACCTCGGGCCTGACCTACGGCTTTCATCAGAACACCAATATCGACGCCGCTTATCGCAAGCTGAAGCTGGGCGACATCGGGCTCGACGGCACGCTGGAGGAGATGATCGAGAAGCTGGCTACGCTGCCGCTCGAATTCTCGCCGGGCGAAGCGTGGAACTATTCCGTTTCCACCGACGTGCTCGGCTATATCGTCGGCAAGGTCAGCGGAATGCCGTTCGAGGCCTTTCTCAAGGAGCGAATCTTCGACCCCCTGGGCATGGTCGACACGGCCTTCCATGTGCCGGAGGAGAAGGTGTCGCGCTTTTGCGCCTGCTACGCCATCGGTTCGCTCGGTTCGAAGGTCGTCTCGCAGAAAGGGCCGATGCTGCAGGACGATCCGCGTGACAGTCCGTATCTCAAGCCGCCCAGCTTCGTCTCGGGCGGCGGCGGCCTCGTATCGACGGCTGCCGACTACATGCGCTTCGCCCGCATGCTGCTGCAGCGCGGCGAGCTGGACGGCGTGCGCCTGCTGGGTCCGAAGACGCTGGCGCTGATGACCGCCAACCACCTGCCGGGCGGCCTCGATCTGCCGAGCCTCTCGCGCTCGATGTTCAGCGAGGCCGCCTACGACGGAGTGGGCTTCGGCCTCGGCTTCGCGACCACCCTGACGCCCGCGGCCACGCTGATTCCCGGCAGCGCGGGCGACTTCTTCTGGGGCGGCGCGGCCAGCACCTTCTTCTGGGTCGATCCGGCCGAGGACCTGATCGTGCTGTTCCTCACGCAGTTGCTGCCGTCCAGCGCCCATCCGGTGCGCCGTCAATTGCGCACGATGGTCTACAGCGCGATCACCGAGACCGGGGCCTGAGGTGCGTTGCGGTGCCGGGGGAGCGGGCCAAACCGCTCCCGTGTGCGTGCTAACATGTCAGGCAGCAGTCAACCCGCATGCGGAACCGGCAATGAACTCTATTCCCACCGTCAAGGACGAGCAGGAGGGCAAGTCGCTCCGACTCGTCGCCTACGAAAATTTCACGCAGCAGATCCTCAACGCCAACATCCGTCCGGGGCAGTTCATCTCGCAGCGCCAGTTGATGTCGCTGACCGGCATGCCGCTCGGCGCGGTTCGCGAAATGGTTCCGCGCCTCGAGGCGGAAGGCCTGCTGCGCACCGTGCCGAACCGCGGGCTGCAGGTGTGTCACGTCGACCTGCGGCTGATCCGCAACGCCTTCCAGCTGCGCCTCGTACTGGAGCGGGAGGCGATCGTCAATTTCGTGCAGAGCGCCACCGACGCGGAACTGGATCGCCTCGAGCGCGCCCACAAGGACATCGTCAAGCGCGCGTCTTCGAAGAAGATCGACGCGAGTGTGGTCGCCGACGCGCAAACGATCGATTGGGGCCTGCACGACAGGATGATCGACGCGATGGGTAACGAGATCATCTCGAACATCTACCGCGTCAACAGCCTGCGTATTCGCCTGATTCGCCTCGAGCACGTCGTGCTGACCCCGGAGGTCGTGCTGCCGACGATGCGCGAACACCTCGAACTGATCGCCGCGCTGAAGGCCCGCGACATCGATACGGCGGTCGCGCTGCTCGAAACCCATATCGAGAATGCGCGCAAGCGCTCGCTGGGAGATTTCGGTCTGTAGGCGGCTATCAGGGATGTGATTCGGGGCCGTAATTCGGGGCCCTGACGCCGCGGTCCTGATAAACCCTGGTGCCGTTTCGCTTTGATTCGTTTTGACGCATCATTGTCAACGCACTAACATGTCAGTCACAGTTTGGCCGGTGTTTGGTTGGCGATCAGGCCGGCGCGGCGATACCTGACAGGAGAGCGGCAATCATGACTTTGCAAGGCGGTAGTGGGGAAGGGGTGTTCGCAGCGGTCGCGACGCCGCTCGACGCGGCGGGCCGCGTCAACGTGCCGTTGCTGGCGCGTCACTCGCTCGACCTGATCCGGCGCGGGCTGCACGGAATCACGCTGTTCGGCACGACGGGCGAGGGGCCTTCGTTCACGGTGGACGAGCGGCGCGCGGCGCTCGACGCGCTGCTCGAGGCGGGCGTCGCGAATCACCAGGTCATCGTCGCAACTGGCGCGGCGGCGCTGGGCGACGCCATCGAACTCACGCGGCATGCGCTCGCGCGAGGTTGCAGCCGCGTGCTGCTGTTGCCGCCGTTCTTCTTCAAGGATGTGAGCAGCGCCGGCGTGGCCGATGCAGTCGGCACCGTGGTCGAGGCGCTGGACGATCCGCGCTTGCGCATCATTCTCTATCACATCCCCCAGGTCTCGGGCATTTCCGTCGATCATGGCGCCGTCAAAACGCTGCGGGAGCGCTATGGCGCGGTGATCGAGGGTATCAAGGACAGCAGCGGCAATCTTGAGCACTCCCTGGGATTGATCGAGCGGCATCCTGGGCTGAAGGTGTACGTGGGCGCCGAGAACACGATTGCGCGAACGCGCGCGGCGGGTGGGGCGGGCACGATCTGTGGGCTGGCAAACGTCGTGCCGGAGGCGATCCTCGCGAGCTTCGCCGGCGACAGCGGTAATAGCGATGAAACCGTCGCTGCCTTGCTGGCCGGCGTGGGCAGTCAGCCGTTCACCCCCTGGTTGAAGGCGCTGCTCGCTCTTCGCCAGCGCGACGACAGCTGGCGCCGCGTGCGCCGTCCGCTCGTCGAGGCGGGCCCCGATGCGCTGCGGGCGCTGCCCCCGGCATTGCGCGAGGCCTGCCCCGACCTCGCCGCGGGCTGACCGGAAACGAAACGGATACGGACGGAGGACGACATGGATCACGAGCCGCACGCACAGGATCTCGCCGCTGCGCAGCACGAAGGACTGCTCAGGGCGTTGCGTGACGCGTTAGGCCCCGCCGCGGTGCTAAGCGGCGCCGATATTCCCGCGCGCAACGAGCACGACTGGAGCACGCTAGGTCCGCTGCGGCCGGTGGCGGTCGTGCGGCCGGCGGATACGGAAGGCGTCGCGACGGCGATGCGCCTGTGCGCGCAGCATCGCGTGCCGGTCGTGCCGCAAGGCGGCCTGACCGGCCTTTGCGGCGGCGCGCGCCCCGTGGAAGGAGCGGTGGCCTTGTCGCTCGAACGGATGGTCGGCGTCGAGGAGATCGATGCGGCATCCGCCACGCTTACCGTGAAAGCGGGCACACCGCTGCAAGTCGTGCAGCAGGCCGCCGACGAAGCCGGATTTTTCATCCCCCTCGATCTCGGCTCGCGCGGCTCGTGCGCGATAGGCGGCAACCTGTCGACCAATGCCGGCGGCAATCGTGTGATCCGCTACGGCATGGCGCGCGAAATGGTGCTGGGGATCGAAGCCGTGCTGGCCGACGGCACGGTCGTGACCAACCTCAACAAGATGCTGAAGAACAACGCGGGCTACGACCTGAAGCACCTGTTCATCGGCAGCGAGGGCACGCTCGGCATCATCACGCGCGCCGTGCTGCGGCTCTCGCCCAAACCCGGCTGCACGATGGCGGCGCTGTGCGCACTCGATAGCTATGCGCAACTCGTCGCGTTGCTCGGCGCGGCGAGACGGGGCCTCGGGCCGCTGTTGTCCGCGTTCGAAGTGATGTGGCCGGACTACTGGCGAACGGTGACGCAACAGGTGCCCGGCGTGCGCGATCCGCTGGGCGGCGAGCACGCTTGTTATGCGCTGATCGAGGCGCAGGGCATGGACGAGGCGCTCGACGCTCCGCGCTTCGAACATTGGCTCGGCATGCAGATGGAGCAGGGCGTGATCGCCAATGCCGCGCTTGCGCAGTCGTTGGCCGACGTGCACGCGTTCTGGGGTCTGCGCGACGCCTGCGCGGAATTTCCCCAGGTGCTGGGGCCGCACGAGTCGTTCGACATCGGCTTGCCGGTGGCTGCCATGGACGAATACGTGGGCGCTTGCCGCGACGCGTTGCGAAAGAGCCTGCCCGGCGTCGTCGCCCTCTTTTACGGCCACATCGGCGATGGCAACCTGCATATCGTGGCCTGCGTGCCGGGCGTTTCCCCGCAGCCGAAGGAAGCGATTGCCGAGACGGTCTATACGCTCGTGCAGCGCTTTGGCGGCACGATTTCGGCGGAGCACGGCATCGGCATCACGAAGAAGGCCTGGCTGCCCGGCACGCGCAGCGAAGCCGAGCTGGCTCTGATGCGGCGGCTCAAGCGCGCCCTGGATCCGCACCAGCTGCTCAATCCGGGGAAGGTCTTGTAGCCGCCGCGGTTCGACGCCTGCGCAGCTAGATGTCCGGGTAAGGAGGCCGGCGCCAGATCGGTCCTGTGGTCCATTGCAGGAGCAGACAAGGAGACACCATGCAGACGAACCCGCAGACGGATGCGGTGGCGGAGACGGCTTTGGTCGAGCGTGCGGTGCGCCGCGCGAAGCGGCGGATCGTCCCGTTTCTGATTCTGATGTACCTGCTGTCCTATCTCGATCGTGCGAACATCGGCTTCGCGAAGCAGGCCTACCAGGCATCGACGGGGGTGAGCGATACCGCGTTCGCGTTCGGCGCGGGTATCTTCTTCATCGCATACGCATTGTTCGAAGTGCCGAGCAATCTGATGCTGCACAAGGTTGGGGCTCGCAAGTGGCTGTCGCGCATCATGGTCACATGGGGGCTGATATCCGCGCTGATGGCGTGCGCACGCAGCGACACGCTGTTCGCGTGGATCCGCTTTTTTCTCGGCGCCGCCGAGGCAGGGCTGTTTCCGGGCGCCGTGCTGTATCTGACCTACTGGTTTCCGGCCCGCTCGCGCGGCCAGATCATGGGCATCTTCTACTTCGGCTCGCCGCTTGCGCTGATGCTGGGCGGCCCGCTGTCGGGCTATCTGCTGGAACGGGACGGGCTGTTCGGCCTGCACGGCTGGCAACTGATGTTTCTCGTAGAAGGGGGGCTCGCGGCCATGGTCGGCGTCTGGTCCTTCTTCTATCTGTGCGACCGGCCGGCCGAGGCACGCTGGCTGCCGCGCGACGAAGCGCAGGCACTGGGCCGGGTGCTGGCCGCCGAGGAGCAAGAAAAAATTCTGCACGGAAAAACGAGCTTCCGGGCGGCGCTTTCGGATCCGCGTCTATTGCACTTCGCAGTGCTTTACTTCTGCATCCAGATTGCGGGCTACGGGGTGGCGTTCTATCTGCCGACGCAGGTGAGTGCGCTGCTGCACGTCAAGGTCGGCCTGCATGTGGGTCTCGTGTCGGCGATTCCCTGGGCGTGCGCGATCGTGGCCGGGGCATGCTATCCGGGTTTTGCCGTCCGTAGCGGTCACCGGAAGTTCTTCGCGACGCTTTCGGCGCTCGCCATTACGGCCGGGCTCGTCGTTTCGGCCCATACGGCGCCTGTTGTCGCGATCACGGCGCTGTGCTTCGTGACGATGGGCATCATGACGGTGCAGCCCATTTTCTGGACTTTCCCGGCGGCCTACCTGGGGGGCGCCGCGGCGGCCGGCGGATTTGCGGTGATCAACGCCATCGGAAATCTGGGCGGATTTTTCGCGCCCAATGTGAAAAATGCCGTGGAGGCCTCATTCCATTCGCCGGCCGCGGGGCTGTACGCGATCGCGGCAAGCGGCGTTGCCGCGGCGGTGCTGATTTGCGCCACGCGGGTCAATGCCCGCGAGGCGCATGAGGCAGGCGCCGACGCGGCGGTGCGTGCGGGTAGTTAGCTCGCTCGCGAATCCGTTCCATTTACCCCTTGGCTGGAATCTGTCGCATACTTGTTACAGTTGCCAGGCAATATGGCAGGCATCGTGATGTTCCACGTCGTATTCCATTGCTTTCAAGGGGGAAACAATGCGTTCAAAAATCGTCGCCTCATTTCTGATGGTTTCCATGCTGGCCGCGTCCGGCACGGTGCTGGCCCAGCCGCAGCACCATGACGGCGGTCCCTCGCATGGGCCGCGCCAGCCGGTACACGACGCTTCGGTCGACCGCCCGGGCGGTCCGATTCCGCATCAGGACTGGCACAAGGGCGAGCGGATCCCGGCTGAATACCGCGACCGCAACTACGAGGTGGACAACTGGCGCGAGCATGGCCTCTCGGCTCCGCCGCGCGGCTATCACTGGGTCGGCGTGAACGGCGACTACGTGCTGGCCGCCGTGGCAACCGGCGTCATCGCCAGCGTCCTCGCGTCGCACTAGGCCGCAGGCAGGGGAGCGCCGGTTTTCGCCGGCGTCGTGGTGCGGAGAGTGTCCGCGTCCGACGAACCCGCTCCCCGACTGTCTTGCTCCTTGCGGATATCCAGCGCCACGTCCACGATCATGTCCTCCTGGCCGCCCACCATGCGGCGCCGGCCCAGTTCGACGAGGATATCCACCGTCTTCAGCCCGTACTTCTTCGCGGCCACTTCCGAGTGGCGCAGGAAGCTCGAATACACGCCCGCATAACCCAGCGCCAGCGTTTCGCGGTCCACGCGCACCGGCCGGTCCTGCAGCGGCCGCACGATGTCGTCGGCCGCGTCCATCAGCGTGTAGAGATCGGCGCCGTGGTTCCAGCCCATGCGCTCCGCCGCCGCGATGAACACCTCCAGCGGCGCGTTGCCCGCACCGGCGCCCATGCCCGCCAGCGAAGCATCGATGCGCTCGCACCCTTCCTCCACCGCCACGATCGAGTTCGCCACGCCCAGCGAGAGGTTGTGGTGCGCATGCATGCCTGTCTGCGTTTCGGGCCTGAGCGCGCCTTTCACGGCGCGAAAGCGCTCGCGCACGTCGTTCATCGTCAGCGCGCCGCCCGAGTCCACCACGTAGATGCAGGTCGCGCCGTAGCTCTCCATCTTCTTCGCCTCGACGGCCAGCTTCTCCGGCGTCGTCATGTGGCTCATCATCAGGAATCCCACGGTATCCATGCCCAGCTCGCGCGCGTACCCGATGTGCTGCTTCGAGATATCCGCCTCCGTACAGTGCGTGGCTACGCGCACCACGCGCGCGCCCGCGTTGTACGCCGCCTTCAGGTCGTGGATCGTGCCGATGCCCGGCAGCAGCAGCGTGGCGATCTTCGCGTGCCGCACCACGTCGGCCACCGCCTCGATCCATTCGAGGTCGCTGTGCGCGCCGAACCCGTAGTTGAAGCTCGAGCCCTGCAGGCCGTCGCCGTGGGCGACCTCGATGCTGTCCACCTTCGCCCGGTCCAGCGCGCGGGCAATGTCCTGCACGTTCTGGATGGAGTACTGATGGCGGATGGCGTGGCTGCCGTCGCGCAGCGTCACGTCGGAGATGTAGAGTTTCCGGCTCATGGCTTCAGGCTCCCTGGGGGCTCAACAGCGTCTGCGCCATGCGTTCGGCTGTGGCGAGCGCGGCGGACGTCATGATGTCGAGATTGCCGGCGTAGGCAGGCAGATAGTGGGCGGCGCCTTCCACCTCGAGGAACACCGAGGTCTTCAGGCCGCTGAACTTGCCGAGGCCCGGAATATTCAAGGGGGCACCGGCGGGGATCGCGTCGAACTGCACCTTCTGCTTGAGGCGATAACCCGGCACGTAGGCGTTCACTTTCCTGACCGTTTCTTCGATCGATGCTTCGATCTGCTCACGATCCGCCGGGTCCGAAAGCGTGTAGACGGTGTCGCGCATCATGACGGGCGGCTCGGCCGGGTTCAGCACGATGATTGCCTTGCCCTTTGCCGCGCCGCCTACCGCCTCGATCGCCTTCGAGGTCGTTTCGGTGAACTCGTCGATGTTCGCGCGCGTGCCCGGTCCCGCCGACCTGCTGCTGATCGACGCGACAATCTCCGCGTAGTGCACCTTCGCCACGCGCGAGACGGCGGCGACGATGGGGATCGTGGCCTGGCCGCCGCAGGTGACCATGTTGACATTGGGCGTGTCGAGTTGCGCGTCTAGGTTCACCACCGGCACGCAGTACGGGCCGATCGCAGCGGGCGTGAGGTCGATCACGCGGATGCCGGGCTTGTGCGCGCGCAGCAGCGCATCGTTCTTCACGTGCGCCCCGGCCGAGGTTGCGTCGAACACGAAGTCGATTTCGCCGAATACGGGCAGGCGCGTGAGGCCTTCCACGCCTTCGTGCGTGGTCGCCACGCCCAGGCGCACGGCGCGCGCGAGGCCGTCCGAGTGTGGATCGATGCCGACCATCGCCGCCATCTCCAGGTGAGCGCCGTTGCGCAGGATCTTGATCATCAGGTCCGTGCCGATGTTGCCCGAGCCGATGATGGCGGCCTTGAGTTTTTCCGAAGCCATAGACGTTCCTTGTTCAGGCGGAGAAAGTGGCGCGCACGCTGCCCAGGCCCTCGATCTGCGCGGTATAGGCGCCGGGCGCCTTCACGGCCACCATGGGCCCCAGCGCGCCCGTGAGCACCACGTCGCCCGCACGCAGCGGCGTGCCGAGCTGCACCATGCGGTCGGCAAGCCACACGGCGGCGTTCAGCGGGTTGCCGAGGCACGCGGCGCCATTGCCGCGCGAGAATACTTCGCCGTCGCGCGAGAGCTCCATTGCACACCCCGCCAGATCGAGCTGCGCAAGCGGCACGGGGCGGCTGCCCACCACGAAGCGCGCGCTGGAGGCGTTGTCGGCAACGGTGTCGACGAAGCGGATGTCCCAGTTCCGGATGCGGCTGTCGACGATTTCTATCGCCGCCAGTGCGCAGGCCGTAGCGCGCACGATATCGGCGAAGGTGTGCTGCTCGTGCGTGAGATCGCGCTCGAGCACCAGCGCGATTTCGGCTTCCACCTTCGGCTGGATCAGTTGCGGGAGCGGGATCGGCTCGCCGTCGCCGCGGGCCATCGAGGCGAACAGCGCGCCGAAATCGGGCTGATCGACGCCAAGCTGCGTTTGCACGGCGAGCGAGGTGAGGCCGATCTTGCGGCCCACGATGCGCTCGCCGTTCGCCACGCGCCGGTCCACGTTGGCCTGCTGCACGGCGTAGGCGGTGGCGAGGTCGTCCGTGGCGATTTCGCCGCGCACGGGGGCGATGGTCGCGCGCGAGGCTTCGGCTTCGCGCAGGCGGGCGGCAAGGGCATTCACTACGGCGATATCCGGCATCGGCAAGTTCCTCCTTGATGGATTGTGGTTCGCCGCCACGCGCGGCGACGATTCAAACCGGTACGGAAAGGCCGCTCACGTCGGCCGCGGCGACGAACCGGTCGGGACGCAATGCCACCGCGCGCGCGCCATACTTGCGCAGCCAGGGGCGCAATACGCCGTCGAGGTCGATCAGTTCGTCGGTGCCCCGGGTGTGCTGGTCCTGCTGACGCACCGCGATGTAGCGGGCCCCGAGCTTGTCCCACGCTTCTTTTTCCGAAGCGCTGAGCAGCGTGGCGGGATCGACGTCGTCGCCCAGCAGTACGAAACGATCGCCAAGCAGCTCGTCAAGCCGCGCCATCACTCCGCGCGTGTCGCCGACCACGGGCTGCGGCACCATGCGGCCGACAATGCTGTCATGGGCAACCGGGCCGCGCAGCCAGCCGGCCGCGAGCACCGGCGGCGCGATCAACGGCGGTTCCGGGGCATCCGCCGGCGGCGGCGCATTGAGCGCCGCTTGCTCTTCTTCCGAAAGTTCCTGCTTGATGATGCGGCCTAGCTCGACGGCGAGCTGCGTGTAGAACACGGCGTTGGGCCGGCGCTCCGTTTCGTAGGTGTCGAGGAACGGCTCGGGCAAGGTGCCGTTGATCACGCCCGCGAGCTTCCAGCCCAGATCGAAGGCGTCGCGCATGCCGGTCTGCATGCCGGCGCCCGCCCACGGCGGCATCAGATGCGCCGCGTCGCCGGCCAGGAAAACGCGTCCCACACGCCACTGGTCCGCCATCCGGGTATGGTGGCGATAGAAGGCGTGCTGGTGAATTTCGACGTCGTCCTCGTTTACGCCCAGTGCCTTGAGCAACGGCCACACTTGTTCCTGCGCCGCAAAGTCCGCTTCGGTCTCGCCTGGCTTGAGCGGCAGCTCCCAGCGGTGGTTGCCGCCAGACAGCGCAATGTCCACCACCGGCCGCTCCTTGTCGGACCAGAAGGTCAGCAGATTCCGGTCGGGCCACCAGCGCTTCACGCGGCAGTCGATGACGATCCAGAGCACGTCGAGCGTATCTCCCAGGAGCTTCACGCCGAGCGCGTTGCGCGTGGCGCTGCTGCCGCCGTCGCAGCCGATCGCATAGCGCACGCGTGTGCTTTCCTGCGTGCCCGTTGCGGGATCCCGGGCCGTGACCGTGACACCGGCCTCATCCTGCTCCAGCGAGACCACCTCCAGGCCAAAACGCACCTCGATCTCCGCGTGCCGGGCCGCGCATTCGCGCAATGTGGCTTCCATCGTCGGCTGGTAAATGTTGAAGAAGCGCGGCTTGATGCCCAGCGTTGACGGCGGGTGCTCGATGCGCATGATTTCGGTGCCGTCGTAGCGCATCCAGCGCAGCGCGCGCTGAGGGTCGATGCATTTCAGAACCGGTTCGTCGACACCCAGGTTCTGGAAGATCCGCATCGTCCAGTCGTTGACGGTCACGGCGCGCGCGCGGGGGTAGATGTCACGGTGTCGCTCGAACACGACGGCGGAAATGCCGTATTTCGCGAGAGTGAGGGCGGCGACGACACCGCTCGGACCATAGCCGACAATGGCGACGTCGGCATCGTATGGGTCTTTCATGGGAGGCTCCACTAAATGTTTTACCGCTTCCTGCGACGCGCCCGATCAATTTGGACTACGTAATTCATGCTGCGACCGTACCCGTTCTTGCCATTTCCCGCGGGCGGTCATTCGACCCCGGCCGCGGGCCGCGTCCTTACCAGCCCTTCAAAAAGTCGATGACGAGCTGATTGAATTCTTCGGCATGCTCCCACTGGGCCCAGTGGCCGCACTTCGGCAGGATATGGAGCCGGGCGTCCTGCAAGGTGTTGATCATGCGTAAGCCATGATCGAGCGGCACGAAACGGTCGTCGCGTCCCCAGGTAATCAAGGTCTTGTGGAAGATTTGCGGGAAGCGGGCCGAAAGATCCCACGTCGTGACCGGACAACGCTTCGAACTCTCGACGAAATTCTTCAGGTGATTCAGGTTCGATTCGATGTTGTTCCACCGTCCCTGACGCAGCTCCTCGGTAATGGCTTGCGGGTCGTAGACGAACACTTCGAGCATGGCCTCGAAGTTCTCGTAGGTCGGTTGCGCATACAGCTTGAACATGCGCTTGATCCCCTCGCCAGGCTGCGGCTGGAGGATGCTCGGGCCTTGCGCTCCCGGCCCCATGAGCACCATGCGGTCCATGCGGTCGGGGAATTCCAGCGCAAAGCTCAAGGCAGAGGCGCCGCCCATCGAATTGCCGACCAGATGGGCTTTTTCGATGCCGAGGGCGTCCAGCACGCCCTTGGCGGCGCGGGCGTTCAGCAGATTGCGCGGCACGTCGGTGACGATCTCGCCCGATTTGTTGAAGCCCGGGCTGTCGAGCAGCAGCACGCGGAATCCGGCGTTCACCAGCGCGTCGATGTTCCGGTAGTAGTTGCTCCAGCCGCTGGCGCCGGGGCCGCCGCCGTGCAGCATGGCGACCGCCGGGCCGCTGCCGGCATCGTTGAAATGGACGGTGAAATGCTCGAGGCCGGGTTCGTCGATCGTTACGAACCTGCTGGTGCCGGATTCGGTCAGGGTCATGCTGTCGCTCCTGTGACGGGTGGCGGGTGTGTGGTCGGCGGGATGGGCGCGATCGCGCGGTTCAATGCGCTTGCGCAGCCGGCTCGCCCGGAGGCGGATTCAGCTGGTGGCCCCAGTCGCTGAGCTCGGTGTAGCGCTTGACCTCCCAGGTGTCGTCGTCGACGACGATGCCGCCGGCGCCGAATTCGATCGCGAAGCCGGAGGGCGAGATCATGTAGAAGGAGAACATCTGGTCGTTGGGGTGGTGGCCCAGCTCCATCAGAATGGGCACGCCCGCCTGTTTGCAGCGGTCGTAGGCGAGGCCGACGTCGTTGGGGTCGGTGCACTCGACCATGATGTGATGAATGCGTTTGGGGACCGGGAACGGCACGTCGGCGACCGCCAGGGAATGATGGCGGCCGGCACGGGCATGGAAGAAGGTCACGTCGAGCTTGAGGCCCGGCGCCGCGTCGCCGCTGATGGTGTCGCTGAGCTTCAGGCCCAGCACGCGCTCGCAGAACGCCTTGGCCTCGGCGCTCTGTTTGGGCACCGTAACGAAGTGCCCGGCGCCCAGGCGCCCCGTGCTGAATGCCCCGCGCAGCACCGCGGAACGAAACGTGTTGCGGGTGTGCGCCCGGTAGGCGGTGCTGTAAAACTCGTGGCGAATGCCATCGGGGTCGTGGCAGACGAAAACGCGTGCCACGCGGCGCTGTTCGGCGACTTTCGAATCCGCCTCGGCGATATCGACGCCCCGGCCGCGCGCCTGATCCACGAAGGCCTTGAGTTGCGCGTCGGATTCGAACTCCCAGCCGGCGGCGAGAAAATCGTCGAGATCGCTCCTGAGCAGCAGGATGCGCTGCTCGTAGTCGTCCATGCGCAGGCCGAGCGACTCGCCGGGCACGCGCGTTCCGGCCTGGAGACCCAGCACGTCGACGGCAAACCCTTCCCATGCCGCCAGGTCAGTGACGCCCAGGACCATATATCCCAGCGTTGACACGCTTTGCATACTCTTCTCCTGATTTGCGATTCCGATGACCGGCGGCCCGGGATTTCGCCCCCGGTTTGTCGCGGCCCGAGTCCACAGTTCGGAAGTGTACCGATAGGTCCAAAACTGGCCACCTAGGGGAAACGTGTAATGTACCGATTGGTCCAATACAGTCGGGCTTATACTCACGGAATGGAAAAAGAACAGCAAATCGGCAATCGGCGCGGCCAGCGGTCGCGCCAGGAAATCCTCGACGCGGCCTCCCGCGTGATGTCGGCCTACGGCTACGCCGGGACTTCGATGTCTGCGCTGGTGGAGGCCACCGGCATTCCCAAGAGCGCGATCTACCATCATTTCGGCTCCAAGGCCGGGCTGCTCGCGGAGGTGATGGCCGGCGGCGCGCGCGGCTTTTTCGCGGCCATGCGGGAAGCTCACCGGAATCCGCCGGCAGACGGCACTCCGCGCGAACGTTTGGGCTGGTACCTGAAAAAGACCGGCGAGGTATTCGAACACCGCGAGAATTTCCTGCGCCTGCTGCTCGTCATGGTCATGAGCAATGAGTCCGCCGAACCCGAGGCCATGCAGACGGTTATCGAGGTGCGCAACGAAGGGCGCGCGTACATGCGGGAGATGATCCGCAACGCGTTCAGCGCGGCAGGGGAGGACGTTGCGAACGCAGTCGCGGAAGATCTCGCTTACTTCGGAATGCTTGGATTCGACGGCGCCTTCGTTTCCCTGCAGTCGGGCGATAACCGGTCGATGACCCTGCACATGGAGCAACTCACGAGCGCCCTGATCGCGCTCGGCGAGGCCCGTGCGGCTGCTTTCCAGAGCAGGGCGGAGGCATCGCGCCGCAAGCCCGCGGCAAAACGCGCGGCAAAGCACGCAACACCATCGCCGCAAGCTCACGACGCGCAACAAACACGCAAGAAAAACGCGCTTCGAGCTTGACCCTGCCTGTTCCGCAGCGATTCCAGAGACGCCCGTTTTGCACGGGCTGAAACGCCCCCGCTTTCATCGCTGTCCCCAGCATCGGGGACCGTCCCCGCGCGTTCGTTCATAGCGCGCCATGCTTCGCGCGTAGAACTTTCCTCATAGGGCTCGGCCCCGTTTATTTTTCAGATGAATTTCTTTTTTTTTTCATGGTTGGAGGGCATACTCCGGCCTCGGTAAAGTAAGTCGTACATAGCGAGTCCCGTAACCGGACTTTCTTTCGACCTCCATCCCAGGCGTGTTCGCGCTGCGGTCATTTTTACTTCAGTGACCCGGCAGTGAAACGCGGCCTGCCCAAACCGCGCTCCGGTCCTTCCGGTCGCAGCCCGCCTCCAGCCCCATGCACTGGGTTGAGTAAAGCGGCACTGCAGAGCGCTTCCTGTGCGACGGGTGTCACTGCCTGAAGGGCCCGACATCGTGTGAAAAAACCCTCGAGCGCGGGGGTGACGGCGTGCACGTTAGATAAGTATCAGGAGTACTACCTGTGAAGTTGAAGTCATTTGCAGTCACGCTCGCGGTCGGTATCGTCGCGGCCGCATGCGGCGGGGAAATCCAGGCGGCCTGCGTCAACGATCCGCCGAATCAATCGAATGCATCGTTCCCCAGCAGCCTCACCGGCAAGCTGGTCTACCACAGCTACGTCAGCTACGGCGACGGAACGAGTCAGCTCTTCATTTACGACTTCACGGCGCATACGCTCACGCAGGTCAGCAATGCATCGTGGGGCATCACCGACCCCATGAACGCCAGCTTCTCGCCCGACGGCAAGTGGCTGCTCTTCATGGGTGTGCAAAACAACGCGTGGAACGTGTTCATGTGGCCGACGAACGGCAGCCATATTCCGTACAACCTCACGAACAGCACGGGCGCAACGCGCAACGAAGACCCGAAGTTCTCGCCTGACGGCTCGAGTGTGATCTTCAAGCAGAACAGCGCCAACGACATGCAGGGCACGCTGTCGTACCCGGGCGGCATCCCGCAATTCACGTCGGTGATCGACATCACCAACAACAAGACGCAGGATTCGATGCCGTTCATGACGCCGGACGGCACGAAGCTGCTGTTCTCGGAGGGATCGGGCGGCGCGAGCCTCGGCCTCTACGAGGAGACCATCGCGACGGGCGCCACGGTGAAGTTCGACGCGGCGAGCGGAATCAGCACGTACTACCCGATCGTGCGCGCCGACGGCACGGTGTTCTACACGAAGTGGAACAACGCCAGGCAGCAGCTGGATCAGCTGTACACGAAGACCGCCGCGTCCGATACGCCGACCCAGCTGAGCATCGACGATTGCGTCAGCAACAACGACGACGCGGGCCCGGTCAACGGGACCAACTACGTCTTCTTCTCGTCCACCACGGCGGGCGGCTACCAGCTCTATCTGGGCGATATCAGCACGGGCAAGCGCTGGAGTCTCACGCAGTTCGGCGTGAATGCGGACAGCACGAAGGCGAAGCTCGGCTCCAGCTATTACGCCGGCACCACCTCGTCGACGACCGGCAGCACGACCACCCCGCCGGCGACGACGACCACGAGCAGCACGTCGACGTCTTCGCAAGGCTCGTCGCATTCGCGACACGGGCGCGGCTAAAGCCGGCGTCCCGGTACGCTCCGAGGCGCGCGGGGAAGGGCGGCGCGGATGCCGCCCTGGGGCATCGGGCAAAGCCGGAGTCCGCATTCAGGCATGCGGACTTCGCGAAGCGCCTGCCGGGGGGCATAGCAGGATCGGTTCAGTCGTACCGTCCGGAAGGTTCAGAACCGGTGAATCATCGCGATCCGGTACACCACCTGGTTCGGCGACGACGAAATGCCTGCCGACGCCGGCGTCTGCGCATCGTCGAACTGCGTCCCCGTATGCGCGCTCTCCACGTGCTGGTACGCGCCCTGCATGTAGAACGAGGTGCGCTTGCTCACGTCGTAGTCGAGCATCAGCGAAGCGCTGTGCCACTTCGGATGGTAGTTGCCCGCGGTCGTGTCGAGACCGCCGATCGTATAGGTATAGGACGCGCCGAGCCAGAGCGCCGGCGTGAAGAAATACTGGCCGTTGAGCTGGAAGTTGTCGAAGGTCCAGCGAGTCCAGGCGCCGCCGTTCGCCGGCGTGATCGGGCCGCTGAGGTAGACGCTGCCCGTGGGGTCGTCCACGCTGGTGTGCGAATACGCGACGCCGACGAGCGCCTTGCTGAAGCGGTACGAGGCGGCCGCGTCGATGTTTTCCTGCGACTTCGCGACGAACACGGAGTCGTCCGTGACCGCGCCCTGCGTGCCGAGGCCGGGCTGGTCGATGCGCATGTACGCCACGGCCGCCGTCAATCCGCCGTTCTGATATTGCCCGGCCGCGCTCATCAGGCGATTCTCGGCAAAGCCGCCCGCGGTGTTGCTGAACGCGTACATGGCTTCCCCGGTGAAGCCGTGCACGGTGGGCGTCACGTACTTGACCGAGTTGTCGACGCGGAAATCCCAGTCCGCGTTGTCGTTGTCGAACGGGCTCGACGCGACGTTGCCCGCCCAGTTGCCGGCGGCGGTGAGGTCGCTGAACATGTCGATGGTCGGGTCGTACTGGCGGCCGAACGTGAGCGTGCCGTACTGCTGCGACGCGAGGCCCACATAAGCTTGACGCCCGAAGAGCCGCTGTCCCTGGCCCAGCGCGCCGTTGCTGGCGTCGAATCCGTTCTCCAGCAGGAAGATGGCGCTGTAGCCGCTGCCCAGGTCTTCGTTGCCCTTGAGACCGAAGCGGCTGCCGACCACGTCGCCGCTCTGCATCCGCCACGCGGAGCCGCTGCCGGCATTGTTGGTGTAGTCGAGGCCTTCGTCGACGAGGCCGTACAGCGTGACGCTGTTCTGGGCGTGGGCGCTGGCGCTCGCGGCGAGCCAGGCAAGCAGGCAAATCTTCAGACGTGTGTTCATGGTGTGTTTATCGTAGGTTGGCGTTGACGAAAAAATCAGGAATACAAAATAAATAACATGCGTCGGCGAGCGGGAACGATGCTGCGATTGCTCCTCGTCGCCGCCGGGGCGGGTCAACTGGCTTCGCGCACCGCTCGCAGGAATTGCTGGGTGCGCTCGTGCCGGGGTGAAGTGAAGAACTGCTGCGGCGGCGCCTCTTCGAGAATCTTGCCGTGCGAGAAGAAGCAGACGCGATCGGCGAACTCTCGCGCAAAGCCCATCTGGTGCGTCACCATCAGCATGGTCAGGTTGTGCTCGGCGCCAAGGCGCCGGATCACGTTGAGCACCTCGCCGCACAACTCGGGGTCGAGCGCCGAGGTGACTTCGTCGAACAGCATCACCTTCGGCCGCATGGCCAGCGCGCGTGCGATGGCGACGCGCTGCTGCTGGCCGCCCGAAAGCTGCGAAGGGTAGTGGTCGCGCTTGTCGGCGAGGCCCACCATGGAAAGCAGCTCCATCGCGCGCTCCACGGCTTCGGCGCGGCTCAGCCCGAGCGTGCGCATGGGCGCTTCGATCGTGTTGCGCAGCGCCGTCATGTGCGGAAAGAGGTTGAAGCTCTGGAACACCATGCCGATGCGGCTGCGCACGCGGCGCACGTGAGCGTCGTTCGCGGGCACCCACGCTCCGTTGCGTTCCATGTGCGTGAGCGATTCGCCGCCCACGTCGATGCGGCCCGCGCTGAGCGGGTCGAGCGTCATCAGCACGCGCAGCAGCGTGGACTTGCCCGAGCCGCTCGGCCCGATAATGGCCACCTTCTCGCCCGCCGCGACGTCGAGGTCGAGTTCGTCGAGCACGGTGAGCGCCCCATAGCGCTTCGTCACGCCGCGAAAGCGGACCATCGGCTTGTCGCCGGCGGCATGGCCGACCGCGCCTGCGGCCTCGCCGAGCGCGGGAACGAGATCTCTTTTCATGCGTGTCTCCTGAGTATGCATGGTCGTCCGATCGTTCTGCCGCGCGCTCACGGCAGCCTCAGCCGTCGTTCGAGGTGGCGCACGCCGGTGGCGAACGTCACGCTGATGAGCAGGAAAAACAGCCCCGTGAGCGTGATCGGCTCCAGATAGCGGAACGTTTCGGAGCCGATGTTCTTGGCCTGCTGCATCAGTTCGACCACCGTGATGGCCGAGAGCACCGGCGTGTCCTTGAACATGGCTACGAGGTAATTGCCGAGCGCCGGAATGACCGGCCGGATCGCCTGCGGCAGGATCACGCCGCGCCAGAGGGCGGCGCGCGGCAGCGAGAGGGCGCAGGCGGCTTCCCACTGGCCGCGCGGCACGCCGTTGAGCCCGGCACGGTAGACCTCCGAGACGTAGCACGCATAGTGCACGGCAATGCCGAGCGTGCCGGCCGCGAGCGCGCTCAGCGTGATGCCGTAGAGCGGCGCCACGTAGAACAGGACGTAGACCTGGATCAGCAGCGGCGTGCTGCGCACGAACTCGACGAACAGCGCCGTAGGCCGCGCGATGGCGCGCACGGGGCTGCGCCGCAGGATCGCCAGCGCGAGACCGAGCACGAGGGCGACGGCGAAGCCCACGAGCGTAATGCCGATCGTGTAGAGGCACGCGTGCAGCAGCTGGGGGGTGATCCGCAGCGCGTAGCCGAAGTCGAAGAAGCGGTTCATCGCACGGCTCCCACGGGCATGCCGCGGCCCACGCGACGTTCCACGCGCCGCATCAGCGCGACCAGCGCCTGGGCCAGCACGAAGTAGATGACGAGCGTGAGCGCGAAGATCTCGGCGGTCTTGAAGGTGGCCTCGTCGAGCTGGCGAGCGCGGAACGTGAGGTCGGAAAGGGTGATCAGCGAAACGAGCGACGTGCCCTTGATGAGCTCGATCATCAGGTTCGTGGCAGGCGGCAGCGCGTGGATCATCGCCTGCGGCAGAACCACGCGAAAGAGGCGCGAGCGCGCGGGCAGGTTCAGCGCGAGCGCGGCCTCGTGCTGGCCGCCCGGCACCGCGCGCAGGGCGCCGCGCAGGATTTCCGAGCCGTAGGCGCCGTAATGGAGCCCGAGCCCGAGAATCGCGACGGTGAGCGGCGTGAGCGCCAGATCGAAAGGCGGCAGCGGCAGCACGAAGAAGAACCAGAATAGCTGCACGAGCAACGAAGTGCCGCGAAACACTTCGACATACGCGTTGGCGAGCCAGCGCAGCGCGCGCGAAGGCCCGAGGCGCAACGCCGTTGCGATGCCCGCCATGACGATGGCGAGCAGGATCGACCCGGCGGCAATCTGGATCGTGACGCCGGTGCCTTTGAGGAGGAGCGGCAGGAGTTCGTTCAGGTCGCCCATAGCGGTTCCTTGAAGAAGATGGCCTGGCGCGGCGCAGCGCCAGGATGCGGCACGTCCGTGCTCAGCCGCCGCACAGCTGGGCGGCCGTCTTGTCGGGCAGATTCGATTTGTCGAAGCCGAAAGGCGCCACCGTCCGCAGATGGTCCGGCGTGCCGATCCATGCATGAAGCGCCTTGTTCACGGCGTCGCGCAGGTCGGTGTCCTCCGGGCGGAACGCGAGCGCGCCGTAGCCCGTGTGCTTCGGGTCGTCGATGAACTTCTGCTGCGCCTCGACCTGACCCGGCGCTTTCGCGGCCAGGTCCTTCATCGTGAGCGCGGTGCCCGCGGCGGCATCCGCGCGCCGCGCACGCACTGCCTGCAGCTGCGCGGTGGTGTCGGGAACCTGCAGCAGCTGGCTGTCTTTCACGCCGGATTCGCGTGCGTAGCCCAACTCGACCGATCCGGCCATGACCGCGAGCGTTGCGTCCGCTTTCGCAACGTCCGCGTAGCTGTGCAATTGTTTCGGATTGCCGGGCAATGTGAGCAGCGTGTCCTCGATCTTGTATTGCGGATCGGCAAATGCCACCTGCTTGCAGCGCTCGGGCGTCACGTACATGCCGGCGGCGATCACGTCGAAGCGGCCGGCGCGCAGGCCGGGAATCAGCGAGCCCCATTCGGTCAGCACGGCGTCCACCTTCTTCACGCCGAGCTGGGCAAAGATCTTGCGTGCGATTTCGGGCGATTCGCCGGTGACGGTGCCGTCGGGCGTCGTATAGGCAAACGGTTTTTCGTTGGCGTAGCCGATGCGGATCTCGCCGGTGCGCTGAATGCGCTGCAAGGTGGTTTCGGCGTGGGCCGCGGCAATCGCGGCGCAGGCGGAGATCAGGAAGGCGCTGGCCGCGCCCAGCATGCGAATTCGCTTCATGTTCGTGGTGTCCCGTGGTCGTCGTGGTCGTGCTGGTAGCGGTTGCGGTGCCGGAAAACCGCTCCCGGCACCGGGAAATCCCTGCCGCACAAGGCCCGCCACACAAGGCTTTGGCAGCAGCGATCGGCGCAGCATACAAAGCCATTTTTTGTTGACGCTTGCACTAGGACAATTATTTTCCCGGTCCTTTTTGAGCGACCATGTCGGCTGAGGAAGGAGGAGAGGGCGGAGATGGCGCGGGCGAAGGTTTCCAAAGAGTGGCGCGAAGCGGTCGGCGCCGCGCATGGCGCGGAATCGAAGTACAAGCGGCTCGTGAAGGCGATCACGCTGGACATCGAGAACGGTGCGCTGGCCGCGGGCATGCGGCTTGCGCCGCAGCGCGAGGTGGCCGCCGAGCTTGGCATCAGCGTGCAGACGGTGACCAACGCCTATAAGGAGCTTGAAAGGCAGGGGCTGATCCGTTGCGAGGTGGGGCGCGGCAGCTTCGTCGCGGCGCGCGTGACGGAGGCGATGTCGAATTACATACTCGATACCGCGGAGCGCGAGATCGTCGACTTCTCGATCGCGCGCATCGTCCACACGCCCCAGCACGATGCGGCCTGGCGCGACGTCTGCGCCCAGCTCGCCACGCTCGACGATCAGCCGTGGATCCGCTCGTTCCGCCCCATCGCCGGCTTCGAGCACCATCGCCAGGCGGGCGCGGCATGGTTAGGTTCGCTGAACATGCCGGCCAGCCCCGAGACGCTGCTTGTTACCAACGGTGCGGCCCAGGGCATTTTCCTCGCGCTGGCCTCCACGGTCGGGCCCGGCGACACGGTGCTCTGCGAGAGCCTCACGGATCATGGCGTGATCGGCCTTGCGAACGTGCTTGGCTTTACGCTCAAGGGGCTCGAGATCGACGAGCATGGCATCCGTCCCGAACATTTCGAAGAGATGTGCGACAGCGAGCGTGTGAGCGCGCTCGTTTGCACGCCGACTTTCAACAATCCCACGATGTCCGTGATGCCCGATTCGCGGCGCCGCGCGATCGCGCGCATCGCGCAGCGCTATGGTGTGTACGTGATCGAGGACGACGTGTATGGCGCGCTGCCGGCGCAAACCTGCACGCCCATCGCGAGCCTGATCCCGGAGCTTGCGTTCTACTGCACGAGTATGACGAAGTCCGTGCTGACGGGCCTGCGCACCGGCTATCTGGCCGTGCCGCGCCGGCTCGCGCTGCGAGCCGAAAGCGTGCTGCGCGTGACCAGCTGGATGGCCACCTCGCCGGTTGCCGAGATCGCCGCGCGCTGGATCACGGACGGCACCGCGCGCCGGCTCGTGGCGCTGCAGCGCGAACGGCTCGCCGCACGCCAGGCGATGGTGCGCGCGGTGTTGGGCGAGTACGTGCTGGGCGCGCATGCGAATGCGCCCTCGGCCTGGCTGCGCGTGCCGGATTACTGGCAGGCCGACCGCGTTGTGCGCGAGCTGCGCAAGCGGCAGATCGCCGTGACCTCGCCCGACCCGTTTCTCGTGGGCGGCACGCAGCGGCCCAACGCGGTGCGGATCAGCCTTGGCGCGGAGGTGGGCGACACGGCGTGCCGCAACGCGCTCGAGACCATAGCCGGCGTCTTCGAGCAGTATCCGCACGTGAACGACTTTGTCTGAGCAGGCGCCATCGCGACAGGGCTCGCGAAGCGCGGCGCGAATTGTACCAGGACATTAGAAACGCCGTTTTGGAACATTAGACTGGTTCGCACAGCATCAGCTACGGAATGTGCGTTTCATGTCATCGCTTTCGCTTGCCGACGTTTATCGGGCCCGCCAGCGCCTCGCCGGTCGCGCGGCCCACACGCCGCTCGTGGCGTCGCCGTCCTTGTCCGCGCACGCGGGCGCACCGGTTTATCTCAAGCTCGAAACCGTTCAACCGACGGGCAGTTTCAAGCTGCGCGGCGCGACCAATGCCGTCGCCCAACTCGCCGAAACCGGCGTGACGCGCGTGGTCACGGCTTCGACCGGCAATCACGGCCGCGCGCTCGCCTATGCCGCGCGCGCGCTCGGCATCGAGGCCGCCGTCTGCATGTCCTCGCTCGTGCCGCGCAACAAGGTCGATGCCGTGGCGGCGCTCGGCGCGCGCGTCGTGATCGCGGGCCGGAGCCAGGACGACGCGCAGATCGAAGCGCAGCGCCTCGCGAGCGAAGAAGGTTATGCGTTCGTGCCGCCGTTCGACGACGCGCGCGTGATTGCGGGGCAGGCGACGATCGCCCTCGAAGTGCTCGAGGCGCTGCCCGATGCCGCCACGCTCGTCGTACCGCTTTCGGGCGGCGGCCTTTTCAGCGGCGTTGCCTTTGCGGCGAAGGCGATCCGTCCTTCGATCGCGGCCATCGGCGTTTCGATGGCGCGCGGCGCGGCCATGCATGCGAGTCTCGCGGCGGGGCAGCCCATCGAGGTCGAAGAAGTGCCGACGCTCGCGGACTCGCTGGGCGGCGGCATCGGTCTGGACAACCGTCATACGTTCTCGCTCACGCGTGCGCTTGCCGACGACGTGATCCTGCTCGACGAGCCTTCCATCGCGCGCGGCATCGTTCATGCGTATCGCCAAGAGCGCCTCGTGGTGGAAGGCGCGGGCGCCGTGGGCATCGCGGCGCTGCTGGATGGACGCATTGCCGGCGCGGAGCGTGCGGAAGAGCAGGGCGGCCCCATCGTTGTCCTGATCAGCGGCGCCAATATCGACATGGCGGTACACCGCCGAATTATCTCGGAGACCTGAATTGCATCCTGTTACCTTGCTGGGCGAGGCGCAGCTGCGCGCGCTCGTTCCGCTCGACCTCGCGGCCGTGGACCAGGTGGAGGCCGCGTTCGCCTCGCTCGCGACCGAGGCCGTGGTCATGCCGCCGATCCTCAATCTTGCGCTGCCCGAGCGCAATGGCGAAGTCGACGTGAAGACCGCGTATCTGCCGCGCTTCGAGCAGTTCGCGATCAAGATCAGCCCGGGCTTCTTCAACAACCCCGCGCTCGGCCTGCCGAGCCTGAACGGCCTGATGCTCGTGCTTTCGGCGAAAACCGGCCTTACCGAGGCGGTGCTGCTCGACAACGGCTATCTGACCGCCGTGCGCACGGCGGCGGCGGGTGCCGTCGCGGCGCGCTGGCTGGCGCGCGAAGACGCGCGTCACGCGGCCATCGTGGGCGCGGGCGAGCAGGCTCGCCTGCAGCTCGACGCGCTCATGCTCGTGCGCAAGATCGAGCGCGTCCATGTCTGGGCGCGCGACGTCGAACAGGCGCTGACGTTCGCGGATGCGGCCGCGCGCCGCCACGGCATCGAAGTCTGGGTGGCCGATTCGGTGCACGACGCATTCCGTCATGCCGACGTCGCGATCACGACGACGCCGAGCCGCGCGCCGCTCGTCGACGCCAGCGATCTGCATGCGGGCCTTCACGTCACGGCGATGGGCTCCGACGCGGAGTACAAGAACGAAATCGCGCCCTCGGTATTCGAGGTGGCGCGCTATGTCTGCGATCGCCTTCAGCAGACGCGTTTGCTGGGCGAGCTCGCGCATGCGATCGCGGCAGGCGCGGCCGAGCCGAAGGCGCGCTTCGACGAACTTGGCGAGGTGGTGGCGGGGCAGCGCCCGGGCCGCCGGCACGCCGACGAAATCACGCTTTGCGACCTCACCGGAACCGGCGCGCAGGACACGGCCATCGCGGCGCTCGCGTTGGTGCGCGCCAGGGCGTCGGGCATGGGAACGGTCTTTCACAACGCAGTTACGCTTTGAGAGGGGATGATGTCGGCAGCAAATGAATCGAAGGAGGGGGTGCCGCGCCTCGCATTCGCACGCGGCGAGTACGAAGCGCGCATCGCGAGGACGCGCGCGGCGATGCAGCAGAAGGGCATCGACCTGCTGATCGTCACGGACCCGACCAACATGTACTGGCTCACGGGCTACGACGGCTGGTCGTTCTATGTGCATCAGTGCGTGCTGCTCGCGCAGGAGGGCGAGCCGGTGTGGTACGGGCGCGGCCAGGACGCGAACGGCGCGAAACGCACGACGTTCCTCGCGCACGAGCAGATCGTCGGTTATCCCGATCATTATGTGCAGTCCACGGAGCGTCATCCGATGGACTACCTCGCGAGCGAGGTCATCGCGGCGCGCGGCTGGAGCCAGCTTCGCATCGGCGTCGAGCTCGATAACTACTACTTCAGCGCGGCCGCTTACGCGGCGCTGCAGCGCCATCTGCCCGGCGCGCGCTGGGCCGACGCCACGGCGCTCGTGAACTGGCAGCGTGCCGTGAAGTCGCCGCGCGAGATCGAGTACATGCGGGTCGCGGCGCGCATCGTCGAAAAGATGCACGCGCGCATTCTCGATACCGTCGAGCCCGGCATGAAGAAGAGCGATCTCGTCGCCGAAATCTGCCGCGCCGGCATCACGGGCGCGCAAGGATACGGCGGCGACTATCCGGCCATCGTGCCGCTGCTGCCGACGGGCGCCGATGCCGCCGCGCCGCATCTTACCTGGGACGACTCGGCATTCGGCAACAACGCCGGCACGTTCTTCGAAATTGCGGGCTGCTATCGCCGCTATCACTGTCCGCAGTCGCGCACCGTGTATCTCGGCAAGCCGCCGCAGCATTTTCTCGAAGCCGAGAAAGCGGTCGTGGAAGGCATCGAGGCCGGGCTTGCGGCCGCCAAACCGGGCAACGTCTGCGAGGACATCGCCAACGCATTCTTCGCTGTCCTGCGCAAGTCGGGCATCGAGAAAAACAGCCGTTGCGGCTACCCGATCGGCGCGAGCTATCCGCCGGACTGGGGCGAGCGCACGATGAGCCTGCGCCCCGGGGACCGCACGGTTCTCGAACCCGGCATGACGTTCCATTTCATGCCGGGCCTGTGGCTGGACGACTGGGGCCTCGAGATCACCGAGAGCATTCTGATTACCGAGACCGGCGTGGAGACGTTCTGCCAGACGCCGCGCAAACTGTTCGTGAAGGAGTAGGGGCGATGCGCGCATCACCCATCACGCCGACCGTCGATTTCGACGCCGAAGGCGTGCAGCATGGCTTCCTGAAGCTGCCGTATTCGCGCGACGATTCCGCGTGGGGGGCGATCATGATCCCCCTCACCGTGATCGGGCGCGGCGACGGGCCCACCGTGCTGCTAACGGGCGGCAATCATGGCGACGAGTACGAGGGGCCGATCGCGCTCGCCAAGCTCGCGGCCTCGCTCGATGCCGCCGAAGTGACCGGCCGCGTGATCATCGTGCCGTACATGAACTACCCGGCTTTCCGCGCGGGCTGCCGCACGTCGCCGATCGACGCGGGCAATCTGAACCGCAGCTTCCCGGGGCGCCCCGACGGTACGGTGACCGAAAAGATCGCCGACTACTTCCAGCGCCATTTGCTCGAACGCGCGGACTACGTGCTCGACATTCACGCGGGCGGGCGCACGCTCGACTTCGTGCCGTTCGCGGCGATTCACGTCCTGCCCGACGGCGAGCAGCAGGCGCGCTGCGAGCGCGCGATGCGGGCCTTCGGCGCGCCTTACTCCATGCGCATGCTGGAGCTCGACAGCGTGGGGCTTTTCGACAGCGCCGTGGAGGAGGCCGGCAAGGTGTTCGTCTCGACCGAGCTCGGCGGCGGCGGCAGCGCCACGGCGGCGAGCGTGGCGATTGCGGATCGCGGCCTGCGCGGTTTTCTCGCGCATGCCGGCGTGATCGAACGCACGCATGCGGCGCACGACCCGGAGCGGCGCACCACGACGCTGCTCGACATGCCCGACGGCCGCTGCTACACGACGAGCGAGCATCGCGGCCTGCTGGAGATGTGCCGCGACCTGGGGGAGAGGGTGGAGGCCGGCGACGTGCTCGCGCGCGTGCACGACATCGAGCGAACCGGCACGCGTCCCGTGGAATACGTCGCGCAGTGCGGCGGCCTGCTCGCCGCGCGCCACTTCCCCGGCCTCGTGCAGGCAGGCGACACCGTGGCCGTGGTGGCCCAGGTGGTCGAGCGCAATCTGCCGGTGCCGGCATGAGCGGGACGGCAACGTGATCAGGCTCGACCGCTACGACCTCGCGATTCTGCGCATTCTCGAGCGCGACGGCCGGATCACGAAATCGAAGCTCGCCGAAGAGGTGAACCTGTCGATCTCGCCAGCCTGGGAGCGTGTGCGCAAGCTCGAGGAGAGCGGTGTGATTCGCGGCTATCGCGCGGACGTGGACTGGGTCGGCGCCTTCCGGGTCAGCCGCATCGTCGTGGAGGTGACGCTCTCGCGGCACACCGCCCAGGAGATGCGGCGCTTCGAGGAGCGCATCGGCGCGGCCGACGAAGTGACGCAGTGCTACGCAACCGGCGGCGGCGTGGATTACGTGCTGCACGTGGTAGCGCGCGACATCGATCACTATCAGCGCTTCATCGACAGTCTGCTGGTCGAGGATCTCGGCATCGAGCGCTATTTCACCTACATCGTGACGAAGGTCGTGAAGTGCGCGCCTTCGCAGGTGCCCGGCTGGGCCGCCGAGGGCCTTTGAGTCTCTTCGCGGGGCCGGCTGTTTTTTTCGCGCCGGCCGCCGCCATTTCAAAAAGAACCGCATTTCCGGCGCCGCGAAACCAAAAATTTCACGCGCGCCGGCGCGACAGAATGGAGTCCATACCGACCACGAAGGAGTAGAGACATGTTGCCTGGACATCCCATCCTGTTCAAATCGCTGTGCTATGTGGACGGCCGCTGGATACACAGCGACAGCGCCGCCACCGTCGCCGTGCAGAATCCCGCCGATCAGACGGTGATCGGCCATGTGCCGATGCTGGAGCGTGCGCAGATCGTCGCGGCCGTGGATGCCGCGCAGCGCGCCTTCGAAACCTGGCGCTGGGTGCCGCAGCCGCAGCGCAGCGCGGCCCTGCTGCACTGGCACGCGCTGATCCTGCGCCACCAGGACGATCTTGCCTCGCTGCTCTCGCTCGAACAGGGCAAGCCGCTGGCCGAATCGCAGGGCGAGATCCGCTATGCGGCGAGCTTCGTCGAGTGGTTCGCGCACGAGGCGAAACGCCTGGCAGGCCGTACGATTCCCACGCATATCGACGGCGCCCACCTCGCGACGGTGGCGGAGCCCGTCGGCGTCGCCGCGCTCATCACGCCCTGGAACTTCCCCGTGGCGATGATCACGCGTAAAGCCGCCGCGGCGATCGCCGCGGGCTGCACGACGATCGTGAAACCCGCGCACGAGACCCCCTATTCGGCGCTCGCGCTCGCGCAGCTTGCGGAAGAGGCCGGCTTTCCCGCGGGTGTCTTCAACGTCGTGATCGGCGAACCGCAAATGGCGATGGAAACGCTCGTGAGCGATACCCGCGTCCGTGCCGTGAGCTTCACCGGATCGACGCGCGTGGGCGCGCTCGTCACGCAGGCGGCGGCGCGCGCGGGCATCAAGAAAGTCGCGCTGGAGCTGGGCGGCAACGCGCCGTTCATCGTGACCGCCGACGCCGATCTGGAGCAGGCCGTGAAGGTTGCCGTAGGCGCGAAATTCCAGACCTCGGGGCAGGACTGCTGCGCGGCCAACCGCATCTTCGTGGCGCGTCCGCTCTACGAGGCCTTCGTCGAGCGCTACGCCGCGGCGGTGCGCGCACTGAAGACGGGCCCGGCGTTCGAAGCGGGCGTGGAGGTCGGTCCGCTCATGCATCAGGCCGCATTCGACAGCACGGCCGCGCGCGTGGCCGACGCGAAGGAGAAGGGCGCGCGCATCGTGGCGGGCGGTTATCCGCACGCGCTGGGAGGCTGGTTTTTCGAGCCCACGGTGATAGCGGATGCCGCGCCCGGCATGCGCGTGTATGACGAAGAGAACTTCGCGCCCATCTCCGCCGTCTGCGCGTTCGACACGCTCGACGAAGTCGTCGCGAAGGCGAACGACACGGAGTACGGTCTCGCCGCCTACGTGTGCGCGACCCACGTCAACACGATCTTCCAACTCGTGCGCCGGCTCGACTTCGCCATGGTTTCGGTCAACGGCGTGAAGTTCACAGGCGCGCCGATTCCGTTCGGCGGCATGAAAGCGTCGGGCCTCGGCCGCGAAGGCGGCGCGGAAGGCTTCGAGCCGTTCGTGGAAACCAAATATTTTTGTCTTGGCAATCTTGGCCTGCCGCTCGCGGCCACGGCCTGAACCCCGCATCAGGAGCACATCATGACCCAATCTCTCGAAACCTTGTTCCAGCAGGACCGCGCGCATTTCATGCACCCGTCCACCCACGCGTACGATCACGAAAGCGGCGCGCTGCCCGGCAAGATCGTACGCGGTGCGAAAGGCATCCGCATCGAAGACCATCAGGGCAAGCAGTACATCGACGCCTTCGCGGGCCTCTACTGCGTCAACATCGGCTACGGCCGCACCGAGGTGGCCGACGCGATCTACGCGCAGGCGAAGCAGCTCGCGTACTACCACACCTATGTCGGGCATTCGTCGGACGCCATCATCGAACTGTCGTCGCGCATCATCGACTGGGCGCCGGCCGGCATGAAGAAGGTGTACTACGGCATGTCCGGCTCGGACGCCAACGAAACGCAGGTCAAGATCGTCTGGTACTACAACAATGTGCTGGGACGCCCGAACAAGAAGAAGATCATTTCGCGCGAGCGCGGCTATCACGGCTCCGGCATCGTGACGGGCAGCCTCACGGGACTGCCGAGCTTTCATCAGCATTTCGATCTCCCGATCGATCGCGTGAAGCACACGGTCTGCCCGCACTGGTATCGCAAGGCGCCCGTGGGCATGACCGAGACGCAGTTCGTCGCGTACTGCGTGGAGGAGCTCGAAAAGCTGATCGCCCGCGAAGGCGCCGACACGATCGCCGCCTTTATCGCCGAGCCCGTGATGGGCACGGGCGGCATCATCGAACCGCCTGCCGGCTACTGGCCCGCGATCCAGGGCGTGCTGAAGAAGCATGACATCCTGCTGATCTCCGACGAAGTGGTGTGCGGCTTCGGGCGCCTCGGCTCGAAGATGGGCGCGCAGCACTTCGGCATGGCGCCGGATCTCATCACCGTCGCGAAGGGCCTCACGAGCGCCTATGCGCCGCTCTCGGGCGTGATCGTCGGCGAGAAGGTGTGGGACGTGATCGCGCACGGCTCGCAGGAGCATGGGCCGATGGGGCACGGCTGGACCTACTCGGGCCACCCCGTTTGCGCGGCGGCGGCGCTCGCGAACCTCGACATCCTCGAGCGCGAGAATCTGGTCGGCAATGCGGCGGACGTGGGCGCATATTTCGGCGCGAAGCTGCGCGAAGCGTTCGGCGCGCATCCGCTCGTCGGCGAGGTGCGGAGCGTGGGCATGCTGGGCGCGCTCGAATTCATGGCCGACAAGGCAGCACGCACGCCGTTCGATTCCGCGCTGAAGATCGGGCCGCAGGTGTCGGCCGCGGCGCTCAAGCGCGGTGTGATCGCGCGCGCCATGCCGCACGGCGACATTCTCGGTTTCGCCCCGCCGCTCGTCATGACGCGTGCCGAAGCCGACGAGATCGTCGGTATTGTCCGCGAGGCCGTTGACGAGGTGGCCGAGCGCAATCTGACCGTTGCCGGTTGAAGTCTTGCCAAGCTGACTGCGAGAGCGGTCAGCCTGGCAGTCCGGATCAAAAAAGCCTGGGCCCCGCTCGACGCGGGGCCCAGGCTTTTTCTCATTGTGCAGACCGTCTCGACGAAAAAAAGCCCAGCCTGGGCTGGGCTACGAGCGCTATGAGCGCTACGAGAGGCGAGGGCCCGAAATGCCCTCGGCCGGGGATGCATCAACGCGTCTTGCCGGGCACCGTATGGCCGCGCAGCGAACACCCGCGCGTTTCGATGACGAAGAGGAGTGCGATTGCGCCGACCGCGCAGGCGGCCATCATGTAGTACGCCGGAACGAGGGCGCTGCCGGTCTTGTCGACAAGCCAGTCGCTGACGATCGGCGCCGTGCCGCCGAAGAGCGACGTGGAGAGGTTGTACGCGATGGCCATGCCGGCGTAGCGCACGTGGGTCGGAAACATGGCGGGGAAGGTCGCGGAAATGGTCGCCAGCTGCGGGACATAAAGCAGTCCGAGCACGGAAAAGCCGATCAGCGCGCCGATCACGCCATGGTGCATCAGCTCGAACATCGGCACCGCGGCGACGAAGAGACCGATGAGCGAGAACCACCAGAGCCGCTTGCGCCCCAGGCGATCCGAGAGATGACCCGCGAAAGGCAGCATCACCATCATGGCCAGCATGCCGAGAAGCGGAATCAGCAGCGACAGGTTCTCGCTCACGCCCAGCTCTTTGTGCATGTACGTCGGCATATAGGCCAGCAGCACGTAGTTCACGACGTTCAGCGCCACCACGAGGCCGCCGAGCAGCACGAGCGGCAGGCGATAGTCGCGCAACAGCGCGCGCAGCGACACCGCCGGCCGCGCATGCGCCGCTTTCTCGATCTGCGCTTCCAGTTCGCGGAATACGGGTGTGTCTTCGATGCGCGAACGCAGATAGCAGCCGACGAGCCCGAGCGGCGCCGCCACGAGAAACGGCAGGCGCCAGCCCCACGCATGCATCGCGTCGTTGCCGAGCAGCAGCGAAGCCGCGAGCATCAGCAGCGCGCCCAGCGAAAAGCCGGCCAGCGTCGCGAATTCGAGGAAGCTGCCGCAGAAGCCGCGCCGCTCGTCGGGCGCATATTCGGCCATGAAGGTGGCGGCGCCGCCATATTCGCCGCCGGTGGAGAAGCCCTGGATCATGCGCAGCGCGATCAGCGCGGCGGGCGCGAGCCATCCGGCCGTGGCGTAGGTGGGCAGCAGGCCCACGAGCAGCGTTGCGCCGGACATGAGCAGCACGGTCAGCGCGAGCACGCGCTTGCGGCCGAAGCGGTCGCCGAGCGGTCCCCAGAAGAGACCGCCGAGCGGCCGGATCAGAAACGAAATGGCGAACGTGCCGAGCGCGAACAGCGTGGCGCTGGCCGCGCTGCCGGGAAACAGCGCGGCGGAGATATAGGCGAGCCCGTAGGCGTAGATCCCGTAGTCGAACCATTCGGTCGCGTTGCCGAGTGCCGCGGCCGCGATGGCCCGGCGCGGCAGCGTGTGCGACCGCCCTGCAGCGGAGCGGCGTTCTCGATCCGCGGAAGCCTCGACTTCCCAGGGGGACCGACCCGCGGGCTTGCGGGGCCAGGGTAAGGCGTATCGCATAAGGCATCCTCAGTCTGGAGCAGCACCCGAATGGCCTGCTTGAGCGATCAAGTTATCCCGGTCAATTTGCGAGGGCGATGTCATAGGACGATTTCGCCTCGGGAATTTCCCTGGTCGGGCGCAGGTTGCACACCCGGGCCGCACGCGCCGTGCGTGTACCATGGCGTCTCCGAGTTCCAGCGAGTGACGCAGATTCCCGATGCCAAACCGTTTTTCCGGCGCCGCGCTGCTTGCGGCCTGCCTCTTCGTCAGCGCCGGGGCAGGCTGCGCCGCACTGGATCCCGTGGGCCACGCCGATGCGATCGCGCAAGCGGCGCATCTGCAGCGCGAGCGGATCGACGCAGGCGACTTCGTCCTGACCGCGTACGCGAAAATCGGCAAGCCCGGCGAGCCGCTCCATGTCTATATCGAAGGCGACGGCCAGGCATGGATCTCGCGCACGCAGCCCTCGCTGGACCCGACGCCGCGCGAAGCCACGGGCCTCAAGCTCGCGGCCGCGGACCCCGCGCCGAATGTCGTTTATCTGGCCCGTCCCTGCCAGTACACGCCCATGGCCATGAATCCGCGCTGCGGCATTCCGTATTGGACAGGCAAGCGGTTCGCGCCGGAAGTGGTGGCGTCGATGGACGATGCGCTCAGCCAGTTCGCCGCGCGTGCGCCGGGACAGCGGATCGATCTGATCGGCTATTCCGGCGGCGCCGCGGTCGCGGTGCTGATCGCGGCGCGTCGCACCGATGTCGCCTCGATCCGCACGGTGGCCGGCAACCTCGACGACGAGTTCGTCAACCGGCTGCACCATGTGTCGGCGATGCCGCAGTCGGATAATCCGATCGATTTCGCGGGACAGGTGGCGTCGATTGCGCAGATCCATTTCAGCGGGGCCGATGACGACGTGGTGCCGCCCGCCGTCGCGCAACGGTTCGTTGAAGCCGCGGGCCCGCGCTGCGCGCAGGTCCGCACGGTCCCGGGCATGACGCACGACGGCGACTGGAGCCGGGTGTGGCCGGCGCTGCTGAAAGCGGCGCCCGTCTGCACTTCGGCCAACTGATCTTTTACACGTTTGCAGCCAAAGAGGAAACGCAACCCATGCCGATTATCGATGCCGCCTGGCGAAGCTGGCTGACCACGAATGCGGGCCGCGGATGCAGCGCGCAATCCATGATCGACGCGATGGTGGAAGCAGGGTTCGATTCCGCCGCGGCGGACGTGGCCGTGCAGGAGACGCTGGGCGCCCATGGCGGCGTTGAGGCAAGTCCCGCCCGCGGCCCGTCGGGCGAGTACCGGTACGACCGCGGTCCCGTTGCGGCCGGCAACCGGATTCGTGCCCGCGATCGCGACGTCACGGTGCTGATGCGCAGCGAACGGCCCCAGGTCATTCTCTTCGGCGACGTCATGTCCCCAGGCGAGTGCGCCGAGATGATCGAGCGTTCGCGGCACCGGCTCAGGCGATCGACCACGGTTCATCCCGAGACCGGCCGCGAGGACGTCATCCAGAATCGCACGAGCGAAGGCGTCTGGTTCCAGCGCGGAGAGGACGAATTCATCAAGCGTCTCGACGACCGCATTGCGAGCCTCATGAACTGGCCAGTCGAAAATGGCGAGGGCCTGCAGATTCTTCACTACAACGTGGGCGGCGAGTATCGGCCGCATTTCGACTATTTCCCACCGGATCAGGCGGGCAGCACGGTTCACACGGCGCGCGGGGGGCAGCGCGTGGCAACGCTCGTCGTTTATCTGAACGACGTGCCGGCCGGCGGCGAGACCGTCTTCCCGGAGGTTGGGCTATCCGTTGGAGCCCGACAGGGCTGTGCGGTGTATTTCCGCTACATGAACGCGATGCGGCAGCTCGATCCGCTGACTTTGCACGGCGGTGCGCCGGTCCTCGCCGGCGACAAATGGATCATGACCAAATGGGTGCGAGAGCAGCCCTATGTTTGAGTCCGCATCAAGCCTTCTGTCAACGCATGCCCTCGAAGTCGAGTGCTTCCAGTTCCACGGACAGTCCGCCGTTGCTGTTCAGGGCGTGCCGCGCCGCCTGCTCGATCTTCGCGCGGTGGGTCTCGAACGCGCCCAGCAGCGCATGCGCCGACGTATCGGTAACGCCGAAGCGCTCGCTTGGCGCGTCCATCGATACGCTGCACCACACCGGCCGATTGTCGACGTGTGCCTCGAATGCCACCCGGGCGGCAGCCACGACGTGGCGACGGCTCGTAAATTCGACTCTCATCTCGATCCTCCGCGTCGTTCAATCCATGCTCGCAGCGGCACGTGGGGAAATTTTATTCGCGGTTCGCGGACCATAAGGCACCCACTAACATACCGATGCCGAGCGCGATGCCAAGGGCCGCCAGCGGATTGCCGGACACCGTCTCGCGCGCGGAAGAGGCCGCGTTGGCCGCCAGCCGCTGCAAGCTTCCGCATAGCGCTCTGGTTTTTCCGACCAGGTGCGTGCCTGTATCGCCAAGCGCATCGCCCGCCAGTTCCTCGGCTCTTCCCGCCACTTCCTGCGCCATGCCCTTCACCTTTGCCGTTTCCATAGTTGTCCTCCTTGTCATGTCAACGGCTGGAGAAGCAGCCGTCGTGCCTGCATGGCATCCATCCTTCTGTGCGGCGTGAGACCGGCACGGCGGCCACCTCGATTCCGCGCGGTCCAACGCACGCGAGCGGGGTACATCGCTTGCGCCACGGGAAGGCAGTCAACAGGAGCGCCCCATGCCAACACGCCGTCGCAAAGCCGGACCGCCTGCCACCGAAGCCGCCCAGGCGCGTTTCTCGGGCTATGCGAAGCCGCTCGTGAGCGAGGCGCGCAGGCGCGCGGCGATGCCCGCGAAACGGCGCGCGTCGTGCTGGCCGGCGCCGAACTCAAGCGCGGCATCGCGCTCGAAGTATTCCTTGTACTCCGACCAGGTGGTGGCGGCGATCGTGCGCAGCTCGCCGCGCGCGAGCGCGGGCTTGAGCAGGTTCGCCGCGTCGGCGCCGCCCGCCGCGTTGCCCGCACCGATCAGCGTGTGTGCCTCGTCGATGAAGAGCAGGATCGGTACAGCCGAGGCCTGGACTTCGTCGATTACCGTCTTGAGGCGCTGCTCGAATTCACCCTTCACCCCCGCGCCGGCCTGCAGCAGCCCCAGATCGAGTGTCAGGATGCGCACATCCCGGATCACGTTTGGCACGATGCCCTCTGCCACGCGCAGCGCGAGACCCTCGACGAGCGCGGTCTTGCCCACGCCGGGCTCCCCGACGAGAATGGGGTTGTTCTTGCGGCGGCGTGCGAGCACGTCGACCATCTGCTGGATCTCGCGATCGCGCCCGAAGACCGGATCAATTTTTCCCTCTCGCGCTTTTGCCGTGATGTCGATCGCAAAGCGGGCAAGTGCGTCGCCTTCCACATTGCATCGGGTTGCGGGTGGGGCCGGCACGGCCGCTTCCTGCGACGCGTGACCGCCGGCAACGGTTCCTGTTGCCGCCGCAGTGTGTTCCGGCAGGGTTTCCGGCTCGTCCGTCGGGTTCTCGCAGGTTCTTCGCCCGAGGCGCGGCAGCAGTCGCGGGATCTGCGCGGTGCTGAGGGAGAGCAGTTGCCAGGCGTTGTTCGCGCGCAGCACATGCGGCGCTTCGATGATGGCCTGCAACACGTTGCCGGAGCGGATCACCGGTTCGCCCGTTGCGTCGCCGGTCGACGCATGAAACCAGGCATCCTGGAGCACGACGGCCAGTTGCGGGGACAGGCTGGGCCGGCCACGCAGGTTGCGCGGCGTATGGTCGATTGCCCTGAGCAGCGCATCCCAGATGGCATCGACGTTCAGATCGTAGTGGTTCATGATGGCCGGGATATCGCCGTCCCCGGCCTCGATCAGCTTGAGCAGCCAGTGCTCGACCGTAATCTCGTCCGAGAGACGCCCCTGGCAGAGGCTTGCCGCGGCTTCCAGTGCATTCGCGCAGTGAGGATTGAGCCGCTGCAGCGGGTTCGCGTCACGGGAGGAAGGATTCCGGCACAGGTAAAGGAGCAGCGGCCGCGGAAGGCGGCCGCCTCTCGCAATAAAAAGACCAGCCTGTTGGCACAGGCTGGCGAAAGGGGAGGTCGTCATGCGTGTCGACCTCCAACTACACAGGTGCCGGATATCAGGAACGCTCGTTCCAGGTATCCTTGTGGATGATGTTGCCGTCCTTGTACGACCAGGTGATCGTCTCGTAGCGCAGTTCGACGACTTCCAGGTGGTTGTGCTTCTCGTAGTCCGGGTTCTTGATGTCGTACATCACCGGGCTGACCGAGACGATCTTGACGTTATCGAGCTTGGTGTTGAAGTACTCCTTCTCCTTGCCCGCGTCGTCGATCTTGTACCACTTGATCTCGGCCGACTTCAGCGTCTGGCCGCTCGTCACGGCCTTGTAGAGATACGGCGTCGAGGCGTCGGTTTCTTTCACGAGCTTGATCGGCTTGTGCACGCGCGTGCCCGTGAGCTTGCCCGTGTTGCCGTCGGTCGGAATATGCAGGCCATGGTCGAACGCCGTGATCTCGACGCTGCCCTCGCGGCCCTGGACGGTGACCGAACCCTTGATGTCCGCGCCACCATCGTCCTTGAGCCACATGTATGACGGAATTGCCATTACTTACTTCCTTCTTCGTACCGCAACAAGCGCCCGGATTCGGTTACCGGGCTACACAATCCCGAAGCCCTCGCTTCGGGGACTAAACCGCGTTATCCGGCTGAACCTGTCGCGCCTGACGCCGGGATGGCCGGCGCCGGGGCGGGCTTTATATCGGGAACGAGCGTAATCTCCACGCGGCGGTTTTTTGCCCGCCCGGCTTCCGTGTCGTTGTCCACAAGCGGGCGGGTGTCGCCATAGCCCTGGATCGCAAACTGCGTGGCCGCCATACCGGAAGCATCGATGAGCCAGTCGCGCACGGCCTCGGCGCGCGCCGTCGAGAGCTTCAGGTTGCTGTCCGGGTCTCCGACGTTGTCGGTGTAGCCCGCCACGAGAATCCGCTTGCCCGGATGCGCCTTGATCATCTCGAGTGCGCCCACCATGACCCGCGTCGAGCCGTCCTTGAGTTGCGCGCGGCCGCTGTCGAAGAGCGACATGCTGTCGAGCGTCACGATCTGGGGCGGCGGTGGCGGTGGCTGGTACGAGGCGATAGCCTCGTTGAGTGGCGGGATGAGCCTGGCGCCCCGGTACAGGCCGAACGAAAGGGGCAACGGCGTGCCGGTGCGTGCATAACGCTGGAGCTCGTTGCGGTCGGCAACCAGCGCCTGCAGTGCATCGCGCTTCGCATTGTCGTGACTGGCCGGGATCATCGAGTAACGGCCCAGGTCCGCCCCGATGCGGGCAAGCAGCGCCTGGTTGTGCTGCGTCGAGAAGAGGCAGGCGGCGATGGCCGCACAGGTCAGCATCGCCAGGGCGTGGGCCAGCGCGATCACGCGCGGCGACATCCAGAACCGCTGGGGCATCGCGCGGATCAGCGGCTGCGGGAGCGGCCATGGCATCGGCGAGGCGCCCGCGGGCACGCGCGAGACCCCGGTGTGCGTCTGCACGTCGCTCTCCCACGGGCGGCCCGGCCCGCACGCCGGTCCGCAGTCGATCCAGCCGATGCCATACAGTGGCCAGGGCGCGGCGGGTTGCCGCGAATCGACGAGTGCATGGATCACGACGCGCTGCGTCCAGTCCATGATGGACGCGAGGGCGGCGGCACGGGCAGCAGGCACGCCGCTGTCTGCCACGCAGGCGGCCTCGTTGTCCGCGGCCCGGATTACCGTCGCGAAATGCCGCGCATCCACCTTGTGGGTGGCCGACGACACGCCATACCACTGTGGCGCGAGAGCGTCAGCCGGCGGCGTGGCTGTGTGTCCCAGGACCAGCTCCTGCGCGAGACCCCGGAGTCCTCCCGTCGCGAGTCGCTGATACACCGCCACATAGCCCGGAAGAAGGCGTGTACCCAGCATCCGTGCCGCGTCGGCCATGGCCTGCCGCACCACGCGCAGCGCCTGCGTGAGCGTATCCTCGTCCGTATAGCGGGCCGGGGAGACCACCAGCACGATACCGTCCGGCGCCCGTCCGTCGCGCCACTGCCTGACGATTGATGCCATGCGCGCCAGATTCTCGGGCCGGTCCACGCGCAGCCAGATCGCGCCATCGCCGATGTGTACATGGCGCGCGCCGTCGTGCCGGTCGAACAGCGCGGGCAGATCGTCGCCCGTGACCAGTACGAGCGGCATGCGGGTGCGCAGACGCAGCGGAATGTCGGCGGTCGCGGCGCCCAGTGCGGTCAGCACATGCGCGCTATCCCGGCGCGCCATCGTGACGCGCCGCGTGCGCCAGACCTGCAGCGCAAGCCCGGCGATCACGATGACCGCCGTCAGCGCAGCAGCCAGTCCGGCGGGCAGCCGGGCCACCAGCCAGATGACGGCGAGCGCCAGCGCGGTCGCAAACACCACCATCAGCCGCAGGGGATACCCCAGCCCGTCGTGGCCCGTTGCCGGCACCGCAGCGGTTCCGGCCGTCAGCATCGACAGATCCGATTTCATGGCCGGATGCCTCCAGTCTTTACCTTGACCGGTGCGATCTGCGCGAGCTGTGTCTCCAGCATCCTGCTGCCCACGGTCCAGACAGCTACCATCACGAAGCACCCGAGGACGATGGGGATACACGGCGCAAGCCGGCGAAACCCACCGGAAAGCCTGGGTCCGGCCGCGTCGGTCACGAAGGGCTCGTCCACGGTCGTGCGAAGCGTCCGGGTTCGCGCATCGAGGGCGGCAATCAGGGCCGTGCGCTTCGCCTCGCCTTCGCGGGCATGGCGACCGAGGAATCCCAGAGCGAGAACTGCAGCATAAAACTCAAGCAGCCCGACATCTGGCGAGGGCTCGTGCACACGTGCTTCAATGGCGTCGATCACGCGGCGGCCGGCGTCGTAGATGGAGAAGCGCTCGACCTGCATCGGATGCAGTTCCCATGCCGTACGCGCGTCACCAGGCAGATAGCGCAGCGCCACCTCGTCGAGCAGGCCGCACTGCGCCACCAGCGCTTCGTGCTGGACGTCCCCGGGATAGTCCCCCTGCGTGAGCGCGTCGGCGAACTGTTCAACAAGCTGTCTGCAGCGCTCGCGAAAGCGTGCTGAATCCTGGACGGTTCCGCCGGAGGTCAGTGAGCTCACCAGCAGCGCGGTATCGTGCAGCAGGTCGCGCATGCCAACACCGGTGGGACCTGCACTCCCGGATGCAGGGTTCATGAGAGGCCGTCCGTTGCGGCCCAGGGTCAGTGTGATCATGCGCGCTGATGTGTGGTGCAGGACCGCCCGGCCTGAAGCTCAGGCATCGTGCTTCGATGGGACTGCCGACATTTCAGCGCAGTGGTAAACGGCGAAGTTCGGTGCTTCACAGGTTGCGCGGGAGAAGGGTCTGCCGGTCCGGACAGGCGATCGGTCTGCAAGGTGTGGTCTCGGTTATTTTTCCTGTAACGCGGCGATTCTATATGGCCCTTTTCGATTTGGCATAGCGAATTCTCCGGTATCCATGATGATAAGGTTTTTAAAATTTGTCATATAAAAATGGTGGTTAAATTAGAGATAACTATTGCGCATTGAGTAGTGAGTATTTGATTGATGGTCGTCAAGGAACGGGCAGAATATGACCGTTAAAGACCATATTTTCCAAGGAATTTCCTCTACCCATACGCCGAGAACGGGAGTGGATCAGGAATGGAAAGTGTTCCGGCAGGCGTGCAGAATCACCGGAATTTAATTCTGGATAAAGCGAATGATGCGCTTTGGACAAGTGTTGATAAATTATTGTGCGCAGGCTTTGACGGAATGCGGGTAAACCTGTTTAATGGCGCTGCCAATAGGGTCGCATGAATGGAAACCCGGCTATGGGAGGCAGTCTGGATGATGAGCATTCGCGGTGCGTGTGCGGGGCGCTTTTCTGTTGCTGCGGTTGATTCCTGCGGAGATTGTGAACGTCATTCCTGAGGACAACTGATGGACAGCTTCCAGAGAGAAATTCCCAAGAGCCGTGTCTCAATAACACTTGACCTGCATACGGGCGGGGCGCAGAAGAAGGTCGAACTGCCGCTCAAGCTGCTGGTCGCGGGCGACTTCAGCGCGGGCCGCGAGCAGGCGCCGCTGGCCGAGCGCAAGAAGGTCAACATCGACAAGAACAACTTCGACTCGGTGCTCGCGGACTACGCGCCGGACCTGAAGTTTGCGGCAGACAATACGCTGTCTGCCGACGGCTCGGAACTGCCGATGAACCTGTCGTTCCGCTCGATGAAGGACTTCGAGCCGGAGCAGGTCGCCCGCCAGATCCCGGAGCTCCAGGCGATGCTCGCGATGCGCAACCTGTTGCGCGACCTGAAATCGAACCTGCTCGACAATGCCACCTTCCGTCGCGAGTTCGAGAAGATTCTGAAGGACAAACGTCTGTCTGACAAGCTGCGCGGCGAACTGGCGCAGCTGGCAACGGCGGCCACGCAGCCGGAAGGCCATGCCTGAGCGGCGGCCGAAGCAGGCCTTCACCGCATTTCGCCACCAGGCAGCGTTACAGAATCCGACAGGAATCCAGATGAAACGGAATGAATCCCGCAAGGGCGCAGCCGAAACCGTTGTGCTCGACACCCCCGACAGCGTCTATGCCTCGCTGTGCAGCAAGATCAACCTGAAGCCCGTCGCCGAGGCGCGCCCGATCGAGGCGTTCCGTGACAGCGACACGCTCTCCGAAGCCTCCGCCGACGAGCGCATCGCGCGCGGCATGGGCGCCTTCCTCGAACTGGTCGCGAAGTCGAGCCAGCCCGTCGAGCGTCTGGACAAGTCACTGCTCGATTTCCATATCGGCCAGCTCGACCGCCAGATCAGCCGTCAGCTCGATGCGGTGATGCACGCGCCGGAATTCCAGGCGCTCGAAGGTCGCTGGCGCGGCCTCAAGATGCTCGTCTCGCGTACCGATTTCCGCCGCAACGCGCGCGTCGAGGTGCTCGACGTCTCGAAGGAAGCGCTGCAGCGCGACTTCGAGGACACCCCGGAACTCATCCAGAGCGGCCTGTATCGCCTCACGTACGTCGAGGAATACGACACGCCGGGCGGCCAGCCGATCAGCGCGATGGTCAGCGATTTCGAGTTCGAGAACTCGCCGATGGACATTGCCCTGCTGCGCAACATCTCGAAGGTGGCCGCCGCCGCCCATATGCCGTTTATCGGCGCGGTGGGCGCGGCGTTCTTCGGCAAGCAGTCGATGGAGGAAGTGGCCGCGATCCAGGATATCGGCAACTACTTCGACCGTGCCGAATACATCAAGTGGAAGAGCTTCCGCGACACGGACGACGCGCGCTATGTGGGTCTGACGATGCCGCGCGTGCTGGGCCGTCTGCCGTACGGCAAGGACACGGTGCCGGTGCGGGCCTTCAACTATGAAGAGGCCGTGAAGGGCCCGGATCACGACAAGTACTGCTGGGTGAATGCCTCGTTCGCGTTCGCGGCGAACATGAGCCGCAGCTTCGTGAATAACGGGTGGTGTGTCCAGATCCGGGGTCCGCAGGCGGGCGGCAAGGTCGAAGACCTGCCGGTCCATCTTTACGATCTGGGTACCGGAACCCAGGCCAAGATCCCGACTGAAGTCCTGATCCCCGAGACGCGCGAGTTCGAGTTCGCGAACCTGGGCTTCATTCCGCTCTCGTTCTACAAGAACCACGACTTCGCGTGCTTCTTCTCGGCGAGCTCCGCGCAGAAGCCCGCGCTATACGAGACCAAGGAAGCGACGGCCAACAGCCGCATCAACGCGCGGCTGCCGTACATCTTCCTGCTCTCGCGCATTGCGCACTACCTGAAGCTGATCCAGCGCGAAAACATCGGCACGACCAAGGACCGGCGTCTCCTTGAGCTCGAGCTGAACAACTGGATCAAGGGTCTCGTTACCGAGATGAAGGATCCGGGCGATGAGCTGCAGGCCTCGCACCCGCTGCGCGAAGCGAAGGTGACCGTCGAGGACATCGAGGACAATCCGGGCTTCTTCCGCATCAAGCTGTTTATTATCCCGCACTTCCAGGTCGAAGGCATGGATATCGGGCTGTCGCTCGTGTCGCAGATGCCCAAGGCCAAAAGCTGAGCGGCTGATGTCGATGTGAACTGCGCCGGGGCGAGGTACCGCCCCGGCGCTGCTTTTTTATTCCGCCTGCTTCTACCTGTTGAGGATCTGTTGATGCTTTCCGGTCTGCTCAGGACACTGTTTCCGTCGCGTGATGCGGAGCAGCTCACCCGCTCGCGTCTCGATACCTGGAGCGCCTGGCTGCAGCCCCTGCCAGGGGATCATGGCGTGGGACGCGACCCCGGCTATGAGGATGCGTTTTTCACGCTCAAGGATGAGGCCACCCGGCTTTCCGGCATCGACGATGCACTGATCGTGCGCTCGTGCGAGCAGTTGCTCAAGGAAACCGGCAAGGATCTCCGGGTTGCCGGCTACTATGCCGGCGCGCGGTTAAGGCAGGACGGCCCCGCAGGTTTTGCGGACGGGCTGGAACTGGCCGCTGCGCTCGTCGAGCAGTTCGGAGAAGCGGTGTTGCCCGCGCGCGCCGAGGCAAAGAGGGGTGCGCTGGAAATGCTGGCCACCGCGCGCATGATCGAGCTGCTCGACAGCGGCAGGGACGCTGCATCGCCGGAGCGCGAACGCGCGCTGGAACGCTCACTGGCCGCACTTGACGTGCTGGTGACGCAGACAGCGACGTGGGCGCAGGCGGCGCGACCGAACCTGCAGCCGCTCATCGCGCGGTTCGATCGCAGGGAGGAATCTGCCGGTGGCGGCGCCGACACGGTGCAGGCAACTCCATCACCCATGACTGGCGCGCCCGCATCCGGCGCGATCGCTTCGACGCGTGATCTGCTGGAACAGGCGCGGACGATGGCGACCTGGCTACGCGACCAGGAGCAGGGCTATCTGCCGTCGGTGCGGCTAGTACGCTGCGTTCGCTGGGACACCCTGCACGAGGTGCCGCCGGCGGATGCCGCCTCGCATACGCGACTTGCTGGCCCGCGCCCGGAACTGCGCGCGCAGATGAAGCGGCTCGTGCTGCAGAAGCAGTGGAACGAACTGCTCGAGCGCGTCGAGGGTGCCTTCATGGAGGGCGTCAATCACCTGTGGTTCGACCTGCAGTATTTCCAGCACATTGCGCTCGATCATGCGGGCGCGCCGTACAGCGCATGGCGCGAGCTGCTGCGCGCGGATTTCGCGCTTTTCCTCGAACGGCTGCCCGGCATCGAGCGGCTGTCGTTCAACGACGGCACGCCGTTCGCGGACGACACGACGCTGGAGTGGATCGCACGGCACGCGGTTGTGCGTGACCTCGAAGCCGGGGAGACGGTGGCGCCGCTGCCCGTGTCGGCCGACAGCGAGGAGGGCGGTGCAGGCGACTGGCCCGAAATCGAGGCGCAGGCTCGGGATCTCATGGCGCGAGATGGCATCGAGGCGGCCTTCGCGTGGCTCGAGGGGCTGCCCGGCATGAAAACAGAGCGGCACCGGTTTTTGCAGCGCTTCGTGATGGCGCGTCTCGCGCAGAATGCCGAGCGTGCCGATACGGCGATGGCGCTGCTGCTCGAACTGGATGCGGCCGCGGTTTCGTTGCCGCTCGTGCGCTGGGATCCCGCGCTGGTGTTCGAGGTCAAGCTTCAGTTACTCCGGGCACTGAAGGCCGCGAGCAACCGCAAGGATGCGGACAAGCCCGGGCTCGCGCGCCGGATTGCCGGACTGCAGGGCGAGATGACCGTGCTGGATCCGGCACGCATGCTTTCGCTGGGCCAGTGACCGGGTTCGCCATCGTGACCCGCGTGTGCGCGTAACGTGCAGAAGGAGTGCTTGTGACGAACGGTTCCGCATGGTCACCGTACGTGCCCGCTGCGACCCGCAGGCGGGTGCAGCGCGCGATCGCCGGGTTGCCTGGTCGCGGCGGCGCCGGGGCAGCAGGCTATCCCGACGTGGTGCTGAACGGTATGCGCGAGGTCGCAGCCGCATGGGGTGGGGCGTGCCTGTCCACCGCTTACCGGGGCTACAAGATCCCGCTTGAATTCCGGTGTGCGGCCGGCCACCGCTTTCCGATGCTCGCGAAGGCGGTACGGATGGGGCACTGGTGCATTGACTGTGCCTACGATCGCGCGATCACGCACTCGCTGGAGGAGGCGCGCACGATTGCCCTTGAGCGTGGAGGCGTCTGCCTGTCGCGCCGCTACGTCAACAATCGCGAGAAAATGCACTGGCGTTGCGAAGCCGGGCATACGTGGTTCGCTTGCCTCGAAAACGTCCTTCGCGGTGACTGGTGCCAGACGTGTCACTTCGAACGCATCAAGCCACAGCAGGACGAACTCGAACGCGCCGCGGCCGGGCACGGAGGTCGGTGCCTGTCGGCCTACGTCGACAAGGAGGCGCCATTGCAGTGGGAATGCGCCGAGGGCCACACCTGGCTGGCGCCGTGGTTTCGCGTCAGCAAGGGGCAATGGTGCCATCTTTGCGCCGTGAAGGCCCGCACACGCACGATCGGGCAGATGCAGGATCTTGCGCGCTCGCGCGGCGGCGAGTGCCTGTCGACGGTCTATCCCGGCGCCCATGGCAAGATCGAATGGCAGTGCGCGAAAGGACACGTATGGCACGCGTCAGTCAACAGCGTCTGGCGCGGCAGCTGGTGCCCCGACTGCGCGCATGAGAGCCGCCGCATTGCACGCACGCAGGGCAGGCGCGGAAACCAGGTGCCGATTCTCGTGTGACCCTGTTCATTCAGTGCCCGCCGGCGCACTACCGGATTGCGCTGGTTGCGTGCCAGCGGCATCGTCGGATGGGGATTACTCGTCGTAGAACTCCGAACGGGCGATGACGCGGTTCTCACCTCGCGGACACTGGCACGCCACGATATCGTTGTCCTTCACGGCCGTCGCACCCGTCAGCCCCCAGTTCTCCGCCGTGCCCAGCATCGGGCCATTGTGCCCACAGCGCCCGCACGACGCGAGGCCCCCGTTCTTCGCGAGGGCTCCGTTCTCGTCGGAAAAGTCCTCGTCGCCGTCCAGCACTTCGCCTCCGGTCGTGGTCTTGTTGCCCTTGACTGCCAGCATCGTTGCCATGCCAATCTCCTTGGTGGGGTTGAAAAAACATCAATACCGGTCAAGCGCGGCCTGCCTCATCCTGAGGCGGGTTTTGCCGTCCGGCGTGAACACCGTGTCAAAGCGCACGAGCCCTTCATGGCGCAGGTGGCAGGCCAGCGTGAAGCTGACCATCATGCCGGGCTCCGGGGTATTCACCTCGATCTCGACCGCCCTCAGGCGCGGCTCGTACCTGAGCAACGTCGATTCGATGGCATTGCGCAGCTTGTGCGTCGACGAAGGCAGATGGCGGTAGATTTCCGACAGGTCGTCGAGCCCGAAGTCCGGCAGGTGGGCAAGCGAGCCGCGCCGGCTGTTCAGGATGCGCTCGACGTTGTCCCGCACCGAGAGGAACGTCTGGTCCTCGACAGTGAAGTCGCTTACGACGGATCCATCGGCAAAATGCCCCGTGATCCGCTCAAAGAGTCCGGGTCCTGTCCGCATATGTGCCTCAGTGCGCCATGCCGGCGATCGACGACAGCAGCCACCGGTCGATGGCGAACCAGACGAGTCCCGCGGCAATGCACGCCATGAGGACCCACGCGAGCGGCGAGAGGGGCCGCCGGCGCCAGCGTGACGGATTCACCACGACCGGGCCAGACAGATCCGGGCCGCCTGGGCCTGCGTTGCCGCCCATGGCGCGCGCAAGACGGTCCTCGATTGCACGGACGAGCTTCGTGCGTGCGTCGGCTTCGTTCTCTGCATAACGGCCCCTGAATCCGAGGTCCAGCACGGCAGCAAAGATGCCGAGAAGGAGCAGGACGGGCCTGGGTTCCCGCAGACGCTGGCCGATGCGCCGCAGCAGCTCCTCGCCGGCATCGTTGCGGCCAAACATTTTCACCTGCAGTGGCTCGCGCGCCCACGCATCGCGTGCATCGTCACCCAGTCCATTGAACGCCGCCTCGTCGAGCAGGGCGCACTGCGCATAGGCCGCATCGTCGATCACGTCGCGCGGATGGCCGCGTCGCTGCAGTTCCTCGCGCAGCGCGACGACCTGCGCATTGCATCGCCTGCGCAGATCGTCGAGCGATGGCGGGTTGACGCTGCGCAGCTCCATCACGGTATGCGCCGTATCGCGCAAGGCGACGGGCAGGAGGTCCGGGACGGGTTTGGCGGTGGCGATCTTCATGACGGCAGCACCGCATAAAGCTCAAGCTCGGCCTCGGGAATCGACGCCGGCAGATAGATCTGGCATGTCCGGGCGGCGATCATCCGCGCGAACGCCGGGTCCGTGCTGTCCACGGCGAAGTACTGGTTTTCGATGCGCACCGGAATGGCCGCCGGCAGACGCGATACCGGACGCAGCGGAATACCGGCGAGCGCCGAGTTGACGACCTGCTCGACCTCGTCGGGCGCGCCCATCTTGCACAGTCTCGGCAACTGCTCGAGCAGCGTGTGAGCCGGCATCGACGCGCGCACCGACAGGTAGTAGTCGGTATCCTCGGTGAGGCGCTCGTCGTTGATCTGGCCACGCCACATCGAGGTGCGCAGGCGTTCGAGCGTGATGGGTACAACCCGGGAAGGAATCACGGCATCCAGTAGTGCGCGGATCAGGGATTCCAGCTCTTCAAATACCGGTTCCGGCGCGCGATGATCGTACGCGGGAATGGCCTGCAAGGTCTCCGTGGTCGAGAACGTGAGGAGCGATCCGGCCAGCCGCGCGAGCACGGCATAAAGCCTTTCGGGATGCTGGTCGGGCGCCTGGGCAAGACGTGCCAGCTCCGGCCACGTGCTGTTCACTGAATGCAGCAGCCAGAAGAGCGCCACATCGGAGACCGCATAGTCGGCGATCTGGTCCGAGCGCTCCTTGCGGCGCACCGCGAGACTGGCGTTTTTGGCCGTCAGGATCTCCGAGATGCGCCGCACGCGCTGCGTGAGCCGCGTGCTCGCTGACAGGAACAGGCACGGCGGCACAAACGTCTCATCCTGTTCGAAGCGGCCCTGCGGCGTGCGCACGAGACGTGCGACGGGACACGTGACGTAGTCGTCCGGTTTCTCGAAGTCGAACAGCAGTGCCACGACCTGACGCTCGACGCTGATCTCCTCCTTTCCCTCGCCGTTGATGTCGACGACTTGCAGGTGTTCGCGGGTGACGCGCCGCGGCCGTGCCGGCTTCTCGCCGGGCTCCACGCAGTTGTTCCCCTTGGGGTCGACGAGGGCCACGCCGGCGAGCACCGTCACCGCATCGACATTGGCGGGAATATCTGCGAGATTGCGTGCTCCCGGCAGCCAGTCGGCGGTCTCGCTGTCGATGAGTGTGCCATCGCGCAAACGCGCCGTCAGCGTCACGAGCTGCAGCCGGTCGACCGCAAGCGCCTTCGCATCCAGCGCAGCGGCGATCACGCCCCAGGCGTCGGGACTGGCGAGGCGGGCAATCTGGTCATTGGCAAACTGCTCCCACAGCGCCTGCTGCTGAAAGTGCTGCGGCGTCATGAAAATGCCGCGCGCCCACAGGGGTTTCGTTATTTCCATCGTGAATAGGGGTTGTGATTCAGGTGGGGGAGGTAGGCAGATCCCGATGTCTGGCCCTGGGCATCTGGGACATGAGCGACAGGCTCACGTCCATGCCCTCGATCTGGAAGTGCGGAACAATGAAGAGTGCGATGCGAAAGAAGCCGGGATTGTCTTCAATATCCTGTACCTCAACACGGGCGTCGCGTAACGGGTGGGACGCCTGCAGTTCGTCGCCTGCATCCTTCATTTCGGTGACGAGTTCCTTGATCCAGTTGTTCAGCTCAAGCTCAAGCAGGCGGCGGTCCTTGGTGGTGCCGATGTTTTCGCGCTGGATCAGCTTCAGGTAGTGCGCAATGCGCGAGAGCAGGAAGATGTAGGGTAGACGTGCGTTGATGCGGCTGTTGGCTGAAGCGTCCCGTGTGTCGAAGACAGCGGGTTTCTGCGTGGAATGCGCAGAGTAAAAGCACGCGTAGTCGTGATTGCTGGTGTACGACAGCGCGATAAGGCCGAGCCCGGCGAATTCGAATTCACGGGTTTCGGGAATCAGCGCGTCGGTGGCAATCTTGCCCAGACGACTGGTATCGAGATCGTAAAGATGGACGGGCAGATCGGGAATCATACCGCCTGCACGGGGGCCCCGGATCTGAAGACACCATCCATTGCGAACGAAACTTCTCACCAGGTTCACGGCAAAGGCGAACGCTGCGTTTGCCCACACGAACGCGCGGCTCCCAGCGCCGCGGACATCCTCGGTGTAGTTGAACGCGCGCACGGGGGAGGTGTCAGGTCCGTACGGCAGCCGCGCGAGGAACCGGGGCAGCGTGAGTCCGACATAGCGGGCATCCTCTGTTTCCCGAAACGCCTTCCATTTGAGATAGGCCGCGCGCTCGAAGTAGCCGGGCAGGTCACGTATCCCCGTCACCTCTTCCATCGATGCGCGGCCAAAGAACTCCGGTGAAACCGCGCCGATAAATGGCATGTGTGCCGCGGCCGCTACCTTTGACAGACTGCGTAGCATCGCGATGTCCGGCGCGCCGGCGTCGAACTCGTAGTTTGCGATGATCGCGGCAAAGGGGTAGGCCCCTGGCGTGTCGTATTCCTGTGTGTACGTCTGGACGAACAGGCCGCTCTGGGTCAGATCGGGGGCGTCCTCGAAGTCCTGCCGCAGGGTTTCCTTCGGGACGTCGAGGACCTCGATCTTTACCTTCTGGCGAAAGTCCGTGCGGTCGACCAGGAACTTCAGGCCCCGCCATCCTGATTCGAGCGTCTGGAACGCGGGGTGATGGAGGATGGCGTCGATCTGGCTGCCGAGCATCCGGTCGAGGGTAGCGAGATCGTGATCGATGCGTAGCGCGTCCACGCGCACACACTCGGGCATGAGCGTGCCGGCCATCGTGGTCTGCTGGTCTCGCGGAGTGCTGTTCTGGACGCTTGCGCTCATTGTTCCATGCCTGATCTGTCCCGGCTTCGCTTGGCCGGTGATATTTAGCACGCCGCCCATCTCAAAACCAGATTCAAGAGCTAATGATTGCCACTTTCTGATTAAGAGCAATCAATGTTGCCTGATGGAATCTTCATCGATTCACGCGCGGTTTGAATCGGCATAATGTCCTCGCCCAAAATAGCCGTTGCGTGCGCAGTCATCGTTTGTGCGCGACGACGCCGAAAGCATTTCCGAAGCAGTGCTGATCAGGTGAGGAGCGAACAAAAATGGCAAGCCTGTATGACGAAGCGAGGCAGTTCGTAACCAGTCTGACGACCATCCCGGGCCGCCAGGCGTACTTTCTGGAGGTGCCCGGTACCGACAGCGCAGCGCAGCTCTCGGTGGTGTCATTTACCGCCACCGAGAAGATGGGCGAGCCCAACGTCATCACCATCGAGGTGACGCACCCCGGCCAGCTCGCCCGCGCGGACTATCTGAATCGCGATGCCTGCTTCAAGATAGTCCCCGACGACGGCGTGCCGCGAACCTTCTCCGGCTACATCGGGCGCATGTCGACCGTGCAGACCACCAGGGACTACACGAAGTACGCGATGGTCCTCACGTCGCACTTCGCACGCCTAAAGGCTCGCACCAACACCGCGGTCTTCCAGCACCTCACGATCCCCCAGATCCTCCAGAAGCTTCTGCGCGCGCACGGCATCCGCGAGCACCAGATGCTGTTTCGCCTGCGCGGCAACTATCCGAAGTTGCTGTGGCGCTTCCAGTACCAGATGACCGACTTCGACTATGCGCACATGCTCATGGAGAAGGCCGGCATCTACTGCTACGTCGTCGAGACGGAGTACGGCGACCAGATCGTATTCGGCGACGACATCGATCATTACATTTACGACCCGAGACTGATCGCGCCGTACCGCGAAGCGGCCGGCCTCGAAGCCGGTGGCGTGGAAGCGATCAGCACGCTCAAGACCCACACCGAGATCGTGCCGCAGTCCTACATGGTCGCGGACTACAACCCCGAGAGCGCGTGGGAGCGGTTCAAGGATGAGGCCAACGTCGCGCCGCAAGATTCCACCACCTACGGCCAGCCGTACATCTACGGCACCGGGCATCTGGACCAGGCTGGCGCGAAGTGGGAAGCGCAGCTGCGCCACGAGGTGGTGCTCGCGCGCCAGATCGTGTACGAGGGCGAGAGCAATATCGTCGCGCTGCAGTGCGCGCGCGTGCTCGAGACCGATATCGTGCTGCCGGACGCACCGCAAGGTCAGGTGATCACGGAGATCACGCACCGCGGCGCGCGCGACAAGCCCTACTCGAACTCGTACAAGGCGATCCCTGCCGACCGGCGTTTCAGGCTCCAGCTTGAGCCGTCTAAATGGGCCAGAATCGCCGGCACACTGTCGGCACGGGTCTGCAGCCCGGACAAGTACACCTATGGCTACCTGAACGCCGCGGGCTATTACGTCGTGCGGCTCGATGCCGACTTCGGCGACTGGCCCAAGGGCGGCGAGAGCGTGCCGCTGCGGCTGGCCAAACCCTTCGCCGGCAAGCTGCAGACCGGCATGCACTTCGTCGCGCTGGATAACGACGAGGCCAAGATCACCTTCAGAGATGGGGATCCGGACAAGCCCGAAATCAGCGGCTTCCACCATCATAGCCAGGCCCGCGACCTCGTCACCAGCGATCGTCGCTGGCTCTCGCGCAACACGATCCGCACGCAGAGCAACAACAAGCTGCGCATGGAGGACTGGAAGGGCCAGGAAGGCATCAAGCTCTCCACCGAGCACTCGGGCAAGACCCAGCTGAACATGGGCTACCTGGTCGATGGCAAGCTCACGCAGCGCGGCGAGGGCTACGAGCTGCGGACCTCGGGCTACGGGGTGGATCGGGCAGGCAAGGGTCTGTATCTGACGACCTGGGACCGGCCGGGCGCCACCGGCAAGCAGCTCGACATGCAGGAGACCATCGCGCAGCTCGAAAGCGCGCTGGCCACGGCGAAGGCACTTGCCGCGTCAGCGACGAGCGCCAAGGCCGAGCCTGCCGACACCGATGCGCAGCAGCAGATCAAAACCGATCTGGATGGCCTGAAGCAACCGGGCATGCTGATGAGCACGCCGTCGTCGGCCGCGCTCGTGACGGGCCAGGGCATGCAGTTCGCCGCAGAGGGCAGCATCTCCGCCACCGCGGGCAAAAACGCCGACTGGAGCGTGGTGAAGCGCTTCACGGTCGCAGCGGGCGAAAAGCTCTCCCTGTTTGCACAGAAGCTCGGCATCAAGATCTTCGCCTCAAAAGGCCCTGTCGAAATCCAGGCCCAGAGCGACGCGATGTCGATGTTCGCCGACCAGGATGTGTCGGTGACGAGCGTCAACGGCACGGTACGCGTCAGCGCGAAGAACGAACTGGTTCTCGAGTGCGGTGGCGCGTTCGTCCAGCTCAAGGACGGCAACATCACGCTGGGTGGCCCTGCGGACCTGTTCTTCAAGGTCATCACGATCCAGAAGAAGGGCGCGGCGTCGATGAACAGCAATCCGATACTGCCCCACGGCACCGGAACGATTCCCCAGAATCGCGCGGACCACTATTCCAACTGACAGGGGTGCAATAAACCATGACGAAACATAACGGCCACCCCAAGCATCCCGCGACCCCGGCTGCACCTACCGCTCCGCCGCCACCACAGTGGCAGCCCCTGAACTGGAGTTTTCCGTTTGCGCCCAAGAGCGGCAACCCGGCGGACCCGCAGACCTGGCTCAAGGCTCTCTCCAATGCGGACGGTGGCTTCTATCCGCTCGGCTCGAATGGAATGATTCATGGTGGCATCCATTTCGATGCCGCCACGGGTGGCGTGCTCAAGCAGGACGATGGCGTCAAGGTCATTGCCGATGGCGAAGTGGTGGCCTATCGCCTGGATTCGACCTATCCCGAACTGACCTATCCAAAAACACCACCGTGCTACGCGCTGTATTCCACCGGGTTTGTTCTGGTGCGTCATGAGCTTGTGTTACCTCCTGCGCCTGAGAAGGCAGGTACCTCTTCAACTTCGCCGTCGACGCCCGCAGGCGCGTCAGGCGCTTCTTCGACGACGCCAGCAGCACCCGCTTCTGGGGCATCCGCCGGTGGCACCAGCACCCCGCAGGCTTACCAGCCGCCCGCCGATGAGGTGATGGAGTTCTACAGCCTCTACATGCACCAGCTCGATTGGGCAGGGTATAAGGCAGCAGAAGCCAGCGGCAGCGGCCAGGCAGCGTCCCCAATCCATTCACTCCCATTCTGGGAGGGTGACAAGCACTACCGCGTCGGCAGCAAGGCTAACGATCGCCAGGCGCAACCCCCGCAGCTCAACACACCATTCCGGTTCGATCTGAATTCCACCAATGCAGATTCGGCGGGAGAGTTCGAAAACTGCCTGCCACTCGACAGCGTTGCGGCGGGTCCGTCTCCTGGCAGTCTGGAAGCGCTCACATGGCAAAGTAAGCCGACGCTCCGATATGCCCTGCCGTCGGGCGATGCAGGGAACACGGCAAGTGCGCCGGAGAGCGCTCAGGGCGTTCGCATTCTGGACCGGGTCAAAGGGACGGTTATCGGATTGCTGCCGCGTGGAGGCGAACTCGGCGTGACAGGCACCGCAACATCCGGCTGGGCGCAGATCGCGACGATCATCTCGGGTACACCTGTCGCTGCCGTCGCCGGCGGTACACCCGATCCGCGCGCTGCGACGGGGTGGGTGAATCTCGATGAACTCGATACGGTCGTTGATCCGAAGCCGCTGGATACGGTAGTGGTGCTCGACAAGCCATATCCGGTCAAAGCTGGGGACGTGGTGGGCTACCTGGGCGAGTACGAGAACTCGACGCACGCTCAAATCTTACCGCCCCAGCCGATGCGTCCCATGCTTCATGTCGAAGTCTTCACCGGGGTGCAGATCAAGGACTTCATCAGCAAGAGTCAGGATCGCGCGAAGCAGCTCCCTGACAGTGGAAAGACGATGCTGGTGATCCAGCAGGGGGCACAACTTGTCAAACCTGCGGATCCACAAAACATCCCTACGGTTATCGGTAAGACGCTTGTTCCCGCGAAGGGCGATCCCGGCAAGGGCAACTGGGCAAAGGTGCAGCCGACCGAGTACCCGACACAAGCCGCCGCGCACAGCCATGGGCAAGGCCACGCCCATCACGCTAGTCACCCTACGGGGACACCCGTGGGCAAGCCGGTGTGGGTCGAGCGCAAGTTTGCGGGAAAGGCGGCCACTTCGATGGTGCGGACCTGGACAGACTTTCCACTGCTACTAGCCAATGCGAAGTCCGCGGCTGTCGGATATCAACAGGTATTCTCTCGCGCCCAGCTTGACCAGCTATTCGATTCGGGCAAGGCGGTGGACGAGCAGGGTACGCAATGGTGGTCCATCACGGCCGGTGATGCCGACGGTAATACTATCTCCGGCTGGGTCTGCGAAAAGAATCATCCCAATACGGAGTGGCAAAGTCCGTGGTCGTGGCCGGGATTCGATACAGTTGATACGACCAGCGTTCCGCTGCTCGATATGTACCGGCGCAACCTTTACGAAGTGAAGCAACTGCTCGACGGCGAAGAAGAGGAGTTTCGCGTTGTCGCAGCGACAGTAAATGCGGGGCTGTTGATCGGAAAGCTTGAGCAGGCTGCGAAGCGTCAGGGTAGCGGCAAGGGGAACGTGATCCCGGCCGATCTGAAGAACGCATTGAATGTGCCGTGGTTGGCCGAAGCCGTCTCACACTTGATCGTCCGCTACGAAAGTGAGTGGGGCGGCGACATGAGCAAGTGGGAAAAGCTCCTGTCGATCATGGGTGACGCCGGAAAGCCCATCTGGAAAACCGAGATGGAGCGGATCAAGAAGCTGCAATGGTGGGATCAGGCAAAAGCCGTGAAGGGTTATCCTTCAGATCCTGAGGTGTGGCATATCCATCCGATCGGACTAGCGGGGAATTTTTTTAATAACACTGATACCGCTCACACTCTCATCTTGACGTCGAAAGACGTTCTCGATTTGAAGAAAACTCTGCAGACAGAGTGGGTGCAGTTTGCAGGGGACATGCAGGCGAAGGGAGTCATCGACACGATATTGAACCGCGTAGCGTCAGGTCAGCTTGGACCGAACCATCATTTCGGAAGTACTGTTTCGGAAGTTGTCAACCAGTACAATCAGTTTTCTGATATTAGCGGACCAATTGCTAGAAACCAGCACGGCCGATCATCAGTTGAACAAATCCCTGTAAGCTCGATAAGCCAGCGAGTCAACGATATTGTCGATTCTTATTTGCGTGAACGTGCCAATGGGGCTGAGTCTTCCGTTGGAACTAACTTGAATTACGCGAATCCCTTCTTTTCATCGCCTAGTAATTTGCCTTGGATAAATGCATTGTCGGGACCTCGCTATGGAACGGGGAATGCCATCCACTACCACGGAACAACACCGGGATTGGAAAAATATCGCCCCGAGCCATATCGGATTAGCTTGAGCAGTGGCACGTAAGGCGAGCATTTACCACGATGAAAATAGATTGAGGGTAATATGGCAAAGAGAGTGCTGAATTGGACCTTCCTCGCATTATTTTTTATTGCAGTCTACCCGGCATCGACCTTCGCTGACTCTACTGGAGACGCGGTAATATTAGGTCATTCTTGTAGTTGTAATTTCGGACAATATGGAATGGTCACGATCGACACTCGCGACCCCGGGGCATCAATAACAATTAATGGTGTTCGACACCCTGCGACAAGCGGCAGTTATTTCTATCAGACTGATGATGGGAAAGTGGCAATTGCATTCAACCCGAAGATGTCTGTTTGGACATTCTTAAGCGCAGAAGATCCGAATGGTGTATCCGACACGCATTGCAAGATGACTCTCAACAAGAGCGTCGCTGAAAAAGGCGTGCCACCAAAATTCTCGGACTACACAACTGAAATTTATAAGGGTCAATTGAAGATCCCGAATTATTATCAGAAAACAGACGATGGATGGCGAGATGATATGGGGAAACTGGTAGCTCCGTTGGAGATCAATTTTGCAGGAAAATATTACATCGGACTTCATAGTTGTGGGGCTGGATGCAGATATTACACGCTCTCGGACTTATCGAGTGGGACCGATTCAAGTACGCTGGACATCTTCTCCAACGCAGACGGCCATTCCCAGAAAATATCCGATAGCCATGAATATACGAGCACTCTTGTTAGTCGCGCCAACAGCAAGATGCTGATTGCTCAGTACCATATCGAACAGACCACTACGCTTCCTGAAGAGTGCAGAGAAAGAATATTCGTATTGAGCGATGACACCAAAAGCATTAAACCAATAACTGACACAATTAAATTCTGTCAAAAAAGATGACGGTACCTGGCACCGGACAATCTTATTCAATATGACGAGTCAGCGCCGAACAAGAGATGCAAGATGAATGGTGTTTTCATTCTTTCATGTGGGAGAACTGACGCGCACCAATACTACAAGGCTTACACCTTAGTGGTATACGTCAACTGAAAAAACAATACCAATGTGCATGGGTGGGCAAATCCAATCAATTGCGGCCAACAGGGTTAGGTATGGCGCCGTCCCAGTGCAATTAAATCATTATGAAGAAAATCACCTCATTGATTATATATAATTCTATCATGCTTGTGTTGCGGAGCGAATGCTCAAGGTTCAATTTCTGGTCATGCAGAAAATCATCCATTTACGGATGTCAGGATAACTTGCGCTCACGAAGAGTGTTCTTTTCGTTACTCCAACATTGATTTTTGCGATCAACGTCATATTGAGTCGATTAAATCTTCTCTTCAAGAAGATAAGCCGAATTTTTTTCTCCACTACATACTCTTGCCAATTCAAGAGGGGCCCGACAATTATTTTCAACGCTCACTTATGTTAATTGATACATATACTGGAGTAGTCTATCCGCTTCCGATTGACTCGTATTCCGGCCATACACTCAAGAACAGTTACGTGACTAAACATGCCGGCGAGCTCTCTTATAGCTTGAGTAGCAATCGAATTTGCATCTTGGGTTCAATCTTCACGCACGGCATGGTTAAGAATGGGAAATTCTGTTTCACATTCTTAGGCGATCGGTTCAGCGGTTACAAGACAATTTATATGTACGAGTAAGCGTGACAGGCTGCCATGCCGAATCTCTAGTTGCGATATCAAATCATCCATTCGAAAACGTGGAAATTAAGCACTCTCACGCCGATGCTGGATGCTCTTTTCAATATTCTCCGTTGGATTTTTGTGACGCCAGACATATCTTGGAAATAAAATCGGCAATAAAAGAGACAATAGGTACCACGCAACCGCCCCAGGGCAAGTAATTACCCAGAAAAGATAATGATCATGCTCAAAAAAATCACACTTGTCTGTTCTCTATTTTTAGCGATTAGTCCTGTCAGTGTATTAGCTCAACGTGCGTCGCCTGACGTACTTTCGGCAGACGCAATTCAGCCTGGATGTAAGTTGATGGTTTCGAGATATGGTTACAATCCGGATGACATCAACAAATACCAGCTGAGCCTAAACTGGCAATGCACGGGGAAGAAGCCTTTTGTCATCGATGCATATGGAGCAGACAACGGAACTCCCGAAGTTGTCACCGTCTTCTATACGAAGAATCGCGACGTTATAGCCCTCTTGAAGTGGCAGGACGGAGCTAAAGACTCAACAGTGGTCCGTTACAAAGTCTTTGCCTATCGCTACGTTGGGGATATTTCTGATACAGCGTTCTTCCGACTGGATCGTCTGTCTGAGCGGTTTGGGGAAGGATTCGATGGGGTGGTAAACGGAAAACCAGTCGAATATCCTTTCAAAACTGCCTCTTCGATCAGAAAGCAGCTTGCCGAATTTGGGCAATAGCATTTATTGAAAAATGGGATGAAAGCGTTATCGAAATCAATTTTCACCTTATTTGTCCGTTGAAATCGTCATGAAAAAATTAATTTTTCTTGTGATTTTTCTGTTACCCCTGAGCTCATTTGCTAAAGCGTGTATCGAAAGCGGGAATGTGTGTGATGATTTATCTTGCGCCGATCAAAATCCAGGTCGGCTAAAGAAAGATCTTAATATCATTTACCAGAAAATATATTCATCTACGCAATACAAGAATGAATTTGAACAGTCGCAAAAAGCTTGGCTTAACTATAGGGAGCGGCAATGCAATGGTTATATTGCAGCTGAGGCCTCGCAAGCTCAAGGTGCTGGATCTGGTCTGATTACGAAAGACTGTCTTGTCACGATCACCAAGCAGCGAGTTGAGTATTTGAAAACCCTTGTTGATAAATAGCGGCGCTCGACAAATCAACCTCAGCTATTCCGATAGTCATAGGCGGCTGTGATGCGGAATCCAAGGCATTCCCGACGCGGTTTTGATGCCCCGGACGACGATCCAGCGGTAGTCATGTGCCAGTTCGGTTGTGGGTCCCCGCGTTGATGTTGACGTGTGTCAGCAATGTCCTCGCCTTTTCCAAATCCCGGCGGGACTCCCGCTACGATTTGCAACACGCTTGAACGCAGGGCAAGTCCGAGGTGCTGCTGCCAGGCGACGGCGACGAGTGCAAGGCAACTGTTCGTGATCGGCTGCAGCTCCATTGCGCACCCGACGAGGGAGACACGATGTCTGACATATTTGTCCTGCCGAACGGGGAGGTCGATTCGCACCCTGAGTTCGATGGTTATGTTTCCCTTGTCCATTTCAGTCAAAAAAATGGCGCTGGCGCAAGGGGTTGGGTGAAGTCCGACGACAGACTAAAGCCGACGGGTTTGGGAACGGCTCCGCGTCAGCCGTAAAGTGATTCGTGAACCACATTTGACCCATGTCCTGGCCTATTCCGACATTCCCGGAAATCGAATATCCGAAGCCGATCTCCTTGCGCGTGTGGATTCCCACACTCTGTACCCTTGCACTGGGCACCGCGGGCGCCGTGCTCATGATCTGGCCGCACGGCAAGCCAACCAATACGCTTTTGTTCTGGGCCACGCTGGTTGGCGCACCGCTGGTCGCCTGCGCCTTGACGTTCGGTTTTAAGCTCGACCAGTGGGAGGACGAACAGACCGATGCTGAGGAAGTCGAAAAGGAGCGGCATCGGCTTAAGGGGTTATGGCGTGACTGGAGCCGCCGCCGCTTGTGCGTCGTCGATGCCGTGGCATACCCGGCGGCCACAAAGGAGGTCGGCAAATTTGCCGACCCGAAAGCTGACCTGCCGTCGTGGAAGGACCGTACCGCCGAATTCGAGCTGGGAAAAAATCGCCCCGCCACGTTCCGGTGCACCAGGCTGCTGCACCACGTTGCCATGCATTTTGCCGAGGCGCTTCGAACCCGACGGGAAGTCACCATCACCCTCATGCTCGATGAAGCGTCGCTCGAACACGTCGAGTCTTGGACCCGTCGCGCCACGTATATTTTTGGCCGCACGATTCCAGGCGTCACGTTTCACATCGATCCGCAGCCGGCGAGCAGCGGCGCGCAGTGGATCACCGATCTGGTGGACCGGGTCGATCCGGCTACGCGAATTGTGGTCGCCGCGCAGTTCTGGGCAGATGGGAAAAAAACCCACGAGTTCAGCGAGGGGGCAGCGGCCTTTCTCATTGAGCCGGATGCACCGCAGGCCGGTGCCATTTTCCGCCCCATGGCAAGTACGCCCGACGCACTACAAACCGGGCTCACCCAGATCAAGGATTACCAGGTGTCGCCTGAACGCCCGATGCTCGCGTGGTTCACCCGTTGCGAAGAAGGTGAGTCGACGGCGATCCGTTCTTCAGTCACGCAGGACCCCAAGGATTCTGCGGCCGAGCGCCTGCTCGACAAACCCCTGGGGTTGCCCGGGCCCGCCAGTGGCTGGATTGCACTCGCCATTGCGATGGAAGCGATGCGCGGTGCAGGACCCCAACTGGTTGTCTGGCGCGAACCCACAGCCGACTCTCTTCATCTCTGCACGATCCTGCCCCTGCCTCAAAAGGAAACAACGGTTTGAACAACGAAAAAAAACACATCCTGGGCCGGATTCTGATTGCTGCTGCGGTGATTGGCATTATCGCGGGCGTGCTTCTTTATACCGTTGATCCGAAGGATATTCTCGCCTGGATCATCCGGTTCAAGGCCATTCTCATTTTCGGGGGGCTCTTCGTCCTCGCGGGGCTCGGCTTTCTTCTTCAACGACGCAAGGCGAAGCGGGACGCGGTCCAGCAGACGTCCCAGGACAAGGGAGCCGTACCACCCGGCAAGACGGATCCCGCAGCGGTGACGGCAAAGAGCCGGGCAGAGCAGGTCGTCAACTGGGCGAAAGAACTGAAATTCCAGCTGAAGCAGAAGCGCTGGTTCCTCTGGGCCTACGTCCAGCCGTGGGTGCTGGTCGCGGGTGACGCCGCGGCCGTGACCGCTTGGATGCCGGAACTGGCCCAGAAGGGTTTCATCATCACGGATGACGTCGTCCTGCTCTGGGGTGGGCTGGATGCGAATGACCGGCCGGACGAACTGTGGCTGCGCGAGCTCCGTTCGTCGCGACGCATGCGACCGCTCGATGCGATTGCGCTCGTGCTCGACGACCGGACGCCGTTGCTAGACCCATCGGGCGAGAAGAACCAGTGGGGTATCCGCCTTGCGCGCATGACCGAACTGCTGCACTGGTCGGCGCCGGTCTACGTTCTGGATGTCGCGGGCGCCGATGCTGTTCATCGGTTCGACACGCCGGTGACGGGCTGCGAATTCACGCGCCCGCTCAACGTGAGCGCCATCGAAACGGCGCTGCTCGGGCTGCGTGACCAGCTCGCCGACCGCAGCGTGCGTCAGCTGGCGACGAACGGCGACGACGCTTACGCATCGGATCTGTCCACGCGGCTCGACGTCCGCAGTGCGCCACTCGCGCGCTGGATCGCGGGCCTGACCGACTGGCAGCGTCGCCCGTTGCCGGTAGCCGGCGCCTTCTTCGCTCCTCTGGTCGTTGCCGGTGCAACCGCATCGAGCTCGTCGGGCGCTTCGTGCAGCAGCCGTCTACCGCTGTGGCGCTATCTCGCTGACGCCTCGAGGCACACGCCCGGCCGCCGTACCTGGTCCAATCCCGTCACGATTGCCTCGACGGTTGCCCTGGTCCTCATCGGCATCTGGAGCGTGGGCATGCTCGCCTCGGGCATGAACAACGCGCACGAGGTCATGCTCACGAACGAGTCGCTGCAGGCGCTTAACCGTGCGGGCGATACCCCGGGCCGCCTGCGCGCATTGCTCGGTCTCCAGCAGCGCATCGGGCTGCATGAGGCTCGCGTGCAGGAACATACGCCGCTGCTGACCCGTTTCGGGCTGAACCACGACCGGGCCATACTCGATGCCCTGTGGAAGCCCTACGCGCGCGCCGCAAAGCCGTTGCTCGTCGCCCCCGTCCAGCAGGACATCGAAGGCCAGCTCGTCGATCTCGGTCAGATGTCGACGGCCCAGGTCGACACGCAGAGCAGCCAGGTCGCGCAGGACGGCCAGCAGGCGCTCAAGACCTACCTCATGATGGCCGATCCGCAGCGTGCCGATCCCGCCTTCATGACGCCCCAGCTCGGGCAGCACTGGAATCTGGATACCGGTCTGCGCCCCGGAGAAAAACTCGACCTGTCCGCGCAGCTGCTGGGTTTCTGGGCGCAGCACTTTCCCACGCATCCCGACTGGCGCATCCAGCCGCGCGAGGATCTCGTGGGCAACGCGCGCCAGACGCTGCTTGCGATCATCGGCGTCAGGAACTCCGAGGACACGATCTATCAGGGCATTCTCGACTCGGTCGGCCACAAGTACCCCGACCAGACGCTTGCCTCAGTGACTGCGGGCACGGACACGCGCGGACTTTTCTCGACGTCGGCGACGGTTCCGGGCGTCTTTACGCGTCAGGCCTGGGAGGGCTCCATCGAAGCCGCAATCGACGACGCCGCCAAACACAATGGCGTCGAAGGCAACTGGGTACTCGGCAACGCTGGCAGTTCGCAGGCGGGCACGGCCATGACACCCGACGAGCTGCGTACAGCACTGCGTGCCCACTACTTCTCCGATTACACCGAGCACTGGCAGGACTTCATGAACAGCATCCGGTGTGCGGCCGCTCCCACGCTGCCGGCCGCCGTCGGGCAACTGAAGCTCATCGCCGATGCACGCCAGTCTCCGCTCATTGCGCTGATGAAGTCGCTTGCTTACCAGGGCGGCGCCGGCGCGCAGCAGGCAACGCTTTCCGACGCGCTGGTTACGAAGGCCCAGAACTTCTTCGGCAAGAAGGACGACACCCCGCAGCCGGCACAGGCCGATCCCGCCGGCCCGCTGGGCGCCTCCTTCGGTCCGGTGCTCAAGCTTGTTGCCCAGGGTAACGGTAACGCCACGTCCCCGGCCAGCGACCTGAGCCTTGAGCGCTTCACGGAACGGGTGACGACGCTGCGCCTGAAACTGCAGCAGATCAGCGACAGTCCCGACTCCGACGACCAGGCACGGCAGGTCGCGCAGGCGCTCTATCAGGGCAAGGGCTCGGACCTCTCCGATACGCTCGGCTATGCGCAACTCATCGCGGCCAGCCTGGGCGAGCAGTGGGCCGGCATGGGCAATTCGCTCTTCGTCGAGCCGGTCACGCAGGCGACCCGCACGGTGCTTGCACCCGCGGAAGCGAGCCTGAACGACGCATGGCGCGAGACGATCGTCGCCGCGTGGAACCGTTCGTTTGCAGGGCGCTATCCGTTTGCCAGCACCGCCAACGATGCGTCGCTGCCGGAACTCGCGCGCTTCCTGCGCCCGCAGGGTGGCTTGATCGACACATTCCTCTCCACGCAGCTCGCCGGAGCGTTGCAGCTGCAGGGCGACCAGTGGGTGCCATCCTCCGGTGGCGGCGGCAGCGGGTCGGCCAGCACCGCACGCGCATTCGATCCGGCGTTCCTGAAGGCCATCAATACCCTTCAACAGATCGCGGGGCACATGCTCGCGCAAGGCGAGCCGCAGTTCGTATTCGGGCTCAAACCCGTGCCGACACCGGGCATCACCGACACGCTGCTCACGCTCGACGGGCAGACGCTGCATTACTACAACCAGGTGGAATCCTGGAGCACGATGACATGGCCATCGAGCGAACCGCAGAAGGCCGGTACGCGACTCGAATGGCAGACGGACACGGCGGGTACGAACAAGGGCTTTGAATTCCCGGGCCGCTGGGCGCTCGTGCGTCTGCTCGAGCGTGCAAAGGTCGAGCCAATGGACAGTGCGACGTATCAGCTGACGTGGCAGGCGAAGCCGGAAAACGCCGATCCGAAGTCTGGCGTGACGAAAGTGGATGGGCTCACCGATCTCGCCGCGCAGGTGGCGCGTGAACCGCTCGCGCCTGCCCCCCCGGACATGACGCATCCGTTGCGCTATCTGATCCACACGGATGTGGGGCAAGGGCCGATGGAGCTGCTCGCACTGCGGGGCTTTGTGCTGCCCTCGCGCATCTTCGTGGATCGCAGCAGTTTCGCCGCCGCAAGGCAGCCCGCGCCCTCAGGGCCGCCGCCGCTGCCCAAGGCAGCCATCGCGGCGGCGAAGCACTCAACCGTCGCGCTTCCCGCAGGCGTTGTTCCTCAATGAAGCATCGGGTCCGTCAGCGTGACCAGGCGCGTCTTGACCAGGAAATTCCGTGCGGCGCGCGCGATTTCCTGATCGCGGTCTGGAATCCGGAACCATCAACCACTGATACCTGCCGATCATGACCGAATCTACCCGCGACAACGAGATCCTGCGCTACTTCGAGGCGGAAATGCGCTACCTGCGCGAAGGTGGGAAAGAATTCGCTCGCGCGTTCCCCGATCGCGCACGCGAGCTGGACCTCGACCGTGTGGGCGAGCGCGACCCGCATATCGAACGCCTCTTCGAGGGCTTTGCCTTCCTGATGGGGCGCCTGCGCCACAAGCTCGACGACGAGCTGCCCGAGCTGACGGAAGGGCTCGTAAGCATGCTGTGGCCGCACTACCTGCGCATGATCCCGTCGCTCGCGATCCTCGAACTCATCCCCGAGCACGGCGCGCTGCAGAAGCACGAAACACTCGAAGCCGGACTGGAAGCCACCTCCGATCCGGTCGGTACCGGTTCTGGCCCGGACGATGCCACGATCGAGTGCGTGTACCGCACGACGCAGGAAGTCGACATGTATCCGCTGGCGCTTACCGAAGCGGGCGTCTATGCGCGCGAGGATGGGCGCTCGGTTATCCGTCTGCATCTGGACATCCAGGCCCAGGCCGGGCGTGATCGCCTGCAGGTGCCGCGCCTGAGGCTGTACCTGAACGCAGACCGGCCTGTCGCGCTGTCCCTCTACGCCGCGCTCACGGCAAAGCCGGTGGCGATGCAGGTGCGCCTGCCCGGCTGGCCCGAGGACCGGCCAGGTGCGCCGGTCGCGATGTCAGGACTGCGTCTCGCGCCCGCCGGCTTTGCCGCCGAAGAACGCCTCTGGCCCAAGGCCGATAATGCGTTTGGCGGCTACCAGCTGCTGCTCGAGTATTTCACGTTCCCCGAGAAGTTCATGTTCGTCGACCTGCTCGGACTCGATATCCAGGCGCTTCCCCCGTCGGCCACGTCCGTGGACGTCGAGGTCGTGCTCGAGCGACCGTATCCGGACGACATGCGCTTTACTGCCGAGAATATTCGCCTCTACTGCACGCCGGTCATCAACCTTTTCACGGTGGGAGCCGATCCGGTAACGGTCACGCAGCACGAGACGGAATACCGCGTGCGCGCGCGGGCCGAGGCCGGTTCGCTCATCGACATCTATTCGGTTGATGGTGTGGAGTATTTCGAGCGTGGCCGCCGCTTCGAGTATGTACCTTTTGCTGCATTCAGGCATCGCGGTGGCATGCTGCGCCACGACATGCCCGAGCGGTATTACCACACCCACATGCGACGTGGCCCGTCCGGGCGGTTCGATACGTGGCTCGTGCTCGGCGGCCACGCGTGGGACCAGGCGACCACGCTGCCGAGGGAAATCCTCACACTGTCGGTGACGGGCACCAACGGCATGCTGCCGCGCAAGGCCCTGCGTGAAGCGGGGATTACGCGCATGCGCGGCGGCTTCACCAACATCGGCGCGGTACGCAACCTCACGGCGCCTACCCTCCCGGTCTATCCCCCCACCCGGGAGCGGTACCAGTGGCGTGTGCTTTCCCACCTGTCGCCGAACTACCTCTCCCTGCTCGACGCGGAAATTCTGCGTGGCTCGCTCGCGCTCTATGACTGGACGGAGGGCGAGCTGAACCGCAGGCGCATCGAGGCGATCACCGACGTGCGCCACCGGCCGCTCAGCAAGCTTGTGAAGGGTGGCCTGATGCGCGGCGTGGAAATCACGGTGACACTCGACGCCGGGCGTTTTGCCGGCGAGGGCGATCTCGAGCTCTTTGGCAGCATGCTCAACCGGTTCCTCGGCCTCTATGCGACGGTGAACCTTTACACGAAGCTCGTGATCGTGACCCAACCGACGGGACGGCGTATCGAATGGCCCGAGACGAAGGGTGAGGGGGCGCCGTTTTGAACGCACCCGGAATGCCGGCGGCCGCACCTGCCAACGCTGCGCCGCTGATGCCCGCGCTGCTCGATCAGGCGCCGCGGATGAATTTCATCCGATTTTGCGAACTGCTCGAACTGGCGGCACCCGACATGCCACCGCTCGGCACCACAGATTCGCCCGCCGCAGAACCGGTGCGGTTCCGCTCGCGCGCGCAGCTGGGTTTTCCGGGCCGGGAGATCGACGCGGTCCGGTATGACCTCGACAATCCGGCGGTGCCACCATCGGTGGTCACGACGTTTCTCGGGTTCTATGGCGTCGATGCGCGCATGCCCGCGTACTTCGTCGACGAGGTCGCGCAGAACCGCGACGGGGCCGAGTCCCTGGCGGCGTTCCTCGACCTCTTCCATCACCGCATCATCACGCAGTACTACCGCGTCGCGCGCAAGTACCGGTATCCCGTCGGCTTCCGGCGGGACGGCACGGACCCGGTGTCGCGCTACCTGCTCAGCTTTGCCGGATTCGGGTTCAGCACCTCCGCGCGCGTCCCTGCTTCCGCAGGCAGCGAAGCAGGGGAGTCCATCAGCGCGCGTCAGCGGCTCGCGGCGGTGGCCGACAAACGCCGGCTGCTGTCGATGCTCGGGCTCGCGATGCAGAGAACGCGCACGGCCGAAGGGCTGGCCGGCGTGCTCCGGCACGCCGTCCCGGACGCCTCGATCACGGTCGAGGAATTCCACCCGGTGTGGCGCGAAGTCAACGATTTCGAGCCGGCCGCGCTCGGCGAGCAGTGCCTGCTCGGCCGCGGCTTCTACGACCGGGCGAACGTGGTCCGGATCGTGATCACGCCGGCGCTGCGCGAAACGGTGCTGTCGCTCGTCCCGGGGCAGCCCGCCCACCGCGAGATCATGGCGCTGCTGCGGTTCTATCTGGGCTACGAGAGCGACGCGGATCTGGAGATGCATGTGCGCGCCGATCTCATGCCAAAACCAAAGCTGGAGCCGCGCGAGGCCAACCTGGGTTTTACGGCACAACTCGAAACCCTGCCCGGCTCGGCGGCACGCGGGTCGGAACGTGTCACGCGCGTGCAGCTCGGCCGCTGGAACGGAGCAGGGGGAACGGGCACATGAAGAACAGTAAAAGGAACAGGGGAGTATCCCAATGAACGCAAACAGGAAACGCGCGGCACGCCACGCCGGCCTCGCGGCCGCGATACTGGCGGCCGTGGCCACGGCCGGTTGCGGCCTCGGTCAGGCGGTGGGTGACAGCACCGTCGATGCCGCGAAGTGGGTCTTCACGACCCAGGTCAAGACCATGAACGTGGACCTCAAGGGCCGCTCGTCGATCAATGCGGATGTGCAGGGACAGTCGCTTTCGACGGTGGTCCGGTTCTACCAGCTCAAGGATGCCAGGACCTTCGCACAACTGACTTATGCACAGCTGCAGTCTGACGACCTCAACCTGCTCAAGGCGGACCTGGTGGCCACGAAGGACGTTGTGCTGCGTCCTGACGCGGGCGCGAGCCTTGCCGAGCCGATGAACCCGGATGCCCAGGTCGTGGGGGTGGTGGCGTTTTTCCGTGAGCCGGTGCAGGACCGGGTCTGGAAGCTCGCGATTCCGAAGAAGCAGTGGAAGAAAACGGACCCTGTGAAGATCGAGGTCAACGGCAACGAACTGGTTCTGGTTGGTGCCGATTCGCAGCCGGTCAAGCACGAAGCGCCCCAGCAGGCCGTACCGGCCAGTCCCGCGTCGTCGGCAACAACTCACAAACAGGGCTGACCCGTACCCCCTTACTGCAACCTTGGGGTATGGCGATCTGTACGCCTATCGCGTGCCCCATTCCTGAAGGAGAACAATTTGAAGAAACTGCTTTCGCTGGGGACCTGCATCAGCGCGCTCGCACTGCTTTCGGCGTGCTCTGGACTGGATCGCGACCATGAAATTGCACTGAACCAGGCCACGGGTATCGAAGTCACACAGGGCCCTGACGGCGTGCAGTTGCGCCTGCCCGAAAAGGTACTCTTTGATTTCGACCAGTCCACGCTGCGCGCAGACGCTGCACCTGCACTGGCTCGCGCAGTGGTACTGCTCAAACGCAGCGACAAGCCGGTCATCGTCGAGGGACATACGGATAACGTCGGTACGCACGAGTACAACATGCAGTTATCCGAAGCACGCGCCACGACCGTCGCTGATGCGCTCGATGAGCGCGGCATTCCCCCGTCGCGGATCACGACGAAGGGCTTCGCTTATGACCAGCCGGTGGCGAGCAACGACACGCCCGAAGGCCAGGCGAAGAACCGGCGCACCGAGATCGTGATTACCGGAGAGTCCGAGGCCAGGATCATGGGCCGATGAGCGATCTGCGAGCCGTCGCGCCTGCGCCCGGTACAGGCCAGGACGACGGCCAGGCACTTGTCCGCTTCCTGCAGACGCATATTGCCACGCTCCTGTCGCCGAATGCCGACCCCGTCCCGCGTTGCCCCAGGTGCGACGGCATACGGATCGCGAAGAAGGGCTACGCGCGGCTGCTCACCGGCCCGCTGCCGACGTACCAATGCGAGCGATGTGGTCACTACTTCAGCCGTCTGACGGGAACGCCACTCTCGCACCGGCCGTTCCGGCTGCAGGTCAACGAACTGGTCGCAATGCTGCCGCAACCGCTTAGCTGCTCACAGGCAGCGCGGGAACTCGGCGTGATGAAGCATACCGTGCGCGAAACCGTCCGGCTGGTGCGACGCTGGCTGCAGGAACTGGATCCTGACGGTCATTGCGCGCGTCTGATCCGGCTGGGCGGTGGCCTGGAGGTGGTGCAGTCTGTTGTACCCGAAGCGGGTTTTGACGCAGAAGACACGACGCTGTCGGCGACGCTGACGCACGATTTTGATGCCATCCATTCGCCCCGGGCCGATCCGCTGCCCGTCTGCCCCATCTGCGGCAACCGGAATGTCCGGCGCAAGGGGCGCGTCAGCGGCTTTCCGCGGTTTCTTTGCACGGCCTGCGGTACCCAGTTCAATCGCCGTACCGGCACACCCTTCACCCGTAACCGCGGTGCCGCGCGACAGCGTGAGCTCATCCGTTGTCTGGGCCTGCCACTGCCGCTCCTCCAGCTCGCGGAGATGATCGATACGGATCCGGCCATTACGGCGCGGCTTGTCGATGAATTCCGTGCGCGCTGCATGCAGCTCGATCCGTCAGGGCAGCTCGCCGCGCGTATCCGTGCCTGCGTGCGCCCAGCGGCCGACACGCCATGCGTGAGGTGCGGCGAGCGCCAGATCGGGTTCGATACGGGCATCCCGCAGGCGAGGTGTAATGCCTGCGGCCGGCTCATCTCGATGCGCCGTCAACTGGTTGAACGTAATGGCGTCCTGTACGCCGGCCCCTGGCAGGCAGTGGCCGACACGACGGGACCATGAATCGCGCCACCGGTCAACTCAATGAGCCATGCACTGCGGTGCCGGCTGGATCTGGCTGGACCATGTGAAGGTTTCCCGTTCCGGGAACCAGCTTGATCCAGATCACGGAGTCCGAAGGTTTCCCGATCGCTGAATTTTGGGATGCTGCGGCTTCATTTCGCAGACATGCACGCGCACGAACATCGGGCCTTTTACGCAAGAGGCCTACGATGCACCCGAACGATCAACACCCCCGTCGAATTCCCCCTTGCTCACCTGGCCGGCGCAGGATGCTGCAGCAAACCTTCAGGGGTGCCGTCAGCACCATGTTGCTGCCCACGGCCGGCAGCGCGCTGCTCGCCGCCTGCGTGGGCGGCAGCAGCACGACTCCCGCAACGCCCGTGGTCGCCGCGCCGATGCCGCCCACGCCCATCCTCGCTTCCGTCAACAATTTCCGCGACGTGGCAGGTGCCGACGACGATCTGGCCTACCAGCCTCAGCACGGAATGCAGTGAAGCGCCACGTCAACTCATAGTCGACCTAACTCGTCAATGAACTCCGGAAGTACTACTATTGGCTCTTGCTCAAGCCACTTGCTGTGCTCGATCAACCATGACAGCGCCGGATGATTACGCATTGGTTCGGGGATGTTGTCTTCATTCCATTCCCGATCCAAACAAAGAGCGTGGGATCTCAGAAGGGCTGCAGCGGAGGTGGGTATCCAGACTTTTGCATCATTGCCCGCATCTGAGTCTGTGGTGAGCACGAGGCCAATTTTGATCCCGTTGGGATCGAGGTCGCCAAAGTGCCGCCAGCGCACACTCGCCGGCAGCCGTGCCCGTATCCGCCTGACATTGGGAAGATTCCAGCCCGGGCTGTGAACAATCAGGCAGTCGTCGGGCTTTTTGATGTCCACGAAAGATCCGACATTCTCGACAGTAAGCAGAAGTCGGGGCAGGGTGCCACAGAACGTCCAGCTTTCCGATAACCCGCGATCTGGGAACGCTATTTCCGTCAGGCTGCGTTGCAGGGCCGACAGGTCGTATTCCATGCCATCCATACCTCGTAGCCGGAGACCTTCATTCACACGCGCCCGAATCGTGTCATCTGTCGTTATCGCAGCGGAAACGTCTGGCACGGCTCCGCGCGACTTCGAGTGGGTTCCAGCATACGCCGCCAAAGTCCTCCTGTTCAGTTGAGGGAACCCGGCCGGCGGCGCGAGATGGTCGCGCCGAAGATCCCGCAACGTCGCTACGTCGATCGGAAGACCTCTGGACTGGATCTTCGCTGCGATCTCGCGATAGTCGGGCCATCTGGAGATCAGGAAGGTCTTGTAGTAGGTAAGGCGGTCCGGAACAAGCACGAGTTCGCCTCGTCGCGGGGTCGTACTGACGACCCCGACGTCTTCAAGTTGGGCCACGAAGTCCGCATTGGACCTGGATCGAACAATACGCCCCGTTAGCAGAAGGCGGATGGCCGCGACCCTCAGACGGTCGTCGCTTGCCCAGTCCATGCCCCGAACCTCCGTCCTTGATAAGTGACGATTTCGCGCTCGTTGTAGATTTCGCGCACGAGGCTGTAGACGGTGCCGTTGCGAGGCTCTTCCAGCCCCGGCGCCGCAACGAGTGCCTGCACATCCATGGCCTGGCAGAACTCGGTTAAAGTGTCGAGCGCCCTGTGGTCCAGGCGATTTGCTTCGTCGAGCAGGATCTGTTGCATACAGTAACCAGCACCTGCCCCATTGATTCGACGCAGGTCTTCGCTCCACGTCCGGAGGATCATGATGAGGATGGCAGCGCCTACGCCGATCGATTCTCCAGTTGAAAGCCCCGCGGTCGAATCCCACGTGCCGTTCAGCCGGCGAACCTTGACGTTGAGGATGACATAGTTGCGGTAGTCGAGCAGTTCGGCGCCTTTGATCGTACCGCCGTTGACGTGCTGGTAGATTTTCGCCAGCGTTTCGTCCAGAGGGGCATCACTTTCGAACAATGACCGATCGCCGCCATTCTTCAGGGCGAGGAGCATGTTTGCCATCTCATCCGACTGTTCTTTCTTTATGTTGACACCCCGTATCGAGCCGAATGAAACATTTTCGAGTTGCGAATTTAGCTTGTTTATTAAATGGCCGACGCTGAGGGTTCGAGACGTGATCGCGGCGCCGAGACCGCTCGAACTAGCTCGCATTTCCGTTTCCAGATCGGCAAGAGTCCGGTGCAGTTCGGCCAGCTTCTCCCGCATTTGCTTCAAGGCGATGCGCGGATCGTCGCTTGATGCGATGTTGCGCGGGATACGGCTCTCAATATGGGAAAGGATGCAACCCCAGCCCTGGATGGCCTGAATAACACGCCGTTCTTCGGAATCGTCAACGACCAGTTCTTGCAATTGCTGCTGTACTTGAGGCTGCGCGCGAAGACGTTCGAACAGGAGGGTTTGATTCCTGTCGGCCTCGCTGAATAGCGACCGCGTTGGCATCCGCCGGCCTTGCAGAACTTCCTGCCCGTTAATTTCCGTGTCGATCTTTCCGCCGAGTTTGTGCTCTGCGACAGCGGCGTGAATTTCACGGCGAACGGCTCGTTCTGCGCGAATGTTCTGGTAGCGTTGTTTTACCTCATCGTTGGCGCCCTTAACGACAGATTCAGAATGCCCAATGTCAGTTTCGACCGTGACCTTCCTCTCGTTGGTCGTCGCCTTCTCTGATTGTGTCTTGCTCAGGGCGGCTTGTGCTTCCTGGTAGGTTGCCTCTGCGGCTATGACCTCTTCGTTTGTACCTTGCAAGCCGGTCGATTCAAGGCTTGCGCTAAGCGTCCTGTGGACATCTTGAGCCCGTTGGTGTGCCACGTTGCAGTCGTTCTCTTTCGCGCGAGCCGCGTCGACGGCTGACCTCGCGCTCGTCAATCCTGCGGATGCCGTCTCAAGACGTCGCGTGACAGCAGCAAGTTTGACTTCCAACGATTTCATCACGCTGGATTTTTCGTCATGAACCTTTTCGTCCTCAGTGAACGCAAGATCGCCAGCGACCGTGAGAAGAGCCCCAAGTGCATCGCTCGAGGCCGCGGCAGCATTGCGCTCCAGGATGATATTGGCCAGGGCCGCCGCTTCTCGTTCAATTTCTGCCGGCTCTGGCAATCGACTCAGGATCGGTAGTCCTTCCAGAATTTCGCGCACCGGGCTTTCGAAGCGCTTTACCCAGTCCGCTGCGGTACGGCAAGTCCGCAAGTCATCCTCGACACGCAGTACCTCGTCCCGATAGGTGGGTTGATCGAGCAACGCGCTGTGGGCGGCGATTTCATCAAGCGCTTTCTGCCGCTCGCGCAACTTTCCCAAGTCGGCACTAATTTTAGTCAGGGCGGTCTCCAGGTCGGCCAGACCTGTGCGAATGCCGAACCATCGCGCCCGCGCTTCGTCCAGAGCAGGGCTGGGGTCGTCGTGCCATACCGATTGTCCGAGCGCGAGAAGTTGCTCAGTCAGTTCCAGGATTCGCTTTAACACCCCGCTATAGCCGCGCAGGCTCGCCAACTCGCTCTCGACTTCGGCCTTTTCTTTCTCTCGTCGCTCAATATCAGCCTCCCGCGCTTTCCGACCAAGAACCGGCTGATCAGGATGGCGCGACAGGCGGACGCCGGCTCCATCGACCCCTTCGCTCACAATTTCACTGTCGCCCAGCGTGACTCCAATACGTTGTCCAGCAGCGAAGTCGCTGCGCACGAAATGTAAATTTTCGGGCCGGTCCGGCAGGTCGATGGCCATCTTGGCCGCGGACTCAGGGTCATCAACGACAATCGCCTCCATCCAGGGACCAAGGCGCGCTTGGGTGCGTGCCGCTTCCTCGACGTCCAGATCTTCAAATTCGCCAGAAAGTAAGTAGCCTTCAACATGCCCGGCGACTGATCCGACACGTTGGTCGATTGTGCCGAAGCCGCTGCGTAACCTACGGATAATTTCCGTCAGCGCCCGAAGCCAATTCTCCTTTTCGCGTCGGTTGTCCAAAGCGGCGACAAGCCGGACATTGACGTTATCTCGGGCTTCCTCCAAATAGTCACGGTTAGTGATGGTCTCAAAGTCCTTGTCCAGTGCGCACAGCTGCTGCTGAAGTTCCCGACGTTGACGATACGCCTTATCCGCGTCTACCAACTCATTCACTTTTCTCGATGCGTCGGTTTCCTGGCTCAGCAAAATCTGCTTGCGGTCAAGTTTTCTGTCGCGTTCTGCGTCCAGATCTGCGATTTTCTCTCGCAATAGGGCGCCTTCATCCAACAGGTGTCGGGAGTTCTGAATATTCAAGCGGCTTGCCGTTGCGCGTACTTGCTCTTGCCGCTGGCTCAACCGATTCATGTTGACGCGTGCGGAGTCAAGTTCCGGCACCCGGGCGGCCAATCCATTCATGTCGCGCAACTTCAGATCGAGTTCCACTGCGCGATCATGGGCTTCGAAATCCACCACGGTCAGCCCATCCTCATTGCAGATGGTCCGCAATTGCCGAAAGAGCCGGTCAAAGGCCTCTTTTCGCGCCTTGCTGTCAGCCAGGTTGGCTTCCGTGCGCAGCGCGCGTTCGGTCAGGTCCTGATAGCGCTCATCGAACCCCGCCCTAAGTTCTTGCGCATTGTGCTCGTTGACGTTCTGATCAATCACGCGGCGGGCTTTCGCCAAAACTTCACGGGCCTTGCGCAGGCGAATCACACGGCCGATTAGTGCCTCGATGGCGTGGTTCAGGCTCCCCATTTGGGTTGAGATATTCGTGTGTTCGTCGCGTGCGGCGCGGTCTTCGACATTAGCCTTGGTCTCGGCCGATTCGGCCTTTACCCTCGCAGCGGACTCGGCGGCGAAGTTGCGTGCCGTTGCCTGGAGGTTTTGCAATGCATCAGCCAACTGCTGACGTAGAGAAAATGCCTGCCTGGCGATATCCAGAGATGTTTTGCGTGCTTGCGCTGTAGTGTCATCCGCAGCTTCCTGTGAGGCGAGCCTGGCGAGACGCTCGATAAGGACTCCCCGCTCAGTGAGCAAGTTCTGGTGTTGTTTCCGCAGGTCGCGGGCGACTTTGAGTTGATGCAGCCATGCTTCGTTCACCTGCTCGAATCGAGCTAGCGCGCCGAAATAGGCAAAGGAGACCATTTTCCATGCGGCGTCGAAGAGCCCGTGGATTTCGTCATGCTTCTCTTGGGTGTTTTCAATCTCCCGCCTGGCGCGCTGGGTGTCACCCAGGCAGGTTCGCATCTTGCTCACCACGTTACCGACGTCCGGATCCGCATTCAAAAGGAAATTGCGCAGCTCCGATTTCGCAATGGCTCCTAGTGAGGTTCCTGCCATGGAGCTGGCGAGAAGGCGGTAGAAGCGAGCCTGCTCTGCTTGTTCTTGCATTGGCTTCGGCGTGATGCCGTAGTCGTAGAGGGCGCGCATGTAATTCTGCAGCCTTGGGTAGGTCGTTACCTTTGCACCTTGCATCGTGAGATGCTCCCGCATGTGCTTATAGGTGGGAGGGACGATCCACTTGCCCCCAAACTTCATGGGGAACGTGGCATAAGGGTCAATTTCGCCCAGGAACTGAATTGTGAAGTAGTGCAGTACCTCGATTTTCGGGCGGGTGCCACGAGCGAGGGCCACACCGGCCCAGACACTCTCGCCGCGGGGCGTGATCCACTCGATCATTGTGTATGACGTGCTGCCATCTTCGCCCAGGCGTCCCCAAAGGCCCGCCTCTTCGGAGTCCGCTGCGCCGTCTGAGGCAATGCTCGGAAAAGAGAGCAGGCGCAGATTCGGGATGATCGCCGTCAGGAAGCCAGCCATAGTGGTCGTCTTGCCCGCCCCGTTGTCGCCTTCCAAACCGGTGACAAACCGATCCGTCTCGCACACCTGAAAAGGGACGCTCCGCCAGTTGGCGAGCAACAGGTGACGGTGGCACGCACGTGTCAGCTTGGGCATGGAAAATCCTTCGGTACTGGGTTGATCAAGGCCTATGCTCGCGGCGCCTGGCTGGCTCGTCAGTCGTCGACAGGCGCGGCGTTCTTGCGGTTATCTGGCAAGAGATCAATTTGTCCTTCCTGGATCAGCCGGCGCATCGCGTCCTCGGTCACGTCGGTGCTCGTACGGACCGGGTCGGCGAAGCGCATGACGGGGGAGAGGGGGATCACGACAGCACTCTCGCCCCGGCCCTCCCGCTTGATGAATCCCAATCGCTCGAGGGTCTTCATGGTGCCCGCCAGCGATTCGCGTAATTTCTGCGCGTCTAACTCATCATTCTGACCGCGCTTGCGGCCCGCGTAGCGCAGGAGTTGCTTCGTGCCCAACAATTGCTCCAGCGAGGCCAGAACCTGGAGGTCCGGGATGCGCCGATTGGTCTCCAGCCATTGCGGGTCAAGCATCATTAGGGCAAGCGTCTGGCCAACGAGCATGTCGAGCAGGCCAAGATGGCGCCGGCCTAGCGGGGCCCTGTCCGCGCTGACGGGCAGGAGGTAGAAATAGCCTTCGGGACCGCTCTGCAGCAGTACCCCATAACGGCGGTAGTAAGAGGCCAGGCAGTCCTGGTTAGAGTGAATGAAGTCGTACAGGCTGGCGTCACCATCAGTACCGAGATGCTTCCCCTGGCGAAGCAACAGATCGGCTTGTGGATAGCGGTCATCGGCGATGACCTCCATCAGTTCACTAGACATCGTTTTCTCCCTCGGCAGGATGCTGCGCTTCTGGATTTGGCTGAGTTTCGTCGGCAGGCATCGAGCGCGAACGCAGTTTGAGCGACTGCGTTTCCAGTCGGGCGCTCAGCGCCGCCCAACGGCGTGCACTCAACGCGGCCGGGGGGATACCGCGATCCAGCAAGAGCGGTGTTACTCGTGAAATCAGCACATACCAGTCGAGGTCGCTCAGGTGAGCGCCATCAGTGACAATCGACGTGGCGAGGTCGATCTCTCCATCTTGTTCCAGACGAGCCAGCATCCGCTTGATCACCTGCCCGATGTCGCTTTCCCGCGGCACGCCGACGTCTGCCACTTTCCGGTTAGCGAAGGCGAAGGCGGGCACATCAACCTGGTGGTTCTTGTCGGGCCGCTCGACTTCCCGCATGTGCAGGAACGGGACGGGGTCCAGCACGACAAGATAGTAGGGCGTCTCGGGGAAGCGCTGAATGTGGTCCCGGATTCGGCCACGCATGCGGTTGTCCGGGTCCATTTGCACGTGAGTCCGGATGAAAGTCATCACCATCCCGTGGTAATTTGCCCATTCGGTGTGACGCTGCATACTCCAGTTGTGCAAACGGTGCAACTGTGTGCGCAGGCTCTCTACCAAAGGCAGAATGGCCGCATCGCGGTCTGAAAACTCCGCGATGTCATCGAGCAGCCGGGTCAGCGACTCAACTTGCTCGGTGAGGACGGAATACAACTCAAACAGCGTGCTCATGACGCTATTCAGCATCGACTTACAGATGTCCGCCGCATCTCCCCATTTTTGATGAAAGAGGCTGGTGATTTGTCGCCGAAGTTGCTGGTTCGAGATATCCAACCCACGCGCCCGGCGCTCCAGAGCCTCAAGTAGATCCGTGACCAGATATCGGAGCAGGGCGACCACCGTGGCGTCCCAGTCCGTAGTTTCGTTCGCAGAGCGGGCCGTAGCGATTACATCGGCAAGCTCCGCGCGGATGCGCGAGAGCAGGATCGTGAGACTTTGCACCGTCAAACTGCTCTCGTCGCTGATATATCGGCCGATCGCATTGCCCAGCGTCGAGAGAGTGTATCGGCCCTCCTCCCAGACCCCACCCGCGTCGGCACGAATCAGGATGCTCTGCGACTTCAGGCGGGAAAGCGCGTTGGTGCAACGCTGTTGAATGGTGTCCGGGTCGCCGTTCACCATTTCGTTTACGGGTTCGTAGATGGCGCGAAGGACTGCCTCGTCAATGTAGGAATCGTCAGACTTCTTCTGAAAATGAAAAATGCCCGCGACGTAGGCGATATCGTCCCGGCCGAGGCTTAGGTCAAGTTTGGTGTGGTACGCGTCCGCGACGGCGCGGCCAACGCTCTCCGGCGCGGCCTGCCCATGAAAGTCGCTATTGCCGTCATCGGACGACAGATCCGGTCCAGGTTCGTTGTTCGCCATTGATGTCTCCCAATGGGACGAAAATAGAAGGTCTGGCGATGCTTTTGTGACAGGGCCCTCGCAGGAAGGGCATAGGCGGCAGGCATGCAGACCCAGAGCGCCTCATGAGGCCATTTAGACCTTTCCGATGTTATAGGGTTTCTTGTAATTTAAAACCAGATGAAGGCGAGCGGCCTGGGTGGAGGTAGGTGTTCGCGGCGGCGAACCCGAGGACAGGCGGCGCACACTACAGCGTCACCACCGCGTCCCCCGCGTGTCTCCACGCGGCACGCCCTTCCGGCCATGCGAAAAGAGGGGAAGTACCGCCTGGTGGGGTAGCGGCCTGAGGCCGTCGGAGTAGAAGGGGGCAAAGCGAGATAGCAGCTTTCCCAGCGGACTATCAAGGTATCCGCGATTTAGTGCGCCGGAGCATGGGCATTCGGTTTTCGCCCGCTAGTTCATAGCCGGAGCAATCGTATGCGGTTGTAGTGCGTCCGGAGCATAGATAGGTGGCCATGGAGTACTTCGGAGCAAATCCGTGAATGTCGAAAAACGGGCCAGTACGGCTGACTACCAAACCTGAGTGTGCAATTCGCGGAGCAAACTTTTGCATATCGCAGGTTTCCGAGGCAAACCATTGGCCAGCCAATCCCCGAACTTCACTCTTAGATAAATTGGCCGCATGCACAATTTTGCTCCGAAGCACGTTGCTTTGGAGCAAATCTCTGAGCGTCGAATGGGCCAGACCGGCCGCGTATCAAACTTGTGAATGTGCGATTCAGGGGAGCAATTCTGTGAATATCGAAAGATAACCTAGCCGCATTCACACTTTAGCTCCGAAGCACTGCATGCCAGTGGTCAAAAACACGACATCTGTAAATAGCCAGAACACGACATTAGGATATAGCTGCTACAGGAGAAATTTCGATAATTTGCATTATGTAAAATTATATTGATAAAGAGCCCACCCCAAACGAGGTCCCGGAAAGCACACTGAGAGACCGAAACTCCGCAGGGATCATAATGTCCGGGATCGCAATCTACCGATACCAATATTGCCGCCCTTTGTAATGCGCTAGATGCACTCGCCAGAGCGCTGAACTCACACCCAACCACCGCCGAAGCCCAACATGAAGAAGCTCATCAACGATCCATCGAACGTCGTTCGGGAAATGCTCGAGGGCATTGCCAGGCTGGCTCCGAACACCGCTATCCTGGGCGACGAAAATGTGCTCGTTCGCCGTGATCTGCCCGAAGTCTTCAATCGACCCGTCGCCATCATCTCGGGCGGCGGCAGCGGCCACGAACCCGCGCACGCGGGTTATGTCGGGGCCGGCATGCTGAGCGCCGCGGTGTGCGGCCAGGTGTTCACCTCGCCGTCCACCGACGAAGTCCTTGCCGCCATCCGCGCAACCGCGGGTCCCGCCGGCGCCGTCCTGATCGTCAAGAACTACACGGGGGATCGGCTGAACTTCGGCCTCGCCGCCGAGCTCGCACGCGCCGAAGGCATTCCCGTCGAAGTGGTGATCGTGGCCGACGACGTTTCGCTTCGCCGGCACACGACGCGCGATCGCCGCCGCGGAATCGCCGGAACGGTGCTCGTGCATAAAGTCGCCGGAGCCGCCGCAGAACAAGGGCTCCCGCTCGATCAGGTGACGTCTGCCGCGCGCGCCGCCGCGGCAAACCTGGGATCGATGGGGGTGGCGCTGGACGGCTGCACGCTACCCGGCGTCGAAAAATCCGGCTTCACGCTGGCAGACGACGAGATCGAGCTAGGCCTCGGCATTCACGGCGAAAAAGGCGTCGAGCGAACCGCGCCACAGCCGGCCGACGAGATCACCCGAACCCTGCTCTCGAATATTCTGGAGGACATGGGGCTCGCGGCAGGCGAACGTGTAGCACTCCTCGTGAATGGCCTCGGAGCCACGCCGCAGATGGAACTGGACATCGTCCTGCGCGCGGCCTGGGAAGCGTTGACGGGAAAGGGGATCGCCGTCGAGCGGGCATGGTCGGGCACCCTGCTCTCGGCGTTGAACATGCCCGGCTGCTCCGTTTCCGTCCTGCGCGTCGATAACGACCGGCTCGCGTTGCTCGACGCGCCCACGCTGGCCCGCGCGTGGCCGCGCGGCGGCAGCGTCAGCGCCGATATCCGGATGGACTCGCCGGTCACGCGCGCCGGCGAAACTCCGACGATTCTCGACGCGGCCGCCCAGGCATGGATCTCCCGCCTCAAGCCGGCGCTCACCGCTGCCGCTCACGCCCTGATCGCTGACGAACCGCGCCTCACCGAGCTGGATTCCCTCGCCGGCGACGGCGACCTCGGCATCAGCATGAAGCGCGCCGCAGACGCCATCCTCGCCCTCCCCGACCCGGCCTTCGCCAACCCCGCCGGTGCGCTCGCCGCTTTGGGCGGCGCGCTACGCCGAGCCGTCGCAGGCAGCTCCGGTCCCTTCTATGCCACGGCGCTGCTGCGCGCGTCACGACGTCTCGCGGAAACGCCCCAGCCTTCCGCCCACGATTGGGCCGATGCCTTCAGAGCGGCCGTCGAGGCCGTCGGCGAGCTCGGCGGCGCCAAGGCCGGTGACAGAACGATGCTCGATGCCCTCATCCCCGCTGCCGATACGTTCGCGCAGGAACTGCGATCGGGCTGCCCCGCGGCCGTCGCTTTTTCGCGGGCCGTCTCGTCCGCAAAGCTCGGCGCCGAGGCAACCTCCACGATGAAACCGCGCGCCGGCCGCGCAAGCTATCTGGGCGATCGTGCGATTGGCTCGCCCGACGGCGGCGCTGTCGCCGTGACCTGCTGGCTCAGCGCGATCGGTCCCCACGTCGTGGCCTCATGAATGCCGGCTATTCGTCCATCATCCGGACCTTGACCTTCTTGCCCTTGACCTTCCCCGCCCCGAGCCTGCGCAACGCCTCGCGGGCAATGCTGCGATCGACGGCCACATAGGTCGAAAAGTCGGTTACGTTGATCTTGCCGATCTGGGAAGCGCTGAAGCCCGCATCACCCGTCAGCGCTCCCAGCACGTCACCCGGACGAATTTTTTCCTTGCGCCCGCCAAGGATTTGCAGCGTTTCCATCGGCGGCAGCAGGGGCTCGTTGCTGGCGGCCTTCAGATCGGCCAGCTTGTGCCATTCGACATCCTGTTTCTGCGCCTGCTCGATGCTGCCCACCCGCCCCATCTCGTCCATGCTGGCGAGGCTCAATGCCCAGCCGTCCTGATCGGCGCGGCCCGTGCGGCCGATGCGGTGTACGTGCACATCCGGGTCGGGCGTCACGTCCACGTTGATCACGGCTTCGAGTTGCGCAATGTCGAGGCCGCGGGCCGCCACGTCGGTCGCAACGAGCACCGAGCAGCTGCGGTTCGCGAAGCGGATCAGCACCTGATCGCGCTCGCGCTGCTCCAGTTCGCCATGCAGCGCCAACGCATGGAAACCCTGCGCGCGCAACACGTCGAGCAGATCGCGGCACTGTTGTTTCGTATTGCAGAACGCCAGCGTGCTCACCGGACGATAGTGATTCAGCAGCATGCCCACCGCGTGCAGCCGCTCTTCCTCGGCCACCTCGTAAAAGCGCTGGCGGATCTTGCTGCTGTCGTGACGCTCTTCGAGCTTGATTTCCTTCGGATTACGCAGGAATTGCCGGCTCAGCCGGGCGATCCCCTCCGGGTAGGTGGCCGAGAACAGCAGGGTCTGGCGTTCCTTGGGGCATTGGTCCACGACGGTGGCGATATCGTCGAAGAAGCCCATGTCGAGCATCCGGTCCGCCTCGTCGAGCACGAGCGTATTCAGCGCGCCGACGTCGAGGTTGCCGCGCGCCAGATGGTCCATGATGCGGCCCGGCGTGCCGACGACAACATGGGCGCCGTGCTCGAGACTCGCGGTCTGAGGGGCCATGGGCGTGCCGCCGCACAGCGTCAATACCTTGATGTTCTGCTCCGCGCGGGCGAGGCGGCGAATTTCCTGCGCGGCCTGATCGGCCAGTTCGCGCGTCGGACAGAGGACCAGCGTCTGCACGGCGAAACGCTGCACGTCGAGGCGCGCCAGCAGCGCGAGGGAAAATGCCGCCGTCTTGCCGCTGCCGGTTTTCGCCTGGGCGATCAGGTCATGCCCTTCCAACGCCACGGGCAAGCTGGCCGCCTGGATCGGCGTCATGGCCGTATAGCCAAGCTGGGCCAGATTGGCGAGCATGGCGGGGGCAAGCGGAAGCTCGCTGAAGGAGCGCACAAGGTTTTTTTCTGGCATTTCTGGGTGTTCCATCTATTGAGCGGCGCGCTGCCGCCGCAAGCGTCGTAACCGGAATGGCTGCGACGATCAATCCGATCCCTCGTTCCCGCGAGGCGGCTTGCCGTAACGTGCGAGGAATCGGTCGAGCTGTCCGGCAAACGCCTTGCTGTCGCGCGTGCTGAAGGGAGCCGGACCGCCCGTATCGATGCCGGCGCTGCGTAGTTGATCCATCACGTCGCGCACCGTCAGGCGTTCCTGAATATTCTCGCGCGTGAACCAGTTGCCGCGCGGTTCGAGCGCGTGCGCCCCTTTGTCGAGCACCGCGGCGGCAAGCGGAATGTCCGCCGTGATCACCAGGTCGCCCGGCTCGGCCAATTCGACGATACGGGCATCCGCCGCGTCGAAACCGGCCGGCACCTGAATGGACGTGATGAAGGGAGACGGCGGCGTGCGCAAATACTGGTTCGCGACCAGAGTCACCCGCACCTCCGCCCGTCGCGCGGCCCGGAACAGCATTTCCTTGATGACCACGGGACAAGCGTCGGCATCGACCAGCACTTGCATGGGGGCAATTCCACTACGTTAAAACGCGATCATATCTCAAGGCGAATCCCGGCGAATCGCGCTCCGGATAAAAGAGAGCGGCCGCGTCCGTCTCGGGACGTCACACAATGGCCCGAGGCAACCCGGCGCGGCACGCCCGATGCGCAGAAAAGTGCCTGTTCCTGCCCACACTGGAGCGCGCCATGAAAACCTATGATTTCGACCAGCGGATCGAGGAGATCCAGCTTGCCCTGGCACACGAATTCGACTCGCCCAGAAGGCCCGCGGTGAGTTTCCTCGATACCGGCGATGCGCTTGTTTTGAATATCACCTGGGTGATCGAATCGCACCCCGACACCACACTCGATAAACGTTGCGCCGCGACGCTTCGTGCGACGCGCGAACAGTTCGAGCGCTATGCGAAGCACGACACGGCCCAGCGGCGCGAAATCCAGCAGCGGATCGGCGCGCGCGTTCGGTCGTGTTTCGAGGCGAGCCGGCAGTCCCAGCCTGAGAGCAACGAGTGCGCAATCGAACTCGTGCTCGACGACGAGATATTCAACGCGGAGAGCGACAGCCATTACCGCCCCACTCTCTCATGAATGCCCGAGCAGCCCGTTCAGCGTTCGCGGGTGCGCGGAACAGCGCCCCACCGGCAGCTCAACGACGGCACGGCTTGTCCGAGGACGTCGGCCCCGTCATCGCCGGTTTGCTATCCGACGAATTCGGCTGGATCAACGCCCAACGCATCGAAGTCGCGGGAGGCATTCACATCCAGCGCGGCGAGCGATGAAAGCGAACCGCGGACTCTGGAAGATGCGTCTACGCGGCATCGCGGCTGCCCGTGCGGGCGTCGCGCCGCACCGCCTGGGGCGGCAGGCCGAAGCCGCGCAGGAACACCTCGCGCATATGGCGCCGATCGCGAAAGCCGGTTTCTTTCGCGATGACTTCGAGCGGGTGACGGCTCTGCTCGATCATGAGCCGCGCCGCCTCGAGGCGCAGCCGCTCGACTGCCTTCGCGGGCGACTGCCCCGTTTCGAGCGTAAACACGCGGCTGAACTGGCGCGCGCTCATGTGCACGGTTTCGGCCAGCTCTTCCACCGTTAGCGCGCGATTCAGGTTCTGGCGCGCATAGGTCAGCGCGTTCTGGATGCGATCCGTTTTCGGGGCGAGTTCCAGCATTTCCGAATGCTGCGACTGGCCGCCCGCGCGGCGCTGATGCATCACGAGCTTGTGCGCCACCGAGCGCGCCGCCTCGGCGCCCAGATCCTTCTCCACCATCGCCAGCGCCAGATCGAGCCCCGCCGTCATGCCGGCGGACGTCCAGATCGGTCCGTCGACGATATAGATCCGGTCCTCCTCCACGCGCACATCCGGGAACAGGCGCTGCATTTTGCGCCCGAACGCCCAGTGCGTGGTGGCGCGCCGCCGGGCGAGCAGGCCCGCTTCGGCAAGCACGAATCCGCCCGTGCAGATACCGGCAATGCGCCGCGCGCGCAGGCTCGCCCTGCGCAGGAACGCCAGCACCCGCCTGGGGGCCGGCGAGCCGAGCGGGTCGTTGACGCCGGCGACCATCCACGTATCCACCGCGGCGGCGCCGCGCAATGGCCGCGTACCCACGGCGAAGCCGAGCGACGAGCGGACCTCGCCGCCGTCGAGGGAAAAATTGTCCATCGCGTAGAACGGCTCGCCTGCCACGACGTTCGCATACTCGAACACCGACTGCGGCGCGAGCGTCATGATCTGGAAGCCCTCAGTCAGTAAAAAGCCGATCCGGTGCATGTCCGTTTCCCGTCAAGCCATGTCCTGAATCATAACCATATATGTCATTTCTGTCGCGGCGAAACCCGGCCAGAATGTGCTCACGGTTTCATCAACTTTTCGAATGGAGTGACATCATGGCTCATACGCATCGCGGTACTGCCCTCATTACCGGCGCGTCTTCGGGTATCGGCGCGGTCTACGCCGACCGGCTCGCGCGGCGCGGCTACGACCTGATTCTCGTGGCGCGCAATCGCGACCGGCTGGCCGCCCTCGCGCAGCGCATCACGAACGAAACGCAGCGTAGCGTCGAAATCATCGACGCGGATCTGAACGACCGCGCGGCGCTGGCCGCCGTCGAAGCCAAGCTGAAGCAGGACGCGAGCATCACGCTGCTGGTCAACAACGCGGGCGTGGGCACCCACAAGCCGCTGCTCGACAGCGACGTCGAGGCGATGACGCGGCTGATCGACCTGAACGTCACCGCCCTCACCCGCCTCACGTATGCCGCGATCCCGGGCTTCGTCGCGCGCGGCGCGGGCGCCGTGATCAACATCTCGTCCATCGTGGCGATCTCGCCGGAAACGCTCAACGGTGTCTACGGCGGCAGCAAGGCCTTCGTGCTCGCGTTCAGCCAGTCGCTTCACCACGAGCTGGCCGCCAGCGGCATTCAGGTGCAGGCCGTGCTGCCCGGCGCCACCGCCACCGACTTCTGGCAGACCGGCGGCCTGCCGATCGAACACTTGCCCGCAGCCATCGTCATGTCGGCCGAAGCCATGGTGGATGCCGCGTTGACGGGTTTTGACCGCCATGAACCCGTGACGATCCCCTCCTTGCATGCGGGCGAAGAGTGGGAGGCTTACGAAGGCGCCAGGCGGACGATGGCTCCGCATCTGTCGAGCAACAGCCCCGCGGCGCGCTATGTGACCGCGTAATCAGGCTCGAACCCTCTCACCCTTGCTCATTTCACCATGGTAAGGATGACTTACCATGGTCCGGAGTCCACGATCATGAAATCGCTTTTCAAGGCTGTCGTGCTCGCCGTCGCCGTGACCGCGCCGCTCGTCTCGTTCGCCCAGACGGCGCAGCCGCTCTCGCGCGGCGAAGTGCGCGCGGACCTGGTGCGCGCCGAACAGGCCGGCTACAACCCGAACGACTGGCTGCACTACCCGGAGAACCTCCAGGCAGCCCAGGCGCGCATCGCCGCGAATAACGACAAGACCACGTATGGCGCCGGCACGAATGGCTCGTCGCAGGCGGGCCGACAGGCCGAAGTGACCGTGAGCCCGTATTCGCCGCCGGTCGAAGTCAAGGATAACTAAGCCTTTGACGCCTACGCTTTCGCCGGCGGCGCGCCTCGTCAGCGAACCGGGTCGATCGGGGAAGGCGGCGTGCCGCCTGCCGATTAGTCCCGGGCACTCTCGCCGGCCAGTTTCAGAAAGTTCGCGACTTTCGCATTGGGCACATGGGTGCGGCACGCCACCTTGAGGCCAATATCGGGCACGTTGCCGTGAACGTCGACGTAGACCACGCCCTCCACCTGGATCTGCGTGACGGCAGCAGGCACCATCGAAACGCCGAATTCGGCCGCCACGAAATTGATCACTGAAGCAAGCTGCGGAGCCTGCTGCCCGAGCAACGGTTCGAAGCCCGCTTCGCGGCACGCGCCGACGATCCGGTCATACAGGCTTGGACTGGCTTCGCGCGGTATCAGCACGAACGGTTCGGCCGCGAGCGCCGTAAGAGGCAGCCTGCGCTTTCTCGACAAGGCGTGCGTTGCCGGCAGGACGAGTTTCATCGGCTCGATCGCGAGCGGATGAAACTCGATTCCGGTCGGCGGATTTCCTGCGGGCCTCACGAATGCCACGTCGAGCCGGCCCTCGTCGAGCAGCGAGAGCAGGTAAGCGGTGTTTCCCTCGGCCAGCGTGAGTTGAACGCTGGGGAACGACTGGCGAAACAACCGTATGAGCCGGGGCACCATCGGGTTGAAGGCGGCCGAGCCGGTGAATCCGATGTTCAGGTGCCCGACCTCGCCACGTCCGGCGCGCTGCGCGTTGCGAACGGCACCCTGCACGTCGCCGAGAAGACGCCTCGCGTCGTCGGCGAAGGCGGCCCCGGCCTCGGTCAGTGCCACGCCGTGTCCCGTGCGCCGAAAGAGCTGGACCCCGAGTTCGCGTTCGAGGGCGTGCAGTTGCTGGCTAAGCGGCGGCTGGCCGATGCCGAGCTTGTCGGCGGCCCGTGTCACGTTGCGCTCTTCCGCAACGGCGAGGAAATACCGAAGGTGGCGCAGTTCCACGCGATGTTCTCCAGCGATGTTCTGTAAAATGTATATCAGATAGACGTAACAGATATTGGACAGAATATCAAGGGCGAGTGACAATATGTCCTGTAGAGATCCATCAGGATGTCGATTTCACGGGTGAGAGAGGAT
>NZ_BAXZ01000019.1 GCF_000684975.1 Paraburkholderia acidipaludis NBRC 101816 | reverse complement strand
TTCGTCGGCGGGCGGTTGATAGGCCTGCGGACTGCTGGCGGGCGTTGCTGACGCGCCAGAAGCCGGGGTCGCTCGCGTTGAGGATGTTCCCTGCCTGTCTGGTTCAGGCGGCAGCACGAGCCTGTGGCGGATCAGCACGAAGCCCGTCGAGTACAGCGCGTAGTGCGGCGGGAAAGGTGGATAGGTCAGTTCGGGATAAGTCGAATCCAGGCGGTACGCCACCGCCTCGCCATCGGCAATGGCCCTGACGCCATCGCCCTGTTTCAGCTTGCCGCCCGTACCTGCGTCGAAGTGGATGCCGCCGTGGTACATGCCGTTCGAGCCGAGCGGATAGAACCCGCCGTCCGAATTCGCCAGGGCACTGAACCAGGTTTGCGGATCGACGGAATCGCCGTTCGCGGGAGGAAACGGGAAACTCCAGTTCAGGGGTTGCCACTGCGGTTGCGCGGGCGTGGCGGGTGTCGTGGGTGCGGCGGGATGCGGTGAATGACCGTGGTGTGCCGTCATGGATGGGCGGGCCTCATTGCCGGGTTGGGTGGGAGACGCGGCCCACAATCAGGACAGCAGGAATCAGGATGGCCGCGCGATGCGGAGCTGGATTTCGGCTCGTTTCACGCTTGTAGCGCGCGGTCGTCGCGGCGCCAACCCGGCAAAGGTGAACAAGGTTCAAAGGTGCTGCGCGGCTTGATCGGGCGCAAGGCGGGCGGATCTGCGCGCATCCCGGCCAGGTGCTGATGTGGAGCAGCGAGGACGATGTAAGCGATACGCTGGTGCCGCGCCTGATGGCGGCGGGAGCCGATCTGTCGCAAGTCTACTTCGTGTGCAACGTGGCGAAAACGGACGGCGAGCTGATGCCGTTCGACCCGGCCCGCGACATGCCCCTCCTGAGCGCGCGCATGGCGGACATGGGTAATGTGCGTCTGCTGCTAGTCGATCCGGTCGTGAGTGCCATTGGGGGCGATGCGCACCGCGCAAACGATGTGCGGCGCGACCTGCAACCGCTGGTGGACCTGGCCGCTCGCCACGGCTGCGGGGTGACCGGCATTTCCCATTTCGCAAAGGGGTCGAGCGGCAAAGCCCCTGTGGAGCGCGTAATCGGCTCCCAGGCGTTCGGCGCGCTCGCGCGCATGGTGCTGGTCACGGTGAAGGAGGAAGGCGCGGAGCGGCGGATTCTGGCGCGCGCGAAGTCCAACATCGCGCCCGATGACGGCGGCTTCGCCTACGCGCTGGAGCGCATCGAGGGCAGCGCGCGCGATATCCTGGGCGAGGTCGAGCAGGACGACGACGAAGCGCAAACCGAGCAGGCCGGGGCCGAAGCGCTCTTGCGGGACTTGCTGGCAGACGGCCCGCTGCGTGCGCGCGAACTGAAAGCGGATGCAGATGGCGCGGGGTTCAACTGGAAGACCATGCAACGCGCGGCGACTCGCCTCGGCGTCGAGAAGCGCAAGATCGGCATGAAGGAAGGCTGGGAATGGGCGCTGCCGAAGAGGACACATTCCGAAGAGGACACGAAGAGGACCGAACTCAGAACGATGTCCCCTTCGGGGTCTGCTGTCCCCTTCGGCTCCGGCGTGGCTTTGCGGTCTGCCCCTTTGGACGGTTCCGCCGAAGGGGACACGCCGCGTGAGTTGGAATCTTCGGCAAAAAAAGAGCCGCCTGACGACGAGCGCGTGAGGGATTCGGTATGAGTGCCGCCGATATCGTGGAGCGTGCCGCCGCCCTGGGCGTCTTGCTGTGGGTCGAGGGCGAACGCATCAGCATCGAAGGACCAACGCGCGGTGTGGCGTCGATCAAGCCGGAGCTTGCCGCGCGCAAGCCGGAGGTGATCGCGTACCTGCTGGAACAAGAGAAAAACGCGGACGCACCCTGCGGCGGTAATCTGCCAGCCGGCCAAGCCGCCAACGATCCGCCAGCCGCCCCTGACGATTGCGCCGGGGCGCTGACCGACCCGGACGGCGGCCCCTACCTGCCGTGGGGTCCGTATCTCGCAGAGGACAACGTACGGCGGCTGCGCGCCGAACTCTTCGCGATGGTGGACGAGCTGGCACGCGCCGAGGGCTGGACGCGCGAGCGCCACGCCGACACGATGGAGCGCGCCGTGAACGGCCCATTGTCGGATTTGCTGCCGAACATCGAATACTTCAATGCGAAGGTGATCGAGCGCCGCGCGGAGGCCGAGGCGCGTGAGCTGCTGGCGGCGCGTTCGTGGCGGCTCGAAGGCTTCGATAAACGGCACTGGTGCCCCGGCTGCGATGGCTCCTGTGTGGGGACGAACCGGAGTTGCAGGCGGAGGGCGTGACGTGGCGACGAAGAAGAAACCGGCGGCGACGGCAGCGCGACCCGATCCGAAGGTGCTCAGACTGCCGCATGATCGATACGGCGACCGTTCCGTCCGGCCACTCGCCACCGCGCGCCACCGCTGCGAGATTGAGTGCGAGGGTCGTCTTGCCGGTTCCCGCAGCGCCCGCCAGCACCGCGAGCTTGCCCGCCGGGAGCCAGTCCGGCCACAGCCACGTCACCGGCTACGGCTTCACGTTCGCCGCGCACTGCACCAGCACGGTTTCGGCTGGCGGCTCGCAAGGGTCGGCCTCGGGCGCGTCGTTCGCCGCGTGCGTCGCGTCACTCCCGCGACTCCAGAACGCCTCACGCGCGGCCTGAACCGCTTCGCGCCCGGCACGTTGCTGTCTTGCGGCTTCGTCGGTTGCAACGATTTCCGCGAACGTCGCACGGCAATAGTGATTGCTCATAGCTGCCCCCGTCCCACAGAAACGACTGACTCCGCGCCGGCTCGCACACGAACGACGCCACGCGGCCCGCCGTCAATCTGACCGTCGCCATCAACACCTCAATCCCATGTAACCACCATGTAACCCGGAAACAGCGATTCCGGTCCATTTGCGTCAACGCGCGAGGTGACATGAAAATCGCCTAAAGCATTGACTACCAATGATTTTACGGGAAATGTGGAGTGGCGATCAGCGCCCGGAAATTCGAAAACCTTGGGACTCATAACCCGAAGGTCGTAGGTTCAAATCCTACCCCCGCAACCAAAGCCTGGTAAGGCTTTGCAGGAATTCTGAAGTTTTGGGTGATTCCTCCTTTTCCCAAATTTGGGCAATAGGTGGGCAAAACTGGCAAGAATTCGGCAGCAAACAGTCAGCAACGAGAAACCCGCTTAGGCGGGTTTTTGCATTTCTGGGCCTTTGAGAGCCTCCCGCCCGTATGCTTCCCCTAATGCCGGCCTCGCCCCTCCAGCCTGCCCACGACCCGAATTTCGACCGCAATGGGTCTCCATTCCTGAGCCGCACCGCGTCTCATGCACAAACAGCGGAGTGATCCTTCCCTCGACGGCTCGCTCAGACTAATCTACGCACTGGCCCCCACTGCAACCCCTAGCGATGCCAGAAAGACTAAAGACGCTCCTGACGACAATGGCGACGCCTCAGTGGTTGCTCACGGTCGTAGCCGTCTGGCTCCTGCTCTGCTTGCTTGAATTCCTCTGGAACTACCTGAAAGCGACGATGGAGCGAAGGCTCATTTCGATCAGGTGGCGTACGTTGACACGTAGGGGGTTTGTGCTAGCGCCGGAACCACGGGAAGCCCGAAGACGGCGCAGGATACTCAATCAGGCTTCCAAGCATCCGGCGGTACTGGTGGTGGTGGGCTTCATCTTCACCGGCCTAATTGGCAATGGGCTGGTTGCCTTGCAGGAACATCGACAACGCCAGCGCGAATCCATCGTGAAGAGCATGAACGAGCTTCGTGCGGCCTACGACGACCTATCGGTAGGTTTCGCTGACTACTACTATCGCGGGGCGGCGTTGATAACGCTTCAGCAAAGGGACGCTGGTGCCGCCGATATTGTTGAGGCGCGAAAGGCGTTTGATGCCGCGAGCGAAAAATGGCTGGAGCGGCTCGCAGCTGACTCTCCGACCATCGCAACACTTCATGAAAATGCTACCGGAGACTACGGCGCCCTCAGCGTCACGGAGGACATGAAAGTTGCCACTGGGTTGGTGAACGACTGCATCGCCAGCAACCGGCCGAAACGTGATCCGAACTCAAAAGAATACATGCTGGAATGCACGCAGAAGGATGGAGTCACGGCACTTGAAAGGCTGCTCACGCTGTCGAACTGTGTTAAATCCGTTGCACTACTCATGCGGCCCGACCCAAAGCTCGACTTCTTCATCACTGGAGACAACCCCATAGCAAAGCGGCAATCGGTAGTATTGGAAGCAGCGTGCAACACCAAGCGCTATTTCGAGACGCTAAGTGACGGAGCAAAAGCAGTGGCAGGCGCCGCGGTTGCGGCAGGACCGCCAGTATTAAGGCAACACGCGTCGCCGCATTGACCCCCATGCAAAAAGTCGACTTTTTGCGAAAGAAAGGAAGGGGAGGGTGTTCCTCGCGACAACTGACAAGCTTCTGCGCGACCCTCCCCGAGCGCACCTTTCAAGTGCGCTGTGGTCGCTTCACCCTCTCCTCATCATCCCAAGGCCACAAAGTCTAGACCGATCCCAGCTGTGCGCTTCTGCGCTTGGAAGATAGTTGTTTGTGGCAGCCTTTCTCGAATCAACTGGACAAGCTCTGCGGCGCACGCTTGATCCATACGACATCCCAAGTAAATTGCTTCGAATAGCTCGGGAGGTTCCTCGTCGTCGGAATATCCGGGGCCAACATCGTTATCTGCTAACAGGGCGACGTGAACACGCCACTCCTGTTCGTATTTCCAATCAGCGTGCTTTCGAAAAGCCAGGTCCCAGATGCGGGGAACGAGGTCGTGTTCCGCCAGCCCAAAGAGCTTATTGATGTATTCCCGCACGCCAAGAAAACTGACAGCTTCGTCACTATACTGAACAGGTTGCGCTATCAGAAATCGATGATCAAGTTGTTCAAGTCGTCTGAACTTGAACGCGACACCGCGATGGGAATTCGCATAGTGCGACCACATGACCAAATTGTCGCCTCGCTCGGTCAAGCAGAGCACTCGCGATCGCGTCAATCGCTCGGTGAGATTCGCATTTAGTTCTTCCGATAAACCGGGGAAGATGCCTGCCATTTCTGCTGCTGCCGCCCGCATGTCTGCCTCAAACTTCTCACGCGGCCACCGATCCCTATTCGCCCGTGCGATGCGCAACATGTTGCAGTACTTGGTTTGATGCGGTGGTTCAAATGGCGCATCGCCGTAAACAACCCGTAGGCTAGTTTCCAAGAATGCCTCGGAGAACTCCTTGCCGGTGAACGGAAAAGCGAACCCAGTTTGGTGGTCGAAAGGATCGTTGAAAAGTAACGGCGAACTCCAACGTAGCTTGCGTGAGCCAACGATCAACTTGGCTGTCTCGGAAGTTGTGTACTTGAAGAAGTGCTGACGGTCGTTGTAATTCATGTTGCCTCGCAAGGCAGGTGACGATTCGGGAGAGTATCGCATTACACAACGACACGTTTTCCGGTAGTTTGCGAAGATTCGAGAAAGGAACGCCGCACCGGCAAGAGAGCCGGCCGCGGCGCGAGCTTGCCTGTCCGTGTCAATGGCGGCTGTTCTTCGGGAACCCACCGCCCCAATGTCTCCGTCGTGTGAGCGTAGCCCTGCTTATGCCTTCGCCTTCGTGCTGCCGGTTCCAGCCGGCGCAACGAGCGCGCCGTACAGGCACATCGAGGGACGTTGAAGCACAAGCGCAAGCCTGCATTCAACCAACACCGTGACGAGGTTCTTAACAAAGTTGTCGCGGTCCTCGCGGCTCACTTCCACAGTCACCCCTTGACGCAGGCCGATATAGGCACCCTGCGGTGTCGCTACCGCACAGTACTGGCCCTGAGGGATGGCAGCCACAGGCACGAACACCGCCCCCGGCACGCCGTTGAGTGACGCCAGCGGATCGAGCAGGTACGTGCCGCTGCCCGAGGACTTGGCAATGCGCATGGCTGCGATGTCCAGCGGACTCAAGCCGCACACCACACGCGTTGCGCCCTGCGACTGGAGGTTCGCCACCGCCATGATGATGCTGTCGAGCGCGGTGGCCGACGTGCCGTCCATCTGCGTGCCGCCGGTCATGACGCCCTTCAGGTCGTAGCCTGTGCCGCTACCAGTGATGACCTGCTGATCAACTGCGGCTTGCAGGCCTTCGCGCATCGAGAGGTCCATGAACTCGCCCAGCGCGCCCACGTCATCGAGCACCTGACGGCTGGCAAGCTGCCAGTGCGCGATGGTCTGTGCAGGCCACAGCGTCGGCGTGAAGGTGGTGCTGCTCTGGGCCTTGAGTGCGCCTTCGCCCTGCTGCGGCGCGGCGTTGTTCTCAAGGTCACCGTCAACGGTCTGGATGGAGTCGGTGGTGATGGGCAGCGAGAACAGGCTGTTCCAGAAGCGCGGCAGCACGATCGGCTGCACCAGTTCCTGCTGCGGCTGCACCGGGAAGCCGCTTGAGGTGATGGTGTCGGCCTTGATGTTCACGCCTTCGAGTGCCACGCGCACCGACTTCGGGCCGTTGCCGTGGTTCCACCGAGTGAGCAGGTCCGACTTCGCGAGCAGCGCGCCGAGCGAGGCACGGCCTGCACCACTGGCACCTCTGCTGAAGCCGTGTTCGGAGAGGCCTGCGAACTTCTGGCCCAGATCGAGGATGTTAACGTTCTGCCCGTTGACCTTCTCGGCGAGCGCCGCGATGTCAGCGTTCGCCTTCGTCAGGAGTGCTTCGACACCCGCATCGCGCTCCGCGAGTGCGGCCCTCACTTCTTCAATCGTGATCGGCATGATGGTCCTCTACGTGAGATGCGGCCCGCGCACACGCGCCGGTTGCCGCAGGGCACTGAGCGTCCTTCCCCTGCTTATGGAACGCGCCGCCGAGCCGTATGGCGACGCGGGCACAACCTCAAAGGCGCGCGAGTCACGCGCCCCGCGTGCGCTTGTTTCGCACCTGGCCTAGTGCTTCGGTTCGACGTCGGCCGCACGACGCCGGAATGTCTTGCCATCGAACGCGTAGTAATACGTGCCGTGTTCGTCGCTCTCGTTGCGACTACCGCGCACAATGAGCAAGCAACTATCCGCGTGGTGTTCGAGCGGTTCGGTTACATCTAGTGGCCAATCCGAAACTGTGAACGGTAACGAAGTCGTGCGCCCGGTTTTCTGGTCGATTACCGCCGCCATCACGCAACCAGCCCCGCATCCCCACGCAGCAAGGGTGTAATGCCCTGCAAAATCGATAGGCCCTTTGGCGGCGTGTGCCGAACGATAGCGACCGTAAATCAGCCGTGCTTGCGTACCTTGATCGGCCGGTGTGAGTGCGAGTGAGCGGTCGCCATGCGGTGCTATTCGTCGTTGATGAAATGCCCAGATTAATCCGGGTGCACCGCAAACCGCTTGTCGCGCATCAACATCCAGGGAAACCGGAAAACATCAGGACGCGCAGCCGTGTCATGTTGCCCGGCAATCTGGCACCAATCGAACACCACTCGGACGTGCGGAGAGCACGCGGACCCGCATGTCTAGCACCGCGGCCACCCTCACGGCTCCTCGCCGCGCGGTGATACACTCGCATCACTCTTCCCCCAATCGTGCCCATGAAATTCTGCTCGACTTGCGGTCAGGCGGTCAGCCTGCTCATGCCCCCCGGAGACAACCGCGAACGCTATGTCTGCTCGGCCTGCGGCACCGTGCATTATCAGAATCCGCGCAACGTGGTCGGCACCGTCCCCGTCTGGGAGGACAAGGTGTTGCTGTGCCGGCGCGCCATCGAGCCGCGCTACGGTTACTGGACCTTGCCCGCCGGTTTCATGGAGATGGGAGAAACCACCGCCGAGGCCGCGGCGCGCGAAACGCTCGAGGAAGCCGGCGCGCGCGTCGAGGTGCAGAATCTCTTCTCGCTGCTGAACGTGCCGCGCGTGCATCAGGTCCATCTGTTCTATCTCGCGCGCCTGCTCGACATCGACGTCGCGGCCGGCGAGGAAAGCCTTGAAGTGCGTCTCTTCGAAGAGCACGAAATTCCCTGGGACGACATTGCGTTCCCCACGGTCGGGCAGACGCTGCGCTTTTTCTTCGCCGACCGCCAGTCAGGCACCTACGGCCTGCACACCGGCGACGTGCTGCGCTCGCTGCGCGACGGCTGACCCCGACTCCCGATGGTTCCCTGGCTCGGGCCCGAAGACCCGTTTCCCAGCGTCGAGCGCGCGCTCGGCGCCGGCAGCGGCGCGCCCGGCCTCCTTGCCGCGAGCGCCGACCTGCTGCCCTCGCGCCTCATCGACGCCTATCGGCACGGCATCTTCCCGTGGTATTCGGACGGCCAGCCCGTGCTCTGGTGGAGCCCCGACCCGCGCATGATCCTGCGGCCCGATGCGTTCAAGGTCTCGCCCTCGCTGAAGAAAACGCTCAAGCGCGTGCTGCGCGACGACGCGTGGGAGATTCGCGTCGACGACGACTTCGCGACCGTGATGCGCGCCTGCGCGAACGCGCCACGCCACGGCCAGCGCGGCACCTGGATCACCGGCGACGTGATCGACGCCTACTCGGCCCTGCACCGCATCGGCGACGCGCACAGCATCGAGGCCTGGCACGACGGCGAACGCGTGGGCGGCCTCTACGGCGTGTCGCTCGGCACGATGTTCTTCGGCGAATCGATGTTCGCCTCGGTCACCGACGCCTCCAAGATCGCGCTCGCCGCCCTCGTCGCGCACCTGCGGCGCCACGGCGTGGCCTTGATCGACTGCCAGCAGAACACCTCGCACCTCGCGTCGCTCGGCGGGCACGAGATTGCGCGCAAGGTTTTCATCGCGCACGTGCGCGCGACGGTCGATGCGCCACGCATTCCATGGCGCTTCGACAAAGCGGTTCTCGCCGACCACGTCAAGCGCCCGGACACGGCGCCGGCGGCTTGAGCACGACCTGAGCGGGCCGCCCGGCGGGCGTGGCGAGGTTCTCGCGGTGCCGCGCAATTCGATGGATTCCGCTTCGGGCTCGATGTTAGACTGAAGAGAGAACATGTCGCCCGCGCGGCTGCGGCCGCTGCCCGCGCGCCGCGAGCGCGACGATCCGAACTGCTACGAGAGCTGCCAACGTGACGCATCCCAACGAGCTGCCGCTTTCACCGCTTTCCGCGCTGCAATTCTATGCAACGGCGCCCTACCCCTGCAGCTATCTGGAGGGGCGTATCGCGCGCTCGCAGGTTGCCACGCCCAGCCACCTGATCAACTCCGACGTCTACACGGAACTAGTCAAGGCGGGTTTCCGGCGCTCGGGCGTGTTCACCTACCGCCCCTACTGCGACGGCTGCCGCGCGTGCGTGCCGGTGCGCGTGCCGGTCACGCGCTTCACGCCCAACCGCACGCAGCGCCGCGCCTGGAAGCAGCACGGCGAGCTCGTCGCGACGGTCGCCCCCCTGCACTACGACGAAACGCACTACGCGCTCTACATGCGTTACCAGTCGGCCCGCCACGCCGGCGGCGGCATGGACCGCGACAGCCGGGACCAGTACGAGCAGTTCCTCCTGCAAAGCCGCATCAATTCGCGTCTCGTCGAGTTCCGCGAGCGCGATCCGCAGGATCCCGAAGGCAGCGGCATGCTGCGCATGGTGAGCATGATCGACATCCTCGGCGACGGGCTCTCGTCGGTCTACACCTTCTTCGAGCCCGACGCGCCGCACACGAGCTACGGCACCTACAACATCCTGTGGCAGATCGAGCAGGCGCGCAGCCTGCAACTGCCTTACGTGTACCTCGGCTACTGGATCCGCGAGAGCCCGAAAATGGCTTACAAGGCGCGCTTCCGGCCGCTCGAGGGCCTTTTCGACGGCGTCTGGGCGACGCTCGACGAGGCACTCGCCGCCCGCGCGTAAGGCGCCCTCCCGCTACCCAAAGCGGCGGCGGGGCCGAGGCGCAACGGGCCGCAGAACCCCGGGCGTCCTCGCCGGGGCCCGAAGCCGGTAAAATAGCGGGTTCCCATTTTTCGGCATCCGCGCCCTCGCCCCGTGTTCAGCTCCCTCTACCCGTTTCTGCGCGACCAGCTCTTTCGCTTCGACGCGGAAGACGTCCACCATCTGACGCTGCGCGCCATCGGCGCCGCCGGCCGCACCGGCATGGCGGGCCTGCTGGGCTCGCACGTGCCCGACTCGCCGCGCACCGTAATGGGCCTCGCGTTCCGCAATCCGGTAGGCCTCGCGGCGGGGCTCGACAAGGAAGGCGCCGCCATCGACGGCTTCGCGGCGCTCGGTTTCGGCTTCATCGAAGTGGGCACCGTCACGCCGCGCCCTCAGCCCGGCAATCCGCGCCCGCGCATCTTCCGGCTGCCGCAGGCGGGCGGCATCATCAACCGCATGGGCTTCAACAACCACGGCGTCGAGCAGTTCGTGAAGAACGTGCAGGCCGCGCGCTATCGCGGCATCCTCGGCCTGAACATCGGCAAGAATGCCGATACGCCCATCGAGCGCGCCGCCGACGACTATCTGTTCTGTCTCGAGCGCGTCTACCCGTTCGCGAGCTACGTGACGATCAACATCTCGTCGCCGAACACGAAGAACCTGCGCCAGCTGCAGGGCGCGGGCGAGCTCGACGCGCTGCTCGCGGCGCTCAAGGACAAGCAGCAGCGCCTCGCCGACCTGCACGGCAAGCTCGTGCCGCTCGCGCTGAAGATCGCCCCGGACCTCGACGACGAGCAAATCAAGGAAATCGCCGACACCGTGCTGCGCCACCAGTTCGAAGGCGTGATCGCGACCAATACCACGCTCTCTCGCGCCGCCGTGCAGGGCCAGCCGAACGCCGACGAAACCGGCGGCCTCTCGGGGCGCCCGGTATTCGAGGCGTCGAACGCGGTGATCCGCAAGCTGCGTGCCGAGCTCGGCACCGACGTGCCGATCATCGGCGTGGGCGGCATCTTCTCGGGCGAGGACGCACGCGCGAAGATCGCGGCCGGCGCCTCGCTCGTGCAGCTCTACACCGGCTTCATCTACCAGGGCCCCGCGCTCGTCGCCGAATGTGCGCGCGCACTGGCCGCGAGCCGCACCTGAAGCTATAGTTTCACACTAGTCACGGGTCACCCGCAGCATTCGCAGCATTCGCAGCATTCGCAGCATTACAAGAGGAAAAACGATGAAACTCGCCCTGCTGAAAAAACTCCTTGCGGCCACGCTGATCGGAGCCGCGTTCGTTTCGGCCAGCGCCCACGCCGACGACCTGCTCGACCAGGTGAAGGCACGCGGCACGCTGCGCATCGGCCTTGAAGGCACCTTCCCGCCGTTCGATTCGAAGGCGCCCGACGGCCAGCTCGTCGGCTACGACGTGGACATCGCGAAGGCCGTCGCCGCGAAGCTCGGCCTGAAGCCCGAGTTCGTCACCACCGAATGGAGCGGCATCATTGCCGGCCTGCAGGCCGGCAAGTTCGACGTGATCGTCAACCAGGTGGGCGTGACCGACCAGCGCAAGGCCGTGCTCGACTTCTCGCCGGCGTACACCTACTCGGCCGCGCAGCTCATCCAGCGCAAGGACGACACGCGCGAGTTCAAGTCGCTCGACGACCTCAAGGGCAAGAAGCTCGGCGTCGGCCTCGGCACCAACTACATGGACATGGCGAAGGCCGTGCCCGGCATCGACGTGGTGACCTACCCGGGCGCGCCCGAGTATCTGCGCGACCTCGCCGCCGGCCGCCTCGACGCGGCGCTCAACGACCGCCTCATGCTCGCGTACCTGATGAAGAACTCGCAGCTGCCGCTGCGCACGGGTGCGATCGTCGGCAACGGCAACCCGTCGGCGATCCCGTTCAAGAAGGGTAATCCGAAGTTCGCGAAGGCGATCGACGACGCCATGACGCAACTCGAAGCCGACGGCACGTTCACGAAGATCTCGGAGAAGTGGTTCGGCATCGACGTGAGCAAGCCCATCTCGCAGTAAGCTTGCCGTGGGCCCCATAAAAGCCTGATATGCCGGGGCGGCGTCGCGCGATGCGATGCCGCCCCTTGGCTTTTTGCACGGCCCGCGCGGCTCGCGGGCTTCGTGAACCCCTCTGAACCCAACCCCGCGCTTCGCCCATGCCCATCACTACGCTCCTCATCCAGTCGCTGCCGGTGCTCGCGCAGGGCGCGGTGCTGACGGTCAAGTTCGCCGTGCTCTCGATGATTTTCGGCCTTGTCGGCGGCGCCGTGCTCGCGCTGATGGGCATCAGCACGAATCGCGTCCTGCCGAAAATCGCGCGCGTGTATATCAGCCTCATGCGCGGCACGCCGCTGCTCGTGCAGATCTTCGTCATCTACTACGGACTCCCGAGCGTCGGCATTTCGCTCGACCCGACGCCGGCCGGCGTGATCGCGCTGTCCGCCAACGTTGCCGCCTACCTGTCCGAAAGCATGCGCGGCGCGATACTCGGCATCGATCGCGGCCAGTGGCTCGCGGCCTACAGCCTCGGACTCTCGCGGCGTCAGACGCTGCGTTACGTGATCGCGCCGCAGGCGCTGCGCATCGCCGTGCCGAGCCTCTCGAACAGCCTGATCAGCCTGATCAAGGACACCTCGCTCGTCTCGGTCATTACCGTGACGGAGCTACTGCGCAGCGCGCAGGAAATCATCGCCTCGACCTTCCAGCCGCTGCCGCTCTATCTCGCCGCCGCCGCGGTTTACTGGGTGCTTTGCCAGGTGCTGGAGTGGGTCCAGCACTGGTTTGAAAAGCGTCTCGCGCTACCCTCGCGCCATTAAGCAGCACTGAGCGTCACTGGGCACCACCAAGGCGGCCTCGCTCACTCGCAGGCAAAGCGCAGGCCGAGCGCGGCGCGCGCCGCATCGGCCATCGCGATCATGTGGCGCGAGTGCGCGTGCGTCATCACCGGGCTCTCCAGCGCGCCCGTACGCAGCAGCTCGCAGAAGTGCGCGGTCTCGTAGTTGAGGCCGCCGCCTTCGAAGGGCTCGTCGAGGTCCACCGCGCGGCCGTCGACATAGCGGATCGTCGCACGCGCCGGGTTCCACCAGTTCTCGTGGATCGTCACATGGCCGAGCGGTCCCGCGAGCAGCGCATCGCCTTTCCCATGCAGGTCGAGACCGCAGAAAAGTTGCGCGATGCCGTGCTCATGCTGGCAGTTGAGGCTCGCGAAAGTGTCCACGCCGGTCGGGCCGAGCCGGCCGAAAGTCTGTACGTCGAGCGGCGCGCCAAGCCAGTCCACCGCCAGAAACATCTCGTACACGCCGATGTCGAGCAACGCTCCGCCCGCATGTTCATAGGAGAACGAAGAATGATCGGGGCTCACGTTCGCCACCGAGCATCCTGCGCGCACGAGCCCCACCGGGCCGATGGGATCGGCGGCGAGGTGAGCGCGCAACGCGCGGTAGAGCGGATAGAACGGCGGCTTCATCGCCTCCATGAAGAGACGCTGCGCGCCGCGCGCGGCCTCGAGCACGCGCTCGAGCTGGGCGGCGTTCACGGTGGCGGGTTTCTCGCAGAGCACCGGCAAGCCGGCCTCCAGCGCGGCAATGACGTAGTCGGCGTGACTGTCTTGCAGCGTGGCGATATAAACGGCGTCGACGCCGCTGCCAAGGAGTGCCTCGAAGCTCGCGCATGCGCCCGCGCCATGCTCCTGCGCCAGCGCTGCCGACGGCTCCGCGCGCCTCGACCAGACTGCGCCGACGCGCGCGCCCTCCACATGCGCCACGCCCTGCGCGAAGCGCCGCGCGATGCGGCCCGCGCCGACGATGCCCCAACGAATCGTATCTGTTCCGCTCATGTGCTGCGTGCTCCGGCTATGCGCCGCGCCGACGACGCGGCAGACCAAAGACACGCACGATACCCGAAACGCGCGGCGCACCGCAACGGCGCGGCCGCGTCCCGCACATGACGCGCGAACGAAAACCTCGCGAGCCCGGCTAACGCTGCGCAAGCGCCTCGGACGCCTCCGGCGCCAGCGCGCGCTGCAGCTCCCCGGCGGTCGATTCGATCATCGCCGCCGCAGCAGCCTGGGCCTCTTGCGGCTGACGCCGCTCGATCGCCTCGACGATGCTGCCGTGCGCACGCACGATATTCGCCCAGCCGTCCGCGCGCCCGTTGAGAATCGGATTCACGAGCGAAAGCGCGCCGCGGATGATGGCCGCCATCTGCTGGTAGAACTGATTGCCGCTTGCCGCGAGTATGCGCGTGTGCAAAAGCGCGTCGGCCGCCTGGCAGCCGTTGTCGCCCGGACTCGTCTCGCGCAGTGCCTCGTACGCGTCGCGAATGCCGGCGATGTCCGCCGCCGTGGCGCGCGTCGCCGCGAGACCGCACGCGGCGGGCTCGATCAGCGCGCGAAATTCGATAACGTCTCGCAGGAACGTCTTGTCCGGCTTCGCGCGAAAACGCCAGCTCACAACGTCTTCGTCGATCATGCGCCAGTCGCGCATGGGCCGTATGCGTGTGCCGATTTTCGGCCGCACGTCTAGCATATGCCGCGCAAGCAGCATGGAAAGCGCTTCGCGCATCACCGTGCGGCTCACGTCGAATTCCTTCGACAGCACATCCTGCGGCGGCAGCACCGCGCCGTAGCGCTCTTCCACAATGCCGGCGATCAGGCCATCCATGACCTTGCTCACCAGCGAGCGTTCCTTGTTCCCGAGTTCCATGACACTCCCCCCCGAATCGGCGTTATCGCCCCTCATTGCCAGACACTGCGGGCCCCTCGTGCGTCGTCGAACGCTGTGTTGTACGTTGCATGCGAATCGCATATCCCGCCAGCCAGGATATCTCCTGACGTGTCGCGGTGAAACCGATGTGCAGTCCGCACGACGTCATCCTGTCGAGCCTCAACCTGGTACCTGGGCCGGCCACTTTTCCTGGTTGTCCTGCGGGCCGGTCAACTGTATGGAATGCCTATTTATCCCTGGCCGGCTCCCGCCGGCTGTGCATATGCAGTGCTGCGGCGCCACCGCGCCTCTCCTGCGCGGTGCGGCATCATGCCTTCCCCCTGTCGGGCAGCGGTGCGCGACCGTATTGATCGTCGAAACGCACGATGTCGTCTTCGCCCAGATAACCGCCCGATTGCACCTCGATGATTTCGAGCGGCGTGATTCCCGGGTTCTCCAGACGGTGCTTCACGCCCAATGGAATATAAGTGGATTCGTTCTCGGATAGCAAAAATACGTCGTCGCCGCGGGTGACGCGGGCCGTTCCGCGCACAACGACCCAATGCTCCGCGCGATGGTGATGCATCTGCAGCGAAAGCCGGCCGCCTGGCTTCACGACGATCCGCTTGACCTGAAAGCGCTCGCCCCGATCGAGCGAGTCGTAGCAGCCCCACGGGCGCTCCACGCGCCGATGGTGCCGCGCTTCGTCGCCGCTCTGTTCTTTCAGTTTCCCGACAATTGCTTTCACGTCCTGGACACGGTCCTTCGCGGCGACCAGCACCGCATCCGCGGTCTCCACCACCACCACGCCGCGCACGCCGACACAGGCCACGAGACGCCCGTCCGAGTGCGCGAACGTATCGCTCACGTCTTCGAACAGCACGCGCCCGCGCGCGACATTGCCGCTCGCGTCCTTGTGCGAGACCTGCCAGACGGCGTCCCAGGCGCCGACGTCGGACCAGCCCGCGACCAGCGGCACGACCACGCCCGCAAGACCCGCCCCGGAGCCGATCGATTCCATGACCGCGTAGTCGATCGAATCGGACGGGCACTCGGCCAGTGCGGCGGCGTCGAGGTGCACGCTGCCATCCGCGTCGCGCTTCGCGCGCTCGAAGGCTTCGGCGCAGCGCATGGCGATCGCCGGACGGGCCTGCGCAATGGCGGCAAGCCACACGGAGGCCCGGACGACGAAGATGCCGCTGTTCCACCAGAAGTCGCCGGAAGCGATATAACGCGCCGCGAGTTCGGCATCCGGCTTTTCGACGAAACGTTCGATGACGCGCGCGCCGTGCGCATCGAGCACCCGGCCCGCGCCGATATAGCCGTAACCGGTCTCCGCGCGCTGCGGCGGCACGCCGAGCGTCACGATCGCGCCGCACGCCGCATGCTCGACGGCACGCTCGAGCGCGCGGGCGAACGCGATTCGGTCGGCAATCAGGTGGTCGGCGGGCATGGCGACCAGCACAGGATCGCCGTCGGCCGGGAGGGTCGGCGGCTGGGCGGCTTGCGCCGCAAGCGCCGCCACGGTCAGCGCAGGCGCCGTATTGCGCGCCACCGGCTCGAGCACCACGCGCGCGGCCATGCCGCTGCGGGCCAGACGGTCGACCGTGAGGAACTGCAATTCCTCGCTGCTCACGACGAGCGGCGCGGCTTTGCAGGCCGCTGCCGGGCCGGCGCCGTCCGCGGGCGCGAATACGCCGTCGAAGCGCCGCACGGTGGCCTCGAGCAGCGATTCGCCGTCGAGCAGCTCGATCAACTGCTTGGGGCAATGCTCGCGCGAGAGCGGCCACAGGCGCGTGCCCGATCCGCCCGCCAGCACGACAGGCTGGACGACGAGCGCCGGTTCAATTTCGTTCGCCCTTGCCGTCAGGCTGGCGTATGGCACCACCTGGTTCATGCGCTGCCCCCTGAATGATCCTGGCAGGCCGCGCTTTGCCGCACACTGCGCAGCATCGCCGCCTGCCGTCCTGGCCATCATTGGAACAAACCTCGCGGCACCGCTCTGTGCGCATACACACACTGATCGCCCGCCGTCTCAAGAAGGCGCCGTTCGTCCGCGTAACGTGACACGACGTTACGCAACGATGTTTCAGGACCGAACGCTTTCGCGTGCGCCGCCCCAATGTGTCAGCTCTGTATCGTTTTCGGCGGTGTCCTTTTAGATAGCCGGGTCGTGACGCTCGACGCGCGCGGGGTGTGTTTCAGTCTGGAGTCATTTTTGGAAACCTCTCGCATAACCGCGAATATTCACATCAAATCAACGGTTTAGATAAACAAAAATTCATCCGGCAAGAAGCCAGGTGGCGAAATTCATCGTGCAGAAGTGAAACAAAAAGGCCGACTTCCCCGGCGCGGCATCGGGCGCAACGCCCGTAAAGACGCGTGTGACCGCGGTGCGCGCCTTTCTGGCACACACCCTGCTAATGACACGTCGCCACACTAGCGATAAGCGCCGGGATCAGACCGGCTACGCAGACGGGGCTATGGGGCTGGCACGACGAACGGATAGCCGAACGGGAAACGGCACACAACTACGGATTCGCGGGCCGGAACGAATAACAACGAGGCAGCGCTTGCTCGCAAGCAGCCTCGCATGAGGACCAATCATGTTGACCCTTCAATCCGATCTGCACGGCAACCACCTGCTTGGCGCCCTGCCGTCGCATGAGTGGCAGGCGCTCGCCCCCCATCTCGAACTCGTTCATCTGCGTACCGAACAATTGCTGTGCGATTCCGGCCAGCGCATTCATCACGTGTACTTTCCGACCACGGCCATCATCTCCATGCTCTCGACCATGGAAGACGGCAGCTCGGTCGAAATCGCCGCGGTTGGCCGCGAAGGCATGACCGGCGTGCCTGTTCTCACCGGCGGCGAAACGATGCCGAACCGCGTGCAGGTGCAATGTGCGGGCTTCGCGTATCGCATGAGCGCGCAGAGTCTCAAGCAGCAGTTTGCCCGCTCGGACTTCCTGCGCCGTCTGATGCTGCTCTACATGCACGCCCTGCTCACGCAGGTGGCCCAGACGGCCGCGTGCAACCGCCATCATTCGCTCAGCAGGCAGCTGTGCCGCTGGCTGCTGATCGAAGTGGACCGCGTGGCCTCGAACGACCTGACGGTCACGCAGCAGTTGATCGCCGACATGCTCGGCGTGCGCCGCGAAGGCATCACGGAGGCGGCCGGCAAGCTGCACGACGAAGGCCTGATCCATCACAGCCGCGGCCGCATTCGCGTGCTGGATCGCGAGGGTCTGGAAGCCCGCGCCTGCGAATGCTATGGGCTCGTGCGGCGCGAGTTCGACCGCCTGCTGCCGCGTCTGCGCCAGGCGGAAACGGTGGAGTGAGCGTAAGTGGAGGGACGCCGCGCGGGACAGGCTCCGCGCGGACTTTGTGGCGGGCCGCACGGCGCGGCCCGCCGCCTTTGCCTCAGCGCTTCGCGTAGTCGATGCGCTCGACGCCCGTTGCGGCGCCCAGCAGGCAGAGGTCAGCGCCGCGCGCCGCGAAAAGACCCACGGTCACGACACCGGGCCATGCGTTGACGAGCGCCTCGAACGCGCACGGGTCGCTGATGGCGAGGCCTTTCACGTCGAGAATCTCGTTGCCGTTGTCGGTGACAAAAGGCGCGCCGTCCTGCTGCACGCGCAGCACGGGCACGCCGCCCAGCGCGCTCACGCGGCGGCCGATAGCCGTGCGCGCCATCGGCACCACCTCGATGGGCAGCGGGAACTGGCCGAGCACGTCGACGCGCTTGCTTGCGTCCGCGATGCAGACGAACACGTCGGCCACGGACGCCACGATCTTCTCGCGCGTGAGCGCGCCGCCGCCGCCCTTGATCATCGCGCCCTGCGCGTCGATCTCGTCGGCGCCGTCGACGTACACGGGCAGCCCTTCGATGTCGTTGAGGTCGAAGATGCGAAAGCCATGCGACTGCAGGCGCGCCGTGGTCGCCACGGAGCTCGACACCGCGCCGCGGTAGCGGTCCTTGCCGGCGGCCAGTGCGTCGATGAAACAATTTGCGGTCGAGCCGGTGCCGACGCCGATCACGGCGCCCTCGGGCACGTTCGCGTTCACGTAGTCGGCGGCGGCCTTGCCGACCAGTTGCTTGAGTTCGTCTTGAGTCATGGGAATCACTGCGCGAGAGGGAAAAAGCGGAAGGCGCCTAGTTTACCGGAGTTGGCCGGGCCAGCCGGCCGATTCCGGTCCCATGCAAAGCGGTGGACCGGAGTTAGCGCTTTAGCGCTTACTCCGGGTTCCATGCAAGACTCAGCCCGCGACGCCGCGCTGCCGGACGGCCTCGAACAGGCACACGCCGCTCGCCACCGAAACGTTCAGGCTCTCCACCGTGCCCGCCATCGGAATGTGCATGACCTCGTCGCAGGTCTCGCGCGTGAGCCGGCGCATGCCCTCGCCTTCCGCGCCCATCACGAGGGCGACCGGGCCTTCGAGCTTCGTCTGATAGAGGCTCGCGCTCGCGTCGCCCGCCGTGCCCACCACCCACACGCCCGCCTCCTTGAGTTCGCGCAGCGCGCGGGCCAGGTTCGTCACGGTGATATAGGGCACCGTGTCGGCCGCGCCGCTCGCCACTTTCGCAGCCGTGGCGTTCAGGCCCACCGCGCGGTCGCGCGGCGCGATGACGGCATGCGCACCGGCCGCATCGGCCACCCGCAGGCAGGCGCCGAGATTGTGCGGATCGGTCACGCCGTCCAGCACGAGCAGGAGCGGCGCACCCGCAATGCCGTCGAGCAGCTCGGCCAGATTCTGCGCAAGCGGCAGGTCGTGCACGCGCGCGACGACACCCTGATGGCGCTCCGTATGCGCGAGCCCCCAAAGCCGTGTTTCGTCGGATGCGATCACGCGCACGCCGGCGTCCTTTGCGGCATGCAGGAAGTCCTGCATGCGGCGGTCGCGCCGCGTCGGATCGTAATAGACATCCTCGACCGTCGACGCGTCGTGCCGCAAACGCGCGGTCACCGCATGAAACCCGTAAAGAACCTTGAGACGTGACATGACTTGAGACAACCCCTGATGAACGGTCCGCCACGCGGCGCCTGCAGGGACTGCATCGCGCGCCTGACGAACGACTGTAACTCTTCCGGCCGCCGGCACGCGCCGGGTATCGCGGCGCCCGCCCCTCTCATGCAAGCTGGGGGCGAGCGCCGCGCCTGCGGCACTCAGCGCTTCTTGCGCGGTGCCGGCTTCTTCGTCGCGGCCTTGGCGGCGGCGCGCTTCTTTGCGGTCTTCGCCGCGCCGCGGGCGGCGCGCGCTTCCTTCACCGAAGCGCCCGGCGCGCTCGCGGCCTTCTTGCGGCGCGGTGCGTCGCCGTCCTGCAGCGCGCGCACACGCGGGCCGCTATCACCCATGCCCATGCCCTTGTCCGCCGGTGCCGCACGGCCGGCTGCGGACTTGACGGGCGTGTCGCGCACGAGGCGGAAATCGATCTTGCGCGCGTCCAGATCGACACGGCTCACCTGCACGCGCACGCGGTCCGAAAGCCGGTAGCGGATGCCCGTGCGTTCGCCGCGCAGCTCGTTCTTGATCTCGTCGTACTGGAAGTAGTCCGAACCCAGTTCCGTCACGTGAACGAGACCTTCGATGAAGAGCGAGTCGAGCTGCACGAAAATGCCGAACGACGTCACGCCGCTCACCATGCCGCCGTACTCTTCGCCGAGCTTGTCGCGCATGAAGTAGCACTTGAGCCAGGCTTCGACGTCGCGCGAGGCTTCGTCGGCACGGCGCTCGTTGGCCGAGCAATGCAGGCCGAGTTCTTCCCAGATCGCCGTATTGCCGCCACGTGCGCGCTTGCCGCGCTTTTCCTCGTCCTCGGCCTGCAGCGCGCGGGCGCGCGGCGAGAGCGCCGTATTGAGCTCGACGCCATGCGGCGCCGCAGGCTGATACTTCTTGCCCTGCAGGATCGCGTAGATCGCGCGGTGCGTGAGCAGGTCCGGATAGCGGCGGATCGGGCTCGTGAAGTGCGCGTAGGCCTCGTATGCGAGACCGAAGTGCCCGATGTTGTCCGGGCTGTAGACGGCCTGCTGCATCGAGCGCAGCAGCATCGTCTGCAGCATCTGCGCGTCGGGCCGGTCGCGGATGTGCGCCATCAGCGCCGCATAGTCGCTCGCGTGGGGCGTGTCGCCGCCGCCGAGCGAAAGGCCCATGCCGCGCAGGAAGGTGCGCAGGTTCTCGAGCTTCTCGGCGCTCGGGCCCGCGTGCACGCGGTAGAGGCCCGGGTGCTTGTTGCGCTTCATGAAGTCCGCGGCGCAGACGTTGGCCGCGAGCATGCACTCTTCGATCAGCTTGTGCGCGTCGTTGCGCTGGCGCGGCACGATCTGCTCGATCTTGCCCTGCGCGTTGCAGACGATATACGTCTCGGTCGTGTCGAAGTCGATGGCGCCGCGCTTCTGGCGTGCGGCGAAAAGCGCCTTGTACACGCCGTAGAGATTCTGCAGATGCGGCAGCAAGGCCGCGCGCCGCATCGCCTCCGGTCCCTTGGTGTTCTTGAGCACTGCGGCAACTTCGGTATAAGTCAGCCGCGCCGCCGAGTGCATCACGCCCGGATAGAACTGGTAAGCCTTGATCTCGCCGCGCGCGGTGATGACCATGTCGCACACCAGCACGCAGCGGTCCACGTGCGGATTGAGCGAGCACAGGCCGTTCGAGAGCTTCTCCGGCAGCATCGGAATCACGCGGCGCGGAAAGTACACCGACGTGCTGCGCTCGATCGCGTCGACGTCGAGGCCGCTGCCCGGCAGCACGTAGTGCGAAACGTCCGCGATCGCGACGACCAGGCGGAAGCCCTCGCCGCGGCCAACCTGCGTGGGTTCGCAATAGACCGCGTCGTCGAAGTCGCGCGCGTCTTCGCCGTCGATCGTCACGAGCGGCACGTCGCGCAGGTCCACGCGGTAGCGGATGTCCGTGGGGCGCACGGCGTCGGGCAGCCTCGCCGCCTCGTCGAGCGCGGCTTTGCCGAATTCGTGCGGCACGCCGTACTTGCGCACGGCGATCTCGATCTCCATGCCGGGATCGTCGATGTCGCCGAGCACCTCGGCCACGCGGCCGAGCGGCTGCGAATGGCGGCTCGGGAAGTCGGTGAGTTCGACCACCACCACCTGCCCGACCTTCGCCTTCTTCGCGTTCTGCGTCACCAGAATGTCGTGGCCGATGCGCTTGTCTTCGGGCGCGACGATCAGCGCGCCGTTCTCGTTCAGGAGCCGCCCGATCACGCGCGTATTCGCGCGGTCGGTGACCTCGACGATATGCCCTTCGGGGCGGCCGCGCCGGTCGTAACCGACGATGCGTGCGAGCACGCGGTCGTTGTGCATGACCTTCTGCATCTCGCCCTGCGGCAGGAACAGATCGTCCTGGCCGTCGTCGCGCACGAGAAAGCCGTAGCCGTCGCGATGGCCCTGCACGCGGCCCGCAACGAAGCTGGACGGATGCGCCAGTTGATAGTGGCCGCGCGAATCGAGCCGGATCTGCCCGTCGCGCTCCATCGCGGCGAGCCGCCTGAAGAACCCTTCGCGCTCCTGGCGCTTGATGGCGAGCGCCTCGGCGATATCGTTCGCGGTGCAGGGCGTTTCGCTGGTCCGCAGCACGCCGAGAATCTCTTCGCGGCTGGGAATCGGATACGGATATTTGCTCAAGGGCTTGTCGATGGTTGTTCTCGTTGCGTCGATGTCGGATCTGTCGCGGCGCCCGAATTTCATTCAACGACGAAACTCGGGCGGCGCCCGGTCTTCGAGTGCGTCATTCAGCATGCCGGCCGGCGAGCTTCCGTGCACCACTCGCCCACCGGCGCCACTGCTGCGAGGCATTCTAACACCCGCATCGTACGCGGCAGAGGCCGCGCGGGCCGGGCGCGCAAGAGGTAACGCAGCGGGCAGCACAGTGGGCAACGCCGTTGGCAAACGCCATGGCGGCGGACCGAAAACACGCTGCCGCGCTTTTTGATGAAACGCTTGACAAGCTCCGCGGACACGCTAGAATAGCGGTCTTTGCTGCACGACGCATCGAACAGCAATGGCAGTAAGCGACACCTTGCCCAGGTGGCGGAATTGGTAGACGCACCAGGTTCAGGTCCTGGCGGTGGCAACACTGTGGAGGTTCGAGTCCTCTCTTGGGCACCAGATTCAAAAAAAGCCAGCTCTCAGCTGGCTTTTTTCATTTCCGGGCCGGAAAACAAAATGGCCGTGGATTGCGCGTTTTGGCGCATCTCTATGTCCAAGGCGCACGGATTGCGCAACAGGATTTCACAACCGCCCGCGTTAGCGGCGAAATTTTTTCAAACGTGCGTTGACAGCTTGCGCCGGACCGCTATAATTGCGGCCTAGCTTGAAGATGTGCCCAGGTGGCGGAATTGGTAGACGCACCAGGTTCAGGTCCTGGCGGTGGCAACACTGTGGAGGTTCGAGTCCTCTCCTGGGCACCAGAGATTTGTGGAAAAGGTCGGCATAGCCGGCCTTTTTGCATTTCTGGTTCAAAAAACCCGCCGGACCTTAAACAGTCCGAACAAGTAGCCAAAATAAGCAGTCCAGACAGACACCTCCAGAAACCGAAGCCCCCGCCCTACCAGGCCGGCTCGCCGTCCGGCGTAGCCGTGCCGATCTCCCCCGTGGCGAGCGCGAGCGACGCGGCGGCGGAAAGCGCGGCGCTGTAGCTGTCCGCATAGGCGTTCTGCGCCGCGAGTAGCTGATTCTGCGCGAGCAGCGCGTCGGTGATCGAGCCAACCCCGTGCCGGTACGCGGAGAACGCCGCGTCGTAGGTCGTCTGCGCGGCGGCGACCAGCGCCTTCGCGGCGGCGTTCGATGCGAGGCTCGTGGAGAGCGCGTTCTGCGCGGCAACGATCTGCCGGACGGCTTCGTCCTTCGTGCGGGTCAACTGCTCGGAGGCGCTGTCCGCGTCGTTGCGCGCCTGCATCAGCACGGCGGAGCGCAACCCGCCGTCGTACAGCGGGATCGTCACGCCAAGGAACACGCTGCCGCTGCGGCGGCTGCCGGTCAGGTTGACGGTGGCCGCCTGATCGCCGACCGGCGGGATCGCCGTGATCGCCGTCGAACCGGTGCCATACGCGGCCGCCGCGGACAAGAACACCTTCGGCATGAAAGAAGCCTCGGCGGCGCGGATCTTCGCCTGGTTCGCCTGCTCGAGCGCATAGGCGCCCTGCACGTCGGGCCGCCGTGCAATCGCGTCGGCGACGATCTGGTCCACCGACTGGTGCAGCGCCGGCGAAAGCACGCGCGGCGGCAACGGGGCGATGCTCGGCTTCGACAGCGGCGAGATGCCGAGCGCGGATACGAGGCTCAGATAGCTGTCGCTCAGCGCGCCGTCAGCCTGGACCTTGACGAGATGCGCCTGTGCCTGGTTCTGGGTGGCCTGCGCCACCTCGACGACCGTGCCCACGCCCCGCCCGTACCGTGCGCGCGCGGCGGCGAGGATGCCGTCCGCGTTGTCGAGCGACTGCTGCGCGGTGCTCGCCCGTTCACGCGCGGCATCGTACATGTAATACGTCACGCTCACGTCGTGGATCACGTGCTGATGCACGGCCGTGAACGTGACGTTCGCGGCGACCGAGAGCTGCGTGGCCGCATCCACGCGCGCGCGGCGGCCGCCGAAGTCGAACAGCAGCCATTGCAGCGCAAGCACCGACACCGTGCCGTGGATATCCGAATTGGTCGAGACGTTGCCGAGCAGCGTCGACGACGAGCCGCTCGCGGCCTGGTAGCCCCCCATCGCGGTCGCGGTGAGCTGCGGCAGATACGCGGTCTTTGCGATGCCCGCCGCGAGCGCCGCATTGCGCGCGTCGTTCCAGGCGATCCGCGTGAGCGGATTCGCCGATTCCGCGAGATCGATCAGCTCGGGCAGCGTGTACGGATGGTTGGCGTCGAGCGCCGCCGCCGGTTCGATCGACGCCAGGCCGGCGCTGCGCGGCAAGGTGTAGCCCTCGCGCGCCGCGTCGACGGCGCTACGCGGCGGTCCCGGCACGATATTGCCAGCCGTGTCGGTCTGCGGCTGCCAGGGACGATCCGGCTCGGGGGGCGCGAGATCCAGCGAGGACGTCGCACATCCCGCGAGTCCCGAGACTGCCAATGCGGCGGCCCATGCGATGGCAAATGCGGTCACGCGCATCGGTCGTCGTCTCCTTCGGTTGGGCTGCGCACGGCTTCGGCGATCTCGCCGAAGCGCGCATCGATCACGTTCAGAAGCGCGTTCACGTCACGGTCGCCGGGGCCGCCACGGCCGGCTTCCCGGTTCGCACCCCCGCCCGGCTCCATCCGTGCGGCGACCTCGCTCAACCGGGCATCGGCCGCGGCGCCTGCGCGGCCAGCCGAAAGAAAGAGCGGCCCCTCCAGCGCGCCGAGTTCGGCAAGCGCGCGCCTTCGGCTCGCGATCCATTCGGGCGCGGGACGCACCCAGGAAGGCTCGTAGTGAATCAAGCCCAGATCCCCGTATAGCGCGCCATACTGCGCGAGCGCCCCCGCGGCAAGCGTGCGGCGCGTGCCCGCGTCGGCCGCGCGCGCGACCCGGCCCCACTGCGCAACCAGCCCGTCCAGCGCCTTGTCGATTCGCTTCGCAATACTGAGCGGCCACACGCGCGTGAACACGAGGTATGCCACGGCATTGCCGATCAAAATGCCGATCGCGCGATCGCGTGCGATCGTCAGGTCGAACGCGGGGGCCGCGCCCTGGATCACGCAGAGGAAGAATGCGAAGGAGACCTGAAAGCCGATATACGCGATTCGCGGCGACCCCGCCGCAATCCAGCCGGACAGCCACGCGCCCGCGAACACCAGCGCCATCAGTTCGCCGATCGACGTCAGCGCCGGCGTCACGAACACGATGGCCGCCGTGCCGGCCAGCGCGCCGATGAGGCAGCCGGCAATCCGCAGGGTCAGTTTTTCGACGGATTCGGCCGTCGTGCCGAGCGAGACGATATAGCAGGTGAGGAAGCAGGTATGAATGCCCTGCCAGTCGAGCTGCTGGTACAACAGGTAGCAGAACATCGCCGCCACCGTGGTCTTCAATGCGTAGCGGACGTGATCGGGATTCGTGAACGCGTCCGCGTCGAAGAAACCGCCGCGCTCGGGCGCCGCAGCCGAAGCAGCGGCCGGCGACGGCTCTTCCGAAGCCGGCACCGCGAAGCCCTCCAGCGCCGCGCGCAGGTCGGCCAGCACGAGCGCGGCGAGCGGCGGCAACGTGGCCGCCTCGGGCAGATCTTGCGGATCGACCACGACGTCCACCGGATAGCCGCCGGCGTCGAGTATCGCGGCCATCTGATCCATCGTCTGTGCAAGCCGCGCCACGCAGGCGTCGGGCAGCCGTGCGCCGGGTTCGCTTGCGGCGAGATCCGCCGCGAGCAGGATGGCGGTCGTTGCGGCAGCCGCCGCGCGCAGCGCCGCAAAGTCGGCTGCGGTCGAAGTGCCCTCGAGCTTCGAGAACTTGAGCCACGCCAGGATCTGGTGCTCGCCCTCGCGCAGGCACGCGTCGAATCCGGCCCGCTCGGCGTCGGTCGCGGCGCCCATCAGCCGGCGCGCGGCGAGCCTCAGGCGCTTCGCGAGCTGCGCACCGGCGAGCCGGCGCGGCGACGGCGCGAACAGCAGATTCACGACTATCGAGACGCCAATCGGAATCGAGACGAAGAGCCAGGCGTACAGCAGACCACGCGTGGCGGCTTCGCCGACCGGCGCAAGGCCGAGTTCATCCAGACCATAGCCGACGATCATGGCGACGGTCGCGCCGACGGGCCGCAGCTTGCTCGCCGACGCGACGAACAGGAGCCCGAAGGAAAGCACCGCCATGCACCCGACACGCAGCGCCGGCACATCGATCGAAAAGATCGCAAAGACCATCACGATCCCGATGATCGCGGTCACGAGCAGGAACAACGCGACCGACGTCACGATGCTCGTCACGCGGTCGGGCTTGTTGAAGAAGAACACGAGATAAGCCGAAAGCGCGGCTTCGGGGGTGCCGTATGCACTCGCGACCCACGTCGTCAGTGCGCACATCAGCGCGATGCGCGTGACGAACGAAGCACGCCCCGGAAACGGCGCGAGCAGCCTCGCGATCTCACGCAGGCGGGGCACGCCGACGTCACCGGCAAGACTGGCCATGCCGGACCTCGACGATCGCGCTTGCACCGATCCGCACCAGCTTCGCGGCCGGCGCGTCGATCCGCACCCGCACCGGGAAGCGCTGCGAAACCCGCACCCAGTTCACCGACTGCTGCACATAGGGCAAACCGTGCGGCACGTCCACGCGATCGGTATCCAGGATCCCCGCGCCGATACCGACAACCTTGCCGCGCATCGGCTGGGTGCGGTCGATCATCGAATACACCGTCGCGCAATCGCCCACGTCGATCGTGCCGAGAGCTGTCTCGCGGAAATTCGCCACTGCGAACCATTCGTTCGCGTGAATCAGCGTGAAGATGGACTGGTTCGGCGCAACCGTCTCGCCCGCGAGGATCGAAAGCCCCGTCACGTAGCCGTCGAACGGCGCGCGCACGACCGTATCGTCGAGCGCGTGCTGCGCGATCGCCAGCGCAGCTTCGCGCGCGTGCAGCGTGGCGATGGCGTCGGAGTCGTCGCCGATCGTCTGCGCGGACGAACGCTGCTGCTCGTTGGCCTGCGTCAGCGACACGCTCGCATCCCGCTGCGCCACCACCGCCTGGTCGAACTGCTGGGCCGACACGTAGCCCTGCGCCACGAGCGGCCGTAGCCGTTCGACGCTGCGTGTAGCGAGATCGTAGTTGTGCTCCGCGCGGCGGGTCTGGTCGGCGGCGATCGAGGCATTCGACGTCTCGCCGATCAGCGAGCGGCGGCGCGTGGCCAGCGCTGCGCGTGCCAGCTCGACTTCGGCCTGCGCCTGCGCGACGGCCAGCCGGTAAGACACAGGATCGATTTCGAACAGCACGTCGCCCTTCGCGACGTGCTCGTTCTCCTCGACGGCAACCCGCACGATTCTGCCGCCGACGGGCGATGCAACGTGCACGACGTCCGCGTCGATGGAAGCGTCGTCAGTCGACGGATAGCGCGACGACCGATCGTAGGCATACCAGAGCGCCGCGCCCCCGAGCAGGACGATTACCGCTGCGATCGCGCGGCCCTTCCATGCGGGTCTTGAGTTCGCGCCGGCCATTTTCATATCAGAGCTGCCCCGTTCCCGATAGCCAGACGAGCACCCCGACGACAACGCCGATCGCGGTGCAGACAGAAAGCTGGTAAGGCACCGTGCGGACCCAGCCGGTCGCGACGAACGCGCGATGGGCGACGAGAGCGCCCGCGATGCCGGCCACGGAACTCAGCAGCCAAAACGGAAAGTACGCGCCAAACAGCGCGTAGGACGGCGCGCCGCGGGCAGCGCAACCCCCAAGCAGCGTAAGCGCGACAGGTGAACATGCGGCGGCGAATCTGGGCCATGTACGTTGTTTCATCGCTTTCGTGACTGGAACAAATACTGGTATCCGACTGCCAGGCACGCCATCATAACGCGGTTTGCGGCAACGGCGGCACATACAGGCCGGCCTGCGAGTGTTGCGCCCTCGGGCGTGACCTCTCCCGGCGCCGCAACACTCCGGCAATCTCACTTCGCCTGCTGCCCCGCTGCCTGCAGAATCAGGTTAGCGACTTCCTGAGGATGGGAAATCAAGGAAACGTGGCTGGAATCGATCTCGATCGTATGGGCTTTCATCCGACTGGCCATGAAGCGTTCGAGATCCGGGTTGATCGTGCGGTCTTCGGTCGATACGGCGTACCACGTGGGCTTGTCGCGCCATGCGGCCACCGTCGTCTTCGCCGACGTGATCGCCTTGCCCACCGGCTGCTGCACCGCGTAGTAGGCCTCTGCTTCCGAAGCCGGCAGATCGCCCGCGAAGTCCTTCACGAACGCGCTCTCGGAGAGCGCGCCGTAGCCGTCCGACGACCAGTGCACTCCGGCCGACGCCGGCGCGGCCGGGAACTTGCGGGTCAGCGCAGGATAGTCCTCGCCGGCGTCAGGCGCTCGCGCGGCAATGTACACGAGGCCGCTAACCTTGGGATCGTCGCCGGCCTGGCTGATCACCATCCCGCCATACGAGTGCGCCACCAGCAGCGTGGGGCCATCCTGCTGGGCCAGTGCCCGTTTGACGGCGTCGACGTCCGCGTCGAACGAGGTCGTCGGATTCTGGACCGCCGTCACGTGCAAACCTTTGGCCTGCAGCAGGGGAATCACTTTCCCCCAGCTCGAACCATCGGCATACAGGCCATGGACGAGCACGACATTGTGTACGGGCGCGGGCGCCGCCGCTGCCGCGTCGGTTTGAGCCCACGCGGCATGACCTGCCAACGTGAAGGAAAGCGCAGCCAGCGCAGCGCAAGGCAGTCGAAAGTTCATTTGAATCTCCTGGAGGAACATAAAAGGCCCGGTTGCGTCCCGGCGAACACGAGAGCACCGGGGTTAATCCGCTAGGCGCGGGATAAATCATCTCTATTGATTCGTATAACTAAGCATATGGGGATTGAAAAGCCCTATGCTGGTCTCTCTCATGGCGAAACCAGCCGGCCCGTCAGGACCGTGGGAACACGAGCGTAAAGCGCGTCACGCCATTGCCGCTCGTTGCATGGCATGTTCCGCCATGCAACGACATGATGCCGCGCACAATCGAGAGCCCAAGTCCGCTCGACTCCGACGAGCGGTGTCGCGACGAATCTGCCCGATAGAAACGGTCGAAGATCCGTTCGAGGTGATGCGGCTCGATCGTCGGTCCACGATTTTCGACGTGGATCGTCGTTCGATCGGCGCCCTGCTCCGCGACCGTCGTGATCGCCGTGCCCGGCTCCGCATACCGCAGGGCATTCGCCAGCAGATTCCCCAGCGCGCGGCGCAGCATCAACGGATCCGCCGACACGTAGCCGTCGCCGCGCCACTCGAGGCCGACATTGCGTTCGTCCGCGAGACCTTCGAAGTACTCCTGCATGCGTTCGAACTCGTCGGCAAGCAGCAGATTGCTGCGCTCGATAGCGTTGTCCGCGTGCTCGGTTCGCGCGAGAAACAGCATGTTGTCCAGCATTTTCGAAAGCCGCTGCAGTTCCTCGAAGTTCGAGCCGAGCAGCCTCTGGTAATACGCAATGTCGCGCGTCTGGCTCAACCCGACTTCGGTCTGCCCCAACAGGTTGCCGATCGGCGTGCGCAGGTCATGCGCCATGTCGGCCGACACCTGTTTCAACTGCGTGAACCCGCGCTCGAGACGATCGAGCATGCCATTGAACGCCGCGATCAGCGCGTCGAGTTCGGGCGGTGCCGCGTGCCGCTCGATGCGGGTCGAGAGCGTATTGATGCCGATGGCTCCCGTTTGCGCAGCGAGAAGGCGCAATGGCCGCATGCTGCGACGCGCAATCAGGAAAGCGAGCAAGGCAACGATCCATGCCACCGTCGAGGCCCACAGCAGTATCTGGTTCCTGTACTCCTGCAACAAGCGCGTGCGCTCGGTCAGCATCCGGCCCGAGACGATCTGCAGGTCGTGCGGCCCGGCGATGTCGCGCACGGCCGCGGCCACGTAGATAAACGGCGTTCCGTCCGCCGCGCGCGTATGCTGGACGGCGCCCAGCGTGAGCGGCACATCTGCCGGCACCGGCGTCGTATCGGGCACGGCCTGGTGGCCGGGATTCACCGTGATGAGCGGCGTTTCGCCCGGCGAACGCACAACCAATAAGGATTCCGTATTGCCGAGCATGTTGGCGAACAGGTGCGGCTTGTCGCGAATCAGTTCGCGCACGTCGACATCGTTCATCAGCGTGCGGATCTGGTCGACTCTCGTCACCAGCGCGCCGTCGTCCCGTATCGTCAGCTGCTGCTCCAATGCGCGATACAGGAATGCGCCGAGCAGTTCCATTGCGGCAAACGCAACCAGGGCATACAGCAACGCAAGCCGCGTCGTGAGCGAAAGGCGCTTCATGCTTCGTGCTCGAACCGGTACCCCACGCCGTGTACCGTGTGGATCAGGCGAACGGAGAAAGGATCGTCGATCTTCTGCCGCAAGCGGCGCACCGCGACGTCGACAACGTTGCTGTCGCTGTCGAAATTCATGTCCCACACGCGCGAAGCGATCACGGTCCGGGACAACACCTGCCCCTGATGCTGAACGAAGAACTGCAGCAGGTTGAATTCCTTGTTGGTCAGCGTGATGCGAACGCCGCCCCTCTCGACCCGCCGCTTCGGTACGTCCACACGCAGATCCCCCACTTCGAAAACCTCTTCCTCCTGCTTTTGAGGCTGGCCGCGACGCAAGATGATGCGAACGCGCGCCAGCAGTTCGGCGAACGAAAAAGGCTTGACGAGGTAATCGTCGGCGCCGAGATCGAGTCCCTTCAGCCGGTCCTCGAGCGTGCCGCGCGCGCTCAGAAACAGCACCGGCGTATGCGTGCGGGCGCCAAGCTTCTTCATGACGGTCCAACCGTCCATCTCCGGCATCATTACGTCGAGCAAGATCAGGTCGTAGCGCATCTCCTGCGCAAGGTGCAGCCCGTCGATACCGTTCGTGGCCACATCCACCACGTAACCGGCCTCCGTCAATCCGCTCTGCAGGTACTCACCCGTCTTGGCTTCGTCTTCGATGACCAGGATTCTCATGCTCTCCACTCTCCGCTGCGTGACTACGATCGAACCCCAGGCTAATGATGCTCCTTGATTGGCAACGTGGCACGGAGCCCGGGTACGACGTGATTGCAGTGTAGAAAGGGCGCCCGAACACGGCCGTTACCCAATCATTACAAAAAAATGACGAATGGCGCGCCATCGCGAGAAGCAGCAACCCGGGGGCGAGCTCGACTACGGGCCTTCCCTGCCCGACCACCGGGCAACCCGCTGCATCGACCCAGGAGGCCGCATGATCGCACCGCCGCGCGCGCAACTTGCCGACGTCGACGGCCATCGTCTCGCATGGTGGTCGTCGGGAACAGGTACGCCCACGGTGGTACTGGAGACGGGTTTGGGCGCCGAGAGCGCCGAATGGCAAAGCGTGCAGTCGCGCATCGAAGGCCGCTTTCGCGTGTTCCGCTACGATCGCTCAGGACGAGGCGCAAGCGGTCCGGCGACAGCGCCCCAGGACGCTGCCCTCATGGTCGATCGGCTCGCCCGCCTACTCCGAGCGAGCGGCACGCCGCCTCCCTGGCTGCTCGTCGGCCACTCGTTCGGCGGCTTGCTCATGCGGCTCTTCGCGCATCGCTATCGGGCGCAGGTGCATGGCCTCGTGCTGGTCGAGGCCATGCATGAGGATCAGTTCGACGTCTTCTCCACGGCCTTTTCCGAACCCACGGAAACGGACCCTCCTGTACTGACGCAAATGAAGACTCTCTGGCGCGGCGCGTGGCGCGATCCGAACTCGACGGCAGAACGAATCGATTTTCCGGCGAGTTTCCAGGAAGTCCGCGCGGTTGAATCGCTCGGAAACCTGCCTCTGAGGGTTCTTGTGGCCGGGTCGTACCAGAATTCACGGCTCTTTCCGCCGGAACGGCGCAATGCGCTGCAGCTCGAATGGGAGCGGTTGCAACAAACCTTGTTGCGCATGTCGTCTCGCGCGACATGGGTGCGCCTGCCGTTGAGCGAGCACTTCGTCCAGCGCGACGACCCTCGCGCGATCGTCGACGCAATCGATGCCGTTTCCCGAATGCGCTAAACCGCTGCGCGAACGAAACGGCTCCCTATTCCTGAGAGCCGAGCACCGGCGGCCCGAACACACCTTCAGATACGCCGGCAGGCGCCGCCGAACGGAAAATCCAGCGCCGCCGCATCGGCTGCAAGACGAATTTCGCGCACACGCCGGCCGCCATCGCCACGCACGCCCCGAACTCGAACACGGCGTTCCAGCCGCCGTGCAATGCGAGCAAGGTCGCCACGGGCACCAGCAACGCCGCCGTGCCCTTCGCCGTATAGAGCGTGCCGGCATTGGCGGCCGCGTAACGCGCGCCGAACGTGTCGGCACAGGTTGCCGGGAAGTTCGAGAAGATGTCGCCGTAGAACAGGAAAACGAGCCCCGAGAACAGCATGAAAAGCCACGGATCGTGGCCGAAGCAGCGCAAGCCGAGCAAGGCCAGCCCTTCGCCGATGAATGTCATGAACATCGTATTTTCCCGGCCGATGCGGTCCGAAATGAAACCGCACAGCGGCCGCGTGAAGCCGTTGCAGAGGTTGTTGATCGATAGCGTCATCGTGAGCAGCGGCAGCGTCACGCTCGCGAACGTGACCGGCATCGCCGCGAAACCGTAGGCCTTCGCGATCGGCCCGATCTGCGCGGTCGCGATGATGCCGCCCGACGCCACGCACACGAACATCGCATACATCACCCAGAACAGCGGCGCGCGCACCATCTCCCGCGTCGTGTAGTCGGTTTTGGTGGCCACGACGCGTTTCTTCCCCGCCGCGTGCGCCGGCGGCTTCGGCCTGACCATCAGCGTCGCCAGCGCCATGATGCATGCCCCCTGAAGGACTCCGAAGAACACGAACGCGCGCTCGTAGCCCGCATGCTGAATCATGTTAGAGATCGGGATCACGGTGAGTGCGGCGCCCGCGCCGAAGCCCGCGGCCGTCATGCCCGCCGCGAGGCCGCGCCGGTCCGGAAACCATTTGAGCGCGGTGCCCACGCAGGTGCCGTAGACACAGCCTGCCCCGATACCCGATATCACCGCGGCAACGTAGAGCATGGGCAGCGCCGGCGCCCAGGCGTCGAGCACCCAGCCCAGCGCGACGCAGCATGCGCCGCCCATCACCACGGGGCGCGGGCCGAACCGGTCGACGAGCCAGCCCTCTACGGGCACGAGCCACGTTTCGGTGACGATGAAGATCGAAAACGCCAGTTGAATCGCCGCCTGGCCCCAATGGTGGCGCGCATCCATCGGGACGACAAACAGCGTCCATGCGTACTGCAGGTTTGCGACGAGCCCCATGCAGACGATACCTGCAACGAGTTGCACCCAGCGGTTGTGCCGCCGCGCCGTATAACCGGCTGCCATGCGATCAGTGTGTGCCACGTTGTCTCTCTCCGCTTCTGTTTCTGTTTCTGTCTCGCGTCTCGCCCAATCAGCCCTGCTGCGCTTGCGCCTCCAGTTCCGCGAGCCGTTTGCGCAGGCCGCGCTCTTCCTGGAAGCGCGCCGTCTCGTCGCGAATCACGGCCACGATGCCCGTCACCGCCCCGTTGGGCGCGCACAGCAGCGCGACGGTAAACGCAATCGACAGCGTGCGGCCCGCCTTGTCCACGGCGGGCACCCGGAGCACGTCGTTGCCGTAGCGCGTCTGTCCGCTCTCCATCGTCTTGTGATAGCCCTCCCAGTGCCGCCCGCGCAAGCGTTCCGGGATGATCAGGTCGAGCGTGCCGCCCATCGCCTCGGCCTCGGTGTAGCCGAACATGCGGGTCGCGGCACGATTCCAGTACGTGATGTTGCCGGCCGCGTCGGAAATGACGATGGCGTCGCCAATGGCCTCGGCGAGCTGCGCGAAATCGATGGCAGATTGCATGGCAAAGGTTCGTTCGGTGAGCGGCGTATTGCCGTGTATCGTGGGTGCGCCGCCTCGGTGGAGTCGCGGCGCGCCGTCCTGTCCGCAGGGGCACCAGCTTGCCGGCACGGCGTTGCACACCGCCGTGCCGGCCGTCTTCACACCGCGCGCACCTCGTGCAGCGCGGCGATCTGCTGCGGCGTGTAGCCCAGATCCGCCAGCACTTCGTCGGTGTGCTCGCCTAGCAGCGGCGACCCCTTGATCTCCGGCTTGAGACCCGAGAATTTGATCGGACTCCCAACCGTCAGGTAGGTGCCGCGCTCCTTGTGCGGCACTTCGACGATGGTGCCGCTCTCGCGCAACGAGGGATCGTTCGCAATTTCCTTCATGCTCAAAACCGGCGCACAGGGAATGTCGTATTTGCGCAGGATGTCGATCGCCTCGAACTTCGTCTTGTCGGCCAGCCACGCCTCGATCGTATTGAAGATCTCGAAGATATGCGGCTGCCGCGCTTTCGGCGTGCTGTAGTTCGGGTCGTCGATCCATTCCGGCCTGCCGAGCGCGCGGCAGATCGGTTCCCACGCATGCCCCTGGATCGTGAAGTAGATGTAGGCGTTCGGATCGGTTTCCCAGCCCTTGCACTTGAGCACCCAGCCCGGCTGGCCGCCGCCGCCCGCATTGCCGCCGCGCGGCACGACGTCGCTGAAGCTGCCGTGCGGGTACTGCGGATACTCCTCGAGGTAGCCCACGCGGTCGAGGCGCTGCTGGTCGCGCAACTTCACGCGGCAGAGGTTGATCACGCTGTCCTGCATCGAAACGGCCACCTTCTGCCCTTCGCCCGTCTTGTCGCGGCCGATCAGCGCCGTGAGAATGCCGATCGCGAGGTGCATGCCCGTGTTGCTGTCGCCGAGCGCGGCCGCGCTCACCGTCGGGGGGCCGTCCCAGAAGCCCGTTGTCGAGGCGGCGCCGCCCGCGCATTGCGCCACGTTCTCGTAGACCTTGAGGTCGTCGTAATGATGTCCCTCGCTGAAGCCCTTCACGGAAGCGACGATCATCTTCGGATTGAGCTCCTTGATGCGCTCCCAGGTGAAGCCCATGCGGTCGAGCGCGCCGGGGCCGAAGTTCTCCACCATCACATCCGATTCGCGAATCAGCTTCTCCAGCACCTCCTTGCCTTCAGACTTTTTGGTGTCGAGCGTCAGCGAACGCTTGTTGCTGTTGAGCATCGTGAAGTACAGCGCATCGACGTCCGGAATGTCACGCAACTGGCTGCGCGTGACGTCGCCCGCACCCGGACGCTCCACCTTGATCACGTCCGCACCGAACCACGCAAGCATCTGCGTACAGGCAGGACCCGCCTGTACGTGCGTGAAGTCGATGATCTTGATGCCGTCGAGGGGTTTGCTCATTGCCTTATCTCCTGGTTCCTGGACCGATGCGTCCTTTTCAGTTGAACTCATTTTTTCGTGGCCGCGCTTTGCGGATTCAGATTCGTGAGGCGCCCGCTTTCCGTGCCGGCGGATTCGTCGATGACGGCATTGATGAGCGTCGGCTTACCGGACGCAATCGCCTCGGCAAGCGCCGCCGTGAGTTCCTCGGGCGTGGTGGCGTGGCGGCCTGTCCCGCCGAATGCTTCCATCATCCGGTCGTAGCGCGCGTTCTTGACGAAGACGGTGGGCGCCACGTCGGGGCCGCCCGTGGGATTGACATCGGTGCCGCGATAGACGCCGTTGTTGTTGAAAACGATCGTGCAGACCGGCAGGTCGTAGCGGCAGATGGTCTCCAGCTCCATGCCGCTGAAGCCGAACGCGCTGTCGCCTTCGATGGCGACCACCTGTGTGCCGCTCGTCACGGCCGCGCCGATGGCGAAGCCCATGCCGATGCCCATGATTCCCCACGTGCCCGAATCGAAACGCTTGCGCGGCTGGGCCATGTCGATGATGCTGCGCGCGTAGTCGAGCGTGTTCGCGCCTTCGTTGACGACGTTGACCTCGGGCCGCGTCTTCAGCACGTCGCGAATGGCGCGCAGCGCGCTGTGGAAGTTCATCGGCGCCGGATTCTTCGCCAGCGTCGCGGCCATCTTCGAGAGGTTCTGCGCCTTGCGCTGGGCGATGGCGTCGAGCCATTCGGCCGGCGGCTTCGGAAAATCGCTGCCGAGACCCTCAAGCAGCGCCTCGACGCATGAGCCAATATCGCCGATCACAGGCGCTTCGATCGCGACGTTGCTGTCGATCTCGGTAGGCGCGATATCGACCTGGATGAAACGCTTGCGTGCCGGCGCCCCCCAGGTTTTGCCCTTGCCGTGCGAGAGCAGCCAGTTCAGGCGCGCGCCGATCAGCAGCACGGCGTCGGACTCGGCAAGCACAAACGAGCGCGCCGCCGAAGCCGACTGTTCGTGCGTATCGGGCAAGAGCCCCTTGGCCATCGACATCGGCAGATACGGAATGCCGGTCTTCTCGATCAGCGCGCGGATCGGCGCGTCGGCTTGGGCGTAGGCCGCCCCTTTGCCGAGCAGGATCAGCGGACGTTTCGCAGTTCTTAGCACATCGAGCGCGCGCTCCACCGTGTCCGGCGCGGGAATCTGGCGCGGCGCCGCATCCACGACCTTCACGAGCGACTGCCTGCCTTTCGCGGCCTCGATGGTCTGCGCGAGCAGCCTGGCCGGCAGGTCGAGATAGACGCCGCCGGGGCGGCCCGACACGGCCGCGCGAATCGCGCGCGCGATGCCAATGCCAATGTCCTCGGCATGCAGCACGCGATAGGCCGCCTTGGCATAAGGCTTCGCGGCATTCAGCTGATCCATCTCCTCGTAATCGCCCTGCTGCAGATCGACGATCTCGCGCTCGCTCGAACCGCTGATGAGGATCATCGGAAAGCAGTTGGTCGTGGCGTTGGCGAGTGCCGTGAGGCCATTGAGAAAGCCTGGCGCGGAGACGGTGAGGCAAACGCCGGGCTTTTTCGTCATATAGCCCGCGACGGCGGCGGCGTTGCCCGCATTCTGCTCGTGGCGAAAGCCGATGAAGCGCATGCCCTCGGCCTGGGCAAGACGGGCGAGATCCGTAATGGGAATGCCGACGAGCCCGAAGATCGTGTCGATATCGTTGAGTTTCAGCGCTTCGATGACGAGATGAAAGCCATCGGTCGTGTCCTGCGCGGGCGGCGCAGCGGCCGTCTGCGCCTCGTTGATGCCTGCTTCTGCCATGACGTCTCCTCTTGGGCGGGGCGTGGGGTAAGCTGTGATATACAATATTTCACACACCATATTAGTCAAGCGGCTTTTTGCCCGTTCGAGAGGGAGCACGCGGCGAAGCACGCCGGATCCCTTGTGCCACGGCCCTGCCGGCCCATGACATGGGTTGCGCGGCGCCGCATACATTACGGACTCCATACTGATTTCCCCGTTTTGGCGCGCTGCGATTCAGACCGGGAATTTATCGATGCACGCGTTTCATGCGCAATCGGGCAGGAATCGCAGCGCGCCCCGCCCGGCAGATCCGTCTGTCGATAAGCAATAGCGAATACCAATCAGAAGAATCTTTAACTGTCGTTTATTCATCGGCGCTCCTACCCTTCGTTCACGCCAATGGACATTCAGGAGACTGTCATGAGCCAGCCAATCCCCAACCGGCTCGCCGCCGAACACGACACCCAGCTGCACGCGCACCTGAGCGCGTTCAATTCCGCGTTTGCGGAACTGGGCCTGCGCTTTCGCTGGGATGCGCAAACGCTGCGCTCGCTTGCGACGATCGAGGGCGAGCGCGCACGCCTTGCCGCCTATATTGGTGCGCATCACCCCCATCTTCTGCACGCTTACAGCATCGATTTCCTGAGCGACGCCATCCTCGCGCTCAAGCACGCTCGCGCGCCCGGCGAATGGCTCGCGGGGCGCGTGGTGTTGCCGGGCGTGGCAAAAGAAACGCCGGCCAAAGAGGCCGGCGCGGAGCGGGGCTGGGGCGACGCGGGCTCAGGCTTGCCCGCGCTGGCGGGCGCCTGAGCGACGTAGGGACGGCGCGCGGCTAGCGCGCCGCGTTCGCCTCGTCCTCCTGCAGCTTGCGCCACAGGATCTTGCCGCTGCCCGACTTGGGCAGCGTCTCGACGAACTGGACGACGCGCGGCGCCTTGTAGGCCGCCATGTTGTCGTGCGCCCAGGCGATGATGTCGTCCGCGCTCACGGCGCCCACCTGCTTCGGGTCGAGCACGACATAGGCCTTGACCGTCTCGCCGCGCCGTTCGTCCTGCGTGCCGATGACGCACACCTCCTTGATCGCGGGATGGCGGTACATCAGCGCCTCGACTTCGGCCGGCCATACCTTGAAACCCGCGGCATTGATCATGCGCTTCAGACGGTCGGTGATGAAGTAATAGCCTTCCTCGTCGCGCCGCACGAGATCGCCCGTGCGCAGGAAGCGTTTGCCGTCGCGCTCGATGAAGGCCTCGCGCGTCGCCTCCGGATTGCGCCAGTAGCCCTGCATCACCTGCGGCGCATGCATGATCAGCTCGCCCGACTCGCCGTCCGGCACTTCCTCCAGCGTGATCGGATCGATCACGCGCGACTCCACGTCGAACACGGGAATGCCGAGGCACTGCCGCTTCGGACGCTGCGGCGGATTGATGTGCGTGCCCGCCATGGTTTCGGACATGCCGTAGCCTTCGACGAACTCGAGCCCCGTCAGGTCGCGCAGCTTCTTGACGACGGCGTCGGGCATCGTCGCGCCGCCGCCGCGCATCCAGGAGAGGCTCGACAGATCGTATTCGCCGATGCGCGGGTTCGAAATGAAATCGACCACCATTGTCGAGATCGCCTGCCAGCCGTTGATGCGGTAGTGCTCGATCGCGCGCGCCGCGGCGTCGCGATCCCAGCGCGGCAGAATCACGATCGTCGAGCCGTTGTAGATCGGGCTGTTCATGCCGCCCTGCATGCCGGTGACGTGAAAGAACGGCAGCACCGAAAGTTGTACGGCATCCTGATTGCTGCCGAACCAGTTGCAGCCGCCCACGGCCGTGCTCATCACGCTGCGATGCGTGTGCATGCATCCCTTCGGCTTGCCGGTCGTGCCCGACGTATAGGGCATCACGCACAGATCGTCCGCGCCGGCGGTCAGCGGGCCCGGCGCGCAGCGCGCCTCGAGCACATCGGCCCAGTGCGTCACGCCGGGGCCCTCGACGTGACGCGGCGCGCTCACGAACTCGGGCGGCGGCGACGAAGGCTCGCCCTTCACGTAGTCCGAATAGGTCGCGACGATCAGATGATGCAGCCCCGGCCCCTCGCCCTCGCTCAGGTGCGGCGCGATGCGCGCATGGAGTTCCTGCGAAACGAAGGCCGTGGTCGCGCCGCTGTCCTCCACGTAATGCGCGAGTTCGTCGGTCAGATTCATCGGGTTGACCGGCACGACCACCGCGTTCGCGCGCAGGATGCCGTAGTACGCGAGCACCCACTGCGGGCTGTTCTGCATGTAGAGCAGCACACGGTCGCCCGCCTTCACGCCGCAGCGCTGCTGCAGCCAGCCTGCCACCCGCTCGGCCTCGTCCTTGAACTGCCCGAAGGTCACGGGCGTGTCGTAGAAAACGATGAAAGGCTTGTCGGGATAGCGCGCCGCCGAAACCTCGGCGTTATAGAACAGGTTCGTGGCCGGAATCGTCAGATGCGGCGAAAGATGCGGCGGCCAGAACGGCGACGGCAGGTGCGATCCTGCTTGCACCGCTGCTTGTTGCCCTGCGACGGAAGTAGACGACTGGGATGCGGACTGCGGCGAGGCTGATGTGGACATGGGCAATTCCGTCTCGTTGAAAGCGCGCCGCGAGCGCGACGCGCCGATCGATCGTGCCACCGGTTCGCGCGCGAGGTTCCGCGCGCGAACGGGGAAGGAGCATCAGACAACGCTTGAGCCGCCGTCGACGGCCAGATACTGGCCCGTGATGTGGCGGGCCGCGGCGCTCGCGAGGAACACGACGGCGCCCTTGAGGTCGTCGTCGTCCCCAAGGCGGTGCAGCGGCGTGTGATCGATAACGGCCTGGCCAAGTTTGTCGAGCAGTCCTGCCGACATCTTCGAGGGAAAGAAACCCGGGCAGATCGCATTCACGTTGATGCCGTACTTGCCCCACTCGGCGGCCAGCGCCCGCGTGAAGTTGATGGCCGCCGCCTTGGACGTGTTGTACGCGATAGCCTGCATGGGTCCGAGCGCACCCTTGAGCCCCGCGATCGACGCGATGTTGATGATCTTGCCGCTCTTGCGGGGAATCATGCAGCGCTTGCCCACTTCGCGCGCGAGAAAGAACGGCGCGGTGACGTTCAGGTTCATGACCTTGTGCCAGGCCTCGTCGGGATAGTCCTCGGCCGGCGCCCCCCAGGTGGCGCCCGCGTTGTTCACGAGAATGTCGATCGTGCCGCAGGCAGCCAGCGCCGCGTCCACGAGCGGCGCGACGCTCGCCGCGTGCTGCAGATCGCTCACCACCGTCGTCGCCTCGATCCCGAGTCCCTGCAGGTGCCGCTGCGCCTCCGCAAGCTCGTCGGCCTTGCGCGCGGTGATGACCACGCGGCAGCCCATCTCGCCCAGCGCCTGCGCCATCTGCAACCCGAGGCCGCGCGAGCCGCCGGTGACGAGGGCGACCTGCCCGCCCAGCTCGAACATGTCTCTGACCTGCATGTCTTTCGTCTCCTTGATGTTTTCCGGGCCGCGAGCACTCCGCTACGCGGCACTCATGAACTGACGAACGATTCTAGCGAGGCAATCCGGCTCGGTAAATCGGGAAAAGCACGGTCGTTCATTAAAGAATTTATTGCGCGGACCGCAAGAACGCATCAGCCCTGACACTTTCATTTTTATTACGTCGCGATGATCGGCACATCATAGGGCAACGATTCGTAACGAACGACTCCAGGGATTAGCCCGAGGTTGGCGCCCGCAACCATGCAAATGTTTAATGCCGGGCGTACACTCGCGGCAAGTCCGCCGCCGGGGGTGTCGCGGACCGCAGGAGACATCGCCGCTGCAGACGGCGCCGTAAAGGCATATCAGGAGAACAATCAATGAGCTGGACGCGGGAACAGAGAAACGTGACGATCGCCGCCTACCTGGGCTGGACACTCGACGCGTTCGATTTCTTTCTGACGGTCTTTGTACTGAAAGACATTGCCAACGAATTCAACACCAAGATTCCCGCAGTCGCATTCGCGCTTACGCTCACGCTGATCATGCGCCCACTCGGCGCGCTGATCTTCGGCCGGCTCGCCGACAAGTTCGGCCGACGCCCTACGCTGATGGTCAATATCGCGTGCTACTCCCTGCTGGAACTGCTCACCGGCTTCTCGCCCAATCTCACCACCTTCCTCGTGCTGCGCGCGCTCTTCGGCATCGCGATGGGCGGTGAATGGGGCGTGGGCTCCGCTCTGACGATGGAAACCATTCCGCCCAAGGCGCGCGGCTGGGTCTCGGGCGTTTTGCAGGCCGGCTATCCAAGCGGTTATCTGCTCGCCTCGATAGTCTTCGGCATCCTGTACGAACATATCGGTTGGCGTGGCATGTTCTTCGTGGGCGTGCTGCCCGCGCTGCTCGTGCTCTATGTCCGTGCCCATGTACCGGAGTCGCCGGCATTCAAGCAATTGGAAAAACGCGTGCGCCCGAGTCTGCTCGCCACGTTCAAGCACAACATCGGACTGTCGATCTATGCAATTGTTCTGATGACCTGTTTCAACTTTTTCTCGCACGGCACCCAGGATCTTTATCCGACCTTCCTGCGTGAGCAGCATCACTTCGATCCACACACCGTCTCTTATATTACCGACGTGCTGAACATCGGCGCGATCGTGGGCGGCTTGTTCTTCGGGTCGATCTCCGAGAGGATCGGCCGCCGCAAGGCCATCTGCATCGCCGCGCTGATCGCGCTGCCGGTGCTGCCGCTGTGGGCCTTTTCGAGCGGGCCGCTGCTGCTCGCGCTTGGCGCATTCCTCATGCAGATTTCCGTGCAAGGCGCCTGGGGCGTGATTCCCGTGCATTTGAACGAAATCTCGCCCGACGAAATCCGCGCCACGTTCCCGGGTCTCGTCTACCAGCTCGGCAACCTGCTTGCATCGGTCAACGCAACGATGCAGGCGTCGTTCGCCGCGACTCACGACAACAACTACGCGCTGGCAATGGCCGCCGTGGCCGGCACTGTGGCCGTGCTGATCGCCGTGCTGATCCTGTTCAGCCGCGAACGTCGAGGCATCGACATGACGCAGTCGGCCAAAGCGGTGTCGAGCGCCTGACCTGCGTGCGCGGGCGCAGCGTTTGCTCCGCTGCCCGGCCATCTGAAGCCGCGCCGGGTTTCGCCCCGCGCGGCTTTTGTTTTTGCGTGTCGGCACATTGCGGGCACACCGCGGGCCCGCCGCGCGCTTTCGCGTCACGCCATGCCGTGGCACGATTCGGGCTGACTGCAGCGGTGCGCGCGGCGCACCCCAACTATTAGACGCTCCGGAGAGACCTCATGACCGACACGCCCCGCACGCCCACGGCCGCCGCAGCCATTCCGGGCACAGCCCAGACAGCGGCGCATGACGCGCCCGACACGGACGGCGCCTGGTACGCGTCGTATCCGGCCGACGTGCCGCGCGACGTGAACGTGCGTCAATACAGCTCGCTCGCGCAGTTCTTCGACCACTGCACGGCGCGCTTCGGCGATCGCGTGGCCTATGTGAGCGCCGGCTCGCCGATGACCTATGCCGCGCTCGCGCGCCGCGCCACCGCGTTCGCCTCGTGGCTGCAAGGCCAGGGCGTGAAGCCCGGCGAGCGCGTCGCCATCATGCTGCCCAACACGCTGCAATACCCGGTGGCGCTCTTCGGCGCCCTCAAGGCCGGCGCCGTCGTGGTCAACGTGAATCCGCTCTACACGCCGCGTGAGCTTGCCCACCAGCTAAAGGACAGCGGCGCCGAAACCATCATCGTGTTCGAAAACTTCGCCAAGGTTCTCGAAGAAGCACTGCCCGGCACGCGCGTAAAGCACATCGTCTTGACGGGCCTCGGTGATCTGCTCGGCGAGGGCTTCAACCTCAAGGGGCGCTTCATCAACTTCATGCTGCGGCACGTGAAGAAGATGGTCCCTGCCTATCGTCTGCCGCAAGCCGTGCCGCTCCTCGAAGCGCTCGCACAGGGCGCGCGCCGCCCCGTGGCGCCCGTGAACGTCAAGTTCGACGATCTCGCCTTCCTGCAATACACGGGCGGCACCACGGGCGTCGCCAAAGGCGCGATGCTCACGCACGGCAACATGATCGCCAACCTGCTGCAAGCCAAAGCATGGACCGGCGGCCAGTTCGACGCCGGCGAAGATCACCAGGAAACCGTCCTCACGCCGCTGCCGCTCTATCACATCTATTCGCTCACCGTGAACGCGATGATCTTCATGGCGCTCGGCGGACGCAACATCCTCATTGCGAATCCGCGCGATCTCAAGCGCGTCATGAAGACGATCCGCCACGAGACCTTCAGCTGCATGTCGGCGGTCAATACGCTCTACAACGCGATGCTCGAAAACGAGGAGTTCCGCCAGCGCGACTTCTCGGGCCTCAAGCTCGCGATGGCGGGCGGCATGGCCACCCAGAAGGCCGTGGCCGAACGCTTCAAGGCCGTGACGGGCAAGCCGATCGTCGAGGGCTACGGCCTGACCGAATGCTCCCCGATCGTGACGATGACCCCGGTCGATATCGAACATCTGCAGGACTTCGAAGGACTGGTGGGCCTGCCCGCGCCCTCCACGCTCGTGCGCTTCCGGCGCGACGACGGCAGCTGGGCCAACGTCGGCGAAGCCGGCGAACTATGCGTAAAAGGTCCGCAGGTCATGCAGGGCTACTGGAACCGCCCCGACGAAACGGCCAAGGTGCTCGACGCGCAAGGCTGGCTCGCCACGGGCGACATCGGCGTGATGGACGCGCAAGGTTACGTGCGTCTCATCGACCGCAAGAAGGACATGATCCTCGTCTCCGGCTTCAACGTGTACCCGAACGAGATCGAGGACGTGCTCGCCGCCCATCCGGGCGTGCGCGAGGTCGCAGCAGTCGGCGTGCCCGACCCCGTGCAGGGCGAACGCATCAAGGTGTTCGTCGTGAAGCGCGACCCGGCGCTCACCGAAGAGGCGCTCATTCACTTCTGCCGCCAGCAGCTCACGGGCTACAAGGTGCCGCGCCTCGTCGAATTTCGCGACACGCTCCCGCAATCGAACATCGGCAAGATCCTGCGGCGCGAACTGCGCGACGAAGCAATACGCAAGCAGACGGCGGGCTCGTCCGCCGTCTGAAATCCGGGCGGCCGACACCAGCCCGTCAGTAGCTGCTGCCGCCCGAACTACTGCTGCCCGAGCTTCCCGACGAACCGCTGCTCGACCCCATGCCGCTGCACGCGGCGAGCCCTGCGGCGGAAATCGTGGCCAGCATCAGCCACGCAAGAAATATGCGCAACCGTCTCATCGTCGCCTCCTGCTCGAAACACATCCGGCCGGTTTGCCTGGGATACCTCGCCATGCCCCTGTGCAACGAGAGCACACCCCATGTGAGCCGGCGCACGGAAGAAATGAGGTACGCAACGCGACAATCGGGTTGAATGCAACTCGCGCATGCACGGCTGCTTTGCACTACGCTATGAAAACGCGCGCAGTAAATGCGGCGTACTGTCACAGCGTACTATTACAGTGTAGGCGCGAGCGCCGTGCATCGCGAGGCGACGTTACAGCGCGCGCAGGCCGTCCGCGGGAAGCCCTGACCGCCTTGCCCGACGAGAGGGGACACAGCGATGCCCACCCGCAACCGAACTGCGAAGCCGGTTCCAAGCCGGTATAGTGCTGCAGTAATGTATGTTCACTTTCGCGCCGCTCGTCGACACAGGGTAAAATCCCGGCGAGCAAACGTTTCCAACTGAATGCGGCATCGAGCCGCCAGGTCAAAAATTCGTCCATGGCTTCCGCAGAATCGCATCCGCAAAACGACTTCATGAACGCCGCGCGCAAGGAACGAAAGCGCGTAGAAATCTATCTGGTCAACGGCATTCGCCTGACCGGCTGCATCGAGTCGTTCGATCAGTATCTGGTAATGCTGCGCACGCCCGTCGGCCTGCAAGGCATCTACAAGCGAGCCATCTCCACGATCCAGCTCGACACGGGCACGCGGCCCGGTCCGCGTCCGGCGCGCCCCGCGCACGGCGGCGAGCACACGAGCCGCGGCCCGCACGGGGGCCACGGTCCGCGTGAACCACGCGAACCGCGCGAGCCCAGAGAGCCGCGCGAACCGCGCGAATCGTGGTCCTCGCCCGCGCCCGCCGGCGGCGAGCGCGCGCCGCAGGACGGCCCGGTCGTCGTCACGCGCCGCCGGCGGCTCTACGGCACCGTCAATAACGGCGGCAACAACGGCGGCGACGGCTCGGGCAACGCCTGATCCTTTTTGCTCGCGCAGGGCAGGCATGCGTCTGCCCTGCTCTCCTGCTTCTTCCCTCGCCTCTCCCCCGGGCAGGCACGGACTGCCGTAGCGGGCTGCGACCCGATCGCGCTCATGGTTTTACCGGTTGCGATATGCTGGTACGCATGATCCCTCCACGGAGAACGTCATGAGCGCATCGAAGCCGAAAGCCCCTGCACCCGCGCCGGAAGATCCGCTCGACGAAGCCCTCGAGGAAACCTTTCCGGCCAGCGACCCCATCGCCGTGGGGCCCGAGCGCGGCAACCGCGAGTCCGGCGAGGACGCCAGGGACGGCAAGAAAAAGCATCACGATGGCGGCCACCACGGCGGCAAGCACTGACCCCGGATGAGGCGCAAGCATCGCGCGGGCGTGAGGCCCGTGCGGCTTTTGGTGCGTCTTTTTTGTGCGTCTTTTCGTGACCCTTTCTCCTCGCCCGCATGAGCGCCGCCCGTAACGCCCATTTCCTGCGCGAGCGCGACGGCGCCCATGCCGCCGTGACCTACGTCGAACTGTTCTTCGACCTCATTTACGCCTTCGCCGTCACACAACTTTCCCATCGGCTCGTCCACGATCTGTCGATCGTCGGCGCCGTGCAGACGCTCGTGCTCTGGTTCGCCGTCTGGCTGGGCTGGCAGTACACGTGCTGGGTCACGAACTGGTTCGACCCCGATCGCATTCCCGTGCGGCTGCTGCTCTTCGTGGCAATGCTCGTCGGCATGGTGATGGCCGCAAGCCTGCCGCTCGCGTTCGGCACACGCGGGCTCATGTTCGCCGCAAGCTATGTCGTGCTGCAGCTGGGGCGCAGCCTCGTCGTGCTGGTGTTCCTCGGCTCGCGCCACGCGCTCACCGCGAATTTCCGCCGCATTGCGGGCTGGCTCGCCATTTCGGGCTGCCTGTGGATCGCCGGCGGTTTCGCCGACGGTTATGCGCGCCTCGTCTGGTGGAGCGCGGCCGTGCTGTGCGAATACCTCTCGCCGATGTTCGGCTTCGCGCTTCCCCTGCTCGGCCGCTCGACGGGCGCCGACTGGCGCACCGCGGCAGGCGGCCATATCGCCGAACGCTGCCAGGGCTTCGTGATCCTCGCGCTCGGCGAGTCGGTGGTGGTCACGGGCGGCACCTTTTCCGACATCGCGCAATGGAGCGTCCCCGTCGCGATCGCATTCGCGGTCTGCTTCGCAGGCAGCATCGCCATGTGGTGGGTGTACTTCGACACGAGCAGCCGCGCGGGCAGCCGGGCGATCGAGGAAGCGTCTGAACCGGGCCTGATGGCCGCGGCCTTCCACTATGTCCACGCGGTGCTGATTGCCGGCATGATCGCGGCCGCGGCCGGCGACGATCTCGTCATCCTGCATCCGGCAACGCGCGTCGGCATGACCGAGGCCTCGCTGCTGATCGGCGGCCCCGCGCTCTACGTCGTCGGCAACGGCCTCTACAAGCGCGTGGTCTATGGCGGGTTCCCGCTCTCGCACTGGATCGGGCTTGCGCTCTTTGCGCTCGCGGCGCCGCTCGCGCTGCACACCGACCTGCTGATGGCCGGCACGCTGACGACCGGCGTGATGATCGTCGTGGCGATCTGGGAAAGCGTGTCGCGCCGCAGCGGCGCGGAGGCCCGTCGACTGAGCGTACCGTAGCGCACCGCCCGCGCGGAGCCAGAACACCGGCACGAATGAAAACGGCGCCCCATGGTGGAGCGCCGCATTGAATAAACTACGCGAGCGAAACGGCGCTAAGCCGTGCTAAGCGGCATACCGGGCCAGCGCACCAGCCCGGCTTTTCCGCCTCGCCTCTGCGTCATGCCACCCGCGAGGGCGGCACAACGCTCACTGCGCCGGCAAGCCGCCATCCACCTGGCGCTGCAGTTCGCGAACCTGACGCTGCGCGGCACGCAGCTGGTCCTGAGCCGCCGCCTTCTCGACCTGCAGTGAATTCGCCTGGTCGCGCGTCTGCTTCTGCTGGTCGGCCACGACCGCCTGTTGCTGACGCGCGATCGCGAGATCCGCCTGAAGGCGGTTCGCGTGATCCTGGGTCAGGGCGATCATGCGGTCGGTAAAGGCCTTCTGCGCCGAGAGGCGGATCCGGCGGATCTCCACTTCGGCGAGTTGCTGGGACTTTTGCGCGAAATCGCGGTAAATCGCCTCGGCGCGCGTCTCGTCGCTGGTCTTGATGACGCGCCAGAACGTCTTGTTCTGGAACAGCGCGACGTAGTAGATCATCTCCTTGCCGTAAAACAGCAGACTCGCGCCATACGTGCCGTTGTAGGTCGTGCGCAGCTCGTTCAGATCCGACCCGCGAATCATCTGCTGCAGCTCGGCCACATTGCCCGCCGCGTTCTGCTGCGCCTCGTCCGGCGTCAGCGCAATCGTTTGGCTTTGGGCCGCCGCTTCAGAAGCGGGCGCCGCTGCCGGCAACGCCTCGGTAGCGGCGGGCGCGGCCTGAACCGCCGGCTGGGTGGTCGCCCCATTGCCTTGCGGCAACGCTTGCGCGCAGCCGGCCTCGATACCCCCGAACAGCACCATGACTGCCAGTGCCGCCTGTCGAACTCTCCACTTGTAGTCCATGTAGTTCCTGCTTTGAACAGTTCTAGTTTTGGCAAAACCGTCTAATTATTACTCACTTTCCCGCGTTTCGGGCTCCTCGTCGAAAATTTGGTACTTGCGTATCTTTTCCCACAACACCTTGCGGCTGATGCCGAGGAACTGGGCCGTATCCTTGCGCCGCCAGCCGTTCTGGTCCAGCGCCGCCAGCAGCCGGCTGCGCTCGGCCATGTCCCATTTGCTGCGGTCGATCACCGGCAGCCCGGCCTCCGCCGTGGCCGGCTGTACCCCGAGCGAGCCCGCCAGCAGCCGGCGCAGGCGCGGGGCGTCCCAGCTGCCCGTCTGGCGCACCGTCACCCCGATGCGCTCGGCCAGGTTGCGCAACTCGCGCACGTTGCCCGGAAAGCGCATTGCCGCAACCGAATCGGCCAGCCAGTACGGCAGCTCGGGCAGCGTGGCAAGCCGCTCCTCGCCCACCACGATCGCCACGAACGCCTTGAAGAGCGCAATCTTGTCGACGGCGCCCCGCTCCTCGAGCGACGGCACGATCAGTTCGATCACCGCGAGCCGGTAGTACAGATCGGCGCGGAATGTCCCCTCCTTCACGAGATTCGGCAACTGCCGGTTGGTGGCCGCGACGAGCCGAAAATCCACTTTCACCGGTGTGGCCGAACCGATGCGCGTGACCGTGCCGTCCTCCAGCACGCGCAGCAGCTTGACCTGCTGGTAGAGCGGCAGGTCGCCGATCTCGTCGAGAAAGAGCGTGCCGCCGTCGGCCTGCTCGAAATAACCCTTGTGCGCGACCGCCGCGCCCGTAAACGAGCCTTTTGCGTGGCCGAAAAAGAGCGACTCGAAAAGACCGTCGGGAATCGCGCCGCAGTTCACGGCGACGAACGGACCCTGGCCGTAGCGCGCATTCTTGCGGTGCAGCAGTTCGGCCACGCGCTCCTTGCCCGTACCGGTCTCGCCGTGTACGAGCACGCTCGTCTCGCAGTCGGCGAAGGTCTCGATCTCCTTCATGAGCGCGTGCATCGATTCCGATTCGGCGACGAGCACGTCGGCGCCCGCCGTCTGGGCCGAATGCGCGCGCAGCTGCATCACGAGCTTCGAGACGAGCCCGCGCAGCTCGGCGCAGGTGAAGTCGAGCGGCAGAATGTAGGAGTATTCGGCCGGGTACATGGCCGGGTCGTTGTCGCGCGGTGCCGCGCCCACCCAGATCACGGGCATGCCGTGCGTGGCCTGCCAGTCGCGCAGCACGAGCGCGCCGGTGTCGATCACGCTCACGCTGACCACGGCAATGGAGGCGCGCGCGGCGAGGCGCTGCGCGGAAATGGCCGTGTCGTCGGCGCGGATCACGTCGACGTCGAGACTGGCCATGCAGCGCGCGACGCGCTCGACGATGTCGGCTTTGCCCTCCCAGACGTAGAGATCGAGTTCCTCGATGGGGGTGGTGGTTCGCATCGTGTGGCTCTATTTGACGAGTTGCGCGACGCCGCAGCTCAGGGGGAAGTCGGTGACCGAGGCGACGCCAAGCTGGACGCCGAGGAGTTGGAGCAATGGCTCGAGGAGCAGCGCGTCGAGTGAAGTCAGGATCGGCGAAAGGAAGCCGGCGAGCATGGTGCCGACATCGCCCAGAGACACGGAGGCGCTGCCGAGTTCCAGCGACAGGCCGCTGCCGCTGCCGAGCTGGGTGCCGAGACCGGTCAGTCCATTCGCCAGCATGGTGCCGACGTCGTTGGTATTGGCCGGTCCGCTGACGCCGGTTTGCACGCCGTTGCCGTCGTAGGTGAGATAGGTCGGAGTGCTGAGCGAGTTCTGGAGATTCAGTTGAAGGTTGGCGTCCACGGCGGCGGTGGTCAAGTTACCAAACAACCCGCCAAGCACCGACAAGGCGGCGATCGGCGCGCCCGATCCACCGCAGCTGTTCGTCGCCCATCCGGATGCGGTAGTGGGCGGCGTGCCGATACACAGATTGACAAGCCCCGGCTGAACTTCGATTTCCGAACTGCTCGTTGCGGCAGTCGGCCCGCATTGCGCCGAAACGAGTCCCGCCGTCGCGTAGGCTGCCTCGACATAGAGCGGTACGTTGACGGATGCCGTAGCAATACCCTTGATGCCGGCCGACCCCGCGATGTCGAGCAGCACCGTGACCTGCGCGTTGTGCGCATACGTGCGCCAGGGGGGCGGTGGATTCGGATTGGCGCCCGCCTCGCCAACCGCGATCGAAGGCGGAGAGAGCACGTTGACACTGAGCTGAACGCTCACGTTCAACAGCCCGCTCGTGACGGGCAATCCGCTCAGGTCCAGATTCACGCCCACTGGCGACTGCCCGCTCTGCGCAATCTCCGCCGCCACGACCAGCGCCTGCAACGCATTGAGCGACACGTTCGCGGCCGACTCCGCGTCGGCGAGCCCCACCGAAAGCAGCCCTGGCGACGAACTCGTCGCCCCGATCGGAATCTGTACATTGCTGAGCGCACTCGCCGACGCAATGGCCTGCAGTCCCGCGATACTCGCCGCCGCATCGGCCGACACCACGCTGCCGCCGCTCTGCAGCGCGTTGATCATCAGCTGCGCGAGCCCGCTCACGCTCACGCTCGTATTGAGCAGCCCGGTCACCGTCCCCGCGCTTGTCGCGACCGCGGCGAGTTGGCCGAGCGTGACATTGGCATTCGCAATACCGTTCCACGACACAAGACTGAGATTGACGTTCGTGCCCAGCAGCGAACCCAACAGCCCGTTGAGCAGATTGACCTGGGCCAGCGAGGTGGCGAGCGAGAACGAGTCGACCACGGTGGCCTTCGCTGTCGACGTAACCTGCAGCGGGCGCGCCGGCCCCACGAAGAAATACGGCACGAGTTCCGACACCGTGACGATCACGCCGTTGAGCGGCAATTCCGCAGTGGTCGGCGGACTGGAAGCCTGCGTGAACGCCATGCCGCTCCCGCTCGAATCCCACCGTCCGCAAACGGTCGACAGCGTCTGCGTGGACGAAACGGTGAATCCGTTGCTCGCCGCATTCGCCAATGCCGTGACGGGCGGCTGCTCGCACGCGTCATCCATCTGCTGCACGGCGGCCAGCGCGGCAAGGTCCGCGACGTTCTGCAGCGAACGGCGCGCGAGATAGTAATTGGCGACATCGAGCACCCCGAGCGCCGCCACCGCCACGACGAGCGCGAGCGCCGCGATGCTCGCAATCGAGCCGCGCGCCCGCCGCGCAGGCAAACGCGCGCGAGCGCGCCGCCGCAACAGCGAGCGCCTCGCGTCCGCGCCGGTGCGTACCGGCTGGGGCTTGCGCGCATCCATCTCAGTTCGGGCTGCCCGAAGCCGCCGGCGCATTGGCCATATTGGCCTGACTCTGCCCCGTGTCGACGGACGAGCCGAACGAGACCGGAATCTCCGTATCGAACGACTTCAGGTAGCGCCGCCAGGCGAGGCCCGCTTCCGCGCCCAGCATAGGCAGCGCCGGAGCGGCCTGAGCGTTGCTGCGCTGGAGATCGAGCCACGCACTCGCCGAATGGCCAATTTCGCTGTTCGGCACGGCATCGCTCGCCTGCGCGTGAGCCTGTGGCGCAAGCAACACGCAAAGCGCGAGCGCCGCGAGCCGGCCGCGCGCACCGTTGTTTTCATTGTCGTTATTCGTCGTCTTCATATCGCTCCCCGTGTTCCGCCTGCCCTGGCGCGTCATTGCACGTCATTGAGCCAAGCGCTCGACGAGCCGCGGCTGCGCCTCCCCACCCGGCCAGCTCGCCTGTGCGCTTGCCATCGCCGCCGTTGGCGCGGGCACCGCCGCGCTCGCCAACGCCGCGCGGGCGTGCGTCATCTCGCGCGCGTGCCGAGCCTGCGCGACGTTCTGCGCGTCGCGCTCGATCACTGCGCGCGCCGCCGGCGTGAGACCCTCCTGCGCCATCAGGGCCTGCGCGCTTGCCGTATCGCCGCTCGCCACGAAATACAGCGCGACGTTGGCGACGATCTTCGGGTTATGCGTGTCGAGCTCGACGGCCTTCAGCAGCGGCACGCGCGCCGCCGCCACCTCGCCCTCGCGCAGCAATGCATAGCCGAGATCGGAGAGCGTCGTGGCGTCGGTGGGCTCGAGCCGCGATGCCTCCGCCAATTCGCTGGCCGCTTTCGGAAAATCGCCCGCCGCGCCTGCAAGCAGACCAAGACCGCGATGGCCGCGCGCCGCGAACGGCGTCGTCAGCAGCTGTGTGTAGGCCGTGGCGCTCGCCGCCGTCTGCCCCGTCGCGCGCAACGCATCGGCGCGCAGCACGATCGACTCCGGGCTCGCGCCGTATTGATGCTCGTACTCGTCGATATGCGCGAGCGAAGCGTAATAAAGCCCGTCGGCCTGCATGCGCTGGATGAGCCCCAGGTACATGCCCGGCGTATCGGGCGCCGGGTCGCGCGTGGCCTCGCGCATCTGCATCTCCGCCTGGGCCTGCGGCCCCACGCCGTAGCCCTGCTCCTTCGACGCACAGGCAGCGAGCGCCACGAGCGTCATGCATGCCGCCGCGGCAAGCGCGCCGCGCAGAGCCGGCGCATGACGCGTAACGATGTGATTCATGATGTCCCCGTGTGCGTGTTTCATGACCGGCTCTCAACGATGCGACGCAAGCGCGCGCATCACCGAGATCAAGCCGGGCCCCGCCGTGACGATCAGCAGCGCGGGCAAAAGCGTAAGCACCATCACGCCGGTCATCTTGACGGTGAGCCGACCGATCCGCTCGCGCAGCGACGCGCGGCGCACGTCGCGCAGGCGCTCGCCGAATTGCCTGAGCGGCTCCTGAACCGCGCCGCCGTGCCGGTCCACCTGAATGATCAAACGGATCACGGCACGCAGGTCCTCGTTCTCGTAGATCGACGCCATACGATGCAGCGATTGCTCGCGCGTCCGGCCCGCGACGAACTGGCGCTGCGCGATCTCCATCTCGCCCGCGAGCACCGGCAGCACGCGGCGGAATTCGTTCACCATGACCTGCAGGCTTTGGTCGAGCGAGAGGCCCACACCCTGCAGCAGGCGCAGCAGATCGACGAACATGGGCAGCTCGTTCGCGACGGATTCGATTCGCGCACGTACGCGCCTCGCCAACCAGAGCTTGGGCAGCATGACGCCCGCAACCGCGCCCAGGCCCATGAACACGAGCGAATGGCCGGCCGGGTCGTGCAACGCGGCGAGCCACGCGCCGAGGGCGCCGCCCCCCGTCGCGCAGGCAACGCGTGCAACGAGAAAGAGCCCGCGCGAGCGCGCATCGACATAGCCGCAGCGGTCCAGCACGCGCCGGTCTTCTTCGGCCACGATGAGCCGGCCCGCCGGCGTATCGAGCCAGCGCGCGCCCAGCTCGGCGAACGCTTCGACAAAACCCTTGAGCCCCGTTGCACGCGCCGGCGGCGGCAAGCTTGCCGGCCGGCTTGCCGCCTCCGCGGAGGCGCCCGCCGCACTTGCCTGGGATACCGCACTAACACTCGCCGCCCCTCCTTGTGCCGCCGCGCCGAGGCCGGCCTTCGCGCTGCCTGTCGTGCCGCCTGCACCACTACCGGCGTCGGCCCGGCTCGACGCCGCCGCGCGCGCGTCGGCCACAACCGCTTCGGCGCCGTAACTCGCGAAGCGCTGCTCGAGCGTACGCGCGCTGCGCCGGGCGGCGGCGATGCGGCTCAGCACCTGCCCTGCCAGCAGCGCAAAACCCAGCGCCGCCAGCAGGAGCGCGAGCACGCCGAGCCGTTCCGCATTCATAACGTGCTCCTCAACCGCGTGAGCCGATACAGCAGATACGCGCCCACTACCTGCAGCACGAGCGCACCGTAGACCAGGTGACGGCCGCCGTCGTCGTACCACATCGCCGCAAAATACTTCGGATTGACGAGGATGAGAAAGCCGACGATGCCGACGGGCAGCAGGGCCAGCACCCAGGCGGACATGCGCGTTTCCGCGGACATCGCCACGAGTTCGCGCTGCGCCTGATCGAGATCGCGCATGAAGGTCGCCATGCGTTCGAGCATGACGTCGGCGCGCCCGCCGTAGCGCACCGACAGGCGCAACACCGCGCCCACCAGATCGAGTTCGTTCGCGTGATAGACCTGGGCGACCTGATGCAGCGCGCGGTCGATCTCGACGCCGGTACGCAGCATGCGCGAGACGCGATCGAGACACTCGCGCAACGGCATCTCGGTGGTTTGCAGTGCGGCCTGGAACGCTGCCGGCACGCTGTTGCCGAGCACCACGAGACGCACGATACCGTCGAGAAATGAAGGCAACTGCGCGACCAGCCTCGCGCGCCGCCGTTGCATGCGCAACGAAAGAACGAACGCCACGAGCACGCTGACCATCGCCATGACGGTTAGCGCGGCGAGCACGCCGCCGAGCAGCCCTGCCCACAGGCATGCGGTCAGCGTCACGAACGCAATGAGCAAGGCAGGCTTGCGTGCATTGGCAATTCCCGCGCGGCTCATCGCGTGTTCGAAAGCGGTCGCGGCGCGCATGCGCCAGCTATCCGGGTCGGCCGCCGCGCGGGCGGGCGTCTGAGCGTTCGACGCACTGGCTGCGCTGTGTGCATTGTGCGCTTTGGGTGCATTGGGTGCGTTCGGCACGGACGCGGCAGCGCCATAGCCCGCCGCCGCTACCCGGCTTTCGACGAAGCGTGTCACGCGCTCGCGCGCGACACGCGTCTGCGCGCGGTGCCAGAGCATGAGCCCCAACGCCGCGAACAGCAGCGCAAGCGCCGCGACGACGGCGAGCCCGCTAGACATTGAAGCCCCCGTCGCGCCCGCCCATGCCGAAGGCAGCCGCGCTCAAGGCCTGACGGAAACGCGCGAGCTTGGGCGAATGCGGATGGATGCCGAGCGAGTCCCAGCGGTCGATCTCCTCGCCCTCGGGCGTAGTCACCGGCTCGTAGCGGTACAGCTCCTGAGTCGCGATGACATTGTCGGACAGACCCGTTACTTCGGTAACCGAAAGAATCCTCCGGCGCCCGTTCGACAGCCGGCCGATCTGCACGATGAAATCGACCGCATTCGCGATCTGCCGGCGCAGGCTCGATTCGGTGCCCTGAAATCCCGCGAAGCCCGCGAGCATCTCAAGGCGATACAGGCACTCGCGCGGCGAACTCGCGTGCACGGTCGCCATCGAGCCGTCGTGGCCCGTGTTCATCGCCTGCAGCATTTCCAGCACCTCGCCGCCGCGCACTTCGCCGACGATGATGCGATCGGGCCGCATGCGCAGCGTGTTGCGCAACAGATCGCGAATGGTCACGACGCCAGCCCCGTCGAAGCCGCCCGGCCGGCTCTCCAGCCGCACCACGTGGGGGTGGTTCAGCGAAAGCTCCGCGGTGTCTTCGATCGTCACCACGCGCTCCACGTCGGGGATGTGAAACGCCAGCGCATTGAGCAGCGAGGTCTTGCCGGAACTCGTGCCGCCCGAGACGAGTATGTTGCAGCGGGCCTGCACCGCCGCTTCGAAGAGCGCGCCGATCTCCACGCCGAACGTGCCGTTGCCGAGCAGATCGTCGGGCCGCAGCGGATCCTTGCGGAACTTGCGGATGGAGACGATCGGACCCGCCAGCGAGAGCGGCTCGATCACGACGTTGATGCGCCCGCCGTCGGGCAGGCGCGCATCGACCATGGGATTCGATTCGTCGAGACGCCGCCCGATCGGCGCGAGAATGCGGCGCACGATACGCAGCAGATGCGCGTTGTCCGAGAAACGCACCGGAATTTTCGCGAGGATGCCGTGACGCGACACGTAGACATCGCTATAGCCGTTCACGAGAATGTCTTCGACGGCGGGATCGGCAAGCAGGTCCTCAATCGGCCCGAAGCCCGCGAGCTCCTTCGTCAGCGCCTCGGCGATGGTCCGCACCTCGCTCTCGTTGATCGGGATATGGCGCAGCCGCACGAAGCTGTCCATTTCCAGATCGACGAACTGATTGATCGCGTGGCGCGACCAGCGGCCGAACTCGGCGCCCAGCTCCTCGATGCGTGTGAGCAGATGCTCGTGAGCCGCGTTCTTGATGTCCTGAAACTGCTGGCTCTGCGCGAACAGAGGGGAGTCGTCGGCAAATTCGATGTTATCCGCCATGATCTACGACCGCTTCGAAGAGTGTGGGAGAAAGCGGCGCAGCGCCTCGAGCTTTCTCGCCGCGCGCGGCCGCTGACCGTCGAGCTGCGCGGCGAGCGCCTCCAGCGCGCGCACATAGGGATCGCGCGGCGCCGCCTCGGCGAGCAGCTTGCCGCGGTTGGCCGCCTGGCACAGCGCCACGCGTCGCGACGGCAACACTCCCGCAAGTTCGATGCCAAGGCGCGAAGCGATCTGCGCGGCGGAGAGGTCGAGCTCCGCCTCGTACTGGTTGAGCACGAGCTGCACGTGAGCCAGGTCCACACCGCCCTCGCGCAGCGCATCGAGCTGGCGCGCCGCCGAAACGATCGAGGCGACGCTCTGGTCGCAGACGAGCCACGTATCGTCGGCGGCCTGCACGACATGGGCGATGAACTCCGTGTTCGAGAAGCCGCCGAGATCGACCAGCTGCTGGTCGAAGAACGCGCGCAGCCGCGTGAGCAGCGCTGCCGAGGATTGATACGAGACCTCGCGCAGCGCGCCGAGATCGGCGGGCAAGGTCGTCAGCGCCAGCCCGCTCTCGTGGCGCGCGAGCGCCGTGTGCACGAAGGTCTGGTCGAAGCGGCGCAAGTTGCGCACGGCGTCGACGAACGAAAAGCCGTTGCCCGCGTTCAGCAGCAACGCGCCGTCGCCGGCCGGCAGGCCCAGGTCGAGGAGCGCCGTGTGGCGGTTGATCGCCGCGCCCTTGTGCGCAAGCAGCGCACCGAGGTTCGCCGCAAGCGTCGTCACGCCCATGCCCGCGCGCGCGCCCAGCAGCACCGTGAGATGGCCGTGGCGGCTCACCGGCTCGATGCGGTTGTCGAGCACCTGGCGCACGATACGCAGCGCGTCGCTGCCGTCGGCCGCCATATCGACGAAATCGCGCACGCCGGCGCGCAGCGCGGCAAGGGCGCTCTCGGGTTCGGCAAGCGTGCCCACCGCAATGACCTGCAGCCCCGGAAATGCCGCGTGCGCGGCCGCGGCCACCGCACTCGCCGCCGCGCCGCGCCCTTCCGAAAAGTCCACCAGCAGGAGCGAGGGCATGTGCATCGCAATGCGCTGCGTCACCTGCGCCGGATCGAGCACCACGGCATCGATCTTGCCGGCCGCTCCGATCGAGCGTGCGATCCAGCGCGCGTGCGCTTCGTCCGGCGACGCGAATACGAAGGAATCCGCAACCGTACGGTCAGCCTGCAAGTGCACTCTCGCGTTCATGACTGCTCTCCCATTTTTGCTGCTGCGCCGCCGGCATCCCCGGCCCGCTCACGGCGAAAATCCCGGCACCGGATCGCGCGAGGCCGCACCGCCCAGCAACGCGCGCCAGACCGGGCCGTCGCGCTGTTCGGACTGCTCACCAGGCGTCGCAGGCAGCGTGGCGTTCTTCGCGAGCGGTGAAACCAGATGCGGCGTCACGATGATGACCAGTTCGTTGTCGGTCTGCTGATACTGCAGCTGCTTGAAGAACGTGCCGATCACCGGCAGATCGCCCAGGAGCGGCACCTTGTTCACATTCGACGACGTCTCGCGGTCGATCAGGCCGCCGATCACGAAACTCTCGCCATCACCCAGCTCGACGGTCGTTTCCGCACGGCGCGTCGTGATCGCCGGCACCGAAACGCCGCTGATCGTCACGGCGTTCGTGTAGTCCAGCTGGCTCGCCTCGGGCGCGACCTTCAGCGCGATGCGCTGCGGCGAAAGCACGGTAGGCGTGAGCGTGAGCCCGATGCCGTACGGCTTGTATTCGATCGACGTCGCGCCGAGCGCCTGCGGCACCGGCACGGGAATTTCGCCGCCCGCGAGAAAACTCGCGTTCTGCCCCGAGAGCGCCACGAGCGTCGGCTCGGCCAGCACACGCGCGAGATTGTTCGTCTCCATGAGGCTCAGATCCGAAAACAGCCCATGCGACGCCGACGAGAACACGAGATTGAACGCCGAAGAGATCGGCGTGATCCCCGTGAGCGCCGTGGGCGCTGCCGTATTGTTCGCGCCCGACGACAGCGACGAAGGTCCGAACGAGCCGAACGAAAAACCGTTGTTCTGGCGGAAAAAGTTGAATCCGATCTGCTTGAGCACCGACCGGCTGAACTCCACCACCCGCACATCCACCTGAACCACCGCACGCGTCGCCACGCTCGAGGCGTCGAGCACGCTATCGGGCTTCGCATCCTTGCCAAGCGCACTCTCCGCCGCGACCACCGCGCGCTGGTGCGCCTCCATCGTCGCCGCCTCGCCCGTGATGATCGCCGTGCCGTTCAGCGTCTTCACCGCCGGCGTATCGGGGCCGAGCAAGGCACGCGCGGCGCTCGTCGTCACGTTGACCGTGATCGTGCTCGCCGTGTCGCCGCCGTCCCACAGCATCACGTTCGTCGTGCCCGGCGCCTTGCCGACCAGCAGCACGCCGCCGCGCCGGTCGCCGCGCACGATCAGCACGTCCGCGATCGAGGGATCCCCCACCGCGATGCGCCGCAATGCGCCCGAAACCGGCAGCGTGCGCTGCTCACCCACCGTGAGCTCGACCGCCTGCGGCAGCGCCGCCGATCCTCCTTGCACACCCGGCGCAGCGCGTGCGGGCGCCGTCGCAAACGCGAGCGTGAGAAGCCCGGCGCACGCGGATGCCACGAGGGCCGCCGCGAGTTTCCTCGTCATCGTCATATTGTTTTGCTTGCCACAAACCCGCCGCGCCTGTGCGGCACATTACCAGGCAACCGTTTCCGCTCGCCCGCCCCGTATCACTTCGATACCGCCGCGCGCCGCCGGCGCGTTGCGATGTGTTGCGGCTGCCAGTGGCTCGCGCGGCGCACTGCCGCCCGCGAGCTGATCGAGCGCCACACCCTCCGCCGCGCGCGTCGAGCCCTGCGGCGCATCGTGCGACACGACCTTGATCACGCCCGGAGGCGCCGCGAATGCCGAAGGATCGACCGTGTCGTCATCGGTCGGATTGCGCAGCGCCAAAATCAGTTGTCCCTGGTTTTGCGCGAGGGCCAGCTTGTCCACTTCGGTCACCGGCACCGCGAGTACGGCGGTGCGCGGCGCCATGTTCTGCGTGCCGAAGCCGCTCGTGCGCTGCGTGTTGCCGCGCGGCGGCGTTGCGTCGGCAGGATTGCCGAAGACCAGCACGCGCGCCTTCGAAACGAGAAGCCGCGCCTGGGTGCGGCCCACTTCGCCGCCGCTCACCGCGCCGTCGCGGCGCAGCGTGAAAAACACATCGACGTAATTGCCGGGCCTGAGCTCGTAGCCCACCGCGTTGACCTCGTCGACACGCACCGCCACGGCACGCTCGCCAGGCTGGATGCTGGTCGCGAGACTCGACGACAGCTGCGCGTCGAGCACGGGGGTGTCCGCCGCGATCTCGTCAAGCGGCACGCGGCCGGCAATCAGCGCCTTGTCGTTGAACGCACCCGCGGGATGGATAGGCAGCGTCTGTACGCGCAGCGCGTCGGCGGGAATCGGCTGGCCCGCGGGCAGCGTGCGCGTGGCGACGACGACCGGCACGAGCGTTTGTACTGCAGAAGAAACGGGCTGGACAACCGGCGCCGGAGGCGCGCGACGCGCCAGCATGAAGGCAAACGCGCCGAGCACGAGCGCAGCGGCAATCAGCAGGCCCGCGACGACTTTGGTCAGATTCGCCATGAACGATCACCCTGGCTTCGGTGGAGCGGCGCGATTGCGTAAGAGTGGGTCCGAGTGCGCATCACAGCAGATTCTCCGGATCGATTTGCACGGTCGCCTGACCGGTGAGCGACTGCGGTATAGCGATGCTCAGAAGAGGCAATATCGGCACGAGTGGATTCGTCTCGTATGCGTAAGTCAGCGTCACCTGGATGCAGTCCATGGCGGGATTGTTCGTGCAACCCGACGGCGCGGAGCTTATCGCGGGGGTGCAGTGGGCCGCGACGGGCAGCCAGCTCACGACCGTCGCCGCGCGCGTGCATGCCTGCGTGGCACGCGCATTTAAGGCCAATTCGTCGCTCGTCGCGCTCTGCCAAACGAGCGCGGCACGCGCACCCTCTTCCGCTGCTGCCGTGAGACTCTGCTGTGTGAGAAACACCATGCTGTACGTGATGATTGCGTAGAGCACGAGGAAGAACACTGGAAACACGATCGCGAATTCAACTGCGGCGGTACCGCGCTGCGTCGTGCGACGCATGGGCTTGCCCGTGACCCGGCTCATCGCGTACTCCCGAGCGCGAACTGCCACGCAAGCCATGCAAAGGCCAGCATGGTCAGGTAGGCGGCGTATGGCGTACCGCGCCGCCCACCCACCGTAAATATCTGCACTCCTTGAGATCGTGCCGCACTGCTGCGCCAGCGGAGCGCGATCAGCGTCGCCGCAGCATGCACACCCGCAGCGATACTAGCGACGATCCACAGGTCGAACAACAGATGCAATCCGCACCACGCTCCGAGCACGGCGAACACCTTGACGTCGCCCGCACCCATTACGCCGAGCACGAAGCACGGCATGAGCGCAGCGGCACTGACCAAGGTGGCGCCAAGTGCCTGCCCGGGACCGATGCGCGCCGGCCCGGCGTGCAGCAGCGACGCGGCGAGCGCAGCGCATAGGCCCGCCACAACGAGGGCGTTGGGCACACGGCGGGAACAGCAATCGCCGATCGCGACTGCCACCGTCCAGGCGCCGAACACGAGGCCGCTGAGTAGGGTGAGTGTCATAGCCGGTCTTTCGACGCGCGCAGCAATTCGCGCGCGCCGAAAGACCGGCGCGCGGGCAAAGCGGAACGACCGCTTTATTACGGACTACTGCGAACTCGGAACGATAAGTCGCTTAGCCGGCTGAAGCTGTGACTGCGGCAGTCACAGATGTCACGATGTTCGTGAACACAGTCTTCAGCTCGTTACCCACGCTCGTGACAGAAGCGGCAATGGTCAGCGCAATCAGGCCAGCAATCAGCCCATATTCGAGCGCGGTAACCCCGTCTTCCGACTTGATGAATTGTTTGAACAGCTTGTTCATTTCGGCCCTCTCTCTCTTTATTTCGCTTTCACGTTGTCCTGCGCCGGCTTCACAAAGCCTTGCCCGTATCGTGAATAGTCGCCTGCGCATCCGGTCCAGCTGCGCGCGAGCCTCTATTACGGCTCGCTGACGTTGGCCCAAATCGCATACATACCTCTCCTGATGCATGCGTCCGGCTCTCCTTGTGCGGCTTTTATAGCGTAACAACCTTCGTTGCGCAATCGCCCTCTCGTATTTTCATTATCGGCATGGGCGTTGTGTTGTTTAGCTCGGACAAACCATGACTGCACTATTCAGGACTAGAAAGTCATCGCGTTACGTCTTGTTCCGTAACGCCGCCATGCCGGCGTTACGTGACGTAACGCTTGCCAGCACAAGGTCTCGCGACATCCGTGCAAACGATTCCTTCGACAAAAGACGCGGCCAGATGCTTGGCACGCCTTGATTTGAAAAACCCCTCTAGTACGCGGTTTTCTGCACGTCATCGCCCTCGCCGCTGCCTGGCACATCTGTTGCAGATATGGGCACGTAGTCCAGACAAATGACACAAGCAGATACCACACGAGACGAGGGCACCATGCATCAGAACACGATCGGCAACGCCGCACGCTTGACGCTCATCGCGGCCACCGCCGCCGCCATGCTTTCGTTGAGCGCATGCGGCGGCTCCGGCACGCTCAGCAGCGGCACGGGCACGGGTAGCGGCGGCGGCACACTGTCCACGAGCGGCTCCAGCGGCTCGGGCAGTTCGAGCGGAAGCGGCGACAGCGGTGCAGGCACCACCACCGGCAGCAACGGCAGCAGCACGGGAAGCGGTAATGGCGGCACGACCACCGGCGATAGCGGCAGCGGCACGGGCAATGGAGGGGGGAACGGGGGCGGCACCACGACCGGCAGCAACGGCAATGGCAACGGTTCGGGCGGCGGCGGTTCGACCGTCGCCGCCAATGCCGTGGGCCAGGTCGCGAACGCCGCCGGCAATGTCGTGAATGCCGCCGGCTCGACGGCAACGGGTCTCGGCACGTTGATCGCCTCGCAATCGTTGCCGGGTGTCAGCTCCGCGACCACGAGCGCCGCCGGCGGTATCGTGCAGAACGCCGGCGCGGCCGTCTCGGCGCTCGGCACGGGCGTTTCGCAAGGCCTCGGCCAGATCGGCGCCGGCAGCAATCCGGTCGGCACCACGCTCGCCAGCACCGGCGGCGCCGTGAGCGACGTCGGCAAGGCCGTCACGAGCGCCGGCCAGCTCGTCACGAGCCTCGGCAGCGGCCCGCTCGCGCCGCTCGCCGCGCTCACGACGCCCGTCGGCGGCGCCGTCGACACGCTCGGCTCGGCGCTCACCACCGGCGGCCAGACGCTCACGTCGGCCCTTTCGCAAGGGCCGGTCCAGCAGGTCACGCAGCAGCTCAGCTCGGCCATCACGCCGATCACCTCGGTGCTCGCCGCCACCACGCAAACGCTTGGCAATGCCACGGGCGTCGGCACGCCGGTCAACGGCCTGCTGCAGGCGGTCGGCGGCGGACTCCAGAAGGGCGGCGCGCTCGTCGCACAGGCGGGCGGCGGCACGAATCCGGTCACTACCGGCGTCGGCACGCTCGTCGCCGATACGGGCAAGACGGTCGCCTCGGCCGGTGGACTGCTGACAGGCGGTAGCTCGAGCAGCAATCCGCTCGCTCCGATCACGAGCCTCCTCGGTAGCGCGACCGGCGGCTCGGGCAGCTCGGGCAGCGGCCCGCTTGCCCCTGTCACGAGCCTTCTTGGCGGCTTGACCGGCGGCATCGGCGGCGCCGGCAGTTCCGGCAGCAGCGGCAGCAATCCGCTCGCCCCCGTGACGAGCCTCGTCTCAAGCCTGACCAGCACGGTCACCGGCGCAGCAGGCGGTGTCGGCGTAGGAGTCGGTGTCGGCGCCGTGGCCGGCACGGGCGCGAGCGCCTCGGGCTCGCATGGCGCGAGCAGCGGCAGCACCACCCCAGGTCTCTCGCTCGTGTCCTCGAGCGGCGGGACGAGCAGCAGCACGACGGGCCCGCTCGCCGGCTTGACCTCGCTCGTGGGCGGCCTGCTCGGCGCCAAGAAATAAGCGCATTCGAACCACTCTTTCAAACGAGGAGACACCGTCATGTCCACCAGCGCAACGGCGGTTTTCAACGAACAGACCCAGACGCTCGTGCGCGGCTTGCGCCTCACGGCGCTCGCCTGCGCGGTAGCGTGCGCGCTCGCGGCCTGCGGCGGCAGCAGCTATACGCCGCCCAACACCGCGGCGAGCGGTGCAACCGGCACCGGCGGCACCAGCGGCACGGGAGGCGGCACCACGACCGGCTCGACGGGCGGCGGCAGCGGCACGAACACGGGTGGCGGGGGCTCGACGACGTCCAGCGGCACAACCGGGACGAGCGGTGCGCTGACCTCGGTCGCCAAGACTGCCGCCGACCTCGGCAACACCATCAGTTCCGCACCCATACCCGGCGCGAGCGGCGTCACGTCGGGCCTCGGCAGCACCGTCGCGAGCACGGGCGGCGTGGTCAACGCGCTCGCCAACGACCTCGCGGGCGGTGTCGGCCAGACCGGATCGAGCACGAACCCGGTGGGCGCCACGGTTGCCGGCCTCGGCAGCGTGGTGAGCTCGACGAGCGGTGTAGTCAACGGCCTTTCGTCGACCGTGAGCGGTCTCGGCAGCGGCCCGCTCTCGCCGCTTTCCCCCGTCACGTCGCCGGTGGCAGGCGTGCTCGCCACGACGGCGAACACGGTCAACGCGGGCGGCGCGGTCCTTGGCAACGTGCTCTCCTCGGCGCCCGTGCAACAGGTCACGCAGCCCATCAGCACGGCCATCACGCCGATCGTGCTCACGGCCGGTCTCGTCACTCAGCAGGTGGGAACGACGACGGGCCTCGGCGTGCCGCTTTCGGGCGTGCTCGCCAAGCTGGGCGGCGCGGTCTCGACGGCCGGCACGACCTTCGGCAGCACGGCCAGCACCGCCACGAACAACCCGCTCGGCGCCGATGTCGGCACGCTCGTCGCGTCGCTCGGCAACACCGTGACCAACGCGGGCGGCCTTGTCAATCCGAACGGCCCGAACGGCGCCGCGCCGATTCCCGGCTTGATCGTGAGTCTCGTCGGCAGCAGTAATTACGCTGTACTGAACGGTCCGCCGACGGGCGCCGCGGCAAGCGGTCCGCTCGGCCCGCTCAAGGCCACGCTCGCGAGCCTCGGCCTTGGCAGCTCGCCGCTCGGCAACCTGCCGGTCGGCTCGCTCACGAGCGTGCTTTCGGGCACGCCGCTCGGGGGAGTGCTGACGAACACGCCGCTCAACAGCGTCCTCTCGGCCACCCCGCTCAGCGGCACGATCGCGGGCGTGCCCGTGGTGGGCGCCCTGCTCGCCGGCAACCCGACCGGCACGTCGGGCGGTTCGACGGCCACGGGTGCGCTCGCTTCGCTCACGAGCGGCAGCAGCGGCGGCGGCGCCCTGCTGCAGCCGGTGACGGCGCTCGTCGGCACGGTCACGGGCACGCTCAGCTCGACGGCGGGCGGCACCTCCGGCACCTCGGGCAGCGCCGGCAGTTCGGGCGGTCTGTTAGGTGGCCTGCTCAAGAAGCTGCCGTAGCCGAACGCAAAATCATCGGGCAAGATAGGCAGCGCGACGACGCGACATTCGGACCGGAACGTTGCGCGCGCACAGCCTGGCAAGAACGTAGTCGCAAGACCGCAGGAATAAAAACACAGGCGTCAGGGAGCCACAGACCGCCCACGAAGGCGGCACAAAGAGACGGCACGCGTCGAATACCAACAATCCACGACGCGTGCCGCCCGATAAGCTAGAGGGCAGTGAAATGAGAGGCGCAGTTGCAGGATGGGCCATGCTCGCCGCTGTGGGGGTGGCGGCGAGCGGTCTCACGGGGGTTGCAGTCGCGCAGAGCCGGCCGGCGCCAGGCGCAAACCCGCTCGGCGGGAATCCGCTCGACGCGCTGCCGCAGGTCAATGCGCCGCAAAAGGCGCCGAACGTAACCGTGAACGTGGAGCAGCAGACACCGCAGCTGCAGCAACTGCTCGCCACGCATCTCACGCCCACGACTTTCAAGGTCGAGGGGGTGAAATCGATTCCGTTCGACGAAGTCGCGCAACGCTTCGCACCCCTTGCGAATCACGACATCACGATCGGCAAGCTGATCGAGACGGTGGATAGCGTGACGAAGCTGTATCAGTCGCGCGGTTATGCGCTGTCGTTCGCGTTCGTGCCTGCACAGGACTTCGCCAATGGCGTCGTGCGCATCGTGGTCGTGGAAGGCTACGTGGCCAACGTCAAGATCACCGGCAAGCCCGGCGCGCTGGAAGGCAAGATCCGCGCGATCGCGGCGCATATCGTCGACGACCGGCCGCTGCGCACAGCCACGTTCCAGCGCTATATCAACGTGCTGGGCTTGCTGCCGGGCCTCAAGGTTTCGGCCAACGTGCCGCCGCCCAGCAACACCGACGGCGCGACAACGCTCGAACTCGATACCCGGCACAAGAGCGTCGACTTCAGCGCCGGCGTGAACACCAATCAGCCCGGCGTTCAGGGCCTCCTGACGGCCAGCGAAAACGGGCTCACGCCGTTCGGCGAGCAACTGAGCATCTCCGCGCTGATGCCAAGGGGTCCTGATCACATCACCTACATCGCGGCGCATGCGGCGGTGCCGGTGGGCAGCGACGGCCTCACGGCGAAAGTGGATGCCTCGCACTATCGCGGCAATCCGACCGACAATCCGGGCCTGCCCTCTTACGTAGAACGGACGGTCATCAGCGACAAGCTCACGGGCTCGCTCTCGTACCCGATGCTGCTCAACAACACGCGCAGCCTGATCGGCACAGCAAGCGTCTACGCGACCCACGATGAGAACGACTATCACAACACGATCAACGGCGCGCAGTATGGCGAACGCTCCCAGATTCGCGTGCTGCAACTGCAGGCCGACTACACCGATGTCCAGCCGGGCCAGGTGCGCAAGGCGAGCTTCAACGTGGCAAAGGCCTTCAACGTGCTCGGCGCCTCGAAGTCGGTGGACACGAACATACCGGGGCTCGTGGTGCAGAACCCCGTCTCGCTGAACTTCGTGCGCACCGATGCCACGGTCTCCCAAACCAACGACTGGCCGCTCGGCTTCGGCACGGCCGTGGCCGCCACGGGCCAGTACAGCCCGGTGACGCTGCCCACGTCCGAAGAGATCTCCTTCGGCGCACAGCACTTCGCACAGGGCTACGAGCCCGGCGAAGCATCGGGCGATTCGGGCTGGGGCTTTTCCTTCGAAGTGAACCATCCGTTCCGGCCCGCCTACGTGTGGCTGCAGACGATCACGCCCTACGTTTCGTTCGATATGGCGCGCGTCTACCTGCATGCGGGCACGCCCGCGCCATCGCGGCTTTCGTCGGCGTCGATCGGCTTCCGGATTTCGGACGGCAAGTACTATACCCTCGACCTCTCGGTGGCCAAGGCGCTCGCGGATGCGCCCGTGGAAAGCGCGTCGCGCAGCCCGCGCATCAACGCGACATTCTCGTATCAGCTGAACTGACCCGATGAACCGGGCCGGGGGGCGACTAGAGGCCCTCCTCTCCTACGAACGCCGCGCTTTCGCGTATCCTGCCCTACACCGGCCTGCGCGCTGGCAAGGCGCACGCACGGTCTGCACGATCACGACAATCATCAGTGGAGGACGACATATGAACCGGATCACCGGACGCACCCTTGCATTCGCCGCACGCGCGGCAACCCAGCTCGCGCTGGCGAGCTCTCTCCTCGGCGGCGCGATGGCCGCGCATGCGCAAAGCGCCACGCCGGTGGGCGTGTGGGAAACCATCGACGATCACACGGGTCAGCCGAAAGCACTCGTCCAGATCAGCGACGACGGCAGCGGCGACCTCAACGGCAAGGTCATCAAGGGCCTCAATCCGGCCGACAAACCGGATCGCCGCTGCACCGAGTGCACCGACGCGCGCAAGGACCAGCTCATTCTCGGCATGACGATTATCGACGGAATGAAGAAGAGCGACGACGGCTGGGACAACGGCCACATCCTCGACCCGGAAAACGGCAAGGTGTATCGCTGCAAGATGCATCTGGAGGACGGCGGACAAAAGCTCGTGGTGCGCGGCTATCTTGGCATCTCGCTGCTGGGCCGCTCGCAGACGTGGGTTCGCCAGCAGTAAGCCCGGTAGTAAGCCCGGCAGTAAGCACCAACCTCACGGTAGATGGCACTACCAGGTAACTGAGAAGTAACCGGTGGTATGCAAAGGGCGCAGTCCGATTCTCGTGGACTGCGCCCCGCCCTACGGACAACGTGCTCAGGCCGTCTGGCGATACAAGGCTCGCTGGTAGGAAAACGGCTGCGCCGTATCGGGCGACGGTGCGAACGGCGAGGTCTTCGGCAGCGAGGCCGGCGGCTGGTCGCGGCGCGCGAGCTTGTCCGCTCGGCTCATATGCTTACGCATACGCGTCTCGATCGTGTCGCACAACATCACGCCCTCTTCGCCGAACAGCTCCGCCATCACGCGCCGGAGCACGCCGCTGTCGTGCCAGGCCTTGAAGCGGCGGTGGCAGGTTTGATACGAAGGGTAGCGGCGCGGCATGGCCGACCATGTAGCGCTGCTGTACATCACCCAGAGCACGCCGTTGAGCACCGCACGCGTGTTGGCCAGCGGCCGGCCACGCAGCTCGGTGCGCGGGCGCAGTTCAGGCAGCAGCGGCATGACGCGGCGCCACTCTTCCTCGGTAATATCGCGATAGGGGGTCATGGTCCTCTCCTTTGTCCGTAATGTTCCAGACAAACGATAGGGACTTGCCCCAGCGGCGACTATCAGATGAGTCCGAATCTTGAAAAGGCCCCTGCAGTCTCTTTTCGCGACGGCGAATGGGGCTGGACGGCGCTCAGGTCAGGCTCGTGTCGACGATGCGACGCGGCGCTTCGAGGTACTCCTTCGATTGCATTTCGACGATGCGCGAGACCGTGCGCGTAAATTCGTTCGCCATCGGTCCTTCGACATACAGCTCCTCGGGCCGCACCGCAGCCGACATCAGCAGCTTCACCTTATGGTCGTAGAACACGTCGATGAGCCACGTGAAGCGGCGTGCTTCGGATTGCATGCGCGGCGTCATCTGCGGCACGTCGGAGAGGATCACCGCGTGGAAGCGGCTCGCCAGCTCCAGGTAGTCGTTCTGCGAGCGCGGGCCGCCGCACAGCGTCGCGAAATCGAACCAGACTACGCCGTCGGCCTTGCGCAGAGCCTTCAGCTCGCGCTTTTCGATATGCAGGATCGGACTCTCGTCGGGCACCGCCGCGAGCTGCGCGAACGAGTGGCGCAATGCGCGGTCGGCTTCGGCGCCGAGCGGCGTGTGATAAACCTCGACCTGCGCGAGCGTGCGCTGCCGATAGTCGATGCCGGCGTCAACGTTCAGGACATCCAACTTTTCCTTGATGAGCTCGATCGCGGGCAGCATGCGGTCGCGATGCAGGCCGTCGGGATACAGCAAATCGGGATCGTAGTTGGAGGTCATCACAAACTGCACGCCGTTCTTGAAGAGGCCGTCCAGAAGGCGATACAGGATCATTGCATCCGCGATATCCGAGACATGGAATTCGTCGAAGCAGATCAGCCGGTAACGCTTCGCGATGCGGCGCGCAAGTTCGTCGAGCGGGTCGGCCTGGCCCTTCAGCTCTTCGAGCTCGCGATGCACTTCGCGCATGAACTCGTGAAAATGCAGGCGCGTCTTGCGCTGCACGGGCACGACCGCGTAGAAGCTGTCCATCAGGAAGCTCTTGCCGCGGCCCACGCCGCCCCACATGTACACGCCGCGCGGCAGGTCGGGGTGATTGATGAGCTTCCAGAACGCGTTCGAGCGGCGCGACTTGTACTCCACCCACTCGTCGTAGCACCGCTGCAGCCGCTCGATGGCGACACGCTGGGCCGCATCGGGCTGGTATCCCCGCGACTGCAGTTCGTTTTCGTAGTATTCGGTGACGTTCATTTTCCGGGCCGCAAATGAGGAAAGGCGGGAGAGCCAAAGCCCACCCGCCTCCGTAAGTGATGCTGGGTACTGCAAGGCAGAGCGGCCATCAAAAGTCGGCCGCCCCGCCCTTGTGCATTACATGTTGAGCGCGCGCTTGTCGGTGGCGAGCGCCGCTTCGCGCATGACTTCGGACAGCGACGGGTGCGGATGGCAGATGCGGCCGATGTCTTCGGCGGCCGCCTTGAACTCCATCGCCACCACGGCCTCCGCGATCAGGTCCGATGCGTTCGCCGAGATGATGTGCACGCCGAGCAGTTCGTCGGTCCTGGCGTCGGCGATCATCTTCACGAAGCCGTCGGCCTTGTTGATGCCAAGCGCGCGGCCGTTCGCCATGAACGGGAACTGGCCCGTCTTGATGTCGCGGCCTTCGGCCTTGAGCTGCTGCTCCGTCTTGCCGACCCATGCGATTTCCGGCTCGGTGTAGATCACCCACGGAATGCAGTTGTAGTCGATGTGCGGCTTCTGGCCGTCGATGATCTCGGCCACCAGCACGCCTTCGTCTTCGGCCTTGTGCGCGAGCATCGGGCCGCGCACCACGTCGCCGATCGCGTAGACGTTCGGCACGCTCGTCGCGCAATGGTCGTTCACGTCGATGAAGCCGCGCTCGTTGGCCTTCAGGCCGATCGCTTCGAGACCGAGGTTGTCGGTGTTCGGCACGCGGCCCACCGAGACGATCAGGCGGTCGGCTTCGAGCACTTGCGCGTTGCCGTCCTTGTCCGTGTAGTTGATCGTGACGTTCTTGTCCGTCGCCTTCACAACGCCCACCTTCACGCCAACGTGAATGTCGAGGCCCTGCTTCTTGAAGAGCTTCGCAGCTTCCTTCGCGAGCGCCTGGTCAGTCGCGCCAAGGAATTCCGGCAGCGCTTCGAGGATCGTCACGTCGGCGCCAAGACGGCGCCACACCGAGCCCAGTTCCAGACCGATCACGCCTGCGCCGATCACCGCCAGCTTCTTCGGCACGGAGTCGAACGTGAGCGCGCCTTCGTTGTCGGAGACGATCTTGTTGTCGACCGGAATGCCCGGCAGGTGACGCGCCTTGGAGCCCGTCGCGATGATGACGTTCTTCGCCGTGACGATTTCCGTTTCGCCTTCGCCCGACACTTCGATCTGCACGCCGGCTTCGTTCTTGCCGGTGAACTTGCCGTGGCCCTTGAGCCACGTGATCTTGTTCTTGCGGAACAGGAACTCGATACCCTTCGTCATCTTCTCGACGATGCCTTCCTTGCGCTCGAGCATCTTCGCGACGTCGATCTTCACGTCGCCCACGCTGATGCCGTGGTCAACGAGATGATGCGCGGCGTTCTCGAACTCTTCGGACGAGGCGAGCAGCGCCTTCGACGGAATGCAGCCGACGTTCAGGCAGGTGCCGCCGAGCTTCAGCGCGCCGGCCGGGTTCTTCCACTTTTCGATACACGCAACCGACTTGCCGAGCTGCGCGGCGCGGATCGCCGCGATATAGCCGCCGGGGCCGGCGCCGATCACGACGACGTCAAATTCTTTGGACATGGTCATCCTTTCGATACGTGAGCGCGGCGTGCGGACCCCGGCTTCCGGAATCCGCGCGCGCGGCGCTCAGCATAAGACTTGATATTTGATGAGGCCGACGCTTACAGGTCGAGCAGCAGGCGAGCCGGATCTTCCAGCGCGTCCTTCATCGCGACCAGCGACAGGACGGCTTCGCGGCCGTCGATGATGCGGTGGTCGTACGACATCGCGAGGTAGTTCATCGGACGGATCACGATCTGGCCGTTTTCCACCACGGCGCGCTCCTTCGTGGCGTGCACGCCCAGGATCGCCGACTGCGGCGGGTTAATGATCGGCGTCGAGAGCATCGAGCCGAACACGCCGCCGTTCGAGATCGAGAACGTGCCGCCCGTCATTTCCTCGATCGAGAGCTTGCCATCCTTGGCCTTCTGGCCGAATTCGGCGATCTTCTTCTCGATGTCGGCGAGGCTCATCTGGTCGGCGTTGCGCAGGATCGGCACCACCAGACCACGCGGCGAGCCGACAGCGATACCGATGTCGAAGTAGCCGTGATAGACGATGTCATTGCCGTCGATCGACGCGTTCACGAGCGGGAACTTCTTCAGCGCGTGAACCGCCGCCTTCACGAAGAACGACATGAAGCCGAGCTTCACGCCGTGTTCCTTCTCGAACTTGTCCTTGTACTTGTTGCGCAGATCCATGACCGGCGCCATGTTCACTTCGTTGAACGTCGTAAGAATGGCGTTGGTTTGCTGCGACTCGAGCAGACGTTCGGCGATACGCGCACGCAGACGCGACATCGGCACGCGCTGTTCCGGGCGGTCGTTCAGCCAGTTCGCAGCCGATGCCGGTGCGTTGACTTGCGGCAGCGAGGGCTTCGCGGCAGCCGGCTTCGCAGCGGCGGGAGCGGCAGCCGGAGCGGCCTTCGGCGCGCCGGCGCCCAGCACGTCCTGCTTCGTGATGCGGCCGTCGCGGCCCGTGCCGCCGACGTCCGCGCCCGTGAGGCCCTTCTCGGCCATCAGCTTGCCCGCTGCGGGCGACGCGATCGTGCTGCTCGAAGCCGTTGCGGCGGCAACAGCCGGCGCAGCTGCGGGAGCAGCTGCAGCGGCGGGCGCTGCAGCCGGTGCAGCGGCGGCAGCAGGCGCGGCGCCAGCCTTGGCTTCCGTATCGATCTTCGCGATCACCTGATCGGCGACCACGGTGTCGCCGTCGTGGGCGACGATCTCGGCCAGCACGCCGGCCGACGGCGCGGGCACTTCGAGAACGACCTTATCCGTTTCCAGTTCGATGAGGATTTCGTCCTGGGCAACAGCCTCGCCCGGCTTCTTCTTCCACTGGAGCATCGTGGCTTCCGAAACCGACTCCGAAAGCTGCGGGACCTTGACTTCAACAATAGCCATGTGATTTTCCTGAATACGTATCTATGACGAACCGGGTCGCGCACCTGAGCGCGGGAAAGCGCGCTTTATGGATGCACGCTTTCCCGGTTCGATCTGCTCTTTGTGCTTACTTCGCGACCTGCGCGCCCTTCAGGCGGCCGAACGCACCTTCGATCAGCGACTTCTGCTGCTCGTAGTGCTTCGCGTAGTAGCCGACGGCCGGCGAGGCGGAAGCGGGACGGCCGCTGTACGCGAGCTTCTGCCCTTCCTTCATGCCTTCCTTCAGATGGTGCTCGATGTAGAACCACGGGCCCTGATTCTGCGGCTCGTCCTGCACCCAGACCACTTCGGTCGCGTTGTCGTACTTCTTCAGTTCGGCTTCGAACTGCTTGTGCGCGAACGGATAGAGCTGTTCGACGCGCATGATCGCGACGTCGTTCGCCTTCGCTTCGCGACGGTGCGCGGTCAGGTCGTAATAGACGCGGCCCGAGCAGACCAGCACGCGCTTGACCTTCTTCGCATCGATCGAGTCGTCCACTTCGCCGATCACCGGCTGGAACGAACCCTTCGCGAGTTCCGAGAGATCCGACACGGCTTCCTTGTGGCGCAGCAGCGACTTCGGCGTGAAGACGACGAGCGGCTTGCGGAAGAGGCGAATCATCTGGCGGCGCAGCAGGTGGAAGATCTGCGCCGGCGTGGTCGGCTGCACGACCTGCATGTTGTGCTCGGCGCACAGCTGCAGGAAGCGCTCGATACGCGCCGACGAGTGCTCCGGACCCTGACCTTCGTAGCCGTGCGGCAGCAGCATCGTGAGACCCGAAACGCGGCCCCACTTCACTTCGCCCGACGAGATGAACTGGTCGATCACGACCTGCGCGCCGTTCACGAAGTCGCCGAACTGGCCTTCCCATGCGACGAGCGTGTTCGGCTCGGCGGTCGAGTAGCCGTATTCGAAACCGAGCACGGCTTCTTCGGAGAGCACCGAGTCGATCACCGTGAACTTCGCCTGGCCTTCGGCGATGTTCTGCAGCGGAATGTACGTGCCGTCGTTCCAGCGCTCGCGGTTCTGGTCGTGCAGCACCGCATGGCGGTGCGTGAACGTGCCGCGGCCCGAATCCTGGCCGGTCAGGCGGACCGAGTAGCCCGAAGCGACCAGCGACGCGTACGCGAGGTGCTCGCCCATGCCCCAGTCGAGCTTCGCTTCGCCCTTGCCCATCGCGCGGCGGTCGTTGATGACGCGCTCGACGAGCGGGTGAACCTTGAAGTTCTCCGGGATCGTCGTGATGCGCTCGCCGAGGCGCTTGAGTTCCGCGAGCGGCACGGCCGTGTCGGCGGCGTCGGTCCACTTGCGGTTCAGGAACGGCACCCAGTCGACCGCGTACTTGCTCTTGTAGTTCGAGAGCACCGGGTCGATGGTGTGGTTGCCTTCGTCCATCGCGGCGCGGTACGCCTTGACGTAGTTGTCGGCGTCTTCCGCCGTGATCACGCCCTGCTGCACGAGCTTCTCGGCGTACAGCGCACGGGTGCCCGGGTGCTGCGCGATCTTCTTGTACATGAGCGGCTGCGTGACCGCCGGGGTGTCCTGCTCGTTGTGGCCCAGCTTGCGGAAGCAGACGATGTCGACCACGACGTCCTTGTGGAACTGCATGCGGAAGTCGATGGCGATCTGCGTGGCGAGCACGACGGCTTCGGGATCGTCGCCGTTCACGTGCAGCACCGGCGCCTCGATCATCTTGACCACGTCGGTACAGTAGAGCGTCGAGCGCGCGTCGCGCGGGTCCGACGTCGTGAAGCCGATCTGGTTGTTGATGACGATGTGCAGCGTGCCGTGCGTGCCGTAGCCGCGCGTCTGCGCGAGGTTCAGCGTTTCCATCACGACGCCCTGGCCCGCGAAGGCCGCGTCGCCGTGGATCTGCACCGGCAGCACCTGCAGGCCGTCGTCGTCGCCGCGGCGGTCCATACGGGCCTTGGCCGAGCCTTCCACGACCGGGTTGACGATTTCGAGGTGCGACGGGTTGAACGCGAGCGAGAGGTGGACCGGGCCGCCTTCGGTAGCCATGTCCGACGAGAAGCCCTTGTGGTACTTCACGTCGCCGGCCGGCAGGTCGTCCACGTGCTTGCCTTCGAATTCGGCGAAGAGGTCCGCCGGCATCTTGCCGAGCGTATTGACCAGCACGTTCAGGCGGCCGCGGTGGGCCATGCCGATGATGATTTCCTGCACGCCCGCCGCGCCTGCGTGACGGACGACTTCGTCCATCGAAGCGATGAAGCTCTCGCCGCCTTCGAGCGAGAAGCGCTTCTGGCCGACGTACTTGGTGTGCAGGAAGCGCTCGAGGCCTTCGGCGGCCGTCAGGCGCTGCAGGATGTGCTTCTTCTTGTCAGCGGAGAAGTTCGGCGTCGAGCGGATCGACTCGAGCTTTTCCTTCCACCAGCGCTTCTGCTCCGGATCGCTGAGGTACATGTACTCGACGCCGATCGTGCCGCAGTACGTGTCGCGCAGCGCCTTGACGATCTCGCGCAGCGACGCGCGCTCGAAACCGAAATACAGGTTCGTCGCGCTGAACGTCTCGTCCATGTCGGCTTCGGTGAAGTCGTAGAACGCGGGCTCGAGTTCGGGGATGGCGGGACGCTCGCGGCGCTTGAGCGGATCGAGATTGGCCCATTGCGAGCCGAGGAAGCGGTAGGCGCCAATCAGGGACTGAACGTAAACCTGCTTGCGGGCCGTGGCGAGGTCTTCGCCGCCGCCGCGCGGAATGAAGGCGTTGGCCTTGGCGCGCTGGGCGAACGATTCGACGATCGGGCCGTGGGCCACGTCGCTATCAGCCGTGCCCGTCGACGACGGCACGTTTTGCAGCGCGTCAAAGTATTCGCGCCACGTATCCGGAACGGATGCAGGGTTGTCAAGATATGCTTCGTATAGCTCTTCGACATACGGAGCATTGCCGCCGAACAAATAGGAGTTCAGCTGGAATTGCTTCATCGTTTCCGACATTTACGCTCACCTTTCTTCGAGTTTCTCGAGAAATAGCGGGTTACTCAACCTTCCGCGCCACGGCCTGACCGTTTAGCGGATTGCGAATCAAGTCTGCTTGGAAGGACCTAAAACAGCATCCGCGGAGGATATCACAGAACTGATACTCTCCATAGAATGCAATGTGGCACAACACCACACGCAAACCCTTTCTACATGGGCTTTTGCGGGGTTTGCAACACTCTCTTCCGGCACCGCCCGCCAATCTCCGCGAGATGCAAAAAAGCCGCCCGGACAGCGGCGGCTTTCCTGTTGATCCTTCAGCATTGCGATGCGCGAAAAATCTTCGAACGAGGCTTAGTCGGCAGCGCCTTCACGGCTCGCGCGGCGGCGCTCGTGCTCCTTCAGGTGACGCTTGCGCAGGCGAATGGACTGCGGCGTGACTTCCACGAGCTCGTCGTCGTCGATGAATTCGACGGCGTATTCGAGCGACATCTGGATCGGCGGCACGAGACGCACGGCTTCGTCGGTGCCCGAGGCGCGCACGTTGGTGAGCTGCTTGCCCTTGATCGGGTTCACGACGAGGTCGTTGTCGCGGCTATGGATGCCGATGATCATGCCTTCGTACAGCGCGTCGCCCGGCTTCACGAACATGCGGCCGCGATCCTGCAGCTTCCACAGTGCATAGGCCACGGCAGCGCCGTCGTCCTGCGAGATCAGCACACCGTTGCGGCGCTCGCCGAGCGTGCCTTCCTTGATCGGGCCGTAGGCGTCGAACACGTGGCTCATCAGGCCCGTGCCGCGCGTGAGCGTCATGAACTCGCCCTGGAAGCCGATCAGGCCGCGCGCCGGAATGCGGTACTCAAGGCGCGTGCGGCCGCGGCTGTCCGAAGCCATGTCGAGCATTTCGCCCTTGCGGCGGCCCAGCTCTTCCATCACGCCGCCCTGGTGGGCGTCTTCGACGTCCACCGTCAGCATTTCGTACGGCTCCTGCTTCACGCCGTCCACTTCGTGCAGCACCACGCGCGGACGCGAGACGGCCAGCTCGTAGCCTTCGCGGCGCATGTTCTCGATCAGGATCGTGAGGTGCAGTTCGCCGCGGCCCGACACTTCGAACGTGGTTTCGTCGCCGGTGTCCTTCACGCGCAGCGCGACGTTGTGGTTCAGCTCCTTCGTAAGACGGTCGCGAATCTGGCGGCTCGTCACGAACTTGCCTTCCTTGCCCGCGAGCGGCGACGAGTTCACGAGGAAGTTCATCGTCAGCGTGGGCTCGTCCACCGTGATCATCGGCAGCGCTTCGGGGGTTTCGATCGCGCAGATCGTGGCGCCGATGCCGATGTCTTCAATACCGTTGATCAGCACGATGTCGCCCGCTTCGGCCGATTCGACCTGCACGCGCTCGAGGCCGCTGAACGACAGCACCTGGTTGATCTTGCGGTTCATCACCTCGCCTTCCGGGCCGAAGCGCAGCGCCACCGGCTGACCCGGCTTGATGCGGCCGCGCTTGATACGGCCCACGCCAATACGGCCAACGTAGGTCGAGTAGTCGAGCGACGTGATCTGCAGCTGGAGCGGACCTTCCGGATCGGCGTCGCGCACCGGCACGTGTTCGAGGATCGCCTCGAACAGCGGACGCATGTCGCCTTCGCGCGCATCGGCGGAAAGCGAGGCGTAGCCGTTCAGGCCCGAGGCGTACACCACCGGGAAGTCGAGCTGCTCTTCGGTCGCGCCGAGCTTGTCGAACAGGTCGAAGGTCTGGTTGATCACCCAGTCGATGCGCGCGCCCGGGCGGTCGATCTTGTTGACGACGACGATCGGCTTGAGACCGAGCGCGAGCGCCTTCTTGGTCACGAAGCGCGTTTGCGGCATCGGGCCTTCGACAGCGTCGACGAGCAGCAGCACCGAATCGACCATCGAGAGCACGCGCTCCACTTCGCCGCCGAAGTCGGCGTGGCCCGGGGTGTCGACGATGTTGATGTGGGTGCCTTCGTACTCGACCGCGCAGTTCTTCGCGAGAATCGTGATCCCGCGCTCTTTTTCGATGTCGTTCGAGTCCATGACGCGTTCGGCGACCTGCTGGTTGTCGCGGAAGGTGCCGGACTGGCGCAGCAGTTGGTCGACGAGCGTGGTCTTGCCGTGGTCGACGTGGGCAATGATGGCGATGTTGCGAAGGGCGCGGGACATAGGAACCTGGCTACACAGTTGAGTGCGCTGCTACTCGCCTACTCGTGCCCGCCCGCCACTCACTGACAGTGGCAGCGGCAGAGCACGTGAGAAAAGCGCACTTTTGGGAACCTGAAAGTATAGCACGCCGGAATGACATCCCCCTGGCTGTCTTGCGCAATGCAACAGGAATGGGCGCGGGGGCCAAAAGCGGGGGCATAGGCGGGGGGCATAGCGGAACAACAACGCTGGAGCAGCAGCGGGCGCCGGATTTTCCCACACGGCCGCCTCCGGATTAAGACCTTCGCCCGCAAAGGTTATTCAGCAAATGAAGAATTGACGCTTGCCGCGTCAACTATCTGCGGCCTATAATCCCTGCCTGGTCAACCATTGCAGTCGCAGCCGAATCATGACGGACCCGACACCCGCGCCGCCCGAAGTGCTCAATTACGACTTCGGCGAAAGCGTTGGCTATCTGATCGCCAGAGTGAGATCGACCATGCTGAACATGGTCAACCAGCGCACCGTGGCGGAACTGGGCGTCACGAGCCAGCAGGCGAGCGTGCTGTTCATGGTGGCGAGCGGCAAGTGCGTGCTCGCCGCCGAGCTCGCGCGCGAGTACGGCATCGACGCGAGCGCCGTGACCCGACTAGTGGATCGCCTCGAAAAACGCGGCCTGCTCGAGCGCGTGCGCAGTTCCGAAGACCGGCGCGCCGTGCGGCTCGCCCTCACGCCCGAAGGCCTGGCTATCGCTGTGCGCATGCCGGCGATCTTCACTAGTATCACGGACAAGCTCATGACCGGGCTCTCGCCGGAGGAAGCCGGATTCCTGAAAAGCATGCTGCGGCGGGTACTCGCGAACAGCTGCGATCCGAGCCAGAATCCGCCGGCGAATTCATGACGGGGCAATCAAATTTGAACGCGTCACACAAGAAAATAGCTGCATCGTCCAGCACCACCACCACTTCTCACGCATCGAGACGAGCAATGAATTCCGAATCCCTCACCCGGCCGGTGCCGAGCCGGACCGCCGCGGCCATGGCGGCGGCGCTCGCGGCGCTGGCGCTCGCGGGATGTGCGAACTACGCCGGCATCAAGAGCGACAAGACGCTGGACCCGCCGCAACAGCTCGAGAGTTCGCAGAGCATCCCGGCGCAAGGCGGCCAGTGGCCGACGCTCGACTGGGCGAACCAGTTCGGCGACCCGCAGTTGCCGAAGCTCATCGACGAAGCGCTCGAAGGCAATCCGACCATCGCGCAGGCGCAGGCCCGCATCGCCAAGGCGTCGTCGTACATCGAGACTTCGAAGTCCGCGCTCTTCCCGAAGGTCAACGCGAGCTACTCGTGGAACCGCGAGGTCTTCTCGGCCAATTCGCTCTATCCCCCGCCCTACGGCGGCACCTGGTATAGCGAGAACAACGTGCTGGCGAGCGCTTCGTGGGAGCTCGACCTCTGGGGCAAGAACCGCCAGCGCCTTGCCCAGGCGGTCTCCCAGCAGAAGGCGGCCGAGGCCGACATGCAGCAGGCACGCATCACGCTCGCGGCGTCGGTCGCGCGCACCTACAACCAGCTCGCGCAGCTCTACGCGCAGCGCGACATCGCCGCGCGCGAGATCGGCAACCGCAAGACCATCGGCACGATCACCAACGGGCGCGTGGTGGCGGGCCTCGACACCAACGTCGAGCGCGAGACCGCGAACGGCAACATCGCGACGAGCCAGGCCAATCTCTCGCAGATCGACGGCCAGATCGAAACCGTGCGCTACCAGCTGGGCGCCCTGCTCGGCAAGGGCCCGGACCGCGGCCTGCAGATCGCGCAGCCGGTGCTCAATCCGCTCGCCAACGTGGCGCTGCCCGACAACCTGCCGGCCGACCTCGTCGCGCGCCGCCCGGACATCGTCGCCGCGCGCTGGCAAGTGGAAGCCGAGATGCACGACGTGAAGGAAGCGAAGGCCGAGTTCTACCCCGACGTGAACCTCGCGGCGGGCTTCGGCTTCGACGCGTTCGGCTGGGGCCGGTTCCTCAACGTCGCGAGCCGCCAGGCGCAGCTCGGCCCGGCGGTGCATCTGCCGATCTTCGATGCGGGCGCCCTGCGCGCGCAGTTGAAGAGCCGCTATGCCGACTTCGATCTGGACGTGGCCAACTACAACCAGACGCTCATCGGCGCGTTCCAGGACGTCGCGACCCAGGTGTCGTCGATCCGCTCGTCGGAACGGCAGCTCGTCGACGCGCAGCACGCGCTCGACGCCTCCGCGAAGGCGTACCAGCTCGCCGTGATCCGCTACAAGGCGGGCCTCTCGGAGCAGCTGCAGGTGCTCAACGCCGACCAGAACCGCCTTGCCGCGGAGCAGACGGTGACGGACCTGAAGGCGCAGCGGCTCGACGAGCAGATGGCGCTCATCAAGGCGCTGGGCGGCGGCTTCGACGCGGCGGACACAGGCCTGACGCCGCCGGCCGTGGTCGGCAGCGAGGCGAAGGGGCCGAACGGCGCGCCGTGGAGCGGCACGACGGTGCCCGTGCAGCAGCCGGCAACGGCCGCGGCGAACGCGACGAACTGATGACGCACCGAGCGCAACAGAACCACACAGCACCGAACAAACAGCAAGAGAGAACCTGGAGATCACTTCCATGAGCACCCCCCAGCAACCGGCGGCCGCCCCGCAGAACGCGAGCAACGGCAAGCGCAAACGCATGATGACGCTGCTCGTCCTCGTGATCCTGATTGCAGCCATTGCCTACGGCCTCTATTACTTCCTCGTCGCGCGCTTCTCCGAGAGCACCGACGACGCCTACGTGAACGGCAACGTCGTGCAGATCACGCCGCAGGTCACCGGCACGGTGATCGCCGTGAACGCGGACGACACGCAGAACGTCAAGATCGGCGACTCGCTCGTCGAGCTCGACCCGGCCGACTCGCGCATCGCGCTGCAGCAGGCCGAGGCAAATCTCGCGCAGACGGTGCGCCAGGTGCGCGGCCTCTTCGCCGACGACAGCCAGTACGAAGCACAAGTCGCGCAGCGCCAGTCCGACCTCGCGCGCGCCCAGCAGGATCTGCGCCGCCGCATGGAAGTCGCGCAGACGGGCGCCGTCTCGCAGGAAGAAATCTCGCACGCCAACGACGCCGTGAAGAGCGCCGAGGCCGCGCTCGAAGCCGCGCAGCAGCAGCTCGCCGCCAACCGCGCGCTCACGGCGAACACGACCGTCTCGTCGCATCCGAACGTGATGGCCGCGGCCGCGAAGGTGCGCGACGCTTACCTCGCGAACGCGCGCAACACGCTGCCGGCGCCGGTGACGGGCTACGTGGCCAAGCGTTCGGTGCAGGTGGGCCAGCGCGTCTCGCCGGGCACGCCGCTGATGTCGGTGGTGCCGCTGAACGCCATCTGGGTGGATGCGAACTTCAAGGAAGTGCAGCTCAAGCACATGCGCATCGGCCAGCCGGTCGAGATGACGGCCGACGTGTACGGCTCTTCCGTCGTCTACCACGGCAAGGTGGTGGGCTTCTCGGCGGGCACGGGCTCGGCATTCTCGCTCCTGCCCGCGCAGAACGCGACGGGCAACTGGATCAAGGTCGTGCAGCGCCTGCCGGTGCGCGTCTCGCTCGACCCGGCCGACCTGCAGAAGCATCCGCTGCGCATTGGCCTGTCCATGCAGGTGGACGTGAACATCAAGGACGATACGGGCAGCCAGCTCGGCAACGCGCTGAACACCGTCTATCAGACGAACGTGTTCGAAAAGTACGGCGACGAAGCCGACGCCGAGATCGCCCGCATCATCGCGGAGAACGCGGGCAAGAGCGCAGACAGCACTGCGGACAACGGCAAGGCGACGGTCTCCTCGGCGAACGCACGCACGGCAAAGCCGGCCTCGAAGCTGATGTAACGGTCCCCGCACAACAAGAAGTGAATTAATGGCAGAGCAACAAGGCGCAGTCCACCCGCCGCTGCAAGGCGCGCAGCTCGTGATCGGCACCATTGCGGTGTCGCTCGCGGTGTTCATGAACGTTTTGGACACCTCGATCGCCAACGTCTCGATCCCGTCGATCTCCGGCGACCTCGGGGTGTCGTCCGACCAGGGCACATGGGTCATCACGTCGTTCGCCGTGGCCAATGCGATCTCGGTGCCGCTCACGGGCTGGCTCACCGACCGCATCGGCCAGGTGCGCCTTTTCATGGCGTCGATCATCCTCTTCGTGATCTCGTCGTGGATGTGCGGTCTCGCGCCCACGCTGCCCTTCCTGCTCGCCTCGCGCGTGCTGCAGGGCGCCGTGGCCGGCCCGATGATCCCGCTCTCGCAAACGCTCCTGCTCGCGAGCTATCCGCGCGCGAAGGCGCCCATCGCGCTTTCCATGTGGTCCATGACCACGCTGATCGCGCCGGTGGCCGGCCCTATCCTCGGCGGCTGGATCTCCGACAACATCTCGTGGCCGTGGATCTTCTACGTGAACATTCCGGTGGGGATCGTGGCCGCGCTGGCGACGTGGGCGATCTTCCGCAACCGCGACTCGGTCGTGAAGAAGGCGCCGATCGACGGCGTGGGGCTCGCGCTGCTCATCGTCTGGGTGGGTTCGCTGCAGGTCATGCTCGACAAGGGCAAGGATCTCGACTGGTTCTCGTCGACCACGATCGTCGTGCTCGCGCTCACCGCGATCATCGCGTTCGCGTTCTTCGTGGTGTGGGAGCTGACCGAAAAGCACCCGGTCGTCGACCTCTCGCTCTTCGCGCGGCGCAATTTCACGGGCGGCACGATCGCGCTGTCGATCGGCTATGGCCTTTACTTCGGCAATCTCGTGCTGCTGCCGCTGTGGCTGCAGACCGATATCGGCTACACCGCGACCAACGCCGGCCTCGTGATGGCGCCGGTGGGCCTGTTCGCGGTCCTGCTCTCGCCGATCACGGGCCGCATCCTGCCGCGCACGGATCCGCGCTACATTGCGACGGCGGCGTTCGTGGTGTTCGCGCTGTGCTTCTGGATGCGCTCGCGCTATACGACCGACGTGGACACCTGGGCGCTCACGGCGCCGACCTTGATTCAGGGCATCGGCATGGCGGGGCTCTTCATTCCGCTCGTCTCGATCACGCTTTCGGGCCTGCCCGGCCACCGGATTCCGGCCGCCTCGGGGCTCTCGAACTTCGTGCGGATCATGTGCGGCGGCATCGGCACGTCGATCTTCGAAACCGCATGGGAACACCGCACGACGTTCCACCATGCGCAGCTCACCGAAGTCGCCACGCCGACCAACCCGATCTTCAACCAGTCGATGCAGCAGATGCAGAACGCGGCCGGGCTCGACACGGCCCAGGCGCACGGGCTCTTCGACCGCCTGCTCTCCCAGCAGGCCGCTCAGCTCGGCGTGAACGACCTCTTCTATATTTCGTCGGTGATCTTCATCGTGCTGATCGCGTTGATCTGGATCACGCGGCCCGAACGCGCGGGCGGCGGGGACTCGGGGGCAGCGGCTTCGGCCGCGCACTGAAAGGCGCGGCACGCATTCGCCAGGCGCTAATTCGCCACGTGCGAATGCGTTTGGGGGACTTAAGCCGCCGCGCCGCTCATGACGAGACGCTCCGGCGCAAGCACGCCGTTCGCCGCCTTCGCGACACCCAGCAGGCGGCCGTCGTCGCCATACACACGCACGCGCGCCGCGCTTTCCCATTGGGTGCGATCGCCCGCGAGCTCGTGCAGCGGCAAACGCTGGCCATGCGTGAAGCGGCGCGACGCCTCCCCGTCCAACATCACGGCAGGAAACGTGGAAAGCAGCGCGTCGACCGGCTGCAGCCAGGCATCGCGCGCGGCTTCGTCGGCTGCGGTGAGCGCTTCGAGCGTAACCGCCCGCGCAAGCGTCAGCGCGCCCACGCCCGTGCGCCGCAGCATCACGAGATGAGCGCCGCAACCGAGCGCCTCGCCGATATCCTCCGCGAGCGTGCGCACATAGGTTCCCTTGCTGCAGGTCACGCGAAACGTGACGTCGGGCAGTGCGCAGCCAATCATCTCGAGCGCGAGTATCGACACCCGGCGCCCCTCGCGCTCGACGACCTGGCCCGCGCGCGCATATTCGTAGAGCGGCTTGCCGTCACGCTTGAGCGCCGAGTACATGGGCGGCACCTGCACGATGTCGCCGACGAAGCGCGCCATCGCCTCGCGCACGGAGGCCTCGTCGCAGCGCACTTCGCGCGTGGCGATCGCTTCGCCCTCGGCGTCGCCCGTCGCCGTGCGAATGCCGAGCCGCATCGTCGCTTCGTAGGTCTTGTCGGCGTCGAGCAAGTCCTGCGAGAACTTGGTGGCTTCGCCGAAGCACAGCGGCAGCAGACCCGTGGCGAGCGGATCGAGCGTGCCCGTATGGCCCGCCTTCTTCACGCGAAAGAGACGTTTCGCGCGAATCAGCGCGTCGTTGCTGGAAAGGCCGAGCGGCTTGTCGAGCAGCAGCACGCCGTCGAGCAGGCGTCGCGGCAGCCTGGGCCGCGCCGGATTGGAAGATGCAGTCATGCGCGGGCGCTTACTCGTCGCCCTTGGCGCGCGTCGAATTGGCTTCGTCGATAAGGCGCGACATTTCGACGGCACGCTCGACGGTCTTGTCGTAGTGGAAATGCAGCGTCGGCACGGTATGAATGTGCAGACGCTTGAAAAGCAGGTTGTGCAGGTGGCCCGCCGCGTGGTTGAGCGCCTCCTGGGTTGCCTGCGGGTCGCCCGTGAGCGTCGTGAAGTACACCTTGGCGTGCGCGTAATCCGGCGTCAGCTCGACGCTCTGGATCGTCACGAGTCCGATGCGCGGATCCTTCACCTCGCGCGACACAAGCTCGGACAGATCGCGCTGGATCTGGTCCGCGATCTGCACGTTGCGATTCGGAGAGGAACGTCTTTTGGTCATGATTTATCCACCCTCTTGCAAAAACAAACGGGCGGGGCTGGCCAGCGCCCGCCCCGCCCGTACTGCGTAGCGCCTGAAATTACAGGGTACGCGCGACTTCGGTGATCTCGAACACCTCGAACTGGTCGCCTTCGACGATGTCGTTGAAGTTCTTGATCGACATACCGCACTCGAAGCCCTGCTTGACTTCCTTGACGTCGTCCTTGAAGCGCTTGAGCGAGTCGAGTTCGCCGGTGTGGACGACCACGTTGTTGCGCAGCACGCGCACCGACGACGAACGCTTGACGATACCGTCCGTGACCATACAGCCGGCCACCGAGCCGACCTTCGGCACCTTGAAGACCGCACGCACTTCGACCATACCGGTCACGACTTCGCGCTTTTCAGGCGCGAGCATGCCCGACATTGCCGCCTTCACCTCATCCACGGCGTCGTAGATGATGTTGTAGTAGCGAATGTCCACGCCGTTGGCCTCGGCCAGCTTGCGCGCCTGAGCATCGGCGCGCGTGTTGAAGCCGATGATGACCGCCTTCGAAGCCGTCGCGAGGTTGACGTCGTTTTCGCTGATGCCGCCCACCGCGCCGTGCACGATCTGCACGCGCACTTCGCTGGTCGAGAGCTTGAGGAGCGCGTGAACCAGCGCTTCCTGCGAACCCTGCACGTCGGCCTTGACGATGAGCGGCAGGTTCTGCACTTCGCCTTCGCCCATCTGCTCGAGCATGTTCTCGAGCTTCGCGGCCTGCTGCTTCGCCAGCTTGACGTCGCGGAACTTGCCTTGACGGAACAGCGCGATTTCGCGCGCCTTGCGCTCGTCGGGCAGCACGATGACTTCTTCGCCCGCCGCCGGCACTTCCGAAAGACCCTGGATTTCGACCGGAATCGACGGACCCGCTTCCTTCGTCGCCTTGCCCGTTTCGTCCAGCATCGCACGCACGCGGCCGTAGGCGCTGCCCGCGAGCACGACGTCGCCGCGGTTCAGCGTACCCGACTGCACGAGCACCGTTGCGACCGGACCCTTACCCTTGTCGAGCTTCGCTTCGATCACGATGCCCTTGGCGGGAGCCTCGACCGGCGCCGTCAATTCGAGCACTTCGGCCTGCAGCAACACGTTCTCGAGCAGATCGTCGATACCCGCACCCGTCTTCGCCGACACCGGCACGAACGGCGAATCGCCGCCGTACTCTTCCGGCACCACGCCTTCCGCGACGAGTTCCTGCTTCACGCGCTCGGTATTCGCGTCCGGCTTGTCGATCTTGTTGATCGCCACGACGAGCGGCACGCCGCCCGCCTTCGCGTGCGCGATCGCTTCCTTCGTCTGCGGCATCACGCCGTCGTCGGCCGCGACCACCAGAATCACGATGTCGGTCGCCTTCGCGCCGCGCGCACGCATGGCCGTGAAGGCCTCGTGACCCGGCGTGTCGAGGAACGTGATGACGCCGCGCGGCGTTTCGACGTGGTAAGCGCCGATGTGCTGCGTAATGCCGCCCGCTTCGCCCGCGGCAACCTTCGCGCGGCGGATGTAGTCGAGCAGCGACGTCTTGCCGTGGTCGACGTGACCCATGACGGTGACGACCGGCGGACGCGGCAGTTGCTCGGCGTCCGTCGCGGTTTCCTGACCTTCGACCAGCAGCGCTTCCGGATCGTCGAGCTTCGCGGCAACCGCATGGTGGCCGAGTTCCTCGACGATGATCATCGCCGTTTCCTGGTCGAGCATCTGGTTGATGGTGACCATCTGGCCCATCTTCATCATCACCTTGATGACTTCCGATGCCTTCACGGACATCTTGTGCGCGAGGTCGGCCACGGTGATGGTTTCCGGCACGTGCACTTCACGCACGATCGGCTCGGTCGGCGCCTGGAAGCTCGACGCGCTGTCCTGATGCTTGCCGCGGCCCTTCGGACCGCCGCGCCAGCCGCGGTCGACACCACCCGTGCTGTCGCCGCGCGTCTTGATGCCGCGACGCTTCGCGGCGTCGTCCTGCCAGCCGCCCTTGCCGGCGCCCGGCTTCTTGTTGCGGTCGGCGGCACCCGGTGCGCTCGCGTTCGCGTTCGCAGCCGGTGTACCGGCCGCCGCGGCCGGACGCTTCGCTGCAGCGCCTGCGCCAGCCCCAGCCGGACGCGCCGGCGCGCCTTCGGGGCGAGCCGGCTTGTGCAGCGTGCCCTTCGCCTCGGCGGGCTTGGGCGGCTCCACGGGCTTGGGCGGCTCGGGGGCCTTCACCTGCGCCTTGCGCGGCGTGTTCATCATCTCGCGAATCGCGCGCGCTTCGGCTTCCGCCGCCGCGCGGCGGCGAGCGATCTCTTCCTGTTCCTTCTGCGCCTTCTCGGCAGCCTCGCGCGCGGCAACCTCGGCCTTCTGGGCCGCTTCGCGCTGCGCTGCGCGCTCGGCGGCAGCGCGCTGCTCTTCCTGCTCGTCGGGCTGCTTCACTTGTGCTTCGGCAGCGGCGGCGCGCTGCGCCTGAACCGCCTGGTCGGCCAGCTCGCGCGCAGCCGCTTCGGCCGCCACCTTCTTCTTCGCGGCTTCTTCCTCGGCGCGGCGGCGGTCGGCTTCGGCAGCCTCTTCGCGTGCGCGGCGCTCGGCCTCTTCACGCGCGAGACGCTCCTGGCGCTCCTTCAGCTCCTGCGCCTGGCGCTCGAGCAGCTCGGCCTCGCGGCGCGCTTCTTCCTCGCGGCGCTGCAGCTCCGCCTCTTCGGCGGCAGCGGCTGCGTCGACTGCATGATTCGATGTCTCCGTCTGCTCGGCGGATTCGTCGCGGCGGACGAAAGTGCGCTTCTTGCGCACCTCGACCTGAATGGTGCGAGCCTTACCCGTCGAATCGGACTGCTTGATCTCCGACGTATGCCGTTTCGTCAGCGTGATCTTGCGCTTGTCTGCATCAGTCGAGCCGTGAGACTTGCGCAAGTGGTCGAGCAGACGCGCCTTGTCCGTTTCGGACAAGGAGTCGGCTTCGCTCGCTTTAGTGACGCCCGCCGCCTGCAGTTGCTCCAGCAGCACGCCTGCAGGCATTTTCAGTTCCGCGGCAAATTGGGCTACGTTGTTACTCGCCATTCATTCCTCTTAATGCAAGGAGCGGTTCCTTGCGGTTGACATCGGTTCATGCGGCCCCGGCACACGCTCGAGGGCGGTGCCGGCCGCGATAGGTTCAGTGGGTCATGGTCGGTTCCTGCTCGTTCGCCACCAGCTTCATCCCTGTTGCCAGGTTACTGAAACCAGTGTTCACGCGCCTTCATGATCAACGCTTTCGCGGTGTCTTCTTCCATCCCCGTCATTTCGGTGAGCTCGTCCACGGCCAGCTCGGCAAGCTCGTCGCGGGTATGAATCTCATGCTGCGCCAGCTTCGCGAGCAGGTCGGCGTCGATGCCGTCCAGGCTCTTCAAGTCCAGCGCGGCGTTTTCCACCTTCTCTTCGTTGGCGATGGCCTGGGTGAGCAGCGCATCGCGCGCGCGGTTGCGCAGCTCGTGCACGGTGTCCTCGTCGAATGCCTCGATTTCGAGCATTTCGTTGAGCGGCACGTAGGCAATCTCTTCGAGGCTCGTGAAGCCTTCGTCGATCAGGATGTCGGCGACTTCTTCGTCAACGTCGAGGCGCGCCATGAACAGGTCGCGCAGCACGGTGCGCTCCTGATTCTGCTTCTGCGCGCTTTCGTCCGGCGTCATGATGTTGATCTGCCAGCCGGTGAGTTCGCCGGCAAGACGCACGTTCTGGCCGCTGCGGCCAATGGCGACGGCCAGCTCGCCCTCGTCGACGACAACGTCCATCGAGTGCTTTTCCTCGTCGACGACGATGGACTGCACGGCTGCCGGCGCGAGCGCGCCGATCACAAACTGGGCGGGGTCTTCCGACCATAGCACGATGTCCACGTTTTCGCCACCGAGCTCATTGCGCACCGCCTGCACGCGCGAACCGCGAATACCGACGCAGGTGCCGATCGGGTCGATGCGCTTGTCGTAGGCCACGACGCCGATCTTGGCGCGCACGCCCGGATCGCGCGCGGCGGCCTTGATCTCGAGGAGACCCTGCTCGATTTCCGGCACTTCCATTTCGAAGAGCTTCATCAGGAACTCGGGCGCCGTGCGCGAGAGCTCGATCTGCGGACCGCGCGCGGTGCGGTCGACCTTGCCGATCCAGGCGCGCACGCGGTCGCCCACGCGCAGGTTTTCCTTCGGAATCAGCTGGTCGCGGCGCAGCAGCGCTTCGACACGACCCGACTCGACGATGAAATTGCCCTTGTCCATGCGCTTGACCGTGCCGGTCATGATGCTTTCGCCGCGCTCGAGGAAGTCGTTGAGGATCTGCTCGCGCTCGGCGTCGCGCACCTTCTGCAGAATCACCTGCTTGGCGGCCTGCGCGCCGATGCGGCCGAACTCGACCGAAGGCACCGGCTGCTCGATGAAATCGTCGATCTGCGCGTCGGCCTTCTGCTCGCGCGCTTCGAAAAGCAGGATCTCCTGATCCGGCTCCTGCAGGCCCGCTTCGTCGGGCACGACGCGCCAGCGGCGGAACGTCTCGTGCTCGCCGCTTTCGCGGTCGATCTGCACGCGAATGTCCGCATCTTCGTCGAAGAGTTTCTTGGAGGCGGACGCCAGCGCCGCTTCAAGGGCGGCAAACACCACGTCCTTGTCGACATTCTTCTCGCGTGCCAGCGCGTCCACCAGCATCAACACTTCGCGACTCATTGTTTGCGGCTCCTAAAGTCAACTTTGGGGATAAGGCGTGCCTTGTCGATGTCCGCGAGCGTGAAATCCAGCATCGCGGGCCCTGCCTTCCCTTCGAATTCCAGACCGATGGTCTCGCCTTCGGGCGCATGCACGATGCCCCGGTACGATTTCCGTCCGTCCAATGGCTTTTTCAACGTGATGACCGCCTCGCAGCCCGCGAAGCGTTCGAAGTCCGCCAGCTTCTTCAGCGGACGGTCGAGGCCCGGCGATGAAACCTCGAGCCGTTCGTAGTCGATGTTCTCGACCATCAGAACGTGCTGCAGCTGACGCGTGACCTTCTCGCAATCCTCGATCGCAATACCCGCGGTTCCCGAGGGCTGATCGATATAGATCGTCAGCATGCCGCGCCCGGTGCGCTCGAGATCGACCAGCTCGTACCCGAGCCCGGTGACCGTGGTTTCAATCAGTTCCGTCAGTTGCACTATGCCTACTCCAGATATTCGCGCAGCAGGCCAGCAACTTCCCGAGATTCCGCTCGGTCGTCCGGTTTCATTCCGGTTCGCGGGCCGCGCGCCAGGTGAGCGCGCGCTCTTGCACCTTGCCTGCTCCATGGATGACGCACCCCGCGCGGCCCGCCGCCTGGTCCACAACCGCACCCGCCATTACGTTCGCAGTTGCCTCGCAGTTACCTTCTCAAGCGGCCGGACCAAAAAAAAATGGGCGAAACGCCCATCTTCTTTTATAGCCAGGTGGTCGGACCTGGAGCGCAAATCAAAGCCGCACGCCCAGCGACTTCGAGATTGTAGCCTTTTTTCGACACCAACGCAAACCGGACGGCGCTAAATGCCTGTCCGGAAAGGGCTTGCGGGATTTGCCCGCCCGACTTTCCCACCCTTTCGCAAAGCGTCGGCAGCTCACCTCGCAAGATGCCGCCCGACTGCTTTGCTGCGTTCAGTGACCGCGCGTGCGGTTGCGCGGTGCGCCGCGCTGTCCGCCGCGGCTGTTGCCGCCCGGCGCGCGGTTGCCGTTGGCATTGGCACTGGGATTGGCGCCGCGATTTCCATTGCCGTTGCCGCCCGGACCACGGCGATTGCCGCTGGCCTGGCCGCCCGCGCGCTTGCCGGCGCCCGGAGCCCGATTGCCGTCGACGTCGCGGCCGGGACGATTGCCGTTGCGCCCGCCACCCGCCGCGCCGCCGAAACCCGTGCCGAAGCCGCCCGCGCCGCCCGCCGCACCGCCGCCGAAACCGCCGGCCGCGCCGCGACGCCCCTGGCGAGGCTGCGCCATCGCGCCGTGCGAGCTCAGCACCGGCTCGCGGTTGATGAAGCCCATCGAGGTCTGCATCGGGTCCGGCTGACGGCGCTCCTGAGCGTTGCCGCCGCGACCGCCCTTCTCCTCGGCCGGCGCCTTGAGCCCGACCGCGGCCATGAGGCTGCGAACCTGACTGTCGTCGAGTTCTTCCCAACGGCCGCGCTTGAGGCCCTTCGGCAGCGCGATGGGGCCGTGGCGCGTACGGATCAGGCGGCTCACCATCAGGCCGACCGCCTCGAACATGCGGCGCACTTCGCGGTTGCGGCCTTCGGCCAGCGCGACGTGATACCAGTGATTCGTGCCCTCGCCGCCGCCGTCACGGATGCGCAGGAAGTTCGCCGGGCCGTCGTCGAGCTCGATGCCCTTGAGCAGCTTCTGGCGGTTCCCTTCCGTCAGCTCCCCGACCACCCGCACGGCGTACTCGCGCTCCACGCTATAGCGCGGGTGCATGAAGCGGTTGGCCAGATCGCCCGAGGTGGTCAGCATCAGCAGCCCCTCGGTATTGAAGTCGAGACGGCCGACCGCGAGCCACTTCGCCGTCTTCATCGGCGGCAGGCGGTCGAACACCGAGGCGCGGCCTTCCGGATCGGCATGGCTCACGATCTCGCCGGTCGGCTTGTGATAGAGCAGCACGCGCGGCGGCTTGTTCGGCAGCTTGCGCTTGATCGGCTTGCCGTTCACGCGGACCTGGTCGGTCGGCAGAATGCGCTGGCCGATATGCGCCGGCTCGCCGTTCACCGAAACGCGGCCCGCGATGATCAGCTCTTCCATGTCGCGGCGCGAGCCCATGCCCGCGTCGGCGAGCACCTTGTGCAGCTTCGGCGCGTCGTCGTCGGGGCTCAGCACGCGCTTTTGCTGCACGCGGCCGCGGCGCAGCATCGGCGCGCGCACGCCCGAGCCCGCGGCGCCGTTGTCGGCGTCGAAGGCCGGCGACGTCACGTACAGGAAGAGATCGTCCTGCGCGCTTTCGCCGGCGGCAGCCGGTGTCTGCTGCGCACGCGGCTGGCCTTTATGCCCCTGGCCTTGATTCGGGTTCTTCTGGCGCTTGCCGGCAGGCTTCGCCGCCGCGCCTTCGCCCTGGGCGCCGGGCGCACCTGCGTCCTTGCGGCGGCCCTGCTTTTTCGCGGCGCCTTCCCGGCGCGGCGCCGGCGCGGCGCTCTCGCTGTCCTGGGCGCCTTCGGCGGCGGCGCCCGGCTCGTCGGCCGACGGCGCATCGGCGGCCTTGGCCTTCGCGCCCGCGCGGCGGCGCGCGATCAGGCTGCGCGGCCCGCGGCGCAAACCGCGGCGCGGACGGTCCTCGCCTTCGCCGCCACCGGGCGCGCCCTCGGCCTCGCCGGCTTCGCGGGAACGCGGTTCGTCGGCCTGCGCGGATGCCGCGCGGCGCGAGGATTCGGACGCGTCGGTCGAATCGGTGTCGTGGATATCAGTCAAAACAACCTCAAAATGTCAGGTTGCGCGCCCCCTTGCGGGGCGCGTCAGTGTGTTCGTTACGCCGGGGGCCGCGGCGAGCGGCTCCGACGTCAGTCCCGTCATGAGGACGGGGTCGTCCTGTGCCGCGTCGCGGCTGCCGTGTCCGGTTCAGTCATCGCCTTCGGGCGCGGCGACCGGATACGGCCAATACGCCTTCGGGTGAGCGGGCTCGTTCTGCCCGGCGCGAGGGGCTTCCTCGCGTCGTTCGTGTTGGGGTTCGGCGCCCGTGACATTGGTGTCGTGTGCGTCGTCGCCCTGTGCGGCTGCCGTCTTGCCTTGTTCGTTGCCTGCGTCGGGCTCGGATTCGGGCTCGGCCGTGGCAATGGTCTCGGCGCTCCGGGCGTTCTCGTCGGCTTGCGCCGCATCCGCTTCGTCCGGTTCGGCAGCGTCCCCGGCGTACTCCGCCTCATGAGCCGCTTCGGGCGGTTCATGCTCCGTCGCATCCGGCGCGCCTGCTTCGATCGCCGGTTCTGCCGGCTCCACCGGTTCTTCGGTCTCGGCCGCCTCGGCAGCGTCCGTGCGGACCGGCTCCGCAGCCTCGCTCTCCGCTTGCGTCGCGAGCAGCTGGGCCACCTCGCTGTCCGGAAACTCGATGGCATGCTGCGCGAGCAACTGTTCGCCGATTTGCGCCGAAGGGTCGTCGAGCGGCGGCAGTTCGTCGAGCGACTTCAGCCCGAGGTCGTCGAGAAACTGCCGCGTCGTCGCATAAAGCGCCGGACGGCCCGGCACGTCGCGATGCCCGATCACCTCGATCCAGTTGCGGTCCTCGAGCTGCTTGACGACCTGCGTATTGACCGTCACGCCGCGAATTTCCTCGATGTCGCCGCGCGTGACCGGCTGCCGGTACGCGATGATCGCGAGCGTTTCGAGCACCGCGCGCGAATAGCGCGGCGGCTTTTCGGGATGCAGGCGGTCGAGGTAAGTCCGCATGGCGGGCTTGCTCTGAAAGCGCCAGCCGGACGCGAGGCCCACCAGCTCCACGCCGCGCCCCGACCATTCCTGTTTCAAGTCTTCGAGCAGGTGGCGGACCGTGTCGGCCGAAATGTCATCGGAGAACAGCTTGCGCAGATCGCCGACCTTCAGCGGCTCCTGCGTGCAGATCAATGCAGTCTCGAGGACGATCTTCGCCTCTTGGGTATTCATGCAGCCAGGTCAGACCTTAAGTAAGGTAAATCAGGTTCAAGGAACCGGATCAGACAGACGAAAGACGATATGGAACTGGAGACGCGCTCGCCCGATTCTGATCGGTCATATTGATGGGAGCACGCACCGGGGGGCCGCAATACAGGCAATCGAGCCAGACCCAGCCGGACGGAGTAGCGAAGTTCCCGCAGGGAACCGCTTGACTGAGCGCCATATTACGCAAAAACGCCGGGTGCGTAAAGACGCCTTTCGATTACTCACCGTGCGCCGATGCACTGTGCATTGCAGGCGTTCAACGCCTGGCGCGCGCCTCCAGATAGCCGGCAAGGCGCGCTACGCCCTCGTCCAGCCTGGCCGGATCGCAGGCGTAGCACCAGCGCACGAAACCTTCGCCCTCGGGGCCGAAGGCGCTGCCGGGCGCGAGCCCGAGACCCGCGTCGCGCACGAGCGCCTTGCACAAATCGAGGCTTGGCTGCCCATCCGCCAGCCGGAAGAACAGGTACATCGCACCGTGCGGCACCTTCACGTCCACGCCCGGCAGTCGCGCGAGCGCCGCCGCGAGATGATCGCGCGACGCGCGCAGGTCCGCGACCAGCGCGCGCGTGAAAGGCTCGCCGCGCTCCAGCGCCGCGATTCCCGCCTGCTGGACGAACGACGGCGCGCACGACGTGTTGTACTCGACCAGCTTGCCAAGATCGTCCATCAGCGCATGGGGCACGACCATCCAGCCAAGGCGCCAGCCCGTCATGAGCCACGCCTTGGAGAAAGAATTGACGCAAATCAACCGTTCGTCGCGCGATGCGAGATCGAGAAACGAGGGGGCGGTCCGCTGGCCAATCTCGCCCTCGCCGGCGTAGTACAGGCGTTCGTACACCTCGTCGGCGACGATCCAGATGCCGTGGCGGCGGCAGTGATCGAGCACGGCGCGCTGCTCTTCGCGCGTCATCACCCAGCCCGTCGGATTGTTCGGCGAGTTGATCATCAGCAGCTTCGTGTCCGGCGTGAGCGCGGCAAGCAGGCGGTCGAGATCGAGCGCCCAGCCGCGCTCGCCGTAGACGAGCGACACCGTCTCGACGGAAGCGCCGAGTATCTTCGGGATCTCGACGAGATTGGGCCACAGCGGCGTGACGGCCACGGCGCGGTCGCCCGCGCCCGTCACGAGCTGCGCGGCAAGCATCAGCGCGTTCACCCCCGCGCTCGTTACCGCGATGTTCTGCGCCGGCGTCGGGCCATGCAGGTCGCTCACGTAGCGCGACAGTGCCTCGCGCAGCGGCGCGATGCCGAGGTTATGCGTATAGAAGGTATCGCCACGCCCCAGCGCCTCGGCTGCCGCCTCGCGGATGAAAGGCGGCGTCACGCGATCGGACTCGCCGAACCAGAACGGCAGCACGTCCGGCACGCCAAAACCCGCATTCGCCACCTCGCGGATCTGCGACGAACGCAACGCGCGCACGGCTTCGCGAGCGCTGGCAAGGTCGGGCCGGTTGTTCGGCGTCGAGAGGCTGGACGAAATGGGGTCGGCGTGGCTCATCGCGAATTCGGCAAACGAGTAAAAGAAACAGTGTAGCGCGCACGCCACAGACACGATGAGAAGCCCGGCATCCGACGCTCCGCTCCAACTACGGCGCTAACTCAGCGCCTCCGGTCGGCCGCCGATCTGCCTGATCAGGGCCCAGACCGCCTCCGCGGCCGGCGAAAGCGAGCGGTCGCGCCGCCGCACGAGCTCGACGGTTCGCTCCGCGCGCGGCACGAGCGGGCGCGCGACGAGCGACGAACCGGCCGGCACGGGCAGCGCCAGCCACGGCAGCACGCTGATGCCGACGCCCGCCTCGACGAGCCCGAATACGGTCGCCGGATGCCCCAGTTCCTGCACCACCCATGCCCGCACGCCCTGCTCGCCCATCACGGCATCGATCAGCGGGCGGCTGCCCGACGCGTAGTCGAGCATCACGAGCCGTTCACCGTCGAGCTCGCGCCAGCCGACCCGATCGCGCCCGGCGAGCGCATGGTCGCCGCGCACGACCACGCAGAACGAATCGGTCGTGAGCCTCTCGGTATCGAGATCCTCCGCCGCGAACGGCCCGATGATCACGCCGAAATCGACCTCGCCCGAGCGGACCTTGCGCACCACGTCGCTCTGCACGTCGTCGCGCAGTCCGAGCGTGACATAGGGAAACTGCCGGGTGCATCCGGCAATGACCTCGGGCATCAGGCGGCACGCCACCGTCGGGCTCGCCGCGACCACCACGCGTCCGCGCCGCTGCTCGCCGATTTCGCGAATTTCGCGCAGCGCGTCGTCGAGATCGCCGATAAGACGGGGAATGGTCGCGATCAGATTGGCGCCGACGTCGGTCAGCTGCACCTCGCGCGTCGTCCGGTCCACCAGCTTGACGCCGATCTCCGCCTCGAGCTCGCGCACGCAGCGGCTCACGGCCGACTGGGTCAGCCCGATTTCGTCGCCCGCGCGGCTGAAGCTCTGCAGCCGCGCCACTTCGATAAAGACCCGCAACTGCCGGAGCGTCACATTCATTGGCCAAATTCATTAATCAGGATTTTTCATGCAATTTTATGCCAGCGCATTGCTCGCGCCTATCCGGGCGTTGCATGGCCGGTACTGGCAGCAGCGATTATTCGCGGCAATGCAGCAATACGGCGCAAACGCACGCCTGGCGAGCCAGATTGCACAAGATTGGTGATTGTCCCGATATCCCCCCTATGCGATTTCGAGTCGAATACGGCCCTGGCAAGCACCCGCGCGGGCCTGATGCCATGCGGCTCCGAGACGAAAGCGTACGAGTTGGCACGCTTCTCGCTAAAGAGCATGCACAGGATCGACGGACGGACCGGAAACCACAATCATCCAGTCCGCCTCGAGGTCCCGCCGGTACGCCCGCCCTCCGGACGGGCGTACATGAAGAGTGCGCAGCGCGGGGCAGCGCACCGGAGATAGCTTCGCTGAGGTGAATGACATGATGCTGTTCGACGATTTGAGAGATAACGAATGGGCGCTGGTCGAGGCGTTGTTCTGCGCGGAACCCGCGCGGAGCGAACGGCGCGGACGGCCTCGCGTCGAAGCGCGTGCAGTGGTCAACGCGGTACTGTGGGTGCTCTCGACGGGCGAAGGCTGGTCCAAGCTGCCGGGCCGCTATCCGTCCCCGCCCACTTGCCGCCGCCGCTTCGACGAGTGGCAGGCTGACGGCACCCTCGCCGAAATCGTGAAGCGCCTGAGCACGAACGGCCGCGAGATTTCGCTGCGCGGCCGCATCGGCGCGACGGCGACCAAGCCGCCCGCTCCGCCGAGCCGCGATCGCCTGCGCGGAGCGTTCTGGACCAACCCGGAGTCGTGGCGCGCCCCGGTCAAGATGGCCTGAGCGTCAACGTTTTGCTTTCTCCCGCCGGGCGCCTCACGCGCCCGGCCACGCCAAACCCCTTCGCGAGCACCCGGGCACTAACCGCGCTGACCGGCTTGTTCCTACCGGATTGGCGGTAATCCGGGCACGGGGAAACATCTCCTTACCAACATTTACACCCGGCTTTCGCGGTCGACGTTAGGGTAGATCCATGTCTACAAACGTCGAGAACCCGTATTGACGGGAGACCGCCATGAAATCCATGACTCTGCTCATCCTGGGCAGCATGGGTTCGCTCACCGCCCTCGCCCTGATTGCAGCACTTTCCTGCGGCGTCGCAGCCGCACAGCCGCCGCAACATAACGCCGGCGCCTGGAACCTGCCTCGCGCAGGCGCCCGCCCACCCGAGCGCGCGCCCCAGCCGGGCGGAGCCAATCCTGCGGTGCCGCGCGGCGATCTGCGCGCCGATATCACCGACAACGCCCGCCAGCGCGCCATGCCGCCGCGTGAAGAGATGCCCGCGCCGCCGCGTCGTTGAGGGCTGGCACGCACGCCCGTACCGGGCGACCTGGATGTAAACCCTCATCGTGCGCCCGCGCTTTGCGGGAACCCCGGCGCGTCGCACCGGTCTACCTAATGCCATCAAGCACAGCGTGGCAGCAGTAATTCCGGTAAGCCCGTATCGTCCGATTCGTCCGATACGGGCTTTTTTTTGGCACCGAGCAACCCGAAGCAGTCCGGAACAGTCCAAAACGGACAGAGGCGCACGAGCCGGCGCCCTCGCCGCGCCATGAACAGGATCCAGGGCCGATGGACCTATTGGCGCGCGGGTATGTCCGAAGCCGCCACGCTGCCGTGGGCCGCATAGCTGGCGATGCGGTGATCGGCCCAGTGGAGCGAGCGTTCGTCGCGCGCGAGACGCGCGAATTCGGCACGCCCGAGATCGGTGAGCACGGCAATGTCGACCGGTGCGTGGAATCCGGGCGCGGGCGCCACCGTGCGTTGCCGCACCGTCTCCATCAGCCCAAGCTCGCGCAGGTATTGGAAAACTTCAGGACGTCGCGCCCATGGAACCTGCCGATACTGCACGCGCCGCAACGCTTCGAGTACTGCTTCGTTGGAATACGTGGCCATCTCACTTCTTTCTTAAAATGCGACCTTCCAGAGAGGCCGCTGCGCTCTGCCACAAAGCGGGAAGCCTGTTTCGGCCAACCGTCGATGCGCATTCGCTGTCAGTCGGAAGCAGGCAGAAACTGCGAGCTTGTCCGGGCCCCCGTGAAGGCGCGATGAACGCCTTCAGAACGACTGCGCGGCGCCACGCTCGCGACGCATGTGCGCAGGTGCTTTATCCCGGAAATCATACGTTACCTCATTCAAATTGATTCTATTCGTTTTCCTCGCGGCTTTTCTTGTGCTGTTCGCGCTATGTCGCCGCGCTCGCGCGAGCGTTGCCGCCGGCGCGATCGCCTTTTTCTGGCTGCTGGCCTCCGGCTGGCTGACCGAACCGCTGCTCGACCTCGCCCAGCCCGCCGCATATCGCACCCCCTATGATCCGGCGAAACCCTTGCCCCGGCCTTTCGGGGCACGCACGGCCATTGTCGTGCTTGGCGGCGGCACGCATGTGAACGACGCAGGCGTCCTCGTGCCGCTGCGCGACGTTTACTCGCGGCTCGCGACGGCCGCGTCGCTCTACGCGCGATGCCGCGCGGCGGGCGGCGTTTGCAGCGTGATCGTGAGCGGCGGCAACCCCCAGCATCACGCCGCTACCGAAGCCGACACCTATGCCCCCTACCTGTTGCGCGCCGGCGTCGCCCGCAGCGACCTCGTGCTGGAAAACACGAGCCTGACGACGTGGCAGAACGCGCGCAACGTGACGCGCCTGCTCAAAGCCCGGCCCGATGCGGCCGGCACCACGCTGCTGCTCGTGACCTCCGCCTACCAGATGCCGCGCGCCCTGCTCGACTTCCGGCGCGACGGCAGCGACCCGGTGCCGGTCGTCTCCGGCACGCGCGTTGCGCTCACGGGTTGGCGGCCGCGCCTCGCCAATCTGGAAAGCGCGCAAATGGCCTTGCACGAGTTGATCGGCATCGCACAATTTCATGTCTATTGCATGATCGGCTGGTTTTGACGCGACTGTGTGCTACGACCATGCGTAACAGGATGTAACGCTGCGCATCCTCAACTCCGTAACGTCATCTGGAGCGTATATTTGCTCCTTAGAATGGCATGGCCATTCCGCCTGCGTTTTGCCTTGCCAGGCAACGGCTGGGTCCATAAACCGCTTCCACGGAGGTAATGATGAAAAAAATGTCCCTCGCAGTCCTGATTTCGCTTTCCGCCCTGACGGGTGCCGCCTACGCGCAAGACGAAAACGGCATCACGATGAGCACCGACCCGCAGCGGGCAGCGGACGTCGAACAGCACGCGCAGGAACTGCAATCTCGTCAGGAAGCCGCTCCGGCGCCGATGCACATGAAGGAAGAGCACGCGAAGCCGCATCATCACCACAAGGACATGCCGGCTCAGTAATGCAGCACGCGGCATCGAACGAGCGCCGCGCCGTCCTCTCTCCGAAAGCCGATGCACGGGTAGCCGGCATCGGCTTTTTGTCGCGCGCGGTATGCTAAAGTCGCGCACCTCGAATTGACCCAGCAACGGTGCGCCCCTCGCGCGGAGAACAGAATGAGCAACATCCAGCTCGATATCGAATGGACGGAAGAGGCATCCCGCAAAATCGAAAAATTGATGCCGCGCGGCAAGCAGGACGCGTTCCTCGCATTGCCGCCGGTCGAATGCCTCCCGATGGAAGGCGACGTGCTGTTCCTCGGCCCGGAGGGCAAGCAGCAGCCGTTCATCGTCGCGGAGCGCCAGTACCATCACGAAGGCGACGCCGACTGGACCATCATCCTGATCCTCGACGTGCCGACCACGGCGCACTGAAGTCTGCCCGGGGCGCGTTTGCATGGCGCGCCCCAGCCGCCGGCGCGCCTCACCCGGTCACGCGCCGCCGCCCCGCCTTTACCTCGCCCTGACGGGCCTTCCCCTCCAGACGCCTCATCTTCGACGCCCGCGTGGGCCGCGTCGGCACGCGGGCCTTGCGCGTCACGCTCACGCTGTCGATCAGTTCGTCGAGCCGCGCGAGCGCCGCGGCGCGATTCTGCTCCTGAGTCCGGTACTCCTGCGACTTGATGACGACCACGCCTTCGCTCGAAACGCGCCGGTCGGAGAGCGCGAGCAGGCGCATCTTGATCACCTCGGGCAACGAAGACGCATGGATATCGAAACGCAGGTGAATCGCGCTCGATACCTTGTTGACATTCTGGCCACCCGCGCCTTGCGCACGCACGGCGACCAGTTCGACTTCGTGGGGAGCGACGGGATAGCGGACGGACATATCGGACGGCGAAACAGTTAAAAGGGGGACACCGGGGGGTGCGAGGCGGAGCATTCGCGAGTGTCGCACAGGCGGCCGCTGGACGGACCTCTTGCGTTCGTTTGCCGATCGGTCATCGTTCGGCCATACTGGGTTCATATCAACATGCACACGCGAGGACGCACCGCATGAAGCTGCGCCCGGCATTCATCGCCGAACTGGCGGTCAACCTGCTCCTCCCCTGGGTCGCGTACTGCCTCGCCCATCCGCACTATGGCGAAGTGGGCGGCCTCGTGGCGTCGGCGATCCCGCCGGTCGCCTGGAGCATCGTCGAACTCGCGCGCTTTCGGCGCATCGACGCACTCGCCGCGATCGTGCTGCTCGGCATTGCGCTTTCGCTCGCCGCCATGGCCTTCGGCGGCGGCCCGCGCGTGCTGCTGATGCGCGAATGCCTCGCCTCGGGCGCCATCGGCGTCACCTTCCTCGCCTCGCTGCTCGCGCGCCGCCCGCTCGTCTACTACCTGGCTCGCGCCACCATCGCGCGCGAAACGCCCGAGGGCGTCGCGCGCTTCGAACGGCTCTGGCAGGAACGCCGCGAGTTCGTCTCGGCCATGCGCATGCTCACGGCCATCTGGGGCTTCGGCCTCACCGCGGACGCGGCGTTGCGCACGTGGCTCGCCGCCACCTGGCCCATCGAGCGCTTCCTCGTCGTCTCGCCGGTGATCGGCTATGGCGTGTTTGGCGGCCTGCTCGCGTGGACCTTCTGGTATCGCACGCGCATGCGCCGCATTCACGGCACCCGCGGCCTGCTCGGCGACCCGACAACCTGAGCGCTGCCGGCCAACCTCGGCCAACCCCGGCCGGCACGGCCGCTCAACCCCCTGCCGAAATCAGTTAGACTCTGCGCCATTGCGCGGCGCACTCCCCGCCGTCCGCTCTTGAACCACATCGGCAGTCGATGCGCTATTCGGTAGAAATCCGCAAATTCCTCTATAGCCAGTACTTCTATGGCGGCCTTCGCATCGCGGTCGGCATTTCGCTTCCCGCCGTGCTGTGCCTGTTCGTTTTCAACCAGAGCGAACTCGGCTTCACCCTCTCCACCGGCGCGCTGGGCGCCTGCGTGGTCGACATGCCCGGCCCGCTGAAGTACAAGCGCAACGAGATGCTCGCCTGCAGCGCGATCGGCTTCCTCGCCGCCTACGCGACGGGCCTCGCGACCGTCAACCCGGTCGCGCTCTGGGCCGCCGTCGTGCCGCTCACCTTCGTGCTCTCGCTGATCGTGGTGTACGGCAATCGCTGGCCGCAGATCAGCTTCGCCACGCTATTCATGATGGTGATGACGCTGGAGGAGCACTTCACGCCGCACCAGGCGCTCGTCAACGCGTCATGGATCCTGCTGGGCGGTCTCTGGTACACGGCCTGGTCCACGCTCGTGAGCCAGCTGATGCTCCACCGCATCGAGCAGCAGGCGATCGCCGAGAGCGTGTTCGCCTGCGCCGACTACCTGCTCGCGCGCGCCCAGTTCTACGACCTCGACAACGATCTCGACGAGTGCTACCGCAACCTCGTCGCCAAACAGATCGCCGCGGTGGAACGCCAGGACGCGGCGCGCGACATCGTGTTCCGCAGCCTGCCGAAGTTCAGGAGCGGCAAGCTCGACCCGCTGCGGGTCATGCATTTCAACCTGTTCATCGACACGGTCGATCTGCACGAGCTCTTCGTGGGCGCTCACACCGACTATCCGCTGGTGCGCAATACCTTCGGCGGCTCCGACCTGCTGGTGTTCTATCGCGACCTGATCCGCAAGGCCGCCGCCGATCTCGAGGACATCGGCCTTGCCGTGCTGCAGAACGAGCCGCCGCGCGCGAGCGTCAACGTGAAGGCCGAATTGCGCGCGATCGAGTACGAGCTCGAGCAGCTCAGGAAGCGCGATCTGCCAACGACCGACCCCGAGGCCTATGCGGCAGTCTCGGCGTCGTTCAGGCGCATCTGGAGCGCGACGCGCCTGATCGACCGCATGCGCCGCAGCCTCACGAGCGAAACGCCGATCACCGAAACGGTGCTGCGCGTCGACGAAGCCCTGCAGCGTTTCGTCACGAGCCGGCGCGTGCCGTTCATGCAGATCTTCTCGAACCTCACCATGGCCTCGCCGAGCTTTCGCCATGCGCTGCGCGTGACGATCGCGGTGGCCGTGGGCTTCTGGCTCGGGCGCCTGCTGCCGCTCACCAACGCCTACTGGATCGTGATGACGACCATCATCATCCTGAAGCCCGGCTACTCGCTCACGCGCCAGCGCAACGCGCAGCGTATCGTCGGCACGCTGATCGGCTGTGCGGCGAGCGTCGCCCTGATCCTGCTCGTGAAGCAGCCGTTCGTGCTGCTCGTTGCGATGTTCGCAGCCATGGTGATGAGCTACAGCCTGCTGCTCTTCAACTACACGGCAAGCGTCGTGTTCACCTCGGCATATGTCCTGCTGATGTTCCATCTGCTCGCGCCCGGCAGCATGCGCATCATCGGCGAGCGCGCCATCGACACCATGGTCGGCTGCATGATCGCGATCGCCGCGAGCCATCTGTTCCCGTACTGGGAGTACCGGCTGATGGGCAAGCTCGTGAACGACATGATCGGCGCGATGCGCCAGTATCTCGAAGCCAGCTGGGGTCGGGGCACGCGCCCGGCGCAGGCGCAGCCCGCGTTTGCCGGCGCCGCGTTCACCGAATCCGCCGCGCGGGCGCCGGCGTCCGCCACCGCGGCCACGGCTACCGGCGCACCGGCCCCGGCGAGCGTCGCCTCCGGCCAGCCCGTCGCCGCCGTGGGGGCGAAGGCCAGCGCGCAGGCCAGCGCCGCGCCTGGCGCCGATTTCCGCTACCGCCTCGCGCGCAAAGACGTGCACGTGGCGTTTGCGAATCTGGGTCAGGCCTTCCAGCGCATGATGCTCGAGCCGAAATCGGCGCAGAAGTACGTGGCCGAGCTGAACGACCTCCTGATCCGCAGCCACGTACTCGCCTCGCAGATCACGGCGGCGGCGCCCCTCTTGCGCGCCTCGTCGAAGCCGGGTCAGACGGCCGCGCCCGATGCGCTCGAGCGGGCCCTCTCATGCGTGCACGAGAACCTCGTGGCCGCCGAGTCGGGCACGCCCGCCCCCGCCGACCAGATCGACATCACGAAACAGCTCACACGCGACCTCGACACGGCGGTGGTCGAGACCGAGCGCGCACTGGGGCCGTCCTCGGAGTTTGCGCAGGAGCTGAAACTGCTCGCGCATCAGTGCAAGCAGATGCTGGCCGCGTCCTGGCTCATCCGCAAGGACGCAAGCGTGATCCGGCTGCCCGACGCGTAGCGGGCAAGCGCGGGAAGACTCGGTTACAGCGCAGGGGGCTGCGTTACTGGCCCGTGCCGGCCGGCTGCGAGGCATTCGTGCTTGCCGCCGCGCTCGCCGGCTGGCCCGGGTTCGCCTCATCGTATTCGCGCTTGCCGCGGATCGCATTGAACAGCACGGTGCCGATCACGAGGAGCACCACCACCACGATGAGCACGCCAACACCAAAAGTGGGATTCTTCTTGCGCGGTTCGTTCATGGTTTGCCGAAAAATAAGGAGCAAAGCGGGCATTCTACGCCGGGGCGCCTTGCAGGCGGCTTGCTTCGCCGCGGCCGCCTTACCCGACTCGCACCGGTAAGGCCGTCGAATACTTGAGCTGCTCCATGGCGAAGCTCGAACTCACGTCGGAGAGGGGCACGGCGCGAATCAACTGCTTGTAGACGCGATCATAGTCGTCGATGTCCGATACCACGACGCGCAGCAGATAGTCGGTCTCGCCGCTCATGCGGTAGGCCTCGACGATCTCGGGAATGTCCTGCACCGCGCGCGTGAAACTCTGCGCCCACGCCTCGGTGTGCTGGTTCGTGCGCACCGCCACGAATACGGTCGTCCCCACGCCCAGCTTTTTCGGATCGCACAGCGCCACCTGGGCGCGAATCACGCCTGTCTCCTTGAGACGCTGGACCCGCTTCCAGCACGGCGTTTGCGAGAGATTGACACGCTGCGCGAGTTCGGCAACCGGCATCGTGGCGTCCTGCTGCAACAGCTCGACGAGCTTTCTGTCGATCACATCCATTTCCGCCCTTCCCCTTGCGTAGAAATTTATTCTATCTGGAGTTCATGCGGGGAAATTATATGGAAACTCCTTCTCGACGCAAACCGCTATCAATCTATTCATCCGCGACCGAACGGCAACCGGGCAACGCTACACCGCGGTACGACCGCTTGAATAGCAGTCCGAACGACCCGTGAACGACTAACCTCGGCTGCCAGCCGTCGGAATCTGCGGCGGCGCGCTGTCGGGGCCGGCCGTGGACGGCGGCGCCGGGCGCGGCTCGTGCGAGGCATCGCGTACCGCGCCTCCCGACGCCGCCGCCTGCGAAGGCGGCGCAAGATCGTCCTCGTGCAGCGGCACATCCTCCCCGCGCGGGCTCATGTGCACCTGCATCTGCGGCACCGGCATGTCGATGCCGGCTTCGTCCATGCGGTGCTTGAGCCGCGCGTTGAAGGCGCGCGCCACGCTCCACTGCTGCAGCGGCCGCGTCTTGATCTGCCCTTTGACGACCATCCAGTTCGGCTCGAAGCGGTCGAGTCCCCATACCTCCACGGGCCCGAGTATCTCGCGCCGGTAGCGGAAATCGGCCACCAGCTCCGCGCCCACCTCGCGAATCAGCCGCGTGACCGTATCGAGTTCGACCGAAAACGGCACGCGCACTTCGAAGACCGCATACGCAAAGTCGCGCGAGAGATTCTTCACGATCTTGATCTGCGAAAACGGAATGGCGTGTATCGCGCCCTGACCGTCGCGCAGGCGCACGGTGCGAATCGACAGATGCTCGACGGTGCCCGCGTGGCCGTTGTCGAGATCGATCCAGTCGCCTACCGAGATCGTCTCCTCGATGATGATGAAGAGCCCGGTAATGAGATCGCTCACGAGCGACTGCGCGCCAAAGCCGATGGCAAGGCCGATCACGCCGGCGCCCGCGAGCAGCGGCGTCACGTTGATGCCGAGGTTCGCGGCCGTGACGATCCCCGCGATCGTGAGGATCGTCACGAGCACCGCGTTGCGCACGAGCGGCAGCATGGTGCGTGCGCGTGCGCTGGGCGCGCGGCCCTTGGCGCGCGGGCCGCTCGGATTGAGCGCCTCGAGTATCGCGGTGTCGAGCACGATCCACGTGAGCCACGCGAAGAACACGGTCACGCCGATCGCGAACAGCGCATGGGCGATGCCGCGCGCCGCGACGCTCGCCTCGATGATGCGCGCGAGCGAGATGTCCCACAGCCGCGCGCACGACTCGAAATAGGCGAGCCAGATGAACACGATGGCGAGCGTGCCCGCGAAACGCAGCAGCCGCCGCAGATACGGCGAGCGGCGCCGCACGCGCGCGGGGTTCGGGCGCGTGAGGCGCCGGACGATGGCCGAAAGGAAGAACGCCAGCACGAGCAAAAGCGCCGTGACGATCGAAATCTGCAGCACGTTTTCGCTGCTGCTGAGCCCGCCCACGGTCGCGACGATCGAGGCGGCCGCGAGCAGCAGCATCGGCACGTGCCAGATCGAGGCCAGCACGTCGAAAATTTCCGTGAGCGCCTTGTGGTCGTGGCGCAGCTGGTAGCTGCGGTTGCGGATCAGATGCGCAACGGGCCGGCTGAAGCTCAGGGCGAACACGGCGGCCAACACGGCCGCCGTCATGTTGGCGAACGTCGAGACGAGTGCGGCCAGGTTGATGCCAATCTGGTACGCGACGTCGGAGTTCGTGGCCGCGTCGCCGAGCGCGCTGCACACGCCGATCGCGAAGAGCGGCCGGCGCCCGCGCGCGATCAGCACGCGCACGGCGGCGCGGCGATGCCCCGAGCCGAACAGCGAAAACATGATGAGACAGATGGCCGAGAACACCGCCCCCGCGACAATGGCATAGGCGATGACGAGGCCGATCGTGCGGCCGACGGACTGGGACAGCGCGTGTTCGACGACGAGCGCCGCGACGAAAGCGACGATGAACGGTCCGACCCGCTGCAGGGCGAACACGACGAGCTCGAGCGTGGTGGGATTGGGCTGCAGCCCCGTGTCGACCGAAAAGCGCCTCAGCACGCGGCGCACGAGCCAGCGCAGCGCAAGCGCGCAGGCGCCCCAGCCCACGAGCATGCCAAGCAGGTCGAGCACGAGACCGCCGGCGTGCTCATCGCCCTCGCCTACCGCGAGCGCATACAGTTCGTCGCCGGCTGCCCGGAATCGCCCGGCCCAGTAGTGCACCGGGCTGCGGCCGCGGCGCGCGTCCGCTTCGACCGACGAAAGGCCTGACGCGATCGCGCCGAGCAGCCCCGACGTGCCCGCCGCGCCCGAAGCCGGCGCGGGTGCCACGTTCTGCGAAGCATCGCGCAGCTTTTTCAGTTGCGCGACAAGCGCATTGCGCTGCCGTTCGCTGTCGAGCGTCGTGATCACGCTGTCGAGATTGCGCGTGAACTCGGCCTGGCTTGCCGGGCTGGGCGCGGATGCCGCCCCGGCCGCCGACGCTCCCGAGGCGGCCGCCGGCTGACCCGTAATGAGACTTTTCAGCGCCGGGAGTACCGGCGCGGCGGGCACGGCCGGCGCGGGGACCGCCGTTTGGGCCAACGCGCCCGGCATGCATGCGCACCACAGCACGAAAGAGGCAAGCAACATCAGCCAGCCGGGGCGCTGCGGCACGCATGCCGCCTGCGCCGCGTGCCGGTCAAAAACGGGAGTAAACGCGGGCCACCCGGCGCACGCCGGCCGGGCCCGTGCGCCGTCCCGTCCGGAGCGTGAATTCATGTCGCAAAGGCAAGAACAGGACGCTCCAGTTTAGCCGCAGTCGAGCGGCCCGCGCGGCACGCTCGCGTAACAGAATGTCAGCGGAAATTCTGCGGAAACGCGCTGCAGAATGGCGGCGCCTCGCACGGCCGCCATGCCTCCGCTCTACCGCGTCAGTAGGCCGCCGTGGCGATCTGGCGAACGAAGCGCCCTTGCTCCAGCTCGTCGACGAACGCCACCGCGTAATCTTCCGCCGAAATGCGGCTCTCGCCTTTTGCGTCAGCGATCAGCGCGGTCGCGCCGGTGCGGAACTGGCCCGTGCGCTCGCCGGGCGCGATCATCGCGGCGGGCGCGAAAAACGTCCAGTCGAGATCGGCAACAGTGCGGTAGTAGTCGAATGCGTCGCGGTGGGCGAGCGCGATCCCCTTCCACGCCGCCGGGAAGCTCTCCGAATCGACGAGCTGCTTGCCGGGCGCGATTTCGAGCGAGCCCGCGCCGCCCACCACGACAAGGCGCTTGAGCCCAGCCGCGCGCACCCCGTCGACGAGCGCACGGCTCGCGGCCAGCACGTCCGCCACGCGGTCGTGCGGCGGCGCGTAGGCGCTCGCGACCATGTCGTGACCGCGCACGGCCGCGGCCACGCTGCCCGCGTCGAGCACGTCGACCTTCGACGCCACGACGTTCGGCCCCGCCGCCACGCGGCCAGGCTCGCGCACGAGGGCGCTCACGCGATGGCCGCGGCGCGCGGCTTCGGCGGCAATGCGCGAACCGATCATGCCGGTTGCGCCAAAGAGGGCGATATTCAGCGACTTGCTCATGGTTGAACTCCTGTCGGATTGGATTATGTAACTACAACAGTTACACAAAAAGCGTTAAAAAATGGGGCATAGCCCCGGTGAGTCATGCTGTAGCGCTCATGATCCTTCACGCCTTGCCCGAACCGCGCGAGCCGCGCGACCGTTCGAGCCTGCGCTCGCTGCGCTCCACATCGTCGACAACATCGGCGAGGGTGCGCGCAGCGAGCGACGCCTCCATCGCGCGCTGTGCGTCGTCGATGACGCCGCGCAGCGTGTGCTGGATATGCCGCCCGACCATGCAGGCCGGATTGGGCTCTTCGCGATGCATGGCGAAAAGCTGCGCGTCGTCCACGGCGCGGTAGATGTCGAGCAATGTGATCGACGCGGGCTCGCGCACCAGCAGCGCCCCACCGCCCGCGCCCAGCTGCGAACCCGTAAGCCCCGCGTTCGCGAGCATCGTGAGGAGCCGCCGGATCAGCGCGGGATTCGTGTTCACGCTGCCCGCGATGATCTCCGACGAAAGCGGCGCGCCCTGCTGCTGCGCGAGCAGCGCAAGCACGTGGACGGCAAACGCAAAGCGGCTACTCGTGTTCACGCCGAACCTGCAAGGAAACCTGCATCGAAATATGTAACCATCGTAATTACATTAATCGCGGACGTCAAGCTCGGTTTCACTGGCTAGCCGCCGGCGACGAGGCAGCCGAAACGCTGCTGGCCCACTGTTGCAGCGTGCGTCCGGTCAGTTGCAGCCCGGTGCCCGCTGCGGCCGCGGCATGGCCGAGCATGGCCCGGGCATCGCTCGCCGCGTCGCCTAGCTGGCCTTGCGCGGCGGAGGCGAGCTGGCCCGTCGAAGCGCTCGCGTCCTGCGTGTGCGAAGAAGCGTTGTCGATCTGTTGCTGCGCCCCCGCGCGCGCGGCGTCGACCTGCTGGTTCACATAGCTCGCGGCCGCGTCGAGCTTCTGTTTGGCCTGATCGGCGGCCTGCTGGGCCGCCTGTTGCACTGCCTGCTGTGCGGCGTCGGCGGACTTGCCGGCGAGGTCGGGCGCGCTCGCATCCTGCTTGCTGCAGCCCGCGGCGAGCAGCGCGCAGGCCAGAACGGGCACGCAGGCCCGGTGTATCGATACCCTGAAAGACATGGTCATCCTGAATGTTGGGCCGCAAAGAGCGGCTTGGCCATCTGAAAGCGCGGCAATGATACGCCGCCGCGCAAGACTATCTGGGTGAAACCAGCGAAAAGCCGGCGCGCTCGAACACAGGCCGGGCGAGCGCGCTCGCCTCCGCGCACAGCACGTTTGCGCCGTGGCCGCGCGCCACGGCCTCGATGCGCCCGAGCAGCGCCGACGCGAGACCGCGCCGCGCCCAGTCCGGAGCGACGTAGAGCATCTCGACGTGATCGGCCGGAAAAAGCTGCCCGAATGCGACGCTCGCATTGGCATGGACCGCGACGAGCGTCGTGCCGCGCGCGAGCCTCGCGTCGAACGCGGCGAGGTCGTCGGCGGACGATACCCACGCCGCGCGCTGGGCCGCGTCGTAATGCGTGGCCGCAAGCGTCGTCACCGCGGCGCGAAAGAGCGCGGCGAGCGGTGCGGCATCGCGCCCGGGTACGTAGGTGCGCCAGACGATATCCGGCGGCAGGCGGGGCGTAACAGAAGCGTCAATCATGCTGGAGTAGACTGCATCGGGGTCCAATCTGTTCCACCATCCGACACAGGAGGCGCGCAATGGCAGTCAAGAAGATCCTTTTCCTCACCGGCGATTTTGCCGAGGACTATGAAACGATGGTGCCCTTCCAGGCACTGCAGGCCGTGGGCCACCGCGTCGACGCCGTGTGCCCCGGCAAGAAGGCCGGCGAGCGCATCAAAACCGCCATCCACGACTTCGAGGGCGACCAGACCTACACGGAGAAGCCGGGCCACCAGTTCACGCTCAACGCGACCTTCGAGGACGTCGACCCGTTAGCCTACGACGCGCTCGCCATCGCAGGCGGCCGTGCGCCCGAATATCTGCGGCTCGATCCCAAGGTGATCGAGCTTGTACGCCACTTCGCGGGCGCGAACAAGCCGATTGCGGCCATCTGCCACGCCGCACAGCTCCTTGCCGCCGCCGAAGTGATTCGCGGCCGGCGCATTTCGGCCTATCCCGCCTGCGCGCCCGAAGTGCGCCTCGCAGGCGGCGAATACGCCGACATTCCGATCGACAGCGCCGTGACCGACGCGCCCTTCGTCACCGCCCCGGCGTGGCCCGCGCATCCGGAGTGGCTGCGGCAGTTCCTGGTTCTGCTTGGCACCCGCATCGAGCCGTGAGGTGCGCGGGCCGCAACGGCATACGCCGCGATAACTGATCAGGATGCCGTTTGGTTAGTCTTTGAGACGTGTCCTATATCGTCCGATATCACCGCCCTCTAAAGTACTTCATTGTTTTAGGGGTAGTTGTGATGGACCTGACTGACTGGATTGTGCTTCTCGCGATCGCGTTGCTGGCGATCGCTTTTTTTTGCTCGCGCACGCATCGTCGCGCGACTTTCGTCGACCGCATGCGATACCGCGCGGGCACGCGGCTCGTCGTGCAGGCCGCAATCGCATTCTGGGGCGCCCTGCTCGTGCTCGCGCGCAGCTTCCTTGCGCCGGGCGGCGCGCCCCTCGGCCTGCACCTCGACCCGCGCGCCGTGCTGGGTCTCGCGCTCATGCTCATCGTTGCGGGCAGCGTCTGGTCGATTCGCGGCCGCCGCCTGCTGCGCGCACGCCGTATCTTCGGCTCGGGCCACGGGCTGTCGCGCTAACCGGTCACGCGGGTAGCCTCGCGGCCACCGGCAGCGGCCGGCATGGCCGCCTCGCCCGGCGCGGGCGGCACCGGCGCCAGCGCGTCGGGCAGCGAAAGATAGAACGTCGTGCCCTCGCCCTCGCGCGATTCCACCCACACGCGCCCGCCGTGGCGCTCGACCATGCGCCGCACGAGCGCGAGCCCAATACCCTCGCCTGGCGCGACATGGCCGTGCATGCGCTGGAACGCCTGAAAGAGGCGCGGCAATGCGACTTCGGGAATGCCAAGCCCGTTATCGCGCACGTAAAAAATCTGCAGCGATTCCACGCCGGGCGGCGCCGGGGCCGTCCCGATCTCGACCTTGCCCTCGCGCGCGGGATCGAGGTAGTTGAGCGCATTGCCAATCAGATTCGCGAAGACCTGCTCGAGCGCTGTCGGATCGCCCCACACCGCCGGCAGCGGCCGCACGCTCACGGTCGCGGCGCGGGCGCGGATCGACCCGTGCATGGCGTCCACCACGCGCTGCACGAGCTCCCGCACGTTGACGCGCTGACTGCGGTACTCCACGCGCCCCACGCGGGCGAGGCGCAAGAGCGCGTCGATGATGTGCGAGGCCCGCAGCACGGCAGTCTGCAGATAGCGCAGCGCCTCGCCAATGTCCGCCTCGATGATCCGTTCCACTTCGGTGCGCGCTTCGGGCGTCAGCGCCGAGCGCGCAACGAGCGCGCGCAGGTCGTCGCAGGCATGGTTCAGCTCGCGCGAAAAACCCTGCAGATTCACGAGCGGCGCACGCAGGTCGTGCGAAACGCTGTGAATGAACATCTCGTTTTCCTGGGTCTGCTGACGCAGGTTCTCGTTGATCTGCGCGAGTTGCTCCGCGCGGCGCGCGAGGTCCGCCTGGAAGCCAAGCCGCGCGCGTTCGGCCTCGATGAGCCGCTGGCCGATCTGATGCAGCGTCAGGTCGAGCCGCGCAATCTCGTCGTTGCCGACGGTAAGCGGCGCCAGCGGCTCGTTGCCCGCGAGACGGTTGGCGTTGTCCGATAGCGCGAGGAGCCGTCCGCGCACGCCGCGCGTAAAGAGCCACACCGCCAGCGCGACGAACGCAATCGAGCCGGTCACCGCCGTCATCACGAGCGTCTGCTGCTGCGCGCGCGCCTCCTCGGCGGCCGTGACGCGCAAGACGTCGAGCCGGCGCTCCTCGGTCTGGAACGCCGTGATCTGCGCACGCACGCGATCGAGCACGTCGGCATCGGTCAGCTCGCGGAAGTGGTCGACCAGCTCGCCGCTGCGCTTCTCGTGCAGCAGATCCTGAACCCGTTCCGACCAATGCCGGTAGTTCTGCACCGCCTGGCGAATCCGGACCGCGCGCTCGACCTGGCCGGGATTGTCGGCGACGAGGTCGACGAGCCGGTCGATGCGCTCGTCGACCTCCACCCACGTGGACAGCGGCGTCGTGAACGCCGCATCGCCGGCCGCCACGGCGCCGCGCAATTGCACCGATTCGATCAGCACGGGCTCGAGCACGCGACCGGCCTGGGCCAGCGCGTCCTGGCTGTGCTGGCTCCAGCTTTCGGCGGCCTCGGCGTCGCTCTGCGCCCGGACGATGCCGAGCAGCAGCGTCAGTTCGAAGACCGCGGGAATCGCGATCAGCAGCAGCCCTTTGGTCGTTAGTCGCATGCGGTGGCGTATCGGACGACGAGATAGATCGATTCAGCCATTATGTCGGCGTTTGTGCGCGAGGGACATTTCGCATGTTCCCCGAGCCGATACGCGCCGCCTCGCGCCAGATGCGGGCGCCGGCGCCGGCCGATTTCGACTCGCTGACACCGCCGCGGGACAGAAAGCAAAACCGAATAAATCTCCCCGAATTGGCGCCCGATTTCCCCATCTTCGAGCATGAGCACATAAATTGTGCGAAAGCGCCACGCACGAAAGCATCGCGCCCGCACCGTACTCGAACATGCGCCGGCGCGTTTCGCCCGACGCGGTGCACCCGCGCACCGGCGCGAAGCCGCCGAATGACCCGCCGTGGCGCTTGATTCACCGCTTTGGCGCGCCGCTGGCCCGCATCTTGCTCATGGATGCGCTCTTTTTGGGCAATCACGACACGTCATCAAGATGGACACTCTCAAGACCGGCACCGACACGCTCTTCCTGTTGCTGGGCGCCGCCATGGTGCTTGCGATGCACGCGGGCTTCGCGTTCCTCGAACTCGGCACGGTGCGCAAGAAGAACCAGGTCAACGCGCTCGTGAAGATTCTCGTGGACTTCTCGGTTTCCACGATCGCGTACTTCTTCATCGGCTACACGATCGCCTACGGCGTGCAGTTCTTCGCCAGCGCCGACGTGCTCGCCCAGCACAACGGCTATGCCCTCGTGCGCTTCTTCTTCCTGCTCACCTTCGCGGCGGCCATCCCCGCAATCGTCTCGGGCGGTATTGCCGAGCGCTCGAAGTTCAATCCGCAGCTCTTCGCGACCTTCGTGATCGTCGGCTTCATCTACCCGTTCTTCGAGGGCATTGTCTGGAACGGGCGGTTCGGCATCCAGGACGCGCTCACGCACTGGTTCGGCGCGCCGTTCCACGACTTCGCGGGGTCGGTGGTCGTGCACGCGTTCGGCGGCTGGGTCGCGCTGCCGGCCGTGGTTCTGCTCGGCGCGCGGCACGGGCGCTACACGCGCGACGGGCGTGTCGCCGCGCATCCGCCCTCGAATATTCCGTTCCTCGCGCTCGGCGCCTGGGTGCTCGCGGTGGGCTGGTTCGGCTTCAACGTGATGAGCGCGCAGAGCATCGACAAGATCAGCGGCCTCGTGGCCGTCAACTCGCTCATGGCGATGGTGGGCGGCACGCTCTCCGCCTGGCTCGCGGGCCGCAACGACCCGGGCTTCACCTATAACGGCCCGCTGGCCGGCCTCGTGGCCGTGTGCGCGGGCTCGGACCTCATGCATCCGCTGGGCGCGCTCGTGACGGGCGCGGTGGCGGGCGTGCTGTTCGTGACGATGTTCACCTGCGTGCAAAATCGCTGGCGCATCGACGACGTGCTCGGCGTCTGGCCTCTGCACGGCCTGTGCGGCGCCTGGGGCGGCATCGCCGCCGGCATCTTCGGCATGCACTGGGCAGGCGGGATGGGCGGCGTGTCGTTCTGGGCGCAAGCGGTCGGGACCGTGGGCGGCATCGTGGTGGCCACGCTGGGCGGCACCATTGTCTACGGTGCGCTCAAGCTGACCGTCGGCCTGCGCATCGACCAGGAAGAGGAGTACAACGGCGCGGATCTGTCGATCCACAAGATCACGGCCACGCCCGAGCGGGAAACGGTGGTCTGAGGAAGCGTCCGTTCACCGTGCCTTCGGCCCCGCTTCGCGTTGCGCGGCGGGGCCTGCGATTGCGGATCAGAAGTCGATTTTCGCGTTCAGGCTGACCATACGCGGATCGCCCGGCGCGATGTAGTCGGAGTACTCATACATCCAGTAGCGGCGGTTCGCGATATTGTCGACGGCCGCGCGCAGCGTGACATCGTGGCCGCCGATGCGCGTCATGTAGCTCGCCCCGGCATTCACGATCAGGTAGCCGCCCGTTTCCAGGTCGTTCGCGGGCCGCACCTCCGTATTGCCCGTGTACTTCGCGTCCACCCCCACCTGCAGCCCCGGCACGGCCGGCACGTCATAGGTCACGCGCGCGGCTGCTACGAATTTCGGCGCCCCGGCCACGCGATTGCCCTCATAGGCCTGCCCCTTCGCGTACCACGTATCGAGCAGCATGATGTCGCCGGCCACCTGCCAGCTGCGGCCAAGGCGCACGCTGCCGCCAGCCTCGAGTCCTTCGTAGATCGAATCGCCATCCTGCACATAGACGTTCTGGCCGTTCGCATAGGCCGCGCCGCGTTCGATCCGGAACAGGGCCGCGTTCGCGCTCCAGCGGGCATGCTCGCTCTTCACGCCGACCTCGTACTGGTGCGAGCGCAGCGGACGCAGCAGCGCGCCGCCGTTCGCGTAGATGTCGGCCACCGTCGCGCCCTGCTCCAGCGACTCCACGTAGCTTGCATAGAGCGTGGTTTCCGGCTCGAGCTTGTACATGAGCGCGAAGGTCGGCGTGACGACGCCGTTCTGCCCATACGACGACGCGAGCGAGCCGTCCGTATTGTAGGACTCCTGCTCGTAATTCGTGTAACGCACGCCGGCGAGCAGCGAGAGGCGGCTCGTGATCGCGACGGTGTCGCTCGCGAAAAGCGCTTTTTGCGTGATCTCGCTGGTACGGTAGGTCGAGAGGCCGCCACCCGAGTAGTAGCGGAACGGATTGGGTTCGTAGAGATTGCCGTCGCCCAGCGTGAAGTAGTGCGAAACGAGGCTGTAGTTGTTCGTCTGGTGCTGCCACATTGCGCCCAGCACGAGATCATGCGCGAGGGGCCCGGTCTTCACCTTGCCTTCGAACATGCCCTGCCAGTAGATGTCCTGATGACCTTCGTCGCCGTTCCAGCGGTTGTCGGTATAGTCGCCCGCCTGATCGAGCAGTGTGAGCGTGCTCTCGTTGCGGTCGCGCGCCGCCTTGCTGTAGCTCGCCGAGGTGTTGAACGACCAGTCCGGCGTGATCTGGTAGCGCACACCCGCCGTGTAGAGCTGCAGGTTGGTGTTCAGATGCTGGTCGGTGCCGCCCAGCCAGTTGGTGCCGCCGCTGATCGTGGCGGGCAGGCTCGTCGCCGTGTAGCTGCCGGTGTAGATGGCCGGTGTCTGGCCGCTCGAGCGGCTCTGCTGGTAGAGCGCGTTGAAGTAGACCTGCAGATCGCGCGTGAGCTGGCCGTCCAGTGCGAGCGAAACGGCGTTGGTGTTGATATTGCCCGCGTTATAGGTCTTGCCCGCCTCGTGCGTGTAGTTGACGCGCGCGCCGAACATGCCGTCTGGGCCGAAGCGGCGGCTCAAGTCGACGTGCTGGCTCAGCACGCCATCCATGCGGTAGCCGAAATCGACGCTCGTCACGGGATCGTTGCCCGGTTTCTTCGTGACGTAGTTGACGACCCCGCCCGGCTCGGCAAAACCGTACATGAAACCGCCGAGGCCCTTGAGCAGTTCGACACGTTCGAGGTTCTCGTAAGGCATCGTGATGCCGTACGAAATGAACGGATTGCCGTCGATGCGAAAGCCGTTTTGCCAGTCGATCGGCAGGCCGCGGATCGTGATGTAGGTCGCCCACGCGCTATACGCATTGCTGTTGTCCGTAACCGAAGCGTCGAGCGCGAAGACGTCGCCCAGCTTGCCCACCTGGCGGTCGGCCAGATCTTCGCCGGTCACGACCGTCGTCGAGAAAGGCGTGTCGAGCTGGGAGCGCGAGCCAAGCGCGCCTGCCGAGACCGGCGTGTTCAGATGCAGCGGCGAATCGGTCTGCGCCGCGGCACTGACCTTGACGGCAGGCAGCGCCGGAGCCTGTGTCGATTCCGCAGCGTCTTGCGCGGAGGCGGGCGCGGCGGCAACACCAGCAGCACCCGCCGAGCTTGCCGGTACGGCTGCCGAGGCGGCGGTGCCGGCCTCCCCCGCGCTCTGGGCAAAGGCGGACTGCGCGGCCCCGGCGAAGGCCAGCCAGGCGGCAATCTGCAAGGGATGAGGGAGCTTGCGCCCCTTACGGCGTGCGGTTTGTACGTTGTTCATATCGGCGACGGTTTCGGGTGTTTCCCTACTTCAAATGCAATTGCGAATCATTGTCATTTGCGTTAAGTCGCAGATGGTAGCAAAGCCATTGGAGATTTGAAAGTGTCCGACAGCAATTTGTCATGATATGGGCCGGCGCAGCACGCCGCCTCGCGCCGCCATGACGGCGATTCAAGGAAAGCGAGCTTTCGTCCCTTCGCACTCCGTAGCGCAAATTCATCCCCACACGGCGCTCATGGTTTTATCGCCATTGGGGTAGCAGAAAAATCGCGGCAATTTCATGCCTTGCCAGACGCGAACCGCCCTTGGGTTTGCACCGCCTCGCATTCCGGTGTCTCCCCGATTCAGCCGGCCTTTGCAGCCGGAGCGCCGTGGATTGCCTTCATGCGGCATGAATCGACTTATTAATCAATATTCCTAATCAATATGCTTTTGGGACTTGCCTTAACAGAACTAACTTCCTATGATCCACAAACGCGAATCGCTCTCATTTGCATTGACAATGCCAAACCGGGGCAGCGTGTCCAGCATGTAACCGCCCTCTCCCTCCCGTCCATCGATGAGGTATCCGACCATGGCGCAATCCGGCCAACGAAGAAACTCAATCTTCAGTACAGCTAACTCCTCGCTCTCGCACACACACCAGACCTCCGCCGTGCTCGATTTCGTCGCAATCGGCCTCGGACCGTTCAATCTGAGCCTCGCGTGTCTGGCCGATCCCATTCGTGAACTGAACGGCCTCTTTCTCGAACGCAACGAGGATTTCGACTGGCACCCCGGCATGCTGATCGACGACACCACGCTGCAGAATCCGTTTCTCGCCGACCTCGTGAGCCTCGCCGATCCCAGGAGCCCGTTCAGCTTCCTGAACTACTGCAAGCAGGAAGGCAAGCTCTACGCGTACTACATTCGCGAGCGCTTCTACCTGAGCCGTGCGGAATACAACCGTTATTGCAAGTGGGCGATCGGCCGGCTTTCGAGCATCCGCTTCGGCGCGAACGTGGAGCGGGTGGACTACGACGAGGAAGCCGGCCACTACGTGGTGAGCGGTCTTGAGGTGCGCAATGCCCGGGCGTTCTCGTACCGCGCGAAACGCCTCGTGATCGGCGTGGGATCGGTGCCGCAGTTGCCGGCGTGCTGCGGCGCGGTGCGCGAGCACTGCATTCACAGCGCGCACTACGTCGCCCGCAAGGCGGAGCTTCAGCAAAAGCGTTCGATTGCCGTGATCGGCAGCGGCCAGAGCGCCGCCGAGATCTTCTACGACCTGCTCAAGGACAGCAACGAGTTCGGCTACACGCTCACCTGGATCACGCGCTCGCCGCGCTTCTTCCAGATGGAGAACACCAAGCTCACGCTCGAAATGATCTCGCCCGACTACATCGACTATTTCTACAACCTTCCGGACGGCGTGCGCGAGAGCATCGTCGCGAAGCAGGACAGCCTCTACAAAGGCGTGAACGCCTCCCTCATCAACCAGATCTACGACCTGCTGGACGACCGCCGCAGCCGCGGCGAGCGCCACGCGCACCTCGTCACGAACTCCGAACTCACGGGCTGCGATTACGACCCCGTCGAGGCGCGCTATCACCTGCGCTTCGCGCAGCGCGACGAAGGCGTGCAGTACACGCACGCCACCGACGGCGCAATCTTCGCCACGGGCTACACGCAGAACGTGCCGGGCTTCATCGACGGCATCCGGAGTCGCATCCGTTGGGACGACATGGGCCGCTACCGCCTCTCGCGCAACTACGCAATCGACGTAACCGGCCGCGACATCTTCGTGCAGAACGCCGGGCTCTATAGCCATGGCCTGACCAATCCCGATCTCGGCATGAGCTGCTACCGGAATTCGTGCATCCTGCGCGCGCTGACCGGCGTGGAGCATTACCCGATCGAGCGGCGTATCGCGCTGCAGGACTTCTCGGTGCCCGACACGGACGCGTTCGTGAAAATGCCGCTGGAGACGCCGTAATGCGCTACCAGCTCATCCTGATGACGACGTTCGCCGTCGTCAGCGACGCGATCCTGATCCCGTTCTACCCGCAATTCTTCGCCGCGCGCTACGGCGTGACGAGCCCGGTGCACGCGGGCGCCTACGTTGCGTTCATCTCGATCGTCGTGATGCTCACGCTGCCGTTGTGGGCGCGCGTGGCGAAGCGGCTCGACGCGATGCACCTGCTCGTCGCGACGCAATGCGCGGCGGGGCTGCTGTCCCTTGCGAGCTACTGGGCGCCGACGCTGCCGCTCTTCTGGCTGCTGTCCCTCGCGATGTTCATGTGCAAGAGCAGCTATCTGCTGACGTATCCGTACATGATGCGCCTCGAAGCGAAGGAAACGCACGCGCACACCATCGGCACGCTCTCCGTGGTGGTACATTTCGGCGCGATTGCGGGCGCCGCCGCCGGCGGTCTCGTCATGCAGTTGTGGGACGCGCGCAGCTGCATCTTCGCGATGGCTGCAGGCGACTTCGCCCAGATGGCGATCTGCCTGTGGCTGATCCGCTCGCACCGGATCGCGCGGCGCTGCCGCTTCGCCGACGAAGCGCACGCCGGTTCCGCGCGGCCTCGCCTGCGCGAGCGGGCGCCCGTCCTGCGGCTCGCCGCGCTGATGCTCGCGTTCGACTTCTGCGTGTATCTGATCCGGCCGTTCCTGTCCTCGTACTGGCAAGCCGTGAGCGGATCGAACAGCGAGTTCGTCTCCGGTCTCGTTTTCGCCATTCCCGGAATGGTGGCGCTCGTCGCGCTGCGCATCAATCACCGGCTTGCCGCGCGCGGCCGGCGCCGGCCCGACCACATGCTCGTCAATCTCGCACTGTGCCTCGCCGGCACGCTGCTGCAAAGCGTGGAGGCGCCGCTGGCGATCGTGGCGGGGCGCGTGCTGTTCGGCTGGGCGCTCTTCCAGATCGTCGTCAAGCTCGACGTGACGATGTTCGCGCTCAGCACGCCCGCGGCCTACGCCGCCGACTACAGCATCGTCAACTTCTTCCAGAACCTCGGCGTGCTGCTCGCCTCGTTCGCCGCCGGGGCGATCGTCGACGAAACCGGACTGCGCGCGCCGTTCTTCGTGGCCGCCGCGGGCCTCGCGCTCACCGCGCTCGCCAGCGCCTGGCTGCTCGATCGGCCGGAACAGGGAGTGCCCGCGAATGTGCCCGTGAATACCGCCACCGCCGATTCCCTTCCCGAACAAGGAGTGCCTGCCCGTGCGAACTGACATAGCCGCCGACGAAATCATGCTGCACCACGACGCGCTCATCGGGCGCCGCGATACGGCCCGGGAACGCAAGGCGAATGCGCTCACGGCACCTGCGGGCAACTTCGTCATCCGTCCGCTCGACGCCGCCCGCGACGCACCCACCCTTCACCGCTGGTTCGCCGAGCCGCGCGCCGCGTTCTGGAACATGCAGGACAAGCGCGTGGACGAAGTTGCTGCGTTCTACCAGGCGATTGCGGACTCGGCCCATGCCGACGCCTGGCTCGGCCTCGACGCGAATGGCGCGAGTGTGTTTCTCTTCGAGAGCTACGACCCTGCCCGCGAAGAGGTCGGCGAGCACTACGCGGTCCGTCCCGGCGACCTCGGCATGCACCTGTTCGTGGGCCCCGCCGCCACGCCGTTGCCCGGCTATACGCGCGAGGTGTTCCGTGCCCTGATGACCTTTCTCTTCGACCGTCTCGGCGCTGAACGCGTCGTCGTCGAACCGGATGCGCGCAACGCACGCATCCACGCCCTCAACCGCGCGATGGGCTTCGTCTATACGAAGACCGTCGCCTTCCGCGAAAAAAGCGCCGCGCTCGCGTTCTGCACGCGAGCCGACTTTCACGCCGCGACGGCCCGAACCCAGACCGGGATCTCCATGCTGCCCAACCGGAATTTTCAAAAGGACTGCTGATCATGACCCAACCGAACCCGCAAATCGCGATGCAACACGCCACGCTCGCCCCGCACGCGGCCGCCGCCCACCTGACCCCCGGTGTGTGGCGTACCGTGAACCGCATGCTCGTGCGCAAGGCGATCGCCGAATATGCGCACGAGCTGATCGTCGAGCCCGAGCGCATCGGCACGGCACCCGGCGCGGGCTACGACCGCTACGCGCTCCGCTCCGATGACGGCGCACGCGTGTATACCTTCGAGGCTCGCGTACTGGCCCTGCGCCACTGGAGCATTCGCGCGGAGACGATCGACTGCACGGAAAACGGCGCCGAGCAAGCGCTCGACGCACTCGCGTTCATCCTCGACGTAAAGGACCGGCTCGGCATTAGCGAAGCCCTGCTGCCGATCTATCTCGACGAAATCAGCAGCACGCTCTATGGCGCCGCCTACAAGGCCACGAAGGAGGGTCCCGATACGCCAGCCCTCCTCGAGGCCGACTTTCAGACCATCGAGACGGCGATGAGCGAAGGCCATCCCGGCTTCGTCGCCAACAACGGCAGACTGGGCTTCGACGCGCACGACTATCGCGCCTTCGCGCCCGAAGCCGGCTCGCCGGTCCAGGTCGTATGGCTCGCCGTGCACAAGGAGCAGGCCGCGTTCCACTGCGCCGCGGACCTCGACTACGCGCGTCTCATGGACGAGGAACTGGGAGCGGCGACCATCGAGCGCTTTCGGACCACCATCGAATCCCGCGGCTGCCAGTTCGACGACTACTATCTGATGCCCGCGCATCCGTGGCAGTGGTTCAACAAACTCTCGATCGCCTTCGCCCCCTACGTCGCGACCCGGCGCATCATCTGCCTCGGCTACGGCAAGGATCGCTACCTCGCGCAGCAGTCGATCCGCACTTTCTTCAACCTCTCCGACCGGACGAAGCGCTACGTCAAGACGTCGTTGTCGATTCTCAACATGGGCTTCATGCGCGGCCTGTCGCCCTATTACATGTCCGGCACGCCCGCGATCAACGACTTCATCAAAAGCGTGGTTGCGAACGATCCCTACCTCGCCAGCCAGGGCTTCACGATCCTGCGCGAAGTGGCCTCGCTCGGGTTTCGCAACCGCTACTACGAAACCGCCGTGCAGGCCGATAGTCCCTACAAGAAGATGCTCTCCGCGCTCTGGCGCGAGAACCCGCTTGTCCATGCGCGCGAAGGGCAACGCCTCATGACGATGGCCGCGCTGCTGCATACGGACCGCGAAGGCCGCGCGCTGCTGCCGACGCTCATCGAGGCATCGGGCCTTACTCCGGCGGCCTGGCTCGAACGCTATCTCGACGCGTATCTCGCGCCGCTCGTCCATTGCTTCTACGCGCACGACCTCGTCTTCATGCCTCACGGCGAGAATCTCATTCTCGTCCTTGAGAATCACGTGCCGGTGCGCGCGATCATGAAAGACATCGCGGAAGAATCAGCAATCCTGAACAAGGACGCGCCGCTGCCGGAGAACGTGAAGCGCCTTGCCGTGGACGTACCGGAGCGCGTGAAGCTGCTCGCGATCTTCATCGACGTGTTCGACGGCTTCTTCCGCTACATGAACCAGATCCTCGTGGAGCACGGCGTGTGCACGGAGGACGTGTTCTGGGACGCGGTCGCGGGCTGTGTAGCGCGCTACCAGGCCGATCATCCGCAGCGGGCGGAAAAATACGCGCAGTACGACCTGTTCGCCGAGGAGTTCCTGCACTCCTGCCTGAACCGGCTGCAACTCGGCAACAACCTGCAGATGGTCAATCTCGCGGATCCTGCCGGCAACCTCAAGATGGCCGGCAACCTGCGCAATCCGCTTGCGGGCCGGCAGCTTGCAGCCAGCGCGAATCTGGCCGAAGCCGTAGAGGCCTGACGCGTGGCGGGCAATCGCGCACTCGAAGCGCTGTTGCGGCATGCCGCCGCCGTCGTGCCGGGCCTGAACGGCGTGACGGCGGCGCGCGATAACGCAGCGCCCGGCGACCCGGCCATCGGGGAAACAGGCAATGCATCGATTTACCTGCGGCCCGCGCCGAGCACGGGCAACCACGCAGGCAACCGCTCGGCGCTCGCCGCCCTCGCGGCCCACTGGGCCAGCGTCCACCCGGAAGCGGGACCGGCCTACCGGGCCTTGCGTTGCTGGGGCATTCTGATCTGGCAGCCGATCTATCTGAGCGTGACAGGCGTGCACGGCTCGCAACGCGTGCTCTCGCTCGCGCACTTCGCGCAACCTCTCGCCGACGGATGGACGCGCGAGGTCCGCCTTCCCGACCACGTGCCGCTTACTGGCGACACCGATCGCTGCATCCGGCTCGCCGCGCGCGAAATTACCGCGTGCTGCCGGCAAGCGTATGAAGATCTCGCCGGCGTGCTGCGCCTGAACGTCACCGCGGCACGCTCGATGCAAGCCGATTGCGTGCTCGCCGCTCTCCTGGCGATACGGGCGGCGCGGGCCGACTGGACCGACGCTCACGTACAGGCATTAGCCGGGCAATGGCTTCACGCGCTCGATCTGACAGGAGCGAGCGACCTGTTCGCCTTGACCCATAGCGACGGGTCGACCGCACTCGCGCTCGACCGCAAGACCTGCTGCTATCACTATCGGCGGCGCGACGGCGAGCCCTGCGATACGTGCCCGCGCCTTGCGAAGCACGAACGCATCGCACGCCTGAATACGGCATACGAATCTGCTTGCCGGCAAAAAACGCAGAACGCCTAAGGCAACGTCAACATAAAACGCCATTTCATACTGGCGCAAGCAGCCGCGACTATTCCTTGCCGTCGCCGAGCCAATATCAAAAAAAAAGCGCCACGTGTGAACGTGACGCTTTAAAAGTTCTAGCCATTCCGAGGGCCGTGCTAGAACCTGAGAGAGGGTATTTCGACTCGCGCCGCCGCTCCGGGCCGGACTGCGATCTGGCTGTGTTATGCGTAATGCATATGCCGCGACACATTAAAACCCGCGTGCCGCGGGGTCCTGTCGAAATGCGGTTCCATTTTTTACTGAGCCGCTGACTAAGTCAAGCAAAATCTCTCCGGATTACGCCATTCGATAAAACGCCCATCCGCAAGAATCGTTTGACTATTTAAGCCAGTTTTTAATATCCCTTGAGCGATTTGTGCTGCACCGCGCCGGTGCGTAATAAGTGCGCGATAATGGTCCCCACCTGCCGCCACGATCGCGGGACTCGCTGAAATACTGTTTCAAAAAAACGCAAATATACCTGAGATGACTTCCGCAACCGATCCGCGAGTGCGCGCCGAGGCGCTTCGCGACAAAGACGGTGCGGCCGACGAGGTGACGGCGCTCGCGCGCGGTCTCGCCGTCCTGCGCTGCATTGCCGCCGCCGACGCCCCGCTTTCCAACCGCGAGCTGACCGACCTCACCGGCATCCCCAAGCCGACGGTCTCACGCCTGACGGGCACGCTGGTCAGCACGGGCTTTCTCGTGCGCCTGCCGGACAGCGAGCGCTTCGTGCTGACTTCGGCCGTGCTGGACTTGAGCAACGGCTTCCTGCGCAACTCCGATATCCGCACCCGCGCAAGGCCCTATCTCACACGCCTTGCCGAGCGCACGGCGCTTTCCGTCCAGCTGACCGTGCGCGACCGGCTGGAAATGGTCGTGATCGACGCGATCCGCCCGCGTTCGGCCGTGCTGGTCTCGCGGCTCGACGTGGGCTCGCGCATCGAAATGAGCCGCACGGCCGTCGGGCGGGCGTGGCTCGCTTCCCTCACCCCGCCCGAACGCGACACGGTCACCGCCGCGCTGCAGGCCGCGGCCGGCAACGACTGGGGCCTCTTCGGCAGCCGCCTCGACGCGGCCGTCGCCGAGACCGCCGGGCGTGGCTACGCCATGACGATCGGCGACTGGCACGACGGCCTGAACGCGATCGCCGGCGCCTTCGTGGCTCCCGATGGCGAGCGCTATGCGATCAACTGCTGCGGCGCCTCGCAGCAGTGCCCGCGCGAATGGCTCGTCACGCATGCCGCGCCGCTGCTGCGCGAATGCCTCGCGGGGCTCGCCGCCGAAATCGGCGGCACCGTATGCCTGCCCGACGGCGTCTGACGAGACCCGGCCCACCGCCGCTCACGCCTATTTCCGCCGGCCGCACAGGCTTGAGGCGGCGTTCGGTCTCGTCCGCCGCGAGCCCTGTTACGGCGGTAACGGTTTGAAAGAAATGCCGCTGGACGCTATCCGAAGCCCCGACTAGCATCGTGGCCGTTGTGTCATTTTTGGCAGCGCAGCCACGCCAGCCAGCCACCCACGCATCGCCAGCCAGCCACCGCTCGCCGCAGCCTTTCGGCCGCCGCGCTTCCCGCGCGCGTCCAGCGTTTGCTAGAGTGACATCCTGACAATTTCCTTTCATAAACTTCGCGTAGCGTCGGCAATCCGCACGTCTGCCCGCAGCACCGGCCGCCCGACCCGACAGCCCGAAACGACCTGACCGATGGATCAGATGGATCAACAAGAAAAGCCGCTGGAAACGTCCCTTCCGGAAGCATCGCCGCGGCCGCCCCGCTCGCGCGGCAAGCTGGCCGCGCTCGCCGCCGTGCTGATTGTCGCGGGCATCGTGCTGTTGCGCTGGCAACCGTGGAACAAGGCGCCTGCAAGCGTCGCCACAGAGCCGGCGCGCGGCGGACATATGCGCCACGGCGGCCCCGGTGCGATGGCAAATTTGCCGCAGCCCGTCACCGTGGCGACCGCCGCGAACGGCGACATGCCCGTCGTCGTCACGGCGCTCGGCACGGTCACGCCGCTTGCCGACGTCACGGTGCGCACGCAGCTCTCGGGCACGCTGCAAAGCGTGAATTTCCAGGAAGGCCAGATGGTGAAAGCGGGCGACGTGCTCGCGCAGATCGATCCCCGCCCCTGGCAGATCTCGCTGGAGAACGCCGAAGGCCAGCTCGTGCGCGATCAGGCGCTGCTCGCCACGGCGCGGCTCGACCTCAAGCGCTACCAGACGCTGCTCGCGCAGGACTCGATCGCGAGCCAGCAGGTGGACACGCAAGCCTCGCTCGTCAAGCAGTACGAAGGGACGGTCAAGTCGGATCAGGCCAATGTCGACACCTACAAGCTCGACCTCACCTACGCGCGCATCACGGCGCCGGTCTCCGGCCGCGTCGGCCTGCGCCAGGTCGACCCGGGCAACTACGTGACGCCGGGCGACACTAACGGCATCGTCGTGCTCACGCAGTTGCAGCCTATCAGCGTGATCTTCACGGCCTCCGAAAGCGACCTGCCGGTCATCCTCAGGCAGATGCGCACGGGCGCGAAATTGCCGGTCGCCGCGTACGACCGCAGCAACACGACGCCGCTGGAAAACGGCCAGCTCGCGACCCTCGACAACCAGATCGATACCACCACGGGCACGGTCAAGCTGCGCGCAAATTTCGCCAACCCGGACCAGATGCTGTTCCCCAACCAGTTCGTCAACGCGCGCCTCACCGTCGACACGATCCGCAACGCGGTGATCGTGCCGACCGCCGCCGTGCTCAACGGCTCGCAGGGGCAGTACGTGTACGTGGCGAAGCCCGACAACACCGTCACCGTGCGGCTCGTGAAGGTCGGCCCCGTGGACGGCGAGCGCACGAGCATCGCTTCCGGGCTCGAAGCGGGCGAGCGCGTCGTGACGGACGGTTCGGACCGCCTGCGCGAAGGCGCGAAGATCACGATCCCCGCCGAACACTCAAGGCATGCCTCGGGCGCCAAGGGAGCCTCTGCCCCATGGGCCGCCTCCGGCGCGCATCGCCACCACCGGCATGCTTCGCAGCCGGAAGGCCAGTAAGCCCGCATGAATCCGTCCCGCGTCTTCATTCTGCGTCCGGTCGGCACCGCGCTCTTCATGGCGGCGATCATGCTGGTCGGCCTCGTCGCGCTGCGTTTCCTGCCGCTCTCCGCCCTGCCCGAAGTCGACTATCCGACCATCCAGGTACAGACCTTCTATCCGGGCGCGAGCCCGGACGTGATGACCTCGTCGGTCACCGCGCCGCTCGAGCGGCAGTTCGGCCAGATGCCGTCGCTCAACCAGATGTCGTCGCAAAGCTCGGCGGGCTCCTCGGTCATCACGCTGCAGTTCAGCCTCGACCTGCCGCTCGACGTGGCCGAGCAGGAAGTCCAGGCCGCCATCAACGCGGCCGGCAACCTGCTGCCCTCCGACCTGCCCGCGCCGCCCATCTACGCGAAGGTCAATCCCGCCGACGCGCCGATCCTCACGCTCGCCATCACCTCGAAAACGCTGCCGCTCACGCAGATCCAGGACCTCGCCGACACGCGCCTCGCCCAGAAGATCTCGCAAGTGGCGGGCGTGGGCCTCGTGAGCATCACGGGCGGCCAGCGGCCGGCCATCCGCATTCAGGCCAACCCGCGCGCGCTCGCCGCCTACGGCCTGAATCTGGACGACCTGCGCACGACCCTCTCGAACCTGAACGTCAACACGCCGAAGGGTAACTTCGACGGCCCCACGCGCGCCTATACGATCAACGCGAACGACCAGCTCACCGACGCGAACGCCTACAAAAGCGCCGTGGTGGCCTACCGCAACGGCCGCCCCGTGATGCTCACCGACGTCGCGACCATCGTGGAAGGCGCCGAGAACACGAAGCTCGGCGCGTGGGTGGACGGCGTGCCCGCGATCATCCTGAACGTGCAGCGCCAGCCGGGCGCGAACGTGATCCAGGTGGTGGACAGCATCAAGGCGATCCTGCCGCAGCTGCAGGAGTCGCTGCCCCAGGCGCTCGACGTGCAGATCGTCACCGACCGCACGACGACGATCCGCGCCTCGGTGCGCGACGTGCAGTTCGAACTGCTGATGTCGGTCGTGCTCGTCGTGCTCGTGATGTACCTGTTCCTCGGCAACCTCTATGCCACGGTGATCCCGAGCCTTTCGGTGCCGCTTTCGCTGATCGGCACGCTCGCGGTGATGTACCTGTGCGGCTTCTCGCTCGACAACCTCTCGCTGATGGCGCTCACCATCGCCACGGGCTTCGTGGTGGACGACGCGATCGTGATGATCGAGAACATCTCGCGCTACGTGGAGGCAGGCCGGACGCCGCTCGAAGCGGCCTTGAAGGGTTCGAAGCAGATCGGCTTCACGATTATCTCGCTCACGGTCTCGCTGATCGCGGTGCTGATCCCGCTCCTCTTCATGGGCGACGTGGTGGGCCGCCTCTTCCACGAGTTCGCCATCACGCTCGCGGTGACCATCGTGATCTCGGCCGTGGTCTCGCTCACGCTCGTGCCCATGATGTGCGCGAAGATGCTGCGCTCCATGCCAAACCCGACGCCCGCCGAAAGCCGCCGCTTCGAGGCGCGCGTGCATGCGTTCTTCGAAGCCGTGATCGGCCGCTACGGGGTGGCGCTCGAATGGGTGCTGGCGCGCCGGCGCCTCACGCTCATCGTGTTCGCCATCACGTTCGTTCTCACCGGCGTGCTCTACGTAGTGGTGCCCAAGGGCTTCTTTCCCGTGCAGGACACGGGCGTGATCCAGGCGATCACCCAGGCCCCGCAGTCGGTTTCGTATGCCTCGATGGCCGAGCGCCAGCAAGCGCTCGCCGCCGAAATCCTGAAGAACGACAACGTGGAAAGCCTCACCTCGTTCATCGGCGTGGACGGTACGAACATCACGCTCAACAGTGGCCGCATGCTGATCAACCTGAAGCCGCGCGACGACCGCAGCGAGACCGCGAGCGAGATCATCCGCGACTTGCAGAAAAGCGTCGCGCATCTCCCCGGCGCCACGCTGAACATGCAACCCGTGCAAGACCTCACGATCGACTCGACGGTGAGCCCGACGCAGTATCAATTCCTGCTCACCACGCCGAACATCGAGGACTTCACGACCTGGGTGCCGAAGCTCACGAACCGGCTGGAACAGTTGCCCGAGCTGGCCGACGTCGCGACGGACCTGCAGGACGAAGGCCAGTCGGTGTACGTCGAAATCGACCGCGCGAGCGCGTCGCGCTACGGCATCACGCCCGCAACGGTGGATAACGCGCTCTACGACGCGTTCGGCCAGCGCATCATCTCCACGATCTTCACGCAGTCGAACCAGTACCGCGTGATCCTCGAAGCCGAGCCGCAGCTACAGCGCTACACCGACGCGCTCAACGCGATCTACCTGCCCTCCTCGACCTCGACGACGGGGCAAGTGCCGCTCTCGGCCGTCGCGAGTTTCCACGAGCGCCCGGCGCCGCTGCTCGTCACGCATCTTTCGCAGTTCCCGGCCACCACGATCTCGTTCAACCTCGCGCCCGGCGCCTCGCTCGGCGCGGCCGTGAAGGCGATCCAGCAGGCCGAGGGCGACATCGGGCTGCCCGGCTCGTTCCAGACGCGCTTCCAGGGCGCGGCGCTCGCCTTTCAGGCCTCGCTCTCGAACGAGCTGTTCCTGATCCTCGCGGCCATCGTGACGATGTACATCGTGCTGGGCGTGCTCTACGAGAGCTTCGTGCATCCCGTCACGATTCTCTCGACGCTGCCCTCGGCCGGCATCGGCGCGCTGCTCGCGCTGATCATGACGGGCCACGATCTCGACATCATCGGCATTATCGGCATCGTGCTGCTGATCGGCATCGTGAAGAAGAACGCGATCATGATGATCGACTTCGCGCTGGAAGCCGAGCGCCAGGAAGGCAAGCCGCCGCGCGAGGCGATCTATCAGGCGTGCCTGCTGCGTTTCCGCCCGATCATGATGACGACCATGGCGGCCCTGCTTGGCGCCGTGCCGCTCATCCTGGGCAGCGGCGCCGGCAGCGAGTTGCGCCGGCCGCTCGGCATCGCCATTGCGGGCGGCCTGATCGTGAGCCAGGCGCTCACGCTCTTCACGACGCCCGTGATCTATCTCGCGTTCGACTCGCTCGCGCAGCGCATGAGAAAGCGCTTCGGCGGCTCGCCTTCCACGCCAGCGTCGTCTTTGGAACCATGACGCGATGAACCTGTCCCGCCCGTTCATCGCCCGCCCCGTTGCGACCACGCTGCTCGCGCTCGGCATCGCGCTCGCCGGCGTATTCGCCTTCACGAAGCTGCCCGTCGCGCCGCTGCCGCAGGTGGATTTCCCCACCCTCTCCGTGCAGGCCACGCTGCCCGGCGCGAGCCCCGAGACCGTGGCGACGAGCGTGGCGAGCCCGCTCGAACGCCACCTCGGCAGCATCGCCGACGTCACCGAGATGACCTCCCAAAGCTCGGTGGGCAGCACGCGCATCACGCTGCAGTTCGGCCTGAACCGTGACATCGACGGCGCCGCGCGCGACGTGCAGGCCGCCATCAACGCGGCGCGCGCCGACCTGCCCGCGAGCCTGCGCTCGAACCCGACCTACCACAAGGTCAACCCCGCCGACGCGCCGATCCTGATCCTCGCGCTCACCTCGCCCACGCTCACGGCGGGCCAGCTCTACGATTCCGCGGCGACCGTCCTGCAGCAGTCGCTCTCGCAGGTGGACGGCATAGGCGAAGTGGACGTGAGCGGCTCGGCCAACCCGGCCGTGCGCATCGAGCTCGAACCGCACGCGCTCTTTCACTACGGCATCGGGCTCGAAGACGTGCGCGCGGCGCTCGCCTCGGCCAATGCGAACAGCCCGAAGGGCGACATCGAGTTCGGCCCGCAGCGCTTCCAGCTCTACACCAACGACCAGGCGAGCAAGGCGAGCCAGTACAAGGATCTCGTGATCGCCTACCGCAACGGCGCGGGCGTGAAGCTCTCGGACCTGGGCGAAGTGGTCGATTCGGTGGAAGACCTGCGCAACATCGGCCGCGCCAACGGCAAGCGCTCGGTGCTCGTGATCCTGTACCGCCAGCCCGGCGCGAACATCATCGAGACCGTGGACCGCGTGATCGCGATGCTGCCGCAGTTGAGGGCCTCGCTGCCCGCGAACGTCGACGTGATTCCCACCTCGGACCGCTCGGTCACGATCCGCGCGTCGCTCAAGGACACGGAGCACACGCTCATGATCGCCGTGGCGCTGGTCGTCATGGTGGTGTTCCTGTTCCTGCGCAACTGGCGCGCGACGCTCATTCCGAGCGTCGCGGTGCCGATCTCGATCATCGGCACCTTCGGCGCGATGTACCTGATGGGCTTCTCGCTCGACAACCTCTCGCTGATGGCGCTCACCATCGCGACAGGCTTCGTGGTGGACGACGCCATCGTCGTGCTCGAAAACATCTCGCGCCACATCGAGAACGGCGTGCCGCGCCGGCAGGCGGCGCTGCTCGGCGCGCGCGAAGTGGGCTTCACCGTGCTCTCGATCAGCATCTCGCTCGTCGCCGTGTTCCTGCCCATTCTGCTGATGGGCGGCATTGTCGGGCGCCTCTTTCGCGAGTTCGCGCTCACGCTCTCGCTCGCCATTGCGGTGTCGCTCGTGGTCTCGCTCACGCTCACGCCGATGATGTGCTCGCGCCTGCTCGACGAGCCGCACGAGAAAGCGGCCGAGGGCCGCTTCGCGCAGTGGCTCGAACGCGGCTTCATGACCCTGCAGCGCGGCTACGAGCGCACGCTCGGCTGGGCGCTCGCGCATCCGCGCTTCGTGCTGCTCACGCTCATCGCGACGATTGCGCTGAACGTCGCACTCTACGTGGTCGTACCCAAGGGCTTCTTCCCGCAGCAGGACACCGGGCGGCTCACGGGCGGCATCGTCGCCGACCAGGCCACTTCGTTCCAGGCGATGAAGGTCAAGTTCGCGGAAATGATGCGCATCGTGCAGGCGAATCCCGCCGTCGATTCGGTCGCGGGCTTTTCCGGCGGACGGGCGACCAACTCGGGCTTCATGTTCGTCTCGCTCAAGCCGAAGAGCGAACGCAAGCTCTCCGCCGACGAGGTGATCGCCCAGTTGCGCGGCCCGCTTTCGAACGTGGCGGGTGCGCGCACCTTTCTGCAGGCCGTGCAGGACATCCGCGTGGGCGGCCGGCAGTCGAACGCGCAATACCAGTTCACGCTGCTCGCCGACAACACGGCGGACCTCTACAAGTGGGGGCCGAAACTCACCGAAGCGCTGCAGTCGCGCCCCGAACTGGCCGACGTGAACTCGGACCAGCAGCAAGGCGGCCTCGAATCGATGGTCACGATCGACCGCGCAAGCGCCGCGCGCCTGAACATCACGCCCTCGCAGATCGACAACACGCTCTACGACGCCTTCGGCCAGCGCCAGGTTTCGACGATCTACAACCCGCTCAACCAGTATCACGTCGTGATGGAAGTCGCGCCGCAATACTGGCAAAGCCCGGAGATGCTCGACCAGATCTGGGTGAGCACGGCGGGTGGACCCGCCAGCGGTTCGCAGAGCACCAATGCGACGGCCGGCACCGTAAGCGGGCCGTCCACGGGCACGAGCGGCTCGGCCGCAGGCGGCACCGCCGCGGCCACGGCGGCGAGCGCGGCGGCCATCGCGGCCGACTCGGCGCGCAACCTTGCGATCAACTCGCTCGCGGCCAGCGGCAAGTCGAGCGCCTCGGCGGGCGCGGCGGTTTCCACGGCGCAGGAGACGATGATTCCGCTTTCGGCCATCGCCTCGTTCGGGCCCGGCACGACGCCACTCTCGGTCAATCACCAGAGCCAGTTCGTCGCTTCGACGATCTCGTTCAACCTGCCGCCCGGCAAGTCGCTTTCGGACGCCACCGCGGCCATCTACGACACGATGGGCGAGATCGGCATGCCCGCCACGATCCACGGCAGCTTCCAGGGCACGGCGCAGGCGTTCCAGCAGTCCCTCGACAACCAGCCGATCCTGATTCTCGCGGCGCTGGCCGCCGTGTATATCGTGCTCGGCATCCTTTACGAGAGCTATATCCATCCGCTCACGATCCTCTCCACGCTGCCTTCGGCCGGCGTGGGCGCGCTGCTCGCGCTGCTGCTGTTCAAGACGGAGTTCAGCATCATCGCGTTGATCGGCGTGATCCTGCTGATCGGCATCGTGAAGAAGAACGCGATCATGATGGTGGACTTCGCCATCGAGGCGTCGCGCGAGGGCCTGAGCTCGCGCGACGCGATCCATCAGGCGTGTCTCCTGCGCTTTCGGCCGATCATGATGACGACGTGCGCGGCACTGCTTGGCGCATTGCCGCTGGCGTTCGGCACGGGCGAAGGCGCGGAGCTGCGCGCGCCGCTCGGCATTTCGATCGTGGGCGGATTGATCGTGAGCCAGATGCTCACGCTCTATACGACGCCGGTCGTTTATCTGTATATGGACCGGCTACGGGTGTGGTGGGAAAACCGCGGGGCGCGGCCTGCGGGGGCCGCGGAGTGAAGAGCCTTGACGGGCACTATTGCCGGCAAGCCCTCAAGCTGCAGCCAGCCGGAATTCCATTCGCTTGCCAAGCGCCGTCAGTGCGCTCGCGAGCGTCGTCAACGTCAAACTCGTATCTTCTTCGTCCAGCAAACGATTGAGCGCGGCCCGGCTCGTGTGCATCCGTTCGGCCATCGCCGTTTTCGTCAGCTTCCGGGCTTTCATTTCCCGCGAAATCTGCCACGCAATCACCCGCTTCATCGCGGTTGCCGTGGCTTCTTCGAGCCGGCCCTCTTCGGCGAGAAAATCGTCAAAGCTGCTGCCGATATGTTTGCTTGCCATATGAGGCCTCCTACGAATCTTGTTCCGCGAGCGAGTCGCGCAACTGCTTCAGGCGTGTATGCGCGAGCTTGAGATCGGTCTTGGGCGTCTCCTGCGATTTCTTGATGAATCCGTGTAGCAGGACCATCCGATCTTCAACGACAGTGAACAGCACACGGGCGACGCGCTGGCGTAGATCGACGCGCACCTCCCACAAATTTGCATCCATTTTCCGTACCAGCGGCATACCGAGCGGCCAACCCAATTCGACCGTCTTGATGTCGTCGCCGATGGTCTTTCGATCTTCGACGCCCAATGCTCTCGGCCAGATTTGTCAAGCCTTCCATCCTGCCGGCGCGCAACCGGAGCGCCGCTCATCAAAGCCGCTGCGCCATGGCCAGCGTAAAAATCCGCGTCCAGCGCTTTGCCTCGCGCTCGCTCGCCATCGGCACGTTCCAGACAGGGCGCTTCGTATCGACGACATCGAGCGCCACACACCAGCGCCCCGCCTCGCGCGCCGGCTGCGCGCCGCGCAGATCCGCGAAGATGTAGGCGCCATGTGCCCCGCCCAGCGTCAGCTCGCACAGCCGTTTGCCCGCCGCGAGCCGCACCGCGCCCCATTCGCCCGAAACGCCGTGGGTCCAGTCACCGTCGCCGCGCAGGTTCGGCGCCACGTCGCGGCGGCGCTGCCACCACCGGGCGGCGAGCGCCACGAGCACGGCTGCGACGACCACCGCCACGGCTACCGCGACATGCATGCCGAACCGCTGCGCGAGCGCGTGAAACGACACCACCGCGCCATAGACGAACGCGACGAACGCAAACAGCAGAACAAGAATGGGCATGCGACGAACCGGCGCGGCCAGCGCTACGACTACGGCTTCGGATGCTGCGCGGCCCACTCCTTCACGGCGCGCAACGTGTTCTCGACGTGCTGGTCGGGCGAGAGGCTCGTGTACTCGTAGATGATCTTGCCGTCGGGCGCGATCACATAGGACACGCGGTTGGCCATCGACTCGTGCATCGGCATCGCGGCGTCATACGACTTGATGATCTTCGAGTCTTCGTCGGCGGCCACCGGGAACTTGCTGCGGCACTCGCTCACCGAGAACTTCGTCAGCGTGTCGATATTGTCGTGCGACACGCCGATCACGGTCGCGCCGTACTTCTTGTACTCGTCCACGGCTTCGGCAAACTCGTGGGCCTCGATCGTGCAGCCTTTCGTGAACGCGGCCGGATAGAAGTAGAGCACCACCGGCCCCTTCTTCAGCTCGTCGGCGAGCGTGTACGTGTAGGTCTTGCCGCCGAGCGACGCCTCGGTCGTGAAGTCAGGCGCAGGGTCGCCGGGCTTGAGCGTCGCGTCGGCCGTGAGTGCGTACAGCGAGAGTCCGGCGCACAGCAATGCCGCGGCGCCCGCCGCGATGAATCGGGATTTCATGTCGATGCTCCTCTTCATGGCACGCCACGCGCCTCGTTGGCCCGGGCACGGCCGGGCACCCGCGCGGCGATGGCGTCATTGGACCATACAATCGCGGCGCGCGCAGGCGGGCGCTACACGCGCCCGCGCCCGACCTCAGCCTTCGGCGTAGGCGGTAAACCAGGCGCCCGCCCACAGGTTCAGCTCGGCGAGCAGCGGCAACGTCAGCGACGCAAACACGCCGCCCGCGGCGGCGGCAATCGACTGCGCCGTCTGATGGTCGCCCCGCTCGGCGCTCATGGCAATGCGCAGCAGCGTGCCCAGTTCGCCGTGATGGCCGTCCACGGCCCGGCTGATGGTCGGCGAGAGCCCGAGGCGTTCGAGCGTAAGCGCCGGCGTCGAGCCCACCAGCACGTGCACGAGGGAAAAAATACCGGTCATGAACGCGGCATCGGCAAAGTCGGAATTGTTCGGGTACAGGCTGCGCGCGGCCAGTTCCATGAAATGGGAGCGCGTGCCGGCCAGCTGGACGAGCGGGTCCGAGCCCCACGGCAGGTCGCGCCCGCTCGCATAGAGCAGCAGTTGCGCCCAGCGCGCGATCTGGCGCGTGCCCGCGGCGAGCACGGCCTCGCGCAGCGAGGCGATGGGCCGCGCCGGAGCATAGGCGCTCGAATTCACGAGCCGCAGCAGTTGCACGACAACGCCCGGATGGTTGCGCAGCTCCCGTTCGAGTTCGGCTACGCCGACGTCGCTCGCCACCAGCGCGAGCAGGCGCACGAGCGCGAGGCGCGACGTGCGCACGCGCGGCGCGCGCAGCACCTGCGGGCGCGCGAAGAAATACCCCTGGAACAGCTCGCAGCCGAGCGAGCGCGCCAGCTCGAAGTCTTCGCTCGTCTCGACCTTCTCGGCGATGAGCGTCTTGCCCGCCGCGCGGATCGTCGCGGTGATCTCGGGCAGCATGCCGCGCTCGGTCTGCATGAGGTCGACCTTGACGATGTCCGCGCAAGGCAGCCCCTTCAGCAGGTTCTCCGAGATCGCGCTCACGTCGTCCAGCGCGATGCGGTAGCCCGCGCGGCGCAGCAAGGCGAGCCGCTCGGCGAGCGCTTCGTCGAAACGCACGTGCTCGAGCACTTCGAGCACGAAGCGCCCGGGCGGCAGCAGGTGGATGATGTCGTCGAAGAGCAGCTCGCGGCTCACGTTCACGTAGCCGTAATGGCGGCCGAGCACGGCCGGCACGCCAAGCTGCCCCATCGTGCGCGTCATGACCTGGGCGGTCGCGAGCGCGTCGTCGTCGATATCCGCGCGGTTGTGCGCGCCGCCGCGAAACAGCAGTTCGTAGGCCGTCAGCGCGCCGCCGCAATCGAGAATCGGCTGACGGCCCAGATAGACGAACGGCTGCGCGGCCGGCACAGGGCCGCCGCCCGCGCCCCGCGCGGCGGGGATCGCCGCCCTGTCGGACGCTGACGATGAATCGGACATGGCGTATGACTCGAACAAAGGGAATGGCCGGCGGCGCGACGTCCCGCAAGACCGGTGCTGCGGCTGGCCGCCGCGTCGCCGCGCCCGATATTCATTGCGCATGACGTCGGCGTCCCGACCGGCGCCACTTTAACCGAATCCGCGTGCCAGCGCAGCGCCAGGACGGTGCAGCGGCACGCGAAAGCGAATTTTCTTTCCAGGCGCTAAAGATTTTCCCCAACCGGTCGATAACTCCCTCTGATGGGCGCCTTCAGCCGAAAGGCGGAGGCCGGTCCGCGGCCTCCGCGGCTCGGGCGCCCTGCGAAGACACACGCCACACATAAGCCGTATGGAACAGGGTTGTCAGCGATAGACATGGAAGCGAACAGGATCACGGCGCCCCGCCCGGGCTGGATGCGCACGGTCATCGACCGGATTCGCGCGCTCGCCGGTCGCCCCGACGGCGCCGCTGGCCGTTCTCGCGCCCCGCTCGCACCCATGCCCAACCCGTCGCCCGCCCGTCCTCCGGAACCGGAATCGCAACCGCAGCGCTCTCATGAAGTACCGGCCGCGCATGCCTATTCGAGTGCGGCGGACGCGGTCTCGCGCTCGTTCGAGGAAACCGCAAGCCCGGTGGACTTCCTCGCGCATGTGGACCGCGGCCTGCGCTTTCTCTATGTCTCGGACGCGAGCCTGCGCTTCGCCGGCTACCACCGCGAGTTCCTGCTCGGCGCCACGCTGCAGGACATCGTCGCACCCGATCATCTGCAACGGCTCGACGCCCTCTTCGATCGCGCGGCAAGCACCGGCGCGATCGAGAAAGACACGGTCGACCTCGTGAAGGCGCTCACCTATCCGCTCGCCGTCGAGCTGCGCGTGCAGCGCGCCTCCTATGCGGACAAGGACGGCTTCGCCGTGGCGGGCTTCGACGTTTCGGGCTGGCTGCGCGAGCAGCAGCGTCTCACGCATGCGCTGCACCACGATCCGCTGACGGGCCTGCCCAACCATACGGCGCTCGCACCCGAGCTCGAACGCGTGCAGGCCGAAGCCGACCTGTACGGCGTGCCGGTCGCGCTGCTGCTGCTCGACCTCGACGACTATCAGCGCGTGAACCGCGCGCTCGGCTACGACGCCGGCGACGAACTGCTGCGCGAAACCGCGCGGCGCCTCACGCATATCGCGCTCCAGGGCGAGCTGATCGCGCGCACCGGCAGCGACGAGTTCGCCATCGTCATCACGCCGCAGCCGCACGGCGATCCGGGCGAAGTGCCGGTCGCGGCCGAAGCGCTGGCGCGGCGCCTGCTTGCCTCGATCCTGCAGCCCTATACGTTTCGCAACCAGCCGGTGCACCTCTCGGCCAGCATCGGCATCGCGTTCCATCCTGCCCAGAGCGCGGCCGACGCGGCGGCGCACGCGGACCCCACGCCGCTCATCCGGCGCGCCGACCAGGCGCTCCAGCAGGCCAAGTCCGCGGGCGGCAACACGCTGATGCTGCATGTGCCCGACGACGATCCGGCCGACGCGCTGCGCCTGAAACTCGAGTCGGATCTCTACGACGGCGTGCGCAACGGCGAGTTCTCGCTGCACTTCCAGCCGATCACGAGCAGCGCCACGCGCGGCGTGGTCGGGGTGGAGGCGCTGATCCGCTGGCAGCACCCCGTGCACGGTCTCGTGCCGCCCTCCACATTTATTCCGCTTGCAGAATCCGTCGGCCTGATCAATTATCTCGGCAACTGGGTATTGAAGGCTGCCTGTATGCAATTGACCCAATGGGACGAGCAAGGCATTTCATTGCAGTACATTGCGGTCAACGTGTCGCCGCAGCAGTTCCGCAATCCGCGTTTCAAGGATAGCGTTCAGGAGGCGATCGAGCTTACCGGCGTCGATTCGTCCCGCCTCGTCTTCGAGATCACCGAAAGCCTGCTGATGCAGGACCCGCAGCATGCCAAGGCCTTGCTCGAAGAATTGACGGCGCTCGGCATCCGTTTCGCCGTGGACGACTTCGGCACCGGCTACTCCAGCCTCGCCTATTTGCAACGCTTCCCGCTCTCGAAGCTGAAGATCGACCGCAGCTTCGTCGAGAACCTGCTAACCTCGCGCAACGATCAGGCCATCGTGAACGCCGTGGTGGGCCTCGCGCGCACGCTCGACCTCGAGATCGTCGCGGAAGGCGTGGAAACCGAAGCGCAGCGCGAGCTGCTCACGAAGCTGGGCTGCGATCACATTCAGGGTTGGCTCGTGTGCAAGGCACTACCGTCCGAGGAGCTGGCGCAGCGTTTCAATGCGCGCTCGCTCTACGTTCATGAGGTACAGTGATGCGCTCAACCGACAAGGCGAGGCGTTCGCGGAATTGACATGGTTCAGATGGTAAAGGCAGTCCTGCTAGACCGGCTATGGGCACGCATGAACGAGCGTGGCGATTTCCCCATGCTGTCGCAGTCGCTGCGCGCCACGGTCGCCGCGATGACCAACGACGACTACGATTTCAACGCGCTGGTGCAGGTCGTGCTCTCCGACTTCGCCCTCACGCAAAAGGTGCTGCGACTCGCGAACTCGGCCATGTACATGGCGTTCGGCGGCAACATCACGACCGTCACGCGCGCGCTGATGGTGCTCGGCATGGACGCCGTGGGCCATCTCGTGGTGGGCCTGAAGATCGTCGACCACTTCCATCACAGCGCGCCGCGCCGCATCGACGCGAAGCTCGAACTGAACCGCACCATTCTCTCGGGCTGCGTCGCGCGCAAGCTCACCGAGCGCGGCGACCTGCGCGCGGGCGAGGAAGCCGTGGTCTGCACGCTGATGCGCCAGGTGGGCAAGCTGCTCGTCGTGTTCTACCTCGAAGCCGAGTGGGATCAGATCCGCCGCGAGTGCGACGAAGGCGCGGCCGAGGACGAGGCCTGCATCGCCGTGCTCGGCGTGACCTTCGACGAAATCGGCCAGGAGGCTGCGACGCGCTGGCGCATGCCCGAGATGATTCGCGAAGGCATGGGCGAATTCGATCCGCAAGGCAACGAACCGCGCCAGGTGCAGTGGCTGCGCGCGATCACGAACTACTCGACCGAAGTGGCGCGCGTCTTGACGACGCCGGACCTGACCGACGAGATGCGCGAGGAACATATCGCGGACCTCGCGAACTACTACGGCCGGGCACTCGGCACCGATCCGGAAATGCTCGTGCAGATGAGCCTCGCGCTGGCCAACGAAGAGGCCGACGACGGCGTGATGCGCGAGATCGTCGAACTGCGGGCCGACGCGGATGCCATCGCGCGCGAAGCGCTCGATCCGGAGGCGCGCATTGCGGCGGGCGTGGAAGATCTGCGCGCGCTGCCGCCCGACAGCCCGTTCAGCACCGCCCTCACGCTCGCGAACGAGACGGTGCTCGCGGGCCTTGGCTTCGCGCGCACGGTGGTGTTCGTGCGCGAAGGCGCAAACATGTTCGCGGCGCAGCGCGGCTTTGGTCCCGGCGTGGAAGGCAAGCTGCCGAAACTGCATTTCAACGCGGCATTCCAGCCCGACGTGTTCCACCTGGCCATCGCGAACTCGGTGGGCATCTTCATCGAGAATGCCCGCGACGCGAAGATGATCTCGCGCCTGCCCGCCTGGTACCGTTCGAGCTTCGACGACGCGCGCGCGTTCGTCCTCCTGCCCGTCGCGATCGAAGGCGATCAGCCCGTGGCGCTGCTCTACGGCGACTGGCTGCTCGATCAGGAGCCGAAGCGCATCTCGCAGAAGGAAATGAGCGTGCTCAACGATCTCGCCCGCGAGCTCGCGCGTTTTTTCTCGGTTAGCTCCGCCAACGTTTGAGCGGCCGAAGTAAAGAGGAGCACTAAAGACAAAGAGGCGGTGCATCGCACCGCCTCTTTGTCTTTCGGCTGATACGCAGCGGGCGGCCCAGCCACCCCCAATCGCCCTCAATCGTCGATACGCTCCAGCCCCGTCGCCTCGGCATTGCGGTCCGCCATGCCCGCCCACTCGCCCGCCGCGAGGGCGAGCGCCGCGACCGCGCCCGCGTCGAGCGGCGCGAGCTGCACACAGGCCGCATCGACCGCGTTCCAGTCGCCGTGCTCCAGCGCCTCGATCACATCGAGCAGCTGGCCCAGCACCCCTTCGCGGCCGACGATCGCCGCACGAATGGGGCGCGCGAGCGTAAGCATGTCGACGGTCGCGGCGAGCGGGCCGCCGAACACGGCGTCGACGAACGAGAACACGCCTGCGAGAAACGCGGCATCCTGCTCGTCGCGCCCGGCCTCGGACAGCTGGCTCACCGCGAGCTCCATGAAGCGCGCACGCGTGGCCGCGAGCTGCAGCAGCGGATCGTCTTCGAGCGAGACCTTGCGGCCGTCCGCGTAGAGCAGCAACTGGGTCCAGCGCGCGATGCGGTTGGTGCCCGTCGCGTTGATCGCCTCGCGCAGCGTGGATACTTTGTGCCCGGTTCCGAAGCTCGGCGAGTTCACGAGCCGCATCAGGTGCATCACGAGCACCGGATTCAGCTTCAGCTCGGCTTCGAGCTGCGCGACGGTCGGCTCCGAGGCGAGCAACTGCAGCAGATTCAGAAGCGCCTGGCGCGGCGCGCTCGCGCGGCGGGCGCCGCCCTGCGGCCTCGCGAAAAAGTAGCCCTGGAAGCGGTCGAAGCCAAGCGCATGCGCGCGTTCGAAATCGGTCTGACTCTCCACGCCCATCGCCACCAGAATCTTGCCCGCCGCCTTCAGCACGCTCGCGAACTTCGGCAGCAAGGCGGGCTCGATGCGGCGCAGATCGATTTTGACCGCTTCGACATAAGGCAGCAGCTTCGCGAAGGCTTCGTTCGCCCCGGTTACGTGATCGAGCGCGAACCGGTAGCGGCGCCCATGCAGTTGCGTGAGCCGCGCCACGAGCGCCGGGTCCGCGCCGATATCGAGCGGCAGCTCGAACATCACCCGACCGGCAGGCAGGCGCAACACGGCTTCGTCGAACAACGCATCGCGCGTCACGTCGAGCCAGCCCGGGTGCTCCACCAGCGCCGCGCGCGCCGCCGGCGCCGCGAACGCCGCGATGAGCGCGGGGCCCACCGCCGCGGGCGCTTCGGGGTCGTCGCCGCGATCGATCACGCGCGGCAGCATCTCGTAGCCGCACAGCATGCCATCCCGGTCCAGCAAGGGCTGGCGGGCGAAGTAAATGTCGTACCGGTTCGCGGCTGAATCGTCTCCCGCGGCTCCTGGCATGGGTGGCCGATCGGCGGCATTCAAGCTCATGGGGTCCCTCGCGTAGCGCCCTGCTGCACGCTGCTGCATGTGGCGTCTGGTTCTTGGTAGCGTCGATGCAGGATGCTGTGCCTTGTGCGGCACGCCCCGGCAAATCCTTACCGATTCTATCCTGGCCAGTACGGCGGGAATACGTCGACACGCGCCGATTCGGCAATATTTTTGGCCCCGCCGTGGGCAATGCCGACACCGCGCTCGCTCCGCGGACGACCCGACGCGCGCCCATGCCGTGCAGGCAAAGGGGTCAAATCTTGCCAGGTATTTCGGAATCCCTATCAATTCGCCGAAAAAACAACCGGCCGGATACGCTCCGGCCGGTTTTCCTGCCCGTGTCCTGCTGACTTGTGCTTATTTCAGCACGACCTTCACGTCGAAGTATTTCGCGGCCAGGCGGTCGATCGTGCCGTCCGCCTTCAGTTCCTTGATCGCCTCGTTCAGCTCGGCCTTCAGCTGCGCGTCGCCCTTGCGCACGCCGTAGCCCACGCCCGAGCCCAGCAGCTTCTCGTCGGTCACGGCCGGGCCGGCGAACGCGAAGCCGGCGCCCTGCGGACGGTTCAGGAAGCCCTTCGCGGCGGCCTCGCCGTCCTGGAACGCGGCGTCGAGCCGGCCCGAGGCGAGGTCGGCATAGATCTGATCCTGGGTCTGGTACGGCACGACGTCCACGCCCGCGGGCGACCACTTCGCCTTCGCGTAGGCCTCCTGGATCGTGCCCTGCAGCACGCCCACATGCTTGCCCCTGAGCGATTCGGCGGTCGGCAGCAGCGGGCTGCCCTTCTTCGCGATCATCTGGTTCGGGATCGCGTAGATCGGGTCGGTGAAGTCGATGGCCTGGCGGCGCTGCTCGGTGATCGTCATGTCCGAGTTGATCGCATTGAACTTGCGCGCTTCGAGGGCCGGAATCAGACCGTCGAACGAGTTTTCCACCCACACGCACTTCGCCTTGAGCTTCGCGCACACCGCATTGCCCACGTCGATATCGAAGCCTTGCAGCTCGCCCGCGGGCGACTTCGATTCGAACGGCGCATAGGACGCCTCCACGCCGAAGCGGATTTCCTTGATGTCGGCGGCATGCGCGGCGCCGGCTGCGAGGGTCGAGGCCGTGCAGAATGCGAGAGCGGCCAGCTTGTTCCAGTTCATTTTCATGTGTCTCTTTCCAGTCAGATATGACGCGCTATGGCGCGCCGGCACAGGATCGCTGCGCCAATATCGCGGCTCAAACGGGAGCGCCCTTTGTGGTGCACCGCAACAACCGCGAGGGCGCAATTGTACAGCGTGTGCACACGGGGTCTGTCGGCGCGCCATGGTGCGGCACGCGTGCGAATTTGCAAGTGGATGTCGTGGATGCGCAAGCGCGGGCGCGGCGCCTGAAGCGCCATGTCCGCGCCGCTTCAGGCAAGCGCGCCGAGTGTGGCGTCCGTCGTCTCGACGACGAGCAGGCCCGCGCGCAAGCCGGGCTTGACGCTGGGATTGGGAAACACGATGCGCTCTTCGTCGTGTGCCACGACGTAGCGATAGTCGCCGTCGTTGGCCAGCACCGTGCCGCGCGCGAAGGGCGTGAAGTTCGGCACGTCCGCGGCCACGTGCAGTTCGAATGCGTCGCTTTGCTTCGTGATCTGGCCGATCACCGTAAAGACGCGCGGCGGCGGCGCATGCGCGTCGGGTGCCGCGCCGGCCACGAGGCGACGCGCGGCCGCATCCGCGTTGGCGAAGCGCGCGAGGTCGTTCTGGCCGAATGGCCGCACCTTGCCGAGCTCGAGCGTGCAGGCCGTGGCGCCGCAGGTGCCGGCCGTGAACGCCGAGTAGGTCGTGCCTTTTTCCGTGTGGATCAGCACACAGCCGATGCGTGCGTCGGCGAGCCACGCGAACATTGCGCGCGACGGGACAGCACCGGTATACGGCAGCAGTGCGAACTGTTCAAAGGCGGAGGCACGAATCGCCGTGTGCATGTCGAGATGCCAGCGCGCGTGCGGCGCGTCGGAAGCAGCAGCGAAAAAGCGCCGTGCCTGCATTTCGAGCGCAGCGGCGCGCGGCGCTTCCGCGCTCGCTCCTGCCTGCGCATGACGACCGCCGAAGAGGCGGTTCAGATCGTCGTCGAGATAGCGGCGCGCCTCGCGCATGGCCGCCACGTTGCCGAGCACCACCAGCAGACGGCACGCAAGGGCCGCGCGCCCCGCCGCGATATCGGCCACGTGCTGCGAGAGCAGTTCGACCGGCGCAGTTTCGTCGCCGTGGATCCCGGCCGAGAGCAGCACGCTCTTCGTCGCGGCTTCCGCCCGCGCCGGCTCGATCTGCAGAACCCCGTCATCGAGCCACTGCCAGCGCGCACCGTTCGCGCAGGTTCCGCGCGCGTCGGCCTCGCTCGCGGGACGCTCGCTCGCAAGCGTGTAGCGCAGAAAGTCGGCGAGCAGGGTTTCAGCGCTGGAAGTCATAGAGGGAGCCGAGGCCGAGGATCTGCGTAAGTTCGTCGAGCGCCGTGCGCGATTCGGCGAGCAGCATCGGATCGGTCAGGTCGTGCGGCGCGAGGCGGTCGCGATAGTGCTTTTCGATCCACGCGTCGAGGCGCGCGAACAGCTTGTCGTCGATCCACACGCCCGGCGCCACCGCCGCGCGTTCCGCCTCCGAAAGCGCCACACGCAGACGCAGACACGCCGGACCGCCGCCGTTCTTCATGCTCTCGCGCAGGTCGAACACCAGCACTTCGTCGATCGGGCCGCTCGTCGCCACGAGTTCGTCGAGGTAATGCGCCACACGCGGATTCTCGCGGCATTCCTGCGGCACCACGAGGATCTGGGTGCCGTCCGCCCGGCTCAGCAACTGGCTGTTGAACAGATACGACGACACGGCATCCGCCACGCTCACCTGCGCATCCGGCACCTCGATCACGTGAAACGGCGCGCTGTGCGCCGCGAGCTTCCGGCGCAGTTCGTCGTACACGGCCTTCTGCTCCACGAACGCCAGCTCGTGGCAAAACAGCGTGCTGCGGTTGCCCACGGCGATCACGTCGTTATGGAACACGCCTGCGTCGATCACGTCGGGGTTCTGCTGCGCGAACACGGTCGCGTCGTCGGCCAGGCCATGGCGCTGCGCCACCGCGCGGCTCGCTTCGAAGGTCTGCCGCGCCGGGAAGCGCTTCGGTTCGGGTCCGCGGCGGTACTCGCTGCGCCCGTAGACGAAGAACTCCACGCCACGCTCGCCATATTGCGCGCAAAAACGCGTGTGATTGGCCGCGCCCTCGTCGCCGAGCGCGGGCGTGCCCGGCAGCGCCTCGTGCACGACGAAATGCGACGGATCGGCAAAGATCGCACCGAGCGTGCGGCGCGTGGCCTCGTGCTCGATCGCGCGATGCAGCTTGCTGCACAGGTTCGCGGGCGTGAAGTGCACGCGGCGCTCGGGCGTGTCGGCCGACGGGCTCACGGTGGCCGCGTTGGCCGTCCACATGGCCGACGCGGAACTCGCCGCCGCCAGCAGCTCGGGCGCCTCTTTCGCGGCCTTCGCGATGGCTTCGGCATCCTTGCCGGTGAAACCGAGCTCGCGCAGGAGGCGGATCGACGGCCGCTCCTGCGGCGGCAGGACACCCTGGGCAAAGCCGAGGTCCGCGAGCCGCTTCATCTTTCGGAGTCCCTGGCGTGCGGCCGCCTTCGGGTTCGCAACGGACTTCTCGTTGCTCTGCGATGCCACGTTGCCGAACGACAGGCCGGCATAGTTGTGGGTCGGGCCGACGAGTCCGTCGAAGTTGGCTTCAAGGGTTTGCATCGTCGATCCTCTTCAGAAATGCAGGCCCGGCGAAACGCTCGCGGGCATTTGCAGTTGCGCGCTTTCCACCGACGCCATCGGGTAGGCGCAGTAGTCGGCCGCGTAATACGCGCTCGGACGCTGATTGCCGGAGCGGCCCGTGCCGCCGAAGGGCGCGCCGCTCGACGCGCCGTTGGTGGGCCGGTTCCAGTTCACGATGCCCGCGCGGATGTCGCGCGCGAACCGCTGCCAGAGCGCTTCGTCGTCGGCGAGCAGGCCTGCCGAGAGACCATAGGCCGTGTCGTTCGCGCGCGTGATCGCCTCGTCGAAATCCGCGTAGCGCGTCACCTGGGCGAGCGGCCCGAAATGCTCTTCGTCGGGCAGATCGGCCACACCGGTCACGTCGAGAATCGCGGGGCTCACGAAGCCGAGCGACGGGTCGCGCTGCGTCATCGGCAGCAAGGCGCGCGCCCCGCGCCCGATCAGCATGCCCTGCGCGCTCACGAGCTTCGCGGCCGCGCGCGCCGAAATCACCGCGCCCATGAACGGCTGCGGATCGGCGTCGTATTCGCCCACGGCAATGCGCTCGCTGACTTCGACGAAGCGCGCGAGGAAACGGTCGCCGAACGCGCCCGTCGGCACGAGAATGCGGCGCGCGCAGGTGCAGCGCTGCCCCGCCGAAAGAAACGCCGACTGGATCGCGTGATGCACGGCCGCGTCGACATCCTCCACCGGCGCGACGACGAGCGGATTGTTGCCGCCCATCTCGAGCGCGAGCACGATCTCGGGCCGGCCGCCGAACTGGCGGTGCAGCAGCGTGCCGGTGTCCGAACTGCCCGTGAAGAAGAGCCCGTCGATCTGGCGATGATTCGCGAGCGCGATGCCCGTCTCGCGCTCGCCCTGCACGAGGTTCAGCACGCCCGCGGGCAGGCCCGCCTCGCGCCACAGCTCGACCGTCACGCGCGCGACATCGGGCGCGAGTTCGGACGGCTTGAACACCACGGCGTTTCCTGCGATCAGCGCGGGCACGATATGGCCGTTGGGCAGATGCCCCGGGAAGTTGTACGGGCCGAACACGGCGACGACGCCATGCGGACGGTGCCGCAGCACGGCCACGCCGTCGGCCATCGGCGTGCGTTTCTCGCCGGTGCGCTCGCCGTAGGCCGCGATCGAAATCGCGACTTTCGCGGCCATGGACGCCGCCTCGGTGCGCGCTTCCCACAGCGGCTTGCCGGTCTCGCGGCCAATGGCCTGCGCGAGCTGTTCCTTGCGTTCGGTCACGAGCGCGGCGAAGCGGCGCACGATCTCGCAGCGCGCTTCGAGCGACGTGTGCGACCAGGCGCCGAACGCGCGGCGCGCGGCGCTTACGGCACGGTCCACTTCCTCCGCGGTCGCGGCGTGGCCGCTCCACACGGTCTCGCCGGTGCCCGGGTTGCGCGAGGCGAATGCCGGGCCCGAAGCCGCGCGCCATTGCCCGTCGATAAAAAGCTCGTTCATGAGTATTCCTGTTTAATCTTTGGCGCGGGTCCGAGCACGCGCACGGGGTCGCCCGCCGCCACGTTCAGGGCTGCCGCTTCTTCTGCATTCAGCGTGAACACGCCGTCGTGCACCGTGCCGGGCGCAAAACCCACGCGGAAGTCGCCGGACGACGTGTTCGAAACGAGCGAGCGCGCGCCCTGGACTGCCGCCTCGTGCGTGCCGATCTCGACGGGCACCACCACGCTCTCGCGCACCGTGCGCAGGTCGGTGATGTGGCATTCGAGCACCGGGCCCGCGTCGAAGATGTCCACGTGATTCTCATAGCGCAAGCCTTCGGCCTCGAGCATGCGGCGCGCGGGAATCGTGTCGGCGTGCGTGAGGCCCACGGCCGCCTGCGCTTCGTCGGGCAGCAGCTCGACATAGACCGGGTGGCGCGGCATCAGCTCGGCGAGGAAGGATTTACGGCCGTGCGCGCTCAGGTAGTCGGCGGCGTTGAAGTCGATCTGATAGAAGTGCGAACCGACTGCGCGCCAGAACGGCGAGGTGCCGTCCGCATCGAAATGGCCGCGCAGCTCCGCACAGATGCGTTCCGGGAAGCGCTCGCGGAACTGCGCGATGAACATGAAACGCGAGCGCGACAGCAGGCTGCCCACGCCGCCCGTGCGGTAGCGCGGCGAGAGGAACAGCGAGCAGACCTCGGCGTAGCCCGTGAGATCGTGCGAGATGTTGAGCGCGCGCATGCGTGTCCAGATGCCGAGATCCTGGCTCGCGTGCACGACCGTGCTCACGCGGTAGTTGTAGAACGGCTGCTGCAGGCCCACCGCCGTTTCGATGCCGCACACGCCCGCCACGTCGCCGGTCGCGGTGTCTTCCATCACGAAGAAATAACCGGCCTCGGCCTGCGCGGCCTCGCCCGCGAGCGTGCGCCGCGTGCGTGCGATGCGCGCAACCAGGGCGTCGCGGTCCGGCTTGAAGGTGGTGAGGCCGGGGCCGGTCTCCTGGGCTAGCGCGACGAGCGCGTCCACATCGCCCGTCTGCACGACGCGAACCACGATCATTGCGACTCTCCCGTCGATTGGTCTTCCGTTTCGGTTGTCTCGCGCCATAGCGGCGCGCAGCGCACGATATCGCCGTCCTGCACGCCGAGCGCGGCGCGCGCGGCGGCGTCGAGCGGCGCTTCGCCGTGTACGGCGCGGCGCGGCGTGCCGCGCGCCCCCTCAGGCAAGGGTGCAAAGTTAGCGAGCACGCAGCGAAACTCTCCCGCGCGCTGGCTCGCGACCATCCAGGACGCACCCGGCGCGCCTGCCGCCGCCTCGCGCACCGTGCGGCTTTCGTTGGCGGCCACCGCGGCCGTGCGGTCCACCTGCGCGGTCAGCACGGGGCCCGCGTCGAAAATATCGACATAGCGGTCGGGCTCGAAACCCTCTTCCAGATGAATCTCGTAGGCGAGCAGCGCGCTCGGGTCCGGCTCGCCCAGCACGCGCTGCGCGGCTTCGGGCAAAAGCGGCACGTAGATCGGATACGCAGGCATCACCTCGGCGATGAAGGTGCGGCTGCGGCCGCCCGAAGCCATTTCGATGTCCTTGAAATCGCGCCCGAAGAACTTGCGTCCCACCGCTTCCCAGAACGGCGACACGCCGGCCTCGTCGGTCACGCCGAGCAGCAGCGTGAACACCTCGGGCGTGAAGCGCCGGCGGTTCATCGCCACGTACATCATGCGGGCGCGCGACATGAGATGCGCGGCGGCGTCGCCGCGCAGCGAAGGGTCGATATAGAAGCCCGCCAGACGGCTCTTGCCGGTGAGTTCGTGCGACATCTGCAGCGCGTGGATCTTGCGATTCACGTGCAGTTCGCGCGAGGCGTGAATCAGCGCATCGTTGCGAAACGCGTAGAACGGCTCCGAATAACCGGCTGCCGCAACGAGGCTCGACGTGCCGACGAGCCGCCCCGTCGCCGAGTCTTCCAGCACGAAAAGGTAGAACTCCTCACCGGGGAAGTCCACGTCGGCGCGAAACGAGTCCTCGGAGAGCGCAATGCGCGCCTCCAGCGCCGCGCGGTCGTGCGGCAGCGAATGCAGCACCGGCTGCGCGGTACGCGCCATATGGGCGATCGCGTCGAGGTCGGCAAGCCTTGCGGGGCGAACGAAAAGCATCGTCGGTCCTGTGTCGGTTGAACGGCGGCGGATCAGCGGCCGATGACGTCCTCGAAGGCCTGTTCGAGGCGCACGAAGCCCTCGGCCAGATCCGCTTCGGGAATGATGAGCGAGGGCGCGAAGCGCAGCACGTCCGGGCCCGCGATCAGCATCATCACGCCGCGGTTGGCCGCCGCCGCGTTGAAGTCCTTTGCGCGGCCCGCGTAGCGCGCGTTCAGTTCAGCGCCGATCAGCAGGCCCTTGCCGCGCACGTCGGCAAACACGTCAAAACGCTCGTGCAGGCTCGAGAGCTTCGCGCGGATCGTCTCGCCGCGCGAGCGCACGCCCGCCAGCACGGCCGGTTCGCTCACGATATCGACCACCTTGCCCGCGATCGCCGCGCCAAGCGGATTGCCGCCATAGGTCGTGCCGTGCACGCCCACCTTGAAGTGCGCCGCGATCGCTTCGGTCGTCAGCATCGCGCCAATCGGGAAGCCGTTGCCGAGCGCCTTGGCGGTCGTCAGGATGTCGGGCGTCACGCCCGTGTCCTCGTACGCATAGAAGTGGCCCGTGCGGCCCACGCCGGTCTGCACTTCGTCGAAAATCAGCAGCGCGCCGTGCGCGTCGCAGGCCTCGCGCAGCGCGCGCAGGAAAGCCGGATCGGCCGGGATCACGCCGCCTTCGCCCTGCACCGGCTCGACGATCACCGCGCAGGTTTGCGCGCCGATCGCCGCGCGCGCCGCCTCGATATCGTTGTACGGCAGATGGCGAATGCCGCCCGGCACCGGGCCGAAGCCTTCGGAATACTTCGGCTGGCCGCCCACGCTCACCGTGAAGAAAGTGCGGCCGTGGAACGATTGCGTGAACGAAACGATTTCAAACTTCTGCTCACCGAAACGTTCGAACGCGACGCGGCGCGCGAGCTTGAGCGCGGCCTCGTTGGCTTCGGCGCCCGAGTTCGCGAAGAACGCACGGTCGGCGAAGGTCAGCGCTTCGAGCTTCTGCGCGAGGCGCAGCACCGGCTCGTTCGTATAGCCGTTGCCGATGTGCCAGAGCTTGCCACCCTGCTCGTTCAGCACGCGCAGCAGCTCGGGGTGCGCGTGGCCGAGGGCCGTCACGGCGATCCCGCCCGCGAAGTCGATGTAGTCGCGGCCTTCGGTGTCCCATACGCGCGAGCCGAGGCCGCGGTCGGGCACGAACGGCGCCGGCGAGAAACACGGCACCATCACGTCGTCGAAGGTCTTGCGGGTCACAGTCTGGTCGTTCATGGCGAATCCTTTCAGTCGCAGTGGGGGCGCGAAGCGCAGGCCCGGGGCGGGCTCGGGGTTCGGGTGGCGCGCGCCGCGCGTGCGGTGCGCGCATCGATAACAGGAGCAGTGTAGGCAAGCGCGCCGCAAACGTCTTGCGTGTGCGCGACACGTTCTTTCGAGGCCAGTGCGCTCGCGCGCGGCGCCTGCCCGTTCATGCGGGTTCCGGCGGCTCGACGAGCGCGCCGGCGCGCGGCTCGGCCACCGCGCCGCCGTGCTGGCGTTCGATCCAGTTGCGGCGATCCTCGCGCGGCGTCACGCCAAAGCGCTCGCGGTAGGCATTCGAGAAATGCGCCGCCGACGAAAACCCGCACGCGAGGCTGATCTGCACGACCGACTTGCTCGTGCGCTGCAGCTGCGAGCGTGCTTTCGCGAGACGCAGGCCGAGGTAGTACTTCGACGGCATCGCACCCAGGTATTGGCGAAAGAGCCGTTCGAGCTGACGCCGCGACACGCCCACGAGGCCGGCGATCTCGTCGGTGGTGAGCGGATCCTCGATATTGGCCTCCATGAGCATGAGCGCGTCGTTCAGGCGCGGATGGCGCTCGCCGGGCGCCGTCACGTAGGGAATGCGCTGGCGCTCGTCGCCGCTTCTGAGCGTGCTCGCGCCGAGCGCGTCGGCAATGCGCGCGGCGAGCTCGGGCCCATGGTCGCGGCCGATCATCGCCAGCATGAAGTCGAGCGTGGCCTGACCGCCCGCGCAGGTCGCGCGATCGCGGTCGATTTCGTAGATGTGCTGCGTGACGATGGTGCGCTCGAACTGCTCGGCGAACTGCTGGTACGTCTCCCAGTTCACGGCCACGCGATAGCCCTGCAGCTGTCCGGCCATCGCGAGCCACCAGATGCCGTGGTGGATGCCCGTGACGAGCGGCGTGCGCTGGCCCACGCGCGCGAGGCTCGCGAGAAAGAGGCGGTAGTCGGCGAACTGCTGGTAGCGCTCGGTCACGACGATCAGCCAGTCGCACGCAAGTGCATCGCCGAAGGCGCCGTCGGCGGGCCACTGCGCGCCGCCCGCGAGCGGCACGGGCCGCCCGTTCCACGAGAACATCTGCCAGCGGTAGAGCGCGCGGCCGTCGATCTCGTTGGCGAGGTTCAACGCATCGACGATAGGCCCCATGCCCGACATCGATACCGGCGGCAGCGCCACGATCGCTACCTGCGCGGTGCGGCCCGCGCGCGCGGGCGCCGCGCCGGGCGGATTGCCGGACGCGGCGCCATTGGACACCGTGGGCGCGACGGGTGCGGCGTTCGGCGCGGCCGCCGCGATGGAGCGGGTGCGGATCATCGTCGGAATGCGGGCGTCTTTGCAGCGGGCAGCATGGCCCTGCTTACTTCAGGCTGCCCGAGAGGAACTGGCGCAGCCGCTCGCTCCTCGGGTTGCCGAGCACGTCTGCGGGTGCGCCCTCTTCTTCCGTGCGGCCCTGATGCAGGAACATCACGTGATTCGAGACGTTGCGCGCAAAGCCCATTTCGTGCGTGACGACGATCATCGTGCGGCCTTCCTCCGCGAGCTTCTGCATCACCTTCAGCACCTCGCCCACGAGTTCGGGGTCGAGTGCCGAGGTGGGCTCGTCGAACAGCATGACGTCCGGGTGCATGGCGAGCGCGCGCGCAATCGCCACGCGCTGCTGCTGACCACCCGAAAGATGCGCCGGGTACTGCTTCTCCACGCGCGGCGCGAGGCCCACCTTTTCGAGGTATTCGCGCGCGCGCTCCTCGGCCTCGCGGCGCGGCACGCCCAGCACATGCACGGGCGCCTCGATCACGTTCTCGATCACGTTCATGTGCGACCAGAGATTGAAGTGCTGGAACACCATCGCCAGCTTCGTGCGGATGCGCTGGAGCTGCTTGTGATCGGCCACTTCGAGGTCGCCGCCGCGGCCCGCTTTCGTGCGCACGGCCTCGCCGTCCACGACGATCTCGCCGGCGTTCGGTTTCTCGAGGAAATTGATGCAGCGCAGGAACGTGCTCTTGCCCGAGCCGCTCGCACCGATGATGCTGATCACGTCGCCCTTCTTCGCGTCGAGCGAAACGCCCTTGAGCACCTCGTGGTCGCCATAGCGCTTGTGAATGTCGCGCGCGATCAGTTTGCTCGTGCCCGCCTGGGTCGCGGTTTGGGCCGCAGAATGCGGGGCGTTCTGAACGTTTTGCGTCGTCTGGGACAAGATAGGTCTCCTTCTTGAGTCCGGTAAGGCTCGGGACTGCCAGGCACCGCGCATCAGTGCTTGCGCACGGCGAGATAACCGAGCCAGCGGCGTTCGGCGCGGCGGAACGCGGCCACCAGCACGAACGATACCGCACAGTAAATCAGGGCCGCGAAGCCGAACGACTCGAACGAGCGGTACGTCGCCGAATTGGCATCGCGCGCGACCTTCAGGATGTCGGGCACCGTGGCGGTGAAGGCGACGGTCGTGGCATGCAGCATCAGAATCACTTCGTTACTGTACAGCGGCAGCGCGCGGCGCAGCGCCGAGGGCAGCACGACGCGCCAGTACAGCGTGAACGGGCTCATGCCGTAGGCGCGCGCGGCTTCCACTTCGCCGTGCGAGGTCGCGCGGATCGCGCCCGCGAAAATCTCGGTCGTGTACGCGCAGGTGTTGAGCGCGAACGCGAGGATCGCGCAATTCAGGCCGCTGCGGAAGAACGCGTCGAGCAGCGGCTCGGCGCGCACGAAGGCGAGACTGTACACGCCCGTATAGATGAGCAGCAACTGCACGTAGAGCGGCGTGCCGCGGAACACCCAGGCGTAGAAGCGCACGGGCACCGAGAGCCAGCGCCGCTTCGACACGCGCGCCACCGCGAGCGGCACCGAGAACACGAAGCCGAACCCCACGGAGACGACGAGCAGCCAGAGCGTCATCGCGAGTCCCGACACATGTTCGCCGTCCCAGTAGAGGAAAGCCTTGCCGAACTGCTGAATGATTTCGTTCATGATGCGGGGTCCCCGCTCGTCAGAGTTGCGCGTGGCGCACGCCCGCCGAGTAGCGGCGTTCGAGCCAGATCAGCGCGAAGTTGGAGACGGTCGTGATCGCGAGGTAGATCGCGGCGGCCACGAGCAGGAAGAAGAACAGGTTGAAGGTGCTGCGGCCCGCGTCCTGGGCGGCTTTGACGACGTCGGCGAGACCGATGATCGAAACGAGCGCCGTCGCCTTCACGAGCACCTGCCAGTTGTTGCCGATGCCCGGCAGTGCGAAGCGCATCATCTGCGGAAACAGGATGCGTGCGAACACGCGTGCGCCGCTCATGCCGTAGGCCGAGCCTGCCTCGAGCTGGCCGCGCGGCACGGCAAGGAAGGCGCCGCGGAAGGTTTCGGTGAAGTACGCGCCGTAGATGAAGCCGAGCGTCAGCACGCCGGCCGCGAACGGGTCGATGTCGATCTGCGCCATGCCGAGCGCGTCGGTGGCCTCGTTCACGCCGATCTGGATGCTGTAGAACAGCAGCAGCATCAGCACGAGGTCGGGCACCGAGCGGATCAGCGTCGTGTAGGCGGTCGCCGCTGCCGAGAGCGCCCGGTTGGGCGAAAGCTTCGCCGCCGCGCCGACCAGGCCCAGCAGCACGGCCACGCCGAGCGAAAGCAGCGAGAGCTCGACGGTCTGGATCGTGCCGGCGAGGAGAATCGGGCCAAAGCCGTAGAGGAACACGCGCGTCTCCGGGGGAATCGTTGTCGTCCTCCCCTCGGTGGGCCACGTCATAAGAGGCGCCGGGGGAATGTGCGCGAATCGTCGCAGGGCAAAAAGGATCGCTCAATCGCGGGCGCCCGGAATATTGCAGCGCAGCATCCACTGCCTCATGTGGGCCGGCGGCCACAGCGGCCCCTGTCTTCGCGGGCGCGATGAAATTGAAAGCCAAAGCGACGCCGCCCCGCCGGGCGGAGCGTTTTCGCAAGTTTGGAGGCGTTTTTTCGATAGGCCGTGCCGCGGGCATCACGCGGTCACGGGATCGACGCCGACAATCCCTGCGCAGCGTATCAACACGTTGACACAGACGCGCGGGGAGAGTAGGCTTCTGCTAGTATCAACGCGTTGATACGCTGCGCTAATACCCCATTCGGCCGATTGGCGGACAAACCCAAGGAGATGTTAAATGTCTATTCAGACCCTCAAGCGTTGGGGAAATAGCCTTGCGGTGCGAATCCCGGCCAGCGTTGCCGCAAAGCTGGCGTTTGCCGAAGGCCAGGAGATCGAAATGGAAGTCGAAGACGGTGTGCTCACGATTCGCCCTCATACGGCAATCCGGCGCTTTTCGCGCGAGCGGTATCTGCAGCAATTGCGCGAGAAGCGGCTGGCGCAGCATCCGCTCGTCGACTTCGGCGAACCGCAGGGCTCCGAAATCGGTGGTCCCGATGACCCGACGCGTTTTGACCCATGGTGAGAACGCATGAAGAACGGAACACCCGATGCAGGCGATATTGTTTGGCTCAACGTGGGACCGGGCGCAGGTAATGAGCAGGACGGCTACCGGCCGGCCCTCGTGCTCACGGACGCCGAATTCAACGAACTGACAAGCCGCTTCATCGGGCTGCCCATTACCAGCACCATTCACGGCTGGGAATCGGAGATTCCGATCAGCGGCCTCAGCAGGCCGTGCGTCGCGATGGCGGATCAAATCACCACGCTGTCCCTGAGGGGACGAATCTGGCGTCACCGGGGCGAGGCGGCGACAGAAGAAGAACTGGAAGCGGCCAGATTTGCCGTGGCCGGCATTCTGAACCTGTAGCGGCAAAGCGCCTTGGGCGCGCCGCCTTCTACTCCATCCCCAACTGCGCCCGTATCGCCGGCAGCATGTACTGCACGGCGGCGCGCCCTTCCGCGATGGCGGGCGCCGCGCGGTGAAAGTCGAAAATGCCCATGCCGCCAAGACGCGGCTGGATCAGCACGTCGGCCGGCTCGCCGGCGAGACGGCTCCTCGTGATGCGCACCTGCATGATGTCGATGCTCTGCGCAATCGAGCTCAGCATCGACGGCACGCGCGCGCTGGGCGGCGGCGCCACGCGCACGTCGTCATTGCCGGCCGTCGCCGAGGGTTGGAGCCAGCGCGGAAAGGGCTTGCCGTTGCGGCGCAGGAGCACCGGCGGGCCGGCGTCTTCCGGCGGCTCCTGCGCTTGTCCCGGCTCACCCGCCTCGCCTGCCTGCCCCGCCTCAGCCGTCCGGGTTGCGCCGGCTGCCGCGACGTGCGCTTCGCGCGGCACCGTATCGATCATGCCGCCCAGATCGCGGCCGTTCAGGAGGTCGTGATTGAGGTCGATGGCGATCACGCAGTCGGCACGCATCGCCCGCGCCGCGGAGACCGGCACCGGGTTGCTGAGCCCGCCGTCCACGAGCCATACGCCGTCGTGCCAGATCGGCGTGAAAAGGCCGGGAATCGCGATCGAGGCGCGCACCGCCTCGGCCACGGCGCCGTCGCGCAGCCAGACCTCGCGGCCGGTGTCGAGCTCGGTGGCGACCGCCGTGAACGGCAGCCTCAGCTCCTCGATGCCGCATCCGTTGAACTTGTTGGCGAACACGTCGATCACCTTGCGTCCGCCGAGCAGCCCGCCCGAAAAGCGCAGGTCGAGCAGCCGCACCACGGTCTGCCATGTGAGCTTGCCGACCCACTCTTCGAGCCAGTCGAGATCGCCGTTCGCATAGACCGCCCCGACCAGCGCGCCGATCGACGTGCCGCACACGACGTCGGGCTTGATGCCGGCCTCTTCGAGCGCGCGAATGGCGCCGATGTGCGCCCAGCCGCGCGCCGCGCCGCCGCCCAGCACAAGACCGATACGAGGAGTCCGCCGCCGCTGCATGATTCTGGCCTCCCGCCGCTCAGCGCCCGCGGTTCACGTCCGAGCGCGAGGTCGTCACGACCCGCCCGTCCGGTCCGAAGTGCACGTTGAAGAATGCCTCCCGCTCGACCCCGCCTTCGAGCCATTTCCAGCTCCACACGGTCTCCTTCTTGAGGCGGAACGCCGCGATCTGCCCGGGCTTGCCGAGCATCTGCCGCACTTCGTCCTCGGACATGCCCATGCGGATCTTCGCGAAGTTCTCGGCCGTGAGGACCTGGGTGATCGCAACGAGCCGTCCGTTCGGCCCGATGTCCACCATGTAGGTATTGAGGCCCTGCGGGCCGCGCGGGTATTCGAGGCGGCGCGAGCCGTCGTCGAAGAGGCGCTCGGTCTCGGGCTTGCCCATCTGGCGGCGCACGTCATCGAGCGTCGAGACACCCGGCGTGAGGCCCTTGAACAGCAGCACGTCGGGCTTCACCGAATCGAAGAAAGCTTTGAGCGTCTGCCACATGGAATCGATCTGGCGGTCGTTGCAGCCGGTGAGCGCAAGCGTCGCCGCCACGGCGAGCGCGGCGAAAGCGAATCGGCTCGCCTGCAAGTTGAGTTTCATGGTCCTGCACACATGGTCCTGCACAATCGGGATACGGAACTGTCCGCAAGCGCATCCAGAAAAAGCGCCTGGTTGGAGGATTTCGCCAATGTACCCCCAAATATTCCCTTTAGCGAACCTCTTCGTGCTGCCGTGAACGGGCCGTGCCGCGCGCCGTGTCGTGCGCCGCGCCGTCCTCGGCCTGTGCGAACGCCTGGCCGCGGCGCAGGTGGCCGCGCGTGCGCATGATTTCCGCGCCCTGCCAGGACAGCAGCGCAAGACAGCCGAACACCACTTCACGCATGCGCTTGACGAGCGCGAGCGAGAACGCCACGTCGGGCCCCACGCCGAACAGTTGCGCGAGCAACACCACGGCGGCCTCCTGGATGCCGAGCCCCGCGGGCACCATGAAGGCCGCGTGGCGCACGGCCTGGGTCAGCGCTTCGATGGCGAGCGCCCCCTCGACCGACACCGGAAAACCCAGAAGCCGCAGCGCCCACCAGGTCTCGAAGGCGCCCAGCATGTAGCCGGCCAGCTGCCAGCTAAAAGTGCGGAACATCAGGCCCGTGCGAGACATCAGCGCGTCCAGATCGCGGTCGAGCTGCTGGCCGTCGATGCCGATCACGAGCGGATGCCCGGCGCCGAACATGCGGGCGGCCCAGCGCTCGATCTTGTGGAACACGCCGCCACGCCGCAGCATGAGGACGGCAATCGCGGGGAACGGCATCGTGAGCACGAGCGCAAGGCCGATCGTGGTGAGGGTGTGGAGCGACCCGCCGTTGCCGGTTGCGGCGACGATCAGCACGAGCCCGAGCGCCGAGAACGCGTACTGCACGGCGATGGTGACGAGCACTTCCACGATCACCGAGGCGGCGACGAAACTGCCATCGCGCATGCGCCAGCGTGCAAGCCGTATGCCGACGACCTCGCCGCCCACGCCCATCACGGGCAGGAGACGGCTGACGGCCTCGCGCACGGTGGCAATCCACCAGAGGAAACCGAGCGGCAGACGCTTGCCGAGCAGCAGGCGCCACGCGTGCGCGTCGAGCAAAAGCGGCAGCGCGTGAAACGGCACGAGCCAGAGCAGTGCCGGACCCGCCACGCCGACGGCGTGCACGATGTCATGCGCGCCGTCGTGGATCGCGAGCGCGATCAGGACCGCGATGCCGACGGGCAGGCCCAGCCACTGGAGCCACTTCATGACGGCTGCGGCTCCCGCGCAAGCGCGTGGGAGCCGGCCTGCGCCTCGCCGCCGTGGAACACATCCGTAAAACCGCCATGGCGCACGCGCGCCGCCGCGAGCGCCTGCGCAACGCGCGGCGACATCAAGGCCGCCAGTTCGTCGGCGTGGCGATAGGTCCGCATGGAGGGGGTAATGGCGCCCTCGCCGGCTTCGGCCGCAATGGCCGGATGGCAGTAGATTTCGCCCACGCCCGCTTCGGGCAGGTTCGCAATGGCGTCGAGCAGCACCGCCTCGTCCATCGCGCCCGTCTTCGCGATGCCCACCACGAAGTCGTTGTGCGCAATGCCCGCGCGCGCGAGGCGGGCGCGCACGAGCGCGAGCCAGGGCTTGAGCGCGAGAGGCGCACCGGCCTCAAGCGGCAGGCGCATCGCGTTGAGACCGAACTCGCGGCCGATCGAAAGGATCAGCGAGAGCACCGTGGGATGCAGATGGAAGTGCTTGTGCGTGTTCACGTGATCGAGCGCGAGCCCGGTCGCCGCGAACGCTTCGAACTGCGCGCGAATCTCCTTCGCGAGCTGCGCGCGCACATGGGGCAGGAAGAAAAAGCGCACGCCGTCCAGCGCCATGTTCTGGCCGAAGCGCCCTTCCCGATCGACGAGCGCGGGAATCCGCGCGCGCGGCAGCATCGCCGCGCCGTCGGCCAGCACGAGATGCAGCCCCACGCGCAAGGACGGCAGGCGCCGCGCACGCGCCACGGCGTCGGCGGCCGCGGGGGCAGCCACCATCAGGCTCGCGGCATCGAGCACCCCCTCGCGATGCGCACGCTCGACGGCAACGTTGACCCGCTCGTGCAGGCCAAAGTCGTCGGCGGTGAAGATGAGCGCACGTCCGTCGTGCCCACTGCGGCGGGGCGGCCGGTCCATCATGCCTCGTGGGCGCGCAGGAAGCGGAAGAACTCCACGCCTTCGCGCAGGCGGCGCTTCATCATGTCCCAGCTCGTGAGCATTTCGCGCACGATTTCCCAGATCTTCGACGGACGGAAATAGAACTGGCGATAGAACTGCTCGAGATGGTGATAGATCTCGTCGCGCGACAGGTGCGCGTAGCCGATCGCCGCCAGCTGCACGCCTTCCTTGCTCACGAGGTTGATGGTCTTGTTCTCTTCCATCCAGCCGTTCTCGACGGCCTGCTTGTAGAGCGTCGTGCCCGGATAGGGCGCGGCGAGCGAGACCTGGATCGTGTGCGGATTGATTTCCTTCGCGTACTCGATCGTCTTCTTGATGGTGTCCTGCGTCTCGCCCGGCAGACCCAGGATGAAGGTGCCGTGGATCTTGATGCCGAGCTTCTTGCAGTCCGCGCTGAAGCGGCGCGCGAAGTCCGTGCGCACGCCCTTCTTGATGTTCACGAGGATCTGGTCGTCGCCCGACTCGAAACCGACGAGCAGCAGGCGCAGGCCGTTTTCCTTCATGACCTTCAACGTCTTGTACGGCACGTTGGCCTTCGCGTTGCACGACCACGTCATGCCGAGCTTGCCCAGACCGATCGCGATGGCTTCGGCGCGCGGCAGGTCGTCGGTGAAGGTGTCGTCGTCGAACATCAGCTCCTTCACTTCCGGCATGTTGTCGCGAATCCACTTCGCTTCCGCGAGCACGTTCTCGACCGAACGCGTGCGATAGCGGTGGCCGCTGACCGTCTGCGGCCACAGGCAGAACGTGCAGCGCGACTTGCAGCCGCGGCCCGTGTAGATCGAGACGTACGGGAAGTTCAGGTAGCCGATGAAGTAGTTGTCGATCTTCAGGTCGCGCTTGTAGATGGGCGCAACGAACGGCAGCTCGTCCATGTTTTCGAGGATCGGACGCGCTTCGTTGTGCTCGATCGAGCCGTCCTTCGCGCGCCAGCTCAAGCCCTTGATTTCGGGGAACGGCTTGCCTTCCGCGATTTCCTTGCAGGTGTAGTCGAATTCTTCGCGGCAGACGAAATCGATCGCCTCGCTCGCGGTGAGCGAGTTGTGCGGATCGACCATCACCTTCGCGCCCACCATGCCGACGATGAGCGACGGCTTGCGCTTCTTCAGGTCTTCGGCGAAGAGCGCGTCGGTCGGGAACGACGGCGTGCTCGTGTGGATGATGATGAGCTCGTAGTCGTCGGCGATCTTGAGCGTGGCTTCGACGGAAAGGCCGTCGGCGGGCGCGTCGAGCACGCGGCTGTCGGGCACGAGCGCCGCGGGCTGCGCGAGCCACGTGGGATACCAGAACGAGCGGATCTCGCGCTTTGCCTGGTAGCGCGAACCGGCGCCGCCGTCGAAGCCGTCATAGGACGGGGCCTGCAGAAACAGCGTTTTCATGAGATGAGTGCTCCGGCAACCCGGGTTGTATCGGGCGTAAAAGTCATGGATATGAACAAATCGTTGCGCGCGCCGCACTTGCGGCCCGCGCGATAAACCTTGAACCACACTTCGAACTCAGCGGCCATCCGACACCTCGACGGCCGGCCGGCGCGCCGATGCGCCAACGCCGGGCTCGCCCGTCTCGGGGTTGGCCACCGGCACGCGCACGCCGCGCCAGACGACGTGCGAGCCGAATGCCGCCGCGAGCCACTGCAGCGCGAGCAGCCCGTCGCGCAACGGCACGAGCGGTAAATCGCGCCAGAACACGCGCCAGCTGGTGCTGCCGCGTGCGTGCAGCAGCGCACGCGCGATGATACCGCCTGCCGTGCTCGCGCCGAGCACGCCCAGCACGACGGCGGAACTGCCGCTGCCCGCGAGCCCCACGCCGAACGACAGGCTGCCCGAGGCAAGCAGCGCGCACAATACGGCGCCGAGGAGCAGCCACGGCGACGTGAACGTAATCAGAAGCGACGCGAAACCCGCCGGATTGACCGAGCGGATCGTGCGCAGCCAGCGCGTTTCGCGCAGCCAGAGCGCACTGAAAGTGGGCTCGACGACGTCGGTATCGACCACGACCGGCGCGAGCACCGTGGCGAGGCCGTGGTCGCGTGCGTAGCGCGCGAGCATGTAGTCGTCGGCGAGGCAGTCCTTGAGCGCCGCGAAGCCGCCGATGCGCTCCAGCGTGGCGCGCGAGAGCGCGAGCGTCGCCCCGAAGCCGAACGCGCGCGAGCCCGTGGTGTGCGCAACGCGCACCGAGGGCGCGAACCACTCGTTGATGAAGAGCGCGCCCACGCGCGGCCAGAAGCCGCCGACACTGCGTGCATGGTAGAGGCAGGTGACGACGCCGACTTTCGGATCGGCGAGCGGCGCCGTGACGATGTCCAGATAGTCGGGTTCGACGGCGATGTCGCTGTCCGCCACGATCAGCGCGTCGTAACGCGCGCGCGCCACGAGGTTCATCAGGTTGCTGACCTTGAGGTTGCTGCCGTAGACGCGCGCGTCGATCACGAGCTCGATATCGCAATGCGGATACGCGGCCTGCAGGCGCTCCACGACGGCAATCGCCGGATCGGTCGGCGACGAAACGCCGAACAGCAGCTCAAAGCACGGATGACGCTGCTCGCAGAAGGTGGCGAGATTCTCGTACAGACGGGGTTCGGCGCCGCACAGCGGCTTGAGCACGCTCACGCCGACGGGCCGGCGCGCGCGCGCGCGACGGGCCGCCTCGCGCACGAGCGAGGCCGAGCCAAGACGCGGCATGGTCAGCGCCGCGCAGATCGCATAGAGCGCGACCACGCAGCACAACGCGACGACGGACCAGGAGGCCAGCGGGAGCGACGCCGTCATGCTCTCGCCTCCGGCGAGGCGCCGCGCGAAACACATGACGGCCGGCACGACTGCCGGGCGCCAGCGCCGATCCCTGCGACGGCTTGCTCGGCCGGATCGCCTCGTAACATTTGCACAACCATGAAGTTCGGAAAAATGGCAACCGCGCATCGTAACCGCAGCGCAGATTCCTCGCCAGAAGATCAACCCTGAATGCCGCGCGACATGATGCACAAAACCCAACTGCATCATTTTCGACAATAACTGACGCTCATTCGGTTTCACCGCACAACCGCCTGAACGTGCAAAATTGTAACAGTTCGTTCCTGAACCTGCTTGTGAGCGAACCGCAACACTGCTTTTCGCTCTTGCCGACAATACGGGAACGTCATTATTTCAGGCATTTAGCGGCTTGCCTTCACGATTTACGTTTCGAAATACCCGGTAAGCAAAATGCAATAGAAATTTAATGAAAGCGAATTAAAGGTTTATGTCAGCGTTCAGCAGATTAAAAGAATGCATACCGCGATGCCTCCCGGTTTCGCCACTCCGAAAAGGCTCGCCGACATAGCCCCACGCGCGGCAGGGATTCGGGTTCGCCGCCAGCAGAGCGCCGCCCGCATGGGCACAATGAGCCCACCTTGCACCCGGCTTGCACAAAACCCGCTCCTCAACGCGCCATGATCCCTTTCTCGGTTCTCGATCTCTCCCCGATTCCGGCCGGCTCCGACGCCGGCGTCGCCTTGCGCAACACGCTCGACCTCGCCCGCCACGCGGAACGCCTCGGCTACCGCCGCTACTGGCTCGCCGAGCATCACAACATGACGGGCATCGCCAGCGCGGCGACCTCGGTGGTGATCGGCCACGTGGCGGGCGGCACGCGGACGATCCGCGTGGGCTCGGGCGGGATCATGCTGCCCAACCACGCGCCGCTCGTGATCGCCGAACAGTTCGGCACGCTGGCATCGCTGTATCCGGGCCGCATCGACCTCGGGCTCGGCCGCGCGCCGGGCACCGACCAGACGACGGCCCGCGCGCTGCGGCGCGACCTGCAGTCGAGCGCCGATGCGTTCCCCGACGACGTCGCCGAGCTGCAGCGCTACTTCGCCGCGCCGGTGGAGGGCCAGCGCGTGCGCGCGGTGCCGGGCGCGGGGCTGAACGTTCCGCTCTACGTTCTCGGATCGAGCCTGTTCGGCGCGCAGATGGCGGCGGCCATGGGCCTGCCGTTCGCCTTCGCCTCGCATTTCGCCCCCGATCATCTGCTCACCGCGCTCCGGGTCTACCGCTCGCAGTTCCGTCCCTCGGCGCAGCTGGCGCGGCCGCACGCGATCGTGGGCGTCAATGTCTTCGCCGCCGACGCCGACGACGAAGCCCATTTTCTCTTCACCTCGCTCAAGCAGCAGTTCGTGAACCTGCGGCGCGGCACGCCGGGGCAGTTGCCGCCGCCCGCGGCGGAAATCGGGGCCACCGAATTCGAACTTGCCGGCGTCGCGCACGCGCTCGCCTGTTCGGCCGTGGGCGCGCCCGGCACCGTGCGGGCACAGCTTGCTTCGGTCATCGAGCAGACCGCCGCGGACGAGCTCATCGTCACGGCGCAGATCTACGATCACGCGGCGCGGCTGCGCTCGTTCGAGATCGCCGCCGAAGTGCGCGAAACCCTCGCGACGACGCAGTGAGCCTCCGGGGGCGGGCCAGCGCCGCCCCCGCCCGCGTGGTACGCCGTTGCGCTCAGGGCTGCTCGGGCAACGCGGCAAGCCCCTTGAGCAAGGCTGCATGGAACGCCTGCGGATCCTGCATCTGCGGCGCATGGCCGAGATCCGGGAACTCGACGAGCGTGGCGTGCGGTATCGCCCGCTGCGCCGCCTTCGCAAGCACCGGATAGCGGCCGATCCTCGCGCGCACCTCGGGCGGCGCGATGTCCTTGCCGATGGCCGTCGTGTCCTTGTCGCCGATGAGGAGCAGCGTGGGCATGCGCAGCTGGCCGAACTCGTAGACCACGGGCTGCGTGTAGATCATGTCGTAGAGCAGCGCCGAATCCCACGCCACCTGTGCCTTGCCCGGACCGCGGTACATGCCGGCCAGCATCTGCACCCACGGCTCGTAAGCGGGGCGCCACTGCCCCGCGTAATACGTGGCCTGCTCATAGCGGCGTATGCCTTCGGCGCTCGTCCTCAGCTCGCGGGCGTACCAGTCGTCGACGGAAAGCGAGGGCACGCCCAGCGCCTTCCAGTCTTCGAGGCCGATCGGGTTCACGAGCACGAGCTGCTCGGTCTCCTGCGGATACATCAGCGCGTAGCGCACCGCCAGCATGCCGCCCGTCGAATGGCCGACGATCGTCGCGCGCCCCACGCCGAGCGAAGCGAGCAGCGCATGCGTATTGCGTGCGAGCTGCTGGAAGCTGAACTGGTAGGCCGCGGGCTTGCTCGACTTGCAGAAACCGATCTGGTCGGGCGCGATCACGCGGTAGCCGGCGGCCGCGAGTTCGCCGATCGTCTGCTCCCACGTTGCGGCGCAGAAGTTCTTGCCATGCAGCAGCACGACCGTGCGGCCGTTGGGCGTGGCCGGATGCACGTCCATGTAGGCCATGTGCAACACCTGGCCCTGCGACGGAAACGCGAAGTCCTGCACCGTGTACGGATAGGCGAAGCCCTGCAGCTCCGGCCCGAAGGCCGGCTCGTCGCCGGCCAGCGCGGTTTGGCCCAGCGCGGCGGCGCAGCAGGCGATGAGGAAGAGGGAAAGCGTGCGGGCGAGGGTCGGGGGCAAGGTCATGAGCAAGGGGGCGGTCGTTCTTCGAATCGGTCAACGCGGGGCGCGCATGGAACGCACCCCGGCAAGCACATGGCGCGCGGGCCGGCACACCAGCCGCCGATTCTAGCCGCGATGCCGCACGCCCGCCGCCACGCTGCCCCCGCCTCGGCACGGCCTGTTTGCTGCGTCCGCGTGCGCGCGGCAATTCGCACTGTGCGCGATTCGGTGCTAGAACAGTCTATGCAGGCGCACGAGAACGCCGGCCGCGCAAGCAGTCACGAACCACATAACGAATGCGCCGGGCCGGCCCTTTCGGGGGGCAAAACAAAGAGACATGGAGACACTCATGGAAACCCCGGCAAGCCTCAACGATCTGCAGCGCACCACGCTCGCCATCGTGCTCGCGGGCGGACGCGGCACGCGGCTCGGCCCGCTCACGAACAAGCGCGTCAAACCGGCCGTCCACTTCGGCGGCAAATACCGCATCATCGACTTCGCCCTCTCCAACTGCCTCAATTCGGGCATACGGCGCATTGCCGTCGTCACGCAGTACAAGGCGCACTCGCTGTTGCGCCATCTGCAGCGCGGCTGGGGTTTCCTGCGCGGCGAGTTCAACGAGTTCGTCGATCTGTGGCCCGCGCAGCAGCGCGTGGAAGGCGCCCACTGGTATCGCGGCACCGCCGACGCCGTCTACCAGAACCTCGACATCATCAGCTCGATCGCGCCGAAGTACGTGGTCGTGCTGGCCGGCGACCACATCTACAAGATGGACTACACGCGCATGGTGGCCGACCACGCGGCCAGCGGCGCCGAATGCACGGTGGGCTGCATCGAGGTGCCGCGGCTCGACGCGCGCGCGTTCGGCGTGATGGCCGTGGACGAGTCGCGCCGCGTGGTCGGCTTCGTCGAGAAGCCCGACGATCCGCCCGCCATGCCGGGACGCCCCGACATCGCCCTCGCCAGCATGGGCATCTACGTGTTCGACACCGCCTATCTCGTCAGGCTGCTCGAAGAAAATATCTCCATGTCCGCGACCGATCACGACTTCGGCAAGGACATCATTCCGCGCGTGGTCACCGAAGGGCTCGCGGTCGCCCATCCGTTCAGCCTCTCGTGCGTCACCTCGGACCCGTCCGCCGAGCCCTACTGGCGCGACGTGGGCACGATCGACGCCTACTGGGCCGCCAACCTCGACCTCGCCTCGACTATCCCGGCACTCGACCTCTACGACCGCAACTGGCCCATCTGGACCTACCAGGAGCAGTTGCCGCCCGCCAAGTTCGTGCGCGACCTCAACGGCCTGCAAGGCTCCGGCACGAACCTGATCGTCTGCGGCGGCAGCGTCATCTCGGGATCGCAGCTTTCGCGCTCGGTGCTCTCCTCGAATGTCGTCGTGAAGTCTTTCTGCAACATTGCCGAGGCAGTCTTGTTGCCGCAGGTCACGGTGGGCACGAGCTGCCGTCTGCGCAAGGTCGTGGTGGACCGCGGCTGCGAGATCCCCGACGGCACCGTGATCGGCGAAGACCCGGTGCGCGACGGCGAACGGTTTTACCGGACCGAAAACGGCGTGGTGCTCGTCACGCGCGAGGCGCTGGAACGCGCTCACGGCTGACCGCGCGTACTGCCGCGCCGCGCGATACCAGGCAAACCCAGGCAAACCCAGCACCGAGAGGCCCCCCGAGCGATGACCATCCGCGTCCTGCATGTAGCCAGCGAACTCTATCCGCTCCTGAAGACGGGCGGCCTCGCCGACGTGACGGCCGCGCTGCCGGCCGCGCTGATCGAGCAAGGCGCCGATGCGCGCCTCCTCCTGCCGGGCTTCGTGCCGGTCGCGGCGGGCCTCGCCGACCTGCGGCCCGTCGCGCGCCTTGGCCGCACCTTCGGCGCGCACGAAGCGACGCTGGAGCTGGGCCGCCTGCCGGAGAGCGATCTGCCCGTCTACATGATCCGCGCCGACGACTTCTACGCACGGCCCGGCAACCCGTATCTGGACAGCGAGCATGTGCCCTGGGGCGACAACGCCCAGCGTTTCGCGCTGCTCGGCTGGGCGGCCGCCCAGCTCGCGCAGCACGCCGATCCGGACTGGGCGCCGCGCGTGGTGCAGGCGCACGACTGGCATGCGGGCCTCGCACCGGCCTACCTGCGCGCGGCGGCGCTCGAACGCGGCCTGGCGCCCGCGGCGGCGCCGGCGCGCTCGGTGTTCACGATCCACAACCTCGCCTATCAAGGCATCTTTCCCGCCCAGCAGTTCGGCAGCCTCGGCCTGCCCGCGGACTTCTTCGACATGCACGGCGTGGAGTTCTACGGCCAGCTCTCGTTCCTGAAGGCGGGGCTCTACTACGCCGACAAGATCACGACCGTAAGCCCCACTTACGCGCGCGAGATCCAGACCGTCGCCCAGGGCGGCGGACTCGAAGCGCTCCTGCGCGGCCGCGCGCACGACCTCGTCGGCATCCTCAACGGGGTGGACTATGCGGTCTGGAATCCCGCCAGCGACGCGGCGATCGCGGCACGCTACTCGGCCACGCGCATGAGCGGCAAGCTGCGCTGCAAGACGGCGCTGCAGGCTCGCATGAAGCTCGCGCAGAAGCACGACGCGCCCGTGTTCGGCGTGGTGAGCCGCCTGACCGAGCAGAAAGGCCTCGACCTGCTGCTCGCGGCCCTGCCCGAGATCGTCTCGCGCGGCGGCCAGATCGTGGTGCTCGGCACCGGCGACGCGAGCCTGGAGCAAGGCTATACGCGCGCGGCCCGCCAGCACCCCGATGCCGTCGCCGTCGAGCTCGGCTTCGACGAGACGCTCGCGCACGCGATCGTCGCGGGCGCCGACGTGATGGCCGTGCCGTCGCGCTTCGAGCCCTGCGGGCTCACCCAGCTCTATGCGCTCGCCTACGGCGCGCTGCCGCTCGTGCATCGCGTGGGCGGCCTCGCGGACACGGTCGTGGACGCCTCGCTCGAAAACCTCGCCGACGGCCTCGCAACCGGCTTCGTGTTCGAGCGCTTCGAGCCCGACGCGCTGGCGGCCGCGATCCGCCGCGCCTTCGCGCTGCATGCGAGGAGCCGCGACTGGCGCGAGACGCGCCGCCGCGGCATGGAGCAGGACTTCGGCTGGGCCGCCTCCGCGCAACGCTACATGGCGCTCTATCGCGAGCTCGCCTGACGGGCCCGCATGCCCCGGCGGCTGGCGATTTCGCGCAACACCGCCTGCGCACGGTGATCGACTGAGGGAACCGAATTCGGTTATCGTTGCTGCAGCGCCCCAACGCGCACGCGGCGGCGCGCCCGCTTGCCGCCACGATTACCGGCACGATTGCGGGCCTGCCTGCCGGTCTGCTTGCCGCTCCGCTCGCCGGCCTCGCGGCACGCGCCCCGGGTGCCCCGTCCCGTGCCCCGCCGGACCCAGCCTGACGCCATAAGAAACCGCGGATCGATCCATGAAAAACGTCTTGAGCATCCAGTCCCACGTCGTGTTCGGCCACGCCGGCAACAGCGCGGCCGTGTTCCCGATGCGCCGCCTCGGCGTGAATGTCTGGCCGCTCGACACCGTGCAGTTCTCCAATCACACGCAGTACGGCCACTGGACCGGCAGCGCCATCGACCCCGAGCAGATGGTCGAGCTCGTGGAGGGCATGGGCGCGATCGGCGTGCTGCCGCGCTGCGACGCGGTGCTCTCGGGCTACCTCGGCACGCCCGAGCAGGCCGAGGCCGTGATCGATATCGTGCGCGCCGTGAAGGCCGCCAATCCCCATGCGCGCTACTTCTGCGACCCGGTGATGGGCACGGCCAGCGGCTGCCGCGTGGAGCCCGGCATCGAGGAATTTCTCGTCGAGAACATGCCCGAGGTGGCCGACGCGATGATGCCGAACCACGGCGAGCTGCAACGGCTCGTGGGCCGCGAGATCGAAACCGTCGAAGAAGCCGTGCTCGCATGCCGCCAGTTGCTGCGCCGCGGCCCGAAGGTGATCCTCGTCAAGCACCTGTTGGACCGCAACAGCCCCGCCGACCGCTTCAACATGCTCGTCGTGACCGGGCGCGAAGCCTGGGTCGCGCAGCGCCCGCTCTACCCGTTCGCGCGCCAGCCGGTGGGCGTGGGCGACGTGACGAGCGCCATATTCGTCGCGCGGCAGATGCTGGGCGACACCCTGCGCCCCGCCTTCGAGCACACGCTCGCGGCCGTGAACGCCGTCGTGAAGGCAACATGGGACGCCGGCCGCTACGAGCTCGAGATCGTCGCCGCGCAGGACCAGATTGCGCGTCCGCGCGAATGGTTCGACGCGTGGGCGGCCGACACACCCTGAAATGCCCTGAAAGGACGTCCGGCGCAGCCTATAATGCGGGCCGCGCATGTTGCGCCGCTTGACTGAAGAGAATTGCCGATGTCCCATCCGATCCGCAGCGAACAGGAAGAGTATTTCGAACAGCTTTGTCTGGCCGTCGACGCCGGCGAAACGCACGAGCAGGAAGCGATCGAGTACTTCGAAACGCAGAGCCACGAGAACGACTTCGACGCCGCCCAGTGGCTCGACATCGCGCTCTATCACGCGCCCGAGGTGGCGCGCGGCATCATCGATTTCGTGGACGAAGAAGACCGCGCCCGCAGCGACATCGCACAGACGATCGCCGACAATCTCGACATCGCCTACGGCGAGGACGAATGCGAACGGTTTGAAGAAACGCTGCGCTTCGCGCTCGCCAACGGCGTGTCGGTCGATCTCGACGTGGTGCTCGACGGCTGCAACCGCGCGCTCGACGACCTCGAAGACTGGGCAGACGCAGCCACGAAGGCGCCGCTCGTGCAACTGCGCGACACGCTGCTGGAGATGCAGCGCGGCCATTGAACGCCGCGCGGCGTTCGGCCTGCAAGCGCGAGGCACAGCGCGCCTTCACGACGCAAGGAGTCACGATGAGACCGCTGGCCCCGCTGACGCTCGCCGCCACCCTGCTCGCGGCGGTGCTCGCCGGCACGATATCCGCCGCGATACCCGGTGCGATGCCCGACGCCCTCGCGGCTACGCCGCTCACCGTGCGCATCGGCTTCGTCGCGCCGCTGACCGGCGACGATGCGAACTACGGCCACGATCTCGAGAACGGCGTGCAGCTGGCGCTCGACGAAGCGAACGCGCAGGGTATCAAGATCGGCGACCAGGCCGCTCACTTCGAACTCGTGCCGCTCGACGACCAGGGCGATCCGCGCCTCGGCATGCAAGCCGCGGCGCAGTTCGTGAACCTGGGCGTTTCGGCCGTGGTCGGCCACTTCAACTCCGGCACGGCGATTCCCGCTTCGCGCATCTACGAAACCGCGGGCATTCCGATGATCGATCCCGCCGCCACCAACCCCACGCTCACCGCGCAGGGTTTTGCGAACGTGTTCATGGTGATCTCGAGCGATGCGCAGAACGCCGGCATTGCGGGCGCGTGGGCCGTCGACACGATGAAGGTCAAGCGCATCGCCATCATCGACGACCGCAGCGCCTTCGGCCAGGGCGAGGCCGACGTGTTCGAGCGCAGCGTGCGCGCGCACGGCGGCAATGTCGTCGCGCGCGAGTTCGCGACCAGCAATACCGACGACTTCGCGGCGCAGCTCACGAAAATCCGCCGCACCGACGCCGACCTCGTCTACTTCGGCGGCCTCGCGCATCAGGCGGCCGCCATCGTCCGGCAGATGAAAACGCTAGGCATGGCGCCGCAGTTCGTGGGCGGCGGCGGCGTGGTCAATTCCGCCTTCATCCAGGAAGCGGGCGCGGCGGCCGAAGGCGCGATGTCGTGGGAGTACGGCCGGCCGCTCGCGCAGCTGCCCGACGGCCCGCGTTTCGCCCAGAAATACCGGAGCCGCTACGGCACCGACGTGCTCGCCTATGCGCCCTTCGGCTACGACGCCGCATGGGCGGCGATCCACGCCATGGTCCTCGCGAGGTCGGCGCAGCCCGACGTTTACCGCAGCGCGCTGAAGATGATCGCCTTCGACGGCGTCACCGGCCATATCGCATTCGAGCACGACGGCTCGCTGCGCAACGGCGCGTCCACGCTTTACCTTGTGAAGAAAGGCGTCTGGGTACCGGTAACGACCCAGGGCGGTTAGGCCCCCGCCCCACTGCCTCGCGCACGCACGACGATCTGCGCGTGCGTATCGCGCTCGATGCGCAACAGCGTATCGCGCATCTGCTCGAACTCGGCGACCGAGCACATCTGATGGCCGAAGTGCGCCGAAAGACGGCGCACGACCTGCACCGTGCGCGAGCCCGGATCGAACAGGTAATGCGCCGTATAGACGAGCGGGCCGCCCGTCACGCTCACGTCTGCCGGCACGTCGGTCACGCGCACGTTCGCCGGCAGCACGATCTGCCCCGCTTCGTCGAAGTCGCCGCCCACGCAGGCCCACGGCTGCGTGCGGCGCGGCTGGGCGAGCCAGTAGTCCACCTGGGTGGCGATGCCGCCGGAAAGACTCGAGAGCGCGGGCAGCGCCGTCGTGCCGTCGGGCCAGACGACGTGGTCGAGCGTGCCTGTGATGGCGGTCGAGAACGGGCCGGACGTCGCGTCGAGCGGGCCGGTCTCGATCCGGGCCGTGCCGGAAAGGCCCGTTGCCCGCAAGCGCTGCGCGGCCAGTTGCTGCGCCGTCTGCCGCGTGGAGCGGCGAAACGTGTTGCGCTCGGGCTCCGCCCCCGCGCCTTCGTCCTCCACGAAGTAGCGGTATGAGGCGTCGCCGTCGCGGCCCACCTCGACGGCGAGCTTCGCGCTGCGCGCCCGCAACTGCGTTGACGGCGTGCGCACGAGCACGCCGTCGTCCACCAGCAGCGCCGGTCGGTCCATCACGCCCACCGGCAGATAGCCGAACGCGACTCCGCCCGCGGTCGTATCCGCAAAGAGGCCAAGGTCCGGCAGCCAGGTAATCACGTGATTGATCGCGTCGGCGCCATAGCCCGGCACGTCGGGCAGCGCATAGACCGGGCCGAGATTGAGCAGCGCCGCCTCCGAGCGTATGCCCGCCGCCGCCAGCAGCGCCGAGAAGATCGCGACGTGGTCCTTGCAGTCGCCGTAACGGTTGCGCAGGATGTCCACCACGCGATGCGGCACTGCCTCGGTTTCGCCGAGAAAGAGCGCCACGTAGCGGATGTTGAAACGCACCCAGTCGTAGATGCGCCGCGCCTTCTCGTGTTCATCGCTCGCGCCCGCAGTCAGCGCGGAGGCCAGTGCCGCGACGGACGGGTCGGTCGCGCTGGGGTCCGCCGCCGCGTCGCGGTAACGCATGGCAAAGGCCGCGAAGTCCGGCACCGTCGAGACCATCAGGCGATCGCCCCAGTTCACGTAGGCAACCGCGCCGGGTTCCAGCGGCGCGTAGGCTCCGTGCCGGTAATCGAACGTATAGCGGGTGCGCCCGTTCGACGTGACCGGCGGGAGCGCGACGTAGCCGCGCGCGTCGGCGTAGAGCGGCACGTCGGCCGGCAGATCGAAGATGAGACGCTGGAATTCCACGGGCTCGCCCGTCGGCTCGACGAAATACGAGAACGTGCCCGCCTGCAGCGGCTTCGCGCGCCGCTTGCCGAAGACGAGCCGCACGCGCGAGCCGGGCCGCACGCCGGGAAAGATCACCGTGCGCAGCACGCCGTCCTCGAAAGTCGGCGCGCCGGCCGAGCGCGGCTCCTGCACGTCGCGTATGCTCTCGGGGCCGACCGGATGCACCATGCCGTCGGGATCGACGGTTTCGGCGTCGAGCTCGGTGATTGTTTCGATATCCTTATTGAACCAGACGTAGCGCTGCGCCGCCTGGTCCACCCCTGCCGTCGTGTTCGCGCGCATCGTGGAGTCGTCGTGCTCGACGACCGAGCCGTCTTTTTGCACGACGAACAGATGGACGTCGCGCTCGAGCGTGGCGGGCGCAACGTCTGCAGCATCGGCGGCAGGCTCCGCCGACCCGGCCGTGGGAGCCGGCCCGGCGGCGCCCGGCGGCTGGGCGTGCGCGGCCCATTCCGCCAGCAGCAGACAGAGCGCAAAGGCCGCGGCGCGCAGGTGCAAGACAACCTCATGGGAGCGGTGGCAATGTCTGCCTTTGTAGCACATCGCCACCCGCCGCGTGAGCGCTCGCTGCGGGCGATGCCGCATGAGGGCATGATGCCGCGCCGCTCGGCTTCAGGCCGCTGCGAGCCGCCGCCCATCGATGGCCCGCAGCCAGGACCGTCAGGACCGGCTCCCGCCCGTGTCCTCGCCAAGCCGCACGAGCAGCGCATGAAGCTTCGTCACGTGACGCAGCAACAGTTCGCGATGCTTTTCGATCTGCTCGAGGCGCCCGGCGAGATCGGCGCGCACGCGTTCGTCGAGCTCGATCATCGCCATCACTTCCTCGATGCGCGCGCGCAGCACGGCCGGCTCCACGGGCGGCACGCCCAGATAGCGTTCGAGCTTGCGCACGTCCTGCGCGGCGAGATCGCGGATCTTGCGCATGCCCGCCATGCGGGCGTGCGGCTGGCCGCCGGGCGCGCGCTCGTCGCCTCGCTGCGCCGCCTTCTGGCCGAAGATCGGCTCGGCGCGCAGCACCGGCGGCTTGCGCACGGGATGCGCCGTGCCGCGAAAACGGGCATGCGGCGTCTCGTTGCCGATCGCCGCGCGTGCGACTTCCGGCACCTCGTCGGCGCCGTGCGGCAGGTCCATCCATCCCTCGGGCAAGCCCGTGACGGCTTCGACGCCGCGCACGAACTCGCCGCTGAAATCGCGCTGACCCGACAGGATCAGCTTCATGTAACTGGCGGAAAACGTCATCATTCGCGCAAGCCGCGTGGCCGCGCCCACTTCACGGGTCAGGAGCGCGAGATTCGCTCGCCATACGGGCGTGAGCGTTGCGCCGGTATCTTCCATCGCTCGAATCCTCCCTCGTTCGCACGCGGGCGTTGCGCTCCCTCTTTCGCACGCGCGCCGTGCGGCCCGGCGTGACCGGCCGGACCAGTGACTGAAGGTTAGTCGCTGTGGGAGGCTGCGCGCAACCCGCGTGCCCGGGGGACACAACACGAAAAACGGAGAAAGGGGGCAATGCCGCGCGAGATATGGGAAACGCGCGGGAAGCGCAGGGGAAGCGCGTGGCAAAGCGTGGAAAAGGCGCCACAGCCCGGCGGCCGGGCTAGAAATGCCCGGTGAACCGGTAGCGGCTGCCGGGATGCCAGAGATCCGCCACCGAAGCCACGAGGCCGCGCGACCAGGTGCGCCGGTGCAGAACGAGGCAGGGCTCGGACTCGCCCATCGTAAGGCGCGTGCGCGTTTCGGCGTCCGGCACCAGCGCCTCGATGCGGTACTCCACGCGCTGCAGCGGCGCCTCGCGCATGAGGTACTGGTTCGGCGTGATATGCGTGAAATCCTGGCCGGCGTACTCGGGCGCCGCCGCCGGATTGACCCAGCGCTCCTCCAGCTGCACGGGCACGTCGTTTTCGAAGTGAAGCACGCGCGAGTAGTACAGCCTGTCATTCATGGCCAGGCCGGTTTCGATCGCGAGCGCCGCGTCGGCGGGCAATACGCCAATCTCCAGCACCTCGGCGTGATAACGGTGGCCGCGCGCGAGAATTTCGTCGGAAATACTGCGGATCGCCACGAGCGTCGACTCGTATTTCGGCCGCGCGACGAAAGTGCCCGCGCCCTGCACGCGCGTGAGCACCTGCTCGGCGGTCAGCTCGCGCAGCGCGCGGTTCACGGTCATGCGTGCAACCTTGAAGTCGCGCGCCAGTTCGTTCTCCGAAGGTACCTGGTCGCCCTCCCTCCACTCGCCCGCGTCGATGCGCGCGAGGATGAAGTCCTTGATGCCCTGGTACGCGGATGCGTTCATCGCTCAGGCCTCTCGACCCGGCGAGTGCGCGCCTCGCCGCCTCGTCGCGTGCTTCATGGCGAACGTTACGCCGCGGCTTCGGACTCGAACGCGAGCGGGCTGTGCGCGGCGACCGCGCCGTTCTGCACGAGACGTGTCACGGCCGCGATGTCCGGCGCGAAGTAGCGGTCGAGATCGTAGTGCGGCACCTCGCTGCGCACCGCGTGCATCACCCTGGCGAGCGCCGGGCTCGTTGAGTGCGGCGCTCGCAGGTCCACGCCCTGGGCCGCGGCGAGCAGTTCGATCGCGAGGATGTTCGCCGTGTTGTCGGCGATGTCGGCGAGCTTGCGCGCGGCGAACGTCGCCATCGACACGTGGTCCTCCTGGTTCGCCGAAGTCGGCAGCGAATCGACCGAGGCCGGATGCGCCAGCGTCTTGTTTTCCGAGGCGAGCGCCGCTGCCGTCACGTGCGCGATCATGAAGCCCGAGTTCACACCGCCATCCTTCACGAGGAACGGCGGCAGGCCCGAGAGCGTCGCGTCGATCAGCAGTGCGATGCGACGCTCGGCCAGCGCGCCGATTTCGGCGGCGGCCAGCGCGAGGTTGTCCGCCGCGAATGCCACC
>NZ_BAXZ01000020.1 GCF_000684975.1 Paraburkholderia acidipaludis NBRC 101816 | reverse complement strand
AAAGAATAGCGGCCACTCGAATCAACAAGGGCAGGACTGGCGAAGGGCCGAATATGGCCGACACAGGCAGTTCGCTGGCCGACTGCCGGCAGCAAGTGGGCTGCCCCGCGACCGCTTCCAAAGGAGCGGCCCGAAACTGCATGGACGGCGGTGCTCAACGGGCCCGGGCCGATCATCCGGTGGCGCGGGGGACACAATTAATGCCGCAACGGTGACGCTCTTAATACGGCCTGCGAATCAGTCCAGAACAACAACGGTCACGGCATACGATTGACTCGTCTGCCCTGTCGCTGTTGTCGTCGTGGCGAAATTCCGAAGCAACAAGACGCGTCGTAGTTCGAGACAGGCAGTGCGACAGAATCCATCCATTTTCCCTTGCTGCTACGGCTTGGCACTAGCCACAGTCTGAAACAATACCGGTCTGCTTCTATAAAAGGCGGGAAACAGATTCTTGAGTGCGTCGACCTTTGGCATGTCGTTGATCGCGATGTACGGGTAGTCGGGATGAAGGACGAGAAAGTTCTGGTGATAGTTCTCGGCGGGATAGAAGCCCTTGAAGGTCTCGACACGTGTCACGATCGATCCTGCGAACACGTGCGCGCCTTGTAACTGCGCGATGTAGGCCTGCGCCACATTGCGCTGTTGCGCATTCATTGGAAATATCGCCGAGCGGTACTGGGTGCCGTGGTCGGGGCCCTGGTAGTCGAGTTCCGTCGGGTTGTGCGCGACAGAGAAGAAAATCTGCAGGATCTTGCCATAGCTGATCACGGCAGGATCGAACGTGATCAGCACCGATTCCGCGTGCCCCGTATCGCCATCGCTCACGCGCTCATATTGCGCCGTATCGGCTGCGCCGCCCGTGTAACCGGACGCAACCTGCGTGACGCCGCGCACGTGCTCGAATACGCCCTGGACACCCCAGAAGCACCCGCCGGCCACCACGGCGGTTTCCGAATGCGCGTTGCTCGCATGCTCGTCCTGAAGCGGCGCCGGAATGGAGACCGCTCGTTCATCGGAATGGGCGCTGCGCTGCCAGAGCGCGACGGCAGCCATCACGATCGCCAGGGCGCCAAAGCGGGCGATCTTGCCGGATTTCATGAAGAGTAGGTTCACGATGTCATCCTTGCCAGGCGAAGCAAGTCAGCCTGTGAGGTTTAACCGAAAGTAAATGCAAAGGCCTGCACGCCCGGATCGAGAAACTGGATTGCGAAGGTGTGATCCGCGACGTCGCCGGGCTGGCGAACGAGTTGATAGAGACGCTGTCCCGTCACCGTACCGGCACCGTCCGGCGCCACGTCGCTGCCGTGCGCGTTCTGAGGCGCCTTGCCGTCTACTGTTACGCGAAAGCGCACCGGTTTGCCGTCCGGGGCGGGGCCCAGGACCAGATGGAGGTCTCGGGCATGGAAGCGGTAGACGATTTCGCCTCCAGGCCTCGCGAGCGTCGCGTGCTCGGCGCCAACGCTCCATTCGCCAGTCAGTCCCCAATGGTTCAGGTCGGGGTTCAACGGCGCGCGATAGTCGTGGGCGCGGTCCTGCACGACCCCGCCTGGCGACGCGAACCCTTCTGCGCGCTCGAAGCCGATGTAGGTTTCGGGCGAGCGCATGTCGGCATTGTCGGGCTGCAGCTGGACGCCGCGCTCTTCGGCGCCGCCCAGGCCAATCGGGACGTTCGCCGCATCCGCGTGGCCCGCTTCCACGAGCAATTGCTGGATGACGCGCTCGGACTGGTCATACTCGCCTTCACCAAAGTGCTCGTAGCGAATCTGACCTTTGGCATCGGCAAAATAATGGGCAGGCCAGTACTGATTGTCGAACGCGCGCCAGATCGCGTAGTCGTTGTCGATCGCCACGGGATAGTCAACGCCGAGATCGTGAACGGCCTTGCGCACATTGTCGAGGTTGCGTTCGAAGGCAAACTCGGGCGCATGCACGCCAATCACCACGAGTCCTTTGTCGCGGTACTTGCTCGCCCACGCTTTGACGTAGGGAAGCGAGCGCAGGCAGTTGATGCACGAATAGGTCCAGAAGTCGACGATCACGACCTTGCCCCGCAGCGCCTGATCGGTCAGCGGCGGCGAATTCAGCCATTGCACGGCGCCGGCCAGCGCAGGCAACTGCCCGAGCACGGGCAGCGCGGGCGTCGTCGCGGGCCGCATGGTATCGGAGGCGCGCATCATGGCGCTGCCGGTCGCCGACATCGTATTCGCAGCGTTGGCGGAACCGGTCATTGACACCGCGGGGACACGCGACGGTGCAAACGTATCGACGAGACGTTGCTCCAGACCGCCCGTCGCCACTGCCGAAATGTGCGTGAGGACTCCCGTGTCCAGCCCAAGGGCGATGGCCGCAACGCCGGCGAGCATCGCCGCGCCAATACCACGCCGGATCCACTCGCCCGCGCCCAGCGAGCGCTTCATCGCCGCGAAGACACGGCCACCCAGCAGCAGCGCGACGGCCAGCGATGTCGCCGCGCCCGCTGCATACGCCAGTAGCAGCAGAGTCGTGCCGACGCTCGCGCCTTTCAACGCCGCGCCGGTCAGGACCAGACCGAGAATCGGGCCGGCGCACGGCGCCCACAGGAGTCCAGTGGCGACGCCGAGCAGAAACGACGAGCCGATGCCCGGCGTGCCTTCGTGCTGCGCCGCGTTGGAGAGCCGGTTGCCCGCGCTCACGATCGGCCGCATGACGCGATCGGCGAAGCGGGGCAGGAGAAGTGTGAGACCGAACACCGCGAGCAGCACGATCGCGCACCAGCGTCCATACTGGTTGGCCCGCGCGACCCAGCCGCCGCCGACGGCGGCGAGCGTGGCGACCGCGGCGAAGGTGGCGGCCATGCCGCCGAGCAGCGGCAAGCCGGAACGCACGAAGGGCTGATCTGCGCGCGCAAACACGAAGGGCAGCACGGGCAGAATGCACGGACTCAGAATGGTGAGCACGCCGCCGAGATACGCCAGGATGATGAGTAACATGATGATGTCGGAAATGAGCAGGCGGGTCGGGGCCTTTCAGGCCGCGCCGGGCTTGAAGGTCATGGCGACGCCGTTCATGCAGTAGCGCAGGCCGGTCGGCTTCGGGCCGTCATCGAACACATGGCCGAGGTGGCCTCCGCAGCGATGGCAATGCACTTCGGTGCGGACCATGCCGAACGAGAGATCCTCATGCTCGACCACCGCGTGGGGGAGCGGCGCATAGAAGCTCGGCCAGCCCGTGCCGCTGTCGAATTTCGTGTTCGACGCGAACAGGTTCGTCGCGCAACCCGCGCACGCAAAGATGCCGGCGCGGTGTTCGTCGTTGAGCGGGCTCGTGAAAGGACGCTCCGTCCCCGCGTTGCGCAGCACGTCGTACTGGGCGGGCGTAAGCAGCTTGTGCCATTCGGCGTCGGTATGAACCACGGCGAAATCTGCGCCCGGGCCGGCCGCTGTGCCCGTGGCCGCCGCCAGGCCGCCGACCGGCTGGGCTGCCTTCACGCGCCACTGGCCGAGCGCGGCCATGACGGCGAGCGCGCTGCCGCCGGATAGCAGCAGCCGTCTATGGATATCCATCATGCTCTCCTGGTGCGGTGCAACGCCGCCCGGGGGGATTGGGGCGGTGCGCATCCTTTACACGAAGGATAGGCAGCCACCGATATCGAAGTCCTCACGAAAAGTAAAATTAATTGTGATAACTGCGGGGCGGGATTTTCTGCACAATGGGCTTTTCATTCCGGACCTTTCACCGAGGGCGCGCTGCGCCCTGTGCCTGAAGAACACATGGACCAGACCAAACGCGTACTCATCGTCGAGGACGACGCGGACATCGCCAACGTGCTCATGCTGCACCTGCGCGACGAGCACTACGAGGTCGTCCACAGCACCGACGGCGTCGAGGGGCTGCGGCTGCTGGAGCAGGGCGGCTGGGATGCCCTGATCCTCGACCTGATGCTGCCGGGCGTCGACGGACTCGAAATCTGCCGTCGCGCGCGGGCGATGACGCGCTACACGCCGATCATCATCACGAGCGCGCGTTCGAGCGAGGTGCACCGCATTCTGGGACTCGAACTCGGCGCCGACGATTACCTTGCGAAGCCGTTTTCCGTGCTTGAACTCGTCGCGCGCGTGAAAGCGCTGCTGCGCCGGGTCGAGGCAATGGCAAAGGATCTGCGGCTGGAAGGCGGTACGCTGATGCTGGGCGGCTTTTCGATCGATCCGGTCACGCGCGAAGCGCAGGTCGATGGCAAGCGCATCGAACTGACGCCGCGCGAATTCGATTTGCTGTATTACTTCGCGCGCCATCCGGGCAAGGTGTTCTCGCGCATGGAGCTGCTCAACGCCGTCTGGGGCTACCAGCACGAAGGCTACGAGCACACGGTCAACACGCATATCAACCGTCTGCGAACCAAGATCGAAGCCGACCCCGCGCAACCCGTGCGGATCCTGACCGTATGGGGGCGTGGCTACAAATTCGACCCACTGGCGCCCGCGGCTTCCGGCAATGCCACGCCGCGCGACGATATGCAAGGAGGCGCGTCGTGAGACTGTCGTTGACGCAGCGGGTATCCATCGTGTTTTCGGTACTATTGCTCGCGTGTTGCGGGGCGTCGGCGTGGTTACAGATACGGGCGTCGGATCTGCACGATCAGGAGGTCATCCAGGCCCTTTCCCATGATCTGGCGTTCCATATCGCCCGCAACTCGACGCTGATGGGCGCGGACGGACCCAAGCCGGCGGCGCTGCGCACATTGTTCGGACAACTGATGGCGGTCAATCCCAGCGTCGAGGTTTACCTGCTCGATGCCAACGGCCACATCACGGGCGACGATGCGCCTCCGGGGCATATCCGGCGCACGCAAGTTGACCTGCAGCCGGTGCGGCGTTTTCTGGCCAACGAACCGCTGCCGATTCTGGGCGATGATCCACGCAGCGTGGACGCCAGGAAGGTGTTCAGCGCCGCCGTCGTCCCAGGCGTCGACGGGCGACCCGCGGGATATATTTACGTCGTACTGATTGGCGAAGCGCGCGATGCGCTGGCTTCGCGGCTTGCGCAAAGCACCGTACTGCGCACCACGCTCGGATTGATGGCCGTGGTCGCCGCGCTTGGTCTGATCGCCGGTCTGATCGCGTTCGGTCTGGTCACGCGCCCCTTGCGACGTCTGACCGATACCATGAGCCGCTTCGATGCATCGATTCGCGCAGGCTCGGAACCGGCGCCGCTTGCGCCCAGTCGCTCGGCGTCGCACGCGGGTACGCGCGACGAGATTGCCATTCTCGAGCGCACGTTTGCCGAGATGGCCGATCGCATCGGCCTGCAGTGGCGCGAACTCAAACGGCAGGACCAGGAGCGGCGCGAACTCTTCGCGAACATCTCGCACGATCTGCGCACGCCGCTGACCTCGCTGCACGGCTATCTCGAGACCTTGTCCTTGAAAGACGAGAGTCTGGAACCCAGCGAGCGTCGTCGCTATCTGGCGGTCGCGCTCGCACAAAGCGCGAAGGTGGGACGTCTCGCGCAATCGCTGTTCGAACTCGCGCGGCTGGAGCATGAGAACGTACAACTGACGCTCGAAATGTTTCCCCTCGCGGACGTCGTGCAGGACGTGTTCCAGAAGTTCGAACTGGCAGCGCAATCCCGGCAAATCCGCTTGCGGGCCGGGATTGTGCCGCGTCTGCCGGCGGTTTGGGCCGACCTGGGCATGATCGAGCGCGTGCTGACGAACCTGCTCGACAACGCTATCCGGCATACGCTGGACGGCGGCGAGGTCAGCGTCGAACTGGCCGGCGAGGGCGACAAAGTGAGCGTTGTGGTCAGCGACACGGGGCCGGGAATCGCGCCCGAGCTTCGCGCGAATCTATTCCGGCGTGCGTTCAGTTCAGGAGACGTGCGCCGCCAGGGTGGCCTGGGATTGTTGATCGTGCAACGAATGCTGCAACTGCATGGCAGCCGCATCGAACTGCTCGAGCGCGAGCCGCGCGGCGCGACGTTCCGTTTCGAACTGGACGCGGCACCGGCGCGGGTGCCGCTCAAGGCGTGATCGAAACACGAATGCGGGTTGGCGTTACAGGTCGATCGGGTGGCACGACGTACGTGCGTCGAACAACAGCCTGTGCGGAAGCGCTTCGCAAAGACTCAACGCGAGGCCGCCGGATTGTCCGCGATCGGCAGAATACGAATCGCGCTTCCCTTGGCGGACGACGCCGTGGCGCGATCGACGACATAAAGCGCGTGACTCACATCGTCGATGGCGACACCGCGCGCATTCTGGAAGTCGTTCGCAACGGCCCTAACCGCTCCATCCGGTGTAATGCGACAGAAACCGGTAGCGCCGCATTTCGTGTACAGCGTGCCCGCGTTGTCGATGGCGAGCAGATCGGGGTGATCGATCTGTGCGACGACGGTGCCGCTGTCAGCAGCCACAGGCGTTTGAGCGGCGAGCAGCGCAGTCAGGCTGTAGCGCAGAACCGCGTTGCGGTCCTGATCGGCGACCAGCACGGCATCTCCGTGCACGGCAACGCCGACCGGTTTGGCGAGACCCGCGATCAGGTCCCGTTCGGTCGCTGCATGGGTTGCCGGGTCGTAGCTCACGAGGCTGACACCGCCCTTCAGCGGTGCGTTCTTGTCCTTCACGAACCAGCTGGAAAGCACGCGGCCGGGCTCCAGCAAGGCCAACCCCAATCTGCGCCTTTCGGTCGCGAGACCGGCGAGCGGCTGCGCGTCGCCTGACGACGTCGAGATGAACAGGGCTCCCGTCTCTCCAAATCCAAAGCGCGCGACAAGCAGTTCGCCGGATGGCATGGCGATCACCTCGCCGAGACTGTTGGATTGACGGGGTACGACTGGCACTCCCGCGTAACGCGTGAATGCGGAGTGATCGCGTGACACCATGATGGCGTTGCTGCGATCGTCGGTAACGAAGATCTCATGGTCGTTCGCGCCAATCGCAATGCCGTTCGGCTGGGCATCGATCGCGATGCGATCGGGCACGGCGGGCAACACGCTCTGACAACCCGCTACGCCGGTCGTCAGCGCGCCAGCGAGGAGCGCGGGGATGAGGTGCGAACGCAGCGCGGTGAACGTAGAGCCGGGGAACGACATGGCGGCGACTCCTGGCGATGGGCGGATTATGGCGCCGCCGATTGGCAAGACAGACAATTTTACGACACGCGAGCGTACGTGCCGCGGGAATTTTCCCTGACGAAGCCATTCTCCGCAGTGCGAAGAGAATCGGGCGGGACGCACCTCAAGGCGTTGCTTCGTTCGATATGTATTTCGAATTTCAGGTTCCCTGGACGGTGCCGACCTGCGCAAGCGCTTTACGCGCGAGTTGACAGAGCTATTGCCGGAACAGCGGGAGATTCAATGTGATCCACGCGACCTCCGATCAAAAGCGCCGGCTGAGCCAGCCATACGCGTGTATGGTCGAAGTCGAAAGCGGCGTGGCAACCGCCGCGCTGATGCGGCCAGGCATGGGCAGATCGATCACCTTGAACAGTGAGCGCTCGAGTTGGTGCACCGACACCGCCCCGATTCGTTGCGTGCACAATGGGTCGGCGAGATCGACCGGCTGCGCGAGCAGTTGCGATGCGCACGCCGCGCGTGCGCAATCGAGATCGGCCTGTGCCATGCCCCTTGGGCCGCGCGCGAGCGGCGCGGTGGATTCGCGCCCGGTACCCGGCATGATCGTTTCGAGACCGAACGCGTCGGCGCTTATCCCGATCGTGATCCAGATGCCGGCAAAGGCGATGCGCAGCGCAGGCGGCTGTGCGAGAGCGGGTTCGCGCAGCACGGGCTGGCCGTGCTCGTCGTCGGCGAGATCGAGGGCCTGCGGCGCCTTGCCGAGCGCATCGGCAAGCAGGTGCCGCAACGAGGCGCGCGCGATCACATAGCGCCGCGAGAATGACGGATTGCGATGTCGGCGCATGCGCGCCGACTCCTCGCGCGAGAGCCAGAGCGAGGCCTCCTCGCAACTCAGATAATCCCAGCTTGCACCTAATCGCCAGATCATCAATTCGCCGCTGCAGGGTAGTGGATTGCCCGCGCGCGTCTTCGGGTATGCCTTCGTCGTGCGAGACCGACACGGCCAGCGCGATCACGACAGGCGCGGCAAAGGCGCGCCGCCGGCAATGCGCCCCCGGGCATTTGTGCGCATCTGGACCGCGAAAGAAGCGCGTCGCTCGGCGCCTTGCTTGCGAGCCGGCAAGCGGCATAACGGATCATTGCGGACCACCAGGGGCCGCTAAGGATCACTACGGACCACTACGGACCGCTAAGTACCACTCAAGCGCGCCCCCGGTCCGCCCCGTCACTCACTGTGCCGCGCCGAGGTCCTGCCCGTTGCGGTTGCGCAGGAAACGCTGCGGCGTTTCCCCCATGGCGCGCCGGAACATCGTGATGAAGGCGCTGGAGTTGCGGTAGCCGAGTTCGGTGGCGATCGTGGCGACCGGCATGCCCTTGGCGAGCCGCGAGATCGATTCCACGAGGCGCAACCGCTGGCGCCACTGGCCGAACGTGAGGCCGGTTTCCTCCTTGAACGCACGCTCGAGCGTGCTCTCGCTCGCGCCCACGCGCATGCCCCAGTCGTTGAGCGGCGTGTTGTCGGAAGGCACATCCATGAGCTGCCCGCAGATCTGTTGCAGACGGCGGTCCTTCGGCAGCGGCAGCAGGCCCTCGGTGGCCAGTTGCGCTTCGCGCAGTTCCTGCAGCAGAAGCGGGTCGATCAACGCCGAGCGCCGCTCGGGTTGGTCGTTTTCCAGATCGACGACCAGTGCGGCCACCAGTTCGTGCAGCAGCGACGAGATCATCAAGACATGGCAGCGCGGCTCCTTGCGCGGCGCGAGCTCAGTTTCGAAATAGACCGTGTACATCACTGCCGGGCTGGCCGCCTGGAGTTCGTGCGCGACGAGCGGCGCGATCCACAGCCCCCGGTACGGCCCGAGTGTCCAGGCGCCGTCCGGCGTGATGACGCGCAGCACGCCGCGCGTCGTGTAGACGAACTGCGGCTGCGAGTGCGAGTGCCAGCTCTCGCTGTCGCCGGTTTCAAAGTCATATCGTTTAGCTATGACTGGGCGCTTCAGATAGCGGCGCTGCATACCGGTCAGACGTTGCCAGATCTCGGCCATTTTGTGAATCGTCGTTAAAAGTAGTGCATAACCGTCAAATTCAGACGGCTTCGCGTAGCAATTTGACAGGACGTCGGCGAAGCTCAGGCCGTATTCTAACGTCCTTGCGCAATTTTACGAATGAAAATAGTAATGATTCTTATTACTGTTTCATGATGTTGAAATCACGGTATTTAAATTAAATCTTTCGACGGGACGAACGGGATGAATCGGGGCTGGGTTGACGAGGGTTACACCAGGGTGGGGAGCGAAGCAGCGGGCAACACCAGACGGATCAAGGTCCGCACGATGACGGCGGTGGTGGCGCTGGCGATCGCGAAGATCGCCAGCGCGCAGACCGCGGCGCCGCCCAATGCGGCGTCGGATGCCGCTGCGGGCCAGCAGTTGCCCGCCGTGGTCATCAAGGGCCAGCAGGCTGCCGAGACCGGCACCGGGCCGGTGGTCGGCTACGTCGCGAAGGTCAGCACGGCCGGCACCAAGACCGACACACCGATCATCAAGACGCCGCAGGCGATATCGGTGGTGACGCGCGACCAGATGGACGTGCAGGACGTGCAAAGCGTGGCGCAGGCGCTGCGCTACACCTCGGGTATCAACCCGGAGCAGCGCGGCACGAACACGGATTCGCTCGAATATCTCTACGCGCGCGGCTTCCTCGTCGACGAATTCTGGAACGGTCTGCGCACGCCCGGACCGGCCGGCGGCTTCGGCTTCAACGTGACGAGCTTCGATCCGTACATGTTCGAGCGCATCGAACTGCTGCACGGCCCGGCTTCGGTGCTGTACGGCCAGGGGTCGCCCGGGGGTACCGTCAACCTGGTCAGCAAGATGCCGACCGACACGCCGCTGCACGAAGTGGGCTTCACGACGGGCAGCTATGGCCGCGTGCAAGGCTACTTCGATTTCAGCGGCCCGATCGACCAGGACGGCAAGGTGCTCTACCGCCTGACCGCCGACGGCTTCAACACGGGCACGCAGACCGACTACGTGAACCAGCAGCGCGTGGCGATCGCGCCCACCATCACGTGGCGCCCGACGAAGGACACCACGCTCACGGTGTTCGCCAACTATCAGGCGGACCCGGAAGCGGGCACTTACAACTCCGTGCCGTATGGCTATCCGAGCCGCAGCCTGGATCCGGGCGAACCGGACTTCGACAGCTTCCGCAAGACCCAGGAGTCGATCGGTTATGCGTTCGAGCACCGCTTCAACGACATCTGGTCGTTCAAGCAGAACTATCGCTACCTGCACAACAGCCAGACCGTCCAGTACGTGGGCAACAACGGCTTCGAGTCGGACGGCACGACGCTCGCCCGCACGCCGTACCTGAACTACGGCATGGTGAACTCGCATACCGTGGACAACCAGCTCGACGCGACCTTCGACACCGGGGCCGCGAAGCACAATGTCACGCTGGGGCTCGATTACCAGAACATCCAGTTCGACCACCACTTCTACGGGAGCCTCGCGAACGCGCCGGGGCTGAACGTGAACGATCCGGTCTACGGCCAGGCGATCCCGTACCCCACGTTCATGTACGCGACTTCGGTGGCGCAGTCGATCAGGCAGCTCGGCCTGTACGCGCAGGACCAGATCGATATCGGCAAGTGGTCCTTCCTGTTCGGCGTGCGCGAGGACTGGGCCAACGAGGACCAGACCTCGTACAAGGGTGGCGCATCGAGCCAGCAGTTCAACCGCGCGTTCACGTGGCGCGCCGGCGCCGTCTACCAGCTCGTGGACGGCGTGGCGCCGTACTTCAGCTACTCGCGCTCGTTCCAGCCGCAGGTGGGCACGACGTTTGGCGGCCAGGCGTTCGCGCCGCTCACGGGCGAGCAGTACGAAGTGGGCGTGAAGCTGCAGCCCAAGGGCTACAACAGCTTCGTCACGGTGTCGGCGTTCCATATCGACCAGAACAACGTGTCGACCACCGACCCGCTGCACCCCGGCTTCAGCGTGCTTACGGGCCAGGTGCGTTCGCAGGGCTTCGAGGTGGAGGGCCACGCGAGCCTCAGCGACAACCTGCAACTGATCGCGAGCTACACGTACACGAACCTGCTCAATACGGAGAGCACGACGTCGAGCCTGAACGAGGTGCCGGTCGGCATTCCGCGTAACACGGCTTCGCTGTGGGCCGACTACACGTGGACCGGCGGGCCGCTCGCGGGCCTGCTGTTCGGCGGCGGGGTGCGCTATATCGGCGGCTCGTATGGCGACACCACGAACACGTTCATGACGTCCTCGGCCACGCTCGTCGATCTGGCGCTGCGCTACGACCTGGGACGCCGTTTCACGAACCTCCAGGGCTGGACCGCCACGTTCAACGTGACCAATCTGCTCAACCGCCAGTATCTCGCTTCGTGCACGAGCATGGATTACTGCTACTGGGGTCAAGGGCGCCTGTTCCTGGCGGGAGCGAAGTATCAGTGGTAATTCATGAGGAGGCAGGGCAGCCATGCAGTTTCACGCGTATCGATCGATGAGCCCATCCGGTATGGCCCCCGTCTGGCAGCCGCTGTCTCCCCTGCAGGAGGGCATGTGGTTCATGCAGCGGCTCGCGCCGCAGTCCACGGCCTGGCATCTTGCGCGCGCGTTTCATTTGCGCGGGCCGCTCGATACCGCCGCGCTCGGTCTCGCGCTGGCGCGCGTACGCGAGCGCCAGGCGGTCCTGCGTACGCGTTTCGCGGAGCGTGACGGCATGCCGTATCAGATCGCCGATCTCCCTGCGGACACACCGCTCAATGTGCTCGACCTGGCGGGCGCCGCCGATGCCGATGGGAGCGAGCGCGACGCAGCACTCGCCGCAGTACTGGCCGACGAGGCGGCGCGCCCGTTCGATCTCGCGCATGAGGGCGCCGCGCGCTTTCGGCTCGTGAAGCTCTCGGCGCAGTGGCATGTGCTTTCGGTGGTGGTGCATCATCTGATTTCGGATGGCGGCTCCAATGCTATCTTCGCGCGCGAGCTGGCAGAGGCGTATCGCGATGCCCTGCGCGGCGCCGCCGACGATCGCATCGATCTGAAGGAGAGCGGCGAGGAGAACGGCGGGGAGCCGCGCGAAGGGCTCGCCTGGCAGTACACCGATTTCGCCGCATGGCAACGTACGCAGCTTGCCGGCGAGAAGGCGCGTGCCGACCTCGCATGGTGGAAGCAGTACATCGGCACGCCCGACAACTGCTTCGAACTGCCAGGCGATTTTCCGAGCGCACCGCAGGCGAAGCGCGTCGCGCGCACGCATACGTTTGCATTGAGCGAGACAGCGCTCTACGCGTTGCGTGCACGCTGCAAGGCCGAACGCTGCACATCGTTCGTCGTGCTGATGGCCGCGTATCAGATCGTGCTCTGGCGCCACGCCGGGAGCGCCGACTTTTGCATCGGCGTGCCGACGAGCGGCCGCACGCTCGCAGAGTGCGAGCATCTGATCGGCCTGTTCGTCGACACGCGCGTGCACCGCGCGCGCATCGAGCCGTCGATGAGCGCGCGCGCCTTGCTCGAAAGCGTGCGGCACGACACGCGCGCGGCGCTCGATCACAGTGACGTGACCTTGCCGGTGCTCGTCGATGCGCTCGGCGTGCGCCGCGAGGCGGATCGCCATCCGCTGTTCCAGACGCTCTTCAACGTGCAGGGCCCCGCGGCGGCGGGCGAGCTGTCGCTCGACGGACTCGAAGTCGAGATCGTGGATGCGGAAAGTCCGCTCGCGCGCTTCGATCTGAGCGTGGACGTGCGCGTGAGCGCCGAGGCGGTGCGCGTCACGGCGCGCTACGACGGCACGCTGTATCGCCCGCAGACGATCGAGCGGCTGTTCGCCCACTACGAAGCACTGCTCGCGGCGTTGTGCCGCGAGCCGGACCGGGCGGTGGTGGAGCTGCTCTGGCTCGACCATGACGAGCGCGCGGGTCTCGCGGCCTGGAGCACACAGCGCGCCGATTACGGCGAGCCCGTGCCCGTGCACCGGCTGTTCGAGCGCCAGGCCGCGGCCAGGCCCGATGCGGACGCGCTGCTGTTCGACGGCACGACGCTGACCTACGGCGAACTCGACGCGCGCGCGAACCGGCTGGCCCAGCGGCTGCGGCGGCTCGGCGTCGGCCCGGATGCGAAGGTGGGCATCGGCGTCACGCACTGGACCTGCCGTACAGGCGAGGCGGTCGTGCCCATCGGGCGGCCGATCGCGAACGTCAGCACGCATGTGCTCGACGCCGCGCTGAACCCGCTGCCCGTTGGCGTGGCGGGCGAACTCTACCTCGGCGGCGCGGGGCTCGTGCGCGACTACCTCGACCGCCCCGCGCTCACGGCGGAACGTTTCGTGCCCGATCCGTTCGAGCCCGGCGCGCGGCTCTACCGCTCGGGCGATCTCGCGCGCTGGCGCGCCGATGGCGCGCTCGACTATCTGGGCCGCCTCGATCATCAGGTCAAGATTCGCGGCCTGCGGATCGAGCTCGGCGAAATCGAAGCCGTGCTGCAACGGCAGGAGGGGGTGGAGACGGCAGTCGTCGCGGCGCAGGATGGCCTGGGCGGCAAGCGGCTCGTCGCGTATGTGAGCGCGCGCGCCGGCTATCGCCTCGATCGCGACACGCTCACAGCAGGGCTCGCCGCGGCCTTGCCCGATTACATGGTGCCGACGGCGTGGGTCGAGCTCGAACGCTTCCCGCTCTCGCCGAACGGCAAGATCGACCGGCGCGCGCTGCCTTTGCCGGAAGCGCCCGAACACGCATGGGAAGCGCCGCAAGGCGAAGCTGAAAACGCGCTGGCGACGATCTGGCAGCAGTTGCTGGGCGTGGCGCGTGTGGGGCGTCATGACAACTTCTTCGAGCTGGGCGGCGATTCGATCCTGAGTCTCAAGGTGCAGCGGCGCGTGGCACGCGAACTCGCGGCGGACGTGGAGCTCGCCGCGCTGTTCGCAGCGCCGACGCTCGAAGCCTTCGCGCGCGCCGTGGACGAGTCACGTCCGCGCACCGCGAGCGGCCCCGCTGCAATGGCCGATACGATGCAATCCCTTCTTTCCGATCTCATGCAATGAACCGCAGGACCTTGCTCACCGCGCTCCTGGGCGGCGCGCTGCTGACCGCCGGCGCGAGCGCACGGGCGGCCGCGCCGCGCCGTGTGATCGTGCTCGACTGGGGGCTCGCCGAGCTCACGCTGGCGATTGGCGTCGTGCCGGTCGGCATGGCAAACACACAGGGATTCCGGCGCAACTTCACGGCCTGCCCGGTACCCGCTTCGGTCGTCGATCTCGGTCTGATGTTCCAGCCGAACATGGAGCTGATGCTGGCGCTCAAGCCCGATCTGATCGTCATCACGCCCGCGCACGCGACGATGCGCGCGTCGCTCGAACGTATCGCGCCAACGGTGACGCTCGGCATGCTCCGCGCCAGCCCGACGCCCTATACGGCCGCATGCGCCGAAACGCTGCGCCTCGCGCGCCTCCTTGGCTGCGATGCGCGCGGCGAGGCGGCCGTCGCGCAGACGCAGCGCGCCGTCGCTGCCGCACGTGCGCGGCTCGATGCGCTGCCGGCGGCGGCTGGCGCATCGGTCTATATGGTGCGTTTCATCGACGAGTCGCACGTGCGCGTGTTCGGCGCACACAGCCTGTTCGGCGAGCTGCTGGCAACGCTCGGGTTGCAGAACGGCTGGTACAAGGCCAAGGCGAACAATACGGCGGCCTACGCCACGATCGGTTTCGACGCGCTCGACGCCGATCCGCGCGCGACGCTCGTCTATGTGAAGCCGCTGCCCGCGCTGACGGCATCGATGATGAAGACGAGCCGCGTGTGGCAAGCGATGCCGTTCGCCGGCGAGGGCCGCATGATCGGCATGGCGTCCGTGCCGCCCGAAGGCGGCATCCTGAGCGCGCAGTACTTCGCCGACGCACTGGTTGACGCCCTGGGCGAGGCCCACCTCGATGCGCGGGCATCCACCGCGGAGCCCACATGAAGAGCGCCGCGACCTTGTCTCTGGTGCCGATGCGGCGCACGCCGCTCTTGTCCGTTTGCGGGCTCCTCGCGCTGGCGGCGCTGCTGTTCCTGCTGCGTCTCGACGCGCGCCTGCCTGCCGCGCTGTGGTGGCAGGCCCTCGTGGCGCCGACGCCCGGCGACGTGCCGCAGCTGCTCGTGCACTACAGCGACGTGCCGCGCGTCGCGGTCGCGCTGCTATGCGGCGCCGCGCTCGGGTTCGCCGGCGTCGCGACCCAGCAGGTGCTGCGCAATTCGCTCGCCGAGCCCATGACACTGGGGATGTTCTCCGGCGCCTGGCTCGCGCTGGCCCTCGCCACCGTCTATGCGCCGTTCCTGCTGGCCGGCGGGCGCGACGCGGTCGCACTGGCCGGCGGCGCGGTGGCGCTGGCCGCCGTGTTCGCGCTGGCGGCGCGGCGCGGGATGTCGCCGCTCGCGCTGATCCTCGCCGGGATGATCGTCAACCTGTGCGGCGGGGCGTTCTGCCTCGCGCTGGCCATTTCCCACTACGACTTGCTGAGCGGCCTGCTGGTGTGGGGCGGCGGCTCGTTCGCGCAGAACGACTGGCACGTGGCGGCGGCGCTTTGCGCGCGCTTCGTGCCGTGCGTGGCCCTGTTGCTGCTGTGCCTGCGGCCGATGGCGGTGTTCGACCTCGGCGATACGGTTGCGTCGAGCCTCGGCGTGTCGCTGCGCACGACGCGCGGCTTCGCGCTGTTCCTCGCGCTGCTGATCGCGGCATTCGTGGTCAGCGCCGTGGGCGTGGTCGGCTTCGTCGGTCTTGCCGCGCCGTCGCTCGCGCGCCTCGCCGGCGCGCGGCGCCTGCGCGAGCGCATCGTCTGGTCGCCGCTTCTTGGCGCGGCGCTGTTGTGGCTCGCGGACCAGTTCGCGCAGTTGTGCGTCGCGCGTTTTGGCATGGCGATTCCAACCGGTGCGATCACGACGCTGCTCGGTGCGCCGCTGCTGCTGATCATGTTGCGGCGCCTGCGCGGGCGGCCGGACCTCGCCCAAACTCCCGCCGGGCGCTCGACGCCTTTGTCGGCGCGCGGGCTGCGGATCACGACGCTCGCTTGCGCGGCGCTGCTCGTGCTCGTGAGCGCGGTATCGCTCACACTGGGCCGCGGACTCGACGGCTGGCATCTGAGCAGTCCTCACGAAGCCGCCGCGCTCCTGTTCCTGCGCCTGCCGCACGTCGTGGCGGCGCTCGGCGTGGGTGTGCTGCTGGCGCTCTCGGGCGGCATCGTGCAGCGCATGACGGGCAATCCGATGGCGAGCCCCGATCTGCTCGGCATTTCGGCGGGCGGCGCGCTCGGCCTGACCGGTGCGCTGTTCCTCACCACGCAGCCCGGTTTGCCGACCTACCTGATCTGGTGCGCGGGTGGTGCGGTGCTCACGCTGTGCGCCCTCGTGGTGTTCGCGCGCGCCTCGTCGTTCGCGCCCGACACGCTGATCCTGGCGGGCATGACGCTGTCCGCCGCGTTCCAGGCGATCTCCGTCATTGCCGTGTCGAGCGGCGACCCGCGCGTGATCATTCTCTACAACCTGCTGGCGGGGTCGACCTACAACGTCGGCCCGTGGATGGCCGCGCTCGTCGCGGCGGCGGCACTCGCCGCGCTCGCGGCCGTGCCGCTGTGCCGGCGCTGGCTGGAGATACTGCCGCTCGGCGACGCCGTGCCGAAGGGCCTTGGCGTCGATCTCGCCGTCGCGCGCTTCGGGCTGCTGATGCTGAGCGCGCTGATGAGCGCCGTGGCGACGCTCGTGATCGGGCCGCTGTCGTTCATCGGCCTGATGGCGCCGCACATGACGCGCATGCTCGGCATCCGGCGCGCCACGCCGCTGCTGCTCGTTTCGGCCGTGCTCGGCGCGATGCTCATGATCGCGTCGGACTGGCTCGGCCGCTGGATGCTGTTCCCGCAGGAAATGCCGGCTGGCGTGATGGCCACGCTGCTCGGCGGCCTCTATCTGATCCTCACGATGTTCCGGCGCCCGCCGCAGAGCGGGCCCGGTTCCTGATGCACCGTCGCAAGGAGTGACATGTCTCTGCTCTTGAAGCTCGCACGCAACTCACGCTGGACCTTGTTCGTTGCGCTCGTCACCAGTCTCGTCAGCGGTTTCGGCAATGCCGGGCTCGTTGCGCTGATCAACCAGGCGCTCTCCGCGTCGAGCGCGCAGCTCGCGCGTCTTGGCTGGCAGTTCCTCGTGCTCGGCGCGGTCGTGCTCGTCACGCGCACGGTTTCGCAGACGCTCTTCATGGACCTCGGCCAGCGCGCCAAGGCCAACCTGCGCATGCAGACGATCCGCCGGCTCGGCGACGCCTCTTTCCGCCATCTCGAGCAGCAGGGCGCGGCGCGCTCGCTCGCCGTGCTTACGCAGGATCTCGATTCGATCGTGATGCTGTTCGTGAGAATGCCGGCGCTCGCCATGCAAAGCGCGGTGATCGTGGGCTGCCTCGCCTATCTGAGCGTGCTGTCATGGCAGATCCTGCTCGTGGCGATCGTCACCATCGGCATTGGCGCAGCGGGCTTTCGCGTGGCCAACGGCCGCGCGCTCTTTCACCTGCGCGCTTCGCGCCAGCGCGAGGACGATCTCGTGAGGCATTTCCGTGCGCTGTTCGACGGCGCGAAGGAACTGAAGCTGCACCGCCGGCGCCGCAGCGCCTTCATCGAAGACACGCTCTCGACCAACGTCGAAGCGGTGCGCGTGCAGCGCACGCGCGGCTACGTGCTGTACGCCGCCGCCGCGAGCTGGGGCAGCTTCATCCTGTTCGTCTTCATCGGCATTACGTTGTTCGTGGTCGCGCGGCTCTTTCCCGTGGATACGCACGTGATGTCCGGCTATGCGATGGTGTTTCTCTACATGATCATGCCGATCGAATCGCTGCTTTCCGCCATTCCGAACATCGGCACGGCGCGCGTGGCGCTCGAACGCATCGAGCAGGTCAATGCCGAACTGCCCGTGGAAAGCGGGCTGGGCGCGCCGACCGCAGCGGGCTTCGAAAGCATCGTGCTCGACGGCGTCACGCACCGCTATTTCCGTGAGAAGGAGAACGAAGTATTCACGCTCGGGCCGATCGACCTGACGTTCCGGCCGGGCGAACTCGTGTATCTGATCGGCGGCAACGGCAGCGGCAAGACTACGTTCGCGAAGATGCTGGTGGGCCTGTATCCGCCCGAAAGCGGCCGCATTCTGCTGAACGGCGCGCCGGTGGGCGAAGACGGGCGTGACAGCTATCGCCAGCTGTTCTCGGTGGTGTTCAGCGACTTCTTCCTGTTCGACAGCCTGCTAGGCCTGCGCTTCGACGGGCTCGACGCTTCGGCGCAGCAGTTGCTCGTGCATCTGCAGCTCGATCACAAGGTCAGCATCAAGGACGGCGCGTTTTCCACGCTCGAACTCTCGCAAGGCCAGCGCAAACGGCTCGCGCTGCTCGTCGCCTGTCTGGAGGACCGGCCATTCTATGTGTTCGACGAATGGGCCGCCGACCAGGACCCGCTCTTCAAGGACGTGTTTTATCGCGAGCTGCTGCCCCAGCTGAAAGCGAAGGGCAAGACGGTGCTCGTGATCACGCACGACGATCGCTATTTCCATCTGGCCGACCGCTACATCAAGCTCGAATACGGCCAGCTCGTCGAAGCCGGCGCCGGCGACGACCTGCTCGCGCGCTACAGCGGCGCGCCGCACGCCACCCTCGCAACCCAATGAGCTGCTCCATGAACGTGAATGCTCCGGCCGAGCCGGACCTCGGCGTGAAAGCGCCGTCCGATATCGCTGCGCGTGTGCGCCATGCCGATGGCGCCCCGGCGAGCGCGTCGCGGCTCGCGGCCGAAGCGCTCTTCGTGCTCGACAACGTGTCGTTCGACGCGGGCGGCCGTACGCTGCTCCAGCCGCTGTCGGTGACGCTTTCGAAACACCGCATGGTCGGCCTGATCGGCCACAACGGCTCGGGCAAGTCGACGCTCGTGAAGTTGCTCGCGCGCCAGCAGCAGCCCAGCACGGGCACGCTGAGCTTCGCGGGCCGGCCGCTTGCCGAGTGGGAGAGCCGCGCGTTCGCGCGCAAGGTCGCGTATCTGCCCCAGCAGTTGCCTGCCGCCGACGGCATGACGGTGCGCGAGCTCGTCGCGCTCGGGCGCTACCCGTGGCACGGCGCGCTCGGACGTTTCTCGCGCACCGACGCGCAGAAAGTGCTCGAAGCGATGGAACAGACCGACGTGGTACGTTTTGCCGATCGCGCCGTGGACAGCCTTTCGGGCGGCGAGCGCCAGCGCGTGTGGCTCGCCATGCTGGTCGCGCAGGACAGCGACTGCCTGCTGCTCGACGAACCGATTTCGGCCCTCGACATCGCGCATCAGATCGAAGTGCTCGCGCTCGTGCGGCGCCTCTCCGAGGAGCGCGGCATCGGCGTGGTCGTGGTGCTGCACGACATCAACATGGCTGGCCGCTTCTGCGACGACCTCATCGCGCTCAAGGGCGGCAGCCTGCTCGCGAGCGGCCCCGCGGCCGAGCTGATGCGCGCCGAGACGCTCAGCGCGATCTATGGCATCCCGATGGGTACGGTCCCGCACCCGGATGGCGGCCTGCCAATCAGCTTCGCGCATTGAAGCCGGCATGCCGATTTCCTGCTTTCCAGGCTCTCCTGATGAAACGACTCACCGTTGCAACGGTCCTCGTGGCGGCCCTTGCTGGCGCTGCCTGGCTGGCCGGCTGCGCAGGGCCCGACACCGCGCGCACCGAGCCCTACCGTGCCGATATCCGCCGCACCGCCGACGGCATCCCGCACGTGCTGGCGCACGACTGGGGCAGCCTGGGCTATGGCTATGGCTACGTGCAGGCGCAGGACAACCTCTGCACGCTCGCCGACGCGTTCGTGACGTTCCGCGGCGAACGCTCCGCCTATTTCGGTCCGGATGCGCGGCCGGCCGCTGCGGCCACGTTCGGGCAGCCGCGCAACCTCGATGCCGATTTTTTCTTTCGATTCGTTGACGGCGACGATGCCGTGGCGCGTTTTCGCGCCGCGCAGACGCCGCGTACGCGCGCGCTCGTGGAGGGTTTCGCGGCGGGCTATGACCGCTATCTCGACGATGAGCGCCGGGGCGGCTTTCCGGGCGCGCACGCCGCATGCGCCAACGCGGCCTGGCTGCGGCCCATCGACGCCGACGACGTATACCGCCGCCTGATCGCGGCCACGCTCGCGGGCGGGGCGGCACGCTTCGTCGAGTCGATCGCGAAGGCGCAGCCCCCGGTGGCATCGGCATCGCCCTCGCCCGTACCGCGCGCGGCGAACGACACAGCGCCGGCGCTCGCGCTTGTGCCCGCGCAGCTGGAGATGGGCGGGCACGAAGGCATCGGCAGCAACGCGCTGGCCTTCGGCGCGGAGAAGACGCATGACGGCGCGAGTCTGCTGTTCGGCAATCCTCACTGGTTCTGGCGCGGCCCCGACCGCTTCTACGAAGCACAACTAACAATTCCAGGTCAGCTCGACGTCGCGGGGGTGTCGTTCCTCGGCGTGCCGGTCGTGATGCTCGGCTTCAACGAGAACGTCGCGTGGACGCATACCGTGTCGTCGGCGCGCCGTTTCGGCATTTTCCAGCTGGCGCTCGTGCCCGGCGAGCCCACGCATTACCTCTACGACGGCCACCCCGAAGCCATGACGGCGGTGCAGCTCACCGTGCAGGCCCGCAACCCCGACGGCTCGCTCGCGCCGGTCACGCGCACGCTGTACCGCTCGCGCTTCGGCCCGTTGGTCGATCTCTCCTCGATGTCGCCTGCGCTCGCGTGGAACGCGCAGCATGCCTTCGCGTTGCGCGACGTGAACGCGGACAATGCGCGGGTGTTCGAAAACTTTCTTGCGTGGGACGGCGCGCATTCGCTAGACGACTTCATCGCGATCCAGAAGCGCTTCGCGGCGACGCCCTGGGTCAACACGTTCGCGATCGGGCGCAACGATCCGCGCGTCTGGTTCGCGGATATCGGTGCGATGCCGGGGGTGCCGGATGCGCTGGCGGCGACATGCACACCGCCGCTCGGACGCGCGTTCGACGCGAAGGCGCCCGGCGTACCGTTTCTCGACGGATCGAGGAGCGCCTGCGCCTGGCGCAGCGAGCCGGGTGCGCCGCAAGACGGCACGTTGCCTGTCGCGCAGATGCCTGCTCTGTTGCGCGAAGACTATGTCGGCAATTTCAACCGCAGCTACTGGCTGACGAATCCGGCGGCGCCGCTCACGGGCTTTCCCCGCGTCACGGGCGAGACGGGCACGGTCCAGACGTTACGCACGCGCCTCGGCCATGAACTGGCCGCGCAACTGCAACGCACGCCGGGCGGCGTCACGCGCGCCGCGCTGGAAGCGGGGGTGCTCGACAGCCGGTCGATGTCGGCAGCATTGTTCCGGCAGCCCTTGATCGATGCGCTGTGCAAGGGTGGCGCGCCGGCCGGGTCGCCTGACGACGCCGATATCGCCGCGGCGTGCGGCGTGCTCGAAGCCTGGGACGGCACGGCGCGCACCGGCGCGCGCGGCGCCAATCTCTGGGACGAGTTCTGGCTGCGCGCCAGCACCCTGCCGCCGCAGCAGCTCTACGGGACGCCGTTCGATCCCGCGGCGCCGCTCGATACACCGCGGGGGCTGAAGACGGGCGATGCGGCGAGCGTAGCGGCGCTTCGCAAAGCACTGGGCGACGCCGTGCGCGCGCTGCGCCGCTACGGGTTCGCGCCCGACTCCACGCGCGGAGAGCTACTCTACACGCAGCGCGGCGCCGGGCGTGTCCCGCTCTACGGCGGTTGCGGCGAGGCGGGCTATTTCACGGTGGTGTGCCCCCAGCACCCGCTCGACCCGGGCGGCTACTCGATGGATCGCGACGGCCACGGCGACAGCTATCTCCAGGTGGTGAGCTTCAGCGAGGGCGGGGTGGACGCGGACACGATGCTCGCGCATTCGCTATCGGACGACCCTGCAGCGCCGCATTTCGCGGACGCGACGCGTGAATTCGCGCAGGGCGTGTGGCAACGTTTCCGCTTCACGGAGCGCGAGATCGACGCCGATCCGGCACGCGTGACGACCTCGTTGGAGGGCATGCCTCCTCGCCTGACAGGAAAAATGTCGCCCTGACCTGAATTGATCTATGACGGGAGAGGGTATTAGCGGCTTGACGCTCGCGCATGAAGCTCGATCAATATTTGATCGAGCCGTACAAAAAAATGATTAGTAGTGGAAAGTTAATTTCCTGGCGCTACATCTGCATCACGGCGTAAGCCATTGCATTGTTGTCACTTAACGGTGAACGATCGAAGCCGCGGCGTTGGGTTGCCTGGGGAAACCGTTTACCCATCCTGTTAATATACCGGCCTTTTTGTGGGAGAGACAAATGTCCTGGTTTATTTATGAAGTGCCCGAATACAATGAAGACGGGGCGCGCATTGAACCCTTCAGCGACCTGCGTAGCCGCGTCATGAAAGTCAGTGGGCAGGCAATGGCTGACGAACTGGAAACCATCCGCGAGAACGCCGCAACGACGGCCGACACGCCTACGCGCCCGCTACGTGCTGCAGAAAATCCTCAGGTATTCCCGATTCCCTATGCCGACTCCATGATCCTGGTCGGGTTCATCTTCGAACTGGAGCGTGAGTTCCGGCAATTGGTGGTGTCACCTGTGGAAATGCCCTGGCTGAAAGGCGCATAGAGAAGGAGACAAGCGAATCTGGCCCCGGTGCCGAACGAGGAAAATCAATGAAGCGCCAATCGCTGCTGGCGCGTTCTTCGTATGGGGTAGTTTGCGCACGAGGAATGGGGCCCGCAGAAGTCACCTAATTTTTGATATTTTCCTCGCAATCTTTCCAGTAGTGCAGCGGATCGCCATGTTGCGGGTAACGTGAACTGAGCCACAGGGACAGCTTGCCCCAATCCGGATGATGGGTACCCGTTTTCGCGGACCAGATTGACGATCTCTCGAGAATCAGGCCGGTTCCTCGATCGCGGACAACCAGGCTGGCCAGCCCACTCGAACTGTTCGCCTGCGACTCAACCAGATACCTGGGCAGAATCCGGAGTTCAGCGTCCTCGGCCCACCCAAAAAGGGCGCGGATCACGCCAGTGGAATCGCGCAACTCTATGGGGCCACTCTGCGGACGAACGGCTGTCCATCCCTCAGGAAATTCAGCGACAACCTGGCTTTCCTCCTCCCGTACCCACCTCACGCGCCATGCGCGCACCATCGCCTCACGCAAGGCGGATATCGACTCGTATCCAGCCGGCAATTCGATCGCTAGCGGGAGCGTAATGAGGTTGTCTTTCCAGAGTTTGGCTTCGTCGTCGACACGCCTGATCTCGCTGAATGTCCCCGCTTCGAATGGGTTCTCAGGCCGGCGCGACACGCTTGCGTTCGAGGCGGGAAGTCCCTCGAAGAGTCGCTCAGCATCGAGACGCGTGAGTTTCGTCTTTCCTTTCTTCATTTGCCTCTCTTCAGCATGGTTGATGTCCCGCGAATAGCCCGCCCCGACAACGCAAATCACGCCAATTTGGTTTGAACGGGCGGGTGATCTTGTCTGGCGCTATCCGCTAGTTCGCAGCGAGGTTGGAGCCTATGGCGCGGCTTGTGCCGCCATCCGTGTGGTGAGATCAATCCATTGGTGGACTGGATGACAGTGACGGGCGGCGCTAACTTGCGAGATGACGCTCGCGAATAGACGATATTGGCCTGTTACCGCCCGAGCGAGCGTGGTCGATTGCGCTTTTCGCCTGCGCCAACCGAAGGAATTACCCTTCGGCGCGCTTCACCCGATGGTCGGTTGGCATACACAAAGACATAAAGATCAGTGATCGGCGAGTTTAGCAGATTGCGTTCTCCCCTCCTGACTGCGTTTTATTTCTTTTTGAATGTCAGTCCGACCCGGAGCTGCTCTTCTTGCCGCCATCACGTCACCGATTGCTCGCCTGGTCTTACGTACCGTAGCATCGACGCGCGTTCCACGGTGTGTCTTTGATCCCCTATTCGAAGAACTGGAGGGCAGATATCGCTGACTGATCCCGATGCTCGCTCCATGGCGACAAGCGGTCGTGGCTCGGGGATGGTGGGCTACAACGTGCAGGTAGCCGTAGATTCCAAACACCATCTCATCGTTGCTCACGAGGTCACAAATGCCGGCAGTGATCGGGCACAGCTCAGAGCCCGATGGCACAGGCTGCTCGTGACGCCATGGGCAAAACCAGATTGAAGGCTATCGCTGATCGAGGGTATTACAGTGGCCCACAGATAAAGGACTGCGAGGATGCTGGTATCGCAGCCATTCTGCCCAGTACCACGACGTCGAGCGCAAAGGTTCACGGTCGCTTTGATCGTGCAGACTTTATCTACATCGCCCGAGATGACGAATATAAGATTGCCGGATGCCGGCTATGCTGCTGTTGGATGCAGTGCTGGTGTAATGCGGCTCACGCCTACGCATTTCAGGTTCTAAATTAAGTTTGAGTTCTCTTTCAGGCAGTTTTACGATCCATGATTATCTTCCGGTTGACGGGGTATATTCCTGAAACTTGGAATCGGCCGGCCATACAGTCGGGGCCGTTCCATTGAGAACGAGAGCTGTCGGCCTGCAACGCACAAGAATATGGAATACGCATGAATTCGACCGAACTGGCCCGGATAATCCGTGGCGGGCTGATCCAGCAGGAGCGCCTGATCAAGACGGATATTCCGTCCTTACCGAATAATGCGCTTGCGCCTCGCCGGGCGGTAACTTGTTCCGAAGTGGGGCAGGATTTCAGTGTCACGGTCGATATCGAACTCAAGGCACTGATTGCCCAGCCGATGACGCTATGGATTCAACAGGCGGACAAATCCTGCCTGCCAATCAATGGCTATATTCACACGGCGAGAAGGCTGGGCAGCGATGGGAGTCTGTCCAGTTATCAACTGGCTTATGCGTCATGGATGCCGGACGCATTACCAGGGCATCCAAACGTGAGCGGCATCCGATAGCGGACAGTCCAGGTGATATCTCAAGTTTCAAGTCCGGCGGCCGTAAAGCACGAATGACCACGCAATGGAGTCGCCGTGAAACTGTCCTTTGCCCAGAAGTTGTGGGCACCTCTCGTGCTCAGCCTGCTGCTCATCACCCTCATCTCGATCGTCGACGCCTGGCAGGCACGCACCGTTCGCTTTGAGGAAAGAAAGACGGATCTGGTTCACGCGACTGAGATCGCGCTTACGATCACGAAGCAGTATGGCGACAAGGCGGCGGCAGGCGCAATGCCTGTCGAGCAGGCGAAAAGAGAGGCCCTCGCCGCGATTAAGGGTATACGTTACGGTAACGGTACGGGCTACTTCACCATTTTCAGCTCCGAACCGGTCATTCTCATGCACCCGATTCATCCGGAAATGGACGGGAAGAACGTGGGTGACTACAAGGACCCGAACGGGGTAGCCCTGTATCGGGACACCGTGGACGCAGTCAAGCGCGACGGTCACGGCTTTGTCAGCTATGAGTTTTCGAAGCCGCCCACCAACGCGATTGCCCCGAAGGTCTCGTATGCAGGCTATTACGCGCCATGGGACTGGATTCTGCAGACCGGCGCCTACACGGACGATATCGACGCGGCGTTCCGTGCCTCGCTGTACAAGAGCCTCGGCTTCCTTCTCGTTGCCGCTGGACTGCTGGCCGGTGTCGTAATCTGGATCAACCGTAGCATCTTGCGTCAGCTCGGCGGGGACCCCGCGCAGGCGGCGGACATTGCGGGTCGGATTGCCGATAACGATCTGACGGTCACGGTGCATACGGCACAGGGCGACCACAGCAGCCTCATGTATTCGATGAAATGCATGCAGGAGCAGTTGACCACGATGATCCGCGGGATTCGCTCGTCGAGCGCATCAATTGCATCGGCGACCGGCCAGATCGCCGCTGGCAATCAGGATCTCTCGCAGCGCACCGAGGAACAGGCCGCCGCGCTTGAGGAGACGGCTGCGAGCATGGATGAGCTGACGTCGACGGTCAACCATAACGCAGATAACGCGCGTCAGGCGAGCAACATTGCTTCCCAGGCGCTGGAGGCGGCACAGCGTGGAGGCGGCGTCGTGCAGCAGGTTGTCGAAACCATGACCGGTATCAACGCGAGTTCTGACCAGATCGCCAGCATCGTAGGCACCATCGAAAGCATCGCATTCCAGACCAATATCCTCGCGCTGAACGCAGCCGTAGAAGCGGCGAGGGCCGGCGAAGAAGGACGCGGCTTCGCGGTTGTGGCGGGAGAGGTCCGCTCGCTCGCGCAGCGTTCGGCGACGGCCGCGAGAGAAATCAAGGAACTGATTCAGCATTCGGTCGACCGTGTGAAGACCGGGGCCGGGCACGTGGGCGCGGCGGGCGCGACGATGGATGAGATCGTCCAGTCCGTGAAGCGCGTCAACGATATCGTGAACGAGATTTCAGCGGCATCATCCGAGCAGAGCAAGGGGATTGTTCAGGTGAGCCAGGCGGTGACGCAGATGGATTCGGTAACGCAGCAGAACGCGGCGCTCGTCGAGCAGGCCGCCGCTGCCGCGATGTCGCTGCAGTCACAGGCAGAGGATCTGCGCTCTAACGTTGAGCGGTTCCGGGTGGTGTGAGTGTGGCCTTCGCGCACACGGGTTCTGAATGGGTGAAGACCTGAGTCGCGGACCTGGATGCCATGGATGCGCCTGTGCGGGTGCAGACGGGCCGCTCAGGGTGGTCAGATTCGGGCGATCTCGCCAGGTGAACGATATAGCTTGTAAGCCGGCCCCCTGGTTTTTCTGCGATCAACAGATCCCAATGGATCGGGGCATGCCCTTTGCATGAGACGCACGGCCGCAGCGATCTTTACGCCTGGCCTTGGGGCGTCGGCGACCAGCGTCACAACGACTTCAGATGGGTTTCGCAGAGTGCGTAAATTCGTTGGACGACCGGCAAGCGGTAATCGAGAAACCACCCTGCTTTCAGGTTGAAGAGTTGAGGAACATCAGAATCGTTCATCGGGAACGGGTGGGCACTCTCCTGCGCCGCGATCACGCGCGATGCCTCCACAAGCCGGGCTCGCTCCATCCAGTCACACGTCGCCCCGTTCGAGATCAGCCAGAGCTGCGTCGTTTCAACAAGATTGTCTGCGTTTAGACGCCGACTCCGGGGGCACAGCAAGTATTGACGCGAGTGGTTTTCATCCGGCTTATGTGGAACGCATGTGCCATGACATTGGTAGCAATAGCGCAGGATTCCCACGGGACTTGCCTGAGGAATCCATATCAAAATCGGTGCGCCTAAGTCAACAGGTACTGACGCCTACAGATAAGCCCTGGTATGTTGAGTTGGTCGGTTTCCTGACGCCGAAATCAACGGCACAGGATTTCTTCGCTCCCTATTTCATACCGTTTAGTGCGTACACATTGCGCAAAAAAATTGCAATTTTCCAGAAATTGAAAAGACAGGGATGGTTGGTCATGTGACGTGATTAAATAAAATTTAAGGTAAGTGTGGATTGCTTATCGACGATCGTGGAAGTTGAAAAAATGGATATTGGGTTAAACAGCAGGGATTGTTGGAGGCTACCCAGGAATGAGGAAAGGTAGATTAAATTTAATTCATTAACATGACATGAAATCAGGTGGAAAGGTCGGGAAGTCGTGTCGGTCTGCGTTTTTGGAAGCGATGGGAAAGGCTCCTGTTCGTTGAAACAATGATTTGATGAAGGGGGTGAATCACCCAGAGCGTGATCGCTTGCCTCCCTCACGAGATTTGATGAAATTTCACAACACCGTCGTATTCGTCATTCGCTTCGCTGATTCGACTTTGATACATTGCTTGAAAAAACAAGAGAGCAGGCAGCAGAACGTCATTTCAGTTTCCTCGCCGCAGTTGTGAACGCCAACGATGCCGGCAAAGATAACAAAGTCCGCGCATTTGTCGTCTGGCAGTACCTGTAGCAGATGTTTTCACTCACTTTGTAAACAATCTGACAAGATTAGTAGTACTACGTCATATTTTTGTGAAGATATGGAGGAAACAATGAAGAAGGTTTTGCTGGCCGCAGCGCTCATGTCTGCGGGAATCGTCGCGCACGCACAAAGCAGCGTGACGATGTATGGCCGGCTTGATGTCGGCGTCCAGTACCGCACGGGGATTCCGGGCGGTAACGCCGTGCAGATGGAGAGCGGCGACTGGGGCGAATCGGAATTCGGCTTCAGAGGCGCGGAAGACCTGGGTGGCGGGACGAAGGCGATCTTCAAGTTGGAGATGGGCCTCGATATGTTGAACGGCAACTATCAGAATGGTTCGCTGTTCGGTCGCGAAGCGCGCGTCGGTCTGACGAACGATACGTGGGGTACGTTCAAGATTGGCTATGCGGGCGCGGCGGAAATCAGCCAGGACAGTTGGGACGTCGATCCGCAACTAATGCAGTTCTATTCGATCGCCACGCTGGTTCGGGGCCGTAACTGGGCGCAGGCAGGCAACAGCGTGGAATACACCTCGCCGCTGCTCGCCGGTCTCACCTTGAAGGGGCAGTATGATCTTTCCAACGCCTCGAACTGGAACGGCAATGGCGGTACCGGTAGTGCGCCGGGCCAACTTGGTGCGACTTCCGGTTTCGGTGCGTCGCAGGGCCGTTCGGACGGCGCCAAGATCCAGTACAACGCGTCGGCCTTCGAACTGCAGGCGATCTACGACGAAATCCGCGACCCGTTCGGCCGCTTCAGCAACGTCTACCTGTACTCGCGCTCGATCCTTGCCGGCGGCACCTATTCGCTCGGCCCGGTGAAGTTCTATGCGGGCTACCAGCACCTCTCGGCGCCTGACGCCGACGAAGCCGGCTACGACTTTGCCGCCACGCCGGGCGGCGCCAGCCTGCCGACGGCGGTCGATCACGAGTGGGGCGGCGTGGGCTGGCAGATCACGCCCGTTACGCTGCTCACGGCCGCTATCTATCACGCCAACGCCAACAACGGCAACGGCAACGCGACGCTGTACACGCTCGCGGGTAGCTACAACCTGTCGAAGCGGACGTTCCTGTATTCCGAACTGGGCTATATCCACAACAGCTCGACGTCGAACATCGGTCTCGGCGACGGTTATGCCGATCCGTACGGCACCGGCGGCGCCTCCAATGCCAATGGCGGCGGCGCGGTCGGCAGCGGCATCAACGAAGGTCCGGGCTACGGCCATGGCCAGTTTGCCGGCAACGTCGGCATCATGACCCAGTTCTAAGGGCGTAGCGGCAACACGCATCGACTCGTCAGGCGGGAAACCGGGCTGGCAGGACCGGACTTCCCGCGCGTGAGCTTCGTCCCCGAGGTTCATCCGCTTAAGCCGGGAAGAAATCAGGAAGAAATTTCAGAGCAAGGAGAATCGATATGAAGTTGATACAGGTTGCCAGGGCCGCCACGGCCGCATTCGCACTGGCGCTCGCCGTGGGCGCCCATGCACAGGCCAGCGATACGTCAGCAAACAACGCGGTGGCAGCAGCGCCGACTTCGGCCAAGGCCACGAAGGCTGCGAACCGTGCGCTCGCCAAAAAGGTCCATCGCGCACTGGCCCATACCAAGGGACTGGATCCGACTCACATCTACGTCAAGGTCGTCAGTGGCGTCGTGACGCTCACCGGCAGCTGCGATAGCCAGAACCAGATGGACCTGGCGGTCGAAGCTGCAAAGAAGGTTGATGGGGTGACTTCAGTGAGCAACGGACTGAGTATCAAAACACCGGATTAACGCGCGCTCTCGGCCGCGTCAGGCAGACGCCGAAGTCGCCTGACGCCGTGAGACTGCATATCCGGTTCGCAGGATTCCGCGGACAGCATCCTGTCATCTTTCGCTGGTCGTGCTGCTGTCTGCCGGCACGATGCGGCTACGGGCCGAAGCACGGGCCGGAGGTGCCACGTGTGCCTGGCCGCCGGTCTCGACGGCAAGCTAGGCGCTTTCCCGCGGCGTGAGCGTGAACTGCAGATCGATGCAACTCCGCTCGGGCGGATGTCCGTCCAGTATCTGCAGCAACAGTCGCGCGGCCTCGAAGCCAATTGAGTAGCGTGGCGTCGTGATGGTCGTGAGCGACGGCGTCGACCATGCAGAAGGCGGCAGATCGTTGAATCCTGCGATCGCAATCTGGCTTGGCACGGAGATGCCGCACCGCTGGCACTCGAAGAGTGCGCCGAGCGCAAGATCGTCGTTGCAGCAGAAAATCGCGTCGCATTCGGGAGCCTGTTCGAGCATCCGCGCGAGCAGTTTCGAGCCGAGCCCGACGCTCGATGGTTCGTCGGTCAGTATCTCGGCATCGGGGTCGAGACCCGCCTCGCGCAGCGCGCGGCGAAAGCCGGCACGACGCTGCATGGTGCGCGGATCCAGCTGCGCCGCGATGAATCCCGGGTACCGGTAGCCACGTTCGAGCAGATACTTCGTGAGTGTGAAGCCCGCGCGCTGCTGCGAAAAACCCACCGACCATTCACCGGGAGTCCGGCTCAGATCGTACATATGAACCACGGGCACACGTTTTGCCGCCAGGCGCTGGCAGATGGCTTCGGAGCCATCTATACCGGTGACGAGAAAGCCGTCGGGTGCGTGCGCGAGGTAGGTCGAGACCAGTTCCGCCTGCTTCTCGGGAGAGTAGTTTGTAATGCCAATTAAAATCTGATAACCGGCCGGTCCCATGCAATCCTGAATGCCGGCGAGCGTATCGACGAAAACCGCATTCGACAAAGACGGTACCAGCACGGCCACGACGCGTGAGCGCGACGAGGCGAGCGTGCGCGCCGCGTGGTTCGGCACGTAGCCGAGTTCGGCGACGGCCGCTTCCACACGGGCACGTGCTTCGGGCGACAACTGCGCCGGATCCTTCAGGGCACGCGATACCGTCATCGTACTGACTTGTGCGAGATCCGCGACGTCGGCGATCGTCGCGCGTCCGCTTTGCCGGCGTCGCGCTGATTCATGGGCTGTCGCGGTCGTGGCGTTGCGCGGGCTCTGGAGCGTTCCGGGCTGCCGTGCTGCGCGAGTCGGTTTGTCTTTCATCACGCGAGTATCGCCTCGCCTATGCCGGAAGGGAAGCCCGGGAAAGTGCGGGATTGAAGCAGGGTTCATCCGGATAGGGCAGCGTGATCTGTTAGCGCTAACATCCGCGTCATGCAACATGAAAACACGACGATATAAGGAGACAGCCAGATGCGAACCCAACGAGACAACCTGCCGAAGCCGGCCGGCCAGACTGCAAGGGTTACCGCCTGCTCGCTCGGCGTCGCGGCGCTTCTCGCCGCCGGGGCGGCGCGCTCCGCGGAGGTCGAGGTGCTGCACTACTGGACGTCCGGCGGCGAAGCAAAATCGGCACAGGTCCTCAAGCAGATGCTTGAAGAAAAGGGCGATACCTGGAAGGACTTCGCGGTGGCCGGCGGTGGCGGAGGAAACGCGATGACCGCGCTCAAGACGCGCGTGATCGCCGGCAACCCGCCCGCGGCAGCCCAGATCAAGGGGCCCGCCATTCAGGAGTGGGGCGACGAAGGCGTGCTGGTTTCGATCGACGACGTAGCGAAACGCGAAGGCTGGGACAAGCTGATCCCCCCGCAGATTGCGGGCATCATGAAGTACAAGGGGCAATATGTAGCGGCGCCGGTCAACGTGCATCGCGTCAACTGGCTGTGGATCAATGCCGACGCGCTGAAGAAGGTGAACGCACAGCCGCCCGCCACGTGGGACGAGTTCTTCAGGACTGCAGACGCACTGCAGAAAGCGGGTATCATGCCGGTCGCGATCGGCGGCCAGCCATGGCAGGAAGCCGAAACCTTCGAGACCGTGGCGCTCGGCGTGGGCGGCGCGGCCTTTTACAGGAAAGCCTTCGTGCAGCTTGATCAGGCGACCCTCAAGGGGCCGACCATGGTCAAGGCACTCGAAACGTTCAAGAAGATCAAGGCCTATACCGACAAGGGCCAGACGGGGCGCGACTGGAATCTGGCGACCGGCATGGTGATCTCCGGCAAGGCGGCGATGCAATTCATGGGGGATTGGGCCAAGGGCGAATTCAGTGTGGCCGGAAAGATGCCGGGCAAGGATTATCTGTGCGTGCCGGGACCCGGCTCGCAAACCGCCTATACATTCAACGTCGACAGCTTCGCGTTTTTCAAGGTCAAGAGCGCGGACGTCGAGAAGGGGCAGAAGGATCTCGCGAGCCTGCTTCTTAGCCCGAAGTTTCAGGAGATCTTCAACCTCAACAAGGGTTCGATTCCGGTGCGGCAAGGCATGGATCTGTCGAAGTTCGACGCCTGTGCGCAGCGTTCGGCCGCCGACTTCACCAGCGCGCAGGCGAAGGGAACGCTCGTGCCGTCGTGGGCGCACGACATGGTCGATACGCCGGCGGTGGAAGGTGCCTTTTACGATGTGCTTGGCAACTTCTGGAACGACGACAACGAAAGCGCGCAGGAGGCCGCGAACAAGCTCGCCCTTGCGGCGAAGACTCGCTGAGTGGCGGCACCTGGATGACGGGTCTTTCCGTGGCCACGGCCATGCGGCTCGCCAGAATGGGCGATCCGCGTGGCGAAAATCGCAACGCCGCGCCGTATCAAGCGCTGCCGGCAAGCCAGGCCGCGATCTCCGGCCACGCTCCGGCAAGCGTGCGCGAGCCCATGAACAAACCGATATGGCCGCCCGGAACCGTTCGGCTGATGATTTGCCCGTCAGGGGTGCACAGATACTTGCGCGCGTCGAGTACCTGTTCGGGCGTCGGTAGCGACGATCGGCGGGTATGCGAATGAACGTCCGCTCTTTAGCGGTAGACCATCGCCGGCCGATGGCCGAAACGGGTCACATTCGGGCGGTCGTCCCGCAGCAAGTCGCGGATGGGGCAATGCAAAGCGCATGAGACCGCACGCGACCATGAAGCGCCCCTTCACCTGGAATGCAGCCAGTCATTCCGGCGCCGGTTGAGCCCTGGAAACGGCCAGTCAATCCACTGAACTGATACAAATTGATGGGTGCGGTGCGCGACTCCGTCTGATCGATCGCGTCGCAGTAGGGGCGGTGCCGTCCTGAGCATGTGGTTTCCCGCCACCTCTGTCCAACCTGGTGCGCCATGCCAGGCCACGGGAGCTCGACAAGGGAGGGCCACATCGCTTCGTCTGCAGAACGGGCTGTCTGGTGAAACAGTTACAATAATTATTGACGCTGATTCACCCAGCAGGTAGCGTGCCGATCGAAGTTCAAGAAGTTCGATTGCTGTCCATCAATAGTTCGCTCCTCTGCGGTATTCGTTGCCCCAGAGGTGGCCTGGGCATTCGGGTCACCTACTGCGACGGCGATATTGCCAACGACGGCAGTCCGGTCGCAGGGCTCGTTCGCCAGGTGCGTCGGATGGCATCAGGTGACTTCAGCCGGAAAGTGTTTGCTATGCAGCGCTACCGTGCGAGATGCTTTTCGGTTGTACCTAAACGCATCCCGTCAAGGCAGCCGAAATGGCAAACTGTGTAAACCGTGAAACGCCAATTTATCGCGTTTCCTTGTCATCAGCGTATTGTTGTCCGTGGAGCCCGTGTTGAGGGGGAAAACGCTATGCGTCGCAATGAGCTGGAGAGCAAAACGCGGCTTTAATGAAGCGGTATTTTCTTGCGAAGGCACGAGCAAGGATTAGTGCGATACTCAGCGGTGTTTCCGACGAGTATGCAGTGATGCCGGGCGAGTTGCGCGCGGCATCTTCCTCGTCATCGACGTCCTCCGAAAAATAGCCGTATCGTTTAGCTTCCGGCCGGGCGCACAGCCATTGCATCGACTACCGAGTTCACGCCGGCAATGCCCTTGGTGACTGCAATGGCATGGTCGATCTGAGACTGCTCGGGGAACGTTCCCTCCAGCGTGACGATGCCGTCCTTCGCATGCACGTTGACGTGGGTGACGTCGAGATTCTTGTCCTTTGAGAGCGTGGCACGGACCTTGTGCGCGAGCACGCGATCAGCCGCCCTGGCGGCTTTGGCCAGCTGCTTTGCGGTAACAGCCGTACCGCTCGCGGCAACTGGTGGTGCCGATGCATCCTGGGCCCATACCTGAAATGAAGCGGCGACCAGCACTGCGGCAGTAGCCAGCTTGAATGTCTGAATTGCTTGCATACGAACTCTCCTGTTGTCAAAGTATTCCTGATTTCGCTGAAGGCCGAAGCCGGTGTAGCGCCTGTCGCGGGAGGAATGCCCGTTCCCCTGCCGACGCTTTCCCGACCACGTGGCGTCGCCCTGGGCACGGCTCGCGGCCGATGTGACTCGCGTCGCGAGCTGGCCTCACCTCTTCCTCGACGGTCTCCCGGCGCATTCAGAACGTATGGCGGAAGCCGACTTCGCCGGAAACCGTCGTGCCATTGGCCGGAGAGAAGAGTGCGTTGTCGACCTGCAGCCCGGAGTAGATTTGGCCGTGATTGTTGACCACGCCGACTTCTCCATACAGCGAGGTACGCCTGGAGAGGTAGAACTCGGTACCCAGTTCGCCCATGATCGAGTGATTCTGCGTCTGGTTGCGGTCGCTCGTGAGCGATGCTTCGCCGTTGACGTACCAGTTCGGACGGATCGCATAGAGCATGCCGACGTTATAAACGTCGTAGTCTACGTATCCCGCGACTTTGTAGCTCGTGAACGAGGCCTTGGTGGTCAGACTGCCGGCGAACCAGGAGAGGCCAATCGTCTTGCCGATGAAGGGCTCCAGCTCGATGGCGGTGGGACTGAACTGCGATGTGAGGCCGTCCACGTTACTGTTGCCGTCGAAGAACGCAGCATCGACGATGAACTGTCCGATTTCGTACTTCAGACTCATCGAGTATTCGCGACCTGCCTGAAAGTTGCCTGCCACGCCACCTGGCGCGAACATCGCGCTTGCGGTCAGGCCGCCGATTTTCGGGCTTGTATAGGTGATCGCATTGGCAACGAACGTACCCGTGGCAAATGCGTAGTCAGAGTAGCTGACTTCCGGTCCTCCGAATAGCGCCAGCCCCAGAACGTCGGAATCGGCGATTGCGTATTCGAACGGCGACATCTGCAACCCCAGGCGCAGCGCACCGATCGGGCCTTCGAGTCCCACCCATGCGAAGCGACCGAACAACCCGCCGTTCGTATTTGAAAAGCCGCCATTGGAAAGACTGATGCCGCTTTCGAGCTTGAAAGTCGCCTTATAGCCACCGCCGAGGTCTTCTGAGCCGTTCACCCCGAAAATGGACGGTACCATTCCGCCCCCGTTCAGCATCGATATCTGATGGGGACCGGCCTGCACAGAGGGTGAGGGCTGTGATTGGGTCTTGCTCGAATAGAGCAGACCCTCGTCCAGCAAACCATACAGCGTGACGTTGCTTTGCGCCTTTGCCAGGCCGCACGCGAGCAGTAGTGCGGAAACGGCAATCCCTTTTGTCATCCTTCTGGTATTCAACTCGATCTCCTGAACGGGTTTGGTTTGATGTGTCGTCAAGCACTCAGATAGCGCTCCGCGAGCGCGGCGAACCAGGCGGCGCCCCAGGTAACGGCCTTGTCGTTGAAATCGTAGGCCGGGTTGTGGACGGCGCAGCCGCCCACTTCGCCTACGCCATTGCCCAGCAAGACGTAGCAACCCGGAAAATTGTCGGAATCCTAACTAACGATGATTGATTCCGGATCCGGAGAGAATCTGACGGTGTATGGACCGCCGAGATCCTCGACGCCATAGAGCTCCCCTTGGACGTCCATTCGCCACTGCTCTGTTGCATGAATGTCGTCTGCGCAGCCTTCGTAAAGCCAATCGCTTCGTCCACAACGCCGTACTGGGTTACGCCGGGGCCATAACTGGATGACGTTGCATATGGCACACCGATGAAATAATCGGCAAAAGAGGTATCCGCGGCTCACGCTGAATGAGCCAGTGTACCGAGGGCGATTCTCCCGGCAATCCCGATGGTGATCCGCGCGAGACGCGCGCGGGGGGGAGGGGCGGCCGATGATGCGTGCGGGAAGCTGAAACCCGTCGGCCGATACTTCGCGTCAGTAAACGATCACTGCATGCAGGCATGGGGAAATATTGGGAGGTTAGACGGACGGCATTAACGTGCTGCAAAAAACATGACCGTACTTTCCTGGCGCCAAAATTCACCCACAATTGAATTGTTTTTGCTCCCCTTGACCGATGGTTGTGCGGCCTGGTTCGAACTTAACTAAAAGTGCAGCCCTGTACATCATTTCTATATCCTGCTTCATTTTCTTGACTGATAGTGGCGTCTCCACGTCCGTCCGATCGGCGGCGCCTGTTTGCCCGGAACGCAATCGCCGCTCATTTATTTCGTCCCGACAGGATTTTCATGCTGCCGCAGATCTCTCGCATACGCCAGTTGGTTGTCCTCGCGGCGCTGTTTATCGCGTGGTTTGTCGCTTACGCCGATCGCATCGTCATCGGAACGGCGATCATCCCCATTGCCCGGGAGTTCGCGTTGAATGACGCGGCGAAGGGATATGTGCTCGGCGCGTTCTACGTAACCTATGCGCTCATGCAATTGGGCGGAGGCTGGCTGGCTGATCGATATGGATCGCGCAAGGTCCTGCTTGGCTGTTTATTGGTCTGGTCCGCGTTCACCGCGCTGACCGGCACGGCGTGGTCTCTTGCGTCGCTCATCGCATTCCGGATGATGTTCGGCATTGGTGAAGGAAGCTTCTCGCCCGCGAATGCAAGTGCCATTACCGAAGTTTTCCCACGGGAAAAGCGGGGAAGCGTTCAATCATTGATGGCGAGCACGGCGTTTCTCGGGGGCGCGGTCGGCGCGGCGCTGGTGGGATGGACGATCTATCGCTACGGTTGGCGCCTGACGTTCCCACTGCTCGGCGCGCTTGGGCTGGTGGTGGCCGTGTCGCTATTCCTGGCTCTTCCGCCGCGGCCGTCACTAATCTCTGACGACGCGAGGCCGAAGGACCGGTCGACATGGCGCGATATCGTTTCCTCTTCGTTGCTGTGGCGCATCGCGGCGACCTGGTTCGGCGCGTGCATCATCTCGCTGGGACTGCAGTCGTGGATGCCGTCATATTTGCTGCATGCGCACGGAATCGATATCTTGCATATTGGGGTCGTGTCAGCCGTCCCATTTGCCGCGGCCTTTCTGGGCACGATCGCGACCGGCTACCTCATCGACCGAGGCGGTGCCCGGCTGCTGAAGCCATTCCTCGCCGGAGGCGCCCTGCTCAGCGCACTGTTCCTCACACTCATGACCATGACTACGTCGTTGCCGGCGCTTGTCGTCTTCTGGACGCTCTGCATGGTCTCGTATGTCGTCGTCTACACCACGGTCTTTTCGATTCCGCTCAAACAGTTTCCGCCCGAAAACGTTGGCCGCACCATTGGAGTCATCAATTTTGGCGGGCAAATCGCGGGCGCCATCGCGCCGGTCGTGATGGGGCACCTCATTACGCTGAATCACGGGTCGTACCTGTTTGCGTTTTACCTGCTGATTGGCGCGGGCGTAATGGCTTTCTTCGTCGCGATGACCTGCCATTTCGACGAAAAACCCGTGTCCACTTCCGCAGCGATCCAGAACCATGCTTGAACCATACGTATCGAAAAAAGAGAAATGAAAGTATTCATCCTGGGAGCCGGGGTAACAGGCATCACAGCAGCGTATTTTTTTGTCCGCGCAGGGCACGCTGTCACTGTCATTGAACGGCATGGCGAGGCCGGGGCCGAAACGAGTTTTGCAAATGGGGGGCAACTGAGTTACAGCTACGTCGCGCCGCTGGCGGAACCGTCAGTGATCGGCAAGCTTCCATCCTTGCTCACGGATCGTCATTCACCGCTGCGGTTCCGGCCTGCACTGGATCCTGCGCAGTGGCGCTGGTGTCTGAAATTCCTTGCCGCGTGTACCACGCGCACGAGTCGCCGGACCACCCTCGATCTGCTGAAGCTCGGTGCCTATAGTCGCCACCTTGTCAACGAAATCGCCGAGACCGAGCATCTCTCTTTTAACCACACGCATACCGGGAAGCTGGTGCTCTATCGCGCTCCGGATGCGTTCGCCGCGGCACGCCGGCAGATGGATTTCCAGAATGCGCATGGTTGCGAGCAACGCGCCGTCTCAGCCAGCGAGTGCGCGGATATCGAGCCCGCGCTGTTGGAGCAGGCCCGTCATCTAGCAGGCGGTATCTATACACCGTCCGAAGAATCAGGTGACTGCCACGCCTTTTGTTCAGCTCTGTCGAATGTACTGAAGACGCGATACGGCGTGAAGTTTCTGTTCGGCACAACCATTCACTCTTTTGTCACACGAGATAAAGGCGCCCATTCGATTGATGCGATCGACACATCGCGCGGGCGAATCGATGGCGATCTTTTCGTGGCCTGCCTGGGTGTCGGCGGTGTCGGCCTGCTTGACCTGCCGGGCTTGCACGTACCTGTCTATCCGCTGACGGGATATAGCCTGACCGTGCCGTCCGTAGCAGACGCCGCGCCGCTAGTCAGCATCACCGACACCCATCACAAGATCGTGTACGCAAAGCTTGGCAACCACTTGCGTATAGCAGGGATGGTCGACATTGGCCCGATCTCGGCACGTGTCCAAAGGGCGCGCGTCGACCTGCTCAGGCGACAGGCCAAAGATTTCCTGCCGTGCGCTGGACGCTACGACGAGGCACGAGTGTGGACCGGTATGCGGCCCGCCACGCCGTCTGGAAAACCCGTCATTGGGCCGACGCGCTATCGCAACCTGTGGTTGAACACCGGTCACGGCGCGCTCGGTTTCACGCTTGCGTGCGGCACCGGCTCCCTGGTAGCAAGTCTCGCGAGCGCGGAACGCCCAGCCATTGATGTCAGCCCATTCGTGCTTCGCAATGCCCTCATTCCCAGCCATTTAAACCGAGTCGAACCATGAAAGTATTCGTTGCCGGCCTTCTCACCGAGACCAACTCGTTTGTCAATCTGCCTACCAGTCTTGAAACGTTCCGCCGGGGCCACTGGCGTCCCGGCCAGGGTCACAGCGCGGCGCCAGCCGTGGGAACCGAATTGATGTGGGCAAGTCAGCGTCGCGCCGCGGCCGGCGAGTTCGAACTGGTCGAAGGAAGCTGCTTTCGCGCAACGCCCGCCGGGCTGACGAGCCGTCAGGCATACGAAGAGCTTCGCGACGAAATCCTCGCGGAGCTCTCGGCAGCGCTCCCCGTCGATGCCGTGTTGCTCGGCCTGCATGGCGGCATGATCGCGTTCGGATATCCCGACACCGAAGGTGATCTGATTGAGCGCGTGCGCCAGCTAGTGGGCGAAAAATGCGTGATAGGTGTCGAATTCGATCCGCACTGCCTTGTTACCCCAAAACGCCTTGAGCATAGCGACGTGATCGTGCTCTACAAGGAGTATCCGCACACCGACATCGTCGAACAGGCAAACCGGCTGATCGACATCGTCAGCGGGATCGTCAATCGTGGCTGGCGGCCCGTCGCCTCGCTTTACGACTGCCGTCAGATTGATTCGTATCCGACGAGCGCGCCGGGCATGCGCGCCTTTATCGACCGCATCAAGTCTATCGAAGCGCAACAGGCAGATGAAGTGCTGTCGATTTCGGTCGTTCATGGATTCGTATATGGCGACTCGCCCGATTTGAGTACGCGGATCCTCGTCTATACGGACGGTGACAAGGAACTCGGCGATAAACTCGCGGTGACGTTGGGCGACGAACTGGTCGGTATGCGCGGAAAGACAGCGCCCCCGCTTCTTGGTATCGACGCAGCGATTGATGCGGGCCTGTCGTCATCGGCATTTCCGGTGGTCATTGCCGATCCCACCGATAACGCCGGAGGCGGGGCGCCCTCGGATAGCGTTGATGTACTGGCGCGACTCCTCGCGCGGCAGGTCAGCAACGTTGCGTTTGGACCCATTTGGGACCCGGTTACCGTGCAACTTTGCTTTGACGCGGGGATCGGCGCGGTCATGCCGCTTCGCATCGGTGGAAAGGTAGCGGTGACGTCCGGGACGCCAGTCGATATCGTGGCGGAAGTGATCGGTCTGAAACGCGATTCGTGGCAGCTCTTCGGCGATAGCCGCGTGGAAACGGGCAACTCGGCAGCGCTTCGTGTGGGTGGCACCGAGATCGTGCTCACGACGATGCGAACTCAAACCTTCAGTCTCGAAGTATTCACGCAAGTTGGTATCGACCCGCTTGCGAAGCAGATGGTTTTCGTCAAGTCGGTCAACCATTTCATGGCGCATTTTGGCCCGATTGCCGCTAAAGTACTCTTTGTTGACGGCGGCGGCCCCCTGCGGCGTGACTATTCAGCGATTCGCTATCAGCATGTGCGTCGACCAATCTGGCCGATCGACGCGGAAGCCGCGCCACATCTGTTGATCTAGGCGGGTCTCGGCGCGCCACGATCAATACAAAGCGATTGTTCCGGCTGGAAAGCTCTGCGACGACTCTCACCTATATCGTTGTCGATATGAAATATCATCAAATCCAGGCGTTTCTCGCGTTGGCGGAAGGGGGCAGCCTCGTTAAGGCTGCCATACGACTTAACAAGACAACCACTGCGGTATCGAAGACCATCCGGGAACTCGAAGAGAGCTTCGAAGTTTCGCTATTTCAGCGCACGCCGTATGGCATGCCGCTGACGGCTGCCGGGCGAATCTTGCTGCCGAGAGCGCAATCGATTCTGGCCGAAATGGTCCGCGCCGACGAAGAACTGCGCGCGCATAGGGGCCTTCACCATGAGCGATTGCGCGTGGGTCTGACGCCGGCCGTCTCTGTCCTGCTGGGGCCAAAGGTGATTGAGCGATTCGTCTCGAAGATGCCCCATGTCCGTATCGAGGTATTTGAATATCAGCGGGAACAGATGTCACATCGTCTCGACGATGGTTCCCTCGACATTGCGCTTTGCGGGATTCCTTCGTTTATGAGTTGGGGTGCCGATCCCGTCGGCGAGCTGCTCTTCTCCGCCGAATTTTCTCTCGCTGTGTGTCGCGACGGAACTCTTGCACAAGCTCGATCACTTGAGGATTTGCAAGGGGCGCTGTGGGTCTACACCGATCCGAGTGGCGCCCAGGAGAATTTTATTGCCCAGGCATTTCTCGATGCCGACCTTCAACCCCCGTCGCGAGCGATACTCTGTACCGCATCGGGGCTGGGTGTCGCGCTCGCACTCCAAACCGATGCAGTCTTGCTCGCTGTCCGGCATATTGTGGAATCGAGCTCACGTGTAACGATCCTGCCGCTCCTGCCAAACACCCCGACTCTCAGTGTACATAGCCTCGTTAGACAGTCGGAGTCTTCGTCGCCTTTAGTCGATACATTTTTGCAGATCGTTCGCGAATCGCTGCCGGAAGATTGAGCGCGCGTGACACGAGCGGGCTGCCTCGATTTCGTCGGCATGGACCTCGAAGTGCGCCGCCAATCCGCGCAGCGCCGGTTGCGCTTCTGCCGGCGTGCTCTGAGGTAAGACCAGGGTCTTGCCTACCAGTTGTGCGGCGCGTTGTTGTGCCGTTAGATAGCGTCAAGCAGGCTTACTGCGGTTACCGTATCGAACCCCAGGCCGAACAGAAATCGCACCGGCAGCATATCTGGCTAACGAGCCGGAAGAGCGGTCTAAGCATGCAGCCCTTCGGGCGTCGCGAATGCACCGCCACGCAATACCATTTGTCCGCTCATGAACTTGCCGTTGTATTCGCCGGTTGCGTCTGCGGTGGGCCTGAACCCTGGATAGGGCGCGTAGGCGCTGCGGGTCCATTGCCAGGCGACGTCGTCAGCCTGTTCGAGCAGGCCCGCTCGAGCCGAGATTTCCCATTCCGCTTCGGTCGGCAGACGCGCGCCCGCCCAGGTCGTAAAGGCAGCGGCCTCGTAATAGCTGACGTGCATGACGGGCGCATCGAGATCCAGAGGATTGAGACCGCGTAGTGTGATTTCCGCCCAGCCCTCCCCAGCGGACGAACGCCGCCAGTAGAGCGGCGCATCCCAGCCTTCGGCGTGAACACGGTCCCAGCCGTCTGATAGCCAGTAGCTAGCTGTCATATATCCGCCGTCGTTCATGAATCTCAGCCAGTCCCGGTTCGTGACCAGCCGGTCGCTGATTTCGAACGGTTCTAGCCAGGCCCGGTGGCGCGGCCGTTCGTTGTCGAAAGCGAACGGCGATTCTGCGTCTCCGATCGAGACCAGCCCGCCGTCGTGCCTGTGGAATTTGCCTGCCCGACCGGCTTCGGGGCGTGACCAGTCGGGACGGTAGGCGGGATGGAGGGGCGACTGCGAGAACAGATGCAGGATGTCCATCAGGAGCAGTTCCTGGTGCTGCTGCTCATGCGCGAGGCCGAGCCGGACGAGCGGTTCGATGCCGTTCAATGTCGCGAGCGGCAGCGTGCCGAGCAGTTCCTCGACGTGTTGGTCGACGTAATGCCGGTAGTCCGCGACCCGCGAGCTGCTGGGGCGGCTCAGGAGACCGCGTTGCGGACGAGGATGGCGAGGACCCAGCGACTCGTAGTGCGAGTTGAAGAGGAACGAGAAATCCGGATCGAACGGCGTATAACCGGGCAGATTTTGTTCGAGCACGAAGTTCTCCCAGAACCATGTCGTGTGGGCCAGATGCCACTTCGTCGGACTGGCGTCGGACATCGACTGAATGGCCTGGTCTTCATCGCTCAGCGGGGCCGCCAGTGCTTCTGTGCGCGCACGAACGAGGCGATAGTGCTCGAGCAGGACTCTTTCGGACAAAGCTCGGGCGGAAGGTGAGGCGCCACTGGGCAGCACGTCGGGAAAGCGATCGACGGGGTTTTTCATTGTTTTCTCTTCTTCTGGGGATCGGCGGATTCTTATGGCATGCGAGGCAAGCAGATTCGGCGTTTCAGTCGGGAATCGGCGCCGGTTAATCGTCTGCGATGCGACGTAGCCCGAGCGCGAGTCCAAACGTGGCGACACTGAAGGCAGCGATGACGCCGGCGCCCAGATAGACGGCGAAGCCCAGCCCCTGAACCGTCGCGAAGCGCCCCAGAGCCGGCGCGAGTATCCCAACTGCCAGATAACCGAGCAGATAGAGCGCCGACAGGGCGCTACTGCGCCGTCCGACCGGGGTTGCGCGATTGACGACTTCCAGCGCGCTCAGAAACAGCAGGCTATAGCCCGCGCCGGTCATCGCGGTCGCAGACAGGAAAAGCGTGATGCCGTGAAGGGCGGTTGCGGACGCAAGTAATCCCATGCCCGCACAGGATGCTGTGGAACCGGCAATCATGGCAGCCCGAGTCGAAAGCGATTTGCCCAGCAAACTCACAACGCCGGAAGTGATGGCGAAAACGGCGAGGACCGAGCCGTTCACGAGCGTGTTCGGGGATCGGACCAGGTCGTGCGCGATCTGTCCGCCGAGCGACAGGATCATGACGCCGTGGGTATAGGCGGTGATCATCGCAAACGCAGCGATCATGAAGGCCTTGCGGGCGCTCTGAGGCACGGAGGGCAAAGTGGGCGTCCAGCCGCCCGCGGTGCCGCGCTCTACCGACAGCGGCAGGAACCACGTGACGGTGAACAACGCTGCGATCAGGATAGCCAGTAGCCAGAAAACCAGGTGCAGGGGCCACGGCGCGTATTGCGTCAGTGCGCCCCCGACGATAAGCGCCGCTGCGAAGCCGAAGGCCTGGGCAGCCGTGGCAACTACGGAGGCTCGCCGTGGCGCACCGCCTTCATTGAATTCGACCATCGCGGCTGTCGACGGGCCCGCGGTCAGGCCAACGCCAACCCCCATGAACGCCCTGCCCGCGAAAAGCCATGAAGCATCATGCGCAAGCGCGAGGGTCAGTGCGCCAAGGAAAGAGGCGCCCAGACCCAGCAGCATCGTCGCCCGCCGGCCGATCTGGTCGGACAAGCCGCCGAACAGGAGCAGCACGCTGACAACCACGATCGGGTAGATCGCGAAGATTTCGGCCGTGGTCGTCGGGGTGAGGTGCCATACGCTTGCGTAGAGCCGGTACGTCATGGCTGGCGCCGCGCTGGTCCAGAGCGTATGCGCGACCACGCCGGCCGAGACCCAGAAACTGGCCCGGCGGTCGAGCGCGACTGGCGTATATCGACGGGGACTTTCACCGCGAGTCGCGGGAACGGTCGGGCAGGTTGCGTGGGTCATGGCCGCCTCCGTGGGTGTCAGAGCTTCGAGCCGCCGTCGACACGCAGCGTGTCGCCCGTTACCCAACGCGCCGCGTCGGATGCGAGGAACAGGGCTGCGCCCGCAATGTCGTCGGGCTGCGCCACGCGCTTGAGGGCCTGCATGCCGAGCGTGAAGTCGCGCCCGGCATCGGTTTTGGCGAAGTTCGACATGTCGGTCTCGACGACGCCCGGCGCGATGGCGTTCACGCGGATGCCACGCTCGCCAAGCGACGCGGCGAAGTGCCTGACCAGCGTGTCGATCGCGCCCTTGGTCGCGGCGTAGGCCGACAGGTTGCCAACCGAGTTGCGGGCAGCCAGGGAGGAAAGCAGGACCACGCTGCTGCCTTCCCCCAGCACGGGCAGCAGTTGCTGAACGAGGAAGTACGGAGCCCGAACGTTGACGGCGAACAGTTCGTCGAAGTCCTCGACGCCGGTTTCCTCAATCGTGGCGGCCTTCGCGATGCCCGCGTTGGCAACGAGGATGTCGAGCCGTTCGTCGACGATTGCCCGGACCTGCCGCGCGAGCCGGTGCGGCCCGTCGGATTCCACGAGATCTGCCTGGATGGCATGGGCGCGGCTGCCCGCCGCGGTGATTTCGGCGACAACGGCGTCGGCCTCGCGTGCGCCGCGCCCATAGTGGACGATGACCTGAGCGCCTGCCTGCGCAAGCGCAAGCGCAGCCGCGCGTCCGATGCCGCGGGAAGCGCCCGTGACGAGCGCGGTCTTTCCGGTGAGAGCCTTCATGATCGTGTCCTTCCAGCAGGTGACTGAGGTTGACGGTGAGAGACGGTTTCGTCCGGCTGATGGAATCGAACGATAGTCGGCACTTGCCTGGCCGAAAAAGACTTTGTAAGCTGGTCGCCATACCTGACAGGCATGGCTTGGCGTAAAGGACTCCACGCATGGAACTGCGTCACCTGCGTTATTTCGTTGCCGTGGCGGAAGAGGGCAGCCTGACCGTCGCGGCGGAGCGTCGGCTCTATACGTCCCAGCCGTCGTTGAGCCGGCAAATCCGGGACCTCGAATACGAAGTGGGGGCGCAACTGTTCGTGCGCAGCGCACGCGGCATCGAGCTGACCGATGCCGGCAAGGTATTTCTCGACCATGCGCGCCTGGCACTGGCTCAGGTCGATGCAGCGTGCGAAGCGGCGCGGCGGGCGGCGCGGCCGTCGAAGCCGACGTTTGCGGTTGGCTTCCTGAGCGGCCAGGAAGTGACCTGGCTTGCCGAGGCGACGCGGGTTCTGGCGGCCGATCTGCAGACCCTCGAGATGACGGTGTCGAGCGAACACTCCCCGGATCTGGCCGAGGGACTGTCGACGGGGCGGCTGGACGTCGCGTTCATGCGTGCCGAAGCCAACCGGCCCGACCTCGAGTACGTGACTGTTGCACGCGAGCCTTTCGTCGTGCTGATGCCGAGCGATCATCGCCTTGCGGCCTTCAATGAGATCGACGTGCACGAACTGGCGAGTGAGCGGTTCATCGGCGGCTCGGACGTGGCCGGCCCCATGCGCCGCGCGATCGAAAACTATCTGGCGGCGAACGATCTGGCCATCGAGCCGGCGCATCGCGTCCACAACCTGACGATGGCGATGTCGCTGATCGCCTCGACGCGAGGTGTTGCCCTCTTGCCTGCCTACGCCGAGAAGCTGCTGCCCTGGTCGGTGACGAGCCGGCCGCTCAAGGGCGAACCACCGACGATCGAACTGGTGGTCGGCTATAACCGCAGCAATCGCTCACCCATTGTCGAGCTATTCCTCTCGCGTATTGATCAGATCAAAAAGTGATCGCCTTATGAACGACATTCTTTCGCTCAAGCTCTACACCCGCGTGGCGCGTCTCGGCAGTTTTTCCGCCGCAGCCCGCGAGGTCGGTCTGTCTCAACCGCAGGTTTCCCGCCTGATTGCGGACATGGAAAGCGAGCTTGGCGTGCGCCTGTTGTCGCGCACGACGCGCGCGGTGGTGCCCACCGAAGCGGGCGCCGATTTTCTGGCGCGCGTCGAACCGATCTTGGTCGCGCTCGAAGAGGCCGAACACAGCGTGCGCGAAGGGACCGATTTGCGCGGGATTCTCCGCATGAGCATGCCTACCAGCGTGGGCATTCGCGAAGTCATTCCGCGCCTGCAGCCGTTCGCCGAAAAGCACCCGGAGCTGCGCATCGAGTTGACACTGGGCGATCAACGCCAGGATCTCATTCGCGACGCCGTCGACGTCGCGATCCGGCTCGGACGACTCGTCGATTCGACCGCCACGGCGAGGCGCATCACAAATATCCGTCGCGTCGTCGTTGCCGCGCCGGCCTATCTCGAACGGCGCGGTACGCCGCTTGTGCCTGCCGATCTATCGGTGCATCGCATCGTTGGAGGGCCAGCCTCCGCTGTACCGACTGCCTGGAAATTCGCGAAAGAAGGGCAGGAAATCACGATGGATCTGGAGGCGCACCTGTGGACGGACGAGAACGAAGGCGCCGTCGCCGCGGCGGCGGCAGGCTTCGGCATTACCTCGACGAGCGAATGGGCGTGTCGCCGTGAACTGGAGGAAGGCACGCTGGTTCGCGTGCTGGAGGACTGGCAAACCGCGGACATTCCCGTGCATGCTTACTTTCCATTGGGCCGCGCCACCCGCGCGGCCGGACGCGCGGTGATCGAGCATCTCGTGAACTCGTTTCAGTCAGACGACGCGGCCATTCCCATGCAAGAGTGATTTGTCGGTAAGCCCGTTTATGTATCGCGCGTATAACAGATAGCGAAAAGCGACGGCTACTGCCTGGCCGGCTAGACCTTTATCGTTCCCCCATCGCACTTCGTTCGACAAGGGGAATGAAAATGAGCCGCGCGGTCCGTATCCATGACTTCGGTGATGCCGATGTCCTTCGCATCGAAGATGTCACGGTAGGTCAACCAGGCGAGGGCGAAGTCCGCCTGAAAATTCATGCGATTGGCCTCAATCGCACGGAAATCACACTCCGCTCCGGGCGCTCGCCCGTCAAACCCGCCTTGCCCACGGGCCTCGGCTTCGAAGCGGCGGGCATCATCGACGCCGTCGGACCGGACGTCACCGGCTTCGCGGCAGGCGATCGCGTCGCACTGGTGCCTGCCTACGGCGCGGCGCAGTATGCGCTCTACGGCGAAGTCGCACTCGCTCCCGCGGCTTCGTTGGTAGCTATTCCTGAGCATATCGGCTTCGTGGAGGCCGCGGCGACATGGGCCGCCTTCGGTACCGCATGGAGCGGACTGGTTGCCGCTGGACAACTGGCGCACGGCCAGCACGTCCTCATTCCAGCCGCATCAAGCAGCGTTGGTCTGGCTGCCATCCAGATCTCCCGATATCTCGGCGCATACCCGATCGCGGTCACGCGTCGCGCCGACAAGGTCTCTGCGCTCACTCAGCACGGCGCGGAGACGGTCATCGTTCGCGAAGAACAGGATCTCCTCGCCGCTGTTCAGCGGGTCACAAATGGCCGTGGCATTGATCTCGTGTTCGATCCGGTTGGCGGCCCCGGATTCGCACAGCTTGTACAAGCCACGGCAAACGGCGGAACGCTGGTTCTGTATGGCGCGCTGTCCGGTGCGCCGGCGACGGTACCCCCATTCGACGTGTTCGCCCGCGACATCACGATCCGGGGTATCTCGTTGCCCGCGCATGCACGCAACGACGTGCAACTGTCGGCGATGAAGCAGTTCGTCGAGCAGGGCATGGCGAGCGGTGCGCTGTATCCCGTCATTGCACGAACGTTTTCGTTTGACGACATTGCCCACGCGCACCGCGCCGTAGAAGCGGGTGAGCACGTCGGCAAGATCGTCGTGACCCTCTGAACCCTGGAATGGATGCCATCATGAATACTTCGCTTTTTACTCCAGTGCGGCTCGGGCAGCTCGAACTGCCGAACCGGATCGCGATGGCGCCTCTGACGCGCATGCGCGCCCATCCGCACACGCACGCCCCGACGGTGCTTCAGGCCGACTACTACGCGCAGCGCGCGTCGGCCGGACTCATTGTGGCCGAGGCCACAGCGATCAGCCCGGACGGCTTCGGTTGGGCCAACACGCCAGGACTCTGGAGCCGGGAACAGATCAACGGCTGGCGCCGCGTCACCGACGCCGTGCATGACGCTGGTGGCCGGATCATTGCGCAACTCTGGCATACCGGCGCAATTTCGCACCCCGAGTTGCTCGATGGCGCCTTGCCCTTGTCGGCCTCCAACGTGAACGTTCAGCACGAATCTGTCACGCCAGGCGGACGCAAGCCAACGGTCGCACCACGTCCAATGGCGCTCGATGAGATTTTCCGAACGGTGGATGACTATGCCCGCGCAGCACGCAACGCAATTGAGGCCGGTTTCGACGGTGTGCAGATTCTTGCCAATTACCTCTATCTGATCGCTCAGTTCCTTAACCGTGCGACGAACCATCGGACGGACTCATACGGTGGCGGCATCGAGAATCGCGCGCGTTTTCTGTTCGAAGTGGTTGAGGCGGTGCTGGAGGAACTCGATCCATCCCTGGTAGGCGTCAAGATCAGCCCTATGCATGAAGGCGGCCCGTTCGCCGCCAATGACGAAACGTTACCGATGACCGAGTACGCGATTCGCGAACTGGATGGTTACGGCCTTTCGCATCTGCTACTGATGGGCAATACCACCGACTTCACGGGCACGCCTCTTGAGCCGCTCGCCGGCGACGGCATGTTCCGCCATTTCCGCCCGCTGTTTCGCGGCACCCTGATTGCCAACGTGGACATGGATGCCGATCGCGCCAACCGGCTGATCGAGGCTGGACTTGCCGACATGGTGGCGTTTGGCCGTCCGTTCATTGCCAACCCCGATCTGGTCGAGCGTCTGGCGACCGGTGCCCCGCTCGAGGCCGTGGATTGGACAACTGTCTACGCCACCGGACCGCACGGCTACACCGACTATCCGACGCTCGAACGCGTCTGATCCAACTTTCAGTCCGACCGTCCCGCGGCCTGATTTCACAGCCCGGCGCTTGCTGGGCGCGGGACACCTCTTTCAGGAGATTGCAATCATGAAACTCAACGGAAACACCATTTTCATCACGGGCGGTGGCTCAGGCATTGGCCGCGCGCTTGCCGAAGCACTTCATCAGCGCGGCAACAAGGTCGTTATCGGCGGCCGTCGGCGCGCCCAGCTCGATGAGGTCATTACGGCCAACCCGGGCATGGAGGCGGTCGAAATCGACATGACCGATCCGGTGAGCATCGACCGGGTAGCGCAGCACCTGATCGCCACGTACCCGGCGCTCAACGTTCTGATCAACAACGCGGGGGGCATGCTGCCGGACGACGCGGCCGGTCGCATCGACGATGCGCTCCTGCTCTCGACCGTCACGACCAATTTCATTGGCCCGGTACGTCTGAGTTCGGCGCTTGTCGAACATCTCAAGTCGCGCGACGACGCCGTCATCGCCTATACCAGCTCGGTACTGGCCTTCGTTCCGCTCGCGCTCACCGCGGTCTACTCGGCGACCAAGGCGGCCGTGCACTCGTACGTGCTGTCGCAGCGGTTCATGCTGCGCGACCACAACGTGCGTGTGCTGGAAATCGCACCGCCGTGGGTACGGACCGACCTGATGAACAGCCGTGAAGCTGAGCAGGCGATGCCGCTCGACGCATTCATCAGCGAAACCCTTGCGGTACTCGGCTCGGATGCGGACGAAGTGCTGGTCGACGGCGCGAAACTCTTCCGCGCCAATCCGGGTGCCGGCGAGCATGACCTCGTCAATGGTTTCAACGCCCAGATGGTGCCTGTTCTGAGCCAACGCTGATTCACGCTGGTGGATGAGGCCCCGCGAGAACAACGGACCTCATCCATCTTCAGCGTATCCGACGCTTGATTACCGTCTCATCCGCTATTCAGGACACTCTCATGACCACGACCACCCCCGCACAGAACAAGGCACTGCTCCTCGAAGCCTTCGAAACGCTGTTCAACCGGCGCGACTACGCCGCCGCCGAACGCTTCTGGTCGGATTCCTATATCCAGCACAGCGCGCACATTGCGCCCGGACGCGAAGGACTGTTCGACCTGATCCGTACCTTGCCCGACACCTTGCGCTACGAGAACCAGCTCGTGGTGGCCGAGGGCGACTACGTGATCGCGCACGGCAGGTTTTCCGGGAACGGAAGGCCAACTGCGTGGATTGCCGCCGATATCGTCCGCTTCGAAGACGGCAGGCTGGCAGAACACTGGGACGTGCTGCAGGACGAGGCCAGCGCGGCGCAGTCGGTGAGCGGCCTGCCCATGTTCGGCGAACGTTTTCCGTCGTAACCAACCGCGTGGGAGACAGCGGGCTAACCTGCTGGCTCAGTCAACAATTGCCCCAGTCCAGCGACTCTGCTGCGGAGAAGTCCGACGCGAGGGCGCAGTTGTACGTGCAAGAGTGTATGCTGGTGCCGCCGTCCGGCGAGCACATCAAAGAACGAGGCGAACGTCGGCACCGAAGCAATAGTGCGCGTCGCACCAGAGCGGGTGCATCATTGCAGTCTTCAAGAGACGCGCTGACAACTGGCGTTTTCTTGTCACGAAGTCCGGCACGACGGCGAAGGATTGGTGGCGGTCGTTCGAAGCGCCAGCGATGGATCCACTGTCAGGGTTGCCGATGGAGGCACTCGCATGCATCAAGCAACATCAACCGTATCGGCTGGCGGCCAGGCGGGGCACCAGCGGGGATATACGTTCGTTCTGGTCCATGGCGCCTGGCACGGCGGCTGGTGCTGGCGGTTCGTGACGGAGCGCCTGGTTGCACGAGGGCACCGCGCCTTCGCGCCGACGCTCACCGGGCTCGGCGAGCGACGCCACCTGCTGGAGGCGGTAACGTCGCTCGACGTATCGATTGCCGACATCGAATGCCTTTTCGAGGCCGAAGAACTGGAAGACGTGGTGCTGGTCGGGCATAGCTTCGGCGGCCTCGTGGCCTCCGGTGTCGCAGACCGGCGGCGCGAATCCATTCGTGCTCTGGTGTGTCTTGACAGCCTGCTGGTCGAAAGCGGCGAATCGGCTATGGACGTGTTGCCGGGCAGCGTCGTCGCCGAACGCCTCGCGGCGGTCGAGGGAAGCGGGCAAAGGCTTGGAATGCCGGTGAACGGTCTTGCCGGTACCGGCATTCCCGACGACCATCCGCTCGCCGCGTGGGTGCGCCGCCGTTTGACGCCGCATCCGCTCGCCACGTATCAGTCGCGGCTCACGTTGCGCCATGCGTTGGGCAACGGTCTGCCGCGCACCTATGTGCATTGCGCGAACCCATCGTACGACACGCTCGCGCTGGTACGCGAACGGATTCGCGCCAGCGACGGCTGGGGCTGGGAAACGCTCGACACGGGACACGATGCGATGGTGCTGGCCCCCGACCTGCTCGTCGATCTGCTCGAACGGCTGGCTGGCCGGGCCGCTTGAGCGGCGTCAGCGGCCCCGGCAGAGCTCTCGAAGTACGATATGGCCGACTTCCGTCGCCGCGCGGGCCAGCAGCGCGGCGGGCATCACCATGACCATTGACGTGCCCGACAGGTGAAGGATGGCGTGACGACGGGAAAGACGCCACGATAGCGCGAGGTGACGGCAGGTCGATTCATGTCATCCGGTGAATGACGGCCAACCTGGGTGAAGCCTCATGCCGTCACGGCTTGCGAAGGTACGAAAGTTTTCGGCAAACCGGCCCGTGCAATCGCGCCGGTGAATGGCTCGCCCGGCAGCCACGCGGCGATCGTTTCCCGGATCGCCAGCAGCCGGCCGATGTCGATGCCGGTATCGAACCCTTCGGATTCGAGCAGGAATACGGTGTCTTCGCTATTGATGTTGCCCGTCGCATTAGGCGCAAACGGACAGCCGCCAAGACCGCCGAGCGACGCGTCGAAGCGGCGCACGCCGGCATCGAGCGCGGCGATCACGTTGGCAAGACCCAGCCCGCGCGTATCGTGGAAGTGGCACGCCACCGGCACTGTGCCGGCCAGCGCGCAAACCTTGCGCATCAGCGCACGCACCTGTCCAGGATTCGCGTAGCCGACCGTATCCGCGATCGTGATCTCGTCGGCACCGGCTTCGAGCAACGTATCGACGAGACCGAGCACGGTGGCTTCGTCCACCTTGCCGGCGATCGTGCAGCCAAAAGCGGTCGCGACACCCGCGCCGAGCACGACGTCGCGCACCCCGGGCAGCGGGCTGGCATCGCGCTCCGCGACGATCCGCGCGAAATCGTCAACCGATTCCGTGGTGCTGCGCCGCACGTTTTTCAGATTGTGTTCGTTGCTCGCCGAGAGCACGTAGTGCACCTTGCGCAGACCGACGTCGAAGGCACGTTGCGCACCCTTCATATTCGGCACCAGCGCGGCCGCATGCAGGCCGTCGATGGCAAGCGCGCCTGTCGCGACCTCGACCGCATCCGCGAACTGCGGCACGACTTTCGGCGGCACGAACGAGGTGACTTCGATCTCGGTCACGCCGGCATCCACCATGCGCGCGCACCAATCCAGCTTGCGGGCGGTGCTGAGGATCGTGCCGACCATCTGCAGCCCATCGCGCAGGCCGACTTCCCGAACCTGCGCCGTTTCCCTGTTATCCATGGTCCTTTGCTCCTTAAAGGCGGGTTTGCGTGACGTCACGCTGCATGGCGTTCTTCACGGCGTCGCATCGGCCACCGGCTGCCCACCCTCGGGCTGGCTGTCGTCCGCCTGACGATGCGCTTCGGTGGCCGCCGAGGTCTGCGGCGCGAAGACGATCGCCGCGACAGCGCCGAGCGTCATCAGCACGGCGATGGCGGCGAGGCCGCCGGACATGCTGTGCGTCAGCGTCTTGATCGAGCCGATGATCATCGGGCTGAAGAAGCCGCCGAGCAGTCCGATGCAGTTAACGATCGCCACGCCGCCGGCCGCGCCGCTGCCGCGGATGTAATCGGTGGAGATGGCCCAGATCAGCGGATTGGGCGCGAGAATGCCGGCTGTCGCGATCGACAACGCTACCAGCGACAGCGCCAGATTGCCGCCGGTAAAGCCCGCCGCCACGAGGCCGGCGGCGCCGAACAGCATTGCAATGGCGCAATGCCAGCGGCGCTCCATCGTGCGGTCGGAATTGCGATTGAGCATCACGAGTGCGACCCAGCTCACGAAGTACGGGATCGCCGAGTAGCACCCGACATACAACGGGCTGTTGACGCCCGATTCCTTGATCAATGTCGGCAGCCAGAAGCCGATTGCGAACACGCCCGCGATCTGCGTGAACCAGACAAAGCCCATCACGTACACGCGAAAGTCGACGAGCGCGCGGCCGAAGGTGTGTTCCGCATGCGTGGCGCTGACGCTCGAACTGCGCTGCAGATCGTTCAGCACTACCGCCTTTTCGCTGTCGTTCAGCCACGCCGCCTGCTGCGGACCGTCATCCAGATAGAAGAACGCGACGATGCCGAGCACGCTCGCGGGCAGCCCCTGCGCAATGAACATCCATTGCCAGCCGTGCAGTCCGAACGAACCATTGGCATACGTCATCAACGCGCCGGACAGCGGACCGCCGAACAGCCCCGCAATGCCGGTCGCGCACGTAAAGAGTGCGATGACCTTGGCGCGCCGCTCGACGGGGTACCAGCGCGTCAGATAGAAGATCACCCCCGGGTACAGGCCGGCTTCCGCGAGTCCGAGCAGGAATCGCACCGCGTAGAGGTGAGCCGGCAGCTTCACGAAGGCGGTCGCCGCGGCGACGATGCCCCACAGGATCATGATCCGCGAGAACGTGCGCTTCACGCCGATGCGCGCGAGCAATAGATTGCTCGGCACTTCCATCAGCACGTAGCCGAGGAAGAAGATGCCGGCGCCGATGCTGTAGGTGAGATCGTTGAAGCCGACATCGTGCTTCATGTCGAGCTGCGCGATGCCGATGTTGATCCGGTCGAGAAACGCGAAGACATAGCACAGGAACAGAAACGGGATCAGACGTCGGGTAATCTTGCCGTAGGTCTGGTCCCCGTGAGCGTGTTGCGAACTGCCGGTCGTGGGTGTCATGCCTGTCTCCTCCGGGTATGCCGGTGGTCAAGCCGGCAGGTTCGTGCCTGCCGGTCCTGTGCTGCGCGGATTGCGAAGACCGCCGCGCTAACGGCCCTTGAATACCGGTTGACGCTTTTCGTTATACGCGCTGATTCCTTCCAGCCGGTCGGCGGTCGGGATCAGGCGGTTATATGCTTCGATTTCCACGTAGAGCCCTGTACGCAGATCGCCCTGCATGCCGAGGTCGATCGCTTTCTTCGCCTGGCTGACCGACAACGGCGCGCTGTTGCAGATGTCGCGTGCCGCCTCGATCGCATCGGCGAGCACTCGTCCCGGTTCGCACAGCCGGTTGACGACGCCCCACGCGAGCGCTTCCTCGGCGCTGAAGCGGGCGCCGCGGAAAATCAATTCCTTGGCGCGGCGCACGCCGATCGTGCGGGGCAACTGCTGGGTGCCGCCGCCGCCTGGCATGATGCCGCGCTTCACCTCGGTAAAGCCGAATACCGCCTGCTTCGACGCATACGCGAAATCGCAGGCCAGCAGCAATTCGAGTCCGCCCGCGACGGCCGAGCCGTTGGCTGCGCAAATCAGCGGGACCGGGCAGAAGGTGAGCGCGCGATTCATCCGCTCGAACAGGTAGTGCTGCTCGCCGAACTGCTCGTCGGTCATGCCTTCGCGCTGCTTGAGATCGGCGCCGCCGCAGAAAGCGCGCTGGCCCGCGCCGGTGAGAATCACGCAGCGATAGGCGGACGGCTCCGCTTCGAGCGAGCCGAACACACGGATCAGTTCGTGGCCGGTGGTCGTGCTGATCGCATTCGAGACGTCGGGTCGATTCAGCGTGACGACGAGAATCTGTCCATCGATCTCTTCTAGCTGCAGTGTGGTGAGCGGGGCAGAATCCAGACAGGTTGCGAGCTTCAAGATGTCTCCAGAGGGGCTTTCGTCAGCAGATGATTGTGTTCGCCGAGCTTCGGCGTGCGCCCGGTGCGTACCGGCCGCACGCCGCCGAACGACACCGGCAGGCCGACGAAGCTGGCGGCGTGGTCTTCCGTCGTGCGCAGGATGTCGAGCGCCTGAGTTTGCGGGTGCGCGACCACCTGATCGATGGTCTGAATCGGTCCGCATGGGATGCCGGCCCGATCCAGCGCGGCGAGCCAGCTTGCGCTGTCGCGTTGTCCGAACGCATCCTGCAGCCGTTCGATCAGCGCGGCGCGATTCGCCACGCGCGCGCCGTTGGTCGCGAAGCGGGGGTCGTCCGCAAGCGCGCGCAATTCGAGGACCTCGCACAGGCGCCGGAACAGCCGGTCGTTGCCGGCGGCCACCATGATCGTGCTGTCCGCGCAGGCGAACGCCTGATGCGGCACGATCGCGGCGGTGCCCGAGCCCCAGCGGCCGGGCAGCTCGCCGGACGCGAGATAGTCGGCGATCTGCATGCCGGCCCAACTTAGCGCGGTTTCGTAGAGCGACACGGACACGGTTTCGCCGACGCCGGTCGCCTGCCGCCTGAACAGCGCGGCCAGTACACCGATCGCAGCCCACAGCCCGGTACCCATGTCGTTCACCGAGACCGGAATGCGGCTCAGCGGCTCGCCTGGGCCGCCGAGGAAGCTCATCAGTCCGGCCAGCGCCTGGGCGAGCGGATCGTAGCCCGGCTTGTCCCGCCACGGGCCGCTGATACCGAATGCGCCGAGATTGCAGTACACGAGCGACGGCTTGAGCTCGCGCATGCGTTGCGCGCCGAGTCCGTATTTATCGACGCCGCCGGCCTTCAGATTCTGCAGCACGACGTCGGCACGGCGCTCGATCAGATCGCGCAGCAGCGCAGCTTCCTCAGGATTCGACAGCGACATCGCAATACTCGACTTGCCGTGATTGACTGCATGGAACAGCGCAGCAGCGCCGTCGATGAAGGGTGGTCCCCAGTCGCGCGCATAGTCGCCGCCGCCGGTGCTCTCGATCTTGATCACCTCGGCGCCGAGCGATCCCAGGATCATGCCGGCATAGGGCGCCGCCAGACTGTGGCCGATCTCGACGACGCACACGCCATCGAGCGGTAGAGGGTTCGTCATCGGTTCGTTTCCGTTCATTCGGCTGCCAGCGCGATAGCAGCATCGGCGAGCGCTTCGTGCCCGGGGACCTCGTGCGCGCCGTGACCGTACAGGCGTCGCGCGGCATCCTCGCTGACGTAGCCGTCGACGATGTCCGCCGCCACCCGCTCCGGCTCGCGCTCGCGCGGATCGCCGTAGCCGCCGCTGCCGGCCGGCTGCACGACGACCCGGTCGCCGCGATACACGACGGTCTGGCCGCCCTTGGCGGCGACGCTCTGCTCGCTGCCGTCCGCACGGCGCACGCTGCACAGAAAGCGTGAGCCCGGCAGTCCGCCCAACTGGCCTTCGGGCGCCGAACGGCCACGTTCGCCCGATACGGTGAAGGTCGCTTCGTCATATTCGATGCGGTACACGCGGCGAGAAGTCAGACCGCCCCGTCGCCGTCCTGCGCCGCCGCTGTCGGTGACGAGCGACCACTCTTCGACGAGCAACGGCGAGGTCCGCTCGATCATTTCGATCGACTGGCTGCCGGCGTTGCCGACATAGACACGGATGCCGCTCACGCCGTCCTTTTCGGCCCGCGCGCCCATCCCGCCCGCGTGCACGTCGTGCATCGTCACGAACTCTTGCCCGGTCGCCTCGACACGTCGCGCATCGGTGTCGCGGCCGCTGAAGATACCGGCGCACGACGCGCAATTGCTTTGCCCGGTGATGCGCTCGGGTACTGCGGGGGCGAGTGCCTTCAGCAGCAGGTCGATTACGCGCGGCGAGGTCTCGGTGTTGCCGGACACGACCGAAGCCGGATAGCGGCAGTTGAGCACGCTGCCTTCGGGCGCGATGATCGTCACGGGCCGATAGCAGCCCTGATTGATCGGGATGCCCGGATCGGTCAGCGCTTTCACTGTGAACCACGTGCTGTTGCAGGTGACGGACAACGGGCAGTTGATGCCGCCGCGCACCTGCGCACCGGTGCCGGTGTAATCGAAGGTGATGTGGTCGCCCTCGACGGTGATCTTCACCTTCAGCAGCGGCCGCTCCTGCTTCCAGCCCGGTGCCTCGATCGGATCGAGATACTCTTCGGCCTCGTAGATGCCGTCCGGAATGCGGGCGATTTCCGCGCGGATCAGCTTCTCCGAATGATCGAGGCTCTGGCGCATCACGGCGCGCAGCGCCTGCGCGCCGTGCTTCGCGACCAGATCCGCGATGCGCCGGTCGCCGACGAACGTGCCGGCATACTGCGCCTGGATGTCGAGCCGCAGCTCGTGCGCGTTGCGGCTGTTGCGTGTCAGCAGCTCGAGCATGTCGCGCACTGGCTCGTCGTTGCGATAGAGCAGCACCGGCGGGATGCGGATGCCTTCCGCGAACACGTCCCAGGTGGTGACGGTATAGCTGCCCGGCGACTGCCCGCCGATGTCGGTCCAGTGGCCGCGCGTCATCACGAAGGCGACAATCCGGCCGTCGACGAACACCGGCCGCGTGAACTGCACGTCGGGTTGGTGATTACCGCCGCCCACGTAAGCGTCGTTGCTGACGATCACGTCGCCGGGGCGCAGGTTCTCGCGGCCGACTGCCTCGACCGAGACGCGCGTCGAGATGACCGCGGAGCCGAGCATGGTCGGGATGTCGTTGCCCTGTGCGATGAGCTGCATGTCGGCATCGAAGATCGCGGCCGACGAGTCGCCGCTGGCATGCATCAATGGGCTGCCCGCGGTGCGCATCATGGCGATCTTCATTTCCCGCGCGATCGCGAAGAGACTGCTGCGAATGATTTCGTAGGTAACGATGTCCATAACTCAGGCCGCCAGTTCGATGACGAGGTTCAGGTCGGAGTCGACGCGCGCGATGTGCGAATCCTTGAGCACCGCGCAGCTGCTGTGCTCTTCGATCACGGCCGGCCCTTCGATCGCTGCGCCGACCGGAATGGCGGTGCGGGCGAAGACCGGCAACGTGCGCATGCTGCCGTCGATATACACGGTGCGCGTATGGGAAGATTTCGGCGTATCGAGAGCGTCGGTGCCGGCGACGCCGCCGCGCCAGCCGGTCGTCGCTATCAGCTGGAGACGCACGTTGGCGACGATGATCGGCTTGTCCTCGCTGATGAAATTCCATTGCCGGCGGTGCGCCGCCTCGAAGGCCGTGGCGAGTGCCGCGCGGCAACCGTCGCGTGCGTCCTGCACCTCGATCGTGATCACGTCGGGCTGCCCCGCGTAGCGGCAGTCTGCGAGACGCACGACCTTGACGTTGCCCAGTTCGGCACCATGACGCCGCAGCTCGTCGTTGCCCTGTTCCAGCAGGTCGTCCAGCGCCTGCGCAAGGGTTGCGTCGTCGATGTTCGCGAGATCGGTTTCGAGCGGACTCTGGTAGTCGTACTGCTGATCCGCGACCGTCATGCCGAACGCGCTGAACAGTCCCGGCAGCGGCGGAATCACGACGCGGCGGATGCCCATTTCCTGCGCGAGATCGACCGCGTGCACGGGCCCCGCGCCGCCATAGCAGATATAGGAGAACTCGCGCGGGTCGTAGCCGCGCTCGACGGTCATGATGCGGATCGCCTGCGCCATGAGCGCATTCGCGACCGAACGCACCACCTGGGCCGCATCGGGCACGGAGAGGCCGAGCGGCTTCGCGATCGATTCCTCGACGACCCGCCATGCGGCCTTGGCATCGAGACGGAATTCGCCGCCGAGGAAGTTGTCGGGGTCGATATAGCCGAGCACAAGATTGCAGTCGGTGACCGTCGGTCGCGTGCCGCCCCGGCCATAGCACGCGGGTCCTGGGTCCGCACCCGCGCTTTCCGGCCCGATGCGCACGCCGCCGCCTGCATCGATCCAGACGATCGAGCCGCCGCCCGCGCCCACGGAGTCGATATCGATGCTCGGCGAGCGCACCGTATAGGTGTGCAGCACGCTCTTGTTGCGCAACTCCGGCCGGAATTCGCGGATCAGCGACACATCGAAGGTCGTGCCGCCCATGTCACCAAGAATCGCATTGCGCAACTGGCTCTTCTCGCAGTTGCGGATCGCCGCGCTCACGCCGCCGGCGGGACCGGATTCGAGCAGTACGATCGGCCGGGCCGCCACCATCTCGGGGCTGGCCAGACCGCCATTGGACTGCATGAACAGGAACTTGCCCGCAAAGCCGCGTTGCCCCAGCGCTTTCACGAGGCGGCCGATATAGCGGCCGCACACCGGGCCCAGCATCGCGTTGATCACGGTGGAACTGGCGCGCTCGTACTCCATCGCTTCCGGGTTGACTTCGTGCGATGCGCAAATGAAGCGATCCGGCAGCAGCCGGCGCAATGCGTCGGCGACCTCGCGCTCGTGTTGCGGATTCACGTGCGAGTGCAACAGGCACACCGCCACGGCTTCGACGTCGGAGTCGCGAATCTGCGCGGCGAGGCGCGCGATTTCCGCCTGCTCGGGCGCAGTCGCGGCCACGCCGTCATGACGCATGCGCTCGGTTATCTCGAGCCGCCAGCGGCGCTCGACGAGCGGTCGCGGATTGTCGAACAGCAGATCGTAGAGGTCGGCGCGGTCATGGCGCGAGACGCGCCGCAGTTCCAGGATGTCGCGAAAGCCGCGCGTGGTGACGAGCGCCGTCTTCGCGCCCGTGCCTTCGACAACCATGTTGGTCGCCATCGTCGTGCCGTGGCCGAGAAAGCCCACGTCCTCGGCGTGCGCACCGGATAGCTGGATGATGCGGCTGAAGCCTTCGATCGTTCCGGTTACGCGGTCCTGTGGGGTGGTCGGCACTTTGGTCGACCAGATGCGGCCGGTTTCGTCATCCACCATCACGACGTCGGTGAACGTGCCGCCGACGTCGATACCGATTCTTTTCAATTAGCCTGTCTCCATGTTCGGAATGTCAGCGCATGTCATACGCGTTGGATACGCCGGGCGAACATTCGCGCCCGGCTACCGATGTGCCGCGACGGACACGATCACGCGGTTTTGGCTATGATCGACGCGCGCTTCGGGTCATGACCGCGCCGTAGGCATGGCGGGTACGACACGTCGAGTGTAGATGTGGGCCCAGGCGCGCAGATAATGAAACCTTCGGATCAGGTGAGACGCTGGAGTTATATCGGTGATAACCAGTATCGATGCGATTCTGAGAAGACTACGGGGGAACCACATCGCGCTGCTGATCGCCCTCGACGATCACGGTTCATTGCGCAAGGCGGCGCAGCAGGTGTCGCTGTCGCAACCCGCGACGACGAAGTCGTTGCGCGAAATCGAAGCGCTGTTCGGTGCCGAACTCTTTTCGCGCTCGCCGCGCGGGATCGTCGCGAACGAACTGGGGCGCTGTGTGATCCGTCACGCGCGGGCGCTGCGTTCGGAGATCAGCGCCCTGCGCGACGAGCTCGCCGCGATCATGCGCGGCGGCGGCGGCACGCTGGCGATCGGCGCCGTGATGGGGTCGATGCCGGTGTGGCTCACGCCGGTCCTCAAGAGCCTGCGCGAGGTACAGCCCGACGTCTCCGTCGAGATATGGGAGGACAATAGCGCGAGGCTTCTGTCGATGCTCGATCAGCGTTTGCTCGATCTGGTGATCGGGCGGCCGAGCGTCAGCGTGCATCCCGATGCCTATGATTTCGTACCGCTCGAAATCGAAGAGGTCTGTCTCATCGTTGAAGGTCGGGATCCGCTCATGCGCAAGCCACCGGCGAAGCTCGCCGATCTCGTGGGTAATCCCTGGATCGTGCCGCAGGCAACGCTGCCGATGCGCTCGCTGCTCGAGCAGCTCTTCGACGACGCGCAACTGCCGTTTCCCCGTTATGCGATCGAGACTTCGTCGACCTTCGCAACCGTCTCGCTGCTACGGTCAGGAGCCGGCACAGTGGGCCTGATGCCGCTCAAGGTCGCACAATATTTTGCGGAGTACGGCCTTGTTGGGATCCTGCCGTTGCGGATCGAGCGACGCGGTGCGCCTTATGGCATCGCGACACGGCGAGGCGCGACCTTGTCGCAACCGGTGCAGCGGTTCATCGATCTATGCAAGGCGAAGCGGGACGGCGACACCGGCCATCTCTGACCCGCGTGGCTGCAAGAGACCGGGAATGGCGCGGCAGATCTAGCTTGCCGATCTGTCAGATATCACCGCCGCCAGGTGAACAGCATGTTCGCGTTGATGCCATTTTCGTGGGCCAGCCTTGCGACCGATACGCCCGGCTTGCAAGCGGCTGCTGCCAGTCGCTCACGAAGCTTCCCGGGGGGAATTCGGACGTCCCGTTCGGATACCCGGCCTCTTCTCTGCAGACTTTGATGTCGCCTTCAGCCACCGTCTATAACCGGGCCAGTTGCGCATGCGCATGATTGACGACATGCGCAGCCAGCTTTTCTCCAAGACGCAAGCCGACTACCTGCGCATCGTGCGCAAGTCCGCTCAGTATCCCGGGCGCTCATAGCAATGTGAATGAGGGCAGGCATCGAATAGCCCTTGACGAACCCAGTCAAAGCTGGCGTGCCAGGTTTGCCTATGATCGAGCGCCCAGTCAGACCTGCTTTCGGCAGCAGGATCGTAGCCACAGAATGGTTTGCCTCGCTGCCGGTAGCGGCTTCTTGCCCGGTGATCGGGGATTTCCCTGGGTTCCCGGCGTCGCAATGCGCTGGGCCTTTTTTGCGTTGGGCGACAGCGTGAAGCTTTCATCATCCAGATGTTCGAAGCTGCGGCTATTTTCTATAACTCGTTGTTTTAATTGAAAAATGGTTGTGATTACCGTCATCGTATGGCAGCCGGGAGGGGGACAAAGCCCAGCGTCAAGCGCACCCGTCACACGACACCAAATCCATCCGCCCCCCTTCTTGAATTTGTCACCCCCCGTCCATATAATTAGCACTCACTGCACGAGAGTGCTAACAATTCTCTGGCTGGCCCGCTCGCCAGTCAGGTGTTCTTGACTGTCTTCAAGTCCTAATCAAGAGAGGATCTATCCATGAACCTTCGTCCTTTGCATGATCGCGTGATCGTCAAGCGCCTGGATCAAGAAACCAAGACCGCTTCGGGCATCGTGATCCCGGACGCAGCGGCCGAAAAGCCGGATCAAGGTGAAGTCCTGGCCACGGGCCCGGGCAAGCGCGACGACAAGGGCAACCTGATCGCCCTCGACGTCAAGGTCGGCGATCGCGTCCTGTTCGGCAAGTACGCTGGCCAGACCGTCAAGGTCGACGGCAACGAACTGCTTGTGATGCGCGAAGAAGACATCATGGCCGTGGTGAACCGCTAAGTTCATCGCCGCGCCGAGAAATTTCCCAGAATTCAAGGAGTTAAAAGATGGCAGCTAAAGACGTCGTGTTCGGCGATTCCGCCCGTTCCAAGATGGTTGAAGGCGTGAACATTCTCGCCAACGCTGTGAAGGTCACGCTGGGTCCGAAGGGCCGCAACGTGGTGCTCGAGCGCTCGTTCGGCGGCCCGACGGTCACCAAGGACGGTGTCTCGGTCGCGAAGGAAATCGAGCTCAAGGACAAGCTCCAGAACATGGGCGCGCAAATGGTCAAGGAAGTCGCTTCCAAGACCAGCGACAACGCCGGCGACGGCACGACGACGGCTACGGTTCTGGCCCAGTCGATCGTCCGCGAAGGCATGAAGTACGTCGCGTCGGGCATGAACCCGATGGACCTGAAGCGCGGCATCGACAAGGCCGTTGCAGCCGCAATCGAAGAGCTGCGCAAGATCAGCAAGCCCTGCACGACCAACAAGGAAATCGCGCAAGTCGGCTCGATCTCGGCGAACAGCGATTCGTCGATCGGCGACCGTATCGCTGAAGCGATGGACAAGGTCGGCAAGGAAGGCGTCATCACCGTCGAAGACGGCAAGTCGCTGCAAGACGAGCTGGAAGTCGTCGAAGGCATGCAGTTCGACCGCGGCTACCTCTCGCCGTACTTCATCAACAACCCGGACAAGCAAGTCGCGATTCTGGAAAACCCGTTCGTGCTGCTGCACGACAAGAAGGTCTCGAACATCCGTGACCTCCTCCCGGTTCTGGAACAAGTCGCGAAGGCTGGCCGTCCGCTGCTGATCATCGCCGAAGACATCGAAGGCGAAGCGCTCGCAACGCTCGTGGTCAACAACATCCGCGGCATCCTGAAGACCGTCGCCGTCAAGGCTCCGGGCTTTGGCGACCGTCGCAAGGCGATGCTGGAAGACATCGCGATCCTGACCGGCGGCCAGGTGATCGCGGAAGAAACCGGCCTCACGCTCGAAAAGGCCACCCTGCAAGAGCTGGGTCAAGCCAAGCGCATCGAAGTGGGCAAGGAAAACACCACGATCATCGACGGCGCTGGCGAAGCCGCCAGCATCGAAGCGCGCGTGAAGCAGATCCGCACGCAGATCGAAGAAGCGACGTCGGACTACGACCGTGAAAAGCTGCAAGAGCGCGTTGCCAAGCTGGCAGGCGGTGTTGCCGTGATCAAGGTCGGCGCCGCGACCGAAGTCGAAATGAAGGAAAAGAAGGCACGCGTGGAAGACGCGCTGCACGCAACCCGCGCTGCCGTTGAAGAAGGCATCGTCCCGGGCGGCGGCGTCGCGCTGATCCGCGCACGTTCGGCAATCGCCGGCGTGAAGGGCGCCAACGCAGACCAGGACGCCGGTATCAAGATCGTCCTGCGCGCCATGGAAGAGCCGCTGCGCCAGATCGTCACGAACGGCGGCGAAGAAGCGTCGGTGGTCGTGGCAGCGGTCGCGGCTGGTCAAGGCAACTACGGCTACAACGCAGCGACCGGCGAGTACGGCGACCTGGTTGAAGCCGGCGTGGTCGACCCGACGAAGGTCACGCGCACGGCGCTGCAAAACGCAGCTTCGGTCGCAGGCCTGCTCCTGACGACGGACGCAGCGGTTGCTGAAGTGCCGAAGGAAGATGCCCCGATGCCTGGCGGTATGCCCGGCGGCATGGGCGGCATGGGCATGGACATGTAATTGCGATCCGGAGTTGGTGCTTCAGGCCCTACTCCGGACTCAGGCAGAGCCAGGCTCGTGCCGCGATTACATTGAAGTGCAGGGGAACACGCTGCGAGGCGTGTTTCCTGCCCAGACAAAAAAACCCGCATCTGCGGGTTTTTTTACGCCTGAATTTCGCGCTGCCGACCGCGGGCCGGCGGCGCAACTACGCAATCAGTGCCGCGCCTCACCGGCCGGCGGCGTTTCTCCCGCATCGCCCGACGGTTTTTCGCCGTCTTCGCTGTCATTGCTCCGCGCCCAGAAGAACCGATCCGGAATCCACGCGCCCATCCCGGGCCTGAACGCGCTCTGCGCGGCCTGGTAGAGATACTCCTGCGCCTCGCGCACCGCCTCCGGCGGTTCCTGTCCATTGGCAAGCAGCGCGGCAATGGCGGCGCCGAGCGTATCGGTGAGGCCCATCAACGGCTGCGTCGGACGGTCCCACAGGTCCTGGCGCAACTGGCCGTCCTCGCAGTAGAGCGTGTTGACGAGGCGATGCGTGCCGGTCTCCATCGCCAGGATGTACTCGCATCCGGTCGAGAGCAGGTGGGCGATCGCGGCGTCGAGGCTGGGCGCTTCCGCGTCGCTATCGGGCTGGGCCAGTGCAATCAGCGTCGCGGCGTCTGCGATCAGGAGCGTCGTTTGCGGCGCGAGCAGATCGGCAATCGTTTCGCGCAGTTCGTCGGCGGCCAGCACGTGCTCGTCGTCGAGCGTGAAGTCGGGTGTCAGGATGAGCGGGATGTCGTCGTAGTCGGCCACGACTTCGGCGATCGCGCTCACGACTTCGGCGCGCGTGGCCGCGCCTACCTTGAACGCGGCCACCGGCATGTCCTCGAGCAGCATGCGCGCCTGGGTCGCGACGACTTCGGGGTCGAGGCCGGTCACCTCGTCGCAGCCCGCCGAGTCGCGCACCGTGTAGCCGGTGAGCACGCTGGCGCCGTGGCAGCCCATGCTGGCGAGCGTGAGCAGATCGGCTTGCAGGCCGCCGCCGCCGGTCGGATCGGAAAGGCCGAAAGTAAGGACGATGGGAGGGGTGTCGCTGGGCATGGGGATGGCGAATGTGCAGTTACACGTGGCGCGAGTCGCGCCGGCGCTTCAATTATGCGGCTTATCCGCACGCCTGGGGACGGATGACATGGGCGAAGCGGAGATTTTTGCGTAGCGCCTCGCCGCTCAGAAGCCTCATCGCCAGGCGCGGCCCCTGCACACGACGATTCCGAGGCACGGTTGCTAGGCATGCAATCGGCAACACGGTACCATCATGGCTCTTGTTTTCTGACCGATTTTTCGACCTTTCGACGCGGCATAAGAATGGAATATAGAAGCTGGATGTGCCTGATCTGCGGCTGGATCTACGACGAAGAAGCCGGATTGCCGGACGAGGGCATTGCGCCCGGCACGCGCTGGGAGGATGTCCCGATCAACTGGACCTGCCCCGAGTGCGGCGCGCGCAAGGAAGACTTCGAGATGGTCCAGATCTGACGCGCTTTCCGCGCGCCGGGGGCGGCTGCGGCATGTTTCGTGCCCAGTCTGCCCTCTCACAACGGTCGTGGCCCGGGTTCACAGCCGCGGAGTGCATAACCGCGGGGTTCATAGTCGATTTCGGCGTTCGCTCATGAGTCTTCGTTCAACGTTCGTTGCTCATTTCGAAGCGCTGCCCAATCCTCGCGGCGGCCGGGTGCCGCTCGCTCAGGCGGCGCTTGCCGAAGTGCTCGCCGCGCTCGAGGCGCACGGCGATGTGGCCACGCCGCTGCGCCGTGCCGCGCGCACGCTGCGCGACGCGGGCTGGCTCGCGGCGGCACGCTTCGCCGACACCCTGCTGCTCGCTTCGCCGCTCGCCATGGTGGCGCCGGCGCGCGTGGTGACCCAGCCCGGCCAGCCGCTGCGCTCCGCGCCCGACGACGACACCGACGCCGGCGTGCACATGCTCTTCCGGGACGCGACCGCCGACCTGCTGGCGGCGCTCGAACGCCATAACCTGCGCGAACTGAGCTGCTCGCCCGCACTCTACGCGCGGCAACATGCGCTTTTCGAGGTGCTTGCCGAGCACACGCCCGGCGTCTCGCTGCATTACGAGGACGTGGCGCTGCTCGGCCGGCCGGTTGCGCCTGCCACGCTGCGCGCGCAACCGGCCCACAAGCTCGCCCAGCTGCGCGCGCGCTACGAGGCGGCGCTGTTGCCTGCCCTTAAGACGCGGCTTTCCAGCGGCAACCGTGCGGCGGCTGCGTGGGCGAATGCGGCCTTCGACGAAATGAATACCTGTTTCGCCGAACTCGCAAGCTCCGACCCCTACGACTACTGGCGCCTCGCGCTGGCCTGTGCCCGCGCGCTGCGCCGCGGCGCTTCCGTCTGGGGCGAAGACGAAGTGCGGCGCTTCTACGCCCGCTGCAATCTGCTGCTGGGCGATCATGCACATGGCCTGCGCGTGGCGCCGCAGTCGCTCGTGCGCGCAACGCTTGCGCTGCTGTGGCGCGACTACGCGCTCTTCGGCGCAGCCGCGGAAGATACCGCCGACGTGGAACTGTTGCATGACTACGGCGTGACAGTGGATTGGCACGTGGCGGGCACGCAGGCCTCCGAGGCGCTTTGGGAGGTGAGTGCGACGCAAGCCGACGCCGTGGCGTCGGTTGCCCCCACGCGTCAACTGGGCGCGCTCGCGGTCAACGCCAACGCGTATGACGATTTCCTGCAGACGGCCGACGCCTCGGTGGTCGAGCTGGAAGGGCACGCGCGTACGCACGCAAGGCGCGCGCCGCGCGATGCGGCGCAGGCGCTGCTTGCGGCCGAGGCGGCCTACCGCCTCGGCGCGGCGGCGTGGGCGCTCGGGCTGGGCCACGTGGGCTTGCTCGCGGACGCGCTGGGCCTCGCATGGCGGCGCACCGCGCACGCGGTGGCGCAGGTGGAGGCAGGCGAGGCCGAGCGGGCCGCGAATCCTGTCGCGGCGCCGGATGCCGCCGCCATCGAACACGCGAGCGAGGCATTGCGCGCCATGCTGCACAAGATCGCCGCAGGGGTGCCGCAGCCCGACGCGACGGGCGCGGTACGCGCGCTAGGTGCGGCGATTACGGCTGCACCGACACGCCTGGCAGGCGCGGCCGACTCTCTTCCGCACTAGCGTCCTCGACGGCTATCGAACCCGATCACCGATTGATGCAACCTGCGGCGACCTGCTGCAACCCGGCGCGGATCCGGCTAGCGCCGGGGCGGACGCAAGAGGTCCGCATGTTAGAGTGAGCGAAACGCGCTGCAACAAAAGGGGCGTGGCCACCTGGCGCCACGGCGCGCAGGGCCGCGCCAAGCCACTTTGTGTGCACCGGCGGCTGTCCGCCATTTCGCATCGTCTTTGCTAGAATTCAAACCATGTCCAAGAGTAACGATCGCATCAATCTGACCAACCAGTTCCTGATCGCCATGCCCAACATGGCGGATCCGACGTTTTCAGGAACGGTGGTCTACCTTTGCGATCATTCCGAGCGCGGCGCGCTCGGCCTCGTTATCAATCGTCCTACCGACATCGATCTGCAGGCGCTTTTCTCGCGCATCGACCTCAAGCTCGAAATCGAACCGCTGCTGCATGTGCCCGTTTATTTCGGCGGCCCCGTGCAGACGGAGCGCGGCTTCGTGCTGCACGCGCCCGAAGAGGGCACGAACTATACGTCGTCGATGTCGGTGCCGGGCGGCCTCGAAATGACCACCTCCAAGGATGTGCTCGAAGCCGTCGCGAACGGCAAGGGCCCCGAACGTTTCCTGCTCACGCTCGGTCACGCCGGTTGGGGCGCGGGCCAGCTCGAGGACGAAATCTCGCGCAACGGCTGGCTCACCGTCGAGGCCGATCCGAAGATCGTTTTCGACGTGCCCGCCGAAGAGCGTTTCGAAGCGGCCCTCGCGCTGCTCGGCATTTCGTCGTCGATGCTCTCGGGCGAGGCGGGTCACGCATGAGCGTGGCCGCCGGGCGGGGCGCCGCGGAGGCTACCCTGCTTGCGTTCGACTACGGCGAAAAACGCATTGGCGTCGCGCTCGGCAACGCGCTGACGCATAGCGCCAGGCCGCTCACCGTGATCCAGAACCGTAACCGCGACTATCGTTTCGAAGCCGTCGGCGCGCTCCTGCGCGAGTGGCAACCCGATCTGCTCGTGGTCGGCCTGCCGTCGCATCCGGACGGTGCGCCGCACGCCATGACGCAGCAGGCCAAACGCTTCGGCAATCAGCTCAATGGCCGCTTCAACCTGCCCGTCGTGTGGGTGGACGAGCGCTACTCGTCGGTGGACGCCGAAGCGCGCCTGCGCGAACGCGGTGACGGCCTTGACGAGCTGGATGCCGAAGCCGCCTGCGTGATCCTCCAGCAATACCTCGACGAACGTTCCGCCTCCACGCCATGACTATCCGCGACACGCTAGACGCCGAGGCGCTGTATCGCGCCGTTCTCGACCAGATTCGCGCCGCGTATCCCTCGTCGGATGCCTTCAGCGGGCCCGATGGCGTCGCACTCGCGGGCATCCACAGCGGCGGCGCGTGGATCGCGGAGCGGCTGGCCCAGGACCTGGGCGCGAGCGGCTGGGGTGTCGTCAACGTCGCGCTGCATCGCGACGACTACGCGAAAAAAGGTTTGCATAGCCAGGCGGCGCCGACCTCGCTGCCGTTCGACGTGGAAGGGCGGCGCATCGTGCTGGTGGACGACGTGCTGCATACGGGCCGCACCATTCGCGCGGCGCTCAACGAACTGTACGACTACGGCCGCCCCGCTTCGGTGGAGCTCGCCGTGCTCGCCGATCGCGGCGGTCGCGAATTGCCCGTAGCCGCGCGCTTTGCGGGCGGGAGCGCGGATTTGTCTGCCGGCTCGACCCTCGTGCTCGAACGCGGCGACGATGGCCGCTTCGCCTTTTCCATCGCGCCGCAAAGCATCGTCTGATTTTTTTAGCGTTTCAGGCGACCTCACGAAGGCACCCTGAGCGCATCTTTCGTCCGAACCCGGCCCTGCATCCAGAGGACCCCTACGATGAACACCCAGCCCACCCCGGACCAGGCCGCCAGCGCCGAAAGCGGACGCTTTCGCTACGGCTTCCTGAAGGGCAATCCGCAGCTCACGAAGAACGGCGAGCTCAAGCACCTGCTGTCGATCGAGGGCCTGCCGCGCTCGATCGTCACGCATATTCTCGACACGGCCGCGCAGTTCGTGAGCGTCACCGACCGCGAGGTGAAGAAGGTGCCGCTGCTGCGCGGCAAGTCCGTGTTCAACCTGTTCTTCGAGAATTCCACGCGCACGCGCACGACCTTCGAAATCGCCGCGAAGCGGCTCTCGGCCGACGTGCTGAACCTGAACATCGCCGCTTCGTCGACGAGCAAGGGCGAGTCGCTGCTCGACACGATCGGCAATCTCTCGGCCATGCATGCCGACATGTTCGTCGTGCGTCATGCGTCGAGCGGCGCGCCGTATCTGATCGCCGAACACTGCGCGCCGCACGTGCACGTGATCAACGCCGGCGACGGACGCCACGCGCACCCCACGCAGGGCCTCCTGGACATGTACACGATCCGCCACTACAAGCGCGACTTCACGAATCTGCGCGTGGCGATCGTCGGCGACATCCTGCATTCGCGCGTCGCGCGCTCGGACATCCACGCGCTCACGACGCTCGGCGTGCCCGAAGTGCGCGCCATCGGCCCGCGCACGCTGCTGCCGGGCGGTCTCGAGCAGATGGGCGTGCGCGTGTTCCACAACCTCGACGAAGGGCTGAAGGACGTCGACGTCATCATCATGCTGCGCCTGCAGAACGAGCGCATGAGCGGGGCGCTGCTGCCCTCTGCGCAGGAGTACTTCAAGAGTTGGGGGCTCACGCCGGAGCGTCTCGCGCTTGCTGCACCCGACGCGATCGTCATGCATCCGGGGCCGATGAACCGCGGCGTCGAGATCGACTCGCAGGTGGCCGATGGCCCGCAGTCGGTGATCCTCGACCAGGTGAGCTTCGGCATTGCGGTCCGCATGGCCGTGATGGGCATCGTGGCAGGCAACAACGAATAAACGGCGAGAACGACAAGGGCAGCGCATGAAGATCCACATTCAAGGCGGCACGCTGATCGATCCCGCCTCCGGCACCGAACAGCAGCAGGACGTGTATATCGCGGCGGGGAAGATCGTCGCGCTGGGCGCGGCGCCCGCCGACTTCCAGGCCGAACGAACCCTCGACGCGCGCGGACTGCACGTTGCCCCGGGCCTCGTCGACCTGTGCGCGCGGCTGCGCGAACCGGGCTACGAACACAAGGCGACGCTCGAATCGGAAATGGCCGCGGCGCTCGCGGGCGGCGTGACGAGCCTCGTTTGCCCGCCGGACACCGACCCCGTGCTCGACGAGGCAGGCCTGATCGAGATGCTCAAGTTCCGCGTCGGCAAGCTGGAGCGTTCGCGTGTATATCCGCTCGGTGCGCTCACGGTCGGCCTGAAGGGCGAGGTGATCACCGAAATGGTGTCGCTGACCGAGGCCGGCTGCATCGGCTTCACGCAGGCTGATCGGCCGATCGCCGACACTCAGGCGCTGCTGCGCGCGCTCCAGTACGCGAGTACCTACGGCTACGCGGTCTGGCTGCGTCCGCAGGATGCCTGGCTTTCGAAGGGCGGCGTGGCCGCGAGCGGCGCGCTGGCGTCGCGGCTCGGCCTTTCGGGCGTGCCGGTGAGCGCCGAGACCATCGCGCTCTTCACGCTTTTCGAGTTGATGCGCGTGACCGGCGCGCGCGTGCACGTGATGCACCTCTCCTCGGCGGCGGGCGTCGAACTCGTGCGCGCGGCCAAGGCCGAAGGCCTGCCGGTAACGTGCGACGTGAGCGCGAACCACCTGCATCTGATCGACATGGACATCGGCTATTTCGACGCGCAGTTCCGGCTCGACCCGCCGCTGCGCCAGCAGCGCGATCGCGAGGCGATTCGCGCGGGCCTTGCGGACGGCACGATCGACGCGATCTGCTCCGTCCACACGCCCGTGGACGACGACGAAAAGCTGCTGCCGTTCGCCGAGGCGACGCCGGGCGCGACGGGTCTCGAACTGCTGCTTTCGCTGACCGTAAAGTGGGCGCAGGAGGCGGACGTGCCGCTCGCGAAGGCGCTTGCCCCTATCACGTCGGCGCCGGCTGCCGTGATGCAGGTGGACGCGGGACGCCTCGCGGTGGGCGGCAATGCGGACTTCTGCGTGTTCGATGCACAGGCGCACTGGCAAGTCGAGCCGCGCGCGCTCAAGAGCCAGGGCCACAACACGCCGTTCCTTGGCTACGAATTGCCCGCCGTGGTGCGCACGACGATAGTCGCGGGGCGCATCGGCTTCGAGCGCCGCTGAGGCCTGCGTGATAGCCGCGCGCGGCACGCTGGTATCCACCGTACCCGCTGGTACTCATCGATATCGTATTCGTTAGTTGACCATGAGTCTTTTCGTACGCAAGACCCGATTGCTGGCCCACCTGGCGCACGGTGCCTGGACCGTCGCGCTGCGCTTTCCGCGCGCCAGCGCCGACGAGCGCCATGCCCTGAACCGCGCCTGGTCGCTCAAGATGCTCGCGCTGTGCGGCATGAAGCTCGTCGTGCACAACGACGCGGCGCGGCTCGACGCGGGCGCGCTCGTCGTCAGCAATCACATCTCGTGGATCGATATCTACGTAATCAACGCCTGGCGACCGACGCCGTTCGTCTCCAAAGCCGAGGTGCGCGACTGGCCGCTGATCGGCTGGTTCGCGAAGAATCTCGATACCGTGTTCGTCGAGCGCGAAAAGCGCAGCGACGCGAAACGCATCATGCACGAACTCGCCGAGCGCCTGACGCGCGGCGAACTGATGTGCGTGTTTCCCGAAGGCACGACCACGGACGGCCGCGCGGTCAAACAGTTCCACACGAACATGTTCCAGGCGGCGGTGGAAGCCGGGCAGCCTGTGCAGCCGATCTGTATCCTCTACGAAGACGCGCGGGGGCAGCAGTCGGTGGCGCCGGCCTATATCGATGATGTGTCGCTCAAGCAGGCGCTGGACGCGATGCTGAAGGCTGCGCCGCTTACTGCCCATGTCTTTGTGGGAGAGCCGATACAGCCCGAGGGCGACCGCCGCAAGCTGGCGGCGCAGGCGCAGGCGGCGGTGGAGGCGGCGCTGGAGAAACTGCGCGGGCGGGCGGACGCTGGCGGGCAGCAGGGGGTGGAGCGGGTGTCGTAGCGGGACGCGCTACGAGTCGATGGTGCGGCAGCCCGGGCACTCGACCTGGGTGAGCGTGCGGCGCGCGGGTTCGGCTTCGAGGCGCACCGCCGAAAGCTGGTTGCCCCACACACAGCCGGAGTCGAGCCCGATCAGGTTGTCGCGCAGCGTGAGGCCGAGCGCTGCCCAGTGGCCGAACACGACAGTGCAGTTGCTTGTCTTGCGTTCCGGCACATCGAACCATGGCATATAGCCGTCCGGCGCGGAATCGAGCGCGCCGCTCGCGCTGAAATCCATCGCGCCGTCACGGTTGCAGAACCGCATGCGTGTGAGCGCGCTGCACGTGACACGCAGCCGGTCGATACCCTTCAGATCCTTCGACCAGCGGTTCGGCTCGTTGCCGTACAGGCCGGCGAGCGTTTCCTGCCAGTTGTCGCGTCGCAATGCCTTTTCCAGATCGTGGGCGAGTTCCAGCGTGAGGTCGATGTCCCACTGCGGCAGTACGCCCGCGTGCACCATCAGCATGCCGTGCTCGTAGTGCGCGATCGGGCGGTGGCGTACCCAATGGAGAAGATCGGCGGCGTCCGGTGCGTTCAGGATGTCGTCGATCGTGTCGCCTTTCTTCGATTTGCGGATGCCCGCCGATACCGAGAGCAGATGCAGATCGTGATTGCCGAGCACGGCAACGGCGCGATCGCCCTGCGCGATGACGTCGCGCAGCGTGGCGAGCGAATCGGGGCCGCGGTTGATCAGGTCGCCTGCGAACCAGAGGGGGGTGTCCTGGGAAGGATCGGCCTTGGCGAGGAGATCACGGAAGGAAGTGTGGCAGCCCTGCAGGTCGCCGAAGGCGAGGGGAGCGGGGCCCGACTGCAGCTTGGTCATCGGAGAGAATATTGATTGGGTAGTATGCATTACATTGCTTAGCGCAGACGGTAACACAGGAGCAAGAGCGAAACCTGCCGCGCCGCGGATAGCCAATGTCAGTGACAACACCGCCACAGGCACGACATGTGCCAAAGTTAAAATTTGTCAAGCTGTTTCAAGATGCTAGTGGTATGGCTTTCGCCCATGCACGTCTTATAATTACTGCTTAAAAATCAGGGCTGGACATGCTTCTTGCATAGGGTCCGCGGCTTGTCTGGAAGGCACCTTTCCGAAATCTTTTAAATAGCCGGCTGCGGTTTGTGTCGCAGCGGATCTGCTGCAACGCTGACAAGGGAGTTACATGATTCTGGTGACGGGCGGCGCCGGCTTTATCGGCGCCAACTTCGTGCTTGACTGGTTCCGTCACTCCGACGAGGCCATTCTCAACGTCGACAAGCTGACCTACGCAGGCAACCTTGGCACGTTGAAGTCGCTGCAAGGGAATTCGAAGCACGTGTTTGCCCGCGTCGATATCTGTGACCGCGCGGCGCTTGACGCCCTTTTTGCCGAGCACCGGCCGCGTGCGATCGTGCATTTCGCGGCCGAAAGCCACGTCGATCGCTCGATCCACGGCCCGGTCGACTTTGTTCAGACCAATGTGATCGGTACCTTCGTCCTGCTCGAAGCTGCGCGCCAGCACTGGAGCAGCCTGAACGACGCTGATAAGGCCGCGTTTCGCTTCCTGCACGTTTCCACCGACGAAGTGTTCGGTTCGCTCTCTGCCGCCGACCCGCAATTCTCGGAAACTACACCCTACGCGCCTAATAGTCCGTATTCGGCAAGCAAGGCGGGTTCGGATCACCTCGTGCGCGCCTGGCATCACACTTACGGCATGCCGACGCTCACTACGAACTGCTCGAACAACTACGGCCCCTATCAGTTCCCTGAAAAGCTCATTCCGCTGATGATTGCCAATGCGCTTGCCGGCAAGCCGCTGCCCGTGTATGGCGATGGCCAGAACGTGCGCGACTGGCTGTACGTGGGCGATCATTGTGCTGCGATCTGCGAAGTGCTCGCCCGCGGCAAGGTTGGAGAGACATACAACGTGGGCGGTTGGAACGAGAAGAAAAACATTGAAGTCGTGCATACGCTGTGCGACCTGCTCGACGAATTGCGTCCGAAGGCCACGGGCTCGTACCGCGACCAGATCGCCTACGTGAAGGATCGCCCCGGCCACGACCGCCGCTATGCGATCGACGCGCGCAAGCTCGAGCGCGAACTCGGCTGGAAGCCGGCGGAAACCTTTGAAACAGGCCTTGCGAAGACAGTGGGCTGGTATCTCGGCAATCAGGCGTGGGTTGACGAAGTCGCCTCGGGTGATTATCGCAACTGGGTGGAAACGAACTACGCGCAGCGCGCGTGAAGGCAGGCGCGATGACACGCAAAGGCATCATCCTGGCCGGCGGCTCCGGAACGCGGCTGTATCCGATTACCCATGCGGTGTCGAAGCAACTGCTGCCGGTGTACGACAAGCCGATGATCTACTATCCGCTCTCGACGCTGATGGTGGCGGGCATTCGTAACGTTCTGGTCATCTCGACGCCGCAGGACACGCCGCGTTTCGAGGCGATGCTCGGTGACGGTAGCCAGTGGGGCATGAACATCCAGTACGCGGTACAGCCGTCACCGGATGGGCTTGCTCAGGCTTTCATCATCGGAAGGGACTTCGTTGGCAACGATCCTTCTGCGCTGATTCTTGGCGACAACATCTTCTACGGACACGATCTTGCGATCCAGCTTGAGCGAGCGAATGCTCAGGATAGTGGTGCAACCGTGTTCGCCTATCACGTGCAGGATCCCGAACGTTATGGCGTTGTCGAATTCGACCAGGAATTTCGCGCGGTCTCCATTGAGGAGAAGCCCGCCCAGCCGCGTTCGAACTATGCGGTCACGGGACTCTACTTTTACGACAACCGCGTGTGCGATGTTGCGGCGGATATCAAACCGTCGGCACGTGGCGAACTGGAAATCACCGACGTCAACTCGCGGTATCTCACCGACGGTGCACTGAACGTCCAGATCATGGGACGCGGTTATGCGTGGCTCGACACCGGCACGCACGATTCGCTGATCGAGGCGGCGAGTTTCATTGCAACGCTGCAGAAACGGCAAGGGCTTGTTATAGCCTGCCCCGAAGAGATTGCGTACCGGCGCAAGTGGATCGATGCCGAACAGGTTCTGAAGCTGGCGCAGCCGCTTGCGAAGAACGGCTACGGACAATACCTCAAGCAAATTATTACGGACCACGTGGCATGGGTATCCAGGTAACCGAAACTGCGCTTCCTGAAGTAAAGATCATTGAGCCGAAGGTCTTTGGCGACGCGCGTGGGTATTTCTACGAGAGCTTTAACGCGCGCGATTTTGCGGAGCACGTCGCGCCTGGCGTCGAGTTTGTCCAGGACAACCATTCGCGCTCGGCGAGGGGCGTGCTGCGCGGGCTGCACTACCAGATCGAACACGCGCAGGGCAAGCTGGTGCGCGTGGTGGAAGGCGAAGTGTTCGATGTTGCCGTCGATATTCGCAATAGCTCGCCGAATTTCGGCAAGTGGGTGGGTATCTTGCTGTCGGAAGAGAATCATCGTCAGCTGTGGGTTCCGCCCGGGTTCGCGCATGGGTTTGTCGTGCTCTCTGATGCCGCGCAGTTTCTGTACAAGACGACCGATTACTGGTTCCCGGAGCACGAGCGCTGTGTCATCTGGAGCGATCCGGAGATTGGAATCGATTGGCCGATCGATTTCGAGCCGATGCTGGCGGCGAAGGATGCGGCAGGCATGCGGCTGAGTGCCGCCGACGTCTACGCTTGAGGTCGAAGATGAGCCAGCAATCGACGATTCTTGTGACGGGTGTCAACGGCCAGGTCGGCTTCGAATTGCTGCGTACGCTGCAGGGACTGGGGCGTGTGGTGCCGTGCGGCCGGTCGACGCTTGATCTTTCGGATCTCGCTCGTGTGCGGGACTTCGTGAGGGAACTGAAGCCATCCCTGATCGTGAATCCGGCGGCCTATACGGCGGTCGACAAGGCTGAGACCGACGTCGAAATGGCACGACGCCTGAATGTCGACGTGCCACGCGTGTTCGCGGAAGAGATGGCGCGCAGCGGTGGCTCGCTAATTCATTATTCGACCGATTACGTGTTCGACGGTACGAAGGCGGGTGCGTACACGGAAACCGATGAGACGAATCCTCAAAACGTGTATGGAGAAACGAAGCTCGAAGGTGAGCAGGCGATCACGGCGGCGGGCTGCGCGCATTTGACACTGAGGACGAGCTGGGTGTACGGGCGGCGTGGCAAGAACTTCTTGCTGACGATGCTCAAGCTTGGCAGTGAGCGTCCGGAGCTGCGAGTCGTTGCGGATCAGATCGGGGCGCCGACCTGGGCCGCGACTATTGCGGCGATGACTTCGCACATCGTTGCACAAGGCTTTGTGGAAAACAAAAACGGCGCGGACTGGTGGCGTGAAAAATCAGGTGTCTACCATCTGACAGCATCCGGACGGACAACATGGTTCGACTTTGCTAACGCGATTTTCGAATTGGCGTCACCGAAAAACAAACCGGTGGTGGTTCCCATTGCTTCGTGCGAGTATCCAGTGCCTGCAAAGCGCCCGGGCAACTCCCATTTGTCCAATGACAAACTGGACGCGAGCTTTGGCGTGCGTGCGCCCGACTGGCTCGACGCACTGCAGCTTTGCCTTGCCGGGCTGGGTAGTTGATCTTCGCTCTGCGGCGTAGACGTGTTTCAGGGCTTTGAAGCAATGCGCCGATATAGGTCGACGTACGCGTCGGCCATTTTGTCCGCAGTAAAGAGCTTCGTGAATCGCTCTCGGGCGCCTGCGCCAAGCTCGGACGCCAACTGATCATCATTCCAGATGCGATCGATCGCATTGCGAAGAGCGGGAGCATCGCTGGGAGGCACCACCAGCCCAGTTTTGCCTGCGACATTCACGTAGCTTGTCCCGGTGCCGATCTCACACGAGATAAGCGGCTTCCCGTACATGGCTCCTTCCAGCAACGAAATACCGAAGGCTTCCGAACGCAGGTGTGACGGAAACACCAGTCCGCGACATAGTGTTAGAAGTGCCACTTTGTCTTCGTCCGGGAGGGCGCCCACGAAATGTACGCGGCGCAATCCGAGACTTTTCGCTTGCGCCTTCAGTTCGCCCTCAAGGGGACCACCACCGAGAATCACTACGTCATAGTCGGTGCCCTTAAGGGCATCAAGAAGAACGTGGAGCCCTTTGTAGTATCTGAGCATTCCCACAAAAAGCAGGAATCGCGGCCCGATTCTTGCGCGCCACTCGGCAACCTTTCTATCGGTGGGTTGTGGGTAGGCGTGTTCGTTCAGTCCGATCGGGATGATCTCAACTTTGCTCGCAAACCGACGGAGCACAGGGCTTGTCTGTGCATAGTTCGGTGACGTTGCGACGATCTTCGTTACGCTGCCAAAAAAGGCCAGCATCAATGGCCGATAAAACTGCAGAAGCGCCTTTTGCCTGATGATGTCCGAGTGATAGGTCACCACCGTAGGTTTGTTCAGACGCGTAAGAAAGTGCGCCATGTCCATGAATGGCCATGGAAAATGGTAGTGAATGACATCGGCCGTCTTCGCCAGTTCCTTCAGCCGTGCCAATGACGATAGCGAGAAATAGGCGGACGCGATCTTGAAGTCGAGTCGCGCGCGATAGTGCTTGTGGTCGCCAAGATCGACTGTCGACGTATTCTTGCTGAGAGTCAGCACGTCACTTGGTATTCCGTGGCTCGCGGCTCCGCTGCAGATCTCGCCGATCAGTTGTTCGACCCCGCCCATCGAATCGGGCTTGTATGTCTTATAAAAGTGAAGAACGCGCATGCTATCGAATCAGGGTTTTCCACCAAACGGCGTACGGTTGAGCAAGCCACCATTTTAGAGGGACGTGGCCGTGATGGCGTCGCACCGTTTCCATGGCTTCTTTGTAATGGAGGCGGCGGTGAATGCGCGTTTTGGTGGCGTCGTGGTTCCGGTTGATGGCTACATCGTCATCTACGAACCCGAGCGGGCCACCGTGCCGATATAGCCGCCACCACAGGTCGTAGTCCAAGGCCATTTTGAGCGTCGGATCAAGTCCCCCTACAGCCGTCCATGCGCTTCTGCGAATTAACGATGCCGGCTGGGTGATGACGCAGCGCGTCGCCATCCGCCGCTCGTTGAACGGCTCGACCCATGCGGGCGTGCGACGACCGCTGGTGTCGTCGAGATGCCACGCTTTGCCATAGGCGGCAGGCCAGGCGGAATGCCGCTCCATTGCGTTCACGAGCTTGTCGAGGCCACCAGGCAGAAGCAGATCATCGCTGTTCAGCCAGCAAACGTAGGGTGCGGAGCCGAGCGCAACGCCTTCATTGATTGCGGCCGCTTGCCCATCGTCCTTATGGCTACGCCAGCCCGCCAGCTTTGGGCTCCAATTCTCGATGATCGAGGGCGACTGGTCGGTGGAGCCGCCGTCCATGACAAAGATTTCCTTTGGAACCTTTTGGACTGCGATTGAACGCAGGGCTTCTTCGAGATATCGTCCCTGGTTGTATGACGGTACGACTACCGTAACGATTGGGTTGCGCTCATTCATACAGGTACGGCGTATCGTAATTGGGCGATTGGGGGGAAAGTGGGAGCGCGTTCCATGAGCGGGAATCTGGCCTCGTGGGCAAAAGCCGCACGCACAATTTGTGGCATATTGCGCACCGCGTGGCGGCTAGGGGGAGCGGTAGCTACCACTCGCTAACTGATTGATACGGAATCATGCAACCTCGCGGAGGTCGGCGAGTGAGTCGCTTGGAACCGTACGTCAGCCTTTTCCACTGTCGAAGCCGACAATTATCCCCAAAATTGGACTCTTTTGATGGGGTCATCAGGCTTCTTTGTGTCAGATTGTAACATCTGATGTTTGGGCCGGGCGGCTTGGCATGGCGGCTGGTCGGCGCGCTGGGAAGATGTGTGCGTGGATGATGCTCTCCGTCACAATCGTTACGCCGGTAATGCTCAAGACAGCGGAACAGTAACCGCAGGATTGTATCCGGTGCGGTGAGAATCCATGATCGGCAGCGCCTGGCATGACGTACCGGAACGGTATAATACGTTCTGTCTGAAAAAATTGACGCTACGGCAATTTCTCTGGCTGCAACCGGTTTTGTGGCCACTTTGGCGTTATTGGGCCCATGATCGCGAGATCACCGGGAAGTCGGTTGCGGCGAACGCAACCCGAGCTGTTGGCTCTTGCTGACGAAGCAATCAGATTGAAAGCTGGGGAGTTTTTTTGAACGAGACAGGCAAGCTGGATTTCGAATCGGTGTTGTCCGGTAAGCGAATTCTGGTTACGGGACATACGGGCTTTACGGGTAGTTGGGCTTGCCTTTGGCTCAAGATGCTCGGCGCCGAGGTCGCGGGATTCTCATTGTCGCCCGATACGACGCCATCGCTCTATGTTGAAGCTGGCGTTGACGATCACGTGGCCGGAATCGAGGGCGATATCTGCGATCTGAAGGCGGTTCGGGCCTGCTTCGAAGAAGTTCAGCCTGAGCTGGTTTTACACCTTGCCGCTCAGCCGCTGGTGCGGCGCTCATATCGCGAGCCGGTGTGGACATTCACTACCAACGCGGTAGGCACGGCGCATGTGCTGGAGGCTGCCCGGTCGACAAGAGGTTGCCGCTCAGTTGTTTGTGTCACGACCGATAAAGTGTACAAAAACAACGAGTGGGAGTGGCCATATCGCGAGAACGACGCGCTAGGGGGAAAAGATCCGTACAGCGCGTCAAAGGCCGCCGCGGAGATGGTGATCGACAGCTATCGCTATTCGTTTGGCTCCGATGCCAATCATCCTCTCGGTATCGCGACGGCGCGTGGCGGTAACATCATTGGCGGCGGCGACTGGTCCGAAGACAGGTTGATCCCGGACTTTGTCCGAGCTGTCATTGGCGGTGGCTCGCTGACGCTTCGCTATCCGGACGCGACGCGCCCTTGGCAGCATGTTCTCGCTTTGGTCCAAGGCTACCTGATGCTGCTCGCCGGCCTTGAGCGGGACCGCGTCGCTTTTTCGCGCGCATGGAATCTCGGTCCGCATGATCCGCGTCAATTCAGTGTCCGCGAAGTGCTGGAGATTCTGTCGAACGACTGGCAACGACCGGTGCTGGACTATCAGCAGAACCCCCTTCCAGAAGCGGTTGCATTGGCGCTCGACAGTTCTCTTTCCCGCAATGTATTGGGCTGGCAGCCGCCATGGGATACGGAGCGCGTGGTCAAGGAAACAGCCGACTGGTATCGGGCGTTTTACAACGGTGAAACCCCGGCGCGTGAATTGTGTTTAGGTCAGATCAAGGCCTGGCGCAATGAGCTAAGTGACAGGGCGGTCCGTTGAAGGCTCTGCTGACGGGGGGCGCCGGCTTCATTGGTCGCAATCTTGCGCGTCAGTTGATGGCGCTCGGCTATGAGGTGGTCGCGCTCGGTCGCCGCGCTTGTCCAGTCGCGGGAGTGAAAAGCGTCGAAGCCGTGCGGCTCGATCCGGGGAGCTTGCGCGACGTGATGGCTGCCCAGCGTTTCGACGTTGTATTCCACTTGGCGGCAGCCGGCGTGCACCCAGCGGATCGTAACCGCGATGAGTTGGTTCGAGTGAACACGATCCTTCCTGCCGAGGTGGTCGCGGCGGCGAGCGTATTCGGCGTTGCCAGCGTCGTTCTGATGGGAAGCAGTGCCGAGTACGCTGGTCAGACCACTGGATTGTTACGCGAAGATATGCCGTTGGAGAGCCGGAAACTTTATGGCGCAACGAAAGCGGCAGGCGGCTTGCTTGCCTTGGCAACGGCCGCTGAGTGCGGTTTGCCCGTTGCGGTGCTACGCGCCTTCAATGTCTTTGGACAGGGTGAGGGCGATCATCGCCTGCTACCGTCGCTCTTCGCCAAGCTGAGGCAGCGCGAACAGGTCAACTTGTCCGCTGGCACGCAGGTGCGTGATTTCGTATACGTCGACGACGCATGCGATGGGCTAATTGCGGCAGCTACCGCGCTGAGCGCGGGCGCAATGCCCAGTGGTGCCTACAATCTCTCGAGTGGTGTGGGTACCTCGGTCAAGGATTTCGCCTGCGCAGTGGCACGTTGCATGGGTGTTGACGCAACGCTGCTGCGCTTCGGCGCTTTGCCATTGCGCCCCGATGATCTGCCCATGGTGGTCGGCGATCCATCCGGCCTGGCAAATGCGATCGGGTGGCACGCGAATTATTCGCTCGATGAAGGTGTGGAAGCAGCACTGCGTCGCTTCGCGTCGAACTGATTTTTCAATGGACAAAACGTCGATGGACAATTCCGCTGCTTTTCCGCTGATTTCAATTTCGGTGCCAGTTTTAAATGAAGCGGACAATCTGGACGCGCTTTATGCGCGTCTCAGAAAGCTTGGAGATACGATGGCCGACCGGTGCCGGCTTGAGTTCATCTTCACGGACAACCATTCGTCTGACTCGACGTGGGAGAAGCTCGCCGCTTTGGCGCGAGCCGATTCACGCGTGCGGGCAATCCGGTTCTCGAAGAATGTTGGTTTTCAGCGCTCGATTCTTGCCAATTACATGCACGCACGGGGCGACGCGGTGATGCAGATCGACGCCGATCTGCAGGACCCGCCAGAACTCCTCGAACACTTTTTTCAGCTCTGGCGGGAGGGCTACCATGTCGTGTATGGTGTGCGCGAGCAACGTCCGGAAGGGCGATTGATCAATGCGTTCAGAAAGTTCGGTTACTGGGCGATCGACAAGCTTGGTGAGCATGCGATTCCGCGCGACGCCGGCGATTTCCGGCTGGTCGACCGAAAAGTGATTGATGCGCTGCAACGGTATCGCTCGTCGAATCCGTATCTGCGTGGACTAATTGCCGGCTTGGGTTTCAGGCAAATCGGCGTTTCATATGCGCGCGCCGCACGTGTTGCCGGTACAAGCAAATTCGGGGTCGGCCAATTGATCAAGTTGGGACTCTCGGGTGTGTTCAATCATTCCGTGCTGCCGCTGCGTTTAGCGACATATTGCGGCCTCTTTCTGCTCGGTTTGTCCGCGCTAGGGGCGCTCTACTACGTCATATTGCGGGCCTTTCAGCCCGACTTGCCGCGCGGACTTGCCAGCATCCACATCCTTGTACTATTCGGCATTGGGTTCCAGTCACTACTCCTTGGAATTCTTGGGGAATACCTACTTCGTATCTATCTGATATTGCGTGCCGAACCCGTAGCGATTGCCGAAGAAACGCTGAACTTCGGGCCGGCAGAGATCAAACTTTAGAAATTCTGGGGATTCGATGAAAGCAGTGATTCTTGCCGGCGGGCTCGGTACACGTATTGCCGAAGAGTCGGACAACAAGCCGAAACCTATGGTTGAGGTTGGCGGACGTCCACTGCTATGGCACATCATGAAGACGTATGCACACCACGGGATCAAGGATTTCGTGATTTGCCTTGGTTACAAGGGGTACGTAATCAAAGAATTTTTCTTCAACTACTACAGGCATACAGCGGATCTTTCGATAGACCTGCGTACGGGTGAGCACCAGGTTCTCAATTCGCAATCGGAAGACTGGAAAGTCACGCTCGTCGATACCGGTGCGGAGACGATGACCGGTGGACGACTTAAGCGAGTGGCTCCCTATCTCCAGGACGAAGCGTTCTGTCTGACGTACGGAGATGGCCTTTCCGACATCGATATCACTGCCGAACTCGCTTATCACCGCTCTCATGGCCGACTGGTGACCGTCGCGGCAGTACAGCCTCCGGGCCGCTTCGGCGTGCTAAATCTCGCGCGAGACGGCATCGTGTCGAGCTTTGAGGAAAAGCCGAGTGATGAAATCGGCTGGATCAACGGCGGTTTCTTTGTCGTAGAACCCCGCGCAATCGACTACGTGTTGGACGATGCTACGTCGTGGGAGCAAGATCCGCTCAAAAATCTGGCGAAGGATAATCAGCTCGCCGCATTTACGCATGCCGGATTCTGGCAACCCTGTGACACGTTGCGTGACAAGCGGCACCTCGAGCAAATGTGGGATCGCGGCAAGGCACCCTGGGCGGTATGGAACCGATGATGCGTGACGACGACGTGGGCACCGGGCGCTTGGCTGCAGATGGATCGCGATCAGCGCGATGGAAGACCTGGATCAGGCCGGTTATTGGCATCGTTATATCTCTCGCCTGCCTGGTGCTCGTGTTCCGGCGGGTAGATTTTGATGCGCTGAAGCTCGCGCTCGTCGAGTTTCGGTGGCATTTTCTTGCGATCGGATTGGTATCGCTCGCGATCGACTATTCGGCACGTATTGAGCGGTGGGCAGTAATGCTGCGCGCAGCTGGTGCGTCGGTTCGGACCGGTCGATGCATTGCTCCATTTCTGGGATCGATCACGCTGAATAACGTCTTGCCGTTGCGCGCGGGCGATCTTGTTCGTGCACTCGTGTTTCCATCGGCCATTGGGGTGAGCCGCGTTACCGCGACAGCAAGTTTGCTCTTCGAGCGGTTGATCGACCTGATGACATTGCTGTTGTCCCTGGGAATTGGTTTGCTGATTTCCCCGATGCCGCTCCCCGAATGGATCGGTAAAACAGTCCTGGGCATTGCCGTTGTGGGAGGCGCAGCGCTTGCCGTGATTATCGTGCTTGGACGACCTTTGATCACTCTGCTCGAATGGCTTGCTCGTCGCCTGGATGGAGTCGCCGCCGCTGCGAAGATCGTTCGCCTCATGGCGTCGCTGATCGAGCAACTCAGTACGATGGGTAACGCACGAACGCTGGCGCGCGTACTGTTATTGTCCGCGATCGTGTGGGCGGGCGAAGCAGGCCTGTTCTGGATGATGTTTCAGGGACTCGATTTGCCCGCTGGTTATGCGTCGGCTCTGATGGTCATGGCTATCGCAACTCTATCGACGTTGGTCCCGTCATCGCCGGGGTACGTCGGCCCATTCCATCTAGCTGCATTTGCAGCGGTGCGTGCACTTGGCGGCAGCGACGCGCAGGCCGCCAGTTTCGCTGTACTTTCGCACCTGTCGCTGTGGTTACCGACCACGATCGCAGGGGGTATTGCGATCCTGCTCAATCCGAAGCTGTTTGCCTCGCGCGTACGCAGCGAGTTGAACTAATTGCACATGAAGATTGCTCATATCTGATGAATCAAACATACGACGTAGTTATCGTAGGCGCCGGATTCACTGGCCTGACTGCAGGTCTCTCGCTAAGCCGTGCTGGCCGCAAGGTGTTGATCGTCGAAAGCGACTCCAATCCGGGAGGACTGGCTGGTACGTTCGAGTTTCGCGACGGTGTGACGATCGAGAAGTTCTATCACCACTGGTTCAACAACGATGAGTATGTGCCGAAGCTCGTGAAGGAACTGGGCCTTGAGAAGGAGATCGTGACGCTTCCTTCAAGGACAGGCATGTACTTCAACGGGAAGATGTGGCGGCTGTCTACCCCGCTCGATTTGCTGCGATTCTCTCCGTTGTCGATCGTCGACCGGATCCGGCTTGGATTGCTTGTCTTCAAGGTGCGGAAGATCAAGGACTGGCGTCAGATCGAGCACCTGACAATTCGCGAATGGCTTGAGCCGCTTTGCGGCAAGACCGTCTACCGGGTGGTCTGGCAGCCGCTGATCGACGCGAAATTCTCGGTGTTTGCCGATGCAGTCAACGCGGTCTGGTTTTGGAAGAAGCTGGTGTTGCGAGGCAGTACTCGGGACAAGAAAGGCGGTGAACAACTCGCCTATTTCCGTGGTGGATTTGGTCGGCTTGCTCAGGCAATGGCCGACGAGATCGTCAAGCTAGGTGGCGAGGTTCGATACAACGTGCGTGCGACGACCGTCGAAGCCGCTGACGGGAAGATCGAGTCACTGACGGTCGGAAAAGACGAGGTGAAGGGCCGGCAATATTTGTTTACGCCAGCGTTTCCGGCGATCGCTGACCTGTTGGAGGGAGCGACGGATTCGAAATGGATCGACTCGCTGCGACGCGTAAACTACCTCGGCAACATGTGTTTGGTGCTGGAGATGGATCGCAGTTTGTCTGATACATATTGGCTCAATGTGAACGATCCAGGTTTTCCGTTTGTAGGCGTGATCGAGCACACCAACTTCGATCCGCCGGCCAATTACGGAGGAAACCATATTGTCTTTCTGTCTCGTTATATTGCGACGGATGATCCTGTCTGGAAATATGGTGATGAACAATACCTCGGGTATGCGCTTGAGCATCTGAAACGGATGTTCCCCGAAATGCAACGATCGTGGATCAAAGAATTTCGTTTGTGGCGGGCCGATTACGCGCAACCGGTTACTGAGCGAAATTATTCGAAATACGTGCCGGGTCGCGAGACGCCTTTTAAAAACGCATTGATCTCCACGATGGCCCATATTTATCCCGAAGATCGTGGCACCAACTATGCGATTCGCGAGGGTATCGATGTGGCTGGCGTGGTGGATAGGGCGCTTAAGATTGACTGACACTATAGGCGGGCCGCGGAAGTAAGACGAGAATTCCAACACCGACTTTCCGGGGCGAGTGCGCAAATGAGTGCGCCTCGCGCGGCCTTTCATGAACACTATGTAACTGTCGCCAGCTCGCGGCATGTTGCCTTCGAACTGGGTGACCGGAGCTAAAAACTCTCACTGGGTGATGGGAATCCTGCGGCAAGCCACTGTGCAGCGGGCGCAGAGGATATGGCCGCGGCCTTCACGGCCACACTGCGAAGACCAGAACGCGTGCGATACGTAGCTGCGGAGCGCGTCGGCCAAAATGATTGTCGCCGCGCGCGCCTTGGCCTACTAACTTGCGGCCAACCACGGCTACCTCTGCGCCGGCACAATTCGAAACGGACCGCTGACCACGCCACCCTGATATTCAGCGTTGTCTTTTGCTGCGACGACGCAGTCTCCAGACTGAATCCGTTCACTTTTGCCACCGCGCGAGTTGTAGAAATTCAGATAATCGTCGTCGTGCCAGTCTGATTTCAGTGGCTGGTCAAACAGGTACATTGCGAGCGTTTCACGCGCCTTGATATGATCACCGTGCAGATCGAGATATATCGGCGTGCCGGGCTTGCAAGTCTCCAGAATCGTTTCGCGGAAGTCCGTCAAGTATTTCCCGACCGATCGGGGCGTGCCGTAATACCAGGTGAAATATCCGTATACGCCATGCAGGTTAATCGGCCACGCGACCGCCTCAACGGCGATCAGCGAGCAGAGGAGACACACGACTCCCGCTGCCAGATATTTGCCGACGAACTTCTTCAGCCTCGCGACAGAGAGAAGGACAAACACGGATACGAAGGGCGAAGCCCATTCCGCCAGCTTAAATTGGCTCCAGCTCTGCCCGATCCCGATTGGGAACGGGGAGTGCACGCCATACCTGAAAATCAATAGAGCCGCCGCGAGAAACGCCAGCATTACCGCTGTCGGCAACAGCGAATAGTCCGCGATACGCTTCCGGATCGCCCTTCGAGCCAGCGCCAACAGCGCGACTATCGCGAGCATGGAGGCCGTGCCGACAAAGTAGGCGCCGCTCTTTGGTATTCCCCGCATGGCCCACGTGAAGCCGTCCCATGCGCCTCCATGCACGCCGAGCGCATGGGCAATAAAGCCGCTCAAGGACCAGTTGACCGGCCCTCCAACAACTACATTTGCCTGCGTCCGGATCGCTGCTATGGCGCGCAGCGTCTCCGTGTTCAGGAGGATCAGAGCGGCTACGGCGAATGCCACTCCGAAGGACAGTATAGAGACCGCGCGATCGCGGTGCCGGGCGATCACGAACAGCGCACTCGCGAGAACAGCCAGTACTACGAAAGGTATGATTTCGGAATATGCGTAGGTCAAGGCCGCAAAGAGCAATGCACCCGGGACCGACGCGACAGCGATATCTCGCGCGCTACGTTGACGGATCGTGATCCAATGAAGCAGATAGCCGATGGTGAATGCGACGCTCGATCCAAACATGATCCCGAGCGTCTGAGGTGCGAAGCCGAAGACCGATCCGAATGTCAGTCCATTCAGGCCGAAGGCCGGCAGCGAAAGAAGCGCGAGCGTTGCGCGCCGCGACATGGTTTGCGTCAACCTCGAGAGTGGAAAGCCGGCCGCCAGACAGCATGCCGCAACCGCAGATACCATCACAGCCGGGTAGATGGAATACGGCCACTGAGTGCCCATGAACGACTGGACGAGTGCTATCAGATAGCTCGCGCCCATCCGCAAACCCGCGGCCTGATATAGACCGATCTGGCTACTCAGTGGCGTTAGGAGATCAGGTGTGATGTGGAGACTGAAGGGATGTGTTTGCAGCCAGATACTTTGCGCCAGATACGTGAAGGTGTCGTTGTATGCGAAATAGGCACCGTGAACAAAGAGACCTCCAAGGACCGGGGAACCGCACACCAGCCCGAAGCACACCACCGTCAACATATGCCGAAACGCTGCGAAACGGTCGCGCTCAGCGATGATCGCCAGAATCACCACCGCAGCGAGGACAAGATGGACTGGGGTTCCTCCGAGCGGAAGATGACGTCCAGTCATGCTCGCGAAAATGACGAGCACCGCGAGACCAAACGCTGGAGAGAGATAAAGCGTGGCGGCCGGACGAAGGCGTCCCGGGACCATCTGGCATACTGCTCTGCCCAAAACCGTGGAAATAGACAGCGTGACGGCCATCGCAGCGACGGCCACCCAGAAAGCGTTGGACATTGGGACAGTTCTTTGGGTGTTGGCGACGCCGGAACTATACCGCAGATCAATCCCGGTACTTAGTGGCATCTGATGCCGTAGATGTAACCCTGGGTCGCCTGGGTCCACGTGGTGAACGAAGATTCGCAGAGAGCCGGGCAGTACCCGATGAATACGGTCTGATCGTGGCCGTGCCGGTCAGGTAGAGGTAATCTGTGTGCCCGTCTGCCTTCGGTTTACGCCAGTAGAGGTAAGAGCCTCATTTTCGAATCCACGAATAAATTGATTTCGCCATTTCTCCGGAGACACGGTGATTCCATTTCAATGAGGCCGAGACCGAAGTCATGCCGACCCGGAGAGCAAATGCATTCGAGTTGCTTCTCGTATATCGCTGCTCGACCACCGCATGGGCGTAATTGAAAAGCCAGCGATCAGGGACCATGCCGAATAGCTTTCTGAACATATCGTTAATTTCGGCATGCACTTTCACTCTGGCACCGAGCGTTTTATTGTCCGCGTAGAGCCGTGATCCAGCGAGCTTCTTATCGAGTAATGCGAACCGAACCCCTGCTTTGCCAAGTCGCAACCAGTATTCATAGTCCATGCAATAGTGCAACGACTCGTCGAGCAATCCGTATTGATCGACGACGCGCCGCCGGAAAAAGAGTGCGGGCTGGCAGATGAAGCAAGTTTCCTTGAGTCGCTCGAGATTCCAAGGCTCCGTTGGATAGTCCTCGAAAGCGTTATCGTCAATATCAATGTGATCGGCAAGTCCGTAGACTACGTCAATTTCGGGATTTTCCTGAAAAAAAGCCACCACTCGAGCGATCGCGCCGGGATAGTAGACATCGTCGGAATTCAACCAGCCGATAATTTCGCCGTCGGTCGCTCGAATGCCTTGATTGACGGCATCCGTTTGTCCCTTGTCTTTCTTCGACACCCACCGGACCGCAGGTGCGAAGGCCTTGAGAACATCGACGGTATTGTCGGAGCTACCTCCGTCGAATACAACGTGCTCGATCTCGGCACCGTCCTGAAACGCAACACTCTGCAGCGTACGCTCAATAAATTGTCCCTGGTTGTAAGACGGGGTGACAATGCTAATCTTCATACGGGAGCCTCTTCCGGAAACAAATCTATGCGTGACGAATCGCCAGCCAGGATGCTACAGCGTTGCAGCATTGCCGAGAGCTCACGGCGGTCGTCGCCGAACCCGCAACTGGCAGGAACAAAGGTAGGGGAGAGGCGTAGTTCGAAATAATCGCCCGACTGATCTATTGGGACCGACAAGACTACCTGCGATCCACGCTTCACCTTCAGCGGCGTGCCGTTCGATTTACCTGCCCGGAAGGTTTGTATAGTCAGCGCGCTTTGCGGAGCCCATTCGGGTGAAGTGATCTGAATCTCTACGCTCTGTGCGTTGTGAAGCGGCGCAGTTTGAATCTTGAGGTTCTCGCCAACCCAACCATCGGCATGGACACCGCTTAGCAAATTGACCTTTTTGACATCGGCTAGAGCATATTTGAAAAGATCCCAATACTCGTTCGCCATGCGTTCCGAGTCAGAAAATTCATCGATTCGGGCTTGTCCGGCCTTGACCAAACGTGCTCGGAGGGCTTCGTCGCCAACCAGGGTAATCATGGCTTCAGCAATCTGGCTCGGCACACGCGGGTCAAACATGATGGCAGCATCTGCTGCGACCTCTGGCAACGAAGTGGTGTTGCTGCATGCCACTGGGACGTTGGCTGCCATCGCCTCGAGAACCGGCAAACCAAAGCCTTCGTACAGGGACGGAAAGACGACGCCGCCGCAGTTCGAGATCAGGGCCGCCAGTTCTTCGTTAGGCAGATATCCGGGAAAGATGATGCGGTCACCGAGATTCATGCCGTCTGCTGCATTTTTTAGCCATTCCTGACGCGGCCCCGGAGCGCCAGTGCAAACGAGTTTGATATTGCCGGGAAACCGAGCGTCGGCGCAAGCCATACCGAATGCTGCGAGCAGCATCTCGTGATTCTTGTGTTTCCAGAAATTCGCCGGATAGATCAAATAGGCTCGATGCACGAGCCCCAGCCTTTCCAGCACTTGGGTGTTTTGTCCATCCTGCGGGGCGATCCGACGCGCCATTCGCAGATGAATCGTTCGAATATGCGAGGGATCAAGTTGGCCGTGGAGGATCGCGGACTGACGTGAATAGTCCGAAATAGCCGCAAGCGCAGTTGCCCGTCGCGAAGCGTCGATGAAGGTCTGTGCACGATGTGCCACGTCCTCTGGGGCAAAAAACTCTGGATAAGTTTTGTATTGCAGATCGTAGATTGTGCAAACGGTCGGAATGCCCGGCTCGTAGTAGGTTGGCGCGGTAAACGGGCAGAAGAGCAAATCGACCTCGAGATCCCGTAGCAGTGTCCCGGCACTCCGGCGCTTCAGGGTCCGATTTAGCAGGTAGCCCACCCGACTCAGCAACCGGCGTTGCCTGCCGCCTATGTGAGGGCTGATACGGGCCGCGAGTCGCTTCAGCAGCGGCTGGACTGCTCTTGCCTGTGGGGCTCCCAAGACCAGCTTGCGTTGTACGTTGGATCGGTCGAGTGCCGAAAGTTCTTCGTGTGATTCGGCGCGAGTCAGCAAAATGAACTGCGTAGCAGGTGCCATGGCCGCCAGTTGGCGCAGCAGCGTCAGCACAAAAATTTTCGCCCCCCCGTTCTCGCCACCAGGGAGAACGGGGGTGAGGTCTACCGCAACCTTGGAAGGAGTCATATTCATGGTTGATTGATTTTATCTTCCAGCTTTTTTGCTTCGCGCCAACCTGCGAGCTTGGCTATTAGGCGGAATAGTCGGTGACCGAACAAAACTCGCAGCTCCTTTCGCACGAGGGAAACCTGCTCCTCGCTGGCGGCTCGTTCAGCGTTAATCTTTTCTAGTTTGTTATTCAGCATCGCGACCTGTTCTTTACGGTCGGATTCCGTATTCTGCAGCTCGTCAGTCAGATGCCTTACCTGTTCCCCGAGCGAAGCCTGGCTGGCCACCGACTCGTTCATCATTCCGGTGAGCCTCTCGATCCGTTCTCCTCGCACAACACGATCAGCTTCCGACTCCTTAATCATTTCGGTGAGTGCTTCGATTTGCTCCCACCGGGCGGCGCGGTCGGCCTCTGACTCCTTGGTTATTCTGGTGAGTGTTTCGATTTGTTCACCTCGCGCTATGCGGTCAGCCTCTGACGCTAATTCGCGTTCGCGCAGGTCAAGCAACGCCAGGGTAATACGTCCATTGGGCACCGAACACAGTGCCGCGTTGATATCTTCTTGTGAGTAAGTTTCGAACGGAACACGACTGACGGCAAAAAACATGTCGTATTGACTAAAGATTGCCGCCTCAAACTGTACGTACTCGGCTCCAATTTGCCGAAACAGGCGCGATGCCGAATCTTTTGTGAACAAGTAGAGATGTTCGTCTGATTTCAGTTGCTCCAGGAAGGCACCGTTCGCTTTAACCAACTCTGCGTACGTCATCTCGCGCCTGAATTGCGGAGTCTGGATGAGTAGCATGCCGTTGGGGCTCAGTAGCTTCAAGCAGTGAGCGAGTGTGGCGACCGGGTCTGGGAGATGCTCCATGACATCCATCAGTGCGATCACGTCAAGACTTCCGTGAGGAATGTCGAGATTCTCAATTGGCCCAACGAAGATAGGCACGTTAAACGTTTGCTTTCCAAAATCGACGACCCATGGGCTCATCTCGACGCCTGACGCGTCGTATCCCGCATGCCGCATCAAAGCGACGAAGCTACCGTGCGAGCAGCCAAGTTCCATTACCTTCGCGCCGGGGAGCCTGTATTTCAGGAGGGTCTTGAGCCAGTGAAGATTACGTTCAGTTAGATCGACACGAGCTCGCTTATGGATGTCGGGATATCCGAGATCGTCGCTTTGGTGAGATAGCCAATAAGCCTTGCCGTAGAAATCAGTTTCATCATCGTCAACACTCAACTCGTCAGCAGATTTTCCCGCGAGAGAGATCAGCGTGCCGCAATCGGAGCATTCAGCATATTCCGGGCTAAACGGGAGGAATTGGGTGCTTCCGCACCAGCAGGTAGTCATAGTTATCCCCTTGATTTGCACGCGTCATACAGTCGGGCAGGTATCATCGTTCGCTCACAGGCGGTAGCCGAGTAACGACATCGCGTTTCCAGCGATTGACCGAAAACAATCGATGTTGCGCTGCGAAAAATGATTTCTCCAATCTCCGGCAATGCCTCTCCGGACAAAAGTATTATGCTGAAAAGTCTTACTCAGCGATTCTGCGAATTTTTCCTTTGTGTTTGCCAGTACAACATTCTGTAAAAGACTGGCGGGCATGGAGATGCCGGTTATTGCTTTTATTGTGGCTCCAAGTGCGGTGCCAGCATCGGCAAGAAAGTCCTCGTAGCGCACGGTCGTGATTTGCATATTTTGCCATGCTTTAATATAGTCCGACCATGCGGTGGCAGTTTCCTCAACGTAATCGTCAAAATTTTTTGTGAATGTGGTCGTAATCCCATTCTTGACCATAAATTCTTTGTCAAAAAACCATTTCGAGACAATTACATCGCGTCCGTCGCGCACTAAATGAAGGAAATTCGCATCGAAATTAACCAGCTCCGAGTCCGGTAGCTCATGACTCTTGATGACGCATAGTGCCGGAAAATCAAACGGAGCCCCATTTTTGTACCATGGATGCTCGGATGCGTTGAATAGATTAAAACCGGGGCGCATATATATATCGCGCTTAGGTAATCCTAATGCGTCTCCAATCATGGAGCTGACCCAGGACCCTCCCGATTTCGGATATTCCGTTAATATAATTGGATTTTTCATGTTAAATTCAATCGCTTATAGTTCGGGTTGCGTCGCGAGTGTCTGGAAATTTCCCTGTTTCAGACATCATCTCCGTATAGTGCTAGTCTTGCGACTGGGCAGCATATGCGGTAATCGTCAAGTCTCCAGGTAAATTCGCAGCACCGTGATGTGTCAAGGTGGCAACACCGCCTATAATCGCCATTCCAACGGAAAATGAGCCTGCTTCTGGGATGTGGCAACGCCGGATAGTGTCCGCCGTCATCGCCTCGTGCGAAATATTATTTCGATTATTCCAGTTTTCCGCCGAAATTGATGCAAGTCCGACCTCGAAAATGTACTCGCCGAGCCCAACATCGAGCCGTATTTCATGTCGGCATATGATGCGTGACCCAGATGTCAGTTGTTGTGGGACGTCATTCGGGAATTGCCAGCTATTTTTCCCATGAATAATTACGCCACGTTCATTCTTGATCACAAGACCACACAACGGAACGCTAATGTCTTCTGCCAGTTCAAATTCGTAGTAGAAGATCGCCAAATCTCCCTGATGGAAACTATTACAGGGGTCTCCCGCCGCATTGCAAAGTGCTATGCCGATGCATCGGGCTGTGCCATCGCTGACGACCGTCTTGCATGATAAATCGACGTACGCAGATGGCGTCGGTAACTCCATCACGCGTTTAATGCTTTCTGACTGCTCAAACGGTTGTGGGCGCGAAATGCGCTCGTTGGCTGCGTGAGTCGTTGTCTGGTGCAGCAAATAGTAATGCTTCGCTGCCTCTGACGAAGAACCAATAAATTGCGTGACCCCGTGGTCGAGCAGCACGGCCCGCTCGCAGTACTGTTCAATATCGGGCATCGAATGGGAGACGAGCAAGATTGCTGTTCCAGCGTCGCGCAATTGTTCAAGCCGGGTGTAACATTTCTTTCGAAAGAACACGTCACCAACGGCCAGTGCTTCGTCAATGATGATGATTGACGCATCAATGTGAGCCTGTACCGCGAACGCGAGACGAACGAACATCCCGCTGGAATACGTCATGACAGGTTGATCGATGAATTCGCCAATGTCCGCGAACTCTACGATCTGATCATAGCGCGCCTCGATTTCCCTTTGGGTGAGGCCAAGGATTCGCCCGTTCAGAAAGACGTTTTCGCGACCGCTGAATTCAGGATTGAAGCCACTTCCAAGCTCCAGAAGCGCGGCGATTCGGCCGTGGACTTCAATTTCGCCCGCGGTGGGTGCAAGTGTTCCAGCAAGAATTTGCAGCAATGTACTCTTGCCACTGCCGTTGCGGCCAATGATTCCAAGGGTTTCACCACGTCGCACTTGAAAGGAGACGTTTTGCAGAGCCCAGAATTCACGGAAATAGTGAGGCGATGGCTTGGGCTTTGCAATGTGCATTGCAACCCCGGCACGGTTGACCGTATGGTGCAGCCGGGGCAGAACGAGTTGCTTCAGACGGTCTCTGGGCGTCTTGTAGATCTCGTAGCGCTTGCTGAGATTGCGGACATCAATGACCGTATCTTCAAACGACATCAGCAAAACCCCTTCGTGATTTTTGGAACCACCAGTAACCCATCTGAATGATGACTATGCCAAGTACAAGGCTCGCAGCCCAGCGATTCCATTCGAACGGTCTGCCAAAGAGCAGCAAGTTTCGCATTTGAATGACCGGCAGCGTGATGGGGTTCCAGGCGAGGAACGCCTTATATGCCTCTGGAAGCGAATCGATCGGGTAGAAAATCGGGGCGAGAAATAGGGAAATCGTGACTAGCATGCCGATAACCTGCGACAGGTCACGCAGGTACACGCCAAGCGATGCCAAAATCCAGGATATTCCCATGATCATCAGGATCAATGGAAGGAGCGCGAGCGGAATCAGCAATGCCTGCATATGCAGTGGCGTGCCGGACAGAAGGCAAAACGCGAGCAATGCGCCGAAGCTAACCAGAAAGTGCAGAAAGGCTGAGAGTAACGCCATCCACGGCAGTATCTCAAGCGGAAAAACCACTTTCTTTACGTAGTTAGCGTGACTGGTAATCAGGCTCGGAGAACGATTGAGGCATTCCGCAAAGAACGTATGGACAATGATTCCGGAAAACAACACGATTGCGAATGCAACCTTGCTCTCATCGCCGTGGCCTCCCCAACGTGCCTTAAAGGCCACGCTGAATACAAACGTGTAGATCGCCAGCATCAACAGTGGATTGAAAAGCGACCACACTACACCCAACATCGAGCCTTTATACCGACCGATGAAGTCGCGCTTGACGAGATCGCGGAGCAGTTCCCTGTTTTGCACCAAACCACGAAACATGGCCGCAGGCGTCGCGGAGTGTTGATTGCTCATTAGCTGACTCAAAGCCTGTTTAATCTGGAATGCTTGGTGCGCCTGCGTCGGGCCGGAGTAATGATTAGCTCATGACGGCGGCGCAGCAAGCATCACGTGCGCCCGTATTTGTCTTCGAAGCGGACGATATCGTCTTCGCCGAGGTACGGGCCGCTTTGGACTTCGATCATCACAAGACTGAGGATTCCAGGGTTCTCCAGACGATGCTTGTGTCCAGCCGGAATGTATGTTGATTCGTTGGTGTTGACGTAAAGTTCGGAGTCGCCATTGACCACTTTTGCCATGCCGCGCACAACGATCCAATGTTCGCTTCGATGATGGTGCATCTGCAAGCTAAGACTTGCTCCCGGCTTGACCTCAATACGTTTGATTTTGAAACCGTTGCCCTCTTCGAGAACGGTATACGTGCCCCAGGGTCTATGGACGGTGCGATGCAGTTTGTAGGCTTCGTGACCCGCGGCTTTCAACTGTGCGTAAATATGCTTGACGTCCTGAGCGTGCGACTTATGGGCGACCAGTACGGCATCCGGCGTATCGATAAGAATAAGATCGTCGACTCCGACAGCCCCCAACAGGCGATCGTCGCTCTGGAGAATGCAGTTATGGGTATTGTGTACGACCACGTCGCCCTGAATGCGATTACCCGCACTATCGGGCTCGTACAGGTTGCCCAATGCGGTCCAGGAGCCGATGTCGCTCCACCCGATGCTGCATGGGACGACAGCAATCTGGTCAGACTTCTCCATCACCGCGTAATCGATGGACAGATCCGGTACTTTGGCGAAGGAGTCAGCATCCAGCTCGATTTGAGCGAATCCCTTACCCGTGGCGGTCCTTGATTGCTTGGTACAAGCTGCGGTCGCAGCTAGAATTTCTGGGCAGTGCTGCTTCATCTGATCGAGCATGGCACCCACAGCGAAACAAAATATGCCTGAATTCCACAGGAAGCGGCCAGACTCGCAGTACTCCTGTGCTTTTTCCAGGGAAGGTTTTTCGACGAAACGAAGCACTTTGCTACCTTCCACCTCGAGGTAGCCATAACCCGTCTCGGGATTATCAGGCTTGATACCGAACGTCACCAGCTTGCCAGTACTCGCGAGTTCCTTTGCCTTCGACACAGCGGCCTCGAAAGCCTTCTGGTCCGAGATCAGGTGGTCTGCGGCCAACACCAGCATGAGCGTGTCGCGGCCATGCGTCGCTGCAACTTGCTGTGCGGCGACCGAGATTGCCGCCGCGGTGTTGCGCCCGCAAGGTTCAAGGACAAACGATAACGGAAGCTTTGCCGTGTCCACTTCGCGGAACTCATCTTGCGTAGCGAACAGCAGATCACGATTGGTGACCGTTAGAATTTCAGTTACACCTGGAAGTCCGACTGCCCGCAGGAAGGCTTTCTGCAGGAGACTCTGTCCGTCCTGAAGGCGAATGAACGGCTTCGGATGGAGTGCTCGGGAAACCGGCCACAGCCGGGAGCCAGCGCCGCCGCAAAGAATTGTCGTTACGAACTGCATAGACTTCCTCAACTCGTTCCTTGGTTTTCAGTGTTGCCAGGTTGGGCACGTTGCTATCGCTGTGCTTTCAACTGGCGCCTGGTAGCGTCGTCCGCTATGAGGCCAGGGCTTCCGGATTGGAGCGCCTGCGGCAAACGACGCCGACGTTTACATGAATTGCCGATTGGGGCCCGGTGACTTGAGGGCGAGGTCTTTCTCCATCGCAGGCCATTGCGCGGGTAGCACCAGGCGCACGCTTTCGCGCGGCGCGATTGCAGGGCCTGGCTTCTGTGTCGACTGATGGGTCACGTTGGGCGAGGCAACTTTTTTCACCTACAAGGCGAAACTCGAACCGCTGGCCGAAAGAGGCAATCTAGCCACTTCAACCTATCGGGCAGAGCGTCTGTCGTCGAGGCGGAGGGCGCCAAAGCCCCTATTCAAATGAAACTCGAAGTATAACAAGGTAACCATACTGGAGCAATTTGCGGCGGCTCGGCAAGTTGTCGGACAACTCAATGTGTGTCAAAGTGTAACCGGGAATTTCTCCCCGTTGACACTACAAATTGCTTTCGTTCGATTTTGACTGGCGACATTCAGCGGCGTGTCGCGCGTCCGATGAAATGCATTCAGCGATGCCAGCCTAGGGTAAACTACTGCACATTTTTACCGGCCAGGTGACGCCAGTCATGAGAACCGCGTGCCGGTCGGATTTGAATGAGCTGGCGCTTACAACCAGCAACATTGTTATCGGGGGGCGATGTCAAGATGGTGGCCGATAAAGGTAGGGTAAGGGTCGGTGGTTTGCTTCGTCCTGACGATGGGCGGGAGGTCGCTCAACCCGCCTATTACAAAGGCGCTTGGATGACGGCTTCGGAGGCTTGGTCTGTGCGGGAATTTTGGGTCTTTTAACGGCAAACTAACTTCGCGATGATCGCCGTAGCGTGTTGGGTGTCAGTCGAGACTTGGCTGGATTGAGGCCTGTTGGAAACGCATATCGCTGCTTCCCGCTGAAGGCTTCAGCGGGAGTCGCTTGTTGCAGCCAGGAATCACAGTCGCTAACACATGCTATCGGCGAATCGCGAGCAGATAATGGCTGCTACAAGGGAGGGCAACGTAGCATGAATGTCGAGACGCCGCTCGAAGCGGAGACGCAATTTGCCAGAGCCGGCAAACGAGGTATGGAGGTGCTCGACTGGCTAGAGATGCGGTCTCAGTTGCTCCCGGCTATTTACTCCGTGGTGCGCAACGCGTGCCGTTGTTCCGCGTTGCTTCGGGTGTTGACGGCGGCGGGTGAAGTTATGGTTTTTGTCCGCACGCAGATTGCAAGGATGTTTGCTGCGTTTTTCATTCAGGCGCTACACGGCGGGGAGGCGTCAACGGTGCGCTCAAATGACCAAGGCTATCGACTCAAGGGCTGCACGCCGTTCGTTGCCGATTTGCGTCTTGCCGCGCCGCCATCGATACGGCGCTCATGGTTAGATGTCCAGGTTGTGGTAACGGCCTTATTCCGTCGCGGCAGCCGCGCGCGCGTGCGCTCCGTTCATGCGAAGTATGAAATCCAGGTGATCAGGATGATTATGAAGTTTCGTCAAACCTCCCTTCAGCATGTTTGAACCCGGACTATGCACATAGGATTCGATGTTTCTCAAACCGGTTCCGGGAAAGCCGGGTGCGGCTATTATGCGCATGCAATGGTGCAGGCAATGATCGATATTGCGCCCCAGCATAATTTTTCGCTATATCCTAGTTTTGGTGATTTTTATTTTGATCCGTTAATGCCGGTGCTGAACCCTTACTCGGGAAAAAACGTGGAGTATGGGCCAAGACACGTAACACGGGAGACGGCGCGCAGCTTCTGGACATCTAAAGAGTCTGAAAAGTCGCTTGGCAGCCCGGATATTATTCATTCGAACAATTTCTGGTCGCCGGCCAGGACGGAGCGGAGCCGCCTTGTTTATACGTTTTACGACATGGGGTTTCTGGTGGAGCCTGCCTGGACGACGGAGGCCAATCGCCTCGGCTGTTTCGAAGGGGTGTTCAAATCGTCGGTTTCCGCGGACTGGATTGTGGCGATTTCAAAGGCATCGAGAGATCACTATCTGGAGGTCTTCCCGCATTTTAGCGAAGATCGGATACGCGTAATTTATCCTTGTTCGCGCTTTTCGGATTCGTCGCTTGTTGGCAAGCGACCGAAAGCGATAGAGGGGATTCCGAGTGGCGGTTTTTGGCTCAACGTGGGTACCGTTGAGCCGCGCAAGAATCAGCGCCGTTTGACCGACGCATACGCCCGATACCTCGCCGCTGGCGGTCCTCGGATGCCCCTCGTTCTCGCGGGCGGAAAGGGTTGGCTGATGGAGGATTTTCAAATTCATTTGAAAGAGCTCGGCATCGAGGACCAGGTTGTGATGACCGGATATGTATCGGATGACGAATTAATCTGGCTGTACCGGAACTGTTACGCAAACCTCTACCCCTCTCTATTCGAAGGATTTGGGTTGCCAGTGCTTGAAGGGATGCAGTTCGGCGCGGCGACGATCACGACGACCTCGAGTTCCGTGCCCGAGGTTGCGGGTGATGCCGCCATCCTTCTTGATCCAATGGACATTGAGAGCTGGACGCAGGCCATGTTGCGCATTGCCGCAAACAGGAATGAGCGCGATGCGCTCGGTCTGGCCGCGGTCAAGCAGGCTGGTTGTTTCGATTGGCGACGGAGCGCGACCGCCTTGTTACAGATGTACGATGAGGCGTTGGCCTCTCCCAAGCGGTGCAAGTCAGCATGAAAAGGGCACTTATTACGGGTATTACCGGGCAAGATGGATCCTTTCTTGCGGAGTTCTTGCTTGAGAAGGGATATGAGGTTTTTGGTCTTGCCCGCCATGAGAGCTGGATACGTCCGCACAGCGCGAGTCACCTCGCAGACAGGGTCACCGTTCTGTTTGGCGATATGTCCGAGGGGGGCGATATCGCGAGCGCTTTGCAGGAGGCCCGGCCCGACGAAATCTACAATCTGGCGTCTCAATCGCGTCCGGGGGAGTCTTGGGCGCGAGCGCCGGAGACGTTGATGATCAATGGGATGGGTGCGATCCGCCTGTTTGATGCCGTGCGTCATACGTGCCCTAAAGCCCGCGTATATCATGCGTCTTCATCGGAAATGTTCGGGGGTACGTGCAGCGGCCCGCAGAACGAGGACACGCCGTTTCACCCCGCGAACCCGTATGCTGCCGCGAAGGTCTACGCACACCATCTGGTCCGCATCTGCCGCGATAGTTATGGCCTGTTCATATCCAGCGGAATTTTGTTTAACCATGAGAGCGAGCGGCGTCCGCTGCATTTTGTTACCCAGAAGATCGCATATGGCGCGGCGTGCGCCGCGTTGGGAATCAGCAACTCTCGTGATTTGAACGAACTTGGTCGTCCAATCGTCACGGATGGGAGGCTGGCGCTGGGTAACCTCGATATTGCCCGCGACTGGGGGCATGCGAGCGATTTCGTCAGAGCAATGTGGCTTATGTTGCAGCAGGACAAAGCTGACGATTTTGTCGTGGGTACGGGCAAATTGCACACGCTGCGCGACCTGTGCCAGGCGGCCTACGGGCGGGTTCGGCTGGACTGGAAGGACCATGTGATGAGCGATCCCGGGCTAGTCCGCCCGTTGGAGACCGGGCAGACACTCGCAGACGCCTCCAAAGCGCGCAAAATCCTGAATTGGGAGCCGACCATCAGCTTTGAGGAGATGGTGGGCAAGATGGTTGATGCACAGATTCAACGTCTGGAATCTTGTTCCGGTCGCTGACGGCTAACACTATTTCATTTAGTAATCTGTTTACGTGGAACGTTTAAAATGAAAAAAGCTTTGATTACCGGCGTCACTGGTCAGGACGGTTCTTACCTGGCTGAGTTTTTGCTTGAGAAGGGCTATGAAGTTCACGGCATCAAGCGGCGGGCTTCGCTGTTCAATACAGATCGCATTGACCACATTTATGAAGACCCGCACGCGGAGCATCAGCGACTCAAGTTGCATTACGGTGATCTGACCGACACGTCGAACCTGATTCGCATTCTTCGGGAGGTGCAGCCCGACGAAGTCTACAATCTCGGGGCACAGTCGCACGTCGCGGTCAGTTTTGAGGCGCCGGAGTACACGGCGGATGTCGATGCGATCGGCGCGTTGCGTCTCCTTGAGGGTATCCGCTTCCTCGGCCTTGAGAAAAAAACGCGCTTCTATCAGGCCAGCACTTCAGAGCTCTACGGCCTTGTGCAGGAAACGCCGCAAAAGGAGACGACCCCGTTCTACCCACGCTCGCCTTACGCCGTTGCCAAGCTTTACGCGTACTGGATTACCGTGAACTACCGGGAGGCCTATGGTCTTTACGCGTGCAACGGGGTTCTCTTCAACCATGAATCCGCACGCCGTGGAGAGACGTTTGTTACGCGCAAGATAACGCGCGGTTTGGCCAATATCGCTCAGGGGCTCGAAAATTGCCTGTTTATGGGTAACCTCGATGCATTGCGGGATTGGGGGCACGCAAAAGACTACGTTGAAATGCAATGGTTGATGCTGCAGCAGGAGAAGCCCGAGGACTTCGTGATTGCCACGGGAGTTCAATATAGCGTCCGGACTTTCATTGACAAGGCCGCTGCACAGCTCGGTATTGTGTTGGCATGGGAAGGCGAAGGGGTCAACGAGCAAGGGCGAGTGAGCGCGATTACCGGAGAGAAGGCGCCGTCCGTCAAGGTCGGCGACATCATTGTCAAAATCGATCCGCGATATTTCCGGCCGTCGGAAGTTGAGACCCTGCTTGGCGACCCGACCAAAGCGAAGAACAAACTTGGCTGGGTGCCCAGGATCACTTTGGATGAGATGGTCGAGGAAATGGTCGCTCATGATCTCGACAAGGCCAAGCAACATGCCTTGTTGAAGAGTGTTGGATTCACAGTCTCAGTAGGGCGCGAATGATGGAAAATCTTCTGAAAGACGCGAAAATCTACGTGGCCGGCCATCGTGGGATGGTCGGCTCGGCACTGGTGCGCAATCTCCAGTCGAAGGGCTATACCAACATTTTGACTCGCTCTCGGGCAGAACTGGACCTGCTCGATCAAGTGGCCGTTCGCGATTTTCTCGAGTCGGAGCGGCCTGAATATATCTTCGTCGCTGCAGCCAAGGTGGGTGGCATCTACGCCAACAATACCTACGGCGCGGATTTTATTTATGAAAATCTGGCGGTCGAGACCAATGTCATTAACGGAGCGCACCGTGCGGGTATTGACCGGCTGTGTTTTCTCGGTTCAAGCTGCATTTATCCGCGCGATTGCCCACAGCCGATCAAGGAAGAATATCTCTTGACGGGGCCGCTGGAGCCTACAAACGAGCCCTATGCGATTGCGAAGATTGCCGGGGTGAAAATGTGCGAGAGCTACAACCGCCAATATGGGCGACGTTATATCTCTGTGATGCCGACGAATCTGTATGGCGCCAACGACAATTATGACTTGAATAACAGTCACGTTTTACCCGCATTGATTCGCAAGACGCACGAAGCAAAAGTACGTGAGGAAAACGAACTGAGTGTGTGGGGGTCGGGAAATCCAATGCGCGAATTCCTGTTCGTCGACGACCTCGCCGATGCTTGCGTATTTCTGATGGAGGCAGGAGTTGGCGAGGGGCTCTTTAACGTCGGTACGGGCGAGGATGTAACGATTCGCGAACTAGCCGAGACGGTAATGAGCGTGGTCGGCTTCGAAGGCAAAATCGTGTTTGATGCGAGCAAGCCAGACGGGACGCCACGTAAGCTGTTGAATGTCGCCCGTATGCGGGATCTCGGTTGGCGGGCCAGAACCGCACTTCGCGACGGGATCGCACAGGCTTACGCGGATTTTCTGAGCAGGCCGACGAACTGACAGGCTGCGATGTGCGCTGCTGTGCATCGACCCTATCTAGGGGACGATGCCACCTCCACTGCCAGCCTCTGATCGCGTTCCAACGGCGACCGTTCCTCGATCTGCGTCTGCTTGATGCACGAGTCTGGAAGGGGGCTAGGTGCATTCCTGATACGTGCTGTGCAACTCGCTAATTAACATCCATGACCTTGTCTGTAGTCGTCTCTGGTGCGAGCGGTTTTGTGGGCCGCGCAGTCTCAAATGTCGTCATTGAACGCGGTGGCAGCGTAATTGGATTGGTGAGACGTTCTCAAACTGCCAGCCCGGGTGTGCAGGAACGGATCATCGCTGACGATGATTTTGTTGACATTGGAGCTGGGTGGCCGCGAAATCAGAAGTGCGATGTAGTGATACATCTCGCAGCGCGCGTACATCTGATGCACGACACAGAGGTCGATTCGTTGGCGGCGTACCGCAAGACCAATGTCGGCGGTTCACTGCGTGTCGCGAGTGCGGCTCACGCGGCGGGTGTCCGTCGCTTCGTCTTCGTGAGCAGTATTAAGGCACTGGGAGACAGGGACCCCGGCCGGCCGCTGCGCGAGTCCGACGAGCCAGGTCCGACCGATCCATATGGCGTTTCTAAGCGCGAAGCAGAAAATGCACTTCTCCACTATGGGAAGGAAACGGGCATGGAGATCGTCATTGTCCGGCCCCCCCTTGTCTATGGGCCGGGCGTCCGCGCGAACTTCTTGCAGCTCATGCACGCAATCGCGAAAGGGATACCGCTGCCGCTGGGTGCGATCACCGCGCGTCGCAGCCTGATTTACGTGGGAAACCTGGCATCCGCGCTGATTGAGTGCGCAACAAACCCTGCCGCCCCGGGCACGATATTTCACGTTGCGGATAGTTTTGACCTGTCCGTTTCGGAACTCGTGCGAACCTTGGCGACTCAATTGAGCGCACCGCAGCGCTTGGTACCTGTTCCAGCGTCGTGGCTTAAACTCGTAGGCAATCTGACCGGACGTTCGGCACAAATCGAACGCTTGATTGGGGATTTGCGGCTGGATTGCACGCGTGCGCGTGAGATGCTGGGATGGAATCCTCCCTACTCAGTGGAGCAAGGACTGTCGAAGACGGCAGTCTGGTACCGCTCGACATACTAAGCTCGGCATGCATTACGCTCTTTCGCATTTTGGCCCAGTGGCACGCCTGCTCTTGTGCGCAGTCTTTTCGTTATGCATTAGTGCCGCCATCCTGTTGATCTTGCTTCGAACCGGTATGGCCTGGCGTCTTGCAACTGATATTCCGAACGACCGCTCGCTTCACACTCGTCCGACTCCCAGAGTTGGAGGATGGGGTGTCATACCGATTTCGGCAATCCTGATTTGGTGCCTCGCTCCCGCACTGTGGCTGCCTGCACTGGCCGCCGTCCTACTGGCCATTCTGTCGCTGATCGACGACCGCGGAGGTCTTCCCGCGCGCGTGCGTTTCGGCTGCCATGTCCTGGCGGCGGCGGCGTTTCTGGTGGTTTATCCAGGTGGCATGAATTGGTGGGCTTTGGCACTTGTGGCGTTTTTACTCGTCTGGCTTGTCAATTTATACAACTTTATGGATGGCGCCGACGGTCTTGCGGGTGGCATGGCGCTCTTCGGCTTCGCCGGGTATACGATTGCTGCGCTGACCAGTGCGCAACCGAACTTATCGTTGGCCTGTGCGTGTGCTGCTGTGGCTGGTGCAGCCGGTGGTTTCTTGTTGTTTAACATTTACCCGGCCAAGGTGTTTCTAGGCGACGCCGGCTCGATTCCGTTAGGTTTTCTTGCAGGCGCCCTTGGCTATTGGGGGTGGATTAACGGTAATTGGCCCATCTGGTTTCCGGCAATAGTATTTTCTTCTTTCATTGCGGATGCCTCGGTGACATTACTTAAACGAGTGGTTCGCGGCGAAAAATTTTGGCAGGCACACCGCGAACACTACTATCAGCGTATGGTCCGCCTTGGCATGGGCCACGGCCGTACGGCGTTGACGTGGTACTTGATTATGAATTTGGGCATAATTCTTGCTGTCTGGCTGTTGAGGCATTCGGCGATTTTCCAGTGGGCGGCGGTTGGTGTCTGGGCGGTGGTTCTCGTTGTGATCGGCGTGGCTATTGATGTGTGCTGGCGCCGCTTCCAGTCATCTCTATCAAGGCAAAAGGAGGTGGACGCTGATGCTTCGCAATAAAGCCTCCTGGTTATCATTCAGTGCCTTCCTGTTCGATGTCGGCGCCGTGGGTGCGGCGTGGCTTGCCGCCTATGTACTCCGCTTCAACGCATCGGTGCCGACGGAATTTTGGGTTGGTGCCCTGAAGGCGTTGTTCTGGGTCCTGCCGGTGTACGCAATGACGTTCCGTATCTTCGGTCTTTACCGCGGGATGTGGGTATTCGCGAGCCTTCCCGATCTGATGCGTATTTCGAAGGCCATTGTTTCGGCCTCGTTGATCGTCATGGTCTTGTCCGTGATGATTCAGCCTTTGCCGATCATTCCTCGTTCGGTGCTGATCGTTTCACCGCTTTTGCTGTTTTTTGCAATGGGCGGCTCTCGCGCACTGTATCGGGCCTCGAAAGAGTTCTATCTGTACGGAGGTCTTGTCGCGCAGGGCAAGCCCGTAATCGTGCTTGGCGCAGGCGGTGCTGGCGCAAGCCTCGCCCGCGAACTCTCGCGCTCGGCCGAATGGCGTCTCGTCGGCTTGCTCGACGACGATCCCGCGAAGCAGGGGCGCGAGATCTATGGCTACAAGGTGCTAGGCCCGATTGACGCACTGGCCCGTTGGGCCGAAACCTTGCGCTGTGAGTTTGCAATCATCGCCATTCCGTCGGCTTCCGTGGAAGTGCAACGGCGCGTCGCCACGCAATGTGTGCGAGCCGGGGTCAAGGCGCTGGTGTTGCCGGCGCTGACCGACCTGTCCCAAGGTCAGGCGTTTCTTTCGCAGGTGCGTAACATCGACCTCGAGGATCTGCTCGGTCGCGAGGCGGTGAAGATTGACATGCCACACGTGGAGGCGTTGCTTGGCGGCCGCGTTGTGATGGTGACCGGTGCAGGTGGCTCGATCGGCTCGGAACTGTGCCGCCAGATCCTGCGCTTCGCGCCGGCGCAACTGGTCGCATTCGACCTCTCCGAATACGCGATGTATCGCCTCACAGAGGAAATCCGCGAGCGCTCTCCCGATACTTCGGTCGTGGCTATCGTCGGTGACGCGAAGGATTCGCTGCTACTTGATCAGGTGATGCTGCGTTACACGCCGCACATCGTATTCCATGCCGCGGCCTATAAGCATGTGCCGTTGATGGAGGAACTGAATACCTGGCAGGCGATCCGCAACAACGTACTCGGCACCTACCGTGTAGCCCGCGCAGCAATCAAGCATCGGGTGCGGCACTTTGTGCTGATCTCGACCGACAAGGCGGTGAATCCGACGAACGTGATGGGTGCAAGCAAGCGCCTCGCGGAAATGACCTGTCAGGCGATGCAGCAGACGAGCGAGCGCACGCAATTCGAGACCGTTCGCTTCGGCAACGTGCTCGGCAGTGCGGGCAGCGTGATTCCGAAGTTTCAGCAGCAGATTGCGAAGGGTGGTCCGGTTACGGTGACGCATCCGGAGATCACGCGCTTCTTCATGACGATTCCGGAGGCGTCGCAGCTTGTGTTGCAGGCATCGAGCATGGGGCAGGGCGGCGAAATCTTCATCCTCGACATGGGGCAGCCAGTCAAGATTGTCGATCTGGCGAGGGATCTGATTCGCCTCTATGGTTTCGCAGAGGAGCAGATCCGCATTGTGTTCACGGGGTTACGGCCGGGCGAAAAGCTGTACGAAGAATTGCTCGCCGATGACGAAGCGACGACGCGCACGCCGCATCCCAAGCTGCGCATAGCACGTGCAAGGGAAGTGCCGGACCACCTGCTCGACGAGTTGCTGCCGTGGTTGATGCAGCACCGCGTGCCCAGTGACGACGAAGTGCGGCGCGATCTGCGCCGTTGGGTGCCGGAGTATCAGCCGTCTGCTACGCTGACGCTTCAGAGCGTGGATATCGAAAAGGTAAGAGCTGCCAGCTGAGCCAACTGGACACTACCGGGGCCTTGTTCTTCCCCGTTGCCGCACCAGTCAGCGGCAGTCGACGCTACGGTACGCCAGTTGAAGCTTTCCCTGGCTAACGGGGCTGGTGTCGACGTGATGCACCCGCGCAAGGTATTCAATGATTTCGTCTACGCAGTGTTCGACGGTATTGCCTTGCGTCCGGACGGTCAGCTGCGGACTGGCCGGCGGGTGGTATGGCGAGCCGACACCCGTGAACTGCGGAATTTCGCCGCGACGAGCGCGTTGATACAGGCCTTTGGGGTCGCGGCTTTCGCAGATTTCCAGCGGCGTGTCGACGAAGACTTCGATGAATGCCGCGTCGCCGATGATATGGCGCGCATTTTCGCGATGGTGGGCGTCGGGCGAGATCGTCGCTGTAATGGCAATAAAGCCTTCGTTGCAGAAGAGCGCCGCCACGTGAGCTACGCGCCGCAGATTTTCCGTGCGCTCCGCTTCGGTGAAGCCGAGGTCTGAATTGAGACCTGTACGCAGCGCGTCGCCATCAAGTACCGTGGCGCGAAGAGCAAACGTTTGTAGTCGCCTGGATAATGCATGCGCAATGGTCGACTTGCCGGCACCCGACATGCCTGTAAGCCATACGACGACGCCCCTTGGGGTTGTTGTACTCACTGCGCCCGCTCCAATTCGACGATGCTATTCGTCAAGATTGTAGCGTTTTTTTAATCGGTGTAACGTCGATGTAATAATCTGCAACAAACGATGCCAGGCTGTAAAAACGCGTTAAATAGCAATTGTTGCGAGACCCGCAGGTCGCCGACTTCGCAGCGCGATGATGCCGCGCACGGTGTTGCGATGTTGGACAGACGCAATAACGCGCCCGGCAAGGGCGCGCCGTCTGCGTATGCCACTTCGTTTGTCACTTGAATCCCCGCGGATTCCTCTCCTGCCACCGCCAGTGATCCTGGCACATCCTTTCGATCCCGAATTCCGCTTTCCATCCCAGCAGCCGCTCGGCCGTCGCCGGATTCGCATAGCACTCTGCAATGTCGCCGGGCCGGCGCGCAGCGATTTCGTAAGGAACGGGACATCCGCTAGCCTGCTCGAACGCCTTCACGACCTCGAGCACGCTATACCCGCGCCCGGTGCCAAGGTTCACCACAAATCCGGAATCGAGCTTCACGAGCGCGTCGAGCGCGGACAAATGTCCCCGTGCCAGATCGACCACATGGATATAGTCCCGCACGCCCGTGCCATCGGGCGTCGAATAATCGTTCCCGAACACGCGCAGCCTTTCGAGCTTGCCGACCGCCACCTGGGCGACGTAGGGCATGAGATTGTTCGGAATCCCTGCCGGATCTTCGCCAATCAAGCCGCTTTCGTGCGCACCCACCGGATTGAAGTAGCGCAGCACCGCAATACGCCACGACGGATCCGCGATCACCACGTCGCGCAAAATCTGTTCGGCGATGAGCTTGGACTGGCCATACGGGTTCGTCGCGGAGAGCGGAAACGTCTCGTCGATCGGCGAGCGCTCGGGCACGCCATACACCGTCGCCGAGGAGCTGAACACGAACTGCTTCACCTCGTGCCGGCGCATCACGTCGAGCACGACCAGCAGGCCGTTGAGGTTGTTGCGGTAGTATTCGACCGGTTTGGCGACCGATTCGCCCACCGCCTTGAGTGCCGCGAAGTGGATCACGCCGGCAACGGCATGCTGTTCGAAAATCCGGTTCAGGGCCGCTTCGTCGCAAACGTCGGCTTCGTAGAGCGTCACCGTCTTGCCGGTGATCCGCTCCACGCGCGCGAGCGACTCGCGATGGCTGTTCACGAGGTTGTCCACGGCGATCACCTCGTAGCCGCCGTTGAGCAGTTCCACGCAGGTATGCGAGCCGATAAAGCCTGCGCCGCCGGTCACGAGGATGGTGCCTTTGGAGGTCGTCGCTGCTGTCGTCGTTGCCATGCTGAATTCCCGAATTTTGAGTGAGGCCCGGTTCGCTCAAAACGTCACGCCGGTGATCTGGCGAACCAGTTCGCGGTAACGTTGTACCACAGCACGTTCGTCGAATTCTTTCTCGATTTTTTTTCGGCCGCGCTCCGCCATGTTTTGTCGCTCGGCCTGGGGGAGGTCCAGCATGGCAGCGAGCTGCGCCGTGAGCGACACCGCATCGCGTGCCTCGCAAAGCAGGCCATTGACGCCGTTTTCGACGACTTCCCGGCAGCCGGGCACGTCGGTGGCGACGATCGGGCGCCCCATCGCGCTCGCTTCCATCAGCGTGCGCGGCACGCCTTCGCGATAGGACGGCAGCACGACGCAGTCCGCGCCGGCAATGAACGGCCGCACATCGGCGGTTTCGCCCAGGTATTCGATCACCCCTTCGCGTTCCCACGCGGCCACTTCTTCGCGTGAAATCGCGCTCGGGTTGTCGACGCCAACCGGCCCGAGCAGCTGGAAGCGCGCATGCGGGTAGCGCGCGCGCAAGGCGCGTGCGGCTTCGACGTACTCGCCCACGCCCTTGTCCCACAGCAGCCGGCCGATCAGCACGAACGAGAAGGTGTCGCGCTCCGGTAGCGGCGCGAAGGCAAACTGCTCCAGATCCACGCCTTCGCCGTGCAGCAGACGCGCGCGCTCGGGGTGGGTGAGCAGGTTCTGCTCCTTGAACACCGCTTCGTCGTCTCGGTTGAGAAACCACACTTCGCGCGGAAAGCGGAAGGCAAAGCGATAGAGCCGCTTGGCGACCTGCGCGGCGCGGCTTTTCTGGATGAACACGTAGCCAAGCCCGGTCGTCACCGCCACGGAAGGCACGCGCGCGAGCCATGCCGCGACCGACCCGTAGATATTGGGCTTGATCGTGTAGTGAAAGACGACGTCGGGCCTGATGGCGCGATAGTGGCGATACAGCGCCCAGAGCGTCTTCAGGTCATCGAGTGGATTGGTGCCTTTGGAGGCCACCGGCAACTCGACGCACTGGCAGCCCATTTGCTCGAGCGGCTCGAAAGTACGGTCGCGTGGCGCGATCACCGTGACCTGTGCGCCGCTTTGCGTGAGCGCGTAAAGGAGGCCCTGCCGATAGGTATAGATCGCCCAGGCAGTGTTACAGACCAGAGCAACGCGAAGCGGGTGAGGGCGGCCGGCTTGCCGGGCGTTTTCGTTGGCGCGAGCGGTCACAGGCTGGGGACTCGGAAGCTACGTTCGGGGGGTGCGATGCCATCGCCTTCGGGCGAGATGCATACGAGGCCCGATATTCTAACCGACCGTCACTGGCCGGAGCCGCGCATGGCGACAGATCCGTTCGCTGGCACTTCGATCCGTCGTTGCCTCGCGGCGTATGGGGTGTTCACTAGGACAAGCGCCCACGCATCGCACGGAACGGCGCCGCGATCTGCTGCAACAGGAACCTCGCATGGCTACCCACCCCCTGCTGCGATTGCGTTCCGCCCAGCGCTTCGAGATGGCACTGTGCGTTGCGGAGCGCTATTTCAAGCGTGCCCTGGTATCGCGCCCCGTCTACACGACTGACCGAGACCAGCGCGGTAAAAAGCTCGCGTGCCTCGCGTGGGACCGCACGCATGCGTTCGAAGTCCTGCGTTCCGTACCGCCAGTGCTGGAGACCCTTGTCGAGGAATTCGCTCTCGAACGTCCGGGCTCGCTTTTCGTTGAGCACGAAACCAAGCTGCCTGGCCATTCTGGTCAATTCGTCGCGGGGCGAATCCATAAGACTGTCGTATTCCACCACCGCGCGTGGTTGGTTGTGAGTGGCCCGAAGCGCAGGCACCATGTGGCCCAGCCAGAGCGAATACGATCTTTCCGGCGCGAAGCCGTTTCGCTTTTGCAGCGAGAGGCCGACGCTGACTGGATTTCGGACGGCAATGACGTAAGCGACCCGCAACTGAACCTGATCGAACACGGGTTGCCAGAAAGCCAGCAGGCGTGAGAGCCGGGGGTCTTTGAGTGCGAACGTCCTGTTGCGGCACCTCTCGCGCAGGACCGAGGCGGCCTTCATTCGCAGCGCGGCCAGTTTCGCCGGATCGATACGGCCGAAGTCCACCGGGGCCAGCGTGTGCCATTTGCTGTGCGCGGCGGCGAGAATCTGCTCGTTGATCTCGACGATATCGAGATCCTCGAAGAAGCCTTTGTCGTTTTCGCCTGCCTTGGGCGTGCCCAAATGATCGCCGAGATCGGCGCCCAGGGTGACCATCGCGCGGTTGATGGCGCTCGTGCCGCCGCGATGCATGCCGAGAACCACGATCAGTGTGCCTGCGTGGGCCGCGGCTCGCGGTGTCGCAATGGCCGATTGAAGAATGTCCTGCTGGTTCTCGCTTTCCGCCGATAACAGTGTAGCCACCTTGCCCCTACCTCACGAAAGAGACGCGAGCACGCGTCGCTTGACCAGTGCGGGTTTTTTCCACCCATCTGATGAGGTAGAGCCAGGAAGTCTATAGGAAGCAGTAGACGGCTAGATAACGAACTCTTACGAACCGTTAAACGCTGTAATTTGTGGATGGCGTGACTAGCCGTGTCATTCCCTGTCAACGCGATACGAACAGGCTTCGCTTGACGCGCTGCAGTATTCCGTAGGGCGTCACGAAGTGCGCGAGACTTTTTGCGACCCCAACCCAGTCCCGCCAGTTCAGCACGTTCAGATAAACGAGCTGCAGCCGCAGCGTCGAAACGATCTGCCTTCTGCGCTTCGTGGCGCTGATCCCGCCGTCGTTCAGCTCATAGTAGAGCCCGGTTTCGGGCAGGTTCTCGCAGTCGTGGCGCTGCATGAGCCGCAGAAACAGGTCGAGGTCCTCGGCGGCCGGGTATTTCGCACGATAGTTGCCCACGGCCTTGACCGCTTCCACTCGCAGCATGACCGAAGGGTGGACGAGCGGTGAGCGAAGGAAGCGCGTGCGCCTGAGCGCCTGTGCATCGGCGGGCGGGCGCAGCATGAAGAGCGGTTCCCCCGCGCGGTTCACCACCTGCGTCCACATACCCAGCGCGGCAAGCCTCGGCGATGCCTCCATGCGCGCGCGCTGCTTCGCGAGCCGCTGCGGTACGGCGAGGTCGCCCGCATCGATGCGCGCCGCATAGCGAAAGCCGCGTGCGGCGAGCGCGTCGATACCGGCTTCCAGTGCGCGCTCGATGCCGCCATTTTTCGGCATGCGCAGGATCTCCACCTGCATGCCCGGCACCTCGGGCGCGGCGATGGGCGGCGTGCTGCCGTCATCGACGACGAGCGCGTAAATCGGCGCGTCCTCCCTGAACGACGCGAGCGTGCGTTCGACATCGGCCTGGCCGTTATAGGCAGGCATCAGCACGGCGACGTCGGCGAGCGCGCCTTCGCGTGGGCTGCTGGGGATGTTCGTCATGAGGCGAGCTTGAAGCGGATGTAATAGAAGTTCACGCAGGCGGCGGCAAGATAGCCGGCCGCGAGTCCCACGAGGGCGCCGTAGGCGCCAAGGCGCGCGATGGCCACGAGGTTCACGGCGAAGGCCACCGCGAGCGCCAGCAGCCATTTCGTGAGCAGTACGAACCTGGCCTGGTACTTCAGCACGACGAGGTTGCCGATCGCCTCGATGCCCGCGGGTACGGAGAGCCACACGGCCCAGCGGAAGATGCCCGCGGCGCCCGCATACGCCGGCCCGAACACGTGGCCGATGATGAAGCCGGCCAGCGTGTCGAGCACGAGGGCGCCGGCGATCATCAGCACGGCCGTCATCGCGAAGATCCGCAGCAGGTTGCGTTTGAGCCGGGCCGTTTCCTGCACGCGGTAGACGAACGCGGGAGCGAGGGTCTGGGCGAGCATCAGCGCGAGCGTGATCCAGTTTTCGTTGAGCTGCTGGGCGGCGGAGTAGCGGCCCAGATCCGCGAACGAGATCGTGCGTTCGAGCATGAGCCGGTCGAGCTTCAGGAACAGGTACATGCAGATGAGCCCGAGCCAGAACACCGTGCCGGCCGTGGCGAAATGCCGGAACAGCGTGCGGTCCACGTGCCAGCCGAGCGTGCCGCCGTGGCGGCGCCGGTAGTAGAGCACGAGCACCGCGCCAATGGCCGCCGATTCGAGCGCCCACAACCAGCCGAAGCCTGCAGGCCGCAACATCGCCCGTGCGAGCAGGTAGACGAGCAGCGCCTTGATCACGGCGGTCGTCATGCTGGCCAGCAATTGCGGCTTGCTGTACGTCATGCTCTGGAGCCAGGCGTTGATCACGCCGACGAAGGGCTCGCGGAACAGCATGGTCATGGCGAGTCCGCCAAGCATGGTGCCGACGAGCGGATCGGTCGCGCCCGCCGCGATGCCGATCCAGGTGACGACGAGCGCCGCGGCCGAAACGCCGATGCGCAGGGCGAACGCACTGCCGAGCACCGTGCCGAGCTCCTGCGGCGGCCGGCTAACGATGGTCGGCACGAGGATTTCCGCGCCGCACACCCAGGTGACGGGCGCGAGCACGAGCAGCAGGGTGTTCGCGTACTGCCATTTGCCGAACACGTCCGGGCCGAAATAGCGCGCCAGCACGCCGCTGATGACGATGGCGACCGCGATCTGCGTGACCCGTTCGAGGCCGAGCCACACGATATTGCTCAAGGCCCGGGCGACGTCGGGGTTGGCATAGCGCTTCACGCTCAGCATGGCTGACTTGGGCGGGCACGCCGTGTGCTGGAGGGGCGCCCCTCGGGCAGCGGGATTTTTTGCGACATTAATTTTGTCGTCGGGGGGAAACGGCGGGGCATTAAAATGGGTGGTTAACAGGGCCAAACAGTGCCAGGCAGTGCAAAGTCGAGTGCAAAGTCCGGCGGGACGGCCGAAAGACGGCAATTATAGTTTGTAACGGATTCGACTTTTCGTAACCGTCTGCGCAAGACCGCAGGCCGGCTGTGTTACGAATAGCGCGTACTTCAATGGAAAGCGAGCCTCATCATGATCTCTCAATCGATTTTCAAGGCCTATGACATTCGCGGCGTGGTCGGCAAGACGCTCGACGCCGACACCGCCCGCGCCATTGGCCGGGCGTTCGGCAGCGAAGTGCGGGCGCAGGGCGGCGACGCCGTCGTGATCGCGCGCGACGGCCGGCTTTCGGGTCCGGATCTGGTCCGCGCGCTGGGTGACGGCTTGTGCGAGGCGGGCGTCGACGTGGTGGACGTGGGCATGGTGCCCACGCCGGTGGGCTACTTCGCGGCGAGCGTGCCGCTCAAACTGCCGGAAGGCGAGCGCCAGGTGGACTCGTGCATCGTCGTGACCGGCAGCCACAATCCGCCCGACTACAACGGTTTCAAGATGGTGCTGCGCGGCAAGGCGATCTATGGCGACCAGATCCAGGCGCTCTACCAGCGCATCGTCGATAGCCGCTTCGACGCGGGCGAGGGCAGCTACACGAAATACGACATCGCCGACGAATATGTGGCGCGCATCGTGAGCGACGTGAAGCTCGCGCGTCCGCTGAAGATCGTCGTCGACACCGGCAACGGCGTGGCGGGCGACCTCGCGCCGCGTCTTTTCAAGGCCATGGGCTGCGAGATGGTCGAGCTGTTCACGGAAGTGGACGGCAACTTCCCGAATCACCACCCGGACCCGGCGCATCCCGAGAACCTGCAGGACGTGATCCGCGCGCTCAAGGAAACCGATGCCGAGATCGGCTTCGCGTTCGACGGTGACGGCGACCGCCTGGGTGTGGTGACGAAGGACGGCCAGATCATCTATCCGGACCGTCAGCTCATGCTGTTCGCCGAGGAAGTGCTTTCGCGCAACCCGGGCAAGGAAATCATCTACGACGTGAAGTGCACGCGCAATCTCGCGAAGTGGGTGAAGGAGAAGGGCGGCGTGCCGCTCATGTGGAAGACCGGCCACTCGCTCGTGAAGGCGAAGCTGCGCGAGACGGGCGCGCCGCTGGCGGGTGAAATGAGCGGCCACGTGTTCTTCAAGGACCGCTGGTACGGCTTCGACGACGGCCTGTACACGGGCGCGCGCCTGCTTGAGATCCTCTCGCGCGTGGCCGATCCGAGCCAGCTGCTCAACAGCCTGCCGAACTCGCACGCCACGCCCGAGCTGCAACTGAAGCTGGAGGAAGGCGAGAACTTCGCGCTGATCGCGAAGCTGCAGAAGGAGGCGAAGTTTACGGGCGAGGACGAGATCATCACGATCGACGGCCTGCGCGTGGAGTATCCGGACGGCTTCGGTCTCGCGCGCTCGTCGAACACGACGCCCGTGGTGGTGATGCGCTTCGAGGCCGACAACGACGCGGCGCTGGCCCGCATCCAGGCCGACTTCAAGCGCGTGATTCTCGCGGCCAAGCCGGACGCGGAGCTGCCGTTCTGACCTCGGGGGCCATCCGCATCCCGAGATGCGGGCGGCCCCAAAAACCGCCCTCTACGGCGCGCCATCCGCCGACGATTCCCCAAGCCCTTCGATCAATGGTGCAAGGTGCGCTGGCGCAGGCCGCCAGCGCCGCACCGAGCTTGCATAGATCGGCTGGCGCACCTGTAGCGAACTGGCCGTCGCGACCGCGCGGTCGCTGCGGTGAAAGTCGAGGCAGGCCGGATCCCATTCGAGCCCGCAATGGTCGAGCATCCGCCGTGCTTCGCGCGGCAGGTCGCTCACCATGTCTTCGTACCGCACTTCCAGCATGACGCCGGGCGGCAAGACCGCGCGCCAATGGTCCATCAGCCGCTCGTATGCCGCGTAGTAGCGGCCGAGTTCGCCCAGTTCGAAGCTGAACGGCATCATGGTCAGCAAGCGGGAAAACGCCGAGAGGCAGCAGTCGACGGCCTCGCGCCGCGCGTGGATGATCCGGGCGTTCGGCAGCGCGAGGTGGATCAGGCCGAGATTCATGAAATTGGGCAGCGATTTGTCGACGACGCGTCGATAGCCGGCGTCGATGCCGCCCAGCAGCCGGATGCGGCGCAGGTAGTCAGCCCCGAGCGCACCGAAATCGTTCGCGTCCCACTCGCCGGACGAGCCCCCTCTGCCAGGCGTCGTGCGGGATCTCTGCTCCTCCTGTGCGTGGAGGGCGTCGGCAAAGAACCCGCATTCGCCGGCGCCATAGACGTGCGGATGGCTCGACAATACTTGCTCGATCAGCGTCGAGCCGGAACGCGGCATGCCGACGATGAACACCGGTGAGTCGCATGCATCACCCCCACCGCGAACCGCGTCCAGGCGAGCCGGCGTGAACGTGCGTCGCATCTGCCCGAAAGCTGCGAGCGTCCGTGCCTCGTCGTACTGCACGCGTGCACGCTGCAGCGCGTTGCCGCTCAGGTAATGATCGAACGCTTCGTCTCGCTCGCCGAACTCCATCAACGCATCGCCGAGCGCGAAATGCAGATAGACACGGTCTTGCGCGCCAAGCTCCGCCTCGTGCAGCGCGAAGCGCGCGAGCGCCATAAAACACGGATCGTCGCGGGTCAGGCGCGTGACCGAGGCGAGATTGCGGTAGTGCATGACCTCGCCGGGCGCGGCGTCGATGGCGCGCTGATAGGCGCTGCGTGCGTCGTCGAGGCGATTCAGCTCGCGCAGCACGTTGCCCCGGTTGCTGTGCGCGGCCGCATAGGCGGGGCGCAGCGCGAGTGCGCGGTCGTAGTCCGCCAGCGCTTCGGCGTGGCGGTTGAAGTGCCGCAACAGATTGCCCCGGTTGTTCAGCGCCTCGACGAAATCCGGCGCCAGTTCCAGCGTGCGGTTCAAGCTGGCCAGCGCTTCGTCGTGGCGATCGAGGCCGCGCAGCAACGTCGCGCGGTTGTACCAGGCGGCCGCAAGACCGGGCTGCAGCGCAAGCGCCCGGTCATAGCTCGCGAGCGCTTCGTCCCGACGGCCGAGCAGGTGCAGCGCGTCGCCGTGGCCCGCCCATGCGTCGGCGCGCTGCGACTGCAGGCGAAGCGCTGCCGCGTAGCCGTCCAGCGCTTCGGCCGGCCGGCCGAGATCGCGCAGCAGGTTCGCTTGGGCGATCAGGATATCGGCGGACGCCGGCGCCAGCGCGAGCGCCCTGGAAAATGCCGCCAGCGCGTCCTGCGGCCGGCGCATCGCCTGCAGGGCGAGGCCCAGGTCGGCATGGAAGATCGCCCGCTCGGGCCGACTGGCGATCGCGCGTTCGAGCAGTTGTGCCGCGCCGGCAGCGTCGCCGCCGGCGCGACGCAACAGCGCGCTCGTATGCAACGCGTCGGCGTGCGCGGGATCGGTTTGCAGGATCTGCTGCAGGCAGGCCTCGGCCTCTGCGCGCTGCCCCTGACGCAGGAGCGCTTGCGCCCGCTGGAAGGTCTCGGTCAGGTCGAGCGGGGCGCGGGACATGGGGCGGCTAGGCCGGTTGCGAGCGAAACTCGACTTTTTGCCGGCCTACCACCTGGGTCGCAAAGTCCGCATCGGCCGGGATCGGCTCCCAGAAAAAATCATGCTGGAAAAGCGGGATGCGATTGAATTTTTGCGAACGGAAAATCCCTCGGTTTCGCTTGAATTCGCTGTAGCGATCGCCCTTGAACTGCTTGCCGACCGACGTGAACGGCAGCAGTCGTTCCGCGATGTCCCGCTGGATCAGTTCGGCCGATTCGCTCTTGAACCGTTCGAATGCCGGAAACTGATCGCGGCATATCACCTGAATCGCCGTTTCCGGCAAGGCGTAGCGCTGCGCCCAGAGCACATGCCATCCGGAGTCGACGTCATTGATGAAGTCCACGAGTCGCCGGCTCAAAATATAGGCGTCGGATTCGATATGGATGATTTTTTCCGCGCCCAGATTTTTTGCAATCTCGAGTGAGTGCAAAAAGCTGCGCCACCAGCCGGGATAGGCCGAAAGGCTTTGCCGTCCGAGATTATCGTCAAAGTGAACCAGCAGATTTTTGGCGCTTTTTTTCGCAATATCTTCCGAGTGGTGAACGACCTCGATTTCCTCGCGCGGCGGGGAAAACGGCGACCCGTCGTCGATCATGATTTTCTTTTCCGCGACGATGGGCATTGTGTCGTAGTAATGCAGCCATCTCTGGTATCGACGCGCCCAGGCATCCCGGTCTTTGATGTAGCTCGTGCAGAAAATAAAGGACTTCATGGGCGCATACCTGGTGTTCGTTTCGGTTACTGCCGCCCGGGTTCTAGCGGCCAGGGCGCCGTAATGATACATGGGGGTACATGGGCAAGGGCTAGAACCCCCGAAGCAGGAGGTCGATAGCAGCAACGATTTCGTCGGAATGGTCGCTCAAGCTGAACACGCTGCGTTTCAGAACTTTGAGCGGAACAGCGGCCATGGACTGCGTCACCATGATGAACTGAATCCCTTCGATCTCGAAAACAGGATTCAGCCTGTCCGCCGGGCGAACCAGATCATCCAGAGGCAGCAGCGGGATGACGACTCGGGTAGCGAGATGATCCAACGCGTCTGCCTGGATATTCAGCAGGTATCCTCGACCGGAAAGATCCGGATAGACGTTGAATCTGGCCATCAGAACATCCTGGATTGTTCAAGCGGCAGGCCATTCTTTTCCACGTAAGCGTTGTAGCTTTCGATGGCCTCCTTATTTTCCTTCAGCCAGACCTCGGCACGCTTGTCAGCAACGGCCCTGGCCAACCCGGCCTCGGCCGCCTGAGACACATTGATGCCGAGATCCCTGGCTTCGGTCAGAAGGCTTTCCGCCAGCGATACGTTCGTAGCCTTTTTCGGGGCGCCAGCGTAGGTCGCAACCATGAGGATTCTCCGAGGATGATTTTCACTGTCATGGTGCCATCAATGCGCATTCATTTCAACATTCCGAATGCGCATGCCTGGGAGCCCGACGGTCCGGCTTTTCCAGACCTTTCGTGGCAGAACCGGCATCGCGCTCGCCGTTGCCCCACCAGGGCCCGTACGCGGCGTCCCCCATGCTTTTGCCCGACGGCACGCCCGCTCGCGCTAGAATCACGAACCTTTAACGCATCTTTCGGCGCAGTTCGCCGGTATTTCTCTCTTGAGCGTGCAAAAAATCCTCATCGTGCGCGTATCGTCGCTGGGCGACGTCGTCCACAACATGCCCGCGATTGCCGATATCCGGCGGCGGCATCCCGACGCCCAGATCGACTGGCTCGTCGAGGAGAGCTTCGCGTCGCTCGTCGAGCTCGTGCAGGGCGTGCGCCGCGCGATTCCGTTTTCGCTGCGCCGCTGGCGCAAGGGCCTCCTTTCAGCCGCCAACTGGCGCGAGATCGGCGCGTTCCGCCGCGCGCTCGCCGCCGAAAAGTACGACCTCGTGATCGACTGCCAGGGCCTCATCAAGACGGCCTGGGTGGCAAGCTGGGCCCGCGGCCCGCTCGTGGGCCTCGGCAACCGGACCGAAGGCGCGGGCTACGAATGGCCCGTGCGCTTCTTCTACGACCGGGCGGTCCGCATCGAGCCGCGGACTCATGTGGTCGAGCGCACCCGGCAACTGGTCGCGGCGGCGCTGAACGAGCCGCCGCCCCAGCCCACCGACGACATCGACTTCGGCCTCGACACCGCGCGCGCGGCCCAGGCGCTGGCCGGCGTCGGCCTGAACCTGCCGGTGCCCTACGTGGTATTCGTGCACGCCACCTCCCGCGCCGACAAGCAATGGCCCGACGCCAACTGGATCGAGCTGGGCCAGGCGCTCGTGCGGCGCGGCGCCTCGCTCGTGCTGCCCTGGGGCAACGACGAGGAGCGGGCCACGAGCGAGCGCCTCGCGCGCGAGTTCGGGGAGGCGGCTATCGTGCCGCCGAAGCTCTCGCTGCCCGCCGTGGTGGGCCTGATCGAGGGCGCGGCGGCGACCGTGGGCGTTGATACGGGTCTAGTGCACATCGCGGCGGCGCTCAAGCGCCCGACCGTCGAGTTGTACAATTTCGCGACCGCCTGGCGGACGGGCGGCTATTGGTCGCCGAACGTCGCCAACCTGGGCACCGCCGGCCAGCCGCCGACGCTCGCGCAGGTCAAGGCCGCGCTGGCCGGCTTTGGGCTGCTGTAGTCATCAGATCCATCGCTTCCAGGGGCGACCATGAACGAATCCCAGATCATCGAAATCACTTCCGGCGACTGGCGCGGCCAGCAGCTTTCGCGGCCGCGCGAGACGCTGCTCGACGCCGTCGAGCAGGGCAAGGTGCTGTACTTTCCGAACCTGGCGTTTCCGGTGGAAGGCGGCGAGCGCGCGCTGCTCGACCCGGCCATTGCCGACCTCAAGCGCAAGAACATCAGCCTCGACCCGAACGGCGGCGCGCTGCATGGGGTATTGGGCGACGCGGTCACGCAGTCTGCCGTGCGCGCGCTCATTGCGCGCTACCAGAGCTGCGCGCGCACGCTCGTCGACGGCCTCTTTCCCGAGTACGACGGCAAGCTGCGCGTCGCGCCGACCAGCCTGCGCCTGCATCAGGTGGAGACACGTCAGACTTCATGGCGCAAGGACGATTCGCGCCTGCACGTGGACGCGTTTCCGTCGCGCCCCAACTACGGCGAGCGCATCCTGCGCGTCTTCACGAACGTGAACCCGAGCGGCGTGCCGCGCGTATGGCGCGTGGGCGAACCGTTCGAGGACATGGCGAAGCGCTTTCTTCCGCAGATCAAGGCGCAGATGCCGGGCTCGGCGTGGCTGCAGCATCTGCTGCACATCACGAAGTCGCCGCGCAGCGAATACGACCATCTGATGCTGCATCTGCACGACGGCATGAAGGCCGACCTCGACTACCAGAAGTCGAGCCCGCAGGAGACCATCGGCTTTCCGCCGGGCAGCGTCTGGGTGTGCTTCTCCGATCACACCTCGCACGCCGTGATGTCCGGCCAGTTCATGATGGAGCAGACCTTCTTCCTGCCGGTGAAGGACATGGTGCACCCGGACTGGGCGCCGCTCGGCATACTCGAACGCCTCAAGGGCAAGGAACTGGTTTGAGCACGCGTATCCCCATGCACCCCATGCTTTGCGCGATGGCGGTGGAGGCCCGATGCTGAGGGCCGTCTATCGCGCGGCTTGGTGGCTCGTTGCACCGCTCGCCGTGTTGCGGCTTTTCATCCGGTCGCGGCGCGAGCACGGCTATCGCGAGCATATCGGCGAACGCTTCGGCTACTCGGCGGGGCGCCTGCCCGAGGACGACGGGCCGCTCATCTGGGTGCATGCGGTTTCGGTGGGCGAGACGCGGGCGGCGCAGCCGCTCGTCGATGCCTTGATCGCGGCGCGGCCCGACGCGCGCGTGCTGCTCACGCACATGACGCCCGGCGGCCGCGCCGCGGGCGAGCAGCTGTTCGGCAACCGCGTGCTGCGCTGCTATCTGCCTTACGACACGCCGCAGGCGGTGCGCCGTTTTCTGCGCGCGTGGCGGCCCTCGCTCGGGCTCGTGATGGAAACCGAGGTCTGGCCCACGCTCATCGACGAATGCCGGCGCGCCGACGTGCCGCTCGTGTTGACCAACGCGCGCATGTCGGCGCGTTCGCGCAAGCGGGCGGCAAAGTTCGGCGCGGCGGTGAAAGAGGTGTTCGGCGGCTTTACGCGCGTGCTCGCGCAAAGCCCGTCGGACGCGGAACGGTTGAGCGCCCTCGGGGCGCGCAATGTAGCCGTGCTCGGCAACCTGAAGTTCGACATGGCGAGCCCGCCGGAACTCGTTGCGCGCGGCCATGAATGGCGCCGCGCGATCGGCGCGCGGCCCGTCTGGGTTGCGGCCAGCACGCGCGAGGGCGAAGAGGAACTCGTGCTGCAGGCGTTCGCGGCGCTCGGCCTCGACGACGCCTTGCTGATCCTCGTGCCGCGGCATCCGCAGCGTTTCGACGAAGTGGTTGCGCTGGTCGCGCGCAAGGACCTCAAGCTCGTGCGGCGCTCGCAGTGGGCGGCGAGCGTCGCGGCTGCGGCGGCGCCGTCGCACGAGAGCCCGCGTGCGCTGCCGCCAGACGTGAAGGTGCTATTGGGCGATTCGATGGGGGAGATGGGCGCGTACTACGCTGCCGCGGATCTGGCGTTCATCGGCGGCAGCTTGTTGCCGCTCGGCGGACAGAACCTGATCGAAGCGTGCGCCGTGGGGGTGCCCGTGCTGATCGGCCCGCACGTGTTCAACTTCACGCAGGCCACCGCCGACGCCGTCGCGGCCGGCGCGGCGCTGCAGGTGCAGGATCCGGCGGATCTCGCGCGGACGTTGCGTGCGCTCTTCGAAGACAGGACGCGGCGCGTGGCGATGGGGGCGGCTGCGGCTGCCTTTGCGGCGCGCCATCGCGGGGCTACGGCGCGCACGGTGGACGTGCTCATGACGCTGCTGCCGGAGTCCGCTTCTTCTGCCTCGCCGTCCTCTTCATCGGCGGCTTCGCTGGACGTCTGAGCGCCGGGCCTGAGGTCACGAACTTCAGGCCGTCGCGAGCAACCCCTTCTTCTCGATGAACGCGACCACCTGATCGAGCCCCTCCAGCGCCTTCAGGTTGCACATCACGAACGGCCGCTCGCCGCGCATCTTTTTCGCATCCGAGGCCATGACGTCGAGGTTCGCGCCCACGAGCGGCGCGAGATCGGTCTTGTTGATCACGAGCAGGTCCGACTTCGTGATGCCGGGGCCGCCCTTGCGCGGAATCTTCTCGCCGCCCGCCACGTCGATCACGTAGATCGTGAGGTCGGAAAGCTCGGGGCTGAAGGTGGCGGCGAGGTTGTCGCCGCCCGACTCGATGAACACGATGTCCGCGTCGGGAAAGCGCGCGAGCATCTGGTCCACGGCTTCCAGGTTGATCGAGGCGTCTTCGCGGATCGCCGTGTGCGGGCAGCCGCCCGTTTCGACGCCCATGATGCGCTCGGCGGGCAGGGCGCCCGCAACGGTCAGGAGGCGCTGATCCTCCTTCGTGTAGATGTCGTTGGTGATGGCGACGAGGTCGTAGCGCTCGCGCATCGCCTTGCAGAGCATTTCCAGCAGCGTGGTTTTGCCGGAGCCCACTGGACCCCCTACGCCGACGCGTAGCGGCGGCAGCTTTTTCGTGCGCTTGATGTTCATCCGGGTATTCCTGTTTATTTCGTAATCCGAAGCTAGGAGCGAAAAAGCCGCGAGTACTGCGATTCGTGCCGCGCGCTGAGGATGCCGAGCTGCGGTGCGAAGGTATTGAGCGCATCGGGCGGCGTGGCGAGCGCGCGGACGACGGCCGCCTCGATGACGGGACGCAGCGCGACAAGGATGCGTTGCCCCGCGACCTGGCCGAGCGGCACGGCCTTGAGCGCGGCCGCCGTCTGGTTCTCGACCCAACTGAAAGCATAGGCCGCGAGTGCTGCGTCGGGCGCGGCGTCGTGAGCCCATGCCGCATAGGCCCAGGCACTGGGCTGTGCCACCGGTGTCATGCGTTCGAGCGTGGCGAGTCGCGCGGCGTCCCCCCATTCGAGTTGCGCGCAAAGCTGTCGCAACGACCAGCCCATCTGCGAGGTCTCGCGGCGCAGTTCCGCCGACTCGCGGCTCGCGACGAATTCCGTATTCGCTTCGATCAGCGCGGCTGCATCGTGCATGCGCCAGCGTTCGAGTTGGTGCGCGACGAACGGCAGCTCACCCGACGCCAGCACGTTTGCGAGGCCGCTCTCGATCCAGCGCGCGACGCTGTCGGCGTTCTCGACGAGGTGCGCGTCGATGGCCGCCTCTAGTCCCTGCGAGTAGCTGAAGGCGCCGATCGGCAGTGCGGGTGACGCAAGGTGCAGCAGCGCGGTGAGTTCAGCGATGCGCATGGCCGTGGTGCTCGTGGCCGTGGTCGTGCCCGCAATCGGGGCCGTGGACGTGGTCATGCGAATGCGCGTGGCCATGATGCTCGTCGTACACGCGCTGGGCGAGCGCGTAGTCGTCGGCGAAGGTTTCGTCGTGGCCGTGCCGGTGGCCGCCGCCATAAGCGCCGGCTTCGGGCTGGAACGGCAGCATCACGCGCTCGACCTGCGCGCCGAGGCGCTTGAGCATGTCTTCGAGCACGGGGTCCGCTTCGAGCTTCAGTTCGTCCGCGCCCACTTCGACCGGCGTGTGCCGGTTGCCGAGGTGATAGGCGGCGCGCGTGAGCGTGAGGCGGTCGGGCGCGCGCACCAGCAGCACGCTTTCGGCGGCGGCGACCACGCGCACGAGGGCGCCGTCGTCGGCGACGAGCATGTCGCTGTCACGCAGCACCGTGCCGCGCGGCAGCACGACGCCCACTTCCTCGCCCGTGTCGAGCGTGGCCGCGAAGCGGCTCTTGCAGCGCGCGTCGTAGGGCAGCGTGAGCGTGGGTGCGCGCCGCACCAGAACCGGTGCGAGCTTCGCGGTGAGTCGTTTGTCTATCGTACGCATGCTAGAAGAGGAAATAACGCTGCGCCATCGGCAGCACCGTGGCGGGCTCGCAGGTCAGTAACTGGCCATCGGCGACCACCTGATAGGTCTCGGGATCGACGGTAACCGTCGGCTGCCACGCGTTGTGGATCATGTCGGCTTTCGTCACGTTGCGGCAGCCGCGCACGGCCACCACACGCTTTTGCAGGCCATAGCGTTCGGTCACGCCATGATCGAGCGCCAGTTGGGAGACGAACGTGAGCGAGGTCTGGGTGAGCGCCCGGCCGCGCGTGGCGAACATCTCGCGGTAGTGGACCGGCTGCGGCGTGGGAATCGACGCGTTCGGGTCGCCCATCTGCGCGAGCGCGATCATGCCGCCCTTGAGGATCAGCGAGGGCTTGATGCCAAAGAACGCGGGCTCCCAGAACACGAGGTCGGCCCATTTGCCGGGCTCGATCGAGCCCACTTCGTGCGCAATGCCGTGCGTGATGGCCGGGTTGATCGTGTACTTCGCGACGTAGCGCTTCACGCGGAAGTTGTCGTGGCGCGCGCTGTCACCGGGCAGCGCGCCGCGCTGCATCTTCATCTTGTGCGCGGTCTGCCACGTGCGGATGATGACTTCGCCCACCCGGCCCATTGCCTGGGAGTCCGACGAAAGCATCGAGAGGGCGCCGAGGTCGTGCAGGATGTCCTCGGCGGCAATCGTCTCGCGGCGGATGCGCGACTCGGCGAACGCAATGTCCTCGGCAATCGACGGGTCGAGGTGATGGCAGACCATCAGCATGTCGAGGTGTTCGTCGAGCGTGTTGACCGTGTACGGGCGCGTGGGGTTGGTCGAGGAGGGCAGCACGTTCGCCTCGCCGCATACCTTGATGATGTCGGGGGCGTGGCCGCCGCCCGCGCCTTCCGTGTGATACGTGTGGATCGTGCGGCCCTTGAAGGCCGCGACGGTTGCTTCCACGAAGCCCGATTCGTTGAGCGTGTCCGTGTGGATGGCGACCTGCGTGTCGGTGGCGTCGGCAACGCTCAGGCAGTTGTCGATGGCGGCCGGTGTCGAGCCCCAGTCCTCGTGCAGCTTCAGGCCGATCGCGCCCGCGGCGATCTGCTCCTCGGCGGGCTTCGGTAGGCTCACATTGCCCTTGCCGAGGAAGCCGAGGTTGATCGGCCAGCCGTCCGCGGCCTGCAGCATGCGCTCCATGTGCCACGGGCCCGGCGTGCAGGTGGTGGCGTTGGTGCCCGTGGCGGGGCCCGTGCCGCCGCCCAGCATCGTCGTCACGCCCGAGGCGAGCGCCTCGTCGATCTGCTGCGGGCTGATGAAGTGGATGTGCGTGTCGATGCCGCCCGCCGTCACGATCTGCCCTTCGCCGGCGATCACCTCGGTCGAGGCGCCGATGGGGATAGTCACCGCCGGCTGCACGTCGGGGTTGCCGGCCTTGCCGATTTTCCAGACGCGCCCGTCCTTGATGCCGATGTCGGCCTTCACGATGCCCCAGTGATCGACGATCACGGCGTTCGTGATGACTGTGTCCGCCACCTCGGCCGCGAGGCGCTGCGACTGGCCCATGCCGTCGCGGATCACTTTGCCGCCGCCGAACTTCACTTCGTCGCCGTAGACCGTGTAGTCGCGCTCGACTTCGATGACGAGTTCGGTGTCGGCAAGGCGCACGCGGTCGCCGGTGGTGGGGCCGAACATCTCCGCGTAGGCGCGGCGGCCGATTTTCAAGGTCATATCGGATTCCTGATGGATTCGTGACGTGCGAGCGAGCGGCTCAGAGCGGGCCCATCACCTTGCCGTTGAAGCCGTAGACGGCGCGCTCGCCGGCCAGCGCCACGAGTTCGACGGTGCGCTCCTGGCCCGGCTCGAAGCGCACGGCCGTGCCCGCCGCAATGTTCAGGCGAAAGCCGCGCGCGGCTTCGCGGTCGAACGAGAGCGCGTCGTTGACCTCGTAGAAGTGAAAGTGCGAGCCGATCTGCACGGGCCGGTCGCCGGTATTGGCCACCGTCACGGTGAGGGTCTCGCGGCCGGCGTTCAGTTCGATTTCGCCGTCGTCGATCAGCATTTCGCCTGGGATCATGAGCGTCTCCTCACGGAATCGGGTGATGGACGGTCACGAGCTTCGTGCCGTCGGGAAACGTCGCTTCCACCTGGATGTCGGGGATCATTTCCGGCACGCCTTCCATCACGTCGTCGCGCGTGAGCAGCGTGGTGCCGTAGTGCATGACCTCGGCGACGGTCTTGCCGTCGCGGGCGGCTTCCATGAGCGCGGCGCTGATGAATGCCACCGCCTCGGGGTAGTTGAGCTTCAGGCCGCGCGCGCGGCGCCTTTCGGCGAGCAGCGCGGCGGTGAAGATCAGGAGCTTGTCTTTCTCGCGTGGCGTGAGCTTCATCGTTCCAGGTCGGTTGGGCGTCCGGCGCGCCGCCGGGCCGCGGGTGTGCCTCGGGTCATTCTCGCGCGAGCATACCGGAAGCCATTTACGGAAGCATTGCAGCAAATTGAACCGGCACACGGGGGCGACGGAGGAACATTGCAAGGTGCGTGCCAATGAGGGGGACGCACCATCCACGAGGCATTTGCGCACCCTGGCGGCGCGCCGCGCTGCGATATGGTGCGAGACTGCGCCGCAACGGTGCGCAGGGATCAGGTTGTCCAGAGGCGCAGCGGCGCCGCCTCGACGCCGTGCACGAGCGGCCGCAGGGTCGTCCAGCAGCGCGTGAGTTGCTGTTGCAGCGGTTCCATCGAACGGGCGAGCGCACGTACCACGAGCACGCCCGGGCAGACGCAGCTTGCGCCGCCGCGCACGGCGGCGTCGAACGGCAGGGTGGCCGCGAGCCGCTGCGCGAGTTCGTCGTCACAGGCGGGGCCCACCGCCCACAGCACGCCGAAGGCCGGATAGCCGGCCAGCCCCTGCGGTGCGTCGCGCAGGGGATCGGCGGCATCGACGAGAGCGCGCTCGAACCAGAGCAGTTCGCTCGCGTTGTCTGCCTGCGCGTGATCGGGCGCGGCTCGCGCGATACGCGTAATACGCGCAATCGAGCGCAGCATGCCCGCCGACCAGCGCTCGCCCGCCGCTTGCCGGCCCAGTTGCACGGCGTCCCAGCCGATCGCCGTGGCGTTCGCACCGAGCGTGAGCGAGAAGTCGAGTTCGGCGTGCGCGTGGTCGAAGATCAGGTTGTTCTGCGGCAGCCAGTCGAGCTTTGCGTCGTCGTGAACATGAATCGCGATACGCTGGCGCGCCACGCGGCCGTTCGACTTGTACCACTTCGTGGCGCCCGGGGTGGTCAGCACGGCATGGGTCTGCGCGCCGACATTCACGTCGATGTCGAGCCGGTCGCCGCCTGCAATGCCCGCCGGCGGATGCACGATCACCGCGTGGCAGATCGCGTCGCCTTCGGGATAGAGCGGTCGCTGCACACGCAGCGGTCCGGTGTGTCGCCGATGCGCGAGCGTCGTGCGGGCCCCCTGGCGCGCGAAGCCGAGTTCGAGGCGTGCGAGCCATTCTTGAGGCGTTGCGGTGCGCGGGGCGAGCGTCGAGTGGTCTTCGTGGAGCGACATGCTGGAGCAGAAAGGGGACGAAGGGATGGCGTGCGGCGGCCTTGGCGATGGCATGCGAATAGGTGCCCGCAGATCGGGCACGAATCAGGCACTAATCAGGCGCCAAGCAGCCGGCGCGCGAGAATCGACTGCATGTTGCGCCGTCCGTCGACGATCAGGTAGATGACCACTTGTGCGTCGAGGACACGATAGATCACGCGGAAGGGCTTGAACGAGGTTTGCCGGTATTCCTTGATCCCCAGGGCTACCAGCTCCTTCGGATAACTGCCTCGCTCTGGAAAACGCGACAGATTTTCCACCACGCCAGTCAGCTGATCGAGCACGTAATCCGCATTGGCTACGCAGTCGAATTCGGCAATAGGGTCGTAAATGGACTCCAGGTCGTGTTCGGCGCCCTCGGTGAGCACGACGGCAAAGCGCCTGGCACGGCTCCTCATCAGCCGGTAGTCCGTTTTGCTCGCAGGCGCGCCACTACGTCGGCCGCCGGCTTCACCTTGCCCGCCGCGACTTCCTGATTACCGAGCGCGAGGATCTTCAATAGTGCGAGCGTTTCCTGGGTTTCCTCGAACGACGCGACGTCCTGCAGCACGGCCTTGGCCTCGCCGTTCTGGGTGATGACCAGCGGCTCGCGCTGCTCGGCCAGTTGCGCGAGCACTTCGGCCGCGTTGGCTTTGAGGTAGCTGATGGGTTTGACTTGGGACGAATAGCGCATACCGCGCTCCTTGATAGCGGAACCGGTCTGAATATAGACTTTTTACGGTCGCCGCGCAAGGCGACCCAAGCTTTAGCCCCTCAAACCGCAATCAACGTGCGCACCCCGTCCGCGTCCATATCCGCCCCCTCGCCCCCCGCCACGATCTCGCCGCGGCTCATGACCCAATAACGGTCGGCGATGGCGCGCGCGAAATCGTAGTACTGCTCGACAAGCAGCACGGTCATCTGCATTTCCTCGACGAGCTGGCGCAGCGTGCACCCGATGTCCTGGATGATCGAAGGCTGGATGCCTTCGGTGGGCTCGTCGAGAATCAGCAGTTGCGGCTCGCTCATCAGCGCGCGGCCGATCGCGAGCTGCTGTTGCTGACCGCCCGAGAGATCGCCGCCGCGGCGGGCCTTCATGTCTTCTAGCACCGGAAACAGCCGGTAGATGTGCTCGGGCACCTTCGACGGCGCGCGCTTCTTGCTGGCGGCACCCACGAGCAGGTTTTCTTCCACCGTGAGCCTCGGGAAAATATCGCGCCCCTGCGGCACATAGGCGAGCCCGTTCGCCACGCGCGCCCACGTGGGCAGTTTCGTGAGCGCCTGGCCGTTCCAGGCGATCGCGCCGCTCTTCGCGTGCACGACGCCCATCAGGCAGCGCAGCAGCGTGGTCTTGCCCACGCCGTTGCGCCCGAGCAGCACCGTGAGCTTGCCCTCCGGCACCGTCATCGAGACATTGCGCAGGATGTGGCTGCCGCCGTAATACTGGTTCAACGATTCGATAGTCAGCATGTGGATGCCTGTCGTGCTTCGTGCTAAGTCCTGCTTAAGGCCTGCCAGGATCCTGTCAGCGGCCCAGATACGATTCGATCACCGTCTCGTCGCGCTTGACGCTTTCGAGCGTGCCCTCGGCCAGTACGCTGCCTTCGGCCATCACGGTCACGCGCCCCGCTGCGCCCGCGAGCGCAGCGACGAACTCCATGTCGTGCTCGACCACCATCATCGAGCAGCTGCCGCGCAGGCGGTTCAGGAGCGCGGCGAGTTCCATCGTTTCGTCGTCGGTCATGCCGGCGGCCGGTTCGTCGAGCAGCAGCAAGGCGGGGCGCTGCATGAGCAGCATGCCGATCTCGAGGCGCTGCTTCTGCCCGTGCGAGAGTTCGCCCGCGAGCCGCCGCGCGTCGCCTTCCAGGCGGATCACCTCAAGCGTCTCCTCGATCTTCGTCTGCGCCTCGCGTCCCAGCCGCGCGCGCAGCGAAGCAAACCAGCCCTTGTCGGCCTTCATTGCGAGTTCGAGGTTCTCCCACACCGGGTGCTGCTCGAATACCGTGGGCTTCTGGAACTTGCGGCCGATGCCCGCGCGCGCGATCGCCGGCTCGTTCATGCGCGTGAGGTCGAGCGTCTGGCCGAGGAACACCTTGCCCGCATCGGGTTCGGTCTTGCCCGTGACGACGTCCATCATCGTCGTCTTGCCCGCGCCGTTCGGGCCGATCACGCAGCGCAGTTCGCCCACGTCGATCGAGAGCGTGAGCTTGTTGAGCGCGCGAAAGCCGTCGAAGCTCACGGTCACGTCCTCCAGATAGAGGATCGTGCCGTGCGAGGTGTCGATCGTGCCCGGTTCGACCACGTGGCCCAACTCGGCCACGCCCGAGAGCGTGGGGCGGTCGTGGTCCTCCGCCGTGTCGAACGGGTTGTGGCCGAGCGGATCGTTGAGGATGGCGTGGCCGTTCATGCGCCGCTCCCGGGTATGCCGTTGCGCTTCGTCAGGCGTTCGGTCAGGCGCTCGGTCAGGCGTTCAGCGAGGCCCATGATGCCGTTCGGCAACAGCAGCGGCACGAGCACGAAGATGAGGCCGAGGAAGAATAGCCAGTACTCCGCAAAATACGCGGTGAAGAAGCTCTTCGCGCCGTTCACGGCGAACGCGCCGATGATCGGGCCGATGAGCGTGCCGCGTCCGCCCACGGCCACCCAGATCGCCATTTCGATGGAGTTGCCCGGCGACATCTCGCTCGGATTGATGATGCCTACCTGCGGCACGTAGAGCGCGCCGGCAATGCCGCACAGCGCGGCCGAAACGGTCCAGATGAAGAGCTTGTAGCCGAGTGGGCTGTAGCCGAGGAACATGAGGCGCGTTTCGCCGTCGCGCACGGCGGTCACGACACGGCCGAGCTTCGAGGTGACGATGGCGCGCGCCGCGAGGAAGGCGAGCACGAGCGTGGCGAACGTCATGAGGAAAAGCACGGTGCGCGTGCCCGGATGCGTGATGGGAAAACCCGCGATGCGCTTGAAGTCGGTGAAGCCGTTGTTGCCGCCGAAGCCGGTCTCGTTGCGGTAGAAGAACAGCATGGCCGCGAACGTCATGGCCTGGGTGATGATCGAGAGGTAGACGCCCTTCACGCGCGAGCGGAAGGTGAAGAAGCCGAATACCCAGGCGAGCACGGCGGGCGCGAGCACGACGAGCAGGAGTGCATACCAGAGGTGCTGGGTGCCTTCCCAATACCACGGCAACTGGTGCCAGTCGAGAAACACCATGAAGTCGGGCAGGTCGCTGCCGTACTTGCCGTCGTGGCCGATCTCGCGCATCAGGTACATGCCGATGGCGTAGCCGCCCAGCGCGAAGAAGAGGCCGTGGCCGAGGCTCAGGATGCCGCAGTAACCCCAAACGAGATCGAGCGCGAGCGCCGCGATCGCGTAGCACATGAGCTTGCCCGTGAGCGTCATCGCATAGTCGGAGAGATGGAACGCGCTCGACTGCGGCAGCACGAGCGCGCACAGCGGCACGCCTATCCCGATGGCGATGACGAGCGCAATGAGCGCGAGCCACGCGCCGCGCGAGAGCAGCGGGGGACGGGCGGGCAGGCCGAGCGCGAAGGTCCCGGCGCCGTCGCCGCGTTGCGGCGTGGGAGCGCCGTAGGGCGCGTGGGTGGTGGAGGTGGCGGTGGTGGTGATCGTCATCTCATGCCTCCGCGCTGCGGCCCTTGAGGGCAAAGAGGCCCTGCGGACGCTTCTGGATGAACAGCACGATCAGCACGAGCACGGCGATCTTCGCGAGCACCGCGCCCCAGAACGGCTCGATGGCCTTGCTGACGAGTCCGAGGCCGAAGCCGCCCACCACGGTCCCGGCGATCTGGCCCACGCCGCCCAGCACCACGGCCATGAACGAATCGATGATGTAGTTCTGGCCGAGATCAGGGCCCACGTTGCCGATCTGCGAGAGCGCGCAGCCGCCTAGCCCCGCGATGCCCGCGCCGAACGCGAAGGCCCACGCATCGACGCGCGCGGTCCTCACGCCCACGCACGTGGCCATGCGGCGGTTCTGCGTGACGGCGCGCACGAAAAGGCCGAGGCGCGTTTTTGTCAGCACGGCCCAGGCGATGCCCACGACGATCAGCGAGAACGCGAGAATCGCAAGGCGGTTGTACGGCAGGATGAGGTTCTGCATGACGGTTACGCCGCCGCTCATCCACGAGGGATTCGAGACCTCCACGTTCTGCGCCCCGAAGATCGTGCGCGTGGCCTGGATGAGGATCAGGCTGATGCCGAAGGTGGTGAGCAGCGTTTCGAGCGGGCGTCCGTAAAGATGGCGGATCACGAGCCGCTCGATCACGGCGCCCACGAGCGCCGCGGCGACGAACGAGGCGGGAATGGCGAAAAGCGGGTACCAGTCGAACGCCCCGGGCGCGTAGCGCTGCACGAGCGTTTGCACGACATAGGTGGCGTAGGCGCCGATCATGAGGAACTCGCCGTGCGCCATGTTGATGACGCCGATAAGGCCGTAGGTGATCGCGAGGCCCAGCGCGGCGAGCAGCAGCACGCTGCCGAGCGAGAGCCCGGCGAACAGCGTGCCGAAAATTTCGCTGCGGCGCTGGATCGCGTCGAGCGCGTCGAGGCCCGACTGCGCCGCGGCGCGGACCTGGGCGTCCGGTTCGGCCCATGCGCCCGTCGCAGTTTTTGCCACGAGCGGGCGCAGTAGTTCGTACATCTCAAGATCGTGGCGCGCGGCCACGAGCTTCGCCGCTTCGAGGCGGGTGGCCGGGTCGGGATTGTGCAGGGCCGTCATGGCCCACAGCACGTCGAGGCGCTTCTTGAGCGCGGGGTCGGTTTCCTTCGCGCGCGCCGCGTCGATCATCGGCTTCATCGACGGGTCGGGATTCTTCAATAGCTCCGCGATGGCGGCGCGCCGCGTTTCGAGATCCGGCGAGGCAAGCTGCAGGCCCGAGATCGCGCCGGCTACCTTCGAGCGCAGCGTATTGTTGAGCGTGACGGGCTGCGCCGCCTGGGCCACGCTGGCCTCGACGGGCTTGCCGGTAACGGCGTCGCGGGCGTTGCCGCTTTCGTCCTGAAGCAGGACCTCGCCAGCGTCGGTGGCGAGCACGCCGTCGCTGCCCAGCGCCTGCAGCAGCGTGAGCGAGGCGGCGTCGTGCGTGACGATGAGCTTGTCGATGGCGGCGGACTTCGCGTCGAAGTCGTCGCCGGCGAGCGGCGCGACGTCGGCCGCATCGAGTGCGAACGCGGCCGGACAGGCGCACGCGAGCGACACCGTCACGACCAGTGCGCGCAGATAAGGTCGAAGATTCATGGGCAGGACCAGGGAAAACGGCCGGACGGTGCCGACGGACACGGCGCGCACGCCGTGTCCTTGCAGAACGAATTGAACGAAGTCGCGGACAAGATCAGGCCACGCGGCGGCGGCTCAGGAAGCCGGGAATCGAGCTGACCACGTCGGGCTTGCCCTGATTGCCCGCAATGTACGGGCTCCACGGCTGCGCGCGGATTGCGGTCTTCGTGCGCCATACCACGTTGAACTGACCATCCGCGCGCACTTCGCCGATCATCACGGGCTTGTGCAGGTGGTGGTTGCCGTCCATCTCCAGCACGAAGCCCGAGGGCGCGTTGAACTGCTGGCCGATCATCGCCACGCGCACCTTGTCGACGTCGGTGCTCTTCGCTTTCTCGACGGCCTGCTTCCACATATGGATGCCGACGTAGGTCGCTTCCATCGGGTCGTTGGTCACGCGCTTGCTGCCGCCGGGCAGATTGTTCTTCTTCACCCAGTCGGCGAACATGGCCTTGAACTTCGCGTTCTCGGGATTGCGCAGCGACATGAAGTAGTTCCACGCCGCGAGATTGCCCACGAGCGGCTTCGTGTCGATGCCGCGCAGCTCTTCCTCGCCCACGGAGAAGGCCACCACGGGCACGTCGGTGGCCTTGAGGCCCTGGTTGCCGAGCTCCTTGTAGAACGGCACGTTCGAGTCGCCGTTGATGGTGGAGATCACGCAGGTCTTGCCGCCCTGGGAGAAGGTCTTGATGTTGGCAACGATCGTTTGATAGTCGCTGTGGCCGAACGGTGTGTAGACCTCCTGAATGTCGGCGTCCTGCACGCCCTTCGAATGCAGGAACGCGCGCAGGATCTTGTTGGTCGTGCGCGGGTAGACGTAATCGGTGCCTAGCAGGAAGAAGCGCTTCGCGCCGCCGCCTTCGTTGCTCATCAGGTATTCGGTGGCGGGAATTGCCTGCTGGTTGGGCGCCGCCCCCGTGTAGAACACGTTGCGCGACATTTCCTCGCCTTCGTATTGCACGGGATAGAACAGCAGGCCGTTGAGTTCCTCGAAAACGGGCAGCACCGACTTGCGCGACACCGAGGTCCAGCAGCCGAACACGCACGCCACCTTGTCCTGCGTGATCAGCTGGCGCGCCTTTTCCGCGAAGAGCGGCCAGTTCGAGGCGGGATCGACGACGACGGGCTCGATCTGGCGCCCCATCACACCGCCCGAAGCGTTGATTTCGGCGAAGGTCATCAGCGCCGTGTCTTTCAGCGAAGTCTCCGAGATCGCCATCGTGCCCGACAGCGAGTGCAGCACGCCGACCTTGATCGGGCCGCTGTCGGTGTCCGCGTGCGCGAGCGGCATGCGTCCCGCTGCGGCGAGCGCGCCCGATAGGGTCCCGAGTTTCAACAGACTACGACGGTTCATTCTTTTCCCCTTGGCGTTGAGATGGGTGAGGTCGCGAAAGCCGGCGCATCTGGTTACGCGCCGGGTGTCGAGTGGCTGTCTTGCGCAATGGCTTCTGCAAGCCTTGTGCCAGCGCATGGTCTGCGCATCGAACCGGCGTTGCGTCGGTTCATCAAGGCATGCGGCGCGATGCCGTTGCGCGTGCGGCGTTCGGGAACGGGCGAATGTGGTGCACGAGGGCGCATGTTCGGGCGCTTTGCCTCCTCGCAGTGCGTTCTTGAGTCCTCGCGCATAAGCAAGGCTGGGTCGTTCGCGAGAGGAGTGCGCCGCTGCGCAGGCATGGTGCGCAGCGGCGGTGTGCTGTATGAGCGTGAGGGAGGAGATGGATTGCGCGCCGACGTTCCAGACGGGCCATCCGCTTGCGGCGGCGGCCTACGCGGCGATCGATCGGTACGAGCGCGAGGGAGCGCCGGCCGCGTGCATATGAGGTGTTGCTACGCGGCTACGAGAAGCGCGGGGCGACATTCTCGCGTTCTCGCCGCCGCTGATCGTGGACGAGGCGCAGATCGCCGAGATCTTCTCGACGGTTGCGCTCGTGCTGCACGAGGTGGAGTCAGGCAGATCAGTAAGTCGGGACTTTCGGGTCGACCTGGCGCGACCACGCGTCGATGCCGCCTTGCAGGTTGAACACCTTGGTGAAGCCGCGCGACTCGAGGAACATCGCCACCTGGGCGCTGCGCGCGCCGTGGTGACACACGCAGACGATCTGCGCTTCGTCGTCGAGTTCCTCGCTGCGCGCGGGAATCTCGCGCATGGGGATCGACGTGCTGCCAGCGATCTTCGCCGTCTCGATCTCCCACGGCTCGCGCACGTCGAGCACGACAGGGGCGGCGCGCGAGGTGTCGGCGAGCCATTCGGCGAGGGCGGGGGCGGTCAGGTTCTGCATGGAAAACTCGATATCGTGGAAATGCCGGGCCGCGCTTCGCGTTGCGAAGCCGCCCGGCTAAACGGCAGGCGGCTTCAGAACTTGAAGCGCGGCGGTTGAACGGCGTTCTGCAGCGGCTCGACGTAGGTTTCGAACACGCTGGCGATGCGGTATTGCTTCTCGTCGATGCGGGTGATGATCTGCGCTTCCATCACGGGCGCCGTGCCGACGAAGGCGGCCAGACGCCCGCCCACCTTCAGCTGCTCGAGCAGATCCTGCGGCACGACCGGCAGCCCGCCCGAAACGCAGATCACGTCGTAGGGCGCGTTCGCGGCCCAGCCGCGCGCGCCGTCGCCCAGCGCGACTTCGGCATTGAGCACGCTGTTCTTGACGAAGTTCGCGTGCGCGAATTCGGCGAGTTCCGGGTCGATTTCCACCGTCAGCACCTTCTGCGCACGGTACGCGAGCAGCGCCGCCATGTAGCCCGAGCCGGCGCCGATTTCCAGCACGCTCTCGTGCTTCTTCACGGCCAGCTCCTGCAGCACGCGCGCCTCGACGCGCGGCGCCAGCATGTGCTGGCCGTTGGGCAGCGGAATTTCGAAGTCGACGAACGCGAGGTCCACGTAGGCAGCGGGGACGAAATGCTCACGCTTGACGATCGAAAGCAGGTTGAGCACGTCCTGGTCGAGCACCTCCCAGGGACGGATCTGCTGTTCGATCATGTTGAAACGCGCTTGTTCGATATTCATGGTGACTCGGCGTTATGTGGTTCGATTCGGGTTCGGATTCGTTTCGGATCGCGGTCTGGGCCCCGCCACGCAAGGCGTCCGGGCAGCTCGCAAGATTGTATCAAACCCCTTTGCCGCGGCGTCTCGCCGACCGCAGAAGTGCGTCGACGGCGTCTTGGTGTCGCCTTGGTGTCGCCTTGGTGTTTATCCTGGCTTCGTCGGGCTTGCAGTTTGGCGGGTTTGGAACCAAAAATGTAATCGATTACATTTTTGCTGCTCCGACACCCGCGACACCCTACGACACCATGCCCGCCCAGCCTCGACGCGACTCCGCCGATACAGCGCAACCCGATGCGGCGGCGCAGCGCGGCGGCTCCATTGCGGAAGTGGCGGCGCGCGTGGGCGTTTCGGTGGCGACGGTTTCGCGCGTGCTCAACGGCCACGCGAACGTGCGGCCCGCCACGCGCGAGCGTGTGCTCGCCGAAATCGAGACGAGCGGCTACCGCGTGAACGAGCTTGCGCGCAACCTGCGCACGGCGGAGAGCCGCCTGCTGCTGACGATGGTGCCGGACTTCGGCAATCCGTTTTACGCGGAGATCGTGCGCGGCATCGACGGCGTGGCGCGTCAGCACGGCTATTTCACGCTGTTGTGCGACACGGGCGCCGACGCGGGCCGCGAGCGCAGCTACTTCGACCTGCTGCGCCGCCATCGGGCGGACGGCGCGATCTGTCTCGACCCGGCGACGGTCCAGCACGCCAACCAGGCGGCGACGGCGCTGCCGTGGGTGGCGTGCTGCGAGTTCGATCCGGGCGTGGGCGTGCCGTATGTCGGCATCGACAATTTCCTCGCGGCCCGCGACGCCGTGCGGCATCTGATCGCGCGCGGCCGGCGGCGCATCGCGCTCATCAACTCGGACGAGCATTACCTCTACGCGCAGCAGCGGCGCGACGGCTACCTCGATGCGCTCGCGCAGGCGGGGCTTGAGGCGCGCGACGCCTGGCGCGTGAACGTGAACTGCCTCGACTATGGCGCGGGCGCCGAGGCGGCGGCGGCGCTCATGCGGCAAGCGGAGGCGCCGGACGCGATTTTCGCGGTCTCGGACACGCTCGCGGTCGGGGTGATCAACGGCCTGCGCGGCGCCGGCCGGCGCGTGCCGGACGACGTGGCGGTGGTGGGCTTCGACGACATCGCGCTCGCGGCGCAGGTCGACCCGCCGCTCACGACCGTCGCGCAGCCGATGCGCGAACTCGGCGAGACGGCCGCGCGGCTGTTGCTGCAGCGCCTCGCCGTGCCGGATGCGAACGTGCCGGGCGTGTTGCTGCCGCATCGGCTGGTGGTGCGGCAAAGCGGATGAGAGCCGGGCGGCGGCGCGTGTCGCGTCGTCGTCGGCGGCTGGGTGTGGCAACGGGGCAGCGGTACAAGCAGAGGGGACCAGCGGAGCGGGGCGGGCGGCGCAGGCCGCCCGCGACTCCGTGCATGTGACATCCTTATCGAGGAGGAGCGGCCGCTCATGAGCGTCGCCGTGAAGTTCCACGAGATCCGCAAGGACTTCGGTCCCGTGCGCGTGCTGCACGGCGTGAGCTTCGAACTCGCGCCGGGCCGCATTCATGGCCTGCTCGGCGAGAACGGCGCGGGCAAGTCGACGCTCATGAAGATCCTGGCCGGCTACGAATCGCCCACGGCGGGCGAGATCGTCATCGACGGCGAGGCGCGCCGCTTCGAAGGCTCGCGCGAGGCCGAGCAGGCGGGCATCGTGCTGATCCACCAGGAGTTCAATCTCGCCGAGCATCTGACGATCGCGCAGAACATCTTTCTTGGCCACGAGAAGCGGCGCGGCCTCTTCGTCGACGATACCGCGATGCGCCGCGAGGCGCGGGACGTGCTCGCGCAGGTGGGCCTCGCGCGCGATCCCGACACGAAGGTGCGCGACCTGATCGTCGCGGAGAAGCAGCTCGTGGAGATCGCGAAGGCGCTCTCGCGGCATGCGCGCCTCCTCATCATGGACGAGCCCACTGCCACGCTCACGCCGTCCGAAACGGCTCGTCTTTTTGCATTGATGGAGAAACTGCGCGAGGACGGCACGACGATCGTCTACATCTCGCACAAGCTTGACGAGGTGGAGCGCATCACCGACGACGTGATCGTGATGCGCGATGGCCGTTTCGTGGCGGCGAGCGCGACGGCGGGGCTCGCGCGTCAGCAGATGGCCAACCTGATGGTGGGCCGCGACGTCTCCGACATGTTTCCGGCCAGGATCGAAGCGAGCGCTGACGCGCCGGTGGCGCTGCGCGTAGCCGGCCTTGCCGTGCCGGGCTGGGTCGAGGACCTGAGCTTCGAGGTGCGCGCGGGCGAGATTCTCGGCTTCGCGGGGCTCGTCGGCGCGGGGCGCACCGAGGCCTTCGAGGCGATCGTGGGCTTGCGCGAGCGCAGCGCGGGCGCGATCGAGGTCGACGGGCAGGCCGTCTCGCTGCGGCATCCGCGCGACGCCGTGCGCAACGGCATCACCTATCTGAGCGAGGACCGCAAGGGCAAGGGTCTGCACCTGAACCTGAGCCTGCAGGACAACCTCACGCTGATGACGCTCGAGCGCTACGGCCGGCCGCTGCTCGATCTCAAGGCGGGGCGCCGCGCGCTCGAGACCGCCGTGCGCGAATTCGGCATCCGCACCGGCGACCTCGCGAGCCGCGCGCGCATGCTCTCGGGCGGCAACCAGCAGAAGCTCGCGCTCGCCAAGTTCCTGCAGCCCGATCCCCGCGTGATCGTGCTCGACGAGCCCACGCGCGGCGTGGACGTGGGCGCGAAGCGCGACATCTATTTCCTGATCCAGCGGCTCGCGGCCTCGGGGCGCGCGGTGATCGTCATTTCGTCCGAGCTTGTCGAGCTGATCGGCCTCGCGCATCGCGTCGCCGTGATGCGCGCGGGCCGCCTCGTCGCGACGCTCGGGCACGACCATCTGAACGAAGAGGAGTTGATCGCCCATGCAACCGGCACCCACTGAAACCGCCGCGGCGCACGGCCGCGTGCGCAAGCTCGCCGCGTTCGTACACCGGCTTGCGGGCGTGGGGCCGCTCATCGGGCTGATCCTGCTCTGCGGGCTCGGCACCGCGCTGAACCGCGACTTCGCCACGGCCGGCAATCTGCTCAACGTGCTCACGCGCACCTCGTTCATCGGCATCATCTCCGTCGGCATGACCTTCGTGATCATTTCGGGCGGCATCGATCTCTCGGTGGGGTCGATGGCCGCGCTGATCGCCGGCGTGATGATCTGGACCATGAACACGCTCGCGGCCGGCATGGGCGCGCACACGTTCGCGCCGCTTTCGATCGTGCTGATCGGCATTGCGCTCGCGCTCGTGCTCGGCGCGCTCTTCGGCCTCGCGCACGGCCTCCTCATCACGCGCGGGCGCATCGAGCCGTTCATCGTGACGCTCGGCACGCTCGGCATCTTCCGCTCGGTGCTGACCTGGCTCGCGGACGGCGGCGCGCTCACGCTGCCGAACAATCTCGTCGACTTCTATGGGCCCGTTTATTACGCGAGCCTCTTCGGCGTGCCCGTGCCTGTGTGGGTGTTCGCGATCGTCGCGCTGGGCGGCGCGCTGATCCTCAATCGCACCGCGTTCGGCCGGCATGTCCAGGCGATCGGCTCGAACGAACAGGTCGCGCGTTATGCGGCGATCCGCGTGGATCGCGTGAAGTGCGCGACCTATGTGCTGCTCGGCGTGTGCGTGGGCGTCGCGACCGTGCTCTACGTGCCGCGGCTCGGCTCGGCCACGCCCACCACGGGCCTGCTTTGGGAACTCGAAGCGATCGCGGCCGTGGTCGTGGGCGGCACCGCGCTCAAGGGCGGCGAAGGGCGCGTGGCGGGAACCGTGGTGGGCGCCGTGCTGCTTTCGGTGATCGCGAACATCCTCAATCTCACGAGCATCATCAGCGTGTATCTGAACGCGGCCGTGCAGGGCGTGGCGATCATCGCCGTGGCTTTCCTGCAGCGCGGACGCAGGTAGAGGCGGACCGCGAAGCCGCCATACCCACTACGCAGTACGAATCAAGAAGCAGGCAGCACGCAGCAACGCAGACCGGCAGTCGAAGGAGGCAAACGTCAATTTACCGAGACGCTCGCGCGTGAGCGCACTAAAGGAGACAGCACCATGAAGAAGATGATTCGGGCAATCGGCGCGAGCGCACTCGCGCTCGGACTCGCGGCGACACTCGGCGCGGGAACCGCGCGCGCCGACGACAAGGTGACGCTGGGCGTCGCGATTCCGACCGCCGACCACGGCTTCACGGGCGGCATCGTATGGTGGGCGAACAAGGCGAAGAGCGACCTCGAAAAGGCGCATCCCGATCTGAAGATCATCGTGAAGACGGCGGCGAATGCGCCCGATCAGGCGAACCAGCTGCAGGACCTCGTGACGGTCAACAAGATCAATGCCCTTGTGATCTTCCCGTTCGAATCGGCGTCGCTCACGCAGCCCGTCGCGCAGGTGAAGAAGCAGGGCGTGTACGTGACCGTGGTGGACCGCGGCCTGACCGACACGAGCGCTCAGGACGCCTATGTAGCCGGCGACAACACGGCGTTCGGCCGCATTCCCGCCGAGTATCTCGCGAAGCAGCTCGACGGCAAGGGCGACATCGTGGCGCTGCGCGGCATCCCCACCACGCTCGACAACGAGCGCTGGACCGCGTTCACCTCGGTGCTGAAGAACTACCCGAACATGAAGATCCTCGACGCGAAGTACGCCAACTGGAACCGCGACGACGCGTTCCGCACGATGCAGGATTACCTCACGCGCTTCCCGCACATCGACGCCGTGTGGGCCGCCGACGACGACATGGCCGTGGGCGTGCTCAAGGCGATCGACCAGGCGAAGCGCACCGACATCAAGATCGTGTTCGGCGGCGCGGGCTCGAAGGACATGGTCAAGCGCGTGATGGACGGCGACCCGCTGATCCGCGCCGACGTCTCGTACTCGCCGAAGTTCATCTACGACGCGATCAAGATGACGGCCGAAGCGCGGCTCGCCGGCAAGGCGCTGCCGCAGAAGACGATCATCCCTTCGGTGCTCATCACGAAGGAGAACGCCAAGGACTTCTACTTTCCCGACTCGCCGTTCTGATGGGAGGCGGGTTTGACGTTCGGGTTTGACGTTCCGGTTTGACAACATCAACCGCCGCCGCGCGCCTGCCATCCGGCAATCCGGGCGTGCGGCGGACCACGGAGGATAGCGGCCGATGAAGACCATTCAGGGCCCCGCGATTTTTCTGGCGCAGTTTCTCGGCGACGACGCCCCGTTCGACAGCTTCGAGCACATGGCCGGCTGGGCCGCGCATCTGGGCTACAAGGGCATGCAGGTGCCCACGGACCCGCGCTTGATCGATCTCGAGCAGGCCGCCGCGAGCCCGGCCTACTGCGACGACCTGCGCCGCATCGCCGACGACGCGGGCATTGCGATCACCGAGCTTTCCACCCATCTGCAAGGCCAGCTCGTGGCCGTGCACCCCGCTTACGACACGCTCTTCGACGGTTTCGCGGCACCGCACGTGCGCGGCAACCCCGAGGCGCGCACGGCATGGGCGATCGACCAGTTGACGCTGGCGGCGCGCGCCTCGAAGAACCTCGGCCTCAAGGCGCACGTCACGTTCTCGGGCGCGCTCGCATGGCCTTATCTCTACCCGTGGCCGCAGCGGCCGGCGGGGCTCGTCGAGACGGCCTTCGACGAGCTCGCGCGCCGCTGGTGGCCCATTCTCGATGCATTCGATACGGCGGGCGTGGACGTCTGCTACGAGCTGCATCCGGGCGAGGACCTGCACGACGGCGTGACGTTCGAGCGTTTCCTCGCGGCCGTGGATGATCATCCGCGCGCGAACATCCTCTACGATCCGAGCCACTTCGTGCTGCAGCAGCTCGACTACCTCGCGTTCATCGATCTTTACCACGCGCGCATCAAGGCTTTCCATGTCAAGGATGCCGAATTTCGTCCCACCGGCAGGCAGGGTGTGTACGGCGGCTACAGCGGCTGGGTCGAGCGCGCCGGGCGCTTCCGCTCGCTGGGCGACGGCCAGGTCGATTTCGGCGCGATCTTCTCGAAGCTCGCCCAGTACGACTACCCGGGCTGGGCCGTGCTCGAATGGGAGTGCGCGCTCAAGCATCCGCACGACGGCGCGCGCGAGGGTGTCGAGTTCATCCGGCGGCACATCATTCGCGTGGCGGAGCGCGCCTTCGACGATTTCGCCGGCAGCGGCGTGGATGCAGCCCAGTTGAAGCGTCTGCTGGGCATCTGAACGAACGTGGTCACGCAAGATTAGCGAAGGGGCAAGGCAATGACACGAAGACTCAGGCTCGGCATGGTCGGCGGCGGCGAGGGCGCGTTCATCGGCGCGGTGCATCGTATCGCGGCGCGGCTCGACGACGCCTTCGAGCTGGTGGCGGGCGCGCTTTCATCCGATCCGGTGCGCGCGCAGGCGAGCGCCGAAGCGCTCGGCCTTGCGCGCAGCTACGCCGACTGGCGCGAAATGGCGCGCGTGGAGGGGACGCTCGACGACGGCATCGACGCGGTTGCGATCGTCACGCCCAACCATCTGCATGCGCCGGTGGCGCACGCCTTCATGGACGCGGGCATCCACGTGATCTGCGACAAGCCGCTCGCCGTGTCGCTGGCCGAAGGCGAGGCGCTCGCGCGGCACGCGCGCGAGGCCGGGCTGGTGTTCGCGCTCACGCACACCTATTCGGGCTATCCGCTCGTGCGCCACGCGCGCGAAATGGTGGCGGCGGGCGAGATCGGCGAGGTGCGCATCGTGCAGGCGGAATACGCGCAGGACTGGCTCGCGACGCCCGTCGAGCGCGACGGCGCGAACCGTCAGGCGAACTGGCGCACCGATCCGGCGCTGGCGGGGCCGGCGGGGTGTCTCGGCGACATCGGCACGCACGCGTATCAGCTGGCGGCGTTCGTGAGCGGCCTCGTGCCCGAGGCGCTCGCCGCGGAGGTCCATACGTTCGTGCCGGGCCGGCGCGTGGACGACCACGTGCAGGCGATGCTGCGTTACGCGGGCGGCGCGCGCGGCATGCTGTGGGCGAGCCAGGTGGCGAGCGGCGCGGAGAACGCGCTGCGGCTGCGCGTCTACGGGACGAAGGGCGGCCTCGCGTTCGATCAGGAAGAGCCGAATATCCTCTGGTTCACGCCGCAAGGCGGCGAGGCCGAGCGGCTCACGCGCGCTCGTGTAGCGGGCGCGGCGGCGCGCCACGCGACGCGCGTGCCGCCTGGGCACCCGGAAGGCTATCTGGAGGCATTCGCGCAGCTCTATCGCGACGCCGCAGCGCAGATCGCGGCAAGCGAAGCGGGCGTGCCTGCGCCGCCCGAAAGCCGCATGCTGACCACCGTCGACGACGGCGTGGAGGGCTTGCGCTTCATTGCCGCCGTGCTGGCGAGCAGCGCGGCGGGCGGTGCGTGGCAGCGGATCGCGCGCTAGGGCAGGCCGCGCCTTACTGCGCGAGATACACGAACTTGCCGCCGCGTATCGTGCCCATCACGCTCGCGCGCTGGTCGAGGCCCACGTGATCGGTCGGGCTCGTGGTGACGAAGCCGTTCGGCACGACCACCTCGTGTGCATGCTCCAGTTCCTGACGCAACGCGACGCGAAACGCCTCGGTGCCGGGCTGCGCAGTTTTGAGCGCGCGCGCGACGGCATCCGAGAGGCGCGGGTACACGCCGGCCGCATCGCCCGCGAACTGCGTGACCGAGCCCGGACCGTACTTCGCCTCGTAGGCATCGACGAACGCGAGCGCCGCCTTCTGGGCCGGCTCGCCGGCGGGCAGCGTGCGCGCCACGACAACCGGCTGCGTCGGGAACAGCGTCCCTTCCACGTCCTTGCCGCCTAGCTTGATGAACTCGGGCGTGGCGATGCCATGCGTCTGGTAGATCGGCCCCTTGAAGCCGCGCTCGACGAGCGTGCGCTGCGGCAGCACGGCGGGCGTGCCCGCGCCGGCCACCAGCACGGCATCGGGCCTCGCCGCCATGAGCTTGAGCACCTGGCCCGTGACGCTCGCGTCCGTGCGGTTGAAGCGCTCGGTCGCCACGATCTGGATGTGCCGCTCGTCGGCGAACTTCGTGAATTCCTTGAGCCAACTGTCGCCGTAGCTGTCGGCGAAGCCGATGAAGCCCACCGTCTTCACGTTGTGCGCCGCCATGTAGCGGGTCATGACGTCGGCCATGGCCGCGTCGGTCTGCGCCATCTTGAACGCCCACACGCGCGGCCCCGCCTGCGGCTCGACCACGGACGCCGAGCCGACCAGCGTGATCATCGGCGTTTTGCCCTGCGCCACCGGGTCGAGTGCGGCGAGCGCGGCCGGCGTGACGTTCGGCCCGACGATCACGTCCACATGATCCTCATTGATGAGCTTGTGCACGTTGCGCACGGCCGCGCCGGGATCGGAGCCGTCGTCGAGCACGATGTAGTCGGCCTTCTGGCCCGCGATCGTCTCGGGCCACATCAGCACGGCGTTTTTACTGCTGATGCCGATGGCGGCTGCCGGGCCCGTGCTCGAAAGGTCGATGCCGATTTTGAGGTCGGCGAAGGCGCTGGATGCGGTGGCGGCGATGAGGGCGGTGATCGCCGTGACGGCGAGCGGGCGAACGAAGGGCAGCGGCTTCATGCGGATGATCGGGAGCTAAAGGGATGTTGTTGCGATCTTTGGGTCTCTGCGGGCGACGCTACGCGCGGGGAATATTACAACTCGTAAGACTCGTGCTCCCCCTTGAGCGCCTGTTCGATCAGCTTGCGGTTCAGGCCAGGCGAAAGCAGCTCGACCATCGTGTAGACATAGCTGCGCAGATACGCGCCCTGCTTGAGCGCGACGCGTGTCACGTTGCTGCCGAACAGATGCCCGACCGGCACCGCGCGCAGGTGCCGGTCACGCTCGGCATTGAAGGCGATGTCGGCCATGATGCCCACGCCCATGCCGAGCTCGACATAGGTCTTGATGACATCGGCGTCGATGGCCTCCAGCACGATATCGGGCGAGAGACCGCGCAGGCGAAACGCCTCGTTGATCTTGGTGCGGCCCGCGAAGGCGTTGTCATACGTGATCAGCGGAAATTGGGCCAGATCGTCGAGCGCGAGCGGCTTGCGCTCCAGCAGCGGGTGGTCGGGCAGCATGACCGCGACGTGATGCCAGGTGAAGCAGGGCAGCGACACCAAATCCTTGTAGCCGGAGATGGCCTCGGTGGCGATGCAGAGGTCGGCCTGGTCGTGCAGCACCATTTCCGCGACCTGGGTCGGGCTGCCCTGCAGGATGGAGAGGTGCACCTTGGGGAAGCGCCGCTTGAACTCGGCGATGGCGGCCGGCAGCGAGTAGCGCGCCTGGGTGTGCGTGGCCGCGATAGTCAGATTGCCTTGATCCTGCGCCGCATAGTCCTTCCCCACGCGCTTGAGGCTCTCGACCTCCTGCAGGATGCGTTCGACCGACGCCAGAATGATGCGCCCGGGCTCGGTCAGCGAGCGCACGCGCTTGCCGTGGCGGGTGAAGATCTCGACCCCCAGCTCGTCTTCCAGCTCGATGATCGCCTTCGAAACGCCCGGCTGACTGGTATACAGCGCCTTGGCGGCTTCCGTGAGATTGAAATTCTGCCGCACGGCCTCGCGGACGAAGCGGAACTGATGCAGGTTCATAGATAACCCTTATAACCTGTGTGTATATCGACCTGATTTTTGAGTCGTTTGAAATATAAAGCGAGTTTATTACCATTCCCCCAACTTTCCAAATATGGATATCTGTTTTGGTCATTAGCAAATGACGGGTTGCTGTAAGGCTGCCGGCCATGAGCGAGGTCAAAACGGAGCGAAGTCGAAGTCGGAGAGCGCGGCGTAACCGGAACGCCGCGATTGAACCAACCCTGGGGTCCCCG
>NZ_BAXZ01000021.1 GCF_000684975.1 Paraburkholderia acidipaludis NBRC 101816 | reverse complement strand
TAGACCCCTACTATGTAATAACACTAATATGCGATTTTAGCGCCTTTTCATATCGCGCTGCAGCGAAATCCGCCCCGCGAACCACTGGATGCGCGCGCAATGAAGGCGTCTCGGGACAGGCCGCGCGCCGCTGAAACGGCAGACGCGCGTCCCACTCAACTCAAGTCATTCTGATAGTAATACCCGGTTGTGACATACCATCCACGGCGCACTTCGACCGGCCGGTCTCCATAGGTATAGGACACCCGATCGACTGAAAGCAATGGAAAGCCAGCGGGAACGTTGAGCAGATCGGCCACGGCCGGCTCCGCCGCCACCGCGCGGATCTTCTCCGTCGCGCGAATCATGCGGGTGCCGAATTCGGCTTCGAACATGGCGTAGAGCGGCCCCTTGTACTCGGCAAGACGCTCCGCCGTGAGGCCGCGAAACACGGCGCCGGGCAGCCAGATTTCGTCGAGCACGGTGTTCTCGCCGTCGAACTGCAACAGACGCCGGATCAGCACCACGGGATCCGAGGGCTTCAGGTCCAGCTGCCGTGCGATATCCGCCGAAGCGCGCAAGCGCCGGCATTCGAGCAGCCTGCTGACGTGGGGATGTTCGGCACCGTCATCTGCCAGCAATCTAAGAAAGCGAAACTGGGCTCGCTCTTCATTGTGCGTCGCAACGAACGTACCCTTGCCCTGGCGGCGCACGAGCAGGTTTTCGGCAGCAAGTTCGTCGATCGCTTTACGCACGGTTCCCTGGCTCACCTTATAGCGGGCAGCCAGTTCGACTTCGCTGGGAATGATCTCGCCGGGCTTCCATTCGCCGGTCTCGAGGCTCTGCGTGATGAGCCCCTTGATCTGCTGATAGAGCGGGCTGAAAGTGGGGGAAGCCGCCGGTGCGGACGCACTCGCACCGCTCTCCGGAGCGGGTGAATTGGCGTGACTGACCGGGTTCGCACTCATGGCGCGCATTTCAACACAAAGCCTGCCCCGGCGTCCAGCCTTTCCCGTGTCATAGATATGTCTTATATAAGACATAAGATACGGTTGACTTTGACCCTTCCGACTCCTACACTGCCGATCGAGCAAGGGTTTGCGGGCAGGCACGCCTCACGGGCAAGAAGCCGCCGGCAGCATCTACCTTGTGGCGCGCCGCGCCGCAAGGCACCTTCGCATCATGCTGTTCCCTCACCGCAGTAGAGGTTTCGATCCGCCCCGTCGGCGCCCCTCGCGCCACGCCCTCGTGGACCAGCCAAAGCGAGCTGTTGCAGGAGTCGGCACACCTGATGCGGCGTCCCGTTTCCCTTGGCTTTTGTCGCACAGGTTACCGGTCCGGCCGCCCTGCCGCGGCGCGTGAAACCGGTCGCGACAGCCAGCCGGACACCTGCCCGGCACCACGCCAGCCTGTTTCACGAACGCTTCGTGTAACGCGCATATAGAATGGCGTTTTACCCTGGCGTCTAACGCACCTTCCTGGAGATTTTCAATGGCTAAGCCCGCAAAGCGCGTTGCCGTCACCGGCGCCGCAGGTCAGATCGCTTACTCCCTGCTGTTCCGTATCGCGAATGGCGACCTGCTCGGCAAGGATCAGCCCGTCATCCTGCAACTGCTGGACCTGCCGCAAGCGCAAGCCGCCGTCAACGGCGTCGTGATGGAACTCGACGACTGCGCGTTTCCGCTGCTCGCCGGCGTGGTCATCACGGACGACCCGAAGGTCGCGTTCAAGGACGCCGACGTCGCCCTGCTGGTGGGCGCGCGTCCGCGCTCGAAGGGCATGGAGCGCAAGGATCTGCTCTCGGCCAACGCCGAAATCTTCACGGTCCAGGGCAAGGCGCTGAACGACGTCGCCAGCCGCGACGTGAAGGTGCTCGTGGTCGGCAACCCGGCCAACACGAACGCCTACATCGCCATGAAGTCGGCGCCGGATCTGCCGAAGAAGAACTTCACGGCCATGCTGCGCCTGGACCACAACCGCGCGCTCTCGCAGCTCGCCGCCAAGTCCGGCAAGCCGGTCGCTTCGATCGAGAAGCTCGCCGTGTGGGGCAACCACTCGCCCACGATGTACCCGGACTTCCGTGTCGCCACGGCGGAAGGCCAGTCGCTGACGAAGCTGATCAACGACGACGAATGGAACCGCAACACCTTCATCCCGACCGTCGGCAAGCGCGGCGCGGCGATCATCGAAGCGCGCGGCCTCTCGTCGGCGGCTTCGGCGGCCAACGCGGCCATCGACCACGTGCGCGACTGGGTGCTCGGCACGAACGGCAAGTGGGTCACGATGGGCATCCCGTCGGACGGCTCGTACGGCATCCCCGAGGACATCGTCTACGGCGTGCCGGTGACCTGCGAAAACGGCGAGTACAAGCGCGTGGAAGGCCTCGAAATCGACGCGTTCTCGCGCGAGAAGATGGACGGCACGCTGAACGAGCTGCTCGAAGAGCGCGACGGCGTCGCTCACCTGCTCAAGTAAGCCAGATGCAGGCAAGCCGGAACCCAGTGAGCGTCGCGGGTTCCGGCTTTTTTGCGCGCCTGCCCGGGAATGCCCCGGCTCGCGCACGACCTGATCCGCACGCGCCTTGCGCCCCGCGCAGAACGCATCCGAATCAGGCTTGACTCCCAAAATTCGACCCCCGACGCCGACAATGCGCGCCATCACTCCCGCCGAAGTGCTGTTTGACGGCGAAGCGCCGCCCCCCCTCCTGCCCGCGTGCGATCACTACGCCGGCAGCGAGAAGCTGATGTTGAAATCGCTCGCGCTGCAGCAGCAGCTCGGGGCCGTCTTCGACATCACGCTCGACTGCGAAGACGGCGCCCAGGTGGGCCGCGAAGCCGGGCACGCCGAACTCGTGGCGTCGCTGCTCGGCAGCGAGCACGACCGCTACGGGCGCGTCGGCGTGCGCATTCACGACTTCCGTCATCCGCACTGGCGCGACGACGTGCGCCTGATCCTGCGCGCCGCGAAGCGCGCGCCGGCGTTCATCACGCTGCCGAAGATCCGAGCGCTGGGCGACGCCGCCGAAATGGTCGCCTTCATCGAGGCGACGCGCGTGGAAATGGGCATCGACAAGCCGATCCCCGCCCAACTGCTGGTCGAGACGCACGGCGCGCTCGCGCGCGTGTTCGACCTCGCGGCGCTGCGCGGTGTCGAGGCGCTCAGCTTCGGCCTGATGGACTTCGTCTCCGCGCACGACGGCGCGATTCCCGATTCCGCCATGCGCTCGCCCGGCCAGTTCGATCACCCGCTCGTGCGCCGCGCGAAGCTGGAAATCGCCGCGGCCTGCCACGCGTTCGGCAAGGTGCCCTCCCACAACGTCAGCACCGAAGTGCGCGACATGGACGTGGTCGCGAACGACGCGACCCGCGCGCGCAACGAGTTCGGCTACACGCGCATGTGGAGCATCCATCCCGCGCAGATTCCCGCCATCGTGGCCGCGTTCGCGCCGCGCGACGAGGAAATCGCGCTGGCCACGGAGATTCTGCTTGCGGCGCAAAGCGCGCAGTGGGGCCCGACGCGCCACGGCGACACCCTGCATGACCGCGCGAGCTACCGTTACTACTGGTCCGTGCTGCGCCGCGCGCGCGCCACGGGCCGCGCCGTGCCGCCCGAGGCCGCACCGCTTTTTGCGCCGGGCGAACTCGCGCGGGAGAACGCGCCGTGAATCGAGGTAAATCACACCGCGCCGCAGAAATTGAAGTTCAAGCCGACAAATAGGTGAAAATAGCGTCCGCTGCGCGCTCTCGGGGCGTGCGCAGTGCTAGCTTGTGGCCGCGTCGCGCGGCCGCGCACTGATCAACCGAGTTTGAAAGATAAAGGTCTGACTCCATGAAGAAATTGCTGATCGCCGCCGTTGTTGGCGCACTGTCCTCGTCGATGTTGCTGGCCGCGAACGACGCCGCCGCCCAGGCATCGTCGACCACGGCCAAAACGGCCGCCACGACGCCGAAAAAGCCGGCCCCGAAGCATCGCATCATCAAGCGCAAGGCCAACCCGGCCAAGGAAGCCAAGGTCGATCCGATCCCGGAAGGCTCGGAACACTGGAGCTGCGCCGAAGGCATGGCGTTCGACCTGAAGGGCGACATGGCGCGTGACCAGATCGTCACCGTCCACTGGGCCGACAAGAACTACAACCTGCCGCGCCAGGTCACCACGACCGGGGCCGACCGCTTCCACGACGCCGCCACGGGCCTCGACCTCGTCGTGATCCCGACCAAGGCGATGCTGTTCTCGGATAAGGACAGCTCGCGCCTGGCCGACGAGTGCAAGACTGTTGCAATGCAGCAAGGCGCGCTGGCGCCGACCCAGGCTCAGGCGCTGAACCCGGCGAACCGCGCTCCGGCGGCCGCCAGCGGCGCGACGGGCCAGTAAGCGCCCAAGGCGCACGGGAAGCCTCGATGTCCGCTCCGATCGCCCATGTCCGGCCCCAGCCGGATCAGGTCCTGGTCGATATCGTCGACTATGTCCTGAACGGGTTTGCCATAGACGGTGTCGACAGCGCACTCGCGCTCTCGACCGCGCGTCATTGCCTGATCGACACACTGGGCTGCGGGCTCGAGGCCCTCTCCTACCCGGCCTGCACCAAGCTGCTGGGACCGGTCGTGCCGGGCACGATCGTCCCGCACGGCGCGAAGGTGCCGGGCACCTCATTCCAGCTCGACCCGGTTCAGGCCGCCTTCAATATCGGCGCGATGATCCGCTGGCTCGACTTCAACGACACGTGGCTCGCCGCCGAATGGGGCCACCCGTCGGACAATCTCGGCGGCATCCTCGCCACGGCCGACTGGCTCTCGCGCACGGCCGTCGCCCACGGCAAGCCGCCGTTCACCATGAAGGACGTGCTTGTCGGCATGGTGAAGGCTCACGAGATCCAGGGCTGCCTTGCCCTGGAAAACGCCTTTAACAAGGTCGGCCTCGACCACGTGCTGCTCGTGAAGCTCGCCTCGACCGCCGTGGTCGGGCAGATGCTCGGGCTCACGCGCGACGAGCTGATCAACGCCGTCTCGCTCGCGATGGTGGACGGCCAGGCGCTGCGCACCTACCGCCACGCGCCCAACACCGGCTCGCGCAAGTCGTGGGCCGCCGGCGACGCCACCTCGCGCGCCGTGCGCCTCGCGCTGATCGCGAAGACGGGCGAGATGGGCTACCCCTCGGCGCTCACGGCGCAGACCTGGGGCTTTTACGACGTCTCGTTCAAGGGACAGCCGTTCCGTTTCCAGCGCCCCTACGGCACGTACGTAATGGAAAACGTGCTGTTCAAGATTTCGTTCCCCGCCGAATTCCACGCGCAGACCGCGGCCGAAGCCGCGATGACGCTGCACGGCACGCTCGCGCAAATGGGCAAGACGGCGGAGGACATCAAGCGGATCACGATACGCACGCACGAAGCGGCGATCCGCATCATCGACAAGACCGGGCCGCTCGCGAACCCGGCCGACCGCGACCACTGCATCCAGTACATGGTCGCCGTGCCGCTCCTCTTCGGGCGCCTCACGGCCGCCGATTACGAGGACGACGTGGCGGGCGACGCGCGCATCGACGCGCTGCGCGCGAAGACGGCCTGTGTCGAAGACCCGCAGTTCACGAAGGATTACCACGATCCGGACAAGCGTTCGATTGCCAACGCGCTGACCGTCGAGCTGAACGACGGCACGACGCTCGCGGAAGTCGTGGTGGAATACCCGATCGGCCACAAGCGGCGCCGCGACGAAGGCATCCCGCTGCTGGTCGAGAAGTTTCGCACCAACCTCGCGCGCCGCTTCCCCGCGAAGCAGCAGCAGGCGATTCTCGACGTCTCGCTCGATGCGGCACGGCTTTACGCCATGCCCGTCAACGAGTACGTCGACATGTACGTGATCTGAGAAGTAAGGTAAACAGCAGCAAACGTGTCGTAAGCGTAATTTCCGCGATTAAACGAAGGAAAACACCATGGCCCACAATCTCCACAAGACGCTAAAGGAATTCGACAGCGGTTCCGGCAAAGGCAAGTTCTACTCGCTGCCGCAACTCGGCAAGCAGCTCGGCGTGAAGATCAACCGCCTGCCGGTCTCGATCCGTATCGTGCTCGAGTCCGTGCTGCGCAACTACGACGGCAAGAAGATCGCGGAAGAGCACATCGAGCAACTCGCGAACTGGAAACCCACGGCCTCCCGCGTCGACGAAATCCCGTTCGTCGTTTCGCGCGTCGTGCTGCAGGACTTCACGGGCGTGCCGCTGCTCGCCGACATCGCCGCGATGCGCGGCGTCGCGAAGCAGGTCGGCAAGGATCCGAAGGTCATCGAGCCGCTCGTGCCGGTGGATCTCGTCGTCGACCACTCGGTCCAGATCGACTACTTCCGCCAGAAGGACGCGCTCGACCTGAACATGAAGCTGGAATTCCAGCGCAACAACGAGCGCTACCAGTTCATGAAGTGGGGCATGCAGGCGTTCGACACGTTCAAGGTCGTGCCGCCTGGCATCGGCATCGTCCACCAGGTCAACCTGGAATACCTCGCGCGCGGCGTGCACAAAAAGGCTGAAGGCGGCGACACCGTCTACTACCCGGACACGCTCGTCGGCACGGACTCGCACACCACCATGATCAACGGCATCGGCGTGGTGGGCTGGGGCGTGGGCGGCATCGAAGCCGAAGCCGGCATGCTCGGCCAGCCGGTGTACTTCCTCACGCCGGACGTGGTCGGCGTGGAGCTGAAGGGCAAGCTGCGCGAAGGCTGCACGGCCACCGACCTCGTGCTGACCATCACGGAAATGATGCGCAAGGAGAAGGTGGTCGGCAAGTTCGTCGAATTCTTTGGCGAAGGCACGGCCTCGCTGTCACTGCCGGACCGCGCGACCATCGGCAACATGGCGCCGGAATACGGCGCGACCATGGGCTTCTTCCCGGTCGACGAAAAGACGATCGACTACTTCAAGGGCACGGGCCGCACGAAGGCCGAGATCGAAGCGTTCGAGAACTACTTCAAGGCGCAGGAGCTCTTCGGCATTCCGAAGGCGGGCGAAATCGATTACACGAAGACGCTCACGCTCGACCTCGCCACCGTCACGCCGTCGCTGGCTGGCCCGAAGCGCCCGCAAGACCGCATCGAGATCGGCAACGTGAAGTCGACCTTCACCGACCTGTTCTCGAAGCCGGTTGCCGAAAACGGCTTCGCCAAGAAGGCGGACGACCTCGCGGCCGAGTACAAGACGACCGACGGCGTCAAGCTGCATAACGGCGACGTGCTGATCGCCGCGATCACCTCGTGCACGAACACGTCGAACCCGAGCGTGCTGCTGGCCGCCGGCCTGCTGGCGAAGAAGGCGGTGGAAGCCGGCCTCACGGTGGCGCCGCACATCAAGACCTCGCTCGCCCCGGGATCGCGCATCGTCACCGAATACCTGACGAAGACGGGCCTGCTGCCGTACCTCTCGAAGCTCGGCTTCGAACTGGCGGCCTACGGCTGCACCACCTGCATCGGCAACGCCGGCGACCTCACGCCGGAACTCAACGATGCGATCACGAAGAACGACGTCGTGGCGGCCGCCGTGCTGTCGGGCAACCGTAATTTCGAAGCGCGTATCCACCCGAACATCCGCGCGAACTTCCTCGCTTCGCCGCCGCTGGTAGTGGCCTACGCGATCGCCGGCAACATCACGCGCGACCTGATGACCGAGCCGGTGGGCAAGGGCAAGGGCGGCCGCGACATCTACCTCGGCGACATCTGGCCGACGAGCGACGAAGTCAACGCGCTGCTCAAGTTCGCGCTCGACGCCGACGCGTTCCAGAAGAACTACAGCCAGCTCACGAAGAAGGGCGACCTGTGGAGCAAGATCGAAGGCGAGGAAGGCCAGGTCTACGACTGGCCGAAGTCGACCTACATTGCCGAGCCGCCGTTCTTCGGCGCTGACTTCTCGATGAAGCCGGCTTCGTCGATCGCTCCGGTCAAGGGCGCGCGCGCGCTCGGCATCTTCGGCGATTCGGTGACGACCGACCACATCAGCCCGGCAGGCTCGATCAAGGAAGACTCGCCGGCCGGCAAGTGGCTGAAGGCGAACGGCGTGCAGAAGGCCGACTTCAACAGCTACGGCTCGCGCCGCGGCAACCACGACGTCATGATGCGCGGCACGTTCGCGAACGTGCGCATCAAGAACCTGATGATCCCGGCGAAGGCCGACGGCACGCGCGTGGAAGGCGGCCTGACGATCCACCAGCCGAGCGGCGAGCAGATGTCGATTTACGACGCCGCCATGAAGTACATCGACGCCGACACGCCGACCATGGTGTTCGCGGGCGAAGAGTACGGCACGGGTTCGTCGCGTGACTGGGCAGCCAAGGGCACGCAGCTGCTGGGCGTGAAGGCCGTGGTCGCACGCAGCTTCGAGCGCATCCATCGCTCGAACCTTGTCGGCATGGGCGTTCTGCCGCTGCAGTTCAAGGGTTCGGACAGCGTGGCGTCGCTCGGTCTGACCGGCGAAGAAACGTTCGACGTCGAGGGCCTGACCGACGACTTCAAGCCGCAACAGGACCTGACGCTCGTGATCCACCGCAAGGATGGCAAGTCGCAACGCATCCAGGTGCTGTTGCGTATCGACACGCCGATCGAAGTGGACTACTACAAGCACGGCGGTATTCTGCCGTTCGTGCTGCGCTCGCTGCTGGCGGCGTAAGCAGGAAGCTTTGCAGGTGCTGCATCCGGCAACGGATGCAGTCACACTTGGAAGCCCGACGAAAGTCGGGCTTTTTTTTCATTCGAGAAGCTTGTTGAGCGTGGCGAACTCGATCAGCGCCGCGAGCGAGGACACGCCGAGCTTGTCGAGCACGCGGGTCTTGTAGGTGCTGACCGTTTTGTCCGACAACCCAAGGCGCGCCGCAATGCCCTTGTTGCTCATGCCGCGCGCGAGATATTGCAGCACTTCCACTTCGCGCGGCGAAAGCCCGTTGAGCGCGGCGTCGCGCACGCCGCCGCAACTGCCGGCCGGAAAGCAGTCGTAGCCCAGCAGCACCGCCTTCACCACGGCGCACAGATCCTCCACGCCGCGGCTTTTGCTCACATAGCCGTTCGCCCCCGCGGTGCGCGTGTGGTTCGCCATCACCTGCTCCGGCTTCGCCGAGAGCACGAGAATGCGCGTGGCCGGCTGCTTCGCGTGAACGGCGCGAATGACGGAAAGGCCGTCGAGCTTCGGCAGTTCCAGATCGAGAATCACGAGGTCCGGCTGCAGCGACTGCACCAGCCGCAGCCCTTCTTCACCGTCACTGCTCTCGCCCGCCAGTTCGTATTCCGGGTGCAGCACGTTGGCAAGCATCTTGAGCACGATGGGGTGGTCGTCGATGGCCACGATGCGCTTGATTGTCTGGTCCATTTTTTTGGCAATATGAGCTCAAAGCCCTAGGGCTGAAGCTCACAGCCTGAACGACGCGTCGGCACTTTTGTATAGGAGATGTCTGAAACGGGGCACGAAAATATAAAAACCTGCCTCGCCGCGCGCCGGCTTTGAACTTAACTAACGCGTGAATTAGACTGGAAGAATGATCCAGCGCGCCACCGCCCCTGTCATGCCGCACGCCTCGCAGCCCGAGGGCGACCCGCCCCGGCCGCGCGGCAGGCGTCGTGCCAGCGCGGATCCCGACGTTCGCGAGCGCCTCCTCGCCTGCGCCACGCAGCTCTTCGCCGACCAGGGCATCGCCGCCACGACCATGGCCCAGATCGCCGCCGCGGCGGGCGTCACCTCCGCCATGGTCCATTACTACTTCACCAACCGCGAAAAGCTGCTCGACGCCGTCGTGGAAGAGCGCATCGCCCGCGCAATCGAATTCGTCTGGTCGGGCATTGCAGAAGGCGGCGAGGAAGATGCGCACGCGCTGGCCCTCGCGCTCGTCGCGCGGCTCTTCGACGTGACCGGGCGCCTGCCGTGGCTGCCGGCGCTATGGCTGCGCGAAATCGTCAATGAAGGCGGCCTGCTGCGCGAGCGCGTACTCGCGCGGGTGCCCGTCGGCCGGCTGCAGCAGTTCGCACAGCAGATCGGCGAGGCGCAGCGCGGCGGCACCGTCAATCCGGCGCTCGAAGCGCCGCTGCTCTTCGTGTCGATCATTGCGCTCGTCATGCTGCCGCTCGCCACGGCGAAAGCCTGGCAGACCACGCGCGGCCTGCCGAAGATCGAACCCGACGCTCTTCAGCGGCACGTTACCGCGCTCGTCTCGGCCGCGTTGCAGGCGCCGGCCCCCATACCGAAGACGCGCACGCGCGGGAGCGCCCGGTGAACCGTCTGCCACTTTGCGCCGCACTCTGCGCCGCAGCCGCGCTCGCGGGCTGCTCGCGACACGAAGCGCCGGTCTGGCAAGGCTACGTGGAAGGCGAGTACGTCTATCTCTCGTCTTCGCAATCGGGCACGCTGACCGAGCTCGACGTGCAGCGCGGTCAGCAGGTCGCCACGGCGGCGCCGGTCTTTGCGCTCGAAGCCGCCGACGAAACCGCCGCGCTCGACGAAGCGCGCCATCAGCTCGCCGCCGCGCGCGCGCAGTTCGCCGACCTGCAGACGGGCAAGCGGCCGCCCGAGGTGCGCGTGACCGAGGCGCAGCTCGCAGAAGCCGTCGCCAATGCGCAGAAGGCGGCGCTGCAGCTCGCGCGCGACGAGGCGCAGTTTCGCGCGGGCGGCATTGCCCGCGCGCAGCTCGACGACTCGCGCGCCGACGCCGCCTCCACGGCCGCGCAGGTGCGCGAACTGCGCAATCAGGTGACGGTGGCGAACCTGCCGGGCCGCGCGGCGCAGATCGCAGCCCAGGCCGCCCAGATCGAGGCGGCGCAGGCCGCGCTCGCGCAGGCGCAATGGAAGCTCGACCAGAAGCGCGTGGCCGCGCCGCAGGCGGGGCTCGTCTACGACACGCTCTATCGCGTGGGCGAATGGGTGCAGGCGGGCAGCCCGGTCGTGCAGATGCTGCCGCCGCAGAACGTGAAAGTGCGCTTCTTCGTGCCGGAAGCCGTGGTCGGCTCGCTCGCGCCCGGCCGCCGGATCGAGATTCGCTGCGACGGCTGTGCGGCCGACATCCCCGCGGCCATCACCTGGGTTTCGAACGCCGCCGAATACACGCCGCCCGTCATCTACAGCAACGAGAATCGCGAAAAGCTCGTCTTCATGATCGAGGCGCATGCCTCGCCCGACGATGCCGCGAAGCTGCACCCGGGCCAGCCCGTGGAGGTGCGGCTCCCATGAGCGGGCACGAAAACCCGCCCGGGAGCGCGCACGAAGGCGCGCCGCAGCCCGATTACGTCATCGACGTCCGCCAGCTCAACAAGCACTTCGGCAGCAAGCACGTGGTCAACAACGTCTCGCTGCGCGTGGCGCGCGGCGAGATCTTCGGCTTCCTCGGCCCGAACGGCAGCGGCAAGACCACCTCGATCCGCCTCATGTGCGGGCTCCTCACGCCCGATTCGGGCTCGGGCACCTGCCTCGGCTACGACATCGTGCGCGAAAGCGAGCAGATCAAGCGGCGCGTCGGCTACATGACGCAACGCTTCTCGTACTGGGAAGACCTCACGATCCGCGAGAACCTCGACTTCGTCGCGCGCATCTACCAGATGCCGAACCGGCGCGAGGCGGTGGACCGCGCGCTCGAATCGCTCGGCCTCGCGAGCCGCGCGAGCCAGCTCACGGGCGCGCTCTCCGGCGGCTGGAAACAGCGTCTCGCGCTGGCCGCCTGCATGCTGCATGAGCCGCAACTGCTGCTGCTCGACGAGCCGACGGCCGGCGTCGATCCCAACGCGCGCCGCGAGTTCTGGGAGGAGCTGCATCGCCTCGCGGCGCGCGGCATCTCCGTGCTCGTGAGCACGCACTACATGGACGAAGCGGAGCGCTGCCACAAGCTGGCCTACATCGCCTACGGCAAGCTGCTCGCGCAGGGCACCGCCGCCGAGGTGATCGCCTCGCAGGACCTGGCGACCTGGGCCATCCACGGCGAGCAGCTCGCCGCGCTTTCCGCCCGGCTGCGCGAGACACCGGGTATCGACCAGACCGTCGTGTTCGGCTCCGTGCTGCACGCGAGCGGACTCGATCACGCCGCGCTGGCGGCCGCCGTCGAACACGCGGTCGCCGGCAAGCCGCTGCGCGCCGAGCGCATCGAGACAAGCCTCGAGGACATCTTCATCTACCTCATGGGCAGCGTGAGCGACAATTACGGGGCCCCGACGTGAAACGGCTTTCGAAGCGGCTTTTCGGATTCTCGCTGTCGCGCTGGTGGAGCATCGTGCTCAAGGAGTTCCTGCAACTGCGGCGCGACCGCATCACGTTCGCGATGATCGTGGGCCTGCCCATCGTCCAGCTCACGCTGTTCGGCTACGCGATCAACACCGACCCGAAGCATCTGCCCACCGCGCTCGTGATCGGCGAAGACAGCGTCTTTTCGCGCAGCTTCGTGGCCGGCATGAAGAACTCCGCCTATTTCGACGTCGTGGAGACGCTGCCCGACGAAGCCGCCGCGCGGCACGCACTCGCGCGCGGCACGGTGCAGTTCGTGCTGAGCATTCCGGTGGACTTCTCGCGCCGGGTTCTGCGCGGCGAAAAGCCGTCGCTGCTGCTGGAAGCCGACGCCACCGACCCCACCGCCATCGCCAGCGCGCTCGCCGCGTTGCCGGGGCTCGTCGATCCCGTCGCCGCGAAGGATCTCACCGGGCCGCTCGCGCACCTGAACGGCACGCCCGCCGCGTTCGACGTGCAGGTGCACCGCCTCTACAACCCCGAAGGCATTACGCAGTACAACGTCGTGCCGGGCCTCATGGGCGTGATCCTCACGATGACGATGGTGATGATGACGGGCCTCGCCATCACGCGCGAACGCGAGCGCGGCACGATGGAAAATCTGCTCGCCACCCCCGTGCTGCCCGTCGAGGTCATGACGGGCAAGATCGTGCCTTATATCGCGATCGGCCTGATCCAGGCCACCATCATCGTGCTGGCCGCGCGCTTCGTGTTTCACGTGCCGTTCGCGGGCAGCCTGATCGCGCTCTATCTCTCGGCGCTGCTCTTCATCGCCGCGAATCTCACCGTCGGCATCACGCTTTCGTCGCTTGCGCAAAACCAGTTGCAGGCCATGCAGCTCACCGTGTTCTACTTCCTGCCGAGCCTCCTGCTCTCGGGCTTCATGTTTCCGTTCGGCGGCATGCCGCGCTGGGCGCAGTTCGTCGGCAACCTGCTGCCGCTCACCTATTTCAACCGCCTCGTGCGCGGCATTCTGCTCAAGGGCAATGGCTGGGTCGACCTGTGGCCCTCCATCTGGCCGCTCGGCGTGTTCGCTGTCATCGTGATGGGCGTCGCGGTGCGCTTTTACCGGCGCACGCTCGATTAGGGGGCTCGCCATGACGACCAACAAGCCCCATGCGCTTTCCGCCATCGCTTGCGCGCTGGTGCTCGCGGGCTGCACGCTCGGTCCCGACTTTCACGCGCCCAACCCGCCCGCCTCTCCGTCCTGGACGCGCGAAGGCACGCCCGCTGCAACAGTCGGTGCGGTAGGTGCAGTCGGCGCGAGCGATGCGGGCAGTGCAGGCGGCGTGCAAACCTTCGTCACCGCAGAGAACGTGCCGAACGCATGGTGGACGCAGTTCGGCAGCCCCGCGCTCGACCAGCTCGTCGACGCCGCGCTCGCCGCCAGCCCCACGCTCGACTCCGCGCGCGCGAAACTCGTCGAGGCGCGCGAGAACTACAACGCGCAGGCAGGGGCCACGCTCTTTCCCAAGGTCGACGCGAATCTCTCGGCCACCCGCGAGAAGATCGACCTCGCCTCGTTCGGCATCACGGGCATACCGAGTCCCGGGCCGTTCACGCTCTATGACGCCTCAATCAGCGTCTCGTATGTCTTCGACCTGTTCGGCGCGAACCGCCGCGCGCTGGAAGCCACGCTCGCGCAAGTGGACTATCAGGCCTACGAACTGGCGGCCGCGCGGCTCACGGTGGCGGGCAATGTCGTGTCGTCGGCCGTGCGGCGCGCCTCATTGCGCCGGCAGATCGAGATCACGCAGCAACTGATCGACACGCAGTCGCACCAGCTCGCCATCATGGAGGCACGTCTCGCGGCCGGCGGCGTGGCCGAAATCGACGTGCGCAGCCAGCGCACGCTCCTGGCGCAAACGCGCGCGACGCTGCCGCCGCTCGAAACGCAGCTTGCGCAGACGGATCATCAGCTGGCGACCCTGCTGGGCGTGGCGCCCTCCAGCCCGCAGTTCGATGCGCAATTCGACGCCCTCACGCTCGACGCGCTGCATCTGCCCGACACCGTCACGCTCACGCTGCCCTCCGCGCTCGCCCGCGCGCGGCCCGACATTCGCGCGGCCGAGGCCTTGCTGCACCAGGCGAGCGCGAACGTCGGCGTGGCGACGGCGGATCTCTATCCGCAGATCACGCTTTCGGCCGGCATCGGCTCGGAGCGCACGAGCATTGCCGACGTCGTGGACGGGCTGAACATCTGGAACTTCGGCTTCGGGCTTGCGCAGCCGATCTTCCACGGCGGCGAACTGCGCGCGAAAAAGCGGGCCTCGGAAGCCGCGTGGGACGCCGCGTTCGCCGACTATCGGCAGACCGTGCTGCAGGCGCTGCAGCAGGTGGCCGATACGCTGCGCGCGCTCGAGAACGACGCTCAGGAACTGCAATCGCGCGATACGGCCGACCGCGAAGCGCAGGCAAGCGCGACCGCGACGCGCGCGCGCTACACGGCGGGCGGCGTGAGCGAATTCAGCCTGATCGACGCGCAGCGCCAGGCGCTGCAGACCGCACTCGACCGCACGCGCGCGCAGGCGGACCGGCTCGCCGATACGGCCGCGCTCTATCAGGCGCTGGGCGGCGCCGCACTGCCGGCACAGTAAACACATCGAAAGCATTCGAAGCGCGCGTGGTACACAGCGGCAACCGGACGTAATATTGAGACAACCATTCGTTTCCTTTCGCCCCTTGCAAGGCTGCGCGACAATCAAGGGCCCTGCTGTTGCATCCGTCCCCCCTCGCACGAGAGCCAACAACGTATGAACCCGGCATCACCCGCCCAAGCCCTGCCCTCGCCTCACGACATCGTGATGGCCGACGCGCTCGAACTGTCCCAATGGATCCGCCTTCGCAAAGTGTCGTGCCGCGAGGTGATGAGCGCGTTTCTCGATCACATCGCGCGCGTGAACACGCCCGCCAACGCGATCGTCTCGCTCCGCGAGCGCGACGTGCTGCTGCGCGAAGCCGGCGAACGCGACGCCCAGCTCGCGCGCGGCGAATACCTGGGCTGGCTGCACGGCATCCCGCAGGCGCCGAAGGATCTCACGCCCACGGCCGGCATCGCCTCGACGCAAGGCTCGCCGATCTTCCGCGACGAAGTGCCGAAGGCCGACAACCTGATGGCCGCGCGCATGCGCGAGCAGGGGGCGATCTTCATCGGCAAGACCAACACGCCTGAATTCGGCCTCGGTTCGCACACCTACAACACGGTGTTCGGCACGACGCTCAACGCCTGGGATCCCACGCGCAGCGCGGGCGGCAGCAGCGGCGGCTCTGCGGTGGCGCTCGCGCTGCGCATGCTGCCGGTGGCGGACGGCAGCGACATGATGGGGTCGCTGCGCAATCCGGCGGGGTGGAACAACGTGTTCGGCTTCCGGCCCTCGCAAGGGCGGGTGCCCTCCGCGCCCGCGCCGGAGCTGTTCTTCCAGCAGCTGGGCTACGCGGGCCCGATGGGCCGCAGCGTCGCCGACGTCGCCATGCTGCTGTCCGTGCAGGCGGGCTACGACCCGCGCGCGCCGCTCTCGATCGCGCAGGACCCATCGGCGTTCGCCGCGCCGCTCGCGCGCGACTTCGGCGACACGCGCATCGGCTGGCTTGGCGACTACGACGGCTATCTGCCGATGGAAGACGGCGTGCTTGCGCTGTGCGAGACCGCGCTGAAGGACTTCGAAGCCATCGGCTGTCACGTCGAGGCCGCGCGCCCCGACTATCCGATGGAAAAGCTCTGGCAGTCGTGGATCACGCTGCGGCATTTTTCCTGCGCGGGTTCGATGGGCGCGCTCTATCGCGACCCCGCGAAGCGCGCGCTCCTCAAGCCCGAAGCGGTGTGGGAAGTGGAAGGCGGCCTGCGTCTTTCGGGCGAGGATGTGTGGAATGCCTCGGTGCTGCGCAGCCAGTGGTACAACGCGCTGCTCGCCCTGTTCGAGCACTACGACTACCTTGTGCTGCCGAGCGCGCAGATCTTCCCGTTCGACGCGCGCGAGCCCTGGCCGAAATCCATCGCCGGCAAGACGATGGATACCTATCACCGCTGGATGGAAGTGGTGATCGGCGCGAGTCTCGCGGGGCTGCCCGTGGCCTGTGTGCCGGCCGGCTTCAACGCGCAGGGCCTGCCGATGGGCTTGCAGGTGATCGGCAAGCCGCTTGCGGACTTCTCCGTGCTGCAGCTCGCCAACGCCTACGACCAGGCAACGCAGTGGGTCAAGCGGCGTCTGCCGCCGGCGCTGGGCGCGTAAGGCGCGGGCAAGCCGCTCTCTGTAGAAAGCACGACGGCGCCGCAAGGCGCCGTCGTCGTTTCGGGCTCCGCTTCGGACCCGCGCGCTACTTGAGCCCGAAATCTACGCGCGTGGTGGCGCCCTTGTCGTCGATGCCTTTCGCGTCGAGCTTCGGCGCGACGATGAACACGCGGCTCGGATCGACCTTGCCCTGGAAGTACGCCTGCACCGCCTGCGCGCGCTGCTGCGCGAGGTCGCGCAGCGCGGCGTCGTTGACGGGTGCGTGGTCTTCCAGCGCCTGCTTCATGTCGGCGTCGGGCAGCGTCTTCGTGAGGCCGATCATGTTGCGCGGCTTCTTGAAGTCCGCATCCTTATAGGCCTTGGTGAGGTATTTCTCGTACTCCTTGTCGTCCACCTTCACCTGCGAGGTATCCACGCTTTCTCCATTGCCCACGGTGTCCTTCACTTTCTCGGCGCGCACGAGATGATCGACGTACTGCTCGCGCAGCGCGGGCGTATCCACGGCCGGATCGACGCGGCCGATCAGGTCGATCTTGATCGAGGGCTTGTCGTCCAGCGCCTTCGCAATGGTGTCGAGCTTCTTCTGGTCGGCGTCGCTGAGCGCCGCCAGGCCCGGTGAGAACTCCACGTAGCCCAGCTCCTCGCCGCCGCCGCCGAAGGCGTTAGCCAGCAGCGTGAACGGCGCCGTCACGGCCTTCGCGATGAGATTGAGCACCGCCTTCCAGATCAGGCCGCCCAGGCTGAACTCGGGGTTCGAGAGCGAGCCCGACACGGGAATGTTCACGTCGATCTCGCCGCGCCGGTTCTTGAGCAGCGAGATCGCGAGACGCACGGGCAGCTTCGTCGCCGTGTCGTTGTCGACGTGGTCGCCGAACGTGAGCTGGTCGATGAAGATATGGTTGTTCGCCGAGAGCTGGTCGTTCGCGAGCTGGTAGTGCAGGTCTACGTTGAGCTTGCCCTTCGTGATCGGGTAGCCCGCGTACTTCGTCGAGTACGGCGTGAGATTCGTGAGCTCGATGTCGTGCGCCGAGGCCGTGAGGTCGAGCGAGGGCTTCGCGATGAGCGGATTGACCGTGCCCTTGATCGTGATCGGGCCGTTGCCGGAAAGGCTTGCCGAAACGTCCACCGGCGCGGGCGTGGTGGACTGCGTGCCGAACGCGCCCACCTTGCCCTGGATCTGCACGAGGTTGGCGCTGTAGTTCGGCTTGATGAAGTTGTCGGTGTAGTTCACGCGGCCGTCCTGCAGCACGAGCTCGCCGAAATGCAGCCGCACAGGGGCCTTCGGCGCCTGCGCGGCCGTGACCGTGGGAGGCGCCGACGCGGCGGCGGGCGCGGACGCCGCCACCGGCATGGCCGTGGTGGCCGCCGCCTCGCTCGCGGTCTGCGGCGAAAGCGGCACGGGCTCGCGGCCGCCGCGCTTCTCAGCGCTGGTATCGCGCGTGAGCGACTGCGCCGCGCCGCTCTGCTGCGCGACCACGTCCTTCAGGTTCAGCTTGCCCTGCGCGTCGAGCAGCACACGCCCGTAGAACCCGGCAAAGGTCACGCGGCTCGCGTCGACGTCGGTGCCGCGCACCTCGTCGTAGGTCGCCCGCAGGTTCGAGAGCGCCAGCGAGCGCCAGCCCGCGAACGGGTCCGACGTGGCCTTGTCGAGCATGCGCATATCCACCACCGCCACGTCGCCGCGGTAGTTGGCCTTGAGCGCCTTGCCCTGCTCCATCGCGAGCTGGCCCTTCATGTTGAGCAGCGCGCTCGCGATCACCGCGTTCAACTGGTTGCCGAAGTACGGCTCGAACGCCGCGGCGTCGAGGCGGTTGGCGTCGATCTTGAGCGTCGCCTTCAGCGGAGTGGGATTCACGTCGCCATTGAGCGCGAGCGTGCCCTTGCGATTCAGCGTCGCCTTCAGCTCGACGGGCAGCGCGTGGCCCAGGTCGTCGCTGATCTGCTGCACCTTGAGGTCGAGCGGCGTGATGGCCAGCTTCACCGGCCGCGGCGTGCTGCTGTCCGTGAAGTTGATCGTGCCGTCGTTCACGTTGAACGCGTCGATCTTGTAGTGCCAGGCCGGGCCTTCCTGCACCGACTTCTGCGCCGCATGGATCGCCGTGCGCTCCTGCGCGGCCTCGTGCTTGCCCGCCAGCTGCATGAGGTCGATGCTGCCGTCCTTGCGGCGCTCGGCGTTGACCGCGAGGCCCGTGAGATCCACCGAAGCGATCCGCGCCGTGCGCGCCGCGAGATCGACCTGGCTCACCTTCACGGCGCCCTGCGCGAGCGCGACGGCCGGGGCCTTCGCGCCGCGCGCCGCGATCTTGAGCGAGTCGAGATTCAGTGTCGTCTCGCCGACCTGCACGGCGGCGGGCGACTTCGCCCAGTCGGCCGTGAGCTGCGCGTCGACGCTGAGCTTGCCGTCCACGATCTGCGCGGCGGTCAGGTTGTCGATATAGGGCTGCAGCGGCACGAGCGGCAGGCCTTGCAGCTGGATCTTCGAGTCGGCGGTCTTCGCCACCATGCCGAACGAGCCCGCGGCCTTCGCCGTGCCGCCGTCGGCCGTCGTCATGCCGAAGGTGTACTGGGCCGGCGCCTTCGCCACGGTCGAGAAGTTCGTGACCGTCGTGCCGACGTCGTTGAGCACGATGTCCACAGGACGCGACGGCGTCTCGTCATGCACGTGCACCGTGCCGCCGTCGATCGCGAGCTGGCGGATCGCGAGGTCGAGCGGCTCGGGCTTGACCGCCGTCTGCGCCTCGGCCGAGGAAGCCGCGGCAGGAGGCGCCGCCGCCGCGCCGCTCGCGGCGTTCGCGGCATTTGGGCCACCGCCGGCCGCCGGCTGCGCGCCCGCCAGCTTCTCGACGCTCAGCACGCCGTTATGGTCTCGCGCGATCCAGACGCTCGGTGCGTCGAGGCGAATCTGGTCGAAGTGGTACGCATTGCTGAACGGCACGAGCGATGCCGCCGCCACGTGCAGGCTGCGCGCCCCGAAGAGCGGCGCGCCGGCCGTGTCCGTGGCGTCGATGTCGTTCAGGTCGACGGTGCCGGAAACGCGCAGCTCGGGCTTGTCTTCCGACATCACGAAGTCGAGCTTGAGGTCCGTCGAAAGCTTGCCGCTCTTCACCGCCACGGGCAGCTTCGCAGGCGCGTAGCTGAGCAGGTTCGGCACGTCGAGCGCGTCGAGCTTCAGCGCCACTTCCGACTCGCGCGAGGCCGCGAACGGCTTGGTCTTGCCGTCGATGGCGAGCGTGCTGGCGCCGTCGATGCGCGCGCGCAGCATCGGCTCGACGAAGATATCGGTCTTCGAAGCCAGCGTCGCGATGAACGGAATGCCGACCGTGAAGCGGTCGATCACATGCTTTTCGTTGAGCAGACGGTCGTCGAAGGTGATCTGGCCGTTTTCGAGGCGGATATTGGAGACCGAAAACGGCGTAGGCTTGCTGCCGGGCTGCGAGGGCTTCGAAAACTTTTCGATCAGGTCGGTGAAATTGAAGCGCTGCGCATCGAGCCGCACGATGGTCACGCGCGGCGAATCGAGCCGCACTTCATCGACGATAGGGGCGAGACGGAAGATCGACGACCACGACGGCTGTACGACGAGCCGCTCGACGTCGAAGAAGTCGCCATTGCCGCCGCGTTCGCCAATATGGACCCGGTCGGCTTCGAGCCGCAGTGTGTAAGGGTTGAGCGCGATCCGGCCGATCGTGACGGGCCGGTCGAGCTGTTTGCTCAACTGCTGGGCCGCGACATGCCGGATGAGCGGCGGCGCGGCGAAGAACCCGAGGAGGCCGAAGACGACGAAGAAGATCAGCACGCCGATCAGGATGTGACGCGTGCGGGGTGCGCGCGCCACGGCGCGGACCGACTGCAGGGAAGAATTCAGCGACGCTTTGTTGAGGCTTGCCATGCTCTCTTGCGAATGACGCGGCAAAGAGGCCCGCCGCGGATAGTGGAACCGGAAGACGGTCAATGCTCCCGACAGCGAAAAGTATAGGCGCGATGGCGCCAGGCACGGCTGTAAAACGCCCCAACGCGCGCCCCCATTCCGCGCGCCGTTGCCGCGCCGCACTACCGCCCGCGCGAGGACGGGCGGAGGGCGGCCTTACTGCCGCTCGACCGCCGGCGGCTGCCAGCTGCCGTCCACGGCGGCGTGCTTCGGCGCATAGAGGCGCAGCACGAGCCGGAAATCGCCATGCGGCGCAGGCACCCAGTTCGCGCCGCCGCGCGGGCGGTCTGCCGAGACGTGCACGTCGAGCGAGCCGTCGCGGTTGCGGCGCGCGCCGGTGCGGTCGCCGAGCGCCACGCGCACGGGCGCGCTGTCGTCGAGCGCGCCGTCGGTCGTGTAGGCCGTGATCGACCAGAAACCGCGCACCGGCGGCAACTGCTTCGCCGCGAAGTGGATCACATAGCGGTTCGCGCCGTTGAGCGCGTGGCCGTCGCTGTCCTGGGTCACGCGGGCGCGCACCTCGTCCGACGAGGTCGGCAGGCCCGTCTGCGTATAGGCCGTGTAAGCGCGCAGCGCATAGTCAGGTCCGTAGTTGCCGGCTTCGTCGCCCACCCACAGCCAGCCGTTGCCGGCCAGCAGGTTCGAGGGCGGCGTTGCGACGCGCGTCTGGCCGTCGGCATAGCCGGCCGCCACGGCGGCCTTCGCGTCGGGCAATTGCACCGCATCGCCCGGATGCACGCCGATATCGCCGAGGATCTTCAGTGCATGCGGATCGTCGGGCACGACCGGGTTGTCTTCCAGCGCCTGCGAGAGACGGTCGAAGAAACCGTTGGCGTCGAGCGCCGCAACCTTCTGGGCCGGCGTGCCCGGCGCGACCGGATCGCCGCTCTGGCTCGCGCCTGCCGACGACGCGTCGGCGCCGCGGCCGCTGCGATCGGTCCACGCCGAAAGCGGCGCGACACGGATGCCGCGCTGCAGCCGGCGCACCGCCGCGAGGTCGGCGCTGCCGCCGCGTGTCTCGATGCGCGCGACGAACCAGGCGTTGCGCGTCAGCACGTCGATGCGCTGCACATGCGCCGGCAGCGTGCCCTTCCAGCCGGCGGGCACGAACGCAATCGTTTGCGCCTTCAGGCCACGGGCATGATCGGTCAACTGCGCGCCCGTCGACCAGACCACGTTCGTCCACATGTCGAGCGCGCGGGCATCCATGTAGCGGCCGTGCGTGTCGGGCAGGCTCACGAGCACGGGCTCGCTGGAAAGATCGAGCCAGCCCGCCGAGCCGAGCGTATCGAGATTGGGCTCGGGCGGAATCGCGGCGCCCACGGGCGGCAAAGCCTGCGCGTGCCGCAGCGTATTCGACGGGGACTGGCCCGGCGCGTTGCCGGTGGCGGCTTCGCGCGACAGGTCCATGAGAACGAGCGGGTAGCCGAACACATAGGAGTCGGATACTTCGTCCTTCACCCAGCCGGAGCCGGCGGCTTTCGGGGCGACACCGCCCGGCGGGGCAGCACAGCCCGCCATGAGGGCAAGCCCCGCAAGTGCCAGGCAGGTGCGGTAACCAGGGTACTCTCGACTTTTTGTTGTCATTTGTAGATCTTGTATGCGAAGCAGTCGGTCCAGAAAGTGGCCGACGCGCGCCTGGCGCTGCGCGGAGCCCCCCGGGGCCGTGGAAATCGCGCTGCATGGCGGCAATGTCGGCGAATCGTATCGTATCGCTCACGCCATGACGTGAAAAGCGGTCGCGGCGGAATTCTGCGTTGTTCGCGGCACGCCCTTGACCTTCCCATCATGGGAACGTAGATACTGCCCAATGTCGAAACAGCCATTGCAGCCATCGCATCACGGCCCGCCAGCATGAACGATTCCCTTATAGAAGAACTCCGTGACACGCGTGTCGCCGAATTCGAAATTCACGGCATGACCTGCGCCGCCTGTGCGACGCGCGTCGAAAAGGCGCTCGCCAGGGTGCCCGGCGTCACGCGCGCCAGCGTCAATCTCGCCACCGAAAAAGCCACGGTCGAGGCCGGCGCGAAGGTCGCGCCCGAAGCCCTGGCAAACGCCGTTACGAAAGCCGGTTACGAAGCCGTGCCGCTCGTGGAAGGCGAGGACGCTCCCGCCGCCGGCCCGAGCGCACCCGACAGGCAAACGGCCCTCGCGCGCCGCGAATGGCAGGCCGTGCTGGTCTCGGCGCTGCTCACCGCGCCGCTCATGCTGCCGATGCTCGGCCACGCGCTGGGCCCGCACGGGACGCCTTCCGCCGGCGTGCAGCTCGTGCTCGCCTCGATCGTCCAGTTCGTTTTCGGCGCCCGTTTCTACCGCGCCGCCTGGAAAGCCGTGCGGGCGGGCGCCGGCAACATGGACCTGCTCGTCGCGCTGGGCACCTCGGCGGCCTGGGGCGTGAGCGTCTACGCGATGCTCGCGCATCCCGGCGACGTCGCTCATCTGTACTTCGAAGGATCGGCGGTCGTCATCACGCTCGTGCGCTTCGGCAAGTGGCTCGAGGCCCGCGCGAAGCGTCAGACCACCGACGCCATCCGCGCCCTGAACGCGCTGCGCCCCGAGCGCGCGCGCCTCGTGGTGGACGGCGCCGAGCGCGACGTGCCGCTCGCGGCGGTGCGGGTGGGCCATATCGTCGCCGTGCGGCCCGGCGAGCGCCTGCCCGTGGACGGCGTGGTGCTGGAGGGCCGCAGCCACATCGACGAATCGCTGATCACCGGCGAAAGCCTGCCTGTGCCCAAGGCGCCCGGCGACCCCGTCACGGGCGGCTCGATCAACGGCGAAGGCGCGCTCGCCGTGCGCACCACGGCCGTCGGCGCCGAAACGACGCTCGCGCGCATCATCCGTCTCGTCGAGAGCGCGCAGGCCGAGAAGGCCCCGATCCAGCGCCTCGTGGACCGCGTGAGCGCCGTTTTTGTGCCCGCGATCCTCGCGATCGCCACGATGACGCTCGTGGGCTGGCTGCTTGCGGGCGCGCACGCCGAAACCGCCATCCTCAACGCCGTGGCCGTGCTCGTGATCGCGTGCCCCTGCGCGCTCGGTCTCGCCACGCCTGCCGCGATCATGGCGGGCACGGGCGCCGCCGCGCGTCGCGGCGTCCTCATCAAGGACGCCGAAGCGCTCGAAACCGCGCATAACGTGAACGTGGTGGCCTTCGACAAGACGGGCACGCTCACGCTCGGCCAGCCCTCGCTCGCGGCGTTCGAGACAGCCGAAGGCATGACGCGCGCCGACGCGCTCGCGCTCGCCGCCGCCGTGCAGCAGCAGAGCGATCACCCGCTTGCGAAAGCCGTGCTGCGGGCGTTCGAAGCGCAATCGAACGGCGCGCCGCCGCCCGCGGCGGCGCATGCCCGCGCGGTGCCGGGACGCGGCGTGGAAGCCGAGGTGAAAGGCCGCCGCTATGCGATCGGCAGCAGCCGCTGGCTCGACGAACTCGGGCTGGCCGCGCCGCCCGCGCTCGTCGCGCGCGCGCAGACGCTGGCACAGGCCGGCAACACCGTCTCGTGGCTGATTGCGTCGGCCACCGCGGCGGCGCAAGGCATGCAACGCGCGCAAGGCGGCGAGCCCGAGGGCGTACCCGAACGTGTGCTCGCGCTGCTCGCGTTCGGCGACACGGTCAAGCCGACCGCACGCGAGGCGATTGCCCGCCTGAAGGCGATGGGCATCCGCAGCGTGCTCGTGACGGGCGACAACGCCGGCAGCGCGGCGGCCGTCGCGGCGCAGCTCGGCATCGAAGAAGTCCACGCACAGGTGCTGCCCGACGACAAGGCCGCCACGATCCGCGACCTCAAGATCCGCTCGGCCGGCATCGTCGCGATGGCCGGCGACGGCATCAACGACGCTCCTGCCCTTGCCGCCGCCGACATCGGCATTGCCATGGCCACCGGCACCGACGTCGCCATGCATGCATCCGGCATCACGCTGATGCGCGGCGACCCGCTGCTCGTTGCGGCGGCTATCGACATCTCGCGGCGCACCTGGCGCAAGATCCGGCAGAACCTGTTCTGGGCGTTCGTCTATAACCTGATCGGCATACCGCTCGCGGCCGCGGGCTGGCTCGACCCGATGCTCGCGGGCGCCGCCATGGCGTTCTCCAGCGTCAGCGTCGTCACGAACGCGTTGCTCCTGCGCGCCTGGCGCGGCACCGACTGACCCGGGATCAACCCGCACACGCTTGCCTTTTTCCCGCGACGACCTCAAGGATTGCGTCCGCACGCCGTAATGCCGAAGATCGGCGCTTTCTAGCGCCGGATCTTCGTTTCAGCGTTACCCGGAACCGATCCCATGACCCTGTCCCTCCCGCGCCGCACGAGTGTCGGCGTGCGCCTCGCCCTCGTCTCGTGCGTGCTCGTTGCCGCCATCTTCGCCGCCTTCAGCTGGGCGCTCACGCGCGCCGCCGCCGACCAGGTCAGCGACCAGGTGCGCGCGCGCATCGCCGAAAAAGACCGTTCGGTGGCCTCGAGCATCGCTCTCATCGACGGCGCGCTCGACGCCGAAGTCGACCGCGCGATGACGCTCTTCGCGAGCTTCCTGCCCGGCGCCTGGTCGCTCGACGACAGCCAGAAGGTGGACATCGCCGGCTACGCCGCGCCGACCATCAAGGCGGGCGACGCGGTGCTCGACCTCGACTTCACGATTCCCGACCAGTTCCTCGAACGCAGCGGCGCCATCGCCACCGTGTTCGCGCGCAGCGGCGACGACTTCGTGCGCGTCACCACCTCGCTCAAGAAGCAGGACGGCTCGCGCGCCATCGGCACGCTGCTCGACCGCAAGGGCCCCGCCTACGCGCCGCTCATGGCCGGCCGCAGCTATACGGGCCTCGCCGGCCTGTTCGGCAAGCAGTACATGACGCAATACCGGCCGATTGCCGATGCGAGCGGCCGCGTGATCGGCGCGCTCTTCGTGGGCGTGGACGTGGGCGCGCAGATCGCCGCGATCAAGGCCGAAATCGCGAAGCTCAAGATCGGCGACACCGGCTACTACTTCGTACTCGACGCCTCGAACGGACCCGCGCGCGGCACCTTCCTCGTGCACCCGGCCGCCGCCGGCCAGCACTACGACGACGCCAACGGCCCGTGGTCGTCCATGCTCGCCGCGCGCGCAGGCACGCTCGAGTACACCTCGGCCGACGCCACGCTCGGCGAGCGCGACGCACGCGCGAAGCTCGTCTCCTTCGTGAGCGTGCCGCAATGGCAATGGCTCGTGGGCGGCGTAGCCGCGCAAGATGAAGTCATGGCCGGCGTGCAGGCCACGCGCGACCGCTTCGCCGCAATCGGCTTCGTGCTCGTCGCGGCGTTCGCGGCGCTCTCGATCTTCCTCGCGCGCCGTCTCGTGAGCCGCCCGCTCGACGCCGCCGCCGTGGCCGCCGGGCAGCTTGCCGCGGGCGACCTCAGCGTGCGCATCGGCGGCACGCTCAACGGGACGGCCGATAACGCGGGTGCCGACGAGATTGGCCGCCTCACGCACGCCATCGACGGCATCGGCGAGGGCCTCGCGAAAATCGTGGCGCAGGTACGCGGCGCCTCGGCGCAAATGCGCGACGACACCTCGCGCATCGCGGCCGGCAGCGGCGAGATCTCGGCGCGTATCGCGAGCCAGGCGAGCAGCCTGGAGGAGACGGCGGCGAGCATGGAGCAACTCACCTCGACGGTCCAGCAGAACGCCGACCATGCGATGCGCGCGAACACCGTGGTCAGCGGCGCGGCCGATGCGGCGCTCGACGGCGGCCGCGCGGTGGAGCGCGTCGTGCAGACGATGGACGACATCAGCCAGGCCTCGAAGAAGATCACCGACATCACGGGCGTCATTGAAGGCATTGCATTCCAGACGAACATCCTCGCGCTGAACGCGGCCGTCGAAGCGGCACGCGCGGGCGAGCATGGCAGGGGCTTTGCCGTGGTGGCGAGCGAGGTGCGCGCGCTCGCGCAGCGCAGCGCGGCAGCCGTTAAGGAGATCGAAGCATTGATCGCGGAATCGGCGGCGACCGTCGAGACCGGCTACCGCATCGCGGGCGACGCGAGCACGACCATGCGCACTATCGTTGAGCGCGTGGAGGAGGTGCGCTCGATCATCGGCGAGATCAGCGTGGCCTCGCGCGAGCAGTCGGGCGGCATCGAGCAGGTAAACATCGCCGTCTCGCAGATCGGCGCGGCGACGCAGCAGAATGCGGTGCTGGTGGGCGAGGCCGAGCGTGCTGCCGGGGCGCTGCATGAGCGGGCGGCGACGCTTGCGGAGCTGGTTGCGGTGTTCAAGGTGGGTGGACGAGGCGACGCGTAGAACGTGCGCGGGCCGGTGAAGGCCGGTGCGATTTGTGATCCGCAGCCGAATTCGCTTTGGGATCAGGGGCTTGATGAAGATGCGGACAGGTTTTCCACAGGGCTGTCCAGAAAATCTGTGGAGAAGTTTTGTATGTAGTGCACAAGGGCAACAAATATCTGTTCTGTTTAGATTCAAGAGGTTAGATGTTGGCACACGGCATTCGAATGGCAGGAGCATTCGGATGCCACAGGTGTCGTGTGGGGAATATCGTGGGGGAAACTCACCCTGTCCCGCGAAGCACGCCGCCTGAAGGCCGGTATGAGGCAGTCTTGTTGTGCATCAATGCCTCGAATTTCGGGATGACCGCCGGTGGGGAAACTGCCCTATTTTCACCCCTTCGGGAAGTGAAAACCGGGCGGAGGCCTTTGCACGATCCGCCATCATGCGAGGGAGGCGCAATGGCGGAGTTCGATCCACAGCGGCAGGAAATAACAGGTCGTCAGGCATGCCGTCTGGTGGTGCCAGGCACGGCCAGCGCGGCGGAACTCTCGGTCGTATCGTTCACGGCAACCGAAAGGCTGGGCGAGCCGAACGTAGTGGCCATCGAGTTGACCCATCCGCAGCAACTGGCACGCGCCGATTATCTCAACCTCGATGCCGTGTTCTCCATCGTGGCCGAGGACGGCAGTACGAAAAAGTTCTCGGGCTACATCGGCCGCTTCTCGACCGTGCAGACGACGAAGGACTACACCCGGTACGTGATGGTCCTCAGTTCGCGCTTCGGACGGCTCCAGACCGTCACGAACACCCAGCCGTACCAGCACCTCACGACCCCGCAGATCATCCAGGCGATCCTGCGCCGGCACGGCATTCCCGACCACCTGGTGTCGTTCCGGCTGCGCCGCCAGTATCCCGTGCACCTGTGGCGCTTCCAGCACCAGATGACGGACTTCGACTATGTGCACATGCTCATGGAGAAGGCGGGCATCTGGTGCTGCATCGTCGAGACGGAGTACGGCGACCAGATCGTCTTCGCCGATGACATCGATCACTACCTCTACGATCCGCAGATCGTCGTGCCGTACCGCGAGGCGGCGGGTCTGGAATCGGGCGGTGTGGAAGCCGTCACGTCGATCCGCACGCACGCGGAGATCGTGCCGCAATCTGTCCAGGTGGCGGACTACAACCCGGAGTCCGCCTGGGAGCGCTTCCGGGACCAGGCCAACGTGGCTCCCGGCGATCCCACCACCTACGGCCAACCCTACATCTACGGGACTGCCCACCTGGACCAGGCAGGCGCGAAGTGGGAAGCGCAGTTGCGTCACGAAGCGGCGCTGGCGCGGCAGGTCGTGTATGACGGCACGGGCAACGTGTTCGCCCTGCAATGCGCAAGCGTGCTCGAAACGGATATCGTGCTGCCGGATGCGCCGAAGGGCATGGTCATCACCGAGATCACGCACAGCGGCGCGCGTGACAAGCCCTATTCGAACACCTTCCGGGCGATCCCCGCCGACCGGCGCTTCCGTCTCCAGCTCGAACCGGCTAAATGGGCAAAAATCGCCGGTTCACTTTCGGCACGGGTCTGCAGCCCGGACAAATATACCTACGGCTACCTGAACGCGGCGGGCTATTACGTGGTCCGGCTCGACGCCGACTTCGGCACCTGGCCCAGGGGCGGCGAGAGCGTACCGCTGCGCCTGGCGAAACCGTTCGCGGGAAAACTCCAGACCGGCATGCACTTCGTCGCGCTGGACAACGACGAGGCCAGGATCACATTCCGGGATGGGGACCCGGACAAGCCTGAGATCAGCGGCTTCCACCACCATAGCCAGGCGCGCGACCTCATCACCAGCGACCGTCGGTGGCTCTCGCGCAACACGATCCGCACGCAGAGCAACAACAAGCTGCGCATGGAGGACTGGGCGGGCCAGGAAGGCATCAAGCTCTCCACGGAGCACTCGGGCAAGACGCAACTGAATCTCGGCTATCTGGTGAACCAGAAGCTCGAATACCGGGGGGAAGGCTACGAGGTCAGGACCTCGGGTTACGGGGTGGAGCGCGCGGGCAAGGGGCTGATGCTCACGACGTATGACCGGCCCGCTGCCACCGGCAAGCAGCTCGACATGCAGGAGAGCATGGCGCAGCTCGAAAGTGCGCTGGCGACCGCGAAGGCGCTGGCCGCGTCCGCCAGTGCCGCGAAGGCCGAGCCTGCCGACACCGACGCGCAGCAGCAGATGAAGGACGATCTGGACGGCCTGAAGAAGCCGGGGCTGCTGATGAGCACGCCCGCCCCGGCGGCGCTCGTGACGGGCCAGAGCATGCAGTTTGCGGCAGAAGGCAACATCTCGGCGGTGGCCGGGAAGAACGCGGACTGGAGCGTAGTGAAGCGTTTCACGGTGGCGGCGGGTGAAAAGCTGTCGCTGTTCGTACAGCAGCTGGGGATCAAGATATTCGCCGCGAAGGGTCCGGTCGAGGTCCAGGCGCAGACTGGCCCGATGTCTATCACCGCTGACAGGGATGTGTCGGTCGCGAGTGTCAACGGCAAGGTCAACATCGCAGCGGGGAAGGAAGTCATCCTGGAATGTGGCGGTGCGTTTATCCAGATCAAGGACGGCAGTATTACGCTGGGCGGTCCCGGCGACCTGTTCTTCAAGGTCATCACGATCCAGAAGCAGGGCAAGGCAACACTGAACATGCCGCTGGACCTGAATCACCCGGCGCTCTCGGGTCTGCCGACTACCCCTCTGACATTGAATGCGGCGGCGTCGCCCGCCTCGCGCGCTGCCATTCCCGCAGGCATGCCTTACCAACTGTTTGCTGGCGGTACGCTGGTGAAACAGGGCGTGTTCGATGAAACCGGCCTGCTTCAGGTCGATCACCACCCGACGACGAAGAAGTACACGCTAGAACTGGCAAGCGGCGTCAAGCATACGATCCCTGTCGCCAGTTCATATCGCGGCAACGAAGCAAACGGCGATCTCGCCAATCAGGGCTTTCACTTTCACGAGAGTCAACCATCCAGCGATATCAATCCCCCGGGAGACCGTGCATTGAACAGGCAGCGATACAACAAACTGCTCAACCCCGAAGCGGAGCAATGAGAGCGTGAGCAAATCCACTTCGATTGTTACCCCGGTTGCGCTTGACAAGACTTCGTCGGCGCTGATCTGCACGCCGTGGTTCGTGCAGCTTACGGAATATCCTCCGATGGAAGCGTCGTATCGCCCACTTGTTAATGGCGAGGAAGCGTTCGGTACGCTCTACGATGCTATCGAGAACGCGAAGCACACCATTGATTACATCTGCTGGGGTTTCCAGCCGTCAATGTATTTCAGGCGTGATGGTGGAAATTCGCTTTGCATCGGAGACCTGTTGATCAAGAAAGGTCAGGAGGGAGTCAGGATCCGGATTCTGTGCTGGGCGGATACATTCGCGGTCGGTCAGTTTCTTGAAAACGAAAACCCTGGCTATACCCCGCTTCGAAGCATCAAGACACAAAACGAAAACGATACGCAGCGCGAATACGATCGTGCCTGGTACTCTCGTGCCCGAATTGTCGCTGCTGATCGTGCGGCGGCTGCCCGACCGCTGGCAGGTATTCAGTCTCTTGCGAATATTGAGTTCGTGACCCGGGACTTTTCGTTGACCGACCGCGCTGAAATCATGTACCGGGAAAGCCTGCGGCGAGCGGACAAGGGACTGAGTGAGACGGCGGTCGTGGGTGGTTTCGGTGCGGGGCCGTCGCATCACCAGAAGATGGTCCTGATCGACTACGAGGCCCCTGCACAAGCGGTGGGTTTTGTCATGGGCCACAACACGCTTGACGCGTACTGGGACGACGACGCGCATCGCTATGCGCGGATGAATGCCCGCTTCGGGCGCAACGGGCAGACTCCGCGCCAGGACATGTCGAGTATCGTTACGGGGCCGATTCTGGAGTGCCTGAACGCGAATTTCTGTAACGCGTGGAAACGCAATGCAAACGTCGATCTGCTGGCAAAGCGCAAGTCACTTGCAACCCAGCTCAAGGTACGTCCCGATTTTGGTACTCCTGTCATGGCGCAGATCACGCGTACGCAGTCACAGGAGGGAAAGCGCGATATCAAGTCGTTGTATCTTCAGACAGTAGTTAACGCAGCAAAATTCATTTATATCGAAAACCAGTATTTCCGCTGGGAGCCGCTGGCTGAAAAGATCAAGGAAGCAGCGGCGAAGCAGGTTCAATGGGGCCGCGACCCGGGCAAGCATGGGCCACTCTATCTGTTCGTCGTCACGAATTCGAGCGATGAAGGGGTGGGCAGCGGTACGGTGAGCACGTACAAGATGCTGGACAGTCTCGGGCAGGCGAATCTCATGTCCGGCATGGCGCAGGAAAACCAGGATATCCAGCAACAGCATGATGTCATGAGTGCGGCGAACGAATTGGCGCTTGCGCGAATGAGTTCCGGTGCGGATGCCGAGGCAAATCAGAAGGCGGCACAGAAGAATCTTGATGACGCCCGGCAGGGGCGCAATGGGCCACTTACGCCGAAGGATATCCTCGGCCTGAAAATTCATATCTGTACGCTGGTCGCACCAGATTCTCCGGGCAACGCGTGGATGCCGGTTTATATCCACAGCAAGATCATGATTATTGACGATGTGTTTCTGACGCACGGGTCGGCCAATATCAATACGCGCAGCATGGAAGTGGACAGCGAACTGAACATTTGTCACGAGCGCATGGACATCACGCAGCCGTTGCGCAGGAAACTGTGGAATATACATACCGCAGGAACGGGAGCGCAGGATGATCCAAAGAAGGTTTTCAGCGCTTGGTCAGACATCATTGCACGAAACGCGCGCAATCAGCTAAACGGCATACCTCCCATTGCGTCAATTGTCGGCTTTTCGCGCGCGTCAGCGAAGAAAAGTGGTCTGGACTAGTTCATGAAAACTATTTCGCTGACCATTCTTCTTGCATTGCTGTTGTGTTCCTGTTCGAAAAAGGATAATTCCATGCCTTCTGCTTCTGATATGAATGCTGTGCGGGCCAGGTTGGCCTTTACGTGTACGCGCGAAGTCGATCATTTGCCACAGCTTGATTCAACCGCAGACCAGCTGTTCAAGTACGCGCGGTATCTGGAGAAGAAGGGTGGGCCGAAGGACTTTGACGAGATTGCGCGTTATTACCGGATCGCGGCGGCTTATGGTCATTACAAGGCCAACAACAATCTCCAGGGCCTTCTTAGCGATGATCTAGTGTCTTCACCTGATGCACCGAGTGAAGCTGTCGGTTTGGCTTTGCAGTTAATCAAGGCTGGTGTACCGGGCGGGTACTACGATATGGGCCACTATCTTGAAGAGGGATACGGCGTCGAGCAGGACGCAGACAAGGCACGTCGTTATTTCCGGCAGGCTGCCGATCTTGGTGATCCTGATGCTCAATCCTACGTGGGCGACTTACTTGCGCCGCTGGACCGTGCACCGGATATTGCGAGGCAGATGAGACAGTGCGCAATGGATCAGGGTTTTGGTAAGGCTGCAAGCACGCTGGGTGTTGATCTGATGGGTGACAGCAAGTATGCCGAAGCTATTAAAGCATTTCAGAAGGGGGTAGAGGCCGGCGATTCGCAATCTGCGTCATTTCTGGAAAATGGTTTCAAAGGGCCTCAACCATCGGCGCAACTGTACTACATGGCGCTCCCTGACGATGCCGAGCGTTCGCGGCGCTATGAGTTGATCTGGCAGTTCCTAACCGATAACGAAAACCTCAATCCTAAGGTGCCGGACATCGACCAGATCGTGCCGCTGCCGCCAGCAGAACTGCCCGCGTGGGACGGCACGTTCCAGTGGCAGAAGGAACAGGACGCCGCGAAGCCGCCGCAGAAGCCCGACGAGAAGCTGGTGGAGCGTCTTGCGCGCGCGAAGGATCTCGATCCCGCCACCGGCCTGCCACTCAAGCAGAAAAGCGTGATGGACAACCGCCTGCCACTGGGCACGGTGGCGCGCACCGACGAAGTTTGCCCCGAAACTGGCGTGTGGTGTGCGAAGGACTGGCAAGGCTACACCCCGGAAGCTACGCGATACCTCAGCAAGGGTGAAATCATGCCGCGACTCACTATCAACCACCCCCGACCGATCCGGTTGCTCGATGCGTTGCTCGGCATGCGCTCGGACCGTACCGGTGCGCCATGGAGCCTGGTGTCCTACGATGAGCGGGCGTAGTGCGGGAACCGGCGCAGCATGGCGGTGGACAGCGAACTGAACATCTGTCGCGAGCGCATGGACGTGACGCAGCCGCTGCGCAGGCATCTGTGGAAGATCCATACCAAAGGAATCAGAAATGCCGCATCCGACTCGATTGAACTCGCTGCCGATGGGTGGGAAAACATCATCAGCCGGAACGCGGGAAAGCAGAAAAACGGTGAGGCTCCGCTGGCGTCGCTTGTTGGCTTCATGTGGACTGGCGCGAGCCGTTTGCGGCTGGACTGAGCGATGAAGCGAAGCACAACCATTGCAATCTACGTGGCACTTGCGCTGTGCGCCTGTTCACAAAAGGATAATCCGATGCCGACCGAAGCTGAATGGAGCGCTGTGCGCGCGAAGCTGGCCTTCACCTGTGTTCATGAAGCGGACCATCTGCCGGCACTCGACCCACAGGCCGATGCGCTTTTCCAGTACGCCCTGTTCCTTGAAAAGAAACCCGGCCCGAAAGGCTTCGATGCGGCCGCGCGCTATTACCGGATCGCTGCCGCCTATGGTCATTACAAGGCCAACCACAACCTGCAACTGCTGGTGTCCACCGGGCAGGCATCGTCTCCCTATGCGGCCACGGAAACGATTGACCTGGCCGAGCAGTTGATCGCGGCGGGTATCCCCGGCGGCTATTACGACATGGGGCACTACCTCGAACTCGGCTACGGCGTAAAACAGGATGAGCGCGCAGCGTGGATCTATTACCGCAAGGCCGCTGACCTCGGTAGCCCCGAAGGGCAATATTACGTAGGGGATCTGCTTTCGCCGAAGGATCGTGCACCGGACATTTCACGGCAGATGATGGAATGTGCGGTCAATCAGGGATATGGAAAGGCTGGCACTTACCTGGGTATTGATCTGACGGACCGCAAACTTTATACAGAAGCAGTTAAGGCATTTCAGAAGGGCGCACAGGCTGGTGATGCACAATCTGCTTTCGCTTTGCGGCATGGATTCGATAGCAAGCCTTCAGATGAAGTGTACTACCTAGGGCTAACTAATGATGCAGAGCGCTCGCGCCGGTACGGCCTGATCTGGAAGTTTCTGGACGACCATGACGGCTTGAATCCCAAGGTGCCGGATATCGACCAGATCGTGCCGCTGCCGCCTGCTGAACTGCCTGCCTGGGACGACACGTTCGAGTGGCAGAAGGAACAGGACGCCGCGAAGCCGCCGCAGAAGCCCGACGAGAAGCTGGTGGAGCGTCTTGCGCGCGCGAAGGATCTCGATCCCGCCACCGGCCTGCCACTCAAGCAGAAAAGCGTGATGGACAACCGCCTGCCACTGGGCACGGTGGCGCGCACCGACGAAGTTTGCCCCGAAACTGGCGTGTGGTGTGCGAAGGACTGGCAAGGCTATACCCCGGAAGCTACGCGATACCTCAGCAAGGGTGAAATCATGCCGCGACTCACTATCAACCACCCCCGACCGATCCGGTTGCTCGATGCGTTGCTCGGCATGCGCTCGGACCGTACCGGTGCGCCATGGAGCCTGGTGTCCTACGATGAGCGGGCGTAGTGCGGGAACCGGCGCAGCATGGCGGTGGACAGCGAACTGAACATCTGTCGCGAACGCATGGACGTGACGCAGCCGCTGCGCAGGCATCTGTGGAAGATCCATACGGGAGGCGTGAGAAACGGCGCATCGGACGTTCCTGATGATGCGGCTATCGCTTGGGAAAATATTATTGATAGGAATGCTAGCTATCAAAAAAGGAGGCTGGCTCCTATCGCTTCACTTGTCGGCTTCATGTGGACCGGCGCAAGCCGTTTGCGGCTGGACTGAACGATGAAGCAAAGCATCACCATTGCGATCTGCTTGGCGCTCGCACTTTGCGCCTGTTCGAACAAGGATAATCCGATGCCTTCTCAAGCCGACTGGAGCGCCGTGCGCGCGAAGCTGACCTTTACCTGTGTCCATGAAGCGGATCATCTTCCACCACTCGATCCACAGGCTGATGCGCTTTTCCAGTACGCCCTGTTCCTCGAAAAGAAGCCCGGTCCGAAAGACTTCGATGCCGCAGCGCGCTATTACCGGATCGCCGCCGCGTATGGTCATTACAAGGCGAATCACAACCTTCAACTGCTGGTCTCTACCGGGCAGGCGTCATCGCCTCATGCAGCCACGGAAACCATCGACCTTGCCGAGCAGCTAATCGCGGCCAGCATCCCCGGCGGCTATTACGACATGGGTCACTACCTCGAACTCGGCTACGGCGTGAAGCAGGATGAGAGAGCGGCGCGGATTTATTTCCGCAAGGCAGCGGACCTCGGTAGCCCCGAAGGCCAATATTACGTAGGCGACCTGCTTTCGCCGAAGGATCGAGCACCAGATATTTCCCGGCAGATGATGGAATGTTCGGTCGATCAGGGATATGGGAAGGCCGGCAGTTACTTGGGTATTGATCTGATGGACCGCAAACTCTATGTCGATGCAGTTAAGGCTTTCCAGAAGGGTGCGCAGGCCGGTAATGTCCAATCGGCGTCGTTCCTAAAATACGGCTTCGATACGAATCCTTCGGATGAAATGTACTACGTTGGACAGTCTAAAGATCCAGAACGCTCGCGTCGGTACGGTCTGATCTGGAAATTTCTGAACGACCACGACGGCCTCAACCCCAAGGTCCCCGACATCGACAAGATTGCGCCGCTGCCGCCCGCTGAACTACCCGCCTGGGACGGCACGTTCGAGTGGCAGAAGGAGCAGGACGCCGCGAAGCCGCCGCAAAAACCCGACGAGAAACTGGTCGCGCGTCTTGCCAAAGAAAAGAACCTCGATCCCGCTACGGGGCTTCCTCTTGCGCCCGTCAAAAGCGCACAGGCCGAACAGGTGCCACTGGGTACTGAAGCGCGCACAGGGCAGGTTTGCCCGCAGGGTGGCACGTGGTCTATTCCCCATATTGCTGGCGCCTTTCCGGAGGCAACCTGTTTTGTCCGCAAGGGCGAGGTCATGCCCCCTCTTTCCGTACTGGGGAGCAGTGGGTTCAGGATCGTGGATGCGCTGTTTGGCAGGCGACTGCATACCAAGGCGGAAACCTGGACCCTTGTGGCCTACGAGAGGTCGGTGTGATGCGGGAAGTAAGGAACATCAGGAATGCTGCCTTGCCTGTTCTGATACTTGCCCTGTTTCCACTTACCTGTCACGCCGACATGGGCAGTATAGGTGGCCCCATTCTGTTGGCTTTCTGGACTGCGTTGGCGATCTGGTCAGGACTAACCTGGATAGTGTTCCTGCTTTTTCGCCGCCTGAAAGGAATCCTCAGAATTGGCCTAACGACCTTGTTCTTTATCTCACCCGCGCTTTTGGTCGCAATCATCTGGTTTGGGTGGGACCTGTCTTGTGAGCGCACCGACCAAACTGTATTGCCACCAGTTGTGACACTACCGCCCGTGACACAGCCGTCGAGTGGCGATTTGTTTCCATGGCAGAAGGAGGAGGTCGCGAAGCCATCGCAGTAATTCTTGATTAGGTCATTTCCTGGCGTTGTAGCCCTATCATCATCGTGCCGTGGGGAACGGACTTTCCCCACGCGTGCTCACGTGCAACGCAGCATCAACACGTAAGCTGTCTGCGTATTGGTGCGACAAGTGACTTGTCGAAACGGCAGATGGTCCGTCGTTAGCTTGTAGTTCTTACAAGACAGATGTCTAATAGGTAGACCGTCCCCCACATGGGTGAACGAAGGTTTCCCCGCAGCGCAACGTGTGGGGAAACGTGGGGGAATGGATGTTTGAGGGCGCGTGGGGTGCAGGATCATTTCCCGCGCATCGCCCGAAAAGCCTTGTGCACCAAGGGTTTACCGGTGTGGGGGAAGGGTTGTCCACACGCTTTTGAACAAAAAGTGGGGATAACTACGGTGGAATGCGAAGCGTCGGCCCGCCGGCGTTCAGGCCGGACTGCCGGGCAATGTCAAATGAAAGCCAGGCAGACCTGCGTACCGCGATTCGGCGTGCGCTCTTCGCTTTCAACGAAGAGCGCAACCACCGCGCGGCTCACGGCCCCTGCTGCTGCAGCGGCGGCGTGTATTGCGCGCCTGCTCCACCGTTCTGGGGCTCGGTGTCATCCGGCGTCGGCGTCGGTGCCAGTGCCGGTTCCTGCGCAGGGAACGGCGACGGAGCGGCCGGCGTGCTCGCGGGACCAAGAATAGGCGGCAGACCGGTCTCGCGCGGCCCGGACGCCGTTGGCACCGCCGCAGAAGCCGATGCCGCCGACGCCTCCGGCGCAACCGGCACCACGGACGTCGGTGCTTCGGAAGCCGGCGCAGGCACAACACGCGGCGCAGGCGGCGGCGCGCGCTTGACCGGCGCGACAGGCGCCGCCGCCTTCGGCTTCGCCCCGAACAGCTTCTCGATCCACGCGTCGAGCTTCTCGCGGAAGGTTTCGCGGAACGTTTCAAAAGCGCCCGGCTTCACCTCGGTATCGAAGCGCGCACGCGGATCGACGATGCGCGCCCGCAGCGCCCGCTGGAAAAAGTCGCCGACGATCGGCAAGGCGCTGCGCGCGCCCTGCCCCCAGTAGTCGTCGAGCGTCACGCGGCCGTCGTCGAACCCTACCCACGCCCCCGCCACGAGCTGCGGGTCCATGAGGATGAACCAGCCGTCCGTGTTGCCCTGTGTCGTGCCGGTCTTGCCCGCCACGTCGGCGCGAATGCCGAAGCGCGTGCGGATGCTCGCCCCCGTGCCGTGGTTCACCACGTCGCGCATCACGTCGATCAGCGTGCGGTCCGCGGAGGCGGACAACGCGCGCTCGGGCGAGGCGCTCGCAAACTCGGCGAGCACGTTGCCCTTGCGGTCTTCGATGCTCGTGACCATGCGCGGCTCCAGGTACTCGCCGTCGTTGGCGATCGTGCTGTACGCCGACACCATCTCCTTGAGCGTGACCGGGCTCGTGCCGAGCGCGAGCGACGGCACCGGGTCGAGTTCGCTGTCGCGCACGCCCATCGCCTGCGCAAGGCGCACCACCTTGTCCGGCCCCACCTGCTCCATCAGTTGCGCCGTGATGCGATTGCGCGAATACGCGATCCCGTCGCGCAGCGTCATCGGTTTGCCGCTGGGCGGCACGTCGTCGTCCGGGCGCCAGATTTCGCCGCCCGCGAGCGGGATTTCGACGGGCTGGTCGACGAAGGTATCGCTCGGCTTCGCGCCCGCCGCGAACGCCGCGCCATAGACGAACGGCTTGAACGTCGAACCCGGCTGGCGCCGCGCCTGCTGGACGTGATCGTAGGGCTCGCCGGCGAAATCGCGGCTGCCCACCCAGGCCTTGATCTGGCCGTTGCGCGGGTCGATCGCGAGGAAGCCCGCCTCGACCTCCGTCTTGCTTTTGCACAGCGCGCGCACGAACGCGCGGTCGGAGGCGAGCTGCTTGAGCGCGTCCGCGTCGTCCGCGCCCGCGTCGCGCGCGCTCTTGTAGTCGGGCGTTTCGCGCATGAAGGTGCGGAAGAGGTCGTTACCCGCCGTGCAGCCCTTGCCGCCCCATGTGCCGTTCGCAATCGCCTGCAACTGGTTCGCGTGCTGCGTGAGCGCGGCCGTCGCCATCGTCTGCAGTCGCGAATCGATCGTTGTCCTTACGACCAGTCCGTCCGAGTAGATGTTGTAGTCGTTGCGGTCGGCCCACGCGATGAGCCAGCGGCGCAACTGCTGCGCGAAGTGCGGCGCGGGGCCGGGCGGCTCGGTCTGCCGTTCGAAGTCCAGGCGCAGCGGCTTCTTCGAAAGCGTCGCGTACTGCGCGGGCGTGAGCTTGCCGTACTTCACCATCTGCGCAAGCACGGTGTTGCGCCGCGCGAGCGCGCGCTCGGGGTTGATCACCGGGTTGTAATAGGCGTTGCCCTTGAGCATGCCGGTGAGCGTCGCGCTCTGCAGGATGTCGAGCTGGTCCGCCGACACGCCGAAATACGTGCGCGCCGCCATCTCGATGCCGTACGCGTTGTAGAGGAACGGCACGGTGTTCAGATAGGTTTCGAGGATCTGCGGCTTGCTGTAGACGGCCTCGATCTTGAGCGCCGTGATCGCTTCCTTGATCTTGCGCGTGAGCGTGGGCGCGCGGCCGATCTCGTCGGGATAGAGGTTGCGCGCGAGCTGCTGCGTGATGGTCGAGCCGCCCTGGCGATCGCCCGAGAACGTATGCAGCGCCGCGCCGGCCGTGCGCTTGAAGTCGATGCCGTGGTGCTCGTAGAAGCGGTGATCCTCGGTCGAGATGAGCGCATCGACCATGTGCGGCGAGATTTCGTTGAGCGGCACCCACTCGCGGTGCGAAGGCTCGAATTCGGCGAGCAGCTTGCCGTCCGCGGAGAGCACCTGCGCGGGCTCGTCCACGCGCGCCTTGCGGATATCGCCGATGCCCGGCGTGAACGGGATCAGCACCAGCACATAGAGGACGAACAGCGCGGGAACGGCGGCGATGGCGTAGAGGACGCCACGCCGCGTGGGATGCCGCAGATGATGCAGCGCCCGCGCGAAAAGCGGCTTGAGCCGGGCGCAGGCCGCCGCGGCGAAGGGCTGAAGACGCGCTGCGCCGGCCGCGAGAGCGGGCTTCAGGCGGGCGGACCATTGGGCGAACTGATCGCGGACGAACGACACGTAACGCTTCACGCAGTCAAGGGATCGGCTGGAAAAGCGTGCATCGTATCAAAATTCCCCAGGCGCTCCGGCAGGCGAAGGGCGCCCCGCGCTTCGGAGCGCCTACGCGTTCACACGATCAGCGAAAGGACGATCGCGCACCAGAGCGCGCTCGCGCCGCACAGGAAGGCGCGGCGCGCCATACGCATGCGCGACTCGTCGTCGGGCGTCGCCATGGGCGAGGTGGCGAGAAACGGCACGCTGCCGAGGCAGGCAAAGCCCGCCAGCGCGACAACCACGACGACACGCTCGCCGAAGTTCCAGGGCGACGGCTCGTGCAGCCCCCAGTAGCCGAGAAAGAGCATGCCCATCGAAAACATCGTCGCGGAAGCCGAGCTGAGGGCCACCACCGATCCCGCTGGAATCTGCATATGCGTTTCTCCTGACGAAGGCCGCGACGCTTACGCCGTCGGCCGAACCATCTGGAACATCTCGCCGATCTGCGCGTAGTCCGCGCGGTAGCCCGCGCGCATGACCGGCTGCGCGGCGTGCGTGTCGAACAGGCCGTCCTTGAGGCACTCCTCGCGAATATGCACGCCCACCACCTGGCCGAGCGCGAGCCAGTTGTCCATCGGCGTGCCGTCGAGGGTGGAAAAGCGCACCACCTGCAGCAGCCGGCATTCGAGCGCGGCCGGCGATTCGCCGACGTGCGGCACGCTCACGTTGCGGCCGGGCACCGGCGTGAGGCCCGCGAGCGCGAATTCGTCGACGTCGGCGGCAACGGGCGCCGAGGTGCGGTTCATCTGCGCGGCCAGCGGCTTCGACGTGAGATTCCAGACGAACTCGCCGGTCGCCTCGATGTTGCCGATGCTGTCCTTGCGGCCCTCGCTGCAGAAACCGATGATGGGCGGGAATGTCGCGAACGCGCCGAAAAAGCTGTAGGGCGCGAGGTTCAGGCAGCCGTCGGCGGAGCGGCTCGAGATCCAGCCGATCAGACGCGGCGCGACGATCGCCTTGAACGGATCGTGCGGGAGGCCGTGGCCGACAGCGGGGTCGTAGAAGTAGGTGTTCGGCATGGGGCTTGGCGGTGCTGAGTGGCAGATTGAAGACCGCGGCCCTGAACGGCTCGCGGCGGGTGCGCATGGGTTAGCACTATGACACGCGGGGAGCCAGTCAGGTGGCGGGACGCCGGGGCAAGCTTGTCCACAGATTTGGTTGATAGGGGTGTGGATAAGCTGCGCACACCCGGCCCAACCCTTTGACCCGCCACGCTTTTCCGCCGTGCTGCCCGATTTGTGCAGCGCCCGCCCGCAAACTATCCACGCAACGTCAGCCGCCCGCGATCAGCTTGCGCCGCGCCGCCTTCACGCGTGCGAAGTGCTCGTCGTCCCAGTCGTAGAACCCCGCGCGGCTGCGCACGCCCACGCGCCCCGCCTCCACCTGCTCGCGCAGCAGATCGATCACGCCTTCGTCCTTGGCGAGTTCGGGCATCAGATGCGACGAGATATCGACGAAGGTATCGAGGCCGCCCATGTCGGCGCTCTCGAACGGCCCGACGATCCCCCAGCGCCGCCCGAGCGACGCCTTCATCACGCGGTCCACGACGTCGGGCGTCGCCGCGCCCGAACGCACGATGTTCAGCGCCTCGCGCAGCACCGCGAACTGCAGCCGGTTGCCGACGAAGCCCGGGATCGCCTTGGCCAGCACGACCGGCTCCATGCCGATCGCGCTCATCAGCGCGGCGGTGCGCGCCGTGACCTCGGGTGCCGTCGCCCGCCCCGGCACGACCTCGACGAGCGGAATCATATGCGGCGGGTTCCAGAAGTGCGCAATCACGAAGCGCTCGGGCGCGGGCAGCGGCGCGGCGAGCGCGTCGGGCTCGAAGCCGCTGGTGTTGCTCGCGAGGATCGCGTCCGGCGACAGCACGGCGCTCAATTGCGCGTAGAGCCGGTGCTTGAGTTCGAGCACTTCCGGCACGGCCTCGAACACGAACGGCACACCTGCCATCACGTCCAGGCGCCCGGTCGTCTCGATGCGCGCCAGCGCGGCGGCCTTGGCGGCCGCATCGATGCGGCCGGCGTCGATCAGTTCGTCCAGCGCGGCCCCGGCTTTCGCCGCAACGTCCGCGAGGCGCGCAGGGTCGACGTCGTACACGAGAGTCCGAAGCCCGTGCAGCGCGCACTGCGTCGCGATCCCGACGCCCATCAACCCCGTGCCGACCACGCCCGCCACTGTCACCTTGCCGCTCATACCCGTCGCTCCCTGTCGCTCGATTCCGAAACGGCAAGGATAGCGCCTGCTCCGGGTGCGCGCCGGCATGCTCGCGGGGAGCCAAATGCAACAAGGCCGGGTCCAGACGGAACCCGGCCTTGTGTGGCGAAACAGATTCAAAGCAGATTCAATGCGGCGAGGCTGGCGGCCGACGCCGCCTCGATCCGCTCGTGCTGCCGGCCGGAGCGAGGGCTTCAGCCCTTATTCCGACCCACGCAGGTTTAGTCGCGCGGCATGCCGAAAGGCATATAGCGCGCGAGGCGGATGCGTTCGGCTTCGCGGTGGCGCGCTTCGTACGAATAATCCGAATCCAGCGGCAGATAGGGCGAGGCGAAGAGGTCGCTCACCTTTTGGACCAGTGCGAAGATAAAGCTCATGGCGGCTCCCGGTTAGTTGGACGATCAGGGTTTTCCCTAGGACAAGAGCATTATAGGGTTTTCCCTAGTCCGTAGCTAGTGCATCGCAGCAAAAAAGCTGCGACACCCCGTCGCATAAGGGCTATGCCTTATTGGTGCGTTGCACCAATGCAACACACCAGCGGCAGTTATCGGGAGTCCAACCGGAATTCAGTGACTGGCCGGATGAGCGCGGCGAGCATGCGTGGCGGCATGCTGGGTGTGGCGGGGGCTTGCCGGGCGAGCCACGCTGCTCGCGGCGGCCGGTTCCGACGCGGGCGCGGCAGGCGGCGCCGCAAGACGCGCCAGCGCGCCCGCCAGCGCCGTCTGCTGGTCCTGCATCGTCTGCGCGAGGCGTTGCTGCTGGGCGCTCGCATCGGAGGCCAGATGCGCGAGCACGACGGTCTGGGCAATGCCCGCCGCTACCGTCACCAGCACCGCGCCGATCACCCCCGCGAGCATCCCTTTCATCCGGCGCGACAGATCGGCCGTCGCGCGGCGTTGGTCGGCAATCACGCCGTGTAGGGCGGCCACCGTGTCGGCCAGAGCCATCACACGGGCGCGGTCGGCGTCGGGCTGGGCAGGCGCAGGGCTGTCGCCGGGCGATTCGCTGGCGGCCACCGGCGCTACCGCGGCCTCGACGGCCTTTGCCTCGCCCTCTCCCTCGCCTTCCGGGCGGTTCTGCGGCACCGCTACCCTTTTTGCCCGCGCGGCCCGACGCGGTGCCGCCGCGGCAACCGGTGGCGCTTGAACCGCCGCGTCCGCCATGCCGTCTTGCACGGACGCGGACGCGGGCTCCGCCTCGGCCTTCGCCGCCTCCGGCGGCTCGACCGCGCTCAACGCGCTCTGGCGAGCGTCGATCCCCGGCGCCTGCGTCAGCGCAGGGTTCGGGTCGTCGTGGAAAAGATCGAGGGTGTTCTCGTCGCGCGGCGCCGCGCGTGCGGCGCCGAGGAATGCGGTGTCTGCGTTGTCAGCGATATCTGCCATGAGGATCGAGGCGTCCTGCGTCGCGCGGGCTGGTCCGGCCACGGCGCGACGTCTTCGTATGAAGGATTCGAGGCTGCATTGTCGCATGGGCGCGCGCGCCGACCGGGCCGAACTCAGGCCAGATTCGGGTCCAGTTCGGCCCAACCGCGCAACCGCCTCGGCCTCAAGCCTGCGTGTCGTCCTCGCGAAATTCCTTCACGCCCGGCAGCCGGCGCAGCGCCGCGCAGATGGCCTCGTACTCCATCGAAGAAACCCGGGCCAGCGTGATCATCACCTCGTCGAGCTCGGCCGAGTCGTCGCTCTGCTGCATGACGAACTGCTTCACGCGCGGGCTCGAGGTGCCGAGGGCATCGTGCAGCGAGTGGAACGTGAGCTTGCCGCGCTCGACGAGCAGTGTCAGTTGCCGGCGCTGCCGGAAGGTGATGAAGCGGCGCTCCAGCGGCTTGATGCCGGCCAGGATGATCAGAATGATGACGGTCGCCGCAATGGCCCCCGTGTAGAGGCCGCCGCCCACGGCAAGGCCGATGGCCGCGACCGACCACAGGCTCGCGGCGGTGGTGAGGCCGCGCACGATCTCGCCGCGCAGCAGGATCGAGCCGGCGCCGAGAAAGCCGATGCCCGAAACGACCTGCGCGGCCATCCGCGAGGGATCGAGCACGACGTGATCGGACTTGAGGGCGTCGGCGAAACCGAATGCCGAAACGATCATGATGAGCGCCGAGCCCACGCTGACCAGCATGTGCGTGCGCAGCCCCGCGGCCCACGAGAGCCGTTCGCGCTCGAAGCCGATCACGCTGCCGAGGGCGGCGGCCAGAACGAGCCGCGAGATGAGTTCCGCATTACTGAGCATGGTTGTCACCCTCCTTATTGGTATGGACGGTCAGGGGCGGATATCGCCCTGTTTGTCTATATATCGCGCCGGCGCGCGAACGTCGGCCCTCGCCGCGCCCCCGCCACTCGGCGTAAAATCGCCGACGATCTTTTACTGCGGGCCACGGCGCCCGGCCACGCCCGACCATGAACGCACCCACCGGCGCAGCAGGACTGCGCGACCACTTCGACCGCATTGTCCTGCCGCTGTGGCGCGGCCCGGGCTTCAACGCCGCGCTGCGCCTGCCTTATGAGGCAGTAGACGCCGGTGGCGCCGCGCCGCTGCCGGTCACGCGCTACCGCGCGATGGCCTGCGCCCGCCAGCTGTTCGTGTTCTCCCAGGCCGACGACGCGGCGCACGCCCATGCGCTGTTCGAATCGCTGCGACACTATTTTCAGGACAGCGCGCGCGGCGGTTGGTTCTATAGCGTCGATGCGCAGGGCGCGCCGCTCGACACCACCAAGGACCTCTACACGCACGCCTTCGTGGTATTCGCCTGCTCGGTCTACGGCGCGCGCTTCGGCGTAAAAGCGGCGCTGGAACTGGCACAGAGCACGTCCGCGCTGATCGTCGACCGTTTCGCCGCCGGCGAAGGGCTCCTGAACGCGGCGCTCGACGCCACTTTCTCGACCGTGACGGGCACGCCCATACAGAATCCGCTGATGCATCTGACCGAAGCGTGGCTCGCCGCGCGCGAGGCGACCGGCGACACCGCCTTCGATACGGCGATCACGCGGCTCGTCGAGGCGGTGGCGCGCACCTTCGTGCACGCGCCGACGGGCTGCATCGCCGAGCTGCCCTTGGGCTCAGCCGGCAATCGGCTGGAGCCCGGACATCAGTTCGAATGGTTCTGGCTGGCCTCCTGTGCCGCGGGACGGCTGGGCGCGTCGGGGCTCGACGAGGCGCTCGCGCGCGCGTTCCCGTTCGCCGTGCAGCACGGCGTGGACCCGGCGAGCGGCGCCGTGGCGGCGGCGCTCGACGAGAGCGGGCGGGTGATCGACCCGGCGCAGCGGATCTGGGCGCAGACGGAGTATCTGCGCGCGATGGCTACGATCGCGACGCACGGCGACGCCGCCGTGGGCGCGACGCTGCCGGCGCAGATCGAGCGTTTCGCGGCGCGCTTTCTCACGCCGCAGGGGTGGGTGGAGTGCCGCGACGCGACGGGTGACGTGGCGCGCGCCGACATGCCGTCGACAACGCCCTATCACCTGCTCACGGCCTACCTCGCGCTGCCGCGCTAAACGCGGCGGCAACGCAGGCCCGGATCAGCTCAGCAACAACTGCGCTTCGGGCTCGGTGCGCAGCGCGCCGGCCGTTGCCAGCACGCGCCCGTCCGAGAGGACGGCCGGCGAGATCTCGAAGGCCGCCACCGCATTGGCCAGCTGCTGCGTCTGCTCGTGCAGCGAAGCGGCGGCCGCAGCGGCCTCCTCCACGAGCGCGGCGTTCTGCTGCGTCATCTGATCCATCTGCGAGACGGCCTGGTTGACCTGCTCGATGCCGGCGCTCTGTTCGAGCGACGAGGCGCTGATGCCCGTCATCATCTGCGTGGCGCGCGAGATCGACGTGGACACCTGCTCCATCGCTTCGCCCGCGCGCGCGACCAGTTCCGAGCCGCCGCGAATCTGCGCCACCGACTCGCTGATGAGCGTCTTGATCTCCTTGGCCGACTGCGCGCTGCGCTGCGCGAGCCCGCGCACTTCGCCCGCCACCACGGCGAAGCCGCGGCCCTGCTCGCCCGCGCGCGCCGCCTCGACGGCCGCGTTCAGCGCGAGAATATTGGTCTGAAAGGCAATGCCGTCGATCACGCCGATGATCTCGGCGATCTTGTCCGAGCTCGCGGCAATGCCCTGCATGCGCTCGACCACCTCGGTCACCACCGACGTGCCGCGCGCCGTGGCGTCCAGCGCCGCGTCGGCCAGCACGCTCGCCTCGCGGGCGTTGTCGGCCGTGTTGCGCACCGTGCCGGTCAGCTCTTCCATGCTCGCAGCCGTCTCTTCGAGCGAGGCGGCCTGCGACTCCGTGCGCGCCGAGAGGTCGGCATTGCCGGTCGCGATCTCGTTCGCGCCCACGTGAATCGAGCCGGCCGCTTCGCGCACCGTGTGCACCGTGCGCGCGAGGCTCGCCTGCATCATCGCGAGGCCGCGGAAGAGCCGGCCGATCTCGTTGTCGCCGCGCGCAACCACGCGCTCGTCCAGACGCCCGCGCGCAATGCGCTCGAAATGGCGCCCCGCCTCTTCGAGCGGCGCGACCACGCCGCGCCGCAGCCCGGCATGCACGCCCACCACGAGCGCGATCAGGCCGACGAGGATCGCAAGGCCGACCGACTTGAAGAGCGCCATGCGCGTATCGATCGAATCGAGCGAATCGCGGCTCGCCGCCGCGCTGTATTGCGCGAAGCTGTGCAGTTCGGCGATGTAGGCGTCCTGGTAAGACTGCGTGGGCTGGTCGAGGAACGCCTGGATATTGTTGCCGTCGAGGTCCTGGGCCAGCTCGCCCAGCGCCTTGTGAAACACCTGGTAGCGCTGCGTGAGCGTATCGATGTGCGCGCGGTCCTCCTCGTCCACGGGCGGCACGTTCGCGAGCGCGGCGAAGGTCCGGTCGGCGGCGGCGAGCTGCTCGCGCGCGTGGCCGACGATGTCGGCGGGTTCGGTGCCGCCGCGCACCATGCGCGTGCCCGCGCGCGAGAGATTGATGCGCGCGTCCATCAACTGCTGGGTGATTTCGTTGGCCGCGTTGGTCTGGCGCAGGGCCACGCGGGAGAGCTTGTCCACGTCGTCGTGGGTGCGCGTGAGCGCCCAGAAACCGAGTCCTGCCGTCACGAGCTGCAGCACGCAGAAGGCAACGAGCACACATAACAGGCCTGAAGCGACCTTGATCTTGCTGAACATCTTGAACACCTGGGGTCGGGTGGCTGAGGGAAAAAACTGGCGCGCAGCATGTGGTCGCTCACGCCCAATCTGCGTTTACGGCCGCGCAAACGTTGTTTTGAGCCCAAAACCGCGAAAAAACTGCCCCAGAATGCAAATCGCATGAACTCAGAAACAATTCCGACGGCATTGCGCGCATTTTCCGCAACAATTCAGGGCACCGTGGCACCGATTGACCTTGCGCCGCAGCGAGGCACTTCCTAGAGTGGTTAAGAAACCATGCGGGCCTGGACCCGGGGAATCCGACGATGACTGATCTGGTGGATCGCGCGCGCGGAGCGCTTCACGCGCAGCCGTTCAGCGTGCTGCTCGGCACGGAACTGATGCATGTGGGCGAGGACGAGCTGACGCTGCGGCTGACGGTTCGGGACGAACTGCGGCAGCAGCATGGCTTCGTGCACGGCGGCGTGATCAGCTACCTCGCCGACAACGCGCTGACTTTCGCGGGGGCGCTGGCGCTCGGCCCGCGCGTCGTGACCGGCGAATACAAGATCAACTATCTGCGGCCCGCGCTCAACGGTACGCTCGTGGCCCGCGCGAAGGTCGTGCATGCGGGGCGGCAGCAGGCAACCTGCCAGTGCAGCGTGTTCGTGATGGATAACGGCGACGAGCGCCTCGTGGCGCTCGCGCAGGGAACGGTGAGCCGGCTCCCGGAGCGCCCGGGGCGCAGCGAGCCGGAGTCAACCGACTGAGCCGGCCGAGGGACGAGGGGGCACGGCCTGCGCAGCCGCTTACTCGGCGGCGCGCGTCTTCTGCATCTGCTCGCCGAGGCCCTGGATGCCAAGGCGCACCGTCTGCCCCGGCTTCAGGAACACCGGCGAGGGCTTGATGCCCATGCCGACGCCCGGCGGCGTGCCGGTGGAGATCACGTCGCCCGGCTGCAGGCTCATGCATTGCGACAGATACGACACGAGCTTCGCGACCGGGAAGATCATCGTGCGCGTGTTGCCGTTCTGGTAGCGATGGCCGTCCACTTCGAGCCACAGGTCGAGATTCTGCGGATCGGGCACCTCGTCGCGCGTGACGAGCCAGGGGCCCGTCGGGCCGAAGGTGTCGAAGCCCTTGCCCTTGTCCCACTGGCCGGCGCGCTCGATCTGCCATTCGCGTTCGGAAACGTCGTTGACGACGCAATAGCCCGCCACGTAATCGAGCGCGTGGGCTTCGTCCACGTACTTCGCGTGCTTGCCGATCACGACGCCCAGTTCCACTTCCCAGTCGGTCTTCTTCGAGCCGCGCGGAATGTCGATGTCGTCGTTCGGGCCAACGATGGCGCTCGTCCACTTGTTGAACACCACGGGCTCGGGCGGCACGGGCATGCCGGATTCGGCGGCGTGATCGGCATAATTCAGGCCGATGCACACCATCTTGCCGATATGGCCCACACAGGGCCCGAGGCGCGGATTGCCCTCGACGATCGGCAGCGTTTCCGGGTCGATCGAGCGCAGTTGCGCCAGACCCGCGTCGGAGAGCACGTCGCCGGCAATGTCGGCCACCGCGCCCGAAAGCGAACGGATGCGGCCTTCCGCGTCGAGCAGGCCCGGTTTTTCATGGCCTTTCGGCCCATAGCGAAGCAGTTTCATCGTCTGTCTTTCCTCTGGAACATGGCTGCGGTTCGATCGCGGCGCGGTGCGCTCAGTTCGCCCAGCCGCCGTCGATCACGTGCGCCTGGCCGGTCGTGAACGACGACTCGTCCGAGGCGAGATAGAGCGCCAGCGCGGCAATCTCCTCCGGCTTGCCGACGCGGCCCATCGGCTGGCGCGCGACGAAGGCCGCGCGCGCCGCATCGACGCTCGTGCCCTGCGCGCCCGCCTGCATCGCAATGCGCTCTTCGAGCGAAGGCGAGGCCACGGTGCCGGGGCAGATCGCGTTGCAGCGAATGCCGCGCGTCACGAAGTCGGCGGCGACCGACTTCGTCAACCCTATCACAGCCGCCTTCGACGCGCCGTAAGCACAGCGGTTGGGCACGCCTTTCACGCTGGACGCCGCCGACGACATGTTGATGATCGAGCCGCGCCCCGCTTCGAGCATCGCGGGCAGGAACGCGCGGATCATGCGGTACATCGCCTTCACGTTCAGGTCGAACGCGAAGTCCCAGTCCTCTTCGCTCGCTTCGAGGACGGAGCCCGCATGCACGAAGCCCGCGCAGTTGAACAGCACGTCGATGGCGCCCAGTTCGCCCACGAGCGCGGCGATGGCCTTCGGGTCGAGCACGTCCAGGCGCCGCGCCTCGACGGGCAGCCCCGCGAGCGCCTCGGGGCGAATGTCGGTTGCGATCACGCGCGCACCTTCGCGCGCAAAGAGTTCGGCGGTGGCAAGGCCTATGCCCTGCCCCGCCGCCGTAATCAAGGCCGTCTTGCCGGCCAGTCGTTGTGCCATCAGCTGCTCCGGTTGGAATCGCGGCCGGGCGCTGCGCGCCTCGCCGCATTCAGGGGATGAAGAATCTTGCTTCGCGTCGCGGTTCTCACAGGCGATAGAACGCCGCCGCGTTCGTGCCGAACACTGCCGCGCGCTCCGCTTCGCTCAAGCTGCGCAGCAGACGTTGCGCGCATGCGTGCCAGCGCGCGTAGTCGCCGTTCAGGTTCAACACGGGCCAGTCGCTGCCCCACATGAGACGTTGCGCGCCGAAAGCGCTCAACAGATGGGCGACGTAAGGTTCGAGCGTCGCGTCGTCCCAGCCCGGCACCGCTTCGGTGGCGAGCCCCGAGACCTTGCAGTGCACCTGCGGAAAGCGCGCGAGCCGCGCAACGGCATCGGCCCAGGCGGACCATCCCGCGGCGCCGTCACGGATCGGCGGCTTCGCGCCGTGGTCGATCACCACGCGCAGCGCCGGATGGCGCGCGAGGAAGGTTTCGAGCGCGGGTGCGTGACGCGTGAAGATCAGCGCGTCGAAGGCAACGTCGTGGGCGATCAGCGCGTCGACGGCGCGCGACGTATCGGCCGTGGCGATCCACTCGTCGTCGGGCAGGTCTTGCAGCATCGGGCGCACGGCGCGGAATTTCGGCTCGCGCGCAAGCTCGGCGATCAAGGCCGGCGCCTGCGGGTCGTCGAGCGGCACCCAGCCCACCACGCCCGCAATCGATGCGTCGTCGCGCGCCAGCGCAAGCAGGTAGCGCGTTTCGTCCACGGTCGGCGCGGCCTGCACGACAACCGTGCGCGTCACGCCGCAGCGCACGCGCAGCGGCGCGAGATCGGCCGGACCGAACTTGCGGTAGAGCGCGGACAGATCGGGCGTCAGCCAGCCGTAATCGCCGCGCGCGGGGTCCCAGTAGTGCTGGTGGGCGTCGATCTGTGCGGTCGTCGTTGTCATGTCGTCAGGCGGGCAGCGGCGCGCGCGGATCGATGAGGCCTTCATCGCGCAGCGCGGTCCACAAGCCGGCAGGAATGGGCACTTCGAACGACGCCGCGTTTTCGCGCACTTCTGCCGGGTTGCGCGCGCCGTTGAGCACCGTCGCGATAGCGGGATGCGCATACGGAAACTGCAACGCGGCGGCGGCGAGCGGCACGTTGAAGCCGCGGCACACGGCCTCGAGCCGCGCCACGCGTTCGACCACCTCGGGCGGCGCGTCGCCGTAGTTGAACTTGCGGTCCCCGGAAAGCCCGTGCGCAAGGATGCCCGAATTGAACGCGCCGCCCAGCAGGAGACTCACGCCGCGTTCGAGACACGCCGGCAGCAGGTCGTCCAGCGGCGCCTGTTCGAGCAGCGTGTAGCGGCCCGCCAGCAGCGCACAGTCGATGTCGAATTCGCGCATCGCCTCCAGGATCACTTCGCGCTCGTTCACGCCGAAGCCCAGCGCCTTCACCATGCCGGCCGAGCGCAGTTCGTCGAGCGCGCGAAAGCCTCCGCCCTCGGTCAGTTGCCGCCAGTAGTGCGCATTCCGGTCGCCGTGCGTGAACCGGCCGATGTCGTGCACGAGCAGGATGTCGATCTCGACGATGCCGAGCCGCTGCTGGCTGTCCTCGAACGAACGCAGTATCCCGTCGCGCGTGTAGTCGTAGATGGCTTCGAAGGGCAGCGGATCCTGCCAGCCCTCGCTCCCGTCGTAAGGATGCGTGCGCGGCACGAAGTGGCGGCCCACCTTCGTCGAGAGCACGAACTCGCCGCGCGGACGGCGCCGCAGCGCCGCGCCGAGCCGATGCTCGGCCTTGGTGTGCCCGTAGTGCGGCGCCGTATCGAAGAAGCGCAGGCCGGCGTCCCATGCAGCGTCGACGGTGTCCTGCGCCTCTTCCTCGGTCAGATCGCGGTAAAGACCGCCGAGCGGCGCCGTGCCGAGGCTCAGCGCGCTCACCTCCAGTGCCGTGCGGCCGATGCGCCGCCTGCCTGTCACCTGTGGATGCCGTTCCTGTGCCATGCCTCGTGCCTCCCGAAAAAGCAGTCTTCAAAGATTACGCCGCGCGCAGCGCGCGTCAATGCCCCGCGATCCCGACCGCGGGCAAACGCGCGCCCGCAGGCAGGCACGCCGGCCCGACGGGCTCGAAGGTTTTGTAAGTCAGGATGAACTCCTGATGCCCGAGCGCCTCGGATTTCGAGGGCACGCCCGCCGCGACGGCGATCGTCGCGTTGAACACCTCGCGGCCCACTTCGTCCAGCGTCGCGCGGCCTTCGAGAATCCGCCCCGCGTCGACATCCATGTCGCCCGCCAGATTGCGATACGTCAGCGGATTCGCGCACACCTTGACGACGGGCGCCAGCGCCGAGCCGACCACGGAGCCGCGCCCCGTCGTGAAGAGAATCACGTGCGCGCCGCAGGCAATGAGCTCCGCAATCTCGGCGTTGTCGCTGATGTTGGGAAAGCCGAAGCGCGGCTCGCCGTCGGGCACCACGTCGAGCAGATAGAGACCGCCCGTGGGCGGCACGTCGCCGGGCTTGACGATGCCCACAATAGGCGAGGCGCCGCTCTTGGCATAAGCGCCCAGCGACTTCTCTTCCTGGGTGGTGAGCCCGCCGTCCGCGTTGCCTACCGCGAACGAGCCGTGCCCGAGAATCGAGTAATAGCGCGCGGCTTTCGCCACGCAGGCGACAATGGCCTCGCCGAGCTCGGGCCGCGCCGCGCGGTTCTTCATGTGGTACTCGCAGCCCACGAGCTCGCCGGTTTCCTCGAAGATGCAGCTCGCGCCCGCCTCGATCAGCCGGTCGAACGCGCGGCCCACGGCCGGATTCGCCGTGATGCCGCTCGTGCCGTCCGAGCCGCCGCAGATCGTGCCGACCACCAGTTCGTCGACGCCCATCGGCACCTTCTGCTGCGCACCCAGCGTCCGGCGCGCCTCGCGCACCCAGTCCATGCCGTACTGGATCGTGCTGCGCGTGCCGCCCTTCTCCTGGATCGTCAGGACTTCTACGGGCCTGCCGCTTGCCCACACCTGCTCGACGAGATAATGCTTGTTCATGCTCTCGCAGCCCAGCGAGACGAACAGCACGGCCCCCACGTTCGGATGCGTGGTGAGCCGCTCCATCATCTTCTCGGCATAGGTGTTCGGGTAGCAGCCCGGAAAGCCGATCAGATGCACGGGGGAATCGTCCGGCATGGCGCCGTCGTCGAACGCGTCGAGCGGCTCGCGGAACTGCGCGACGATCTCGCGCGCGACGTGGTGCGCGCATTCGACGAGATAAGCCACCGCGACGACGTTGCGTATGCCCTTGCGGCCGTCGCTGCGCAGCCAGCCTTCGAGAGGCGGGGTGATGCGGGGGTCGTTCATGACGGATATCCTGCCTGCGAAAAGCGTTTAAGCATCAGTGATGCACGTACGCGTGCCCAGCGTCGTGCGTGTAGGTCGGCAGATAGTCGCTTTCGAGGTTGTGCGTATGCAGATGCTCGCCGCGCGCCACCGGCCCGGTCACGTGGCCGATGAGCGCGCCGTAGCGCAGCACTTTCTCGTCCTTCGCGAGCGCGCGCCGCGCGACCTTGTGACCAAGCTCGATCGTCTGCGCGAACGTCACGCGCTCGCCTTCGATCTCGACGACCGTGCCCGCTTCCAGCCGCGCCGCCGCGATCAGGCAGTTGTCCTCGGGCGCGAGCAGGATCAGGCGAAAGTCGGTTTGGGGGGTGCCGCTCTTCACGTGGGTTCTCCGCGATTGCCGTTTTTCCGGTCCGTTCAGTTCTGCGCTTCGCCGCCCGCCAGCCGCGCCACCATCAGCGAGCCGAGAATGATCGCGCCGTAGATCGCCTGGACCCAGAACGAAGGCACCTGGGCCAGCGTGAGCAGGTTCTGCACCACGCCCAGCAGCAGCACGCCCAGCAGCGCGCCGAACATGGTGCCCTTGCCGCCGTCGAGCGAGATGCCGCCGATCACGGCCGCCGCGAACACGGTGAAGATCATGCCGTTGCCCTGGTTCGCGTTGATCGCGCCCACGTAGCCCGTGACGATCAGGCCGCCCAATGCCGCGAGAATGCTGCCCAGCACGAATACGCCCCACGTAATGCGCTCGACGCGAATGCCCGCGGCACGCGCCGCGTCGGGATTGCCGCCGATCGCATAGAGCGCGCGGCCCACGCGGTGATAGCGCAACATGAACGCGGCAATGGCGAACGCCACGGCGGCGAGCCACACCGAAAGCGGCAGGCCCAGCACGATGGTCGTGGCGAGCGCGAAGAACGAAGGCGGCATGTCGAAGAGCGTGCCGCCCTTGGTCGCGCCCACAAGCATGCCGCGCAGCACGATCAGCATGGCGAGCGTGACGATGAACGCGTTCAGCCGCAGGCGCACCACGAGAAAGCCGTTGATGAAGCCGATCAGCGCCCCGACGGCGAGAATCGCGACGAGCCCCACGAACGCGGGCCATTCCAGGCCGAAGCCCGCCGACGCAGCCGGCATCACGAGCATGGCCCCGACCGCGGGCGCGATGCCCACGGTGGATTCGAGCGAGAGGTCGAACTTGCCGGTCAGCACGATGAGCGATTCGGCAAGCACGAGGAGCGCGAGCGCGGCCGAAGCGCCGAGCACGCTGATGAGATTGGCCTTCGTGAGAAAGCTCGGGCTCACGAAGCCGCCGATCACGATCAGCAGCAGCAGCGCGGGAAGCAAGGCGAAGTCGCGCAGGCGCGCGAGTTCGATGCGCGGCCGCGCGCGCTGGCCCGTTGAAACTGGGCCGGGATCGCCCGCGGCGAGCGCGGACGTCGAAACACTAGGCTTCATGGAGACTGACTCCTTCGATTGATGCAATCATTTCGTGGTCCTGCCAGCCCGCCGGGAACTCCGCCACGATCTCGCCTCGAAACATCACGAGCACCCGGTCGCAAGTGCGCAGATCGTCGAGTTCGCTCGACACCACCAGCACGGCCTTACCGCCTTGCTCGCCCTCTTCGCCTCCGCGCACGCGATCGACGACCGAAAGCAGCGCCTCCTTCGACTTCACGTCCACGCCGGCGGTGGGGTCGATCAGCACGAGCACGTCCGGATTGCTCGCCAGCGCGCGGGCCATCACGACCTTCTGCTGATTGCCGCCCGAGAGCCCGGCAACGACATGCTCCGGCCCTTGCGCCACGATGCCGAGCGCCTCGATCATGCGCTGCCCCATGGCGCGCTTCTTCGCGGGCGGCGCGATGCCGAAGCGGCCAAGCAGGCCCGCGATGGTCATCGTGGCGTTCTCCGCAATGGACTGCGTGAGCACGAGCCCTTCGTGGTGCCGGTCTTTCGGCACGCAGGCGACGCCCTGCGCGAGCGCGGCGGGCACGTCGCCGGGTTCGAGGGCCACGCCCTTCACGCGAATCTCGCCCGAGCGCTGCGCGTTCAGGCCGGCAATCGCTTCGCCCACACTCGTGCGCCCGCTGCTCGTCGCGCCCGTGAGGCCGACCACCTCGCCGCGCTTCACCGAGAACGACACGTTGCGGTAGTCGTGTCCGGCGATATCGCGCACGTCGAGCACGACCTGCGCCTCGGCGGGCAGCGGCGCGCGTGCAGCGGCATCGGCAACGTTCAGGCCGCCGCGCTCGCCGGTCATCGCCTCGATCAGGCGTTCGCGCGGCAGCTCCGCCACCGGCGCGCTGACGATATGGCGCGCGTCGCGCAACACCGTCACGGCCTGGCAGATCTCGTACACCTCCTGCAGATGGTGCGAGATAAAGAGGAACGTCACCCCCTCGCGCTGCAACTCGTCGATGCGGCGAAAAAGTCGTTTGATCTCCTCACCGTCGAGCTGCGCGGTGGGCTCGTCGAGAATGATGAAGCGCGCGCCGTACGAAAGCGCCCGCGCGATTTCCACGAGCTGCCGCGCTTCCACCGTGAGGTCGCCCGCCCGCGCATCCTCGCGCACGTCGATGCGCCAATGGTCGAGCAGCGCGCGCGCGTCGCGTCGCATGGCCTGCCAGTCGATCACGCCGCGCCGTCCGGGCTGGCGATTGATGAACAGGTTCTCGGCCACGCTCAGGTCGCGGATGATCGTGGAATGCTGATAGACGCACGCCACGCGCTCGCGCCAGGCATCGCGGTCGGCGAGCGGCGGCGCGGTCTCGCCATTGAAGCGCACCGTGCCCTCGTCGGGCTTGCGCAGCCCCGTGAGGATCGAAACGAGCGTGGACTTGCCGGCGCCGTTGCGGCCCACCAGCGCGTGCGACTCGCCCGGCATGACGCGCAGGCTCACGCCCGCGAGCGCCGCCGTGGAGCCGTAGCGCTTCGTCACGCCTTCCGCCTCCACGACGGGTAGCAGTCCTTCGATCCGGCCGCTCGTTCGATCGCTCATCTGGGCCCTCACTTGACGGTATTGCCCCACAGGTTCTTGTCGTCCACGTTCTGCTTCGTCACGAGCGGCGCGGGCAGTTCGTCTTCCAGGATCCCGGTGGAAAGCTGGACGATCGTGCTGTCGTGGTCGGTCTTGCCGGGCTTGAACGTCTTGCCCTCCAGCGCGGCCTTGATGTAGTACAGGCCGTACTTCGCGTAGAGGTCCGCCGGCTGCGAAATGGTGGCGTCGATCTCGCCCTTGCGGATTGCTTCGTATTCCTGCGGAATGCCGTCGTTGGAGACGATCACGATGTGCTTCGGATCGCCCGCCGGAAAGAGCATCTGCTTGCGGCGCAGCGTTTGCAGCGTCGGCGAGAGATACACGCCGCCGGCCTGCATGTAGATCGCCTTCACGTCGGGGTTCGCCGTGAGCAGGCTATCCAGCGCGCTTGCCGCCACGTCGCCCTTCCAGCCCGCCGGAATCTCCAGCAGCGAGAGATTCGGATACTGCTTCAGGCACGCGCGAAACGCCTCGGACCGGTCGCGGCCGTTCACCGAAGCGAGGTCGCCCATGATCTGCACGACCTTGCCGGACTTCACGTGCTGACCGATGTACTCGCACGCCTTCGAGCCATAGGCGCGATTGTCGGCGCGCACCACCATCGCGACCTTGCCCTGCGTGGGCGCCACGTCCACGGCCACCACCTTGACGTCTTTCTGCGCGGCGTTGTCGAGCGCGCGGCTGATCGCCGCCGAGTCGATCGGACCGACCACGATGCCCTTCGCGCCCAGATTCACCATGTTGTTCATGTCGGTGATCTGCTGCGCGGGATCGTTGTTCGAATTGACGGGCGCGAGGATGTCGATGCCCATCTCTTTCGCGTAGGTCGAGAGGTAATTGTCGTACGACTGCCAGAAGGGCGAGGTCAAGAGCGGCAGGCCAAGGCCGACCTTGCCCAGGTCGGCGGCCTGGGCCGCCCCGGCGGCCGCGAGCGCGGCCGTGCAGGCCGCGGCGCAGAGCGCCTTCGCGGCGGCACGCGCCAGCTTGCCGGCCTGGCGGGATTCGGTGGAACGGCGGGCCGTCGCGGGCCCGGATGCGAACGCCATGTCTGTCTCCTTTGTCGATCGCGGCTCGCGCTTCAGCGCATATGGCGATCCCATTGTTAACCCTGCATGTTGGCCGCTCCGCACTCGGTTGGAGTGACCGGACTGCCAGCGCTTCTTCACTTGCGACTGCCCTTTCCTTCCAGTACGACCCTGATGTATCGTCATTCATCAGTGAACGTATTATTCATATACGGATTATCATAGGTCAAGACATGTACGACGCAGCAAGGGTCGGTGCTTTCCCTGGGGCCCCTGCCGTCCGGTGCATGGCGCCTCGGATAATCGGGTGACGACAAGAGAGGACGTCGATGGACATCCAGCAGAAAGACCACAAAGCCCGCAAAGACCGCGGGCCGGACGACCGGGAAGAAAAAGACGAGAAGGACGACGTGGACCGCTACCGCGCGCCCGCGCTGGACAAGGGGCTCGACATCCTCGAGCTGCTCGCGGAACAGCGCGGCGGCCTCACGCGCGCGGAGATCACGAAGGCGCTGGGGCGCAACGCGAGCGAGATCTACCGGATGCTGGAGCGGCTCGTGGCGCGCCAGTACGTGATCCGCTCCGAAGCGGGCGACCGCTACGCGCTGAGCCTGAAGCTCTTTGCGCTCGCGCACCGCCATCCGCCCACGGAGCGGCTGATCGTTCAGGCGCTGCCGCTCATGCAGCGCTTCGCCACCGACGCCGAGCAGTCGTGTCACCTCGCGATGTACGACCGCGGCAACCTGCTCGTGATCGCCCAGGTGGACGGGCCCGGCACATGGGGCATCGCGGTGCGGCTCGGCTCGCGCGTGGGGCTCGTGGACACGAGTTCGGGCCGCTCGATCCTCGCCTGGCAAACGCCGGAGCAGCGCGCGCACATGCTTGCGGAGCACACGAAGGTGAAAGGCGAGGTGACGATCGACCACGCGGCGCTCGAAACGGCTTGCGCCCAGATTCGCGAGGCCGGCTTTTCGCGCACGGACAGCCAGCAGATCTTCGGCGTGACCGACGTGACGTTTCCGGTGCTCGGGCCGGCGGGCCAGGCTATTGCGGCGCTCACCTGCCCGTACCTCAAGCGCATCGACGAATATGTGGCGCCTTCGCTGGAAGCAGCGACGCAGATGCTGCGGGCAACGGTGCAGGAGCTTTCGATGTTTCGGGAAGAGGAAGGCTGAGGCTCGGGCGGCCGCGCCAACTGGAACGCGCGCATCCAAACCGGTTAGAATGGCGGCCCCGCAAAATACGGCATACCGCGTACTCCACACCTCATGGCGAAACTTCTGACCGATCACGAATTCCAGCGTTTTTCCGAGCTTCAGCAGAAGCAGGCCAGCTTCACGATCACGAGCGACGAAGCCGACGAGCTGCGCGACATCGTCGCGCGCGCGCAGAAGAAGCGCGACGACCGCGCGGACGCGATGAAGACCGTCGAAACCGCGATCGAGCAGTTCGAGATCACGCCTGACGAACTGTTCTCGCCGGAGCAGATCGCCGAAGCCGCACGCAATTACGGCCTGATTCCGGCCACGAAGAAGGAGCGCGTACTGCCGCCTTCGCTGACGTTCAACGGCAAGACGCACCAGTGGACGCGCGCGCTGCCGGAAGAAATCCGCGCACCGCTCTTCGAAGCGTTCCAGGGCGGCCAGTCGGTCAAGACCTTCATCGCCACGCCGAAGGACGCCGCGCGCTGCGCCGCGACCATTGCGCGCCTCGAAAAGGAAACCGGCGCCAGCTACGCCGAGGCCTGGCTCGAAGAACTCTCGCTCACGCGCGGCCAGGTGGACGACGCGCTCGCGAAGATCGCGGCCTGATTCCAGCCACGCTTAACCTGCCGCGGTTTAATCCAGCGCCATCCGGAAACCCACCACGCCCGGATCTTCGGTTGGCGCCACGGTGAAGCCGCAGGCGCGCGCGAGGCCGATCATCGGCGCATTCTCGCGCAGCGCCTCGCCCACCAGCCAGTGTGTGCCGCGCGTGCGCGCATACGCTATCGCGCGCTCCATCAAGAGGCGCCCGAGCCCCTTGCCCTTCAGGTTCGACATGATCGCTACCGCGAACTCGGCCGTCTCGTTGTCCGGGTCCGCCACGGCGCGCACCACGCCCAGCGTGCGCGGCTTGCCGTGCTCGTCGTCCACGGTCGCGATGAGCGCCATCTCGCGGTCGTAGTCGATCTGCGTCATGCGCGCGAGCTGCGAGTGATCGAAGCTGCGCACCGCCGAAAAGAAGCGCAGGCGCAGATCGTTCGGTGTCATCGACTCGATGAAGGCGCGGTGCTGCGCCTCGTCCTCGGGGCGGATCGGGCGGATCGTGAGACGTTCGCCGCCCCAATCCACCGTTTCCTCCAGCCGGCGCGGGTACGGCATGATCGCGAAGCGGCTGCGCTTCTCCGCCAGCAGGAGACGCGGCGCGTCGATCAGCGTTTCGGCGGGCAGCACGCGCAAGGTCACGTGCATGCCGACAATCGCGCGCACGTCGCAGACGATCTGCGACAGCGTGATCAGCACGGCCAGCGCGGGCGCGGGGTCCACGCGCGGCACATAGGGCGACTGCGCGACGATGTCGCGCGCCAGCATCGGATTGAGCGGCGGCAGCCCGTATACGCGCATGGGCGGCAAGATGCCGTCCGGCGAAGGCGCAACGAAGTAGAACACCGGACCGAAGTTCTCGTCGTCGCGAAACTCGACCGTGACTTCCACCACCGGCTTCGTGACGTTCGCCGCCTCGCCTTCGGCAGTCGTCCAGGTCCGCAGGCCAAAGAGCCCCAGCAGCTTCGCCGCCGCCTCGCCCGTGAGCTCGCTTTGGCCCGCGGCCAGCGCGGCACACGTCTGTCCCTGCGCCGCCTCGATCGCACCGGCCTGCTGTGCGGGCGTGCCCTCGGGCGTCTGCATCAAGAGCTCGCGGCCCAGCCGGTAATCGACAAGACGCGCGAACGCGCGCGCGAGGCGCCGCGGCGTGGTGTGCACCGGAATGCCGTGCGCGTGCAGCGCATCGCGCGTTTCGTCGCTCACGCCGCCGAAAAAACACGCCAGCATGCCGCGATAGGCCACCCGCTGGTTCTCGATCAGCGTGCGCGCCACCGCGTCGACCGGCGCGCTGTGCGTGGGCGCGTGCACGACGAATACCGTGCCCGTCTTCGGATGCGGCCCGAGCGCCTGCAACGCGAGCGCGAAGTGCTCGGGCTTCGCCGTTTCGCCCAGCACGAACGGATTGGCCGCCCGCACGTTCGGCAACGCCTTCTCCATCGCCGCGCGCGCCTCGTCGGTCCACGCGGCGAGCGTGTCGCCCGCCTCGTTGAACGCATCGCGCGCCAATGTCGCCACGCCGCGATCGCTCGTGATGAGCGTGGCCGTGTCGCTCGTGGCAACGCGCCCCACACCCAGCGTTTCGATTTCGTCGAGCAGGTCGTCCAGCGTGTCCACGCGCACCATGCCCGCGCGCCGGAACGCCGCCGTGTAGAGTCCGTCGGCCGGATCGTCGCGGCCGCTGCGCAGCGCGAGCACCGGCTTGTTGCGCGCCGCCGCGCGCGCCGCGGACATGAACTTGCGCGGCGCGCGCACGGTGTCGAGTTCAAGGAGGATCGCGCGCGTGGCGGGGTCGCTCGCGAGGTAGTCGAGCACGTCGCCCGCATCCACGTCGGCTTCGTCGCCCAGCGCTACCACATGCGAGAAACCGAGCCCGCGTGCGCCGGCCCAGCGCAGCACGGCGTTGGTGAGCACGTTCGACTGCGAGACCCACGCGACGCCGCCGGGCCTCGCCACCGAGGTCGCCGCGCCGAGCTGCGCATTGAGCGCGGGCGTGAGCACGCCCACGCTGCCGGGCCCGACGATGCGCAGCAGATGCGGCCGCGCGGCGGCCAGCGCATGGCGCAGATCGGCGCGGTCGGTGTCGGTGCGCACCTCGCCGATCAGAATGGCCGCGCGCGTGCCCATGCCGCCCAGGCGATGCACGAGCGCGGGCCACGTGGAAGGCCGCGTGCAGATCACGGCGACGGTGGGCGCTTCGGGCAGGTCGCCTGCGTCCGCCAGCACGGGATGCCCGTCGAAGCCCTGCTCGTCGCCCGTGCGGCGCGGATTGACGGCCCAGAGCGGCCCGGCGAAGCCGCCTTCGATCACGCGCCGCCACACCATTTCGCCGATGCTGCCCTCGCGGCGCGAGGCGCCGATCACGGCGATCGACGTGGGCTGGAATACTGCGTCGAGATTGCGTACGGTCACGGAGGCTCCTGATTATCGGAATGACGGCGGGGATGACGGCGGGAATAGCGGCTGGGACGGCAGCGAGCGTGCCGCCGCACGGAGTCAGGATAGGCGAACCGGATGGATGGCGCGTGGATTTAGCTCAAGCCTGGGCGAGCGGGCGGAGGCATCGCCCTCATTCAAGCAGCAGCGCCCCGAGGAACTCCAACGGGGTAGATGTCCCGCTCGGCCTCGTCTCGCGGCTTGATGTGTTTTTGATGGGTTTCTTCGCCGGCAACACGTATACTCCCAACCAGTATTGACCTATACTGCCCCCGGGTATCCCGACTCCACGACGTCATGCCACATTCCCCCGAAGAAAAGAAACGCGTCCTCACCCGCGTCCGCAAGGTTCGCGGGCAGCTGGACGCGCTCGAGCGCGCGCTCGAAGAAGGCGCCGACTGCGGGCCCGTCCTGCAGCAACTGGCGGCTATTCGAGGCGCAATCAACGGGGTGATGGCCGGCGTGCTCGAAAGCCATCTGCGTGAAGAGTTCACGCAGGCCGCCGGGGCGGCGGAAAACGCTTCCGGATCGATCGACGATGTCGTGACCCTCGTTCGAACCTATTTGCGGTAATCGCCGGCGGGCTCCATGCGCGTCGCGCTGTCGATCCAACACTTCGATCCATCATTTCAATAGGACTGCCATGAAATCACGTGCTGCCGTTGCATTCGGACCCGGCAAACCCCTGGAAATCGTCGAAATCGACGTCGAACCGCCGCGCAAGGGCGAGGTGCTCGTCAAGATCACGCATACCGGCGTATGTCACACCGACGCCTTCACGCTGTCGGGCGACGATCCGGAAGGCCTCTTTCCCGCCGTGCTGGGGCACGAGGGCGCCGGCATCGTCGTCGAAGTGGGCGAAGGCGTGACGAGCGTGAAGCCGGGCGACCACGTCATTCCCCTCTACACCGCCGAATGCGGCGAATGCCTCTTTTGCAAGAGCGGCAAAACCAACCTCTGCGTGGCCGTGCGCGCCACCCAGGGCAAGGGCGTGATGCCCGACGGCACCACCCGCTTCAGCTATAACGGGCAGCCCGTCTACCACTACATGGGCTGCTCCACGTTCAGCGAATACACCGTGGTGGCCGAGGTCTCGCTCGCGAAGATCGACCTGCGGGCCAACCCCGAACAGGTCTGCCTGCTCGGCTGCGGCGTGACCACGGGCCTCGGCGCGGTGAAGAACACAGCAAAGGTGCAGGAAGGCGACACGGTGGCCGTGTTCGGCCTCGGCGGCATCGGCCTCGCCGTCATTCAGGGCGCGAAGCTCGCCAAGGCGGGACGCATCATCGCCATCGACACCAATCCCGGCAAGTTCGACCTCGCGCGCGCTTTCGGCGCCACCGACTGCGTGAACCCGAAGGATCACGAAAAGCCCATTCAGCAAGTGATCGTCGAGATGACCGGCTGGGGCGTGGACCACAGCTTCGAGTGCATCGGCAACGTCAATGTCATGCGGGCGGCGCTAGAATGCGCGCATCGCGGCTGGGGCCAGTCGGTCGTGATCGGCGTGGCCGGGGCCGGCCAGGAAATCTCCACCCGCCCGTTCCAGCTCGTTACCGGCCGCCGGTGGCTCGGCACGGCCTTCGGCGGGGTCAAGGGCCGCTCGCAGCTGCCGGGCATGGTGGAAGACGCGATGAGCGGCAAGATCCAGCTCGCGCCGTTCGTCACCCACACGAAGCCGCTCTCGGGCATCAACGAAGCCTTCGACCTGATGCACGAGGGCAAGTCGATCCGGACCGTCGTTCACTACTGAGCCGAGGACCCGATCCTTATGGAACGCATCGAGCGACACGCCAGCCACGGCGGGCACCAGGAAGTCTGGAAGCACGCCTCCTCCGCCCTCGGCTGCGAGATGAAGTTCGGCATCTATCTGCCCGAGCCTGCGGTGCGGGGCGAGAAGTGCCCCGTGCTGTACTGGCTTTCGGGCCTGACCTGCACGGAGCAGAACTTCATCGTCAAGGCCGGCGCGCAGCGTTACGCGGCGGAACACGGCATCATCCTCGTCGCGCCCGATACGAGCCCGCGCGGCGCCGACGTGGCGGACGATCCGGCTTACGACCTCGGCCAGGGCGCGGGTTTCTATGTCAACGCAACGGCAATGCCGTGGGCGCGGCATTTCCGGATGTACGACTACGTGAGTGCGGAGTTGCCTGCGCTGATCGAGGCGACGTTTCCGGCGAGCGAGGCGCGTTCGATCTTCGGGCACTCCATGGGCGGACACGGCGCGCTGGTCGTGGCGCTGCGCAATCCGGGCCGCTATCGCAGCGTCTCCGCGTTTTCGCCGATCGTTGCGCCGAGTCAGGTGCCGTGGGGGCAAAAGGCGCTCACCGCCTATCTCGGCAATGACCGCGCGGCCTGGATGCAGTACGATGCGACGGCGCTGGTCGGCACCGCCTCCGAACGCTTGCCGATGCTCGTGGATCAGGGCGAAGGCGACGAGTTCCTGGCCAACCAGTTGAAGCCGCAACTCTTGCAGGCAGCCTGCCACGCAGCCGGTTATCCGCTGCAGTTAAAGCTCCGCGCCGGCTACGATCACAGCTACTATTTCATCGCAAGCTTCATTGGCGAACACGTCGCTTTTCACGCCAGCGCGTTGCGCTGAGGCGCAATCCGCATTCATTTCTGGAGACATGGGCATGACGTGGTCCCGCATCCGGCAGGACTATCTGGTACGGTTCTGGGCGCCATTGCCCGCCATTGTTACCGCGGGCGTGCTGTCCGCGTTCTATTTCGGCGTGACCGGCACCTTCTGGGCCGTCACCGGCGAGTTCACCCGCTGGGGCGGGCACATCCTGCAGGCCTTTGGCCTGCATCCCGAGGACTGGGGTTACTTCAAGGTCATCGGCCTGCACGGCGCACCCTGGACCCGTATCGACGGCGTCATGGTGCTCGGCATGTTCGCAGGCAGTCTGTCTGCCGCCCTCTGGGCCAACAACGTCAAGCTGCGTCTGCCGCGCCGCAAGCGCCGCATCGTTCAGGCCCTGGTCGGCGGCGCCATTGCCGGATTCGGCGCGCGGCTCGCCATGGGCTGCAATCTGGCCGCGTTTTTCACGGGCATCCCCCAGTTCTCGCTGCATGCGTGGCTGTTTGCGCTGTCCACCATCGTCGGCTCGTATTTCGGCACGCGCGTGGCCTTGTTGCCGTTCCTGCGCGCCAATGCGCGGCTCGAGCGCGTGACGGCCGGCCAGTCGAGCGCCCGGCCTGTTGTCCGGTCGCCCTGGCAATTCCGCATCGGCATCGTCGTGTTCGGCGCAGCGCTTGCCGCCGCGGTCAGCCTTGCATTCAATGCCCAGAAACTCGGTCTCGCGGCGGTGTTCGGCATCGCATTCGGAGTCCTGATCGAACGCGCGCAAATCTGCTTCACGTCGGCATTCCGCGACATGTGGATCACCGGCCGCACAGCCATGGCGCGCGCCATCGTGCTGGGCATGGCGGCCAGCACGATCGGGATCTTCAGCTACGTCCAGCTTGGCATCGCGCCCAAGATCTTCTGGGCGGGACCGAATGCGATCCTCGGCGGCGTGCTGTTCGGCTTCGGCATTGTGGTTGCGGGCGGCTGCGAAACGGGCTGGATGTACCGCGCGATGGAAGGCCAGGTCCACTACTGGTGGGTTGGCATCGGCAATATCGCTGGCGCCACATTGCTTGCCGCGCAGTGGGATCGCCTCGCTCCCGTGCTCGCGCTGCAGTACCCGAAGATCAACCTGTTGACTACATTCGGGCCTATGGGTGGCCTGATCGTCACCTATGCGGGTCTCGTCGCCGCCTTCTTCCTGCTGCTGTGGTGGGAAAAAACTTTTCTCGATCGCGCACAGTCGCGCGCGGCGAACCAGCCTCAGTCCGGGGGAGCCGCCTGATGACGAACGAAACGCCCACTGCCGATTTCCGGCTCGACCTGAGCGGCGAACCTTGCCCCTATCCGGTCGTCGCAACGCTGGAAGCCATGCCGGGCCTGCAGCCCGGCGAAGTGCTCGAAGTGCTCAGCGACTGCCCGCAGTCGATCAACAGCATCCCCTCGGACGCCCAACGCTACGGCTACCGCGTACTCAAGGTCGAACAGCGCGGGCCGACCATTCACTACTGGATCCAGCGGTAAGCATACCGAACGAATCCTCGGCGATCGAGAAAACCCCCGAAGGGGTTTGCGACAAATCCCGCTCTTACTTCGTCTTGCGGAACGGCGCCCCGGAGTGCTCGCGCAGCTCGTTGAACACGATCTTCGGCCAGGCCTTCTGCGCGACCTCGATTTCGGAGACGTGCGAGGCCAGATAGGTGGGGGCGTTCGAAGCATCGTAGGCCATCCGCGCCTCGTAAGCATCGGTGAAGCGGCGCAGCTCGTTGGAGTCGTCGCAGGTCACCCAGCGCGAGAGGCGATAGCGCGCGGGCATGATGCGCACGGCCACCTTGTACTCGGCCGACAGGCGGTGCGAAACCACTTCGAACTGCAGCTGCCCCACGGCGCCGAGAATCGTCGAACCGCCGTGCAGCGGACGGAACACCTGGATCGCGCCTTCCTCGCCGAGCTGCTTGAGCGCTTCGCCCAATTGCTTCGCGCGCATGGGATCCACCACTTCGACGGTCTGGAAGATTTCCGGTGCGAAAAACGGCAGGCCGGTGAACTGCAGATCCTCACCTTCGGTGAGCGTATCGCCGAGGCTCAGCGTGCCATGATTAGGAATGCCGATGATGTCGCCGGGGTAGGCCTCGGCCACGGTTTCCCGGCGCTGCGAGAGAAAGCTCACCACGTTGTTCGCGCGGAAGGTCTTGTTGTTGCGCGTGACCTTCAGCTGCATGCCGCGTTCGAAGCGTCCCGAGCACACGCGGATGAACGCCACGCGGTCGCGGTGCGCGAGGTCCATGTTCGCCTGCACCTTGAACACGACGCCCGTGAATTTCGGCTCTTCCGGGTCCACCGGGCGCTGCACGGCCATACGCGCGGACGGCGGCGGCGCCAGATCGACGAGCGCGTCGAGAATTTCCTTCACGCCGAAGTTGTTGATCGCCGACCCGAACAGCACCGGCGACTGCTCGCCGGCCAGGAACGCGTCGCGATCGAATTCGGGTGTCGCGCCGGTAATGAGTTCGACTTCTTCCTTGGTGCGCTTCCAGTGATAGCCGAAGCGCTTTTCACCTTCCTCGTCGCCGATGCCCTGCAGCGTCTCCACCGCGCCGCCGAGCGATTGCTCGCCCGCGCGGAACACACGCACCTGGTCGCGCTGAATGTCGTAGACGCCCTGAAACTCCTTGCCCATGCCGATGGGCCAGGTGAAGGGCACCGCCGAAACGCCGAGGTGCTGCTCGATTTCGTCGAGCAGATCGAGCGGCTCGCGCACTTCGCGGTCGAGCTTGTTGATGAACGTAAGAATGGGCGTCTTGCGGCTGCGGCAGACTTCGAGCAGCTTGAGCGTTTGCGCTTCCACGCCGTTCGCCCCGTCGATCACCATCACGGCGGCATCCACCGCCGTGAGCACGCGGTACGTGTCTTCCGAGAAGTCCTCGTGGCCCGGCGTGTCGAGCAGGTTGATCACCGCGTCGCCGTACTCGAACTGCATGACCGAACTCGCGACCGAAATGCCGCGCTGCTTTTCGATCTCCATCCAGTCGGAGGTCGCGAAGCGACCGCTCTTCTTGCCCTTCACGGTACCGGCAATCTGGATCGCGCCCGAAAACAGCAGCAGCTTTTCGGTGAGCGTGGTCTTGCCCGCGTCCGGGTGAGAGATGACCGCGAACGTGCGGCGGCGTTTGAGTTCGGCAACTGACATCGGGCTGGGTATCACTGATGGAATTCGGGCAACCGGGCCGCAAAGGTCCTCGGGTTGCGGCAAGGACGGCGGCGCGGGCGGCCGTCCGGGGCGTCCGGGTTGGCTGACCGGAGAGCGTCGGCGGGCGGGCCGGCGAGCGGCGTCGCGGAAAATCGCACGACCGGTCCGAAACTCGGGACGCACGCCGGCGCAAAACGACGCCGGGGACGAATGATACACGGCATTGCAGCACGCGGACGCAAAGTTCGAGTCGCCCGTGTGGACGGCACGGCAACATGCCGTGCATGACGATGCTCGTGGCAGGCGGGCCATGCCGTGCGCCGTACTGTAGATGGCGAGATTTTACGGGAAGACCCGGGGGCCGTGGAGTACGCTGGATAGCGGCGTGATCGCTGGCGCCGGCGTGCTGCGGCGCCCGATGCGAGCGCCGCGCAGGGTGAGCCTTTACGGGGGGCTCGGCACGGCGGGCGGTGACGGAAAGCGTGAAGGAAGCTTGCGGAGCCCGACGGGGCTGGTTCCTCTCGCTTACTCCGCGATGAGGAACCGGTCGCGGTTCTTGCCGGCCAGCCATCCCGGCGCCCGGCCGCGGCCGCTCCACGTTTCGCCCGTTTTCGGATTCATATAGCGGGCCGGCAGGGGCTTTTTCTTCGGCGTGGCCCCACGGCTTGAAAAGCCGAGTTCTTCCGGCGTGATCTCGTACTCAGCGATCATTGCCTTGATGTCGGCAATCGCCTGCGCAACTTCTTTTTCGCGGGCCGCGGCCACTTCCTTGTGAAGCTTTTCCAGTTGGGCGGTCAATTGCTTGTAGCTCGGCATAAAGAATAGTCTCCAGTTCAGTCGGCAACCGTATTGTGACTGTTTTGGAGCCAGAGCGTGGCGGATTGCGTATTTTTTTTGAAAAAGCCTCGCGGCTCACGCTATCGGGTGGTCTCCCCGCGCTCGCTTTCCCGGACCCGGTCCTCGAGTGCGCAGAGCGCTTCGCTTAGCCGTTTCACGCGCAACGCCTGTGCCGGAACAAGATTCGCACTCGATACCATTTCAACGCGCCCACGCCAATACGAAAGCGGAATGCGATCTGCGCCGGAAAGTCTCGAAACGACACGCTCGAGATGCTCTATATCCTTTTCCAGTTGATGGTGATTCACTGCTGCCCCCGGTAATAACGACCTCTATTCAGAATGAGCCATCGCACACATTGGTGAAAATTTCTGCTTTACCGCCACCTTGCCGCAATAACCCGAATATCCATCTCTATCGCTCTTTTGATAATGTCGAACGCGGCCGGCAAAATTTTCACGATGCCCAAGAATAAGGTTCAATCCGCCGATGTTCCGTTGCCTGCCGAACAGAAGCCTTGTGCCGCCTCCCTCACCCTGATGCCGTATTTGCTTCAAACCGGACCGAAGATTAACGGCGGCCATAACGCCTGTATATTCCTCATTTGTGGAAAAAATATGCACGGCGCATTTCCCGGCAGGGTGCCCGGTGTCCGCCTTGAGTTAATGAGAAAGCCGTGGAACCCGACGAATCGCAATATGACGGCCTGTTGCACGCCATTTACGAAGCAATCGACCATTCCGGCGCATGGAAGGATTTTTGCGAAAAATTGCTGAAGGCGACCGGTGCCGCGTCGGCGCACATTTGCGCGTTCAACCGGCAGATGAAACTCTTTTCTTACGGTTCGGGATTTAACATTTCACAATTCGAGCCGCTGGAACTGATCCAGCCGCTTTATTACGACGATGCCCGGCTGGAATGGCTGCGAATGTTCCCGAGCGCCCGATGGTTGCATTTCAGCGACACCGCCACCACACGGCAGGCAGCCGGGCAGCCCGTATTCGAGCCGCCTACACTGGCGGCCGGCCATCGCCAGGTGTCGGTATGCAAGCTGATCGACAGCGAGGCGCTGACCATCATGGCCGCCTGCCGGCGCGATGCGGTGCAGGGTCCGCTGCCGGCAAGCGCGCGGGCCCTTCTCGAACGGCTCACCGTGCATCTCACGCGCGTCGCGCGCCTTTGCGCGCAGCGTTATGTGCTGAACGCGTCCGAGCTCGCGCACCGCGCGACGCCGCCCGCAATGCTAGTGAACGCGAACGGCGAAGTCCTTCACAGCAACGAACCCGCCTTGCGGCTGTTGCGCGCCACCTCGCTCGTGCGCATGCGCTCGCGCCAGCTGGCGCTCGCGGCGCCTCACCAGGCACGGCTGCAAGAGGACATTGCGATCAGCGAGGCGCGGCTGCGCGCTCGCGGGAGTGGCGCGCTGACCGCGGCTGCGCGGTTTCGCGCCATGCGGATCGTCGCCGACGAGGCGGACGAGCGCGAAGAGCGTGGCGCACCCCCGCTCGCGCCAACGGTGGCGAGCGGTCCCGAGGTGCTTTATGTGTTCTACAACGTACAGACGGCCGGCGACGCCTCCGCCGCCGAACCCGACGCCATTGCGGCGCTCACGTTCTATCACCCGCGCTCCGCGCCGCCCGTCGACGAGCAGGTGCTCGCCGCCGCCTTCGACCTCACGCCCGCCGAATGCCGCATCGCGCATCTGCTCGTGGAAGGTCTCACGCAGAAGGAAATCGCGGCGCGTGTCGGCGTGCAGCACGACACCGTGCGCAAGCAGTTGCAGTCGGTATTCCAGAAGACCGCGACACGGCGTCAGCCGGACCTGCTGCTGCATCTTCCGGCGCGGTCCGCGGAAAGAGGCTAGGGCCTTCGCGCAACTTCATGCCACCTCGCGTTACTTCGCGTTGCAGGCGAAGACGAGGTTGTAGTTGGTGCCGTCGCTGGACGTATTGACGGTGTCGTAGGCGCCGCCGCAACGCGCGCGGGCCTGCTGGGCACACGAATCGCGGTCGCCGGCGGCCGGGCATTGCACCTGGATGGTCGGGCGGCCGTCGGAGAGGAACAGCGGCGTGCTGCTGCTGCACGCGGACAGTGCGGCGAAGAGCGCACAGGCAGTCGTCACGAGAGACAGCCTGCGCATATCGGATAGCAACGACGAACCTGGATGTTTCATGGTGAACCCCGATGGGCCTTCTGGTTTTTTCGACGATGGGATTGTGCCATGCCGCGAGAGCGCTGCGCGGGATACGGGATGGATCGTTGACGCCTGTGAGGATCGCGGTCAATCGGGCCGCGCGAGCGTCCGGTAGGGCGGCGTGCCGCGCGGGTCGGCGGTGACGCGCACGAATACCTGCTCGACGTCGGGGATCGCTTCGAGGCGCCGCTGCAGCGCGTCCCGGTCGAACGCGGCAGGCACGCAGCCCTCCGCATAGACGAAGCGCCGTTGCACCGTGATCCAGAGGCTCGTGCCGGCCAGCAAGGCATCGCCCTGGAGCGCCTGCCGCACGGCTGCTGCAATATCGGCATCGTAGAGATAGGAGTTCGGCTTCGAGCATGTGTGGGCCAGCCAGCAACTCGTGCCGCGTTCGACGCGGTAATGGGCGTCGTCTTCGGCTTCGGACCGGGTCGTCAGCGGGCCGAGCGGCAACGGGCAGGCGCTCACCGCATTCGAAAGCGCAAAGAACGGGTCGTTGTACCAGTTCTTGCGCGCGGCCTGGGCGTCCGATGCGGTCTGCGCCAGCGCCGGAACCTGCGCCTGCACGGCAAGACCGATGGCGAGGCAGACGAGGCGTGCGGCGGCCCGCGCCCGATGCGCGAACCGCCCGCCGCGCGAACCGTATGACGTTGCGAACCGGTTCATCGCCGCCTCCCTGGTCGCCGGCGCCTGCGCGCCGCTCAAGCCACCAGGATAGGCCGCTACGGTCTCCAAAGCAAACCGTTCAGGCGGTCAAATGCCCAATCCCTGCGCGAGTTCGGTGTCGCCGAGCGCGATACCGTGGCGGTGCTGCGCGATGTCGCGAACCGTCTCGATTTCCTGCTGCGCGCGTGCCGAATCCCAGCCGAGCGCATCCGCAGCGATCGTGGCCGTTTCAGCCAGTACGGAACCCGTCAATTGGCCGGCGAGTGCGATCGTCGTGCGACGAAAGAGCAGATCCGCAAGATGCGCGACCATTTCGTATAGGCATAGGTAGCGCATCTCTCGCACGGTGTAACCGGGCGCGCCGGTGAGCAGCTTGTCGTCGGAACCATCGTGCTTTCGCGAGCAAAAAACCGCAATTTCGGATGCGGTCGAGCCGTAACGCGACAGCAGCGTTTCGGCGCGCCCGGCCGAAATTCCGCAGCGCGCGGCAAGGGCTGCTATCCAGTCGGCCTGCTCCGCTGCCGTGCGTGGAAAGCCGCGTCCCCCTCCAATCGCCTCCGCGCGGGTGCTGACACGGCGAGACCGCCCGAGGCGCCGGAGCGTGTCGTCGGCGACCGATTCGGCAAATCCCCGGAAGGTCGTCCATTTCCCGCCGACCAGCGAGAGCACGGGAATGCGCGTTTCGGGCAGGTGATCGACATGCACCACATGATCGCGGCTGACCTCGCCGGGGTCCGCCGCTTCGGACCAGGGCAACGGCCGCACGCCGCTGTAGCGGAACACGATGTTCGAAGCGGTCAGCGCGCAGCCGGGAAACACGGTCCTGAGCACGCCGAGCATGTACTCGGCCTCGCTGTCCTCGCAGCGCACCTGGTCGGGATCTTCCACGCGCAGATCGGTCGAACCCACGAGAAGCTTTCCCATGAACGGATAGACAAGGCAGATCCGGCCGTCCTTCGAACCGAAATAGACCATGCGGCCGCGCAGCTGCGCATGAAGTTCGGGCTGGTCCACGATCAGATGAGAGCCCTTGGTCCCGCCTATGTACCGGCGTTGAATGCCGAGCGACCGGTTCACGCTGTCGATCCAGGCGCCGCCGGCATTGATGACGACGTCCGGCATGACGGGAAAGCGCCGGTCAGACACGACATCGCGTAACCAGACCGTCTCTCCCTTCACCTGGTCGACCGTCACGTAATTCGCCGCGAGCGCGCCGTCGCCGGCAATCATGCCGTCGGCAACGAGTTCGTAGTTGAGACGTTCGGCCTGGGTCACCTGGGCGTCGAAATAGGTGGCGGTGGCCTTGATGGTGGGATCGAGCGAGGGCAGTTCCCGCAGGGAACGCGCTCTCAGCGCGAGCCGGTGCCGCGGCATGCTGCGCTCGTGACGTCCGAGGAAATCGTAGAGGGTCAGGCCAAGCTCCGAAATGATCGCTCCGCGGTCGGCCAGCTTCGTCTGCATACCGAAGAAACGCAGCGCGGAAGGGACGATGCCGCCAAAGAACGAATGGATGGGCAGCACGGTTTCCAGAGGCCGCACGAAGTGCGGCGCATTCCTTAGCAGCCGGTTGCGCTCCCGCGTGGATTCGGCGACGAGCCGCCATTCTCCCGTCTCTAGATACTTCAGGCCGCCGTGAATCAGCCGCGAAGGGGCCGAACTCGCGCCGGATGCGAAGTCCGCCTTGTCGATCAGCAGACAATCGACCTGCTGCAACGACAAGTCGCGGAACACCCCCGCGCCATTGATTCCACCGCCGACGATCAGCACGCTGACACGCGGTTGCCGTGCCAGCCTCTCCAGAGCGGATTCGCGCGTTCGCTGCATCATCGGCCGTCTCGCGAACCGTGCGCCACGGCGGCCCGGTCGAGCGCCGGCCATGACGGGCGCGTGCCTGAAATGAGCTGCATGTAGAGGTCGTATGCTTCGTTGAACTGTTCGTGACGGTCCCGATCCGGTTCGTGCGTCCGCCGGACCCGGCAGGCTTGTGCGCATGCCTGCGGCAAGGACGCGTACACCCCCGTGCTCACGCCCGCACAAAGCGCCGCGCCGAGCGCGCTGGCTTCCTGGCTTTCGGGAATATCGATCCGCATCCCCAGAATGTCGGCGAACAGTTGCGCGAGCATGGGGCTTGACGACCCGCCTCCCGTCAGGCCCGCCCGCTGCGCGGCAAAGGCACTGGTCAGTGCTTCGACGTGGTAGCGATGATTGAAAACGGTGCCTTCGAGCACGGCCCGCGCCAGATGGGCGCGACGATGCCAGCTTCGGATTCCGAAGAATGAGGCGCTTGCGGATTGCTCGAACGGCGATCCGAACAGGAACGGATGAAACATGACGGAGCTCGGTTCGGCAAATGCGGCCCGCAATTCGTCCTCTATCAAGTCGAACAGCGAGCATCCCCGTTGCGCCGCCTGTTGCGCTTCGAGTGCGAAGCACTCCCGCAGGAACCAGTCGACATTGCTCGACGAGGCCGGAGAAATCGACATGTTCATCCACTGGCCGTCACGCGTGCCGTTGCGGCACGACCAGCGCGCATCCCATTGCGGACGATCGGAAAGGATCTCGTTGATACTGAACGTCCCCGCCGTAATCGACACGGTGCCCGGCTCCGTAATGCCCATCCCCACGGCGCTCGACGTGACGTCGTGCAATCCGCACGCGACCGGCGTGCCCTCTTTCAGCCCGGTCTGCCGCGCGGCCTGCGCGGTGACGCGTCCCGCCCGCGCGGCGGACGGCACGATTTCCGGCAGCGCGCGGCCGAGGGGCGCCATGCCGTAAAGCTGGAGGACCGCATTACCGTAGCGCTGCGTGCGGACCTCGGTGAAGGAGGAACTGGCTTCGGTGGGATCGGTCGCCGGCACGCCGGTCAGACAGAAACGCAGCCAGTCCTTGCAAAAGAACACGTGCCCGATTTGCGCATACCGCTGCGGCTCGTTGAGTTCGATCCATTTGAGCAGGCTGACGGCGGCATACGGATAGGGACGCTGCCCGGTGAGCTCCAGCGCCTGTTGCAGCACGCCGGTTTCGCGCCATTGATCGCGGACCTCCGAGGCCCGGCTGTCGAGCGACAGGATTCCAGCGCCGAGCGGCGCTCCCTCGCGGTCGACGAGGTAAAGCCCGTCGCCGTGCCCCGTCACCCCGACAGCCGCAATGGCATCCGCCGGAACCTTGCCGGATTCGAGCGCATCGCGAATCGCCGCGCCCGCCGCCGCCCAGGTTTCGTTCATGTCCCGCTCGACGTGGCGAGGACGCGGCTGCCGCTGCTCCACACGCCGCGACCCCACCGCCACGGTACGGCCCGCGGTGTCGAAGATAACGGCCTTGGTGGCGGTCGACCCGCTATCGAGGCCGAGCAGATACGTCTCCATCGTGTCTCCGGTACGCCCGTTCGGCGGCTGCGATCGGCTCCGTCACGACAAGGAGCCCCGACCGCCCACACCTATCGGCGGTCTATCGGCGGTATTTCGAATCGACCGCGTTGATTGCCGTCACGTTACCCGCGCTTCGGCCGTTCTCGTCGAAGGTCTGCGCGAGAAAGGCATCGGCAATGGCCTTGGCCACTTCGGGCCCGATCACGCGCGAGCCCATGGTGATGATCTGCGCGTTGTTCGAGAGCGCCGCGCGCTCCGCGGAATAGGTGTCGTGGCACAACGCCGCGCGAATCCCGCGCACCTTGTTGGCGGAAATACAAACGCCTATTCCCGTGCCGCAGATCAGGATGGCCCGGTCGTAGGCGCCGCGCACCACGTCCGACGCCACGCGGTCGGACAGATCCGCATAGAACTCCTGATTACCCTGGTCGTTTTCCGATACCTCGGAAACGTCGAACCGGTCCTTGAGATATTCCGCCAGCACATGGGCGAGCCCGGCCCCCGCGCTGTCTCCGGCAATTGCAAGCTTCACGATGATCTCCTTCAGTTTTGGATGGCAACCGCGCGGCGACCTCAGAGCACCGCCCTGACCCGCGCGACGATATCCCGGTACCCGGCCACATCCCAGGCCGAGCGCCCGATGAACAGTCCGTCGATATGCGCGCAGGCGGCCAGCCCGGCGCAGTTGTCGGGGTTGACCGAGCCGCCGTAAAGGCATGGCACGCGCCGGCCGAGCATGTCGTGCGCCGCCGCGATGATCTCGGCCTGGCGAGCGTCGGCATAGGCGGCGCTGGCCGGCACGCCGCGCTCGCCGATGGCCCAGACCGGCTCGTAGGCAAACAGCAGCGGCGCCGCGCGAGAGTCGGCGTTCAATCGCGCCAGCGCGCCGCGCACCTGGGCAGCCAGCACTTCGGTGGCGGCCCCGCTGTCGCGATCGGCCAGGGTTTCGCCGATGCAGATCAGCGGAGTCAGCCCGTGCCGCACCGCGGCTTCCACCTTGAGCCCAACCGTGTCGTCGGTCTCGCCGAAATGCTCGCGCCGCTCGGAGTGGCCGAGTTCGACCAGGTCCATGGCGCAATCCACCAGCATCGGCGCCGAAATCTCGCCGGTCCAGGCGCCGCGATCAGCCCAGTGCATGTTCTGCGCGCCGACCTTCACGCTGGTCGGCGCGAGGATCGCCTTGACTTCGCGGATGGCGGTAAACGGCGGAATCACGAAGCGCTGCACGCGCGCGTCGGGGGTATCGTCGAGCAAGCCCTGAGCAAAGGCGCGCGCCTCGGCCAGGGTCTTGTTCATTTTCCAACTGGTGCCAATCCAGAAAGGGAAGTGGGTCATGATGAGGTCGTCAATCGGATGCGCAAACTCGTGCCGCTGCAAATCGGACAGGGAGAGCGAGCCGGGTCGCCCCGGCGTCTCCCCGCCGTCACATCACTTCGCCAGGGTGAACGGCGCGATGAACTTACCCGCATTGGCCTTGGTGATAAGGATGCAGTCGAACAACTGCTTTTCGGCGCTCACGCCCGTCTTGCCCGTCTTCAGGAACTGGTCGGCCTCCTGCACGGCCTTGGCGGCAAACGTGGCGACCGGCTGCAGCACCGTGTACTGCAACTCGCCGGCCTTCACCGCGGCAACCGCGGCCGGCGAGCCGTCGAACCCGCCCACCTTCACCTGCGAGAGCTTGCCGGCCTGCTTGAGCGCGGCAATGGCGCCCAGCGCCATCTCGTCGTTGCCGCTGATCACGCCCATGACGTCGGGGTGCGCCTGCAGCAGGCTCTGCGTCGCGTTAAAGCCCTGGGTGCGATCCCAGTTGGCGACCTGCGATCCGACTTCCTTCAGGTCCGGATACTGGCTGAGCACCGAGCGGTAGCCATTGGAACGCGTGGCCGCGTTGTTGTCGGACGGCGCGCCCAGCAGCTCCACATAGTTGCCCTTCGAACCGACGTCCTTCACCCACTGCTGGGCGCCCAGTGCCGCACCTTGCGCGTTGTTCGAAACGAGCTGCGCCTTGGCGATGCCCTCCTGGTTGATCTCGGCATTGACGAGGAAGACGGGGATATTGGCGGCGACGGCCTTCTTGACCGCGCCAATGGACCCGCTGGCATTCGCCGGATCGAGAATGATCGCAACCGACTTGTTGGTGATCGCGGTGTCGATCAACTGGCTCTCGGTGTTGGTGTCGCCTTTCGACGCCGCGACGTTCGCGGTATAGCCGAGCTTTTGCGCCTCGGCCGCGGCGACCTTGCCTTCGGTCAGCCAGTAGGGGTTCGCGGGATCGTTGACGATGATGGTCATGAGCCCGTGGTTCTGCGCCTGGGCCTGCCCCGCGAACAGGGGCATGGCGACGGCGAGCGCAAGGAGCATCAAGGTATGTCTTTTGGTAATCATGGTAGTCGGTCTCTTTGTTCGGTTAGTGATGGCGTCTGGGTCTGACATGCTTCCCGCAAGCCGGCGGCGCAGTTCGAGCGTTGCCGACGCCTTACGCGGAAGTGGGTTGGCTGCCGGTCGGCGCGGGACGCTTGACGCGGCGGCGATACTGAATGGCATTGAGCAGCACCGCGAGCACGATGACGGCCCCGGTGAACACGGTCTGCCAATACGAGGAGATGCCGATGATGACGAGGCCGTCGGAAAGAAAGCCGATCACGAAGGCCCCGAGCAGGGTGCCGCGAATGTTGCCGGTGCCGCCCGTCAGCCGCGCACCGCCGATGACCACGGCGGCGATGGCCGTCAGTTCGTAGGTCGTGCCGGCCGTCGGACCGGCGGAAGTGAGCTGCGACGACAGGATCAAGCCGGCGATGGCCGCGCAGACGCCCGAGAGCATGTAGACGCTGATCTGCACTTTCTTCACCGGCACACCGGAAAGCTCGGCGGCGCGCTCGTTGCCGCCCGAAGCGTAGAGCCAGCGGCCGAACGGCGTGCGGCTCAAGAGGATGCCGCCGAGCAGCGCGATGACCACCAGAATCAGCACGCCAACGGGAATGCCGAACAGACGATCGAAGCCGAGCCAGTTGAATCCCGTGTTGCCCAGGTCCGCACGGCCGCCGAGATTGTTGTAGGTCAGGCCGTTGGTCATCAGGAGTGCCAGGCCACGCACGACGTACATCACCCCGAGCGTGGCGACGAAAGCCGGCACCTTGAACCGCGCGATGAGCACGCCGTTGACGAGGCCGATGAACGCGCCGAGCAGGCAGCACAGCACCACGACCACCCAGACCGCCGGATACAGCACGGCGCCGAACAGGTTCAGCGTCACGCCCTGCATGAGGAATCCGGCCACCACGCCGGACAAGCCGAGCGTCGAACCCACCGACAGATCGATGCCGCCGTTGATGATCACGAGCAGCATGCCGATCGCGAGAATGCCGTAGATGGCCACGTGCGAGGCCATCGTCAGGAAGTTCTCGAGCGAGAAATAGTTCGGCGAAAGCGACGAGAAGAGGATGACGATCGCGATCAGCGCGAAGAAGGCTCGTCCCTCCAGCAGCATCTTGCCGATGTCGAATCCGGAGCCGAAGCGGCTCGCGTGGGTCGTTGAATGGGAAGGCTTGGCGGCGTCGTTCACGTTCAAATCTCCATACATCTCGACGATCAGATCGCCACGGCTTCGCCGGAGGCGGCCATGATCTGGTCTTTGGTGGCATCGGTGCCGAACTCCGCGGAAATCCGGCCCCGCCGCATGACGACAATGCGATGCGCGATGCTCAGGCATTCGGCAACTTCCGATGTGGAAAACAGCACGGCGAGACCCTGCGCGGCGCTCTCGGCAAGCAGGCGGAAGACTTCGGCCTTCGCGCCGATATCGATGCCGCGGCTGGGCTCGTCGAGCAAGATGACTTTGGGCTGCGTGGCCAGCATCTTCCCGATCACGACCTTTTGCTGATTGCCGCCCGAGAGGGAGCCGATCACCGCCCCCGGTCCCGAGGTCTTGACGCGCACGTTGCGAATCGACTGGCCAACGAGCTCGTGTTCGCGGAAAGAGGAAAGCAACAGCCCCCGCACGAAGCTGCGGATGCTCGCGAGCGAAAGGTTGGTGCCAACGGTCATGGTCTGGACAAGACCGTCGCGCTGACGATCCTCCGGCACCAGCACGAGGCCCCGCGCAATGCGCCCGGCGATGCTCAGCGAGGCAAGGTCCTCGCCTTCGAGCAGGATCTTGCCGCCGGTCGTCGGATGGCGGCCGGCGACGGCTTCGAGCAGTTCCGTGCGCCCCGCCCCCATCAGTCCGTAAATGCAGACGATCTCGCCCGCGCGCACCCGCAGCGACAGGTGATCGACCACGGAAATGCCGGCTCCGGACGGGTCGGCAACGCTCACGTCCTCGATCGCGAGCGCGACCTCGCCGAACGCATAGCCCGTGGGCGGCGAGCCAAGATCGAAGTTCTCGCCCACCATGTTGCGCACGATCCAGCCCAGATCGATCTCGCTCGCTTCGGCCGTCGCGGTAATCCTGCCGTCGCGCAGCACCACGGCGTAGTCGGTGATCTGCAGCGCCTCTTCGAGGTGATGCGAGATGTAGACGATCGACACGCCGCGGCTCGTCAGGTCGCGGATCACCTTGAACAGCACTTCCACCTCGGAAGCGCTCAGCGCCGAAGTCGGCTCGTCCATGATGAGGATGCGCGAGTCGATCGAAAGCGCCCGGGCAATTTCGACCACCTGCTGCTGGCCCAGCCGCAGGTCCTGAACGAGGGTCAGCGGGTCGATCTGCTCCTCGTCGAGGGAAACCATGAGATCCCTCGTTTGCCGCGCTTCCTCGGCAAAATTGACGCCCATGGCGGCGCGCAGTTCGCGGCCCATGAAGATGTTGTCGCGCACGCTCAGATTGGGCGCGAGGCTCAGCTCCTGGTGGATGATCGAGATGCCGTGGTCGCGCGCGTCGTTCGCCGAGGAAAAAGCGATGCGTTCTCCGTCGAGTTCGATATGCCCCGACGTCGGCGTCTCCACGCCGGCCAGGATCTTCATCAGCGTCGATTTGCCCGCGCCGTTCTCGCCGAACAGGGTGGTCACCTTGCCGCGCCGGATGTCGAAGTTCACCCCCTTCAGGGCGTGCACGCCGCCGTACGACTTGACGATGTCGCGCGCCGACAGCACCACGTCGTCCGGAATGGATTGCAGCGGGAGCGCACTCATCATTTCACTTCCAGCTTGACCGGCGTGACGAGCCAGCCGTTCGGATTGATCAACTGGAATACGCCGACGACCGAAACGGTCTTGCCCGTCAACTTGCTGGTGTCGACTTTCGACAGGACCTCTTTTTTCATCTCCGCGTTGATCGCGTATCCCGCGTTCTGGTAGTCGATCTGGTTCGTGAACTGCTCGAAACTGATGGTGCCCGTGGCGTCGCGCAGATCGGTGCCGTTGATCGCCGGACCGGTCTGCACCCGGACGGTCACGGCATCGGGCAAACCCGGCACCTTGACGTAATAAACGCCGTCGTCGTCCTTGCCGGCCACGCCCGTGAAGCTGACCGACATTTCGGGGCCGATTCCGCCGCCCGCCACGCCGTACTGCTTGCCGGCCGCGTCCGCGTCGCTCGCAATGGCCGCGGCCAGCGTCGCAGCACTGACTGCGCGCTTCTCGATCGCGGCCTGCGTCTTCGGAAACTGCGTCGCGCCGTAGGCCGCCGGATCGAAGGTCTTGACCTGCGTATCCGAGTCGGACCCGATCTTCACGACCTTCGTGCTCAGCGCCATCGCCGCAATCAGAATCAGCGCCAGCACGGCCGCGACCGCTGTCCAGGCGCTGCGTCTCGCGCGGCGCTTCATCGGCGGGGTGAATGTGCTCATAGTCAAGACTCCTCTATTCCTGAATGCCTGGCAGGCCCAATGAAGAAACCGGATCCGCCCGCATCGACCAGTCTTCGGCGATCACGTGGAGCACCATCGCGGCGGAGGCCGCGCCTGCATCCACATGCCCGACGCTGCGCAAGCCGAGACGCGACGCCCGCCCTTTGGTCGCCACCATCGACCTCGTCGACTCCGCCCCCGCCGCCGCCGCGTCGCGCATGCGCTGCATGAGTCCGGACAGCGGCAGATTCCCGGCCATGCCCTGCTGCACCGCGGATGCGGCCGGCGCCCATACGTCCACCATCGTCTTTTCCCCCGGTTCGGCCTTGCCGCGCGCGCGGATGCCTTCGGCCATCGCCACGATCAGCGTCGGCGCTTCGACCAGCGGCATGGCCGTGCGCGCGCCCGCGGCGCTCGCGGCCCGCATGAACGCGGTGGCATAAAGCGGCCCCGTCGAGGCGCCGACCGCATTCAGGAACCCCTTGGCCGCCGCGTTGAATTGCCCGGCGAGCGTGGCCTGCGCGGGCAACGCGTCGATCGCCGCGGACGCGGCGGCAAAGCCCTGCGCCATCGCGATGCCGTGGTCCGCGTCGCCGATCGCGCCGTCGAGGCGGCATAGCTCGTCCCGTGCGGCCTCCATGGTTCCGGCCAGCTTCCGGAACAACCGTGCGACGTCTTCGGTCGTCAGCGTGTGCATCGCCCGGCCTCCGTCTGGAACATGGCGCACGCGCAGGGGTGGTCGAGCAGACCCTGCAATTCTTCGTCGAGATGCGTCAACGTGATCGACGCCCCGGCCATTTCGAGCGACGTGCACAGCGGCCCCACCAGCGTGCGATGCACGCTCAGCCCCGCCTCGGCCAGCCGTTGCGCCACGCGGCGATTGAGGATGTACAGCTCCATGAGCGGCGTCGCACCCAGCGAATTCACCAGCACCGCCACGCGATCGCCGCGCGCCGCGCCCATCTCGGCGAGGAGCGCGTCCATGATCTCGTCGACCACGGCGTCGGCCGGACGCAGCGGCTCCCGGCGCATGCCCGGCTCGCCGTGGATGCCCATGCCCACCTCCATCTCGCCCGCCGCGATCTCGAAGTTCGCGCGCCGTGTCTGCGGCAGCGAACAGGGGGCGAGCGCCACGCCCAGGGTGAAGGTCCGGTCGTTGGCGCGGCGCGCCACCCGCTCCACCTCCGCCAGCGGCATCATCAGGTCGGCCGCCGCGCCCGCCGCCTTGAAAATGAACACGTTGCCTGCAACGCCGCGCCGTTCTTGCCGCCGGGCGCGGGGCGCGGAGGCAATGTCGTCGGTCGTCAACACCGTGCGCGCCTCGACGCCTTCCAGCCCGAGCAGTTCGGTGGCCATGTCGAAATTCATCACGTCGCCGGCATAGTTGCCGTACAGGAACAGCACGCCGGCGCCGCCGTGCGCGGCCAGCGCCGCATCGACGGCCGGCTGCGGCGGAGGCGACGCGAAGACGTTGCCCACCGCCGCCGCGTCGGCCAATCCCTTGCCGACAAAGCCGAGAAACGTCGGCTCGTGCCCCGACCCGCCGCCTATCACGACCGCCACCTTGCCGGGGCGCGGTCCATGGCGCGCCACGACGGCGCGCGGCGCACGCTCGTCTCGCCGGAGCAGGTCGCCGTGCGCGGCCATCACACCGTCCAGCATCTCGTCGACAGCGGCGTCGCCGTCGTTGATCAGTTTCTGTGTCATTGCGCCGTGCATCGCAGTCAAGTCCCTTCAAATGTGCAGATCGGCAACGCCGGTGTCGAAATGCGGAGCCCAGAACGCCACCGACTCGGCAAGCTGGGCGACAACCTGGCGATCGGTCGGCTCGCGTTCCTTGAACGACAGCTCCAGGCAAATTTCGTTATCCTTACCGCCTCCCGCGTGAAGCGCGCTCATGAGCGGCTCCGGCTGTATTCGGCCGCGGGCGTTGTACTCGGCCGTAAAGGGTCGGTGGCCGCCCTTGTCCATCAGCGACTGCTTGATGTGGATGATCGGCGAGACCCGCGGCACCGCGCGCGCCCAGGCATAGGGATCGTAGTCGTCGGCGTTGGCGCTCGTGATATCCCCGTGATCGATGTCGGCCATCATCCACATGGGCACCGCCATTCTGGCGGCACTGAGCCGCTCCTGCAGCGCCATGCAGGCGGCAATCGTCTCGCCGAACTCGCGTCCGATCGACATGGGCTCCCAGAATACGAACGCGAGGCCGGCGCTTTTTGCGTGCTCCGCCACTTCGGCCCAGCAGTCGATGGCGGTCCGGATCAGGGCCTCGCGCCGGGCAGCGTCGTCGTAGTCGCGGTAGGTGAAGATCGCGAACTGGGTGCCGATCGCGTTGCCGCCGAGGTCGGCGACGATATCGGCGAAGGTCTTGAACCAGTCGACGTAGTAGCGCCGCACGTCGGCGTCCGGATGGCCGAAGTGGTTGAGCCGCCCGTAGGGTCCGGTCATGCCCGACGTGATCCGCACGCCGGTTCGCGCCATCGCCGCGCGCATCTGGCGCACGAGACGCCGGTTGACGGCCGCAGGCCACGACGGATTGATGAACTCGTGCGTGAGCTGCACGTCGCGGATCTTCATGCCGTGCGCGATGGTGTCGATGAGGTCGTCGGCTTGCGCGAAGCGATTGACGAGCGGGTTGGTGTTGAGTGAAAGCGTGAAAGCCATGTTCGTTCCGTGGAGTGGTGGGATCGATCGCGTCCCGGCTCAGGCGGACATCGCCGCCAGGCGGCCATCGAACCAGACGTCGAACGCAGCCATTTGCCCGGCGCTCATGTGCAGCCCGTGCTTGGTACGCCGCGTCAGAATGTCGGGCACCGTCTCGGCCCACTCGTGCGCCATCAGATAACGCGCCTCGGCCTCGTAGAAGTTCGGCCCGAATTTCCGGCCGAGTCCTGCCAGCGAGGTCGCGGAACCGATCACCTGCGCGGTGCGCGTTCCGTAGGTCCGCACGTAGTAGCGCGCCAGTTCCCCCGGCAGCCAGGGATAGTTGCGCTGCAGACGTGCGGTGAACTTCGGCACGTCGCCGCCCTCGATGTCCCCGCCGGGCAGGGGGGCGGTGGCCGTCCAGTCGCGCCCCATCCGCGGAAACGTCGGCTGCAGATGCTGCAGCGCCTGCTCGGCCAGCTTGCGGAAGGTGGTGATCTTGCCGCCGAAGACGTTGAGCAGCGGCGCGCCGCCATTGGCGTCGAGGTCGAACGCATAGTCGCGCGTCACCGCCGAGGGGTTGCCGTTGCCGTCGTCGTAAAGCGGCCGCACGCCCGCGAAGGTCTGCACCACGTCCTCGCGCCGCGGCGGCGCCTTGAAGTACCGGCTCACGGCGGCCAGCAGGTATTCGATTTCCACTTCGTCGATCGACACGCTTTCCGGCGCACCGTCCCAGGGGACGTCGGTGGTGCCGATGAGCGCCATATCCCCTTCGTAAGGATTGATGAAGATCACCCGCTTGTCGCGGTTCTGAACCAGCCAGGCGTGCGTACCCTCCCAGAACTTGTGGGTGATGATATGGCTGCCCTTCACGAGCCGCACCTTGCGGGTCGAGTGGCCGTCCGTCACGCGCCCGACGACGTCGGCGACCCAGGGGCCGGCCGCATTGACCAGCGCCCGCGCGGTGACCACGCGAGTCGCGCCGTCACGGGTGTCGCGCAGTTCCACGCGCCACGCACCGCCTTCGCGCCGGGCAGCAACGAACGCGGTCCGCGTGAGCACCCGGGCGCCGCGCTGCGCGGCATCCACGGCGTTGAGCACCACGAGGCGCGCGTCGTCGACCCAGCAGTCGGAATACTCGAAGCCCCTGCGGTACTGATCCTTGACCGGCTGACCTTCGACGCCATGGCGCAAGTCCAGTGTGCGCGTTCCCGGCAGCTTCTCGCGCCCGCCCAGGTGATCGTACAAAAACAGTCCCAGCCGCACGAGCCAGGCCGGACGGTCGTCGGGGCTGTGCGGCAGGACGAAGCGCATCGGCCAGATGATGTGCGGTGCGGCATTCAGTAGTACTTCGCGTTCGATCAGGGCCTCGCGCACGAGCCGGAACTCGTAGTACTCGAGGTAGCGCAGGCCGCCATGCACGAGCTTGCCCGAGCGCGACGAGGTGCCCTGCGCGAGATCGTCCTTTTCGCACAGGATGACCGAGAGTCCGCGGCCCGCGGCATCGCGCGCGATGCCCGCGCCATTGACGCCGCCGCCGATGACGAGCAGGTCCACTGTCGCGTTGTCGCTCATTGCACCACCCCCGGTTCGGCTTGCACGCCGGCATGAAGCGCTTCGGACTGAAGGCTCGCCTTCGTCTCCCCGGCCATTGCCTCCCATACGGGCTCGAGCGCATGTCGCGCCCCGCGGTAGGCAGGGAAGCGCTGCGCGTAAGTGCGCACGAGATCCGGGTCCGGCGCCTCGGCCTGCCCCAGCAGCGGAGTGACCCACTCGGCAATGCAGGCGTGCATGTCGGGGTAGACGCCCAGCGCAACCGCGGCCATCATCGCCGCCCCGGCCGCGCCGGCTTCTTCGCGCGCGGAAATCCGCACCGGGGCCCCGACCACCGCGGCCAGCACCGCGCGCAAGGCGCGCGAGCGCGTCGCCCCGCCGGTGAGCCGCAAGTCCGCCGGCATCGCGCCGCCCATGGCCGCATAGCAGTCGCGCGTGGCCATGCCCAACCCCTCGACCACGGCGCGCAGCAGATCCGGAAAGCGGATTTCATTTGTGAGTCCTATGAAATCCGCTCGCGCGTTGGCGTTGATGAACGGTCCTCGCTCGCCCCCTTCCGAAATGTACGGATGGTAAAGCAGCGCACCCGGCCGGCCGCGCTGCAGCCATCCGTCGATGTAGTTCACCCGGTCGCCCGGCGACAGCGTGGGGCCGAACTCCGCAAGCAGGTCGCATGCAAGGTTCAGGATCCAGTCGATATTGAGCGTCGCGGAAAGGTTCGACTGCACTTGCGCCGACATGCCCGGCATGGGCAGCGCGATGACATAGCCCGTGCCTTCGGCGTTCAGGTGTACGTCGGCGTTACGCATCGCACGCATATGCATGCCGGTCGACCCGATGATCGAGCAGCTCGCACCGGCGGCATCGGCGGTATGGATGCCGGCGCCCAGCGCCGTGAGCACGATGTCGACGAAGCCGAGACACACCGGCGTACCGGCCAGCAGCCCCGTTGCCTTCGCGGCTTCGGGCGAAAGTTCATGGGTGATCTCGGTGCCGTCGAGAATCTCGGGCAGCAGCGCGCGGCGCGCCGTCAGTTCGAGTGCCTCGATCACGGCGTCGTCATACTCGCGGGTGCGGAAGTTGCCGAAGGTGAAGCTCGCCTCCGAGGGATCCGTTGCGCGGACCCCGGTGAGCTTCAGATACAGCCAGTCCTTGCAATGCAGCGCGACTTCGGTACGGTCCAGCAGTTCGGGCAGCGTCGCCGCCATATGCGCGAGCTGCGCGCCCTGGCCGCACGCCGCAAGGCCGGTGCCGGTCGCCTCGAAGCGGGCACGGCTGGCCGGCTTGCCCTGCAGCCGCCGCACCGTGCCTGCGGCACGCGCGTCGAGCCAGAGCCAGGCATCGCTCGCGGGCTCGTTGCCCGCGCCGACGAGCCAGGTGCCGTCGCCCTGCCCCGTGACCGCCACCGCCCGGGTGCGCTGCGCGAGGCCTTCCACCCGGGCGCCGAGATCGCGCAGCGTGCGCGCGCAGTCTGCCCAGGTCTGGGTCAGGGACTGAAAGGCCGCGCCGTCGGCCCTCGTCGCGTAGCGATTGGGGGTCGACGCCACGGCGATCTGCCGCCCGCTCAAATCGAAGGCCACCGCCTTGATGACCGAGGTGCCGGCGTCGATGCCGATCAGGAGATCGTGTCCGGGGCTTGCCATCGCGCTTACTCCACCGCTTGCGGCTCGTCGCGAAGCGCGAGCGCCGTGGCCTCGTCCGTCACGAGTCCGCTCAGGAGTCGGCTGTGCAGAACGGCGCGGATGGCATCGACCTTTTCGGCGCCGCCGGCGATCGCCACGATGCGGCGCCCCGCCAGATCGGCCAGCGCGGGCGCAACCGTGCGCGCGGCCAACGAAGTCTGGACGGGCTTGCCGGCGTAATCGAAAAAGTGCCCAAGCAGCTCGCCCCGGCCACCCAGTTCGCTCACCTCGCGGATTTCCTGCGGCTCGATCATCTGCGAGGCAACGAGCGTCGCGTCGGGATGGGCGCTGCCGATCCCGACGATCATCAGGTCCGCGTGCGCCGCGAGGTCGAATACTTCGCGCACGCCGCGCTGCGAGAGCAACACCTCCCGGTCTTCAGCGGTATTGGCGAAAAACGGCAGCGGCAGCACGTAAGACACCGCGCCGGTTTTCTCCGCCAGCCGGTAGATCACGTCATACGGATTCGCCGCATAGTCTCGCGTCACGCCGCCCTCGAGCGACACGAAGCGCACGTTGCCCGCTTCCGTGCGCGGCATCTCGGCAACGGCGGCCGCCAGCGTCCGGCCGTGCCCGATGCCGATCACGCCGCCCTGGCACGCCGCGATCTCGCGTTGCAGAAACTGGGCCCCCGCAATGCCCAGGGCGCGCAGGGGCAGGCCCACCTCGTGCAGGTCCGGCACCACCTCGCAATAGGCGAGCCCATGGCGCTCGGCAAGCTCCGTTTCCAGCACCACGCATTCCGCGATTTCGCCGTCGATCGTGACCTTCACGGCGCCGCTCTGATTGGCGCGCATGATCAGCCGATGCGCCTTGACGTTGCTTACCCCAAGGCGCGCGGCCACGTCGGCCTGCGTCTGCCCTGCCGCGTAATGCAACCAGGCGGCCCTGATGGCGAGACTGTCCTCGGGATCAGGCCTGCCGGCGGATTTCGTCATGTCCTCTCCAGATGCAAAAGCAGGAGATGAAATTTTTTTCACTCACTGCATTTTTTTTCGTTGAGGCCAATATACGCGGCAAATCTTCGCTTGCCATCCGACAGAACCCTTAATGGATATCCCTATGTTTTGACTGAGCGGCCTGGTTGAGAAATAGGTGTCGGGTTCTTTTTGGCGGCGGAACGCCAAAGCGCCCGCCCCGCTCGATCACGCGCGAGGACACGAATCCGGCAAAAGCGAATCCGTCGCCTTACATTCGTGCTTTCTATTTTTAATAGCACTCCTGATCATGACTCATGGAGTCGGCCTGGCAATGTGCGAGGCTCTCCCGGCGGCGTAGTCCCTGTGCCAGGTTTCAGTGGCCACCGCCTGCTTTAGAACGCAATCGTCGTCCTCAAGCCGACAATCGCCTCGTCGCCAACGCGCTGCGACGGGTTATCCGGATTCGGGATGCCGCCCGCCGGACGGAACGCGTACTGGAAGTCGGCCTGCAGTTGCCACCACGGCGCGACCTGATATTGATAGGTCGCTTCGAGTACCGTCTCCGCGCTGCGCGACGGATAACCCGGGGTGTAATTCGCCTGCGCGCTCGCCAGATCCTGCGCGTGCGAGCCGATATGCGCATAGCCCACCGCCAGCCCCACCACGTCGTTGTCGCGCCCCTTGAACGGCGCCTTGAGCGTCACGCCCGCATTCACGCCCAGGTCGACGACATTGCGGTCGCCCGGCGCGCCCATGATGCGTGCAAACACGCCCACCGACTGCGGGCTGTCCGCGCTCGGACGCCAGATCATCTGGTCGGCGACGGCATAGATGCTGTAGTCGCCGCCGTGCGTGGCGGGCATGCCCGTGCTGGCCGGATTGGCGAGCGAAAGGCCGGTGTTGTCGTAGCCCGGATCGGCGAAGCGGTTGCTGTTGTACCAGAAGCCCAGCTTGTAAGTACCCGGCAGTCCTGACGGTTTCGGATCGTTCGGATTGGACGGCGGCTGGTTGATCGCATACTGCACTTCGCCGATCACGAGTGCGCCGTTATGCAGGTTGAACGTCGTGCCGCTGGCGTTGAGCTTTTGCGGGTCGCCCACGCCCGGCGCGGGGTTGCCGTCGAACACGCCGCCCAGCACCGTGATGGCGTCGGTGGGCGTTGCGCGCACGCGCACGCCGAGCGACGAAAGCGGATAGGCCGGACCACCCCCGGGCAGATCGACGGAAGGCAGCACCGACCAGCCGAACGTCGCGTTCATGAAAGTGCCGGCGTACTGGCTGACCATGAACTCCTGGTCGAGACTCTGCTGGCCGACCTTCACGTCGACCTTGCCGCCCAGCAGCGACTGCTGGTACCAGAGTTCCCAGAGGCGCGTGCCTGCATCGGCCTCGACACCCGTGGCGGGCTGCAGGGTCTGCAGATTGCGTTCGCTCAGGTCGGTGCCGTGAATCTGCAGCGCGGACACGTTGAAGATCCCGCCCGGCAGACCGAACGCCTTCTGCGTGTCGACCCCGAGGCCGAACTGCGTGACGCCGTCGTAGGCGCCGCCGCGGTGCGTGCCGCCGGAGAAGTTGCCCATGTACTCGCTCGTTTCCTGCAGACCGAAAGTCACGCCGTAGTTGCCCATCCACGAGCGCAAGCCGCCCATGTCGCCCAAGAGATTCGAGCGCTCCCACAGCCCCGTGGGCGCGGCGGCCGCGGCGGCGGGCTGCTGGGCCGACGAATCGGCCGCGGCGGGAACCGGCTGCGTTTCGCCCGACGATTGAGCGAATGCGGCGGGTGCGATGGCGAAGGCGAGCAGCGCGGCGAGCGAGAGCGGCGTGCCGGTCGAGAGCAGGCAGGTTTTAAGGTTGTTCTTCATGGCAAGTCGAGCGACGGATGGATTGTGGGTTTAACCAGGCGTGCAGGGAGATATCACACGCGCGGAATGGCAAATGCGTGACGGCGGCCGCGCTTTACGCGAACCACCACGAAAGCGGCAATGCACTGTCGAATTCGTTGCCGGCAAAGCTGGTCGCAATCACGACCGCCAGCAGGATTCCGATCATGACGAGCGCAATGACGGCATAACCGCACGGCGTGAGCGGACGACCCGCGAGCACCGGCGAAGCAAGCAGGCGAAGCGCGAGCGGCGCGCCACGGCAAGCAAACACAAAAAACTTGAACGACATGACTCACCCCCGTCCAGCCCGAACGCATCGGGCGACGAATGAATACGTGACGGCCCCTCGCAAGCGGTGTTGCGATAGACGGTCGAAACAGAGGGAGCGTGCTGCAGGCGGACAGGCTTCTTGCCTGTCACGAAGGGAGCGCGCTAACCCGACTCGGCGAGTTAGCGGCGAAAGGAGCGGTGCTTGAGGGATCGCTTGCGAGACCCCCGAGCAGCCTTTTGCGGCTATCTCGCGAACATATCGCCGGCGCGGGCCGGCATCGGACTTCCACTACTAGAGCATGTGTCCACGAGGGACTCCTTTCTTTGAGACGGGCGCATTGTATTCGCCACTTCCACCCAACGGCAAGTAAAAAAAGCATCAAATGAAATCGCAGTGCGAAAGATCCAGCAGGCGTTCGGCGACCAGCCCGAAGGTCGACCACGCGGCGCTGCGGTGAATGCATCCGGTTCGCATTCAGCGCACGCGGCATGGCGCGCCATGCTTTCCGGACGGTTTCAATGTCGGGCGGATGAAAGACTCAATCCCGTCATTGCGTGCCGTATTGCCGCCGTAAAAAAATACCTTGGTTCTGCTTAGGGAAACGTGTTGACTTGTGCTTTCTCCGTCACTAGAATCCGCCCATCTTCACAACCGGGGGCCCACGCCGTGGACTCTTGCAGTAGTCGATCTTCGATCTGTTTTTCTGCCTGACCGGCCAGACGTCCGCGCCCCGCATTTCGCCGCCGTCCCGCCATCAGGCAGACGGTGCGCGCCATCGCTTCACCCTCCCGTGCACCTTTTGAATTAGCGCCATTCGGACGCCAGGTTCGCGCGCGCACGCCTTTCGCGTGCTGCTCGCTCGCCCCGCTCCGCCGGTGCCGTGTCGCGAGCCGTCGCTCGCGGCCGCATTCGTTCGCGCCCGCCGTTTCTGCTCGCAGAATGGGCGCGTGGTTCAACACGCGCGTTGCCAACGCGCGGCCAACCCGAAAAGGAGCCGTCATGCCTGACAGTGACAGTCATCCCTTATGCCGCTTACCTCACATTCAACCGGGGAAAGCAGGCGGACGGCTGCCGCGCTCATGATGCGCGGGGTGATCCGTGTCCGCCGGCTTTCCGCGATTTACGCGCCGAGCCCGGCGCACGGAGCACTCATATGCATTTCGCCCTCCTTCTTTCGAACCTGCCGCACGTGGAAGAGTCGCGCAGCCACTATTCCTCCTTTCTCTCGCTGCAGCCGCGCACGGCGCACTCCCGCCTCGGTGCGCTCTGGCGGCGCGTGAAGGCTTTCGCCTCCTGATTCCGCACACCCTTCCGCCATACGCAAGCGCGACCGTCACGAGGCGGCTCACACACTTACGTATGGTGGCCAGGCTCGCGGCTTTCGCCTACCCATAATCAAGGAATCCATAACATGTACAGGCAATCCGACTACTCGCCAAACTCCGTCGCACTCGAGCGCAGCGCCGTGCTCGACGACGCGCATCTCGGCGACATTCAGGGCGCGCTCGGCACGATCTCCCGTCACGACATTGCCCCGCGCAGCAACTGGTGGGCGCGCCTTCGCACGCTGCTCGCCATTCTCGGTCCGGGCCTCATCGTCATGGTCGGCGACAACGACGCCGGCGCATTCGGCACCTACACGCAAGCTGGCCAGAACTACGGCACGACGCTCCTGTGGACCATGCTGCTGCTCGTACCCGTGCTGTACGTGAATCAGGAAATGGTGCTACGCCTCGGCGCCGTAACCGGCGTGGGCCACGCACGGCTCATCTTCGAACGCTTCGGCAAGTTCTGGGGCGCGTTCAGCGTGATCGACCTGTTCCTGCTCAACGCGCTCACTATCGTGACCGAGTTCATCGGCATCACCTTCGTGCTGGACTTCTTCGGCGTGTCGAAGGTAGCGGGCGTGTGCATCGCCGCCGCGCTCACCATGGCCGCGGTCAGCACCGGCAACTTCCGGCGCTTCGAGCGCTTCGCCGTGGGGCTGTGCCTCCTGAGCCTGCTGCTCGTGCCCGTGCTGGTGATGATTCACCCGCCGGTCGGCCAGATGGCGCGCGACTTCTTCATCCCGAACTGGCCCGCGCATTCGAAGCTCTCCGACGTGATGCTGCTCGTGATCGGCATCGTCGGCACGACCGTCGCGCCGTGGCAGCTGTTCTTCCAGCAGAGCTATGTGATCGACAAGCGCATCACGCCGCGCTTCATGAAGTACGAGAAGGCCGACCTGTGGATCGGCATTGCCTTCGTGCTGATCGGCGCCGTCGCGATGATCGCGTTCTGCGCGCAGCTCTTCGCCGGCAGGCCCGAATTCGGCAACTTCACCGATGCGGGCGGCGTGATCGCCGGCCTCGATAAGTACGCCGGCCACACCTCGGCGGTGCTGTTCGCCATCGCGCTGTTCGACGCGGCCATCATCGGCGCGGCTGCCGTTTCGCTGTCCACGGCCTACGCGATGGGCGACGTGTTCAAGATTCGCCACTCGCTGCATCGCGGCGTGAACGACGCCAAGGGCTTCTACTTCGTGTACTTCGGCATCGTCGCCCTCGCGGCGGCCATCGTGCTGATCCCCGGCAGTCCGCTCGGCCTCCTGACCGAAGCGGTGCAAACGCTCGCGGGCGTGCTGCTGCCAAGCGCCACGGTGTTCCTGCTGTTGCTCTGCAACGATCGCGCGGTGCTGGGCCCGTGGGTCAACTCGAAGCGGCTCAACCTCTTCACGGGCGGCGTGATCTGGGTGCTCGTGATGCTTTCGATCATCCTCACGGCTTCGGTGATGTACCCGGACATGACCGGAGAAACGATCATCGAGATTCTCGCGGGCGGCACGGTATTCGCCGTGCTCGGCTACGCGGCGACTGCAATCGCACGCAAGCTGCGCGGCCGCAACGGCGACGAACCGGCCGCGCAAGCGTGGCCGCAGGGTGCGCGCGACATGTGGCGCATGCCGCCGCTCGACGAACTGCCGGCGCCGAACCTCACGCTCAGCAAGCGTGTGTGGATGGGCGTGCTGCGCGGCTATCTGATCATCGCCGTCGCGCTCGTCGTAGTGAAGGTCGTGCAGATGACCTTGCTGAAGTAAGCCCAGGTGGGCGCGCACGGCGCTGGAGATGGCGACAGCGCTAGAAGTACCGAACGCTCCCGAGTCATAAAGGGCTTGCAAGCGCGTTCGACTCTCTCTATAATTCGCGCCTCGACAGGCTCGTAGCTCAGCTGGTTAGAGCACCACCTTGACATGGTGGGGGTCGTTGGTTCGAGTCCAATCGAGCCTACCAACGAATCGCGCAGTACAGCGAAGCAGCACATCGGCAATGACGCAATCCCTCGCGGGGCTGCGTCATTTTCGTTTGTGCGCGAGGCTTCTTAGGTGTCCTCAATCGGCGCGCACGCGCACGCCGTTCAACTCGCCCACCACGTCGAACAGATGCGGCACGTACTCGTCGCCGTACCCCAGATTCGTCGCGAGCAAATAAAGCTGGCGCGCCGCTTCCGCAACGATGGCGGTCGACGCGTGTTCGCCGGCGAGGCGCGCATACGCGCGCATATCCTTCAACGCATTGCGCAGCGCGAACTGCTGCCCGCTGTCGTCGCCTTCCAGCACATACGGCACGATGCGGTCGAAGGTCCGGCTATGCCCGCCGCTCAGCCGGCACAGGGCCGCGAACTCGCGCAGGTCCACGCCGGCCTTCGCCGCCGTGCCGAACGCCTCGGCCAGCACCGCGGCATTCGCCTGCGCGATGAAGTTGTGAATCAGCTTCGCGCGATAGCCGGAACCGGCCTGCCCGAGATGATGGATGGTCTCCGCGTAGGTTTCGAAAAGCGGCCGCAGCGTCTCCACCACCTCGGTTTCGCCGCCCACGAGCACATTGAGGCGGCCTTCGCGCGCTTCCTTCGGCGTGCGGTTGACCGGTGCGTCGACAAACTGCGCGCCGCGCGCGGCGAGCGCCGTGGCCGCTTCCTCCGCGAACTCGGGGTCGGCGGTCGTGGCGTCGATCACGATCAGCCCCGCATGCGCGCCCGCCAGCAAGCCATGCTCGCGCGTGAGCACGTCGCGCACCTGCGGCGTGCCGGTCACGCTGATCAGCACCACGTCCACGCTGCGCGCCAGTTCCTCGGCCGAAGCGGCCTCGGTCGCGCCGCGCGCGACGAGCGCGTCCACGTTCGTGCGGCTGCGGTGCGCAAGCACCGTCAATGCGAAGCCGCGCTTCAGGATATTGTGCGCAATCGCGTCGCCCATCAGTCCGAGGCCGATCACGCCAACGCGCCGGATACGTTCTGGAATCTCGATCTGGTTCATGGTTCGCAGCGCCGCCGTCACACCGGCAGCTTCCTCTGATAGTTGATAAGCAGTGCGCACAGAATCTGGAAGCCGGCCACCGCGACGAAGAACATCAGGGCCAGGAAGTACGAGCCGGTCTGCTGCACGATATAGCCGATGAAGATCGGCACGAAGATGCCGGCGATATTGCCGACGAAATTCATGATGCCACAGAGCGACCCGGCGCGTTTGCGCGTGGCGAGCATGGCGGGCGTGGCCCAGTTGCAGCCGCCGCACCAGCGCACGAAGAAAAGCGCCACGCAAAGCAGGGCGACGACAACCACCGGCGAACCGGCGTATGCCACCACGCACATCGAGGCCGCCACGGCCGCCGCGCCGATCACCATCATCGTGCGGTAGACGAGATTCGCGCCGGCGCCCGCCATCTTCCAGCGGTCGGCAATCCAGCCTCCGCAGATCTCGCCGATGAAGCCCATCAGGAAGATCAGGAACGTCGCGTTGCCCATCGACTTGAGGTCGAAGCCGTGCGCCTTGTACAGGTAGCTCGGCAACCAGGTCATCAGGCCGTAGAAGATCAGGTTCGTACAGGTGTGGCTCATGCACATGCCCCACACCGAACGGTAGCGCAGGAAGCTCAGCACCGACGATCCCGCCTCGGCCTTCGGCTCGCGATGGTCCTCTTCGGCTAACGCCTCTTCGATGTACGCGACCTCGGCGTCGTTGATGCGAGGATGCTCGCGCGGCGTATTGCGGATGTACCACCACGCCCAGATGCCGCACAGGACCGTGCCGATCCCGGCCACCGCGAAGGCCGCGCGCCACGAGCCGAACCAGCCCATCAGCAGTGCCGTCACGATCGCGCCGACACCCGAGCCGAGCGCCGACCCGCCGTCGATCAGCGAGGCGCCGCGCGTGCGTTCGTTCTGCGTGAGCCACATCGCGTTGAGCTTGCCGCCGGCCGGATAGATCGGCGCTTCGCTCACGCCCAGGCCAAAACGCGTGAGCAGCAGCGTAAACCAGCCGACGCTCAGCGCGGCAATGCCCTGAAAGAAGCCCCAGCCGATCGTCGCCGCCGCGATCACCACACGCGGCTTGAGGCGGTCGGCCAGCATGCCGGACGGCACCTGCATGAAGAGATACGTCCAGAAGAAGGCGCTCAGGATGAGGCCCTGCTTCTCGGGCGTCAGCTGAAACTCCTGCGCGATGCTCGGCATGGCGACCGAAAGCGCGGCCCGGTCGATATAGTTGAGCGACACGAGCATCAGCAGCAAAAGAAAGATCTTCCATCGCGTGCTGGACATGCGGACTGCGGCAACCTGCGTGGCTTCCATTTAGCCTGTCTCCTTCATGGGTACTGCAATGCGTCGTATGCGCCGTTATGCGGCGTCTGTGGCGCGCTGCGGCTTGCCGTCCACGAGCCGGTTGAGGCCCAGCGGGTTGGCCGTGCGCAGCGCGGGCGGCAGCAGCGCTTCGGGCAGATCCTGATAGCTCACGGGCCGCAGAAAGCGCGCGATCGCCAGGCTCCCGACCGAAGTCGTGCGTCCGTCCGAGGTCGCCGGATAAGGTCCGCCATGCACCATCGCATGCCCGACTTCCACGCCGGTGCCGAAACCGTTCGCCAGCACGCGGCCTGCCCGCCGTTCGAGCGCGGGCAGGAACGCGCGCGCGCTTTCGTAATCGGCTTCGTCGACGTGCAGCGCGACCGTCAGTTGTCCTTCCAGACTTTCCACGAGATCGAGCATGCTCTCCGCGGTCGGGCAGCGCACGATCAGCGCCGCCGCGCCGAATACTTCATCCTGCAGATGCGGATCGGCACGGAACGACTCCGCGCTCGTGGCGAACAACGCGGCCTGGCCTCGATTGCCGCCGGCAATCTCGAGCCCGCGCGCCAGCGTCGTCACCTCGCGATGGTCCGCGAGACGCGCCACGCCCGCCTCGTAGGCGGCATGAATGCCGGGCGTGAGCATCGTCGCGGCCTCGGTGCCGGAGAGCGCATTCGATGCGGCCGCAACGAAGCGGCCGAGTCCCGGCCCGTCCACCGCAATGATCAACCCCGGATTCGTGCAGAACTGCCCGGCCCCGAGCGTGAGCGAGGCCGCGAACGCCGTGCCGATCGACTCGGCGCGGGCCTCCAGCGCCGCCGGGAACAGCAGGACCGGATTGATGCTGCTCATCTCGGCATAGACGGGGATCGGCTCCGGCCGCGCGGCGGCAAGATCCATCAACGCGACGCCCGCGCGGCGCGAGCCCGTGAAGCCGACCGCCTTGATGCGCGGGTCCTTCACGAGCGCCTGCCCCACCTCGATGCCCGCATCGAAGAGCAGCGAGAACGTGCCTTCGGGCATGCCGCAGTCCGCCACAGCCCGCTTCACGGCGCCGCCGACCAGCGCGCTCGTGCCGGGATGCGCGGGGTGCGCCTTCACGATCACGGGACAGCCCGCCGCGAGCGCCGAGGCGGTATCGCCGCCCGCCACGGAAAATGCCAGCGGAAAATTGCTCGCGCCGAACACGGCGACCGGCCCCAGCGCAACATGGCACAGACGCAGATCGACACGCGGCAGCGGCTTGCGTTCAGGCTGAGCCGGATCGATGCGCGCGCCGAGCCAGTCACCGGCGCGCACCACCTGCGCGAACATCCGCAGTTGGCCGACGGTACGACCGCGTTCGCCTTCAAGGCGCGGGCGCGGCAGGCCCGTCTCGGTCATGCAGCGTTCGATCAGCGCATCGCCAAGGTCGAGAATGTTCTGCGCTATCGCTTCCAGAAACGCGGCGCGCGCTTCGAGCGTGGTCTCGCGGTACGCGTCGAGCGCGCTCCATGCGAGCGCGCAGGCCGCATCGACATCCGCCGGCGTCGCGCCGCCGAACGCCGGTTCGAGTGCGGCGCCGCTCGCCGCCTCGACGCCGCGAAGCGTGCCGTTCGTGCCGGGCACGGCCCGCTGCCCAATGATCAAATCCGTCGAAATCGACATATCAATGTCCCCAGTGCAAAACGAGTGGATCGAGACGACGCGCGACCCGCAAGAGGCCCTCGCGCGTCGCGGGATGAACCGGCGGGAGCGGACGGCGCAGCGCCGCGGAGCGGATCACGCCGCCCGCCTTCATGAGCTCCTTGCACGCCGCGAGCCCGCATTGGCGGTTCTCGTAGTTGATGAGCGGCAGCCACCGCTGATAGAGTTCGGCCGCGCGTTCGGCGTCGCCGGCCGCGTAGGCGTCGATGATCGTGCGGATGCCGTCGGGGTAGCCGCCCCCCGTCATCGCTCCCGTTGCGCCGGCTTCGAGATCCGCCATCAGCGTGATCGCCTCCTCGCCGTCCCACGGGCCGATCACCGCGTCGCCGCCCAGCTCGATCAGCTCGCGCAGCTTCGCCGCGGCCTGTGCGGTTTCGATCTTGAAGTACGAAACAGGCTCGATCTCGCGCGCCATCTTCGCGAGAAACGCGGCCGAAAGCGGCGTGCCCGCCACCGGCGCGTCCTGGATCATGACGGGAATGTCGATCGCGTCCGAAACTTCCGTGAAGAAGTCGAACACCGCGCGCTCGCTCACGCGGATGGTCGCGCCGTGGTACGGCGGCATGATCATGACCATCGCCGCGCCCGCGTCCTGGGCCGCGCGGCTGCGCGCCGCGCACACGAGCGAGCTGAAATGCGTCGTGGTCACGATCACCGGCACGCGGCCTGCCACGTGGTCGAGCACGGCATGCATGACGGTGTCGCGCTCGGCGTCGGAAAGCGCGAACTGCTCGGAGAAGTTCGCAAGAATGCAAAGGCCGTTGGAGCCCGCGTCGATCATGAAATCGACGCAGCGCTTCTGGCCGTCGAGATCGAGCCGGCCGTCATCGTCGAAGATGGTCGGAACGACGGGGAACACGCCTAGATAGGGCGTCTGGGAAGTAGTCTTCATGATGGATTCGGTTCGTGGTTGCCGGCTGCCGTCAGGTAATCGCGCCAATCTGCCAGGGCACGAATTCATTCTGTCCATAGCCGTGTATCTCGCTGCGCGAACGCTGGCCGGACGCCACGTCGAGCATGAGCTGGAATAGTTCGGCGCCCACTTCCTCGATCGACTTCTCGCCCGCGAGAATCGGCCCGCAGTTCAGGTCCATGTCGTCCTGCTGGCGCTGCCACAGCGCCTCGTTGGTCGCGATCTTGACCGAGGGCGTCGGCGCGCAGCCATACGCGGAGCCGCGTCCCGTCGTGAAGCAGATCAGGTTCGCGCCGCCCGCCACCTGGCCGGTCGCGGAGATCGGGTCATAGCCTGGCGTGTCCATGAACACGAGTCCCTTCGCCGCGACCGGCTGCGCATACTCGTACACGTCGACGAGATTCGTGTGGCCCGCCTTCGCGATGCCGCCCAGCGACTTTTCGAGCACGGTGGTGAGACCGCCCGCCTTGTTGCCCGCCGAGGGATTGTTGTCCATCGCCGCATGGTTGCGCGCGCAATAATCCTCCCACCAGCGAATGCGCTCGACGAGCTTGCCCGCCACTTCGGGGCGCTCGGCACGGCGCGTAAGCAGATGTTCGGCGCCGTAGATTTCCGGCGTTTCGGAGAGAATTGCCGTGCCGCCGTTCGCCACCAGCAGATCGACGGCCGCGCCGAGCGCCGGGTTTGCCGAAATGCCCGAGTAGCCGTCCGAGCCGCCGCACTGCAGGCCGACCACGAGATGCGAAACCGGCGCCGGCTCGCGGCGCACCTCGTTCGCTTGCGCAAGCAGACTCTCGACGCGGTCGATGCCGCGTGCGATCGACTTGACGGTGCCGCCCGCGTCCTGGATGTTGTACGTGCTGAGGCGCCCGGAAGCGACCATGCCCTCAAGATGCTGCTTCTCCACGAGCCGCGTGATCTGGTTGGTCTCGCAACCCAGCCCGATCACGAGCACCGCCGCGAAGTTCGGATGGATCGCGTAGCCGCCCAGCGTGCGCTGCAGGATCGCGAGTCCTTCGCCTTCGGCATCCACCGCGCAGCCCACGCCGTGCGTGAGCGCGACCACGCCGTCCACGTTCGGGTAGGCGGCGAGCGCTTCGGGGTGGATGTCGCGCCGGAAGTGGTCCGCGATCGCGCGCGCGACCGTCGCGGAGCAATTGACCGACGTAAGGATGCCGATGTAATTGCGCGTCGCGACGCGTCCATCCGGACGCACGATGCCCTCGAAGGTCGCGCTCGTCGCGGCATAACGGGTCGGTTTCGCGTCTTCGCAGAAGGCGTAATCACGCTGAAACTCGCCCATCGCGAGATTGTGCGTATGCACATGCTCGCCGGCTGCGATCGGGCGGCTCGCGAAGCCGATGATCTGGCCGTAGCGGCGCACGGGCTGGCCCGGCGCGATCGCGCGAACCGCTACCTTGTGGCCGGCGGGAACGAGGCCCGCCACCGTCACGCCCTCGCCGGGCAGCGTCGTGCCGCCCACGAGCTGGGAGCGGGCGATGACCACGTCGTCGTTGCGGTGCAGCCGGATGATGGGGGAAGTCGGGTTGAGGCGAGCCGTTTCGTCGCTGAGTGTTGCCATTGTGGTGTTCCAGGAAGGCGCGGGGGCGCCGGAGACCGTCTCCAGCCGAGACTATACGGGCCGCCTTTCGCACCTGTATATTGAGAAATTTCCATCTCGTGATCGCTTTTACGACTTAGATGAAAACCCTGGATGCCCTGTTGTCGAGGCTGCGGATCCGCCAGCTGCAGCTGCTGATCGCACTCGACGAATACAAATCGCTGCACAAGGCGGCGGGCGCGATGTCGATGACGCAATCGGCCGCGAGCAAGATGCTGCACGAGCTGGAGTCGATGCTCGACGCGCCGCTCTTCGAGCGTTCGAAAAACGGCATGATCGCGAACCAGTTCGGCCACTGCGTGATCCGCTACGCGCGGCTGTTGACGACCGACCTCAACGCGCTCTGCGAGGACATTTCGGAGATCCGCAGCGGGCGCGGCGGCCGGCTCGCGATCGGCTCGATCATGGGGGCGATTCCCGAGATCGTCGTGCCGGTCATCGACCGGCTGCACGCGAGCCAGCCCAACCTCTCGGTCGAGATCGTCGAGGACACGAGCGCGAAGATGCTGCTGCAGCTCGACGAAGGGCACCTGGACCTCGTGATCGGACGCGCCGCGGTGAGCGATCAGCCTTCGAAGTATCACTACCGCAAGATCGGCGACGAGCCGCTTGCCGTGGTGGTGGGCCATGCGCACCCGCCGTTGCCCGCCGACGTGGGATGGCGCGACCTCGTCGGCCACCGCTGGGTGGTCTACCCGACGCAGATGCCGCTGCGCGCGCTGGTGGAGCGCGAGATGGATCTTGCCGGATTCGCACTGCCGACCAACCCGATTTCGACCGCTTCGACCTTCGTGACGATCACGCTGCTGATGCAGGACTCCGGGCTCGTTTCGGTGTTGCCCGCGGACGTGGCGAACCTGTGCGCGCAGCACGGCATGCTGCGGATTCTGCCGATCGCGCTGCAATCGCAGTCGCAAAGCTTCGGGATCGTCACGCGCAAAGGCGGCGCGCTTTCGCCGCCGGCGGAGCGGTTCATCGAGATGCTGACGGGGCAGGCGGAGGACGCTTAAAGGCCTGCGCCGCCGCCCGCGTCACCGCCCCGGCGCGCAAATGCGAATTGCCGGGGAGGGGCAACTTCAGGCCGTCAGGTCAAGACCTCACGCCAGGGCCGGCGCAGCCAGCATCGGCACTTCGGCGCCAGCCGCTTCGTGCGTCATGACGTGCCTCGCCGCTTCGCTCGTCCTGAACACGGAGACGGCCTCGCGCAGCAACTGGGCCTGCGATTCGAGCGACTGGGCCGAGGCCGCCACCTCTTCCACCAGCGCTGCGTTGCGCTGCGTCACCTCGTCGATCTGCGCGATCGCACGGTTGACCTGCTCGATGCCGTCGCTCTGCTCGTGAGTCGCCGCCTCGATCTCGCGCATGATGTGGTTCACGCGCGCCACGGCGTCGCGCGCCGCGTCCATCGTGCTGCGCGCCTCGGCTACGAGCCGTGCGCCCGAGCCCACCGTCGCCACGGAAGCCGAGATCAGCTCCTTGATCTCCTTGGCCGCCGTGCCCGAACGCTGCGCGAGGCTGCGCACCTCGCTCGCGACCACCGCGAAGCCGCGGCCCTGTTCGCCCGCGCGAGCGGCCTCGACGGCGGCGTTCAGCGCGAGGATGTTGGTCTGGAACGCGATGCCTTCGATGATGCCGGTGATCTCCTCGACCTTCTGCGACGAAGACGAGATCTCGCTCATCGTCGCGTTCACGCGCGCCACCACGTCCGCGCCCCGCGTCACGGTATCGAGCGCGCCCTGAGCCAGGCCGCTCGCCTCCTTGGCGCTCGCCGTGTTCTGGCGCACCGCGCCGGAGAGTTCCTCGAGGCTCGCCGCGGTCTGCTCCAGCGCCGCCGCCTGCTGCGAGGTGCGGTCGGACAGATCGGCATTGCCCGCCGAGATCTGGTTCGCGCCCTGCGAGATTTCCTCGGTGCCGCCGCGCACGCGCGAGACGGTGCCGGTCAAGCCGTCGCGCATCTGCACGAGCGCGCCCAGCAGTTGCCCCATCTCGTTGTTCGAGCGCACGCGCACGTCCACGCTCAGGTCGCCCGCGGCAATGCGCTGAAAATGACGGATCGCCTGGTTGACGGGCTTGATGACGGCCGCCGCCAGCCCCGCGCGCGCCATCAGCCCCAGCGCGAGGCCAACTGCGCCGATCACGCCGAACACGATGAGCGAAAGCCGGAACCGTTGCGCGGCCGTATCGGCATCGTGCTGGCCGCGCGCGACATGCCACTGCTCCAGGGCGTCGATCGCCTTCGCATAGTCGGCATAAAAGGCATCGGCGGTTTCGCCCTGGATCGTGCGAAAGGTATTGAAGTCGTTGTCGACGAGCGCCTTGTACTCCGGCTCCAACGCCTGGTTCACGAGCGCGGCGCGCGCCTTCGCGACAGCCTCGACTAGCTGCGCCTGCTCGGGATCGGCAAAGGGGCCCGCGCTGTAGCGGCGGAACTGTTCGTTCGACTGGGTGAGCACATGCTGCGCGTGGTCGAGCATCCCGTCGGTGGACTTGCCGACGCTGAAGCGCGTCTCATAGCCGGAAAGCTCGAGGCGCACCTGCAGCAGTTTTTCCGAGCTGGTCTTCAGGTCGGACAGCGCCTGCGCGCCCGTGCGCACTTCCGTGAGACTGTCGTTCGTGAGCTTGAGCGCGCCGTAGGCCACGCCGATCACGATCAGCAAAAACACAATGAAGGCGCCGATGACGAGGGTGAGCCCCCCGCGAATAGTGAGGTTCTTTAGCATTGAATAACCCATAGCGTAGTGGCCGCTCTTCACCCGAAGGCGCGGCCCGTTCGGCGTATCGGCATATAGGCCGGACGCCTGCATAGGGGATATCCATGATCCGCGCCCGAACGAGGCGCAAGGGACGTACTGCCGGCGCAACCGGCAGCCGTGCTGGGGACCGTTCGCACGAAAAACGGGCCCCAGATTAACCGGACGTGACGCCGATGTCTCGTCCGGTTCGGTCTTCCTAGATATTGAGACGCGAGACCTTCGTGCCTGCCAGCGAGATATCGCCCATCAGGCCGGCATTGGTCATCACGAAGACTTCGACGGGCGCCGTGGCCGTGGTCGTGTCGACCGCACCGTTCGCCCCGACCTTCACGAGCGCCACGGAAGCGTCGGCGCCCACCGACCAACCATCCGAACTGCGGAACCGGTTGAGCGCATCCTGGGTCATGAAGCAGAAGATGATGGCCTTCGACTGCGCCCCGGCCTGCAGTCCGAACGACCCCGACACGGTGCTGTAGTAGCCCACCGAGGCTTCGCCCACGCGCAGCGCGCCTTCGCCGTACTGCCCGCCGACGATGAAACCCGCCTGCAGCACCGACGGGAACACGAGCACCCCGCGCGATTTGGCGACGAGTTCGTGCGAACCCGGCACCGTGGAGTAAAGCCTGCTCATCGTGCCGCTCACGCTCGAGTCGATCGATGCGCGCTTCGAGGCGTTGTCCGCGGCGGTGGGAGATGACCCTGGCGTGGTGGTACAGCCCGCGAGGGCCAGACCGCCCGAGGCAAGGGCCGCGCCTGCCGTGAGGATGAAATGTCGTCGTTGCATTGTTGTCTCCACGCGAAAGAAAGGGCGGGCACGTGAACAGCAATTCGCGTACCCGCCCAATCAGCATAGAACAACCCGGCGTGCGCGCGGCGTCGCGAGTCACGACCCGACGCCGGCCGACAGTTCATACCCTTGGCGCTCCGCTCACGGCGTGGTGGTTTGCCAGGACGGATCGGGGTCGAACGTTTTGATTGCCGCCGCCGTGCGCGCGCCGTTCGGCCCGAGATTCTTCTGGTAAATCTGGCCGTCCTGATTGACGATAAAGCTCATCACCCCCGTCTTGCCATAGTCGGCCGGCCACGCGATCAGCGCGAAGCCGCCGGCAAGCTGCCCGTTCTCGAGATAGTTGCGCGCGCCGCCGCTCGCATGCGCCCCCTGCGCCGTGAGGATGCGGAAGTGATAGCCGTGATAGCCCTCTTTCGGCACCACCTTCGCGTCGTGCGGCATGGTGGCGGCAAGCGGCCCGAGCGGGCTTTCGGCTTCGCCCGGCTCGACCGGCCAGTAGAGCCCGTCGTGCGTGCCGGGTGTGCTCACGAAGCGTTGCGCGTAGTGCTGCATCTGCGACTGGTATTCCTTCTGAGCATCGACATAGGCAAGCGACGTAAGCATCGCCGCGCGCTCGTTGCGGCCGATGCGGCGCGTGAGTATTTCGCTCGCGCCCTCGCGCGGATCGAAGCTCCAGCCGTGCGCGCCCTGCACGATCGGAATGGGCAGCGTCCAGCCGCTGTCGCCCACCTGGAGGTGCGCACTCGCCTTGCCCGCAACCGGCTTGTCGTCCTGCACGATCTGATGGCCCTTCGCCCATGCGCCGAGGAAGTCGTAGACGTCTTCTTCGCCGATGTTCTGCGTGGGGATGAACTGCTCGAAGTTGGCGCCCATCACGTGCTTGATCGCTTCGTGGTCGTTCGTGGCGAGCGCGCTCTCGAATGCCTCGGCTGCGGCATCGGGCGTGGGATAGACAGCCTGCGCGTGCGCGGCGCCCATGCCGAACGCCAATGCGAGCGCAACGGCAAGCCCGAGTGGGCGGATCGTCGGAAGCTGCGTCCGAAGGCGACTGGCGTCTTGCGGCAGGCGGCGTGCTTGAATACGGATCATCGCTAGACTCCTGTAGATATTCAACGTCGGCCCAGATGGCGTTCACCGCCACCGCCGCCACCCAGCCGGCCGCCCCCGCCACCGCCGCCACCCAGCCGGCCGCCCCCGCCACCGCCTCCACCGAATCCGCCCCGGGCACCGCCGCCCGCCTGGCCGCCGCCGCCCATGCCGCCGCGATTCTGATTCTGGAAGGCGTCGCGGCTTTGCTGGCCGCGCTGCGTGTCGGCGCGCGCGCCGCTGCCGTCGCCCGCCCCGCGCAAGGCGTTGTCGCGGTTCGCGCTCTGGGCGCGGTTGTTGATGTCGTTCTGGCGGTTCGCGTTCTCGCCGCGATTGTTCAGGCCATTGCCGTTTGCGCGGTTCTCGTTTTGTCCGCGATTGTTCATCGCGTTGCCGCCATTCGCGTTCTGTCCGCGGTTGTTGAGCGCATTGCCGCCGTTCGCGCCATTGGCACCGGGCCGGTTGCCGCCATTCTGGATGCCCTGCAGCCGTTCGTTCGCGTTGCCGCCCATGCTCTGGCCGGTGCGGTTCTGGAACGCCTGCGCGGCCTGCTGGCGCGACTGGTCGTAGCCGCGGTACTGGTTGCGCTGCTGGTTCAGATTGTTGCCGTTGAAGTTCTGGTTACGGCGCTCGACGTTCTGGTTGCGGTTCCAGTTCGACGTGGCGTTGTTCGTGTTGATGCGGTTGTTGACGTTGATGTTGTTGTAGCGGTTGACGTTGATGTTCACGTCATGCGCGCCCCAGTTGAAACCGCCCCACAGCGAGTTCGCCACGGCCACGCCCGCGCCGAACGCGAGCCCGGTCATGAAGCCCGTGGCGATGGCATACCCCGGAGGCGGCGGCATGTACACGGGCGGATACGCCGGATAGGGCCACGCGCCGTACACCACGGTGGGGTTATAGGTCGGCACGTAGACAACCTGCGGACTGGCGGGCTCGATCACGATCGTTTGCGTGGTCGAGGTGCTCGAGGCCGGCTGCACGACGACCTTCTGCTGGTCGTTCGACTTCAGGTTGCCCGCCTTCTGCGCCAGCACGCGCATGCGTTGCACCGAGTCCATCACGTCGTTGGGCTGCGCGAGAAAAGCGTTGCCGATCTGCTGGACCCAGTCGGGCTTCGAGTCCATGGTGGCGAGCACCTGCGGAAACGCCACGAGCGACTGCACGCTCGGATCCCACGGCTGGGAAGCCACTGCCTTCACGGCGTCGTCGCCCTTCAGGTTCGGATTGGCCTTCGACCACGCTGCCGCGGCCTGCACGTCCTGCGGAAACGTGGCGGCCATCAGCACCTGGGCGAGCAGTGCGTCGGGATACAGAGCAATGGGCGCGGTGAGCGAATCGAGCTGCTGGTTGGAGAGCCTGGCCGCGTTCTGCGCCAGCGCGGCAGTCGGGCCGGTTGGGCCGACGAAGAGCGGCGCACCCGCGAGGGCGGCACAGATGAGCCAGAGGTGACGCTGGCCGACACCGGACGATTTCACGTTGAGGTCCTCCTGGTGACTTGAGGTGTTATCCAGGCTTTCCGGCAACAGATCGGACCTGCAAAAACACTGCGATCTGAGGCGGACGTTGCGTGTGCTACCGGGAAATTAGGGCCTTGCTCGCATGGTGTCAATCGCTATGCGACGACGCCGCGATCCATCTCATGACATGCATCAATTGCCCACTTCGATTCGCGCTACGAAACAATCCACCTTGCATCGATCATTGCGTCATCGGCTCATTCTCGTTCAGATGAACACGCACGAAACCGATGTGCTCGCGCAGCACGTAGAACGCGTCGGCGTAGGCAAGCGGCATGCGTACCGTGTTCAGCGAACGCTCGATTTCGTCGAGGTCCTCCTTCAGTTGACGCCGCTCCTCCTCGCTCGTGTGCTTGAGCGCATCGCGCTCGATGGCGATGAGGGCGCCATAGTAGCGGTAAATGCGCGAACGCACGCGCCAGCTGTACAGCGCAGGGATCGTGCGCAGCGCCGGAATCACGAGCACCGCGAGCGGCAGCAGGAGCACGAGCAGCCGGTCCGCCACGCTCGCCAGCCAGAACGGCAGCGTGCGGTAGAGAAAGCTCTTGCCGGACTTGTAATAGCGCGTGGCGTCCTCGCTGATGCGGAAGTCGTGCAGCTCGGTGTTCGGGAATTCGCCGGCGCGCTGCAACAGGCCCGGTGCGCCGTTCACCTCGGTCGCCGCCTCGATCAGCAGGTCGGAGACGGCCGGATGCAGCGTGTCGCGCGCCACGATCTCCACCGTCGGCCCGACGAGATGAATGGTTTCGGCCGGCACGCGCCGGCGCAGATCCAGCACGCCCGGCGGCAGTTCGATGTCCTCCAGATACGGAAAGAGCCGGGTGTAGGCCGAAGCCTCGTCGAAGCTCATCACCGAGATGCCCGGTATCGTGAGCAGGCGCAACATCAGCCCGCGCGTGGCCGAGTCGCCGCTCAGCATGGCCGCATCGGCATTGCCGGAGACGAGCTGCGTTGCCGCCTGCAAGCCGTCCAGCGGCAGCAGCGTGGTGTCGCCGCCGGGTTCGATGCCGTTCGCGGCAAGCAGATTGAGCGAGAGGAGCCGCGTGCCGCTGCCCTCGCGCCCGATGGCGATGCGCTTGCCTTCGAGCTGCGAAAGTTGCGTGAGCCCCGAGCCGCGGTAGAACACGACCATCGGCAAATACTCCACGCTGCCGAGCGACATGAGCGAGCTCACGTCCTTGCCGTCGACGACGCCGCCCTGCACGAAGCCCACATCGACGTGCTGCTTCGGATCGAGCAGGCGCGCGAGGTTCTGCACCGAGCCGTCCGACTCGATCACCTTGAGCTTCACGCCGTTGCGCGCGAGGATCGTGCGGTAGGCCTCGGCCATCGCCATGAAGGCGCTGTCACGCGGCCCGGCGCTGATGGTGATGGTACGCGGCGGCGCGGGATTGACGAGCCAGACCACGAGCGCCACCACGACGGCGCAGAAGAACGCCACGGGCAGCGAGGTGAGGGCGAGATCGCGCCACGCATAATGCGTGTGCTCGCGCAGGAGATGCGGCGGCGGCGGTCGATGTCGTTTCATGAGAACCCGGCGGCAAAGCGTCAGACTCCTGTGGCCTGCTCATTTGACGGCAGGCGCCAGGATCTCATGATGCCATTTTCGAGCCAGATCGCAATGCTGGCTGCACGCTTTATGCACGCTTCAGGCGTGCTTACGGATTGAAAGCGGGCCGGAGACGGCTCAAGCCGAGGCGGCTTTCGTCAGCGCAAACAGCTCGGCGCGCAGCGCCTTCGCGCGGTCGCGCTTCACGTAGCGCTCGAATTCGGCCTGAGCGTCCTGCCAGAGCGCATGCGCTTTCTCGTAGCGCCGCAAGCCGCTGGCCGAAAGGCGGTAGACAAGCACGCGCGTATCGTGCTCCGACGCCGCCGACACCACGAGCGCGTCGCGCTGCAACGGCTTGAGCGCGCGCACGAGCGTGGTGCGGTCCATCACGAGGTCGTCCGAGAGTTCGGCGGCCGTTGCATCGGGCCGGCCGGCGAGGCGCGAAAGAATCGTGAACTGCGCAGCCGTGACGCCCGCCTGCGAGAGATGCCGCTCATAAAGCTGCGTGACGAAGCGCGCGGCCTGCCGCAGCGCAAAACAGTTGCATTCTTCGCGAGTCACCCGCTTCGTCATTGCCGTTCACTCCCTGCAGTTCCACACCACGCGGCGCACGGCCATCATACGGCCTCGAGCGCGAGCGCGATACCCTGGCCGCCGCCAATGCACAGCGTCACCACGCCGCGACGGACGCCGTCGCGACGCATCGACCAGGCAAGACGCGTGGTGAGGATCGCCCCCGTGGCGCCGATGGGATGGCCATGCGCGATCGCGCCGCCCTCCACGTTCACGATGTCCTCGGGAATGCCAAGCTGCTTCGCGACCGCGAGCGGCACCGCCGCAAAGGCTTCGTTGATCTCGAAGCGTTCGACGTCCGCGAGCGACCAGCCCGCGCGCCGCAACGCAAGCTGCACGGCCGGCACAGGACCAAGGCCGAAGAGGCCCGGCTCGACCGCCCCCACGCCCCAGGCGGCCAGCTTCACCATCGGCGCGATGCCCTTCGCTTCGGCGTATGCGCGATCGGCCACGAGCATGGCCGAAGCCGCGCTGTTCAGGCCCGGTGCATTGCCCGCCGTGATCGTGCCGTCGGGACGGAACGCGGGACGCAGCTTCGCGAGCACCTCGACCGTCGTATCGGGCCGCGGGGCTTCGTCGACATCGAACACTTCCACGCCCTTCCTGCCCTTGATCTCCACGCCGACGATCTCTTCCCTGAAGCGCCCTGCCGCCTGCGCCGCCGCAAAGCGCTGCTGCGAGCGCGCCGCGAAGCGATCCTGCGCTTCGCGCGTGAGCTGCGCCTTCGTCACGAGGTCTTCGGTGTGCCAGCCCGAATGCTCGCCCGAGAACGCGTCGAGAAGGCCGTCGCGCAGCATGCTGTCGTGGATCTCCGCGTTGCCCATGCGATAGCCCCAGCGGCCGCCGTCGAGCAGATACGGGGCGCGGTCCATGTTCTCCATGCCGCCCGCCAGCGCCACGTCGGCCAAGCCCAGCAGCACTTCCTGCGCGGCGCTCGCCACGGCCTGCGCGCCCGACCCGCACACGCGATTCACCGTGAGCGCGGGCACCGAAACGGGCACGCCGCCGCCGAGCTCCGCCTGGCGTGCCGGGTTCATCTTGTTGCCCGCCTGGACCACGTTGCCCAACACGACCGAGCCGAGTTCGGAGGGATCGAGCTTCGCGCGCGCAAGCGTCTCGCGCACGACCGCCGCGCCCAATGCCGTTGCCGGCACGCCCTTCAGCGCGCCGTTGAATCCGCCAATTGCCGTGCGTACCGGTTCGCACAGTACGATCTCGCGAGTGCTCATCTTCGATCCTCCATCAAACAAAAAACTGCATGCGTCGATTCATTCTATGTATGCATATGCACACATTCAAATGCTTGCGTCGAGGCAAACTTCGTCCGGCATGGCACGCTTTATGTCTCGACGTCACGCTATCGACGCACGCAGGTTGGCGAAAGCGCTTACGCCACGGCCGGGAAATCCAGCGTCGTGTCGTTCACGCGGTTCACGAGATTCGTGAACGTGATCGAAGCGACCGCCAGCGCGATCTCGATGATCTGGCGCTCGGTATAGCCGGCTTCGCGAATCGCGTTCACCTCGTTTTCGGGCACCGTGCCGCGCGTCGTCACGAGAACGCGCACATAGCGCACCAGGGCATCGCGCTTCGCATCGCCCGTGGGCTCGCCCGCGCGGACCTGCTTCATCGCTTCCGGCGAGAGACCGGAGAACTTGCCGGCCAGCGTGTGCGCGGCCACGCAATAATCACAGCCCGCCACTTCGCTCACGGCGAGCTTGATGGCTTCGACTTCCTGCTTCGTGAGCGTGCCCGCGGCAATCACGGCTTCGACGCCGAGGATCGCGCCGAGCGCTTCGGGGCTATGGCTGCCGATGGTGGCGTAGGCGTTCGGCACCTTGCCGACAGCCTTGCGGATCTTCGCGAAGATTTCAGCGGCGGCGCCGGTGGCGGCTTCGGGCTGGATGGCGGTAAGACGGGACATGATCGACTCCTTGAACTCTGGGTGGTTGGGTTTGCGCGGCCATCGGCGATGGCGTGATGCCAGTCTAGTCGCGCAGACCCGCCTTTTTAATGCCACAATGACGCGAATTCATGCCCGATCGTCTCATCCCATTCCTTACGGGGTGCTTACCGCCATGGACCTGCTCAGCCGCCTGCTTACGCTCATGCCCGTCACGGGACGTCTCGACGTGCGCTGCCACTTCGGCATGCCCTGGCGCATCGAGCACCCGGGTGCGCAAGCGCGCGAGATCCCGTATCACGTGCTCCTGAGCGGCCGGGCCATGCTCGAGGACGCGCACGGCGCGCCGGTTGCGATGCGCGCCGGCGACATCGTGCTCTTTCCCACCGGCAGCGCCCACACGCTGCACGACGGCAGCGGCGAGACGCCGGCCGCCACCCAGCGGCACATGCGCAACGGCCTCGCCTTCGAGACCAACGAAGGCGCGAGCGCTCCCGCCGACATCCTGTGCGGCCGCTTCCTGCTGCCCGCCGTGCCGGAACGGCTCCTGCGCGAGAACCTGCCCGCACGGCTCATCGTGCGCAGCGTGCACGACGAAGGCGCGGCGCCCGAGCGTCTCGTGCGCCTGATCGCGCTCATGCGCGACGAGACCCTCGAAGCGGCGGCGGGCAGCGAGTCGCTCGTGAACCATCTCTCGGGCGCGCTCTTCGCGCTCACGCTGCGCTACGCAAGCGAAGCCGACGCGCCGCCGCGCGGACTGCTCGCGCTCGCGCGCAACCCGCGCCTGCAGCCGGCCATCGACGCGATGTTCGACACGCCCGGCAACGACTGGACGCTGCCCGGGCTCGCCGCGCTGTGCCACATGTCGCGGGCCACCTTCGCGCGGCACTTCGACGAGGCCTTCGGCCGCTCGGCCGCGGACGTGCTCACCGAAATCCGCATGACCCTCGCGGGCCGCCTGCTCGCGCAGGGCAGCCAGCCGGTGGCCGAGATAGGCGAAGCGGTGGGCTATCAGTCCGACGCCGCGTTCCAGCGCGTGTTCAAGCGCCATGTGGGCATGACGCCCGCGCAGTGGCGCGCCGCGGCGCGCGAATAGCGTTCGCTTCGTCGGCCGGCGGCGCGGTCCTCGCATCGCACATCACCCGCGCGGCGCATCGGCCGTCTTCGCGATCACCTCGCCGCTCTGGCTCCAGCCGCCGCCCATCGAGCGATACAGCGCCACCGCCGCGAGCGCGTGCTCGCGCTGCGCCTGGTTGAGCAGGTCGGCGTCGGCGAGATAGGTCTGCTGCGCCGTCAGCACGTCGAGGAAGTCGGTCGCGCCGCCCTTGTAGAGCTGGTTCGCGAGCTTGAGCGCCTGCGCCGAGGCCGCCACCGCGTCGGTCAGTTGCTGCGTCTGGGCCGCCGTGCTCACGAGATCCGTGCGGCTGTCCTCCACTTCGCGCAGCGCCTGCAGCATGGCCTGCTGCAGATTCAGTTGCGACTCGCGCATGCGGCTCTCGCTCTGGTCGATGTCGGCCGTGATGCGGCCCGCGTTGAAGATCGGGCTCGTCGCGCCCAGGACCGCGCTGAAGAGGTTGTCGGTGAGCGTCGGCATGCCCAGGTACGAGGCGGCCAACACGCCGTCCGAGAGGTTCAGCGAGAACTTCGGGTAGCGCTCCGCGCGCGCCACGCCCACTTCGGCGGCGCGCTGCTCGACGGTGGCGTAGGCCGCCTGCACGTCGGGACGGCGCAGCAGCGCTTCCGAGGGCAGCAGTCGCGGCGCGCTCGCCGGCGCGGCCGGAATGGGCGCGGGCGTTGCGAGCGCAAGCTGCGCGACGGATTCGGGCGTGCGGCCCGTATAGACGGCGATCAGGTTCAGTTGATGCTCGATGCTCGCCTGGGCGCGCGGAAGGCGCGCCTGCAGTTCGCTCAACTGCGTCTGTGCGCGCGTGACGTCGAGCTGCGTGGAAAGGCCGTATTTCAGCCGATCCTGCGTGAGCGCCAGTGCGCGCTGCCGGATCGATACGTTATCCTGAAGGATCTTCAGTTCCGCCTGAGCCCAGCGCAGATCGACATAGGCCGAGGCCGTATCGGCCGCGAGCGCGAGCCGCACCGCATCCAGCGCGTGCTGCTGGCCCACGAGGTTCGCCTGGGCCGCCAGCAGGTCGAGCCGCTCGCCGCCGAACACGTCGGGCGACCACGAGAGCGCGAGACCCGCGCCCGCCTCTTTCACATAGCCGAGCGGCGGCGGCACGTTCTCGCGCTCGTAGGCGCCCTGTGCCGTGAAGTCCAGTTGCGGCAGCAGCACGGCATGCTTTTGCGTCGTGATCGACTGCGCCTGCTTCACGCGTTCGGCGGCAGCCTGCAGGTCCAGGTTGCCGTGCAGCACCGTGTCGAGCAGCCGGTTCAGCGTCGGGTCGCCGAACTGCCCCCACCACGTTTGCGCATCCACCGCGTCTTGCGGGGTATCGATACGCCACGCGGCGGGCGCCGTGGTGCGGACGGCGGCCGGCAGGTCGGCATGCGTGGCGGGCTGCACCGCGCACGCCGCGAGCACGGCGCTCACGAGCGAGGCAACCAGCGTGCGCGCGACGCGCAGCGGCATGATGTTCAAGGAGGAATCCATGTTGACCTCTATGGCTCAGTGAGCGTCGGGGGGCGGGCCGCCCAGCGTGATCGGCTTCGAGAAGATCACGCTCGCAATGGCGACCACGAAGCACAGGGAAAGCACGAAAAACGTGTCCGAGAACGTGAGCACGAGGGCTTCGCGCAGCACGAGCGCATGCAGGTTCGCGAGGGCCGCCGCACCGGTGTCGAGTGCGTCGCCCGCCACCGACGACCAGTACGACGCCTGCCCCGCGAGCAGCGACTCCACCTGCGGCTGGCCGTGCGTCACGCTTTCGTTCAGCCGCAGATAGTGAAAGTTGAGGCGGTCGTTGAGCATGGTCGCGCTCACGGCAATGCCGATCGCGCCGCCCAGGTTGCGCATCAGATTGAAGAGACCGCTGGCCGACTTGAGCCGCGAGGGCGGCAGCGAACCGAGCGACATCGTCACGATGGGCGGCACGGCGAACTGCTGGCCAATGCCGCGCAGCGCCTGCGGCAGCAGGAACTGCTGCCAGCCCCAGTCGTGCGTGAGCGGCACGTAGAGGTAGCAGCCCAGCCCGAACATGACAAGGCCGAACACCATCAGCACGCGCATGCTGACGTAGCGCGTGGCGAACGCATACACGCCGAGCGCGAGCAACTGGAACACGCCCACCGAGAGCAGCGAAAGACCGATCTGTAGCGAGCTGAAACCGCGCACTTCGGCCAGAAAGAGCGGCGTGAGAAACACGGAGACGAAGATGCCGATGCCGGTCACGAACGAGAGCAGGCTGCCGATGCCGAAGTTGCGCACGGCCAGCGCGCGCAGGTCGACGATGGGGTCTTTCGCGGTCAGCGCGTGCACGAGAAAGAGAAAGCCGCAGATCGCGGAGATCCAGGCGCACGCGACGATCACGTGGTCGCCGAACCAGTTCTTGCGCGGCCCTTCTTCGAGCACGTATTCGAGGCAGCCGAGAAAGCCCGACATCAATGCGATGCCGAGGTAGTCGCCGCGCTTGATGAGCGAGAGATCGGCTTCGTCCACGTGGACGTAACGCGGCACGAGCAGGGCCACGGCGATGCCGGGCACGACGTTCAGATAGAACAGCCAGTGCCACGACCACTGGTCGGTGATCCAGCCGCCGATCACGGGGCCGATGGTGGGCGCGAGCGAGGCGAGCGCGCCGATCGTCGTGGAGGCCACGAGCCGCTGCTTGCCGGGAAAGAGCACGAAGGCGGTCGTGAACACCGTGGGAATCATCGCGGCGCCCAGCGCCCCTTGCAGACCGCGAAAGAGGATCATCGAGTTGATGTCCCAGGCGAGGCCGCACAGCATGCTCGTGATCGTGAAGCCCACCGCCGAAGCGACGAAGAGCCAGCGCGTGGAGAACACCTTCGAGAGCCAGCCCGACATCGGAATCACCATGATTTCGGCGATCAGATAGGCCGTCTGCACCCAGGAGAGTTCGTCCTGGCTCGCGGAAAGACCGCCGCCGATGTCACGCAGCGAGGAGGCGACGATCTGGATGTCGAGCGTCGCCATGAAGAAGCCGATGCACATGAGCGCAAATGCGAACGCGCGCTGCGCCATGGGCTGGAGATGCGGTTCGAGCGGCTTCGCGGGCGCGACGGCGGCGGGCGCGGCGACCGGTGTTTCTACGGGCCGCTCCAGCGTGGCCTCGGTCTGGGGGGCATTCATGTCGCTCCCCCTTTTCAGTGCGCCGACGCCGTCTTCACGGTGTCGTCCAGATGCACTTTCACGGTCGCGGAGAGGCCCGGGCGCAGCACGCCCTCCATGCCCTTCGGCACCTCGAGGCGAATGCGCGCCGGTACGCGCTGCACGATCTTCGTGAAGTTGCCCGTGGCGTTCTCGGGCGGCAGCACGCTGAACGTCGCGCCCGTGGCAGGCGCGAGGCTCTCCACGTAGCCGTGCAGCGTGCCGGTCGCCGCGTCGAGCTCGACGTCGGCGCGGTCGCCCGCGCGCATCTTCTTCAACTGGTCTTCCTTGAAGTTCGCATCCACCCAAAGGTCGGTCGCCGGCACCACGGTCAGGAGCGGCGCGCCCACGTTCGCGAGCAAGCCCACGCGCGCCGTGCGGTTGCCGATGTAGCCGTCCACCGGCGAGCGGATCGTCGTGTACTCGACGTTCAGCGCCGCGAGCCGCTGGTTCGCTTCGGCCGTGGCGACTCGCGCCTTCGCGTCGGCAAGCTGGGCGGCCAGCACTTCCAGCTCGCGCTGCGCCGCCTGCACCGCCGCCCCGCTGCTCGCCACCGTTGCCTGAGCCTTCGCGTAGTCCGCATCGGCGCGCTCGACGAGCTGGTTCGACACCGCGTCGTCCTTCACGAGCTCGCGATAGCGCGTCTCGTCCTCGCCGCTGCGCGTGAGTTCCGCGTTCGAGGCGCGCACCTCCGCCTGATGCTGGTTGATGACCGCTTCCTGCAGCGTCTGGCGCGCCTGCAGCTCGGCCACGGCCGCGTGCGCGCTGTCCACTTCGGCATTGGCCTGCGCGAGCTTCGCGTCGTAGTCGCGCGCGTCGAGGCGGATCAGCACCTGGTTCGCGTGCACGTACTGGTTGTCCTGCACGAGGATGTCGTTCACGAAGCCGCTCACGCGCGGCGCCATCACCGTGACGTTGCCGCCGACGTAGGCGTCGTCGGTCGTCTGCTCGAAGCGCAGCACGAAGAACCAGTAGCCGGCCGCCAGCGCGAGCACCAGCACCACGGCGCCGACGGCCAGCGCCATCCATGGCGGCCGGGCCGACCGGGCGCGCCCGGGGGCCGGCGCGGCCTGACCTGTAACGGGAGTGGAAGGACTCGACATGTCGCTCACCTGTGTATATGCACTTATCAAGACAAAAAAAGCGCCGTTATTCGATTTCAAGCGAACCGGCAACCCAACTGCTGCACGACCGAAGCCACCTCAGACCGCGCGCGTGACGCGAAACAGCTCGCGCCGCAGCCATGCCGCCCGTTGCGGGCCGAAGCGGCGCTCGAACTCGTCCTGCGCCGAACGCCAATACTCGCCCGCAATGCCGAAGCGCTCCCGGCCTGCCGGCGTCAACGCCAGCTGACGGCGGCGTGTGCCGGCGGCGTCGGCCACGAGGCCGTTGCGCAACAATGGCCGCAGCGCGCGCACGAGCGTCGTGCGCTCCATCACCAGGGCCCGGCCCAATTCCGCCATCGTCAGGCTCGACCGGTGTTCGAGCGCGCCGAGTATGCTGAACTGCGTCGGCGTGAGCCCGGCCGCCGAAAGATGCCGCTCGTAGAGCTGCGACAAATGACGGGCGGCCTGGCGAACGGCGAAGCAATCGTCATGTTCGGGAAGCCGAAGTGTCGGGTTACTGTGCATATGCACAGATTAGCGGCCAGCCGGTCCCGGTACAAGCCCCAGGACCGGCATCACATTGTGAACGCGCCGGCAATAATAGGCGTCACTCCTTCATTTCGCTTTCGAAAGCATGGGCGCCACCTCCTGCGCCGACGGCTCCATGCCCTCGTAGAACGCAGCGGCATGGTCGATGAACGCGCGCACCTTGGCGGGCAGCAGCGTGCGCGTGCTGTACGCAAGCCGGATCTCGATCGCCGCGTTGCTGATCTCGTAGTCGTCGAGCAAGGAGACGAGCCGGCCCGCCGCCAGTTCGGCGCGCACGAGCCCCACCGGCAGGATGCCGATGCCGAAGCCCTCCAGCGCCATCGCGCGGTTGAATTCGGGGTTGTTCGAAGCCACCTCGTAGCGCAGCGGCACGGTCACCTCTTCGTCGCCGCGACGGAACGAGAGCTCCGGCTTGCGCAGCGAAGGCGGCATCGTCAAAAAGGTATGGTGCGCGAGCTCGGAAGGATGCGTGGGCGACGAATTCAGCGCCAGGTAGGCCGGCGTCGCCACGAGCGCGAGCGGAATGCGTTCGAGCAGGCGCGTCACCGTCGAGTCGCTGTTGAGCATGAAGGGCAGCACGAGGCCGATGTCGAAGCCGTCCGCCACGAGATCGACGGGGCGCTCCGTGAGGATCACGTCGAGCGTGACCTGGGGGTGCGCGCGCTTGAAGCTGGCGATGAGCGGCACGAGCCGGCTCACCGTGGCCGTGGTGTGCGCGACGAGCCGCAGCACGCCGCTCGCCTCGCGCGTTTGCTCGGAGGCGCCCGCCTCCAGCGCGTCGAGGTCGTCCAGCACGCGGCAGCAGCCTTCGTAGAAACGCTCGGCGGTCTCGGTGAGCGAAACGGCGCGCGTCGTGCGGTGAAAGAGCCGGCTGCCGAGGCGCTTTTCGAGCCGCGCAATCGCACGCGAAACGACCGGTGTGGTGAACCCGTGCATGTCCGCGGCGCGCGTGAAGCTGCGCGCCTCGACCACGGAGCGGAAGATCCGCAGGCTGTCGATATAGTCCATGGGACGTTGTTGCCCGTCTTTGTCAGTCTGTCAATGGGAGCCGGTGGGGAACCGATGGCTGCCAGCTTAGCGCCAGCCGCAATTGTTTGCCCGAGGCCGGCCGTGTCAGGCCTCGTCTGCGCCAGGCGCGCCCTCGCCGAACACCTCGGCGCAAAACGCCCGGCCGTCCGCGGAAAGGCTCGCGGTGCCCGTGCCGTCTTCCGCGAGCGTCATCACCACGAGGCCGCTGTCCACCAGCGCCGTCAAATGTCTGCGCAGTCCGCTCATCGGCACGGCGGCCTGCTTCGAGAGCTTCGCGAGCGACCACGCGCGCCCCGGCGTCTCGCGCTCGGCGCGCCAGAGCTGTTCGAGCACGGCCACGAGCGCCGGGTCGATGCCCTCGTCTTCGTCGCCTGCTCCATTCTTTTCTGCGTTCATCGTCTCTTTCCTCAGGTCATCTGAGCAATCAGTTCGCCGAGCGTCTTCAGCGCCGCTTCGGTCTGCGCCGTCCAGGGATAGCTGTAGTTCAGCCGGATGTAATGGTGAAAGTCGTCGCGCATCGAGAACATGTAGCCCGGCCCGATCGTGATGCCGCGCGCGAGCGCCGCCTGGTAGAGCCGCATCGAGTCCACGCTCGCCGGCAGCTCCACCCACAGCACGTAGCCGCCCTGCGGGTCGGAGGTGCGCGTGCCGGCGGGAAAGAAGCGCTGCACCATCGCGCGCATGAGCCGCGCCTGTTGCCGGTAGAAGCGGCGCAGGCGGCGCAGATGGCGGTCGTAGCCGTCGTGGCGCAGATAGTCGGCGAGCGCGACCTGCGGCACCGAAGGCGTGGTCAGCGTATTCAGGAACTTGAGCTTTTCGACCTGGGCGCGATAGCGGCCCGGCATCGCCCAGCCGATGCGGTAGGAGGCCGAAAGACTTTTCGAAAACGAGGCGCAGTGCAGCACGATTCCGCTCGCGTCGAAATGCTTGAGCGGCGTGGGCCGCGTCGGCCCGAAATAAAGCTCTTGATAGACGTCGTTTTCGATGAGCGGCATGTCGTGCGCCTCGGCCAGCGCCACGAGCCGCGCCTTGCGCTCGTCGGGCATGCGAAAGCCCAGCGGGTTCTGGAAATTCGGCATCACCATGCAGGCCGCCACCTTCTGGCGCCTGAGCACGCGTTCGAGCGCGTCGAGGTCGAGGCCGGTCTCCGGGTGCGTGCTCACTTCGATCGCGCGCATACCTAGCCGCTCGATGGCGTGCAGCATCGCGTAGTAGGTCGGCGATTCGACGGCCACCGTGTCGCCGGGCTTCGCCACCGCCTGCAGGCTCAGATTGATGGCCTCGGTCGCGCCCACCGTGACGACGATCTCCTCGGGGTCGACCGGCGTGCCGTTTTCCGCGTAACGGCGGGCGATCTGGCGGATCAGTTCGGGATTGCCGGGCGGCAGGTCGTCGATCAGGTTCCAGCTCGCATGGCGGCGTGCGATGGCGTTCGCATACTGGTTGATGCGGCGCCATGGGTACAGCGCCGGGTCGGGATACGGCGAGCCGAGCGGCACGGCGTCCTGCGCGCCGATGCTGCGCAGCGTGGAGAGCACGAGGCGGCTCACGTCCACAGGGGCGGCCGCGGGCGCCTTCGGCGCGCCCGCGCGGCGCGCCTTGGGCTTCCCGGCGGCGCCGTCGCGCGCCGCCGTGCCATGCGCGCGCCAGGACTCCCGCACGAAATAGCCCGACTGCGGCCGCGACTCGATCACCCCCCGGCTCTCCAGCAAGGCGTAGGCGTGCAGCACCGTCTTGATGCTCACGCCGTGCTGCTCGCTTGCGCGCCGCACCGAAAGAATGCGCTCGCCCGCGCCGAACACGCCGCGGCGCACCGCGGCTTCGATATCGTCGGCAAGGCGTTCGTAGCGAGTCATGGGCGGCGTATGCAGCAGTGGAGCGGCGGTGGGGCAAGTTTCGGGGGCGATCCCCGCAGTCTATGACAAATCGCCGCAACTGTATCCCTCGACTTTCCATTTTTCTGTGACCTCCGGCCGCGCAGGAACACAGTAGGCTTCGTCTCATCGGGCTTCGCGCCCTGACCTCGAACACCACGCATCATGAAGAAGCCTTCCGCCCGCATCGAGCCGTACCACCACCCCGCAGCCGGCTGGGGCGCCCTGAAGCAGGTTGCGATCAACCTCGTCAAGGAAAGGGTGCCGGGCGGCGACTTCCGCATGCTGCTCAAGCAGAACCAGCCGGACGGCTTCGACTGCCCCGGCTGCGCGTGGCCCGACCGCGAGCACGCGTCCACCTTCGAGTTCTGCGAGAACGGCGTGAAGGCCGTGGCCGCCGAAGCAACGGGCAAGCGCGTGACGCCCGCGTTCTTCGAGGCCCACACGGTCAGCGAACTGATGGCCCAGTCCGACTACGAGCTGGAGCAGCATGGGCGCCTGACCGACCCGCTCGTCTACGACGCCGCGCGCGACCGCTACGTGCCCATCGGCTGGGACGACGCGTTCAAGCTCGTCGCGAAGCATCTCAAGGCACTGGACGACCCGAACCGCGCCGCGTTCTACACCTCGGGCCGCGCGAGCAACGAAGCGGCGTTCCTCTACCAGCTCTTCGTGCGCCTGTACGGCACGAACAACTTCCCCGACTGCTCGAACATGTGCCACGAGGCCACGAGCCGGGGGCTGCCGGGCACGGTGGGCATCGGCAAGGGCACGGTCACGCTCGACGACTTCGAGCACGCCGACACGCTTCTCATCTTCGGCCAGAATCCCGCCACCAACCATCCGCGCATGCTGGGCGAGCTGCGCGAGTGCGCAAAGCGCGGCGCCACCATCGTCTCGATCAATCCGCTCAAGGAGCGCGGCCTCGAACGCTTTGCGAGCCCGCAGCATACGTTCGACATGCTCTCGCCCTCCGGCGTGAAGATCAGTTCGGTGTTCATCCGGCCGCGCGTCGGCGGCGATTTCGCGCTCATCAAGGGCGTGGCCAAGCGCGTGATCGAACTCGACGACGCGGCGCTCGCGGCCGGCGGCGAACGCGTGCTCGACATCGACTTCATCGCGCAGCATACCGTGGGCTTCGCCGCCTTCGCCGAGGATCTGCGCGCCGAGTCGTGGGACACCCTCGTCGCCGAAGCCGGCGTGCCGCTCGAAGAGGTGCTGAAGCTCGCGGACATCTACGCGAAGGGGCGCGCCGTGATCTCGACGTGGGGCATGGGCCTCACGCAGCACAAGAATTCGGTGCCGACCATCCAGCTGCTCTCGAACCTCATGATGATGCGCGGGAACATCGGCCGGCGCGGCGCGGGCCTGTGCCCCGTGCGCGGCCATTCGAACGTGCAGGGCGACCGCACGGTGGGCATCGAGGAAAAGCCGACCCAGGCGTTCCTCGACCGCCTGGGCGAGGCCTACGATTTCGAGCCACCGCGCGAACACGGCTACGACGTGGTGGAAACGATCCACGCCATGCTCGAAGGCAAGGTGAAGGTGTTCATCGGCCTGGGCGGCAACTTTTCGATCGCGACGCCCGACACGCCGCGCACATGGGAAGCGATGCGGGCCTGCGATCTCACCGTGCACATCACCACGAAGCTCAACCGCAGCCACCTGGTGCACGGCCGCGACGCGCTGATCCTGCCCACGCTCGGCCGCACCGAGATCGACCTGCAGAACAGCGTGCCGCAAGGCGTGAGCGTGGAGGACTCGATGAGCATGGTCCACATCTCCTACGGCATGAACCGTCCGGCTTCGCCGAACCTGCTTTCGGAGATCGCCATCGTCGCGCGCATGGCGCACGCCACGCTCGGCAGCGGCAAAGTGAGCTGGCTCGATCTGGCGAGCGACTACGCGAAGATTCGCGACGGTATCGAGAAGGTGTTCGACGGCTTCGAGAACTACAACGAGCGCCTCAAGAAGCCGGGCGGCTTTCACCTGGGCGTGGCCTCGCGCGATCGCGTATGGAAGACGCCCAGCGGCAAGGCGCAGTTCGTCGTGCATCCCGTCGCGCTCGACACGCCCCTGCACCGCGCGCGCGCCTTGCACGGCGAGCGGCTTCTCACGCTGATGACGACGCGCTCGCACGATCAGTACAACACAACGATCTACGGCCTCGACGACCGCTATCGCGGCGTGTACGGCCTGCGCCGCGTGCTGTTCGCGAACCGCGAGGATCTCGCGATGCTCGGCTTCGCGCCGGGCCAGCACGTGGACATCACGAGTGTCTGGGACGACGGCGTGGAGCGGCACGTGGAAGACTTTCTGCTCGTGGAGTACGACATTCCGCGCGGCTGCCTCGGCGCCTACTACCCCGAGACGAATCCGCTCGTGCCGCTCTCTTCCGTCGCGGACGGCGCCGGCACGCCCACGTCGAAGTCGATTCCCGTGCTGTTGAGCCCGGCGAAAGCGGGCGCGATGCCGGGCGTGCGCGCGGAGGCCGCGGCGGCCTGAACGCGCGCGCCGCGGCTCACGCGCGTTCGAAGAGATTCAGGCCGGCTTTAACCCGCCAGCTTGCGAAACGTCTCCAGCACGGCATCGCCCTTGAACGGCTTGACGATCCAGCCGCGCACGCCGGCCGCCTTGCCGCGCTCCTTCATGGCCGGGCTGCTTTCCGTCGTCAGCATCACCACGTTGACGGCCGTGTTCGCGAGCTCGCTGCGAATCTTCTCGACCATCGTGAGGCCGTCCATGTTGGGCATGTTCACGTCGCTCACCACGAGCTTCACGCCGGGATTCGCGCGCAGCTTCGCGAGACCGTCCTTGCCGTCCACCGCCGTGTCCACCTCGAGGCCGTTCTTGCGCAGAAAGCCCGCCACTTCGTCGCGCACCGTGCTCGAATCGTCCACCACCAGAATCTTTGCCATGTCGATATTTCCTTGCGCCGCGTGCGGCGCTTCCTTCGTTAAAACAGTTCCAGCTCGCCCGCTCCCTCGTTCGCCGTTTCCGTCTGCGCGGCGACGAAATCAAGCGACGTCTGCGAGCAGACGCACAGCGTCGCGCCAAGCCGCACGCTGCCGTCGAGCGTGAGCGCGTAGGTGGAAACGTAGTCCGGCTTCAGCTCGCGCAGGTACGGCAGGCAGGCGCTGCTGAGCGCATACGGCGTGGACATGCCGAGGTCCGGGAAATGCTCGACGAGCTGCTGGTTCATCGCGCCGCAGCACAGGTTGCCGAATTCCATGAAGGACTCGGTGAGCGAGCCCTGCGTGTCGCCCATGTAGTAGCGGCGCGTCGCTTCGTCGTCTTCGAAGTGCAGGAGCAGCAGCAGGCGGAACTGCATCGAGGAAATCGTGAGCACCACGACCTGCGCGCCCTGCGCGGCTTCCGCCGGGCGCGGGCTGATCTCGCAGTGGTGCTGCGCGTCCGTCACGAGACGCGTGCGCACCGCCGAAAAGAAGATGCGCTCGATGCTGTCCTTTGCCTGCGCGCCGATCATGCGTGTGCCTCGGTCCGCGTTTCCTCCAGATGCGCCTGCAGCTGGTTCGACAGCGATTCCACGCTCGCGAGCGAAGCCGCGATCATCTTGCCGCCGGCCTGAATGTCCTGGAACGTGGCCGCCGTGATGAGGTCGTTGCGGTTCAGGCTGTCACGGTAGCTCTTCGAAAGATCCTGCGAGCGCGTGGCGAGCGCGCGCACCTCGCCCGCCACGATCGAGAAGCCGCGCCCGGCCGCGCCCGCGCGCGCCGCTTCGATCGATGCGTTGAGCGAAACGATCAGCACGTGGCTCACGATCGACGAGAGCTCCTGGTTCTTCTGGTGCATGTCGTGGTTCTGCGCCATCAGCGAGATCATCTGTTCGTGCCAGCGCTCGAAGGTGGCGGACATGAGCCGCAGGCGCGCGGCCTCGCCCGCGATGCGCGAGGCACGTTGCAGGGCGTCCTCGCTGCGCGCGCGCTCTTCGCCGAGCGCGGCCTCCAGCGCGTCCGCGAGCGACTTGCGCTGGGCCAGTTCGGCGCGCAGCGTGTCGATCTGCGTGTGCAGCGCTTCGGTTTCCTGCATAACGGCGGCCACGCGTTCGTCCGCGAGTTCCTCGGCCTGCGCGAGCGCCGCGCCATGCGCGGCGAGCTGCGTTTCGGACGCGCGGCGCCAGAACGCGCGCTGCCGCGCGTGCATCGCCGCGGCGGCAAACGCCACGAGCGCGGCCCCGGCCGCGCCCCCCAACAAGATCGGTAACACCACTTCAACCCCCGCCATGGATCAGTCCGCCAGCACCCGCGCGTGCGCGGTGCGATCGGCGCCGCTCACGGCCCATTGCTGCGGTAGCCAGACGATCGTTTCGAAATGGCGGTAATCCGCGCCCTGCCGGCTGTCCGTGAAGCGCAGCTCGATGCGGCCGCCTTCGCGTTCGAGGAACGCGCGCACCGCATCCATGCCCACGCCGCGGCCCGATACCTCGGTCACGTGCTGCGCCGTCGAAAAGCCCGCGCCGAAAATGAAGCCGGCGATCGTCTCGTCGCTCGCGGCTTCGTCCTGGGCGAGCCAGCCGCGCTCCACCGCAATGCCGCGGATGCGCGCCAGCGCGAGGCCGCGGCCGTCGTCGGCAAGCACCATCTTCAGGGCGCCGCCTTCCACGTTCGCCGCGATGTCGATATGACCCGCCTCGTCCTTGCCCTGGGCGCGGCGCTGCGCCGGCATTTCGATGCCGTGGTCGAGCGAGTTGCGCAGCAGGTGCGTGAACACGTCTTTCACCGTGGGCGCCACTTCGCTCTTCAGGCGCAAGTCATGGTCCGCAATCCGAACGATCGGCGCGACCTTGCCCAATTCGTCGGCCAGCGAAGGAAGCGAGTCGAGCACGCCCGCCAGCGCGTCGCCCACCGTTTCGGTGCCGATGCGGGCGAGCAGGCCGCGCACCGTCGCGCGCATCGCACGCAGCGAAGCGAGGTCGTCGTCGTGCGCGGCGTCGAGCGCACGCAGGCTGGCTTCGATCTGCTCGCGCGCCACGCTCACGCGGCCGTCGCCGCCCTTCGCGCCCGTGCCGCGGCCAAGGCTTTCGGCATTGATCGTCGCGTAGTGTTCGAGCGAATGCTTCACGCGCTCGAGATCCTCGATCAGCGACTGCTGGTCCCACGTGTGATCCGGGTCTTCGCGGCGCAGCGCGTCGTAGCGCTGCTCGACCTCGTGCACGACGCCCGTGAGGTGCTGCAGGCTGTACGTGCGGGCATTGCCCTTCACCGTATGCATGTTGCGGAACAGCGCCGCGACGGCGTCCATGTCGGCGCAGTCGTACTGGCGGATGATGCGTTCGTTCTCGTGGATGAAGCCCTTCGAGCTTTCCACGAACTGATGGAACTTCTCCTCGCTCACCGCGAGAATCTCGCCGATCATCTGCAGGCGGCGCTTCTGCTCGCCCGCTTCCGCCGCGAGTTCGCGCAGTTCCGTCACGTCGCGCACGCAAAGCATGAGGCGCACGACCACGTCGTTTTCGTCCGTGATCGCCGACCAGCTCAGGTCGAGCACCTTCTCGCGGCCGTCGGGCATCGTGCGCGTGATCTCGTTCACGAGCAGGTGCTGGTTGAACGCGAAGTTCACGCTGTCTTCGCCAAGGCACGCGTCGACGGCGGCTTGCACCTGGGCGACCGTGTCGGCGTCGAGCGTCGTGTTCGTGAACACGAGATCCATGAGCGGGCGGCCCGCGATCTCGTTGGTCTCGAAGATCGCTTCCAGATACGCCGAGTACTCGTTGTGGATGGTCGCGCCTTCGACCACCGTGAGAATGCCCTGCTGCATGTTCTGCAGCATGGCCTGGATGTCGTCGGTCTTGCGCTTGAGCTGCGCCGAGCTCTGCTGGATCTTCTCGATCATGCCGTTGAAGGCGACGATCGAATGGCCGATCTCGTCCATGCGGCCCACCGGCACGCGCCGCGTGAAGTCCTGGTTCGAGGCGATCTCGCTCATCATGGCCTGCATGCTCGAGAGCGGGCGCGTGATCTGGCGATACAGCAGGAGGCCGATCAGCGTGAGCAGCACGACCGCGCCGCCCGTCACGCCGGCAATGGCGCTCGTGGTGGTGTCGAGCGTGCCGTTGAGCGCCGTGATCGCTTCGTCTTTCTGGCGGTTCTTCTCGACGCGCAGCGTCGTGACGATGCCTTCCAGCTCGTCGCGGTACTGCGCGACGTTCGCGAAGAGGTAGGCCTGCGCGAGCTCGTTCTTGCCCGCGGCCTTCATCTTCGCGGTGTCGTCGATCGCGGAGAAGTAGTTGCCGATGCTTTCGTCGGCCTGCGCGACGAGACCTTCCTGCGCGTGGCTCGCGGCAGCCTTGCGCTGCACGTCGAGCGCGGCGCGCAGCGCGGCTTCCTTGGTCTTCAGGTCGTCCTGCGCCTGCGAGACCATGTTCGCGTCGGGCGCGTAGACGAGCGTCATCGTGGCGAGCTGCACGTCCTTCACGAGGGCGACGAGGTCGGAGGAAGCCAGCGCGCTCGGCACGACGCCTTGCGTAACCTGGCGGACGTCGGCGGCACTGCGGCGTGTCTGATAGACCGCGTAGCCGCCGATGGCGGACAGCGCGACGAACATCAGTACGATGAGTAGCGTGATGCGGTGACGAATGGTCATGTCGAAATCCCCGGGCTGTTACTGCGCCGGCCGCACTATCGTTGTGCAACTCATGACGCATAAAGCCATCTATTCGAGCGTGGAATTATCGCGGGGGGTATGTGACGCTGTTATGAATCTTCACAGGAATGTGCGCCAGCGCACGGTGACGCGCCACGCGAGACGGTAAGCGGTAAACGGCACCTTGCGATAAGATCGACTCTCGCCTTTCAAAACGGAAATCCGCCGTGCCCTCATCGCCTCGGACCTCCGCAGCCGTGCCCCAATTCTGGCGCGACGACGCGTTGCCGTTCGTCGAGGTGCGCGCGATTGCCGACGGCCGCAAGGTGCGCTACGGCCTGCACGCGCACAGCACGTTCTCGATCGGCGCGGTAACGGGCGGGCGCAGCACCTACCTGAACGGCCGCACGCTCGAGCCGATTGGCGCGGGCACGGTCGTGGTGGTCAATCCCGAGGTCGCGCATGCATGCAACCCGGCCAAAGACGCGCCGTGGGCCTACCGCATGTTCTATCTGGACGTGGACTGGCTCGCGCAACGGCAGCAGGATCTGGGCTTCAACGCCGGCCAGGGCTTTCGCGCGTTCGAACAGACCTTGAGCCTGCGGCCCGATCTCTTCGCCGGGCTCAACCGGCTCTACTCGCTGCTCACCGATATGCACGAGAGCACGCTGCGCAAGGAAAGCGCCATCACGGCCTGGTTTTCGACGCTGCAACAGACGCTGAACCCCGCGCCTTGCAGCGGGCGCGAGCCGAACCACCGCCTCGCGCGCGCCGCCGAATACATCGACGACAACTACACGCGCGCGCTCAGGCTGGACGAAATCTGCGCGGCGGCCGACCTCTCGCCTTCGTATCTGATCCGCGCGTTCCGGCAGCAATACGGCATGACGCCCCACGCTTATGTGGTGAACCGGCGCATCGAGTTCAGCCGGGCACAGTTGCGGCGCGGACGCGCCATCGCCGAAGTCGCCGCGGATGCGGGCTTCGCCGATCAGGCGCATCTCCAGCGCGCGTTCCGCCAGTTCGTCGCGGCCACGCCGGGACAGTACCGCGGCAACGGGTGAGCGCCGCTCAGGTCTTGAGCAGGTACAGCGCGCTCGCCGCGAGCAGCACCGCCATGCTGCGGTTCACGAGGCGCACGCGCGCCGGCTTGCGCAGCGCCTCGCGCAACGACGCCCCGGCCCAGGCCCAGCAGGCGATCGAGAGATAGCAGACGACGCAGTAGATCGCGGCGAACTGCCAGACCAGCACCTTCTCCCCCGAGGCCGCATAGGCGCCCATGCCCGCCACCGAGGCGAGCCACGCTTTCGGGTTGAGCCATTGCATGGCCGCGCCCACCCACAGCGAGGGACCGCGCGCGGAGGTGGCGGTGTCGATCTCGCCGTTGTCGGCGGCAAGGCGCCATGCCACGTAGAGCAGGAAGGCCACGCCAGCCCAGCGGATCGCGCGCGTGAGCCACGGCCATTGCGCGAGCAGTTCGTGCAGTCCGAGCCCGATCAGCAGCAGAAGCAGCACGAAGCCGACTGTCGCGCCGGTCACGTGGCGCAGGCTCGCGCGCAGTCCATACCGCGTACCCGCGCCCAGCGCGACGACATTGACGGGTCCTGGTGTGATCGACGTGGCCAGCGCGAAAGCGGCCATGGAAAGTGCCATGTTCACGGTCATCCTCGGGTTGTCCTGATTGCGCGCCCGGCGGGCGAGCGCATCACGACCCAAGCGTAAGCGGACCGCGCGAGCGCGTATTGAAGGAAATGCCCCTCGGCGGCGAGCGAGGGCGCTGAAGGCCGAAGCGCCAGGCCGAAGTCACGCTATCATTCGCCGGGCAGCGCGTTCCGCCTTCGCGCGCACGCCGGCAATCCTGGACGGAACCCCCTATGAAACTGAAGAAAATACTGGTGATCGGCATCGGCGCGGGCGACCCCGACTACCTGACCGTGCAAGCCATCAACGCGCTCAATCAGGCAGACGTGTTCTTCGTGATGGACAAGGGGCCGGCCAAGGACAAGCTCGTGGCGCTGCGCAAAGAAATCTGCGCGCGCTTCATCGAGGATCGCGAGTACCGGATCGTCGAAGCGGCGAGCCCCGAGCGGCGGCGCGACGGCGCCGACTATCGCGCGGCCGTGGAGGAACTGAACCGCGACAAGCAGCGCGTGTTCGAGCGGCTCATCGAGGAGGAACTCGCAGACGGCCAGTGCGGCGCCTTTCTCGTGTGGGGCGATCCGTCGCTCTACGACAGCACAATCCGCATTCTCGACGCGATCCTGGCGCAACGGCGCCTCGCGTTCGACTTCGAGGTGATTCCGGGCATCAGCAGCGTGCAGGCGCTCGCGGCGAAGCACCGCGTGCCGCTCAACTTCATCGGCCGCCCCGTGGCGATCACCACCGGGCGCCGTCTCGCGCAGGGCTTTCCCGCGGACACGGACAGCGTGGTCGTGATGCTGGACGCGCAGAACGCCTACCGCGACCTCGCGGGCGAAGACCTCGACATCTACTGGGGCGCTTATGTCGGCACGCCCGACGAGATCCTCATCTCGGGCCGCCTCGACGAGGTAAAGGACGAGATCGTCCGCGTGCGCGGCGAGGCGCGCGACGCGAACGGCTGGATCATGGACACCTATCTGCTGCGCCGGCGCGGCGTGGAAGACGAAGGCGATTGATTGACGGCAATGAAGCGCCATCCGGGCGCGATCAGGACAACCCCGCGCAAACGGCCACGATGATCGAGCCGATCACGAGCACGGCGCCCACCGTCTTGCGTTTGTTGAGCTCGGTCCAGAGCAGCACGCCGGTCAGCGAAAGCAGGATCAGCGCGCCGGCGAAGCTGTCGACGAAGAGCACCCAGCCCACGCTCATGCCCACGCCCTTGTGCAGGTTCGTGAGCGTGGCGAGCAGCGAATTGCTGTTGCGCTTGAGGGTCACGAAGTCGTTGCCGTCCCAGTACTCGACCGTAACGCTCTCGTTCGGCGACGAGAACATCAACTGCCAGTGCTCGGGCTGAACGGTCTCGCGGTCGCCCCAGGCCACGGGATGTTCCGGCTCCTTCTGTACGCGGCCAACGCGCGCCGGCAGCTTCAGGTCCGGCTGCCCTTGCAACCACTTCACGAGCGCGCGCGGCGTTTCAGGCGCGGGATCGGGCAGCTTGAGCTGCACGGTCGAAACCTGCGGCGCACCCGGGGAAACATGCAGCGGTTCGCCGCGATGGTTGAGCACGAAACCCGTCACGCCGAACAGGAGACCCAGCGCCGCGCCCCAGAGCCCCACCCAGCCATGCACCTTGCGCAGCCATTTGATGAAGGTTGCGCGGCGCGAACCGCGGCGTGGACGTTTCGCGCGCTCGTCGCGCGCCGCGGCGTCGAATTGCGCCGGACGCGGCTGCGTCGCCTCGATTTCCACGGCCTCGGGATAGTTCACGTTTCGCTCCAGATACGCAAAAGGTTGTGATAGCAACCGACCAGGCTGCGGCGGGCCTGCGCGTCCGCGTCGCTCGCGTTCAGGCGCTGGATCGCCGTGTCCATGTCGAAGAGCAGCGCGCGCTGGGTATCGCTGCGCACGAGACTCTGCACCCAGAAGAAACTTGCGAGACGCACGCCGCGCGTGACCGGCGTGACCTGATGCAGGCTCGTGGCCGGATAGACGATCATGTCGCCGGCCGGCAGCTTGACCTCCTGCACGCCGTAGCTGTCCTCGATCACGAGTTCGCCGCCGTCGTACTCGTCGGGCGCCGAAAGGAACAGCGTTACCGAAACGTCCGTGCGCAGCTTCACGCCGTTGGGCAGCACCCGCACGGCGCCGTCCACGTGGCTGCCGAACGTCATGCCGCCCTCGTAACGGTTGAAGAGCGGCGGATACACCTGATTGGGCAGCGCCGCGCTGATGAAGAGCGGATTGCGCTCGATGGCGGCCAGCACCACGTCGCCCAGCTCGCGCGCGATCGGCGTGTGCTCGGCGATCTGCCGATTGCGCTTCACGGGCGCGCCGGTATAACCGGCCGTCGCGCGGCCGTCCACCCAGACGTCGCCCGCGCGGTCGAGCCGCTCGCGCAGGCCGCGCACCTGGTCGGGTGTCAGGACATTCGGTATGTGCACCAGCATCGGGTTTCCTTTCCGTGCGCCACGCGCGTCACGTGCGCCGTGCGCGTAAAACCGCGCATTGTGCGCGATTTTTCGGGCAATTGCGTTACGGCGCGTGACGGCATCTTGCACTCAGAGCCGATAGTCGAAGGTCGCGAGCAGCGTGCGTCCCACGCCAGGCACCGAACGTCCGCCATCGGATTGAATGAGCGCGTCGTAGTAGAACTTGTTGGTCAGGTTCAGCAGATTCAGGCGCACGTCCCACTTTTTCTGCTCGTATTCGGCCATCGCATCCCAGCGCGTGTAGCCGCCTACCGAAACGTAGTTCGTGTTCGCCGCATAACGCGCCGACATGTAGGTCGGGCCGCCGCCCACTTCCCAGTGCGGCGCCACTTCGTAAGTTGTCCAGAGCGTCAGCGTGTTGCGCGGCGTATTCGCGAGCGTATTGCCCTGGGTGCCGTCCAGCGCCTGGAGCACCACGCCGTCCATGTACGTGTAACCGCCGAACACCTGCCATTTGTCCGTGAGGTGCCCGCTCACGCCCGCCTGGAAGCCGCGCACGCGCACGTCGCCTTCCAGCAGGTATTCGCCCGAGGACGTTTGCGTGCGCGCATTGTCCATCTCCTGCTGGAACAGCGCCGAAGTCACCGAAAGATTGCCGTTCAGCAAGTCCCACTTGCCGCCCACCTCATACGACTTCGTGTGTTCCGGCGCGAGGTTCTGCGTGTTGTTCGTGACCGTGAGCGATTCGAGCGACGGGTCGAACGAGGTGCCGTACGAGAAGTAGTAGGACTGCCAATCGGTAGGCTGATAGATCACGCCGGCGCGCACGCTCGTGAACGTGTTGGTCTGGTCCGCGTAGCCCGGCGCGCTGATCGTGTTCGAGATGTGCGCCTGGAAGCGGTCCCAGCGCAGGCCGCCTATCAGCTTCCAGTGCTCGCCCAACGACATCGTCTCGTTCATGTAGGCCGCGAGCGAAGTCGCACCCGACTCCGCGTGGTTGCCCACGGTCTGCGTGACGTTCGACGGCGTGGACATGTACGCCGGATCGAGCAGCGAGAGAATCGGCAGGTTATTGCGCGTATAGGCCTGATTCGTATAGCTGTCGTGGCCGACCTCGACACCCGCGATCACGTCGTGCTTGACGAAGCCCGTGTCGAACTTGTACTCGGCCATCGTGTCGTTGTAGATCGAGTGGTTCTCGATCACGCGGTCGTGGCTCGCGAGCTTGACGTAGAGGTCCGAGAGCGGCAGCGTCGTGTAGTTGCCGTTCGAGAGCGCCGGACTCGAAGCCAGCGGGCCGGTCAGGACCGCGCCGGGCGCGGTCTCGCGCGCGTCGGTGAGCGAGTGCGAGAACTCGGTCTGGTTAGTGAGCTTGAACTGGTCGTTGAACTTGTGATCGACGCGCGCCGCGACCGTCTGGACGTCCTGGATCGTGCGGTCGTCGGTGAGGCCGTAAAACGTGCTCTTCGACGGCGCGAACGCATGGCCGTTGATCGACTGCACGCCGTAGTCGGGCATGTCGTAGTTGTGCTGGATCAGCGCGGAGAGCGTCACCTCCGTTGGCGTGCCGATGCCGAAACGCAGCTCGGGCGCGATGCCGTAGTCCTTGTTCTTCATCTCGTCGCGCGTGGAACCGAGCGACTGGCCGAACGCATTCAGGCGGAACGCCGCCGTGTCGCCCAGCGGATGGTTCAGGTCGACGGACGTGCGATAGCGGTCGTCCGTCCCGACCGTGGTGGAGACTTCCGCGGACGGCGTGAGATTGGCCTTCTTCGACACCTGGTTCACCACGCCGCCCGTCGAGCCGCGGCCGAACAGCATGGACGAAGGACCGTAGAGCACTTCGATGGCGTCGAGGTCGAACGTGTCGCGATAGTACTGATTGCGGTCGCGGAAACCGTCGAGGTAGATGTCGTTCTGCGCCGTGAAGCCGCGCAGGTTGATGTTGTTGCCGATCTGGCCGCCTTCCGCGCCGCCTATCGTGATGCCCGGCGCGTTGCGCAGCGCGTCCTGGAACGAAGTCGCGCCCTGCGACTGCATCACGGCCTTGTTGATGACCGTAACCGACTGCGGGATGTCGCGCAGCGCCGTGGGCGTCTTCGCGCCCACCGTCGAGCGCTCTGCCTGGAAGTCCTGAGGATCGGTCTGTCCCGAAACGGAGATGGCGGGAAGCGTCGAGCCTTCTGCCGCAGCGGAAGAGGCCGCTGCTGGCGCGGTAGCCTGTGGTGCGGACGCGGGCGCGCTCTGCGCGAGCGCGGTGGAAGCGAAGGGCACGGCAAAGGCCAGCGCGAGCGCACTCGCGAGCGGCGTCCTGTTCAACATGGGAGTCCTGTCCGACGAAGGCCCCGGCCGACTGGACATGCGTGACAGCGCATGACGGCACGGGTGCGTTGGCTGGCTGGGCCGCCCCTCGAACGGACAAGGACACGACGCTACGCTGGCTGGTTGTTATAGGTTGAACCGATGCGTTTTGGGTCGATTCAAATGAGAATCGGTATCATTTCATATGTTTCTGTTTATTTCAATCGTAGGGTTGCTGTTAGTAAGGATTTGGAATGTTTCGGGAAATTACATGGAATTGAAATAGAAATGTAATTTTTGCGTGGGTCATCTGATTGGGGCCGCGAGGACGTGAGGACCCCGTGCCGTTATCCACAGAAACCGTTGATAGGTCCGTGGATAACACCTGTCCAATCGCGCCAAGACCTTGTCGCGCAAAGATTTTCTGCTCGTGCGTGGGGAGTGGCGTCCGATGGCAGAGCTACGGTGAAACCCGGCAGAATCAACGGATACAGCACCCAGGACGCGCCTCCGGCGCAATCTCCGGGGTCACCATTAACCACCACGGCTCTTGCACCGGCAGTCGTATCGAGTCCGCTTCATTCCGTGCCGTACCCAGCGTGGCGTGCAGCGCGAGACCCTTCAGGCGGCTTGCCAGAACGTCGATACCGCCGATCACCGTCCCGCTTGCGGTCGTATGGTCGCCTTCGTAGATGCGGGCACGTTCGCTCATGTCACGCCCCCAGCCATTCCCACCCGCCGTGGCGGCTGTCGCCGCTCGCACCAGGCATGCGTTCCCCCCGTTTGCGGGTCACGATGCCCGCGAGGTCGTAGCGGTAATTCCAGTCCCCCGAATGCACACGCGCCAACCACCGCCCGGTCCGTGGACAGACATCGCCTGCCGCGCAACGCTGCTGGGTGCCGTCGATCAGGTCGGCTGACCACTGCTTGACCGGCGTAGGCGCGCTACCCACCCACAGCCACTGCGCACGCCCGTTCAGCACCGTGCCGCTGGCGGATTCGGTGAACATCTTCACGCCGTCCGTGGGCGCAACGTCCCCGGCCTTGAACGGAGTGAGCTGAAGACTACGGATGGCGACGCCGCCGCTCATCTGTACGGCGCGATACAGGCCGTCCTCGGCAAACGTCTGACCAGGCTTTACCGGCTGGAAAGACATGCGGGCTTTGTGATCCGCTTCCCACTGTTCGCGCTCCTCGGGCGTCGCGGGATAGTCACGGTCGAAGGTGATGCGGGTCGGGTTCTTGTAGTCGGAATGGAAATCGACGCGCAGCAGATTCGAGTGAATTCCAGTGACCTCCATGTTCATGAATGCGCTCATATTCAAATCATATGTACCAGCAGAAAACTTCTTGATGCTATGAGTTTTCATTTTCAGTACCACATAGCTATGTGGCGCGAGGTTGATTTCTTCGTCGGGAAATTGCTTTGGATCGGCAAGTAATTTCCCGGCCAATGCCAATCCAAGCTGATCGTCATCGTTGCCAGTGCCGCCCACCCGATAGCCATTTACGGCCAGAATGTCCATATTCCAGCCCTTTTGAGTATTCCATTTATCTGGCGTTCTGAACTTGATCGGATAATCACCGCCGTTAGCAAACCGGAAAGAAACCAGAAAACCATCCTTTTCACGATCAATAGAATCCAGGAAAAGGTCGAGCTTGACGACCTTTCTCCCATATTCAACCCCAACATTCGTGAGTATATCTACCAGATCAGAAATCTTGACTGCTACAGGACGACTGAAATCCCTGATGTAGCTGCTTCTCATCTCGCCGTTACACATCGCACCATAAAGGTCAGTACTCGGCACATCACTTGTTGGGTCTTTGGGAGAGCACAGCAGCTTCGCGAGCTTTTTTGCATTTTCCAGATTCTGATTTGACAACTTCAATTCATATATTCCCACACCGCTAACATTTCTATCTCCGTCAGAATCGCCTATTTCCACTGTCAGCACATCACCGGAAACTGAGACTTCATTGTTCCCATATTTATTGAAGTTACCGTCCGCGGCGCCATTTGTCGTGTAGCTGAATTGCATCGTCTGATTCTCCGGGTTTATAGCTTGAGCATGAACGTTGTTTCCAAAGGCAAAGCACAACAGGGCCGCTCGACCCAGCAATTTGATCCATGGATTACGCGTCATAGCCGACTCTCCACAACTTGTTTGTAGCGAGCGAAAACTGACGTCGCACATATTCCAGGTAGTATGGCTTGAGAGTCGCACGCCCTTGATCAAATGGCAGATTCGCACCATAGCCCATCAAGTTGCTCTGCGAACGCCCTTGCCACACCGGAGTTCCAGCTTTCGCATCAACCAGCGAAAAATCGATCTGCTCGTTATTGATATACGATTCATGGAGCCAACCGCCCTGGTCGTAGTATTCATCCGGGAAATTAAAATAGTGACCACACTCATGTGCCTCGACGTGTGCACGCGGAAGATTATGTATACCGCCTTGGTCATCCCTCATTTTTTGCTGCTCTCCCCAGGCAGACGTGTCCGCCCGGAGAATTGAAGGGAACAGGTGAATCAAAACGTGCTCGCGGAATCCGCTAATCGGCTCACCCCGGATCGACACGCGCAGATCGGCCTTGAAATTGACCTTTACCCGGCATCCGCATGCCGCCCCCTTGGAGCACCCATCCAGAATCAGCTTGTAGCCACCCTGGTTCAGCACGGCTTCGATACGATTTCTCAATGCGGCAACGTCGTAGTCATTCCCAACCGCCTCGCGGTAGTCCATCTTGATACGCTTACGCGTAGCGCCAGGGGTCAATTGATAATGAACGGGTGATTCATATGGAATCGATTGAAGCTGGGCGGAAAGTTCACGATTTCCTCTTGCATCAACCGGAAACAGCTCCATCGGAACCAGCATCACCCGAACGGTGCAGGTAATCGTCTTGTCCTGCTCGCTGTATGCAAACTCAAAATTCGAGTCTCTTGAACCTCCACCCCGATACCACGTTGCTCCATCCTTGCTTTTCCATGGCGTCCGGTTGTCCAGCCTGCCCCAATACAACGTGGCTTCAATATGCTCCGAAACGTCTGCCTTTAGGTCAGTGCTTTTCCAGTCGCAGGGCACCGCGTTCACAAGCTTGATGGGATCAGGCGCAACACAAGCTTGCTGATCGTCGGGGTTATTCAGCGTCACCTTGGCCTTGGATATCCCTGAATCCACACTTGAGGGCTGCCCGTCAAACGGCGAAAAAGCAGACGCGCTCGCCGGCACGCCACCGCCGGATTGACGCGAGAAAAAGTCGCCAAGCGGCGACGGTGCTACACCGCCCGCGTCAGGTGCTGACGCAACCGCACCGGTATTCGCCGGCGCTTGCCACTGCGCCGGGAGTGGCGCAGGCACAGCGGGCGGCGGCACGAAGCCGGGATGGGTGCGCCACACCTCGCACCCGGTCGTATACGGCACGAACTTCGGCGCGAACGCCGCGCCGCCCAGATTCATCTGCGCGGGGCCGGTGCCCTTCACGCCCGCCGTGCGGTACAGCACACCCCCGCGCGAGCCGATCTCGACACCCGCCCCGCTGAGCTTCACGTAGGTGCCGTCCACGTTCAGGATGATCTCCTTCGCCGCCTTCACGTGCACCACGCCGTTGACCGATTCGACCGACATGTCCTCCTGCGCGGCAAGCTGCATGCGCCCACGCTGGGCCTGCGCCGCGAAATCGCCCGCCGCCGCGATCAGGCTCATGCCCTTCTGCGTGAAGAGGGACAACAGGTCACACGCTCTGACCCAGGCAACAGACGAGTGCGCCGATGCCAGCCCGGAAAGTAACCGCGTTGAGAGGGTCACCCGGCCCGAAGTACCCCGCCACGGTCAGGATCAGGGCACCGGCGAAGGACAGAAGTAGCCAGCGAAAGACGCGCCAGTAACGCCAGATTTCCGACCGGCGCGCTTCCGGTTCTGCCACCGTGTACTGCTCAAGCACTGCCCTGTTTTCTTTCGCACTGCTCACGCCGTTGTCCTCTTCAAAATCCGGTCATGCTCGCCACAAAATCCATAACCCCTTCGCCTGCCGCCTTGACGACTTCAGGATTGCGGAAGACGAAACACCCGATCAGACACGCCACTATCGCGGCCGAAAAGGTAGTTTCGAACGTGCCCCAATCCTTGTTGGGCGATACGAACATGGCAAACGCCCAGAGCGATGCAAACGCCCCGGATTCGGGACCCACAACCGGGTCGTAGCCGTATTCCTTCTTCCACGGCACGTCCATCGGAGCGGGCACCTTGGCAACCAGGTTCAGCGCAACGCCCTGTTCGTGAGGCAATGCAATGAGCTGAGGTCCCTGCCCGAAGTGCGCCATCTTTGCCGCGAGTGCCTGGAGCAGCCAACGCGACACGCGCGCCTGCGGACCGACCGCCTGTTCCAGGTCGTGCCCGTCCAGCTTCAAACCGCTTTCCCGTACCGCACCCATCGTCCCGTGCTGGGCTATACCCTTGAGGCGACTGTGCCAGAAGTGGTGAATGCGTTCCCGTGGCACCTGTCCGGCATCGAGCAGCAGGGAAAGCGAACGGTCCACTTCGTCAGCGCCACCGGTAATTTCGCGGAGCAGCCACGCCTGCTGCTTCGGTGGCTTCTCTTCCGCCATAAGGGCAGGCGAACCCAGCAACAGCGCCACGGCCGCTTCCGAAAACGCCTGCTCTCCTTCCTGTCCTTCGCTGTTCAGATGCCACGTGAGCAGCAGCCGGTATTTCGGCGTGCGGTCCACGTTGTACGAGGCATAGGGGTAGGCGGGTTGGATATCGTCCTCGAACCAGCACGCCGCAAAACCGGGGTCCGTGCCAATATCGAGCGACCTGACGCGAGGCGTGCGGGGCAGTTCCAGTTGCTTCCAGACTTCGTGCACCTGGGCCGCCAGTTCTACCCCTTCGGCCTGCGTGACGATATCGAAGGAGTCGGTACGTATGGCCTTCGCGAGCCGGGGCAGCAAGGGAGTCAGGAGCTGGGTGAGCACGCATTGAAGGCGCGGCGTATCCGTCGTCCCAGTAACGTCGATTGCCATCACCTTCCCAGGATTGTCCAGTGCCTTTCCCTCCAGCCCGAGCATGCGCACCGCAAGGTCCGGCTCCGGTGCCAGCACCACGCTGTCAAGCACCGCAACACCCGAGCGGACCTCCCGCTGCCAGCGGGTTGCCTGGAAATACCGCTTCCTGTTGTGCCTTGCGGCTTCCATTGCAGGCCCGTCATACGCGACCATGTACACAACGAAACAGAGCGCCAGCCAGGCAGGAAACGGAACCAGAAACACATCGTGGAAAAATTTCCCCGACAAAAGGGAAACCCCTTTTTGCCACCCTGAAAGCACAATGGCCACGGCGACGATCTCAACGATCAGGTACAGGAGCAACCTGACCCAGCCGGAAATGGGCTTTACGGCAGGCCATTCGTCCGGCATGCGCTGATCCCAGCGAAAACTCATCAGACCTCCTGTCAATCAACCGACCAGTTCTTCACGGTCGCAAGCAACCGGGGTTTCGGGTCGCAGGCGCACAGGCAGAAGTCGTCTTCGAGCGCGGGCACCTTGCCGTACCAGTCCTGTTCGAAGCGCCCGCCATTCTTGCCGATCCTGCCGGTGGTGCCGCAGGCGGGGCAGATTACCGGCGCACCGATGTAGCCCATCCTGCGTCCGTCGTAGCCAGTGCCGTCGATGCCGTCCGCCACGGTCCCGCCCGCGGTAGTGTGGTCGCCTTCGTAGATGTGGGCGCGTTCGCTCACGTCACGCCCCCAGCCATTCCCACCCGCCGTGGTGGCTGTCGCCGCTCGCACCAGGCATGCGTTCCCCCCGTTTGCGGGTCACGATGCCCGCGAGGTCGTAGCGGTAATTCCAGTCCCCCGAATGCACACGCGCCAACCACCGCCCGGTCCGTGGACAGACATCGCCTGCCGCGCAACGCTGCTGGGTGCCGTCGATCAGGTCGGGCGACCACTGCTTGACCGGCGTAGGTGCGCTGCCCACCCACAGCCACTGCGCGCGCCCGTTCAGCACCGTGCCGCTGGCGGATTCGGTGAACATCTTCACGCCGTCCGTGGGCGCAACGTCCCCGGCCTTGAACGGAGTGAGCTGGAGGCTGCGAAAGGCGACGCCGCCGCTCATCTGTACGGCGCGATACAGGCCGTCCTCGGGAAAGGTTTCGCCGGGCTTGACCGGCCACTGGGACATGTTCTCACGGTGAGTTTTCTCGTACTGCTCACGTTCCTCGGGCGTCGAGGGATAGTCGCGGTCGATGGTAATACGGGTCCTAATTGGTCTGAAATCTACTTGGGTTGACAAGCCCCATCCATAGCCCTCGTATTCAATCCTCATAAAAGCAGCGCCAGAGAAGTCATATTCCCCTTTGGTAATATTATTGTCGGGAAGCACGTTGAATTTTAAAGTTTTACTACTCCCTGGATTCACAACCACAATTCCATCATGAAAATCCTCTTGATTGACCATCTTTACCCCGGCCAAGGGAAATCCCCAATCATCGCGCGGACTCATTTTTCCAATCTCACTAAATGGGGCAACACCCAAATCGCCCCCCGTTGTACTCCCTCGCCATTGATCTGGTGTTTTAAATTTAATCCAGCGATCCCCGGAATTAATGAAACGTACAGAAACGATATAGCGGCCGTCCTTGTACTCAACACTTTCGGTGGTGAAATCGAGTTTGATGAGTTTCCTGCCCTCAGTCCGCGCCCGCTCCGATAGACGGAGTGGAGCATCGAAAATCTTATGCCTAAAGCTCTCAGGAATCAGGCGCAGGGAACCCGATCTGCTCACGACCTTTCCCTCGTCCATGCAAACAACGCTGAACGTTGCGGCCGGATCATGTGTTTCCGGTCCACCAGTTTGAATATTGCTGTCGCACAACGTCTGCGCCACCGCTTTCAATTCCTCGACGTCGCGATTTTGCAGATTCAGTACAAAAACTCCCACGCCCGTCTGCGTCTCGTCGTTGATGGTGTCTCCCTTGGCAAAGTAAAACTTGCCTTCGCCATCAAACGTCATCTCCCTCGAACCATATTCAAGGCCACCAGACCATGAAAGAGAAAACGCATCGGCCCGTAAAACACCATTATTAGAATCATTTGCCATCGCGTATCGACCCCCCATCCATATCATTACCAAGATAAAAGGAACTATCTTCAACAACTTTCGAAGTCTCGGCGAGCAGTTATTTCTTTCCATAAGCAGCCCCCGCTTTCACCGACGAGACTCCACTTGCTGTTGCAGCGTTTTTGACGGGAACAACAGGTGCGGCATAGCCCACGCGCCACAGCTTGTTTGTATGAGCCGAAAACCATCTCCGAACATACTCAAGGTAATAAGGTGAAGTCGTGGCTGTTGGCTGAAGACACCCGCCGCCCATCAGGTTGTTTTCGGTTTCGATTACCCAAAATTTACCCGCAGCCTTATTTTTGTCAGCCAGGTCGAAATCAATATCCCTGCCATTCTTAATATATATCGAATGCACGAATCCACCTTGCTGCCAATATTCGTCAGGGAAATTAAACAGGTGCCCGGTTTCATGCGCCTTGGTTTGCGTCACTTTTTCCCTGGGGCGACCTGAAACTATTTGATAGTCTGCCTCTGGCCAATTATTAGCGTCCGCCCGTGCAGTCGTCGGGAATAAATTGATAGTGATGTTCGGGTTAAGCGCCGGTGCGTCCGCTTCCCTGACGACGTGCACATCGGCACAGAATTTGACTGCAACCCGGCAACCACAGGCTCCACCTTTGCTGCAACCATCGAGAATCAGTTTGTAGTTCCCCTGGTTCAGCGTTTTCTCGACCATGTTTTTGTACGTCGAGGCATCAACTTCCGCTGGGTCGCGTTCGACCAGCATCAAACCCTGTTCGGCAAACGACTTGCCAGAATTAGCTCCGTTTCCAAAGGTCTCATACTGCACAATGACGTAGTTGTTGCTGGCATCGCGTAGAGGTTGTCTGGTCGCACGGTCCATCTGCACCAGCAGTTTCGGCACCAATGCGGTAACGACCGTTGCAGTCAAGGTTTTACTGCTGGAGTCATAGGAAAACCGGCATGTGGTCGGCGCTGTCCCGCCGCACATTTCAGGCTGTCCATCCTTTACAAGCCGTTCAGTCCGCGTCCAGCCGTATTTCTGGTACGTTGGCGTCTCCCGATCCATTTTGGCCGCCACCGTAAAATCTGAGAGCTGCCAGTTACATGGCGCGGGGCTTTTCAGCTCAACCGGATCAGGCGCAACACAAATCGCCTTCTCATTCTCTGGATCGTTAATTACCAGAATCCCGCTGCCTCCTGGACCACCCGCAGATCCTGTCGAACCCGACAACCCTGGCCCCCAAGGGTTTCCAGCATCTGACATTGCTCCACCGCCTGCCGACGCCATCGACCCCGCGTCGAGCGATGGGGCAGGCGGCACGGCTCCCGTGTTAGTCAGCGCCGGCCATTCCGCCGGGTTCGATACCGGTGCGGGCGGCGGCACGAAATTCGGATTGGTGCGCCACACCTCGCACCCGGTCGTGTACGGCACGAACTTCGGCGCGAACGCTGCCCCGCCCAGGTCCATCTGCGCGGGGCCGGTGCCCTTCACGCCCGCCGTGCGGTACAGCACACCCCCGCGCGAGCCGATCTCGACACCCGCCCCGCTGAGCTTCACGTAGGTGCCGTCCACGTTCAGGATGATCTCCTTCGCCGCCTTCACGTGCACCACGCCGTTGACCGATTCGACCGACATGTCCTCCTGCGCGGCAAGCTGCATGCGCCCACGCTGGGCCTGCGCCACGAAGTCGCCCGCCGCCGCGATCAGGCTCATGCCCTTCTGCGTAAAGAGCGATAACAGGTCACCGGCGGCCACCGTGAACCGCCTGAGCGTGCTGAAGTGGATGCCCTTTTTCGCCGTGCCGAGAATCGGCCCGTCGGCGGCAAGCTGCACACCGTCGCCCGAGGCCACTGCGACCGGCCCCGGTCCCGTGACCAGCACTCCAGGCTTTTTCAGCGCCTTCAGGCCGTCGTTGATTGACTGCTGCGCCTGGGTGTCGGCGGGCACGGCCTTCGACGCTTCGGCGGACTGCGCCAGCGTCCCGGCAAACCTCTGGTGGTCCGCGAACTGCGCCAGGGTTTCGTCCATGGCCAGCACCTTGCCGCTGCCGCCCGCCTGGTTGTACGCCGTCACCATCACACCCGCGCCGCCGCGACTGACGAGGTGGGCGGCCGTGCGCAGTTCCGCTCCCGC
>NZ_BAXZ01000022.1 GCF_000684975.1 Paraburkholderia acidipaludis NBRC 101816 | reverse complement strand
GGGCCTGGGCTTCGACTGCAAGGGCGCAACCCGCCAGGACGTGACGCTGGACCTGCTGTTCTATCCGACCCAGCAGATCACGGTCAAGGTGGAATACCGCCACGACTGGGCCACGCAGCAGGTGTTCCTGCGCAGCGACGGCTCCTACAGCAGGAACAACGACCTGCTCGGCGCCCAGTTCATTTACTCGTTCTGACGAGAGTGCGGCGGACGGCGGCCTGTGCGGCGCCGTCCGCTTTTTACTTGCAAGCACAACTTTATGCTCAAATTCGCCAATCAGCCTCACGCCCCGTCTTATTACGCCGCCACCGCCAACGACACCCCCCGCCATCCGGTTCTGGAAGGCACGATCGACGCCGACGTGTGCGTGATCGGCGCCGGCCTCACCGGAATTTCGGCGGCGCTCAATCTCGCCGAACGTGGCCACAAGGTCGCTATCGTCGAGGCGTCGAAGGTCGGATGGGCCGCGAGCGGACGCAACGGCGGACAGCTGATTGGCGGCTTCGCGTGCGACATCGACACGTTCAAGCCCTTCATGTCCGATGGCGAGCTCAAGCAAGTCTGGGACATGGGCCTCGAAACGCTCGACATCGTGAAATCGCGCGTCGCGAAGCACAATATCGACTGCGCGCTGACGCCCGGCTACTTCACGGCCGCGAACAAGGCACGCGACGTCGATGCACTCAAGCGCTGGCGCGACGAAGCCGCGACGCGCTTCGGCTACGACCGGTTCCGCTACGTGGACGCGGGCGGCGCGAGCCAATATGTGCAGTCCTCACGTTATCCCGGTGGTCTCTACGATCCCGATAGCGGCCACCTGCATCCCCTCAACTACACGCTGGGCCTCGCGCGGGCAGCCGTGGAAGCCGGCGCAAGCATCTACGAGGACAGTGCCGTCACGCGCATTCGCGACGAAAACGGCGGACATGTCGTCGAAACCGCGCGCGGCAAGGTGCGTGCGAAGTTCGTCGTGCTCGCCTGCAATACCCACCTCGGCGCGCTCGCGCCCGAACTCGCGCGCAAGATCATGCCGGTAGGCACGTATGTGATCGCCACCTCCCCGCTCGGCAAGGAACGCATGGCCGCGCTAATGCCGGCGCAAACGGCCGTATGCGACAGCCGCTTCGTGCTGGACTACTTCCGGCCGGCGCCCGATACGCGGCTCCTGTGGGGCGGCAAGGTGAGCTACTCGACCTTCGCGCCACGCAACCTGGCCGAAGCGATGCGCCGCGACATGCTCAAGACCTTCCCGCAACTCGCCGACGTGAAGGTCGATTACGCGTGGGGCGGCTTCGTGGACATCACGATGAACCGCGCGCCACATTTCGGACGCCTGAAGCCCACGGTGTATTTCGCGCAGGGCTTCTCGGGGCACGGCGTCAACACGACCGGCCTTGCCGGCAAGCTGATTGCCGAAGCGATCGACGGCCAGGCCGCGCGCTTCGACCTGTTCGGCAAGATCCGCCACCGCGATTTCCCCGGCGGCGCTACACTGCGAACCCCCGCCCTCGTACTCGCGATGGCATGGTATCGAATGAAGGATCTGCTCTGATGACCGCAAAGCTCGACGCCCAGGCGGACGCACTCGCCCGCCACTCGTACTACGAAGCCACGGCCACGCGCCCCGCCGCGGACGACCCCGTGCTGGAAGGCGTGCACGAAGCCGACGTGTGCGTGATCGGCGCCGGCTTCGCCGGCTTGTCCGTTGCGCTCGAGTGCCGAGCGCGCGGCCTCTCGGTCATCGTGCTCGACGCGCACCGGCCCGGCTGGGGCGCCTCGGGACGCAACGGCGGCCAGACGCTCGTGGGCTTCGCCAAAGACGAAGTGCTCGAAAAACAGCTTGGCCCGCAAGGCGTGCGCGCCGCGTGGGCGCTCTCCATCGAAGGCGTGGGGCTCGTGCGCGAGCGCATCGAACGCTACGGCATCGATTGCGACTTCACGGCAGGCTATTTGACCGTCGCGACGAAGCCCAAACGCATTCCCGACCTGCGTGCATGGATGGATGCCGCGCGCTTGCGCTGGGGCTATGACCGGCTGGAATGGCTCGACGCCGACGCCACGCGTGCGCGCGTGGCGTCGCAACGCTATCTGGCGGGTGTGTACGATCCGTTCTCCGGCCACCTGCATCCGCTCAAGTACTGCCTCGGCCTCGCCGCCGCGGCGCGGCGCGAAGGTGCGCAATTGTTCGCGCACACGCGCGCCGAGGAAGTGGTGCGTGGCGCGCGGCCGGTGGTGAAGACGCCGCGCGGCGAAGTGCATTGCCGCTTCGTCGTGTCGTGCTGCAATGCCGTGCCGGGGGGCGTGCTGCCTGCATCCGTCGCCGCGCGCATCGCACCGATCGCCTCGTACATCATCGCCACGGAACCGCTGGGCCGCGAACGCGCCGATGCGCTGATCGCCCAGCGCGCGGCAGTGTGCGACAACAACTTCTTCCTCGACTACTTTCGCGTTTCCGCCGACGACCGCATGCTGTTCGGCGGCCGCGCCGATTCGACGGGCGCCGCGCCTGCTCAGTTGACCGAAGCGATGAGCAAGCGCATGACCGACGTGTTTCCGCAGCTGGAAGGCACGCGCGTGGAGTATGCGTGGGGTGGGTTCGTGGACGTGACTCGCAATCGGGCGCCCGATTTTGGGGCTATCGACTCGAACTACTACTACGTGCAGGGGTTTTCAGGGCATGGTGTCGCGCTGACCGGCATCGCGGGACGCGTGGTCGCGCAGGCTATCGCGGGTGAGCGGAGTTCGTTCGATCTGTTTGCGAAGCTGCGGCATGCGCGCTTCCCCGGTGGGCCGGCGTGGCGAAGGCCAGCGCTGGAGATCGGGATGATGTATCACCGGGTGATGGAGATGCTTTGAGCGGCTGGGGCAGCAGGCCAACCACCTCGTAGCTTCACAACACTTCGTGGCAGAGTGCCCGCATGCGCTGCACCATCGTGCTTGCGTCGTTGAGTTCGAGTTCGCTGGTAAACAACGCGTTCACGCTCGATAGCCGCACGGCAATACCGGCGTCCAGCAGATCCATGCGAGCGATTTTCAGCGCCAGTTGGCCAATGCGAACACGGTCCAGCCAGTGCATGGCGACGTCGTTCTTTCTGAGCCATCCCCGGCAGCAGTCAACAACATGGTCGATGCGCCACTCTTGCGACAGTGCGTACGACGCTGCAGCTATGGCTACCAGGAAGCACAGCAGCTCGGGACGAGCGCTCGATTGGTCGTCAAATCGTGGTTTCATCTTGGGTTGCTTCCCTATTTCACGTCGTGCGGTAAGGCTGTAATTATCCACACTATTGGTGCATAAGGGTGTGGATAAGCCGCAGACACACTCGATAAGGCTTTGTCGCGAAAGGAAAGTTGCGTGCAGATGCGGACGCTGGCAGGTCAGCGCCGGCTGGACTATCGAAAGCCGGCGCTGGAGATCGGGATGTTGTAGGCGGGTGACGAGGATGCTTTGAAGGCGTAGAACAGCAAGCTCCACGTAAGCGGCCAGGCTCTCGTGCGGTACGCCTGCAACGAGCCTGGCCCCATGAAACTTACTGCAGCGCCGTGCCGAGATCTTTCGTTTGTGCCGTAGGCGACGGCATGCCTCGGCTCGCCAGCATATCGGCGTTGAATTCCGGAACGAAACCCATTGTGGCCTCGTCGATCCCCTGGATGGCGTGGGGAAGATCGGCAGTCAGGTCTCCGAAGTGGAAGTAGCTATAGGCACTGTCGTGCATGGCGTATTGAGAGAGGCGATCCCTGAAGACCGGCTTTAGCGTATCCGCCTTGAAGATCGCGACGTTTACGGACGCACTTCTTACGTAGGGCTCGAAAACGCCCGCGGCGTAGTATCCCGTAGCAATGGACACGATCATGATCGCATCCGCGCCGTGATAAGGGGAGCCCTCCAGCTTTCCAACCCGACCGAACTGGAGAACGGCTTTCGGCATATCCGGCGCGGTTCCATCGACCTCCGTGATCTCATACCCTTGCGCACGCAACGATGCTTCGATCTGATCGACGAACTTGCGGTTCAGGTCCGACTTGCCGAGTTTTTCAGTGACCAGGTCGTCGAATGTCGGGTTCTTTCGATTGGCCAGCGCACTGACACCCCCGCTGACGGCGCCAGTCACCGCCGCGGCAATAATGCCGATGCCGGGCAGAACAACGAGCGGCGTTGATCCCTCGCTCATCGCATAGTATTTGGTGGCCGGTGGGGTTTCTACGACGATCGACTTGATCGACTTCATCTCGTCGCCGCTATATTGCGAGCGCGGGGGTGCTGCGCAAGCGCCGAGCAGGGCGGACAAGCTGAGAACGGTCAAGGCCTTGAATTTATAGTTCATTGTTTTGCGGTTTCGGGTTGTGATTGGGGGTCGTGGCGATCAGGTTCGCCGCAATAGCCGCTGCGCGCTGCTTCTCGTCATCAAGCAAACGCTGTGCAAGCCGGTCTTCGATAGTGCGCGTGGCCGCCGTGTACTGGTCCATCCCAGGTAGCCTGGCGAAGCTTTCATGCGCCCGCGCGATCCACGCCGCGCCGAGCGCCCTGTCGCGAGGGAGGCCGTCGCCGGTCAGAAACCGGATGCCGGTGGCGTACTGCATCAACGGATTGCCGAGCAGCGCCTCATTCAGGCCTGACAATCCCTCCCACTGGTGTTCGGCAGCATCAGCAGCAGTCGCTCCCGAACCGCGCCATAGTGTGGAGGCGGTGTCTGCCGGCACCAGCCAGCGCGCCTCGTTGGATGGAAGCTCCGCTTCGGCGCCCCCCGCCACGGCCCGCAGCGCCAACGCGATTTCCGAGGATTGTGCCCCGCGCGCCGCAGCTTTCCGATGCCAGTCCAGTGCAACGGTCTCGTCGCGCGGCACGCCCGACCCGGTTTCGTACATCCACGCGAGGTCGCTCGCCGCCCACTGCGATCCGGCGGCAACCGACTTTTCGAGCCACGCACGACCTGCCGCGGGGTCCCGCTCGACGCCGCGCCCGTCAAGATAGGCGAGACCCACCATCTCCATGGCATCGGCGCTCCTGGGCGCGGCACGCAGCGCCCAGGTAAACGCCTCGTATTCGTCGGTACGTCCTCCGAGTCCGGTCAGCAAGTGCCACGCGAGCGAACCCTGGGCGGACACGTCGCCGTGTTCGGCCGCGCGCCGGAACCAGTACGTCGCAGCGGCGAAGTCGGCGGGAACGCCTTGCCCCGAATCGTAGGCGTCGCCCAACATCGATTGATATTTCGGATTCCCACGGTCTGCGAGCTTCCACAGCCAGTAGGCGCGATCGTTCGCAGTGCTCAGATTGAGGTCGGGTGAAGCGAGGGCCTGCATCGCCCCGAGGTTGCCCTTCCCCGCGGCAACGCCGCACCAGTGCGAGGCGTCGGCCGGACGACGCGGCGTGCCATCGCCATACGCGTACATGATGCACAGCATTGCCTGCGAGGCGGGATCGCCGACCTCGGCGCCGCGCGTGAACCAGCTCAGCGCAGTCTTCGGATCGCGCACCCCCGCCTGCCCACGCCAATACACGTAGCCGATCGCCAGGTACGCAGCCGGGACATGCCGATCCGCGAGCGCCTCCAGCCACTGCATGCCCGTCTTGCCGGACAGGGTCATGTTTTGTTGCATCAGGTAGGCGCCCAGCCATACGCCGGCAGTGGGATCGCCGGCATCCGCCGCCACTTTCAGATAGTGCAGCCCGGCATCCTGGTCGCGGGCGACCGCCTTGCCGGAGAGATATTGGCTGCCCAGCCAGCGGGCCGCTTCGATGTTGCCGCCATCCGCGGCGTAGCGATACCAGCGCACCGCTTGCGGCCGGTCAACCGGTGTTCCTTGCCCCTTCCATGCCATGGATGCAGCGAGCACCGCCGCGCTTGGGTTGCCCCGTTCCGCGCCCCGGCTCGCCAGCTGGAAGGCCTGGTGAATATCCTCGGGTTGTCCCTCGCCGCGAAGCGCGTAATTGGCGAGGTTGAACGACGCCACGCCCAGCCCTTGCGCATCGGCTTTGACGAACCACACCTTCGCGGCGGCAGGATCGGCCTTCGTTCCAATGCCATCCCTAAGCATGACGCCGAGGTCGTTTTGCGCGGTGGCGAGTCCGGCCTCCGCGGCACCGCGCATCCAGCCCAACGCGGCATCGGGATCGGCGGGGCCGCCTCTTCCGCTACGGTAAAGATCGGCGAGCGCGAAGCGCGCCCAGACATTGCCCTCGATAGCGGCTTTCCGAAGCCAGACGCGCGCCTTGACATCGTCGCGTGCAACGCCGGTTCCGCTTTCATACAGATACCCGAGCCGGCTCTGGGCGTAGACGGAGCCGGCGTGCGCCGCAGCCGACATCAGCTGGAAGCCTCGATGGTCATCCCGAGATACGCCAACACCGCTCAGATAGAGATCGCCTAGTGCTGCGCATGCGTCCGCGCTGCCCCCGGCTGCCGCCGTATGCAACCACGCCGCGCCCTTTTCCGCGTCGCGCGGCACGCCTTCGCCGTGAGCGAGCATCAGACCCAACAAGAACTGGGCGCCGACATCGCCTCCCGTTGCGCCGCGCGACAGCCATGCGATCGCAACAGCCGGATCGCGCGGCACGCCGTGCCCGGCCAGCACGAGTCTCGCCGCGTTGGCCGCACCGTTTGCCGATCCCGCGTCGGCTGCCTCAGCAAAGTATCGGTAGGCAGCGGCATAGTCGACCGGTTGCCCCTCCCCGTTCGCGCTCATCGTGCCAAGGAGGTCTGCTGAAACGGCATCGCCATCGTGTGCCGCTGCTTCGAACCACGCCCGCGCCGCCGCTTCGTCGTGCGGCAACACGACTCCGGTGTGATAGAGATTGCCGAGCCACCGCTGCGCAAGCGGCGATCCCTCCTCCGCCGCCGAATTGAGGATTGCCGCCCCGCGAGCCGCATCCGGCCGCGCGCCATAGCCGCCTATCATCATCTCGCCGTAAATCGCCTCGGCGGTGAGATTGCCCTTTTCCGCTTCTCTCGCGCATCGGCTGCGTTGCGTTGCGGGCTTGTCGAACGGCGAAACGCTCCATTCGCCGTAGCTCTGCATGAGCGTGCACGGCGTCGTGTCGTCGACGAATGGCAGCGGCAGGCTACGCATGGCGTCCTGACGAAATGCCGGCATGGCGACGTCGGCAGTGTGCGATGCGATCGGCAGCGCCAGTGCGCCGACGGGCGAGCCGGCCGAGAGGGCGAACAGCACGGCAACCGCGATCGAACGCAGCACCGCGCGTCCAGGCGGGTCGATGCGTCTGTCTGCCCTCGTCATGCCTCGCGAGTCCTTATACACGGCGCAAGCGTTGTTGCGCGATGCATGCCCGCCGATCCGATGCTCAGGAATCGCAATCATGGCTTCACGATCGTGACGTTCTTTACGACCACGTCGGTTCGACCGTCTTCGTCTTCGATCGTCATCGGCATTCCGATGCCGTAGTCCACGAGCCATACGCCGCGGGAATGCGTCTTCACACCGTTCTTCTGGACCTCTGTGCAGAGCGTCTCGATGGCGTCCCCCGTCAACGAGCCAAAGATCGTCGATGCGGGGATGGTTTTGGCCACCTCGCAGCTTCTCGACGTTTGTCCTTCACGTATCGGCTGCGGTAGCGGAAAATCGATCCGTTTTCCTTCAACAAGTGGCTGGTTTGCTGCAGCGATTGCCGCACCGTCTTTCAGGGTGGCAAGCATCGTCACATCGGTGCGGCTTTCCACAGTCTGGGAAAGCAGATCAGCGCCGCCGTAACTCAAGATGAAGGCCGACCACCTGGCCTGCCCGGAACTGTCCGGTGCGGTAATGAGTTCGGCAACTGCGCCATTGTTGCGCCGATTGACAAGGGTATCGGTAAATGGGCCCGAGTCGCCCGGTGTCGTCTTGTTCACCCATTCCCCGTTCACGATCACGCGCGAAAACGGCAAGGGGCGGCTACCATCGGCCGGCAGGAGACTGCGAATGGATTCAGGCAAGCGACGCTCGTCGAACACGTCGTCGAGGTAGGCTGAAGGATCGTCGAGCACGCTGCCGCTCGCCATCTCGCCGCCGCCGAGTGCCTTGAAGAGGTCGTATGTCGCGCGTTGCTGGACAGGCTGCGGCAGCGCGGCGAGCTGGCCATAAATCAGGCGCATGATTTCGCACGGGTTGGACGCGCTCTTCAGTGCGGACGATCCAGGCAAAGCGATTGCGTCGAAATGCGCGTCGGCGTCGAGCAACTCGGCAACGGTGTAGTTCTCATCGGTACCCGATTGAACGCTGCCGGGCTTCGCCAGGATGTCCATCATGCCGACAAAATCCTGGAGCCCCCGCGTAGAGAGGGTCTTCGCCGCAGCAAAGAAGTCTCCGGACTTTCCTTGCATTTCGACTACCCTGCAGTCATTGGGCGAACTGCTCGCCAGGTCGCTCATCAGCCGCAAGACATTCAGCCTGTCTTCCGGCGACAGTTGCAGATTCCGAAAGGGATTGCCCCCGTGGGGCAGCGCGAGGAGTTTTGCCCGATATGCCGGGTCTGCTGCAATTCGAATCAACCACTGCACCAGCACGCGACCATTTTCGGAATCCGGGTCCACCCCGGCTTTCGCAACGTTGGCGCGAATCCGCTCGTCCGGCGGGATTGTGAAACCGCGTGTGGGTGCGCCTCCCACGGATGCCGGCGCAGGAGATTCCGGCTGCCCGTCCTGCATACCCAATCCATATGCCGTTGCCGTTGAAAGCAGCAACAACGCCCCGCAGAGTCCAGCCTTGATTTTCATGTTTATAGAAATCTGATCTTATCGGCCTTTTATCGGCAGACAAATCAGCGGCTTTATATCGCCCATGAAAATTATTTATTCCGCGTAAAAATCGATCGGTAAATCAACGCTCTGAGGAGTAGAGCTCCGGCTCGGATCCCGCTATCGCAGGCCGCGCAATTACGATGCGCGTTACGCGCTCGTAGCGGTCGATTTCGATTACCAGAAGATAATCTTTCTTATCCTGTAACGACCGCCCCGTACGCCCCCGCAAGACCTCGTAAGGCGCCCGTCAAAGCCCCCTCCTGATTCCTGCTTCGCGAACCCCGCCTCGCCGCGAAACTTTGCATGCCCGGCGCCGAGCTCCTCCCCTTCGGCGCATTGGCCTGGGCGCGCCTCGAGTCGGCGCGCCCTCTTTTTCGTCTCACTCTCGCCAAGGACGCGCCCCATGACCAGCTCTATCGGCCCCATCAGCAACCCGTTCCCCAACACGCTGAACCCAACCACCGGCGGCCACGCCACGAAAAACAGCAATACCGCCGGGAACGCCGATACCTCGTCGGGCCAGCCGGAAACGGTGCAGCCGACGCCGCCCGCCGGCCCGCTCGGCCACAACATCAACACCACCGCATGAACGCTGTGCCGCTGCCCATGTCTGCCGCCCCATCCAAAGCCGCGCCAGAACATCGTTTCGCAGTACGCATGACACGGGCCGCGTCGGCCGTCTCGCTCGCCTGCCTCGCGCTGCCGCTCAGCAGTTGCGCGGTGGCAGCCTTTCCTTGCCGGGTCGCTTCGGCAACGCTGAAGATCGTGCCGGCGGTCGGTCATTCCGCTGCCGTGCCGTTCGACACGTGTGCCGACGCGATCGACTGATCCGGGTCCCTTCGATGAAACCGGTATCGTTGCTGGCCATCGCCCTCTGCGCGGCGTGCCTCGGCACGCCGCCCGCACGCGCGGACTCGCGCGCCCATTCCGGCGCGGACGCAAACGCAAAACCCGTTGCTCACGCCGTTGTGCACGCTGTTGTGCACATCCACACGCGCCCGCGCGACGACATGCCGTTCTCGTTTCGCGGCATCCCGCTTGGCATCCCGCTCGACGCGTTGCGCGCGTCGAGCATGGTGCGCGCGACGCCGCACGAAAGCACCCTGGTGTGCGAGACCGACGTGCTGGGCGGCGACATCGGCATGCTGATGAAGAGCCGCGCGAGTCCCACGGTCGCCTGCCGATGGGCCCATCGCACCGTGGACGGCTGGGCGCCTTCGCAAGCCGTCGTGGCCGGCGCGCCCGCCGCCGATCACGTGCTGCGCTTCGCGCACGATGCGCCGGGCGAGCCGCTGCGGCTCTATGAAATGTCGTTCGTCGTGGATCGCCCGACCGCGCTCGACCTGCGCAACATGCTCGCGTCGCGCTACGGCGCACCGCATCTGCGCGGCGACACCACGCTGCCGCTCTTCGAATGGGAAAACGCGTCGAGCACGATCACCCTCTGCCTGCTGCCCGACGGCGATCGCGCCACGCTCACCTACACGTTGAAATCCATCAGCCCGCATCCGGCGTCCGGTGTGCGGACCTTGAGGATCAGCCAGTTCGACGAGGGCTGAGCCCCACGCGCACCCTACGAACCCCTATTCGATTCAACCGATGAAGACCCATCGCGTCCATCCGCCTTTTGCGCGTACCAATCTATCGGCATCCTTAATTTATACGACCGGGATGGCGGTGGCGCTCACCGCATTCTGCGCCGGCTGCTCGACTCCCGACTCGATCGTCAACACGCCGATGACCCCGCCGCTTGCCGATCTGCCGTTGAACGTGAACACCGCGGGCTCGATCTATCAGCCCGGCACGGCCATCGCGCTGTACGAAACGCCGCGCGCGCAGCGCATTGGCGACGTGCTCACGATCCGTCTTTCCGAAACCTATAGCGGCAGCGACAACGACAACGCGTCGGCCAACCGTTCGAGCGATATCACGGCCACGGCGGCCGATCAGTCCACGGCCGCGGCCGCGCGTCTCGCGCGCCTCTTCAATATCGGCTCGGCCTCGACCTCGTTCGACGGCACGGGCAAGCGTTCGCTGACGAGCGACATGAGCGGCACGCTCGCCGTAACGGTGATCAGCAAGACGCCCACGGGGAATCTCGTGGTTTCCGGTGAAAAGCTGATTTCGATGAGCGGCGAGCATCAACGTCTGCGGCTTTCGGGCATCGTCAACCCGAACGACGTCGAAGCGAACAACTATGTCGAATCGGGCAAGATCGCCAATGCCCGCATCGAGGAGGTCGGCCACGGCCTGCTCAACGACGCCACGACAGTGGGCTGGCTTCAGCGCATGTTCCTGAGCGTGCTGACGTTCTGATCCGCCGAGCGGCGCACGAGCGCCGCTCAGCCGCGCCTTTTTTTACTCGCCCTCGCGCTGCAGGTCCAGCGCCATCTCGATGCAGCGCTCGGCATACCCCACTTCGCCATCGGGCACGAAAACATAGCCACGGCCCCAGACGGTCTGCAGGTAACGCGGCTCGGAAGGATCGGTTTCGATGAGCCGGCGCAGCCGCCAGATCGCCACGTCGAGGCTGCGGTTGCGGTAGCGTCCCGCCTCGCCGTAGATGATTTCGATGATCTGCTCGCGCGTGAGCATCGTCATCGCATGATTGACGAACAGCTTGAGAAACGCGAATTCGCTCGAACGCAGCGGAATGCGCTCTTCGCCGCGAAAGAGTTCGCGCGAGCGGAAATCGAGTTCGTACGGGCCGAAGCGGAACGACGCGCGGCTCTCCGGCGCGCCCGTTGCGTTGGCGCCGCGGCGGCGGATAACCGTGCGGATGCGGGCAACGAGCTCGCCCGGATCGAACGGCTTGCCGACGTAGTCGTCGGCGCCGAATTCAAGGCCCAGCACGCGGTCGATCACCTCGTTGCGCGCCGTGAGCAGGATCACGGGCACATCGTCGCCGCTCGCGCGCAGCTCGCGCAGCGCGCTGATGCCGTCGAGCTCGGGCATCATGATGTCGAGCACGACGATCTGCGGCCGTTCGATGCGCAGACGCTGCTGCAAGGCGCGCGCCGACGGCAGCGCGGTGACGCTGAAGCCGCGCACCTGGAGATATTCAGCGGTGACGTCGCGCACCACCGCGTCGTCGTCAACCAGAAAGACGGTATTTGCCATGCGGGGATCGTAAGCGACGTGGGTCGGCGGGCAAAGGCCCGCAGTCTTTCCGTATCTTTCCTGGCGCGTGGCCTACTGGCCGCTCGAAGCGGATTCGAACGTGCCGCCCAGCTTGCGCTGGTCGACCACCATCTGATCCACCATGCCCTTGAGTTTCACCGCCGCGCTCGAATAGCGGTCGGTGCCAAGGCCGTGCACTTCGTAGTGCGCGGTCGAGACGATACGGTTGTGCTCGAAGATCGCGATGTTGATCGTCGAAAGATAGGCGCGGTTTTCGTCGGAGAAGGTCGGTTTGCCGAACTCGATCGAAGCGTTGTAGACGAGCCTTGCTTCGCAGCTGATCGGCTCGGTGCCGGGACTGTAGAGGTCCGAACGCACGCCGCGTTCCGCGAGCGCGAGCTGCAGCGAAGGCACGAAGTCGGCGGACGTGACCAGCGGATTGAGTTCGATGCAGATCGAGCCGACGTTCGCGGGCTCGCCGGTGAAGAACTTGGGCGACGAGTAATTCGAGGCGACCGCGTAGCCGGCCTGGATCACGGAGCCCGTGGCGTCGGCGGCGGTAATGAGCGTCCACGCGCAACCGTTGAGCGCGAACGACGCCGCGAGCGCTGCCATGCCCGCACGCCACGGCCTCGCGCGCAGAGGGATACCGGTGGAGCAAGAGCGAATTTCCTGTGGCATGGAGACGGTGAGGAATGCGATATGTTGAACGACGCGGCGTACGGCGCGTGGGAATCGCATTCATGATCGGCCCCGCATGCAGGCTCCGATGCTCCGGACACCGGCTCATGTTGGCCGCGGCTTCCCGGGTCTTCGCGAATCTCCCGCACGGTAAGCGGCATGCGTCACGCATTACACAAGCCGTTTCATCAACCGCCCCCATTTGAAACGTTTCGTAAGCAACAGCCCGAAGCCGCTCTTGAGCGGGCCTTTGCGCGAGCGCGGCTGCGCTAACTTTGACCGGCGCGCCCTACGGCAATGCGCCGGCAGGCGGCGCCGCACGCGAGATCGAGCCAGCTCGAAGGCACCGTGCGTGCGCGCGGCCTGCCGCCCTTGTCACTTCAATGCAATCGAACCCGCCATGAACCGACAACCGAATCCTCATCGCGCCCCGGCGCTGAACCGCCGCGCCGCGCTCGTTCCCGCTCTCGCACTCTTTGCGTCGCTGGCCGGCGCATCGCTCGCGCACGCGGCCAGCTTTCACTGCCCGCACAATGCGTCCGCTTCGGAGCGGCTCATCTGTAGCGATCCGCAACTTTCCGCGCTCGACGACAAGCTGGCCGCCCTCTATCGCGGCGCCGTCGAGGCCACGCCCGATACCACCGCGCTCGAAGCCGACCGTATCAGCCAGTGGCAATGGCGCCAGCACAACTGCAAGGACAAGGCGTGCGTAGCGGACTGGTACGACCGCCGCATCGCCGAACTGCAGGGCGATCTGCAGCATGGCAAAGAGGCCAGCGCGGAGCGCGTGCGCACGGGCGTGGTCGATCAGCAGCTGGCGCCCGCAGCCCAGGACGCCGTGCTGCAAATAAAGGGCATTACGTGCGAAAACCCGAATGCCGCCGCGAAGGCAGAAGCGCAGCCCGATTCGAAGCTTCATCTGCACAAGATGCCGAGCGGCGTTGCCGCCGACGCGCGCCAGAAGCATCTTGCCGAAGCGGCGGCGCACGGCGCGGCACCTACCGCGGCATCGACACCGGCGGCACCGGCGGCAACTGCAACGACAACCGCTGCCGCGGCAACGCCCATGCCGCCGCAATCGCCGCTCCAGGCCCAAACCCAGGAAGGCGCGGTTACGGTCCGGTAAGCGGCCCATGTAAGGATAGGTAAGAAATCGGCTTGATCGGCTTTTTCGCCAGGACGTCGACATCGAATAAAATTTCGGGATGAGTCCACACGTTCTCATCGTCGACGACGATCCGGTCGTGCGCGATCTCCTCTGCCGATTCCTCAGAGCAAATGGCTTTGAGGCCTCCGTCCTGCACGACGCTACCCACCTCGGTCGGCGGCTCGAACGCGAGCGGCCGTCCGTGGTGGTGCTCGACGTCATGATGCCCGGCACCGACGGTCTGCGCGCGCTCGCCGCGTTGCGCGCCGAAGGCGACACGATCCCCGTGATCTTCGCTTCCGCGCGCGGCACCGTGGTGGATCGCATTGCGGGTCTGACACTCGGCGCGGACGATTATGTCGCGAAGCCTTTCGACCCGCAGGAGCTGCTGCTGCGCATCCAGACCGTGCTGCGCCGGCGCGGCGACATCGTGCCGAGTGCGCCGGAACTGCGCGATCGCTTTCGCTTCGGTCCGTTCGAGCTCGACTTCGCCACGCGCGCCCTGTTGCGCGAGGGCCAGCATGTCGCGCTCAGAGACGGGGCGTTCGCACTGCTGAAGATCTTCTCGCGCAATCCCTACCGCGTGATGTCGCGCGTGCTGATCCACGACCTGCTGCACGCAGACGGTCTCGCGTTTCGCGACCGCAGCCTCGACGTGCCGATCTGGCGCCTGCGCCGCGTGATCGAGGACGACCCCTCGGCGCCGCGCTACGTGCAGACGGTGCGCGGCAAAGGCTATGTGTTCGTGCCGGTGCCGGAAGAAGCGCGCGGGGCGAGCGGTGCCGTCATTGGCGCATGAGCAATCCGTTCAACACGCTGTTCGGGCGCATGGCCCTGATGTCCACGCTCGTGTTGTTCGCGATCCAGGCGGGCTGGTTCGCCGTGTTCGCGCACCAGCCGCGCCGGCACGAACTCGAAGGGTTCGAGCGCGGCCTGCTGCTCATGCTGCACGCCGCGAACGGGGCGGCGCCCGACGAGGTCGAACTCGCGCCCGCGCTGCGCGTGCATCTCGTGCCCACCTGGAACATGCCGGCCGACGTCCATCTGGAAACGCCCACGCGCGAGCCGCTCGCCGACCTGCGCCGGCAGTTGCTGCGCGATCTGCCGCCGGGCACGGAGATTCTCACCGACACGAGCCATGCGCACGCGCTGTGGATACGCTTTGCGGGCCGCCCGGTCTGGATCGTCGCGCCCATCGACCTGCCGCCGCCGCCTAACCCCATTCTCGAGGCCGGCGCGCTGCTGGCCATGTCGCTCGTCCTTTCGCTGCTTGCGGTGTGGCAGATGCAGCGCCCGCTCTCGCGCGTGGCCCAGGCCGCGCGTGCGTTCGGCACGGGCCAGCGGCCCGCGCCCATGAGCGAGCGCGGGCCGCACGAACTGCGCGAGTTGATCGGCTCGTTCAACGGCATGATGAAGCAGCTCAACGAAGCGGACGACGATCAGGCTGTCATGCTCGCGGGCGTGGCGCACGATCTCAAGTCGCCGCTCACGCGGCTCAAGCTGCGCGCGAGCATGCTGGGTTCGGAACGCGAGCGCGAACAGATCATCCGCGAGGTCGATTCGCTCACCGACATCGTTCAGCAGTTCCTGGAATTCGCGCGCCAGCGGCCCGAAACGAGCCCCGAGGTGGAAGTCGAGGCGCTGCTGCGCGAGCAGTTCAGCGCCGATACCGCCGACGAGGGCGAAGAACTCTTCCGGCTGGATCTGCGCGCCGGTCCGGAATTTCGCATGCCGCGCACGTTGCTCGATCGCCTCGTTTCGAATCTGGCGGACAACGCGCTGGAACACGGCGTACCGCCCATCGAGATCTCCACGCGCCGCGAAGGCCAGCACTGGTCGATCGAAGTACGCGACCACGGTGCCGGCATTCCCGCCGAACGGGTGGCCGCCGCCCTCAAGCCGTTCGTGCGGCTCGACGAAGCCCGCGGCGGCGAGGGCCACTGCGGGCTCGGCCTCGCGATCGTCACCCGCCTCACCCGCAACCAGGGCGGCCGCTGCGAGCTTTCGAATCACCCGGAAGGCGGCTTGCGCGTGCGGATCGTGCTGCCCGCCGCCTGACGCGCGCGGGAGCGGCACGCGCCAGCCCCCGCGCACAACGCACCTCCAACGCAACTACGCGACGAGGCGGCTGCGCAGCAGGTCGATCGTAGCGGGCGCGAGACCGAGGCCCACCGTGAGGTAGCGGCTGAGATCGCCGTAGTTCGACTGCAGCGCGTCGAAAGCGGCCTGCAAATAGCTGCTCTGCACGGGCGGAGCGGCGTTCACCGCATCCACGCCGGTCGAACGGTACGCATTCGTCAGCAGAAAGTCCTTGACGACGATTTCGAGCGGCACGTTTGCGATCAGGAGCAGCAAGGCGCTCGCCCATCCCACCGCGTCCACCCCCGTGCCCCCGGTGATGATTTGCGGCCCCGACGCTTGCGCGATCTGGTTCAACAGCTCGCCGTAAGCCGAAGCCTGCACGCGTCCGGCGATGAATGCGTTCCACTCGCCCTGCATGGCCGCATCCAGTTCCTGCGCCGACATGCCCGCAAACGACGGCGGCGTTGCCGTGCCGGGCACATTGATCGCAACGTAACTCGCGCCCGCGACCTGCGCGTCGGGCGTCTGGCCGCTTTCCGCCGGCGTGCGCAGATCGTACACGGTCGTCACGCCAAGGTTCTGCAGCGTGACGGCGTCGGCGGCGCTGAGCGTCAGCGCGTCCGAGCGATAGATCAGTCCGCGCCGGACGCGCGCGCCGTCGCTCGTGGCATAGCCGGGCGCCGCGCCCGCCACGTCGCGGAAGTTGGCCACCGACTTGAGGGTTGGCGTGGCGTCGTCCTGTGAACCGCTGCCGCCCGCGAAATCGCCGCCGCAGGCGCTCAACAGCGTACTCGCGCAACTGCCCAGCGCAAGCGCGCTAACGGTGCCCTTGATGAGCGCACGCCGCGGCGCGTTTGCGGGAGCGTCCACGGGACAGCCCGGCGCACCGCCGCCGAAGCTGCTCAGGATGCCGCCGAGCGCACGGCGGGGCGCACGCTTGCGGTCTTCGCGAGACGAAGCGAACGAGGCGGAAAAACGAGAAATCATTGATTGGCAGTCGATAACAGGCGCTCGCGTATCCCGCGAGCCGCGCGGGATACGCAGCAGGGCTCTATGATAATCGGTATTAAAAGAAGCCACCGTTACGAGCAGGCCGCAAGCGACGAAAAATCTTTCAAACCGCTCCAGAATATTAGCCTTGACGCTAATAAGCGCGCTTCTATAATCGCCAGCACGTTCAGGAACCCGCGCCCGGCCGCCGTGGCTATCGCACCTGTCTCACCTGTCTCATGGAGAGCCCCGTGTCATGTACAAAGGCAGTGTGACCGAAGATGCGCGCGAAGTGCTGCGCGCCATCGAGCTCATCCAGCTAGGCGCGCGCATGCCGGTACTCGAAAAAGAGCTGAAGCTCTCGAGAACGCGCATGATCCGGCTGTATCGCGAACTCAAGGGCGCGTCGCCGCCCAAGGGCATGCTGCCGTTTTCGGCCGACTGGTATTTCACGTGGCTGCCGAACGTCCATGCATCGCTCTTCTACAACATCTATCTGTTTCTCAGGGACGTGGCGTGCTGCACGCGCCTCGATGCGCTCACGCGCGCCTACCGCCTTTATATCGAACACTGCTATTGCACCGGCATTGAACGCGTGCTCAGCTTCACGCGCGCGTGGACCCTGCTGCGCTTCTTCGAAGGCGGACTCTTGACGCTCGCGCCCTGCCCCGTCTGCTCGGGGCGCTTCGTGCGGCACATGCACGAAACGAACAAGCCGTCCGTTTGCTGCGTCTGTGCGCCGCCTTCGCGCGCGGCAATCACTCGCCCCGCGCAGGCGGCCACGCGCGAAGCCGGCGACGACGAAAGACGCTCGCCTGTCTCGTTCGGGATGCCGCCACGCGCCGGCTCTCTCTACGGCGACGTGCCCGAGGAAATGATGGTGATGCTCGACGAAGTGTCGCGCACGCTCAACGCCCGGCACACCATGGCTCGCGCGGCACCTCTCTCCCGCGTGGCCCTCCCGGAGCCGGCCTGACGGCTCAAATACTGCTCCGGTCCATGGCACGCAGCAACGCGCGAATATCGCGCGCGCAGAGGCGGCACACGGCCTTGTCGTACTGGCTCGTGTGCGCGTCCTGGCGGCGCTCGCAAATCTGCGCGGCCAGCTCCAGCGCGCGCGCATGCGCGGCCTGCCAGATTTCCCACGCAATCTGCGGACCGCTCTGAATGTAGTCGTCGTTGTGATCGCGCTCGAGCGCATCGGGCAGGCGCGCATGCGCCTGCAGAAAGCGCGCGCGGTAGAGCGCCTCGAACAGCATGCGCCGCGAAGGCTCGTTCAAGTCAGCCCCGCGATAGAGGCTGACGGCCCCCGTCCGTGCATCGGGTTCGTCCACATTCGACGTTAAGGTGTGCTTCATGGTGCATACGTTTGCGTCGGCGTACATGGGTGCACGCACAACCTGCGATGCCGCCATTGTGGCAGCACCGGCGATTCCCGGCGCCGCGAAATACCACGCGTTTTTACGCGCTTTTCGTGGACCGATACGCAGCCGCGGCGTGGGAACATCCCCCGGGCGTGTGATAGGCCTCAGGAGGCGAACATGGAATCAGTAGGTATGACGCCGGTCTCGTCCGGCAGCGTGGCGGCGAACCTGCCCGGCACGGGCTCGGGTGTCGCCGCGTCTGCCGCGAGCCAGTCGGCGAACGATGACTCGACGCTATCCGGCACGAGCGCGCCCGCGTCCGTCTCGCAGGACGACGCGGTCGACATCTCGCCGGCAGGTTATGCGGCCGCAGCGGCGGACGACGACGGCGGCGACGAGGGCGATGGCGTCGAGACCGACAACGGCGGTGATGTCGTGATCGTCATCGACGATCCCTCGGATCCATTGGCGGCGGGCAACACCAGTGACTCCGGCGACACGGACGGCGAAACCGACGACGGGGCCAACGCCCAACCCGTGCGCTCGCTGGTAGACGGCGTGCTCGGACTGGAGCGTCCCGACCTGCCCGCGGACCCGAACGACGCGTATTCCGCCGGCAGATGGCTGGCTGCGGGGCTCACGATCGGCGGCATCGTCTCGCTGCTGGTGTGAGTTGGCGTGAGGGCGGCGGTACGGGAGCTCGCCACGGCGCGAAGTCAGTGCAATGTCGGCTTCGCCCCCTGCATCGCGTCAACCTCGGTCGGCGCGCGGAGCCAGCGCATGGAAAGCGGCTCGAACACCGTCCAGTGATCGGCTTTGGCCACGGCGCCGGTCTCGGTCGCAACGCTCAGCGCGATATCGAGCAGCCATGCGAAGGCACCATCGCTCATGGCCTCGGTGCGATTGATCGACTGCGGCTGCGCACGCGCGCCGATCTCCTGCCAGAGCACGCACATGGCTTCAAACACGGCCTGGTTGAAATGGAATACCACGTCCGCGATGTCCTCCGGCAGGTCGAACGTGAGTTCGAAGTAGCTCGGGCACGGCGCGCCGCGTGACATGACCAGCGCGCCTTCGGCGTCGCAGGCAAAGCCGAACACCGCGGCGCAGTTCACGCTGTCGTTCTGGTCGCGGGCGTAGGCATGCAGATCGAACGCCTGCAAGGAGAGGCAGTGCCACTTGTCCGCGCCGTCGCCGGCAAGCCATCCGTTACGCAGTGTCGCGTAAATGTGCGCATCGAGGCGTGAAACGAAGATGGCGACGCCGCTGCGCTCGCCGTCGCCCGTCCACGCGGGCTCGACGAAGCGCGAGCCGTCGGGACGGCTTTGGGAACGAACGACAACCCAGAGGGTAAAGGAGGCGGTGTAATCGGTTGGCATGAGAAAGACAAGGCGGGTGCGGAACGGGATCCTGCAGGACTTCCCCGCACATCGATTTATTGATATGGACTCCAAATCATACGGGCTAATTTAGCCTGTTTGAGATAAATGCAACTGAACACAAATTAGCACAAATTCCGTCGCGCGCGCTTTCTCGAAATTAGATGTTTGATCGTCGTACCGGCTTGCTGTCGTTTGGCCGGCTTTCTGCGCATCTTCGGCGGCTCGGGTACGCTAACCGTAGTCTCCCCGGCGCACCGGCGCCGCCGCCGTCGTCACAGGCGCGCCGCCGCCTCATCCGCTTTCGCACAAGGAGTGACCGCAATGGAATACGTCAGATTCGGCCCAACCGGGCTGGAAGTCTCGCGTCTGTGTCTTGGCTGCATGACCTACGGCGTGCCCGAGCGCGGCGCGCATCCGTGGACGCTCGGCGCCGACGCCGCCCGCCCACTGCTGCGCCAGGCGCTCGACGTGGGCATCAACTTCTTCGATACCGCCAACACCTATTCGGACGGCACCTCGGAAGAGATCGTGGGCCGCGCGCTGCTCGATTTCGTCAAGCGCGAGGACGTGGTGATCGCAACGAAGGTGTACAACCGCATGCGCCCCGGCCCGAACGGCGCGGGCCTGTCGCGCAAGGCGCTCTTCGCCGAGATCGACAACAGCCTGCGGCGCCTCGGCACCGATTACGTCGATCTCTACCAGATCCACCGCTGGGACTACGACACGCCCATCGAGGAAACGCTCGAAGCGCTGCACGACATCGTGAAGGCCGGCAAGGCCCGCTATATCGGCGCCTCGTCGATGCATGCATGGCAGTTCAGCAAGGCGCTCTACACGTCTTACCTGAACGGCTGGACCTCGTTCGTCAGCATGCAGGATCACCTGAACCTGCTCTATCGCGAGGAGGAACGCGAAATGCTGCCGCTGTGCGCCGACCAAGGCGTCGCCGTGATGCCGTGGAGTCCGCTCGCGCGCGGGCGCCTCACGCGCGAGTGGAACGCCACGAGCGCGCGCGAGGAAAGCGACGCTTATGGCCACAAGCTCTACGACGCCACGGCCGAGGCCGACCGCGCGATCGTCGAGGCGGTCGGCGCGATCGCGAAGGCGCGCAACGTGCCGCGCGCGCAGGTCGCCCTCGCCTGGATGCTGCAGAAGCAGGAGGTCACCACGCCCATCATCGGCGCCTCGAAGCCGCAGCATCTCGACGACGCCGTCGCGGCGCTCTCGCTCGAACTCACCGACGAAGAAGTCGACGCGCTCGAAGCGCCGTACGTCCCGCACGCCGTCGCGGGCCACGAGTGATCAGCCGCCGCCCTCCGCCAGCTCGCGTATCACCCGCGCGAGCGTTGCCATCAGCGCGTCGGCCACGGGCGGCGGCGCTTCCGCGTAGCCCAGCAGAAAGCCGTTGTAGCGCGGCATATCGGGCCCGCCGAGGCAATATGCGCTGAGCGGCGACAGGTGCAGGCCGTGCACGCGCGCGGCCGTGCTCACGTCGACATCGCGCAGCGGCGCGTCGAGGCGCGCGCTCAGATGCATGCCGCCCGCGTCGGCGGAGACCGTCAGCATGCCCGCGAGATGGCGCCCGATCGCGGCGACGAGCCCGTCGCGCCGCTCCTCGTAGAGCTTGCGCATGCGGCGCAGGTGCCGCGCGTAGCGGCCGCTTTCGATGAATTCGGCCAGCGCCGTCTGCTCGGCCACCCGCCCCTGACGCTCGAGCGTGCCGATGGCCGCCGCCACCTGCTCCGTCACGTCCGGCGGCACCACCAGGAAGCCGATGCGCAAGGCCGGAAACATCGTCTTGCTGAAGGTGCCCAGATAGACTACCGGCGTGTCGTCGGCGAGACCCTGGATGGAGGGCAGCGGCGGACCGCCGTGGCGCAGCTCGCTGTCGTAGTCGTCCTCGATGATCCAGGCGCCGCACGCGCGCGCGTGCTCGATCAGCGCGAGGCGCCGCTCGAGGCTCAGCACGCTGCCCAGCGGGTACTGATGCGACGGCGTGAGATAGATGAGACGCGGCGGCGCTTCATGCCAGTCCGCCGCGCGCGGCGCCATGCCCGCGGCGTCCACGGACACCGGCACGAGCTGCAGGCCGCCCGCGAGCAGCGCGGAACGCGCGCCGAGATAGCCGGGGTTCTCGATCCACACGCGCTCGCCGTGATCGGCGAAGAGGCGCGCGCAGAGATCGAGGCTCGCCTGCGTGCCGTTCGTGATGAACACCTGCTGCGGCTGGCAGCGCACGCCGCGCGACACGCGCACGTACTGCGCAATCGCCTCGCGCAGCGCCGGGTGGCCCGCGCTGTCGCCATAGCCCAGATCGTCGGCACGCAGCCGCCGCATCGCGCGCTCCAGCGAGGTACGCCATTGCACGAACGGAAACGCGTCGAGCGCAGGCACGCCCGGACGCAACGCCGTGGCGCCGTCACGCGTGCCGCGGCGCGGCAGTTCGAGCACGCGCCGCGCCAGCATTCGGGCAGCACCGGCCGATCGTGCCGCCGGCGGAGGCAGCACGGCGCCGCCGCCTGGCGTCACGGCATTGACGCGGGAGCCGTGGCGCGTGGCCGTGACGAAGCCCTCCTCCACGAGGCGCTCGTAGGCATACAGCACCGAGTTGCGCGCCATGCCCAGCTGCTCGGCCAGCGCGCGGCTCGACGCCAGCCGCGCACCTTCGACGATATCGCCGTCGAGAATCGCACGGCGCAGGCTTTCGTAAAGCAGGTCTTGTTGCGTCAGCCTGCGTGCCGCGCGGCGCGCGTAGGCCGCCATCATCAACGCGTAGTCCAACGGGTGGCTCCATGAATTGCGGTTTCGGTGGGGCTAACAATGGTGCCACAGTTCGCTTACGCTGGGAGTTCGCATCGAATACAGGAGAACGAAATTGTCCGCACAGCTTGAAGTCCGCCCCGTCACGCCGGCCGATTACGATGCATGGCTCCCGCTCTGGGACGGCTATAACCGCTTCTACGGCCGCTTCGGACCGACGGCGCTGCCCGAGCCGATCACCCGCGCGACGTGGTCGCGCTTCTTCGACGGCCTCGAACCGATGCATGCGCTCGTCGCGCTACGTGGGCCGCGTGTCGTCGGGCTCGTGCATTACCTCTTCCACCGCAGCACGACGCTAAGCGGTCCGATCTGCTATCTGCAGGATCTCTTCACGGTGGAGGACGAGCGCGGCAAGGGCGTGGGACGCGTGCTGATCGAGGCCGTCCATGCGGCCGCGAAGGCCGCGAATTCGCCGCGCGTCTACTGGCACACGCACGAAACGAACCATACGGCCATGCGTCTTTACGACAGCGTGGCCGACAAGCCCGGCTTCGTCATGTACCGCAAGGACGTGTGACGGACGCGGCGCACGCGGGCCTCTTCGATATCGAATCCGGCCTTAGTCGAGGTCGGTGACGAGCGAGGCACGCGTTTCGCCGTCTATGGTCTGCGTCGGCACACGATAGTTGGGGTGATCGCAACCGATCGTGAGCGCCGCGCCCTCGCGCAGGCGCGCTTTCATTTCCGGCGTGAGTTCGAAGCGCACGAAGTGCACGGCCGAGGTTTTCTCGGCATTGTCGCGCTCGAGGTCTTCGTCGGCGATTGCGTAGACGGGCGCCTCGCCTTCCACCTGCAGGAACACGCGATCCTCGATGCCGATCAGCCGCCCCAGTGCGGCGCGGCGCTCGATCTCGCTCTCGTACTCGATCTGCATGGTCGCCTTCAGGTTGCTGCCGTCGGGCACGAGCGGCAAATAGGCATTCAGCTCGCCCTGAATGCCCTCCTCGTCGAATATCTTCTCGATGTGCAGCATCTCCTGAATCTGGTAGCGGATCGTGTCCTCGTCCTCGAACAGGAACGTGAGGTGATTGCCGAGCGTGACGGCGCGCCGCTTCTTGTGTTCGATGATGCGCGCGCGCATATCTTTGCGCGCCTTGGCGTAAGCCTCCAGCGTCAGCAGCGAATTTCTCGCAATAGTCATCGTCCATGCCTCTTGCAAAGCGGTGAATGGGAAAGCATCCCGCCAGCCCCGGATGCCTGGGATACCTCAGATTCCATAAGCGCGGCGCAGCAGCGTGAGCGGATGCGCGAGCGGCGGATCGCCAAGCTGGCCCTCCGCCATGCCCTGCGCGATGTGATGGCCGGCCAGGGCGCAATCCGACGAAATGAAATTCGGCTCGCCGTTCGCCATCTGCTTGAACACCGGTGTGCCGATCTTCATCGCCATCGCGTGAAATTCCTTCTTCACGCCGAACGTGCCCGCGTGGCCCGAGCAGCGCTCGACCACGTTGACCTTCGTTTCCGGCACCAGCGAAAGCAGGTCCGAAGTCTTGCGCCCGATGTTCTGCACACGCGCGTGGCAGGGCACGTGATACGAAACGTTGCCCAATGGCGTGCGGAAATCGGTCTTCAGCAGGCCGTCGCGATGGCGCGAGACGAAGTATTCGAACGGGTCCCAGAACGCTTCGCTCACGGCGCGCGTATCGGGATCGTCGGGAAACATGAGCGGAAGCTCGTGTTTGTACATCAGCACGCAGCTCGGCACGGCGCCCACCAGCGCATAGCCTTCGCGCGCGTACTGCGCCAGCACCGGCATGTTCTGCGCCTGCTTCTGCGCCACGCCGTCCAGATTGCCCTGTTCGAGGAGCGGCATGCCGCAGCAGGCCTCGCTCTTCACGAGCACCCAGGGAATCGCGTTGTGCTCCAGCACGGCCAGCAGATCGTGGCCGATGCCGGGCTCGTTGAAGTTCACGTAGCACGTCGCGTAGATCGCCACCTTGCCCGGCGTGCGCTCGCCGTCGCGCACCTCGCCGGCGCTTGCCCGCTTTGCCGCGCTGCGGAACTTGCGCGTGGCGAAATCGGGCAGCCAGGCCTTGCGGTCCACGCCCAGCGTGTCCTCCATGAGGGCGCGCATCGGCTTCGTGCGGTTCACGGCGTTGACGGTCTGCGTGACGACCGGAATACCCGCGAGATGGCCCAGCGTGTCCGTATTCGAAAGCACGCGGTCGCGCAGCTTCACCTCGCCCGTGCGGTATTCGATGGCCTTCGCGCGCAGCATCAGATGCGGGAAGTCCACGTTCCACGGATGCGGCGGCACGTAGGGGCACTTCGTCATGTAGCAGAGGTCGCACAGATAGCATTGGTCGACGACCTGGCCGTATTTGGCCTTGTCGACGTCATGCGCCTCGCCGGTATCGGTCTCGTCGACGAGATCGAACAGCGCGGGAAACGCGCCGCACAACGAAACGCAGCGCCGGCAGCCGGCGCAGATGTCGAATACGCGCGCCAGCTCTTCGTCCAGCTTCCCTTTGTCGTAGAACGCTTCGGACTGCCAGTCGAGCGGATGCCGGGTCGGCGCTTCGAGACTGCCTTCCTTGTGGGGCATGACGTCTCCCGTTTTGATTTTTATGAGGGCGCGAGCGCGGCCGCGCGGCTATGCGCTCGCTGCGCGCCGGATCGACATCCGGCGCGCGTCGTAGAACGCCCGCGACACGACTGCATGCGCACGCACGCCGCGCCGCATCACGCCGGCGCGATCAGTCCACCAGCGCTTCCAGCGCCTTCGAATAGCGATTGGCGTGGCTACGCTCGGCTTTCGCGAGCGTCTCGAACCAGTTCGCGATTTCGTCGAAGCCCTCGTCGCGCGCGACCTTCGCCATGCCGGGATACATGTCGGTGTATTCGTGCGTTTCGCCTGCAACCGCTGCGGTGAGGTTCTGCCGCGAAGTGCCGAACGGCAGCCCCGTGGCGGGATCGCCAACCGCTTCCAGATATTCGAGGTGGCCATGCGCGTGGCCGGTTTCGCCTTCGGCAGTCGAGCGGAACAGCGCGGCTACGTCATTCTGGCCTTCGACGTCGGCCTTTGCCGCGAAGTAGAGATAACGGCGATTGGCTTGCGATTCGCCTGCGAAAGCATCCTTGAGGTTTTGTTCCGTCTTCGAGCCTTTTAGCTGTGACATCTGTACCTCCATCCATCAGCGTTGTATGTGGGGACGCTGCGCGGACCGCAAACGTACGTTCGTGCGATGCAGCAGGAGAGCAGAGCGGGCGCGCCGCATCTATCAATCTAGGAGGTGGCGGTTGCCTTCCCAATTGTCATTTTCAATCCCGCCGATAGCCGCGCCGAAAGGCGCCGGCGCAAATACCGTGCCGGTTCCATATCAGCCCGCGCGCAAAAGACGCAGCCGGCATGGGTATTGCCCTCTTGCCATTGCGCGCGCGCGTTCTAAAGTAGTTAATTGCCTCCCTCCTGACACGCTCTCCCGGAGCTCACATGCGACTTACGATCCTGATCAACGGTTCCGACCCGACCGTCAATCATGACTACGCCGTCCTCTGGCTCGACACCGACCAGCACCGCTGGTCGCGTGAATCGCACGACGGCATCGACCTGCCCGAATGGGGCGAAATGCGCGATACCGACGGCGTCACGTCGCTATGCGCGCCGCTCGACACCTCGCCGCTCTGCACGCTGCGCGGCCTTTACGTGAATCGCCGCCAGGAAATCAGTTCGGCTCACGGCGACGCCACCTGGTCGTGCGAAACGACGCACTCGCCCATGGAAGGCCAATGGCGGCTGCAAGCGGTCGACCGCCAGACCATACGCGCCGAACACGCGCTGTTCGCGGGCTGAGTGCGGGCAAAGGCGCGTTGCGTCAACCCTGCCACCCTGCTTGCGCTTCGGTTTCTCCCGGAATCGCTTTCGTCTGAATTTCGTCTGAACAGCATCAGGCTGCCCACGGTGCGGTGAATACCGCGCCGTGGCGCGTCTCGTGCGTTCGATATGCTGCGCCGCAACGGTGCGGATAGTCGTGCGCGCTCGCCGCCGCTATACTTTCATCCCGCCTACACCGTCCTCCCCGTGTTTTGTCGATGAAGAAGCTGTTTGCCTGCCTCCTGACGGTCGTGGCGAGCCACGCGTTCGCCGCGCCGGATTGTTCCGCGTTCGTCCCCGACGGTCAGTTCCCGACTCTCGCGAATCCGCGCATGACGCCGCAGACGCACGTGCTCTGCTATTCGGATTTCGTCGTGCTGCACTCGGGCATCACACACGGCCCGCTCTGGTCCGCCGAACACCTTACGCGCGATCACCTGGAGGCGGCCAGGGACATGACGCGCACCAACCGCTTCTTCGAAGACGACCGCCTGCCCGAAGGCGAAGGCGCGACGCTTGCTGATTACCGGCGCAGCGGGTTCGACCGGGGGCATATGAGCCCGGCCGGCAATCGCTGGAATCCGCAAGCGATGGCGGAGTCGTTCTCGCTGGCGAACGTCGTGCCGCAAAACCGCGTGAATAACCAGCACCTGTGGGCGCATATCGAAACAGGCGTGCGACGCCTCGCGGAGAAATATGGCGAGGCCTATGTGGTAACGGGACCGCTTTTCACGGGTGCGCAGCTGCAAACGATCGGCGCGACGCGTGTGCTCGTGCCCACGCAGATCTTCAAGATGGTATACGTGCCTTCGCAGCGGCTGGCGTTCGCCATCGTCGCGAACAATACGAGCGCCGACCATTACGAGGTGCAGTCGGTCCGCTCGCTGGAGCAGCAAAGCGGGATACGATTCCCCGGCATTCCGGAAGGCGCCGGCGGGGCAACGAAGGTGTCGTTCAATGGTCGCACGTTTGTCGTGCGCAAGTGGTTTTGGTAAGCACCGCAGAATTTCTGTCATGCCGACCGCTATCGCGGCACAGACGACTTAAGGAGGATGACGAAGTGTTCGACGCATACGCAAACGACAACGACGTCCTGAACGTAGAGGGCGACGCGCTCACGGTCACGAACGGCACGACGCGGGTGATCCTGGCGGGCACGCTCGAACTCACGCGCGACCGGCGCGGCCTCGCGGCGGCGCTCGCGCTCAAGGCGGCGCTGGACGACGTGGTCCGCAAACTCCAGGCCGATCCGCACCTGCCCGCGAAGATCGCCGACGAGCCGGACCAGAAGCCCGGCGTGGTCGACAATCCATTTCGCCAAAATCGCCAAAACTAGAACGGCTTCCCCTCGCTCCCGCTCCACGCACGCGCCATGAGCGTGTTCGACGGCAGCGTCTCGTCCAGCAGCTTGCGCGCGCTCAGCGCACCCGCGATCGGCAGGCCCGTTGGGTCGATCGCGCCGATCTGCGCCAGCACCGAAGCCTGATCCCAGTAGATGTGCTCGTTATAGAGCTTGTTGCCGCGAAAGCAGATCACCGCGAGCATCGGCACTTCGAAATATTTGCCCGTGGGCGCGAGGCCGGGCAGCAGCCAGTCGATCTCGCGGTCGTGCGTGCAGGAGAAGATGAACTCGTCCACCACGCGATCCGCGCCGATCGTGCGCGAGATCGGGATGAGGCGCGTGTCCGCGGGATTGGCGTTGACGAAGTGGTGCGTGTAAAAGCGCTTCAGCTCGTCGTGGCCAACACCGCCCGTCATGGTCGGAACGTGATTCACATAAGGCTCGGCGACCATCGTCGGCATGACGTCGTCCGGCTTGCGCGTCACGAACTCGTGATAGCAGTGCGCCTCCCAGAGCGCATTGAAGTCGTAGATCGGGCCCAGCACGCGGCGCAGCATCGCCAGCGAGCGCGAGTACGCCATCATGGCGGCCGGCTTGTCGTAATTCGGCCGCGAGGGCGAGGCGAACGCGTGGTTGCAGCCTTCGTAAGTGTAGAGCTCCACACCGGGCTTGCCCGCGAGCGCCTGCGCAATGCGCTCGCGGTTGGCGGCATCGCAGTACGTATCGAGCGCCGCGAAATGAAGCATCAGCGGAGAGCCAATGCGCGCCGCCTCGCCGAGGTGCTGTTCGATCCCCACCGGGTAGTAGCCGATGGCGCAATCGGCATCGGTGCGCGCCGCCGCGAGAAACGCGATTCGGCCTCCCAGGCAGTAGCCGAGCACACCGGCCTTGCCGCGATGCGCGGGATGCGTGCGCAGCGCGTCGAGCGTTGCCGCGACGTCCTGCACGGCGAGATCGTCGTTGAAGCGCTCCAGCAGGGCAAACGCCTTCTCGCGGTCCTCGCCCTCGTAACCCAGATCGAGATTGGGTTCGAGCCGCCAGTACAGATCCGGCACCATCACGACGTAACCTTCTTCCGCGTAACGGTCGGCCATGTCGCGCAGGTACGCGTTCACGCCGAATATCTCCTGCAGCAGCACGAGACCCGGACCGCTGCCTTCCGGAGGCAGCGCCGTATAGGCGCGGAATGCTCCGCCGTCGCGCGACTTCACCTGGGTCCACTGTCCTTTCATGAGACGTCTCCTTCCGGTCGAGCCGATGGGTTGATCGTAGCCGCGAGCGGCGGCAGCGGCACGGTCCCGCGTATCCATGCGTGATTCGCGAGCGCAGCCATTTCGCGGTCGCCGCGGCTGTCGCCATAAGCGTACAGCGTGGTCGGCGCGCGGTCGCCCCACCAGGCGCGCAGGCGCGCGACCTTTTCCGGGCCCCAGCAGTTGCGTCCCGCGAGCCGTCCCGTGTACACGTCGTCGCGCCATTCCAGCTCGGTCGCAAGCACCGTTCCGATACCCACCGCCGCCGCCCACTTGCGCAGATACAGCGATGGCGAGGCACTGACCAGCACCACCTCATGGCCCAGCGCCTGATGCTCGCGCACGCGCGCGACCATCTCGGGGCGCACCAGCGCGGGCAGCCCCTCTTCGACGAAGCGCTGCGCGGCGGCATCGAGCGCCTCGCGTCGCACGGGGCCCACGGCGGCGTACAGAAAGCGCGCCTTGGTGGGGCCGCGCTCGGACCACCCCGGCGCGATGCCCGCGAGCCATGGCAGGCAGCGCAGCACGGCGAACGCGAAGCGCGCCGGACTCGCGGTTTGAAGCAGGAAGGCTCGAAAGCTGTCCGAAGTAGTGATGGTGCCATCGAAGTCGAAGGCGGCAACGACGCGGTCGGTCATGAAACGAAACGGTGGAACGGTAGGGGTGGGCGAAGAGCGCCGCAGTGTTGTCGCGCGGAACCGGCCCTCATTGTGCGGGTAAAACGGAAAAAGCGGGAAACACCGTAAGCGAATCCGCCACAGCGAACACTATATTGATCAATTAAATCAATATGTATTCATGTTGAGTGTCATTGACCGCCAGTTGACGCTCATTCCGCGGCCTGGGCGAGCCGCGCCGCGTCCGCAATCTCGATCTGGCCGTAGCGCAGCACCACCAGTCCGTCGCGCTCGAACTGCCTCAGGATCTGGTTCACGGTCTGCCGCGAAAGGGCCAGCATCAGCGCCAGATCTTCCTGCGGCACGCTCACTACGCGATGCTCGCCCCCTCCGCCGGGGTCCTCGCCGTAGCTGCGGGCCAGCACCAGCAGCCGGCGCGCCACGCGCGCGGCGGCGGGCAGCAGCGCGGCTTCCTCGATCGCGTCGAAGGCGAGGCGCAGCTTTTGCGTCAGAAGCAGGCCGAATGCGTGCCACCAGGCCGGCGTGGCGTCGAGCAGCGCCGCCAGCGGCGCGCGCGGCACGTGAAAGAGCGTGGAGTCGCGCTCCGCATAGGCGTCGTGCGTGCGCGGGCCGCCGTCGAACAGCGTGATTTCGCCGAACCAGCTCGTGGGCCCCACCACCGCCAGCAATGCCTCGCGGCCGCCCATGCTCGCCGCCCCCACGCGCACCGCCCCTTCCAGCACGCAGTAGACGCCGTCGTCGGGGTCGCCGCGCATGAAGAGGCGTTCGCCGGCGCGCACGGTGCGCACGCGGCCGGCGGCGCGCAACGCGGCCCGCAGCGCGTCGGGCAGGCCGCGGAACCATGCGCTGCGCTCAAGGGCCGCTGCGATGGCCGGCAACGCCGGATCGTCGCCGGGGGAATGAGGACGGTCGGAACGCACAGGTGAGGGTGGGGCGAAATGGGTAGGGAGATTGTCGGGCAGGCGAAGGTCTTGTACACGAATCCCCGACGATCATAATGATTTTGGAGATAGAGGGGCATCCATGAGAAACCTGACCGATCAGCTGACCCAGTACGCGGCCTATCATCGCGACGTCCGCAATATCGCGACGCACTTCGTCGGCATCCCGCTGATCGTGCTGGCGCTCGCGGTGCTGCTTGCGCGCCCGGCACTGACGGCCGGCGCGCCGCCTTTCTCCCTGCTTTCCCCCCTCTCGCCGGCATGGCTCCTGTTCGGCGGCGCGACCGTGTACTACCTCGTGCTCGACGTGCCGCTCGGGCTGATGATGGCCGTTATCTCCGCCGCCTGCGTCGCGTTCGGCGCGTGGCTCGCCGCGCAGTCCACCGCCGTGTGGCTCGGCAGCGGCATTGCGCTGTTCGTGGTGGGGTGGGTGTTCCAGTTCGTCGGCCATGCGGCCTACGAGCACCGCAAGCCGGCCTTCGTCGACGACGTGACCGGCTTGATTGTCGGCCCGCTGTTCGTGCTCGCCGAAGCGCTCTTCGGCCTCGGGTGGCGGCCCGCGCTGCGCGCGGCGATCGAAGCGAAAACAGGCCCGACGCGGGTCAACCCGCCGAAAGCGGCGGCCGGGCAGCGGCCGTAAAGCGCACGCCCCACGGGCAGTGCGCGCCGGGACGTCGCACGGCGCGAGAGCATGCGCCGTCTGCCCCGCGCCGGCGCGCTAGCGCGACAAGCGCACGAGCCGTGCGCCGTGCAGCGCCGTCAGGCCCACGGCCAGCCAGATCGGCACATAGGTCGCCAGCTCCCGCGCGCCCAGATGCTCGCCCAGCAGCGTCACCGAAACGATTACGAGCAGCACCGGCTCGACATAGCCGAGAATGCCGAAGAGCGCCATCGGCAACAGGCGGCTCGCCTTGAGGTAGGACGCGAGCGCCACGGTGCTAAGCGCGCCCAGCCCCGGCAGCAGGACGAATTCGAGAAAGGGGCGGGCATCGAGCAGCGCCATCGAGCCGCCCGCCCACGCCTCGAAAACGGCAACCGGCGTCAGCAGGACCATCTCGACCGCGAAGGTCGCGAGCGAGTCTGCGTGAATCTTGCGACGCAGCACGAAGTACGGCGGATAGCCGAACGCGACCAGCAGCGTGGGCCACGAGAACGCATGCGTGGCCCAGAGCTCATGGGCCACGCCCACCGCCGCGCACACCACGGCGAGCCATTGCAGGCCATCGAGCCGTTCGTGATAGTAGAAGCGCCCCACCAGCACCATGATGAGCGGCAGCAGAAAATAGCCGAGCGAGACTTCCAGCATGTCCCCGTGCAACGGCGCCCAGAGGAACAGCCAGAGCTGCAGGCCGAGCAGCGCGGCGCTTAGCGCGAGCGCGAGCGCCATGCGCGGCTCCTGCACCATGCGCACGACGAGCGCGCGCAATTGCGGCCACCGGCCGCGCACAAGCAGCAGCGCCAGCGCGCCCGGCATGGTCCAGATCACGCGCCACGCGAAGATATCGAGGCCGGAGAGCGGCGCGAGCAGCAGCGTATAGGCCGACATCAGCGCGAACAGGGCCGAGGCCGCCACGGAAAGCGCGATCCCGCGCCGAGGCTCGTACGGGTTCATCGGCGGGCTGGGTTCAGGTGGCGGGAGGCGGTCGGCCCGGACCGCGGGGAACGGGAACGGCGGGGGCGGCGCTCGGCGCAGGCAAGCGCGCCGGGCACGGATAAAGGCATTGTCATCGGAATCGTGTAAATGAAGCAGGCAACGGCCGGTACGCCCGGCCGCCAGCCGGCATTTTAGTCGCCCGGCGCGCCGCCCGTGATGGCGGGCACGCCCGGGCACGCGCAATGCTGCCTGCCGTGACCGTACCCAGGACGCGATCCCGCGCGATTTAGTCCGTGCAGATCGCGCCGGCATGGACTAGAACGTAAGTCTTGCTACGGAACCGCCCTTCCGTGCGAAGCGCCTTCGCCCCGACGTTTGCGAGGTGCGCGCCGCCGGCCGCCGTCAAACGCACCAGGAGCTCGCATGCCCCGTCCTGCGCACCGCCCCGCCGCAGCCCGCCCCGCAGTGGTTTCCCCCGCCGTCGCCGCGTTCGCCGGCGAGGTCCATGCCGGCCTCACGCACGCGCCGCAGAAGGAACTGCCGTCGAAGTATCTGTATGACGAAGTGGGATCGGCACTGTTCGAAGTGATCACCGTATTGCCCGAGTACGGCGTGACGCGCGCTGAAGAGCGCCTCCTCACGCGCTACGCGGGCGAGATCGTCGACGCCCTGCCCGCCGACGTCACCGTCGCCGAACTCGGCAGCGGCAGCGGCCGCAAGACGCGCCGCATCCTCGAAGCGCTGTGCCGCAAGCGGCCCACCTCGTACTGTCCTATCGAGATCTCGCGCACGGCCTTGCAGCTGTGCCGCCGCGAGCTGGCCGATATCGAGCGCATTTCCATCGTCGGCTACGAGCGCGACTATCTGGCCGGCCTCGCCGAAGTCAGCCGCCGGCGCGCGCCCGGCGAGCAGCTTTTCGTGCTGTTTCTCGGCAGCACGATCGGCAATTTCGCGCGCCTCGCGGCCACGCGCTTTCTGCGCGACATCCGCGCGATGCTCAAGCCCGGCGACACGCTGCTGCTCGGCACCGACCTCGTGAAGCCCGTGAATACTTTGGTGGCCGCCTACGACGACGCCATCGGCGCGACGGCCGCGTTCAACCTGAACCTGCTCGCGCGCATCAACCGCGAGCTCGACGGTGATTTCGACCTTGCCGCCTTCGAGCACGTTGCGCGCTTCAACCCCGACGCGCGCAGCATCGAGATGCATCTGCGCGCGAAGCGCCGCGTGGAAGCGCACGTGGGCGCGGCGCAGCTCTCGGTCGCGCTGGAGGCGGGCGAGACGATCTGGACCGAAAGCAGCCACAAGTATTACGCCGACGAAATCCCCGCGATCGCCGACGACGCGGGGTTCAGCTGCGCGCGTCAGTGGATCGAGAAGGAGTGGGGATTCGCGGAGAGTCTGCTCGCGGTGAAATGACGTCGCGGCGCTGCCCCTCTCCCCGGTCGCCGGCGGCGAGGGCAACGCGAAAAACCTTCAATGCTGCTCGAAGCGCTCGTAACGTTTGTCGGTGTGACGTTCTTCGCTCGCCACCTCCGTGACGCGCGCGGAGGGCGGCCCGTGGCGCAGCCACGACAGCATGCGGTCCACCTGGTTGGCCGTGCCCTGGATCACGGCCTCGACCGAGCCGTCCTCCAGGTTGGCCACATAGCCGCGAATGCGCAGCGCGTGCGCCTGGCGTACCGTTGCATGCCGAAAGCCCACGCCCTGCACTGTCCCGCGCACGCGCACGTAGTACGTTTCGACGCGCGAATCCAGATCCGGTCCAGTCATCGTTCAATCTCCTCTCTCTGCGCGGCATTGTAGACGCCGCGGCGCGCGAGCGTGGCGCGTGCCGCCATGCGTCGGCGCGCGCCACGTACAATCCGTGCCACGCCGGCGGCGCGACCGCCTCCGGCCCAACCGGATGCAATCGAACATCACCGCGCGCCACCCGGCGCGGACCGACCAGGAAGTCCATTTCGTATGACCGCCCATTCACGCGACCTCGTGCTGATCACCGGTGCCTCCGGCTTCGTCGGCTCGGCCGTCGCCCGCATCGCTCAGGAGAAGGGCTACGCCGTGCGCGTGCTGGTGCGCCCGACGAGCCCCCGCACCAACCTCGCCGCGCTCGACGCCGAAGTCGTGACCGGCGACATGCGCGACGCCGCTTCGATGCGCGCCGCCCTCTCCGGCGTGCGCTACCTGTTCCACGTGGCCGCCGACTATCGCCTCTGGGCGCCGGACCCGCACGAGATCGAGCGCGCGAATCTGGAAGGCGCCGAAGCCACCATGCGCGCGGCCCTCGAAGCGGGGGTCGAGCGCATCGTGTACACGAGCAGCGTCGCGACGCTCAAGGTCACGAGTTCGGGGGCTTCCGCCGACGAAACCTCGCCGCTCACGGCCGAACAGGCCATCGGCGTCTACAAGCGCAGCAAGGTGCTCTCCGAGCGCGCGGTGGAGCGCATGATCGAGCGCGACGGCCTGCCCGCCGTGATCGTCAACCCGTCCACGCCGATCGGCCCGCGCGACGTGAAGCCCACGCCCACGGGCCGCATCATCGTCGAGGCGGCAACCGGCAAGATCCCCGCGTTCGTCGACACGGGCCTGAATCTCGTGCACGTCGACGACGTCGCGCAGGGTCATTTCCTCGCGCTGGAACACGGGCGCATCGGCGAGCGCTACATCCTCGGCGGCGAGAATCTGCCGCTGCAGCAGATGCTCGCCGACATCGCGGGCATGGTCGGCCGCAAGCCGCCCACGCTCGCGCTGCCGCGCTGGCCGCTCTATCCGCTCGCGCTCGGCGCGGAAGCCGTCGCGCGCTTCACGAAGCGCGAGCCGTTCGTCACCGTCGACGCGCTGAAGATGTCGAAGAACAAGATGTTTTTCACATCGGAAAAAGCGGAGCGCGAGCTGGGCTATCGCGCGCGGCCGTATCGCCAGGGGCTGGAGGACGCGCTCGCGTGGTTCCGCGAAGCGGGCTATCTGAAGAGTTGAGTTCATGAAGCGCTAACGGGCAGGCGCACCGTCTGGCACCGTTTTTTCGCGCTTTTGCGCGTGAAGATCGCATTTTGTTACAACTTTTGTTGCGACATGCGTACAACGCCGGAACGGCAAGCCCCGCGCGCAGTGGGTAAAATCGCGGGTCTTACCTGGAAGCCCCGCATGAATCTACAAGACCAGATCGGCGCGCTCGACGCAGGCGTCGATCAGCTCCTTCAGGCCGCCGCCGCCGAGGCGGCGCAGCCGAGCACTCAAGCCGATGTCGCCGTCGAAGAGAAGGCGCAAGCCGCGCCAGCGGCTGTGCCGGCTGAAGCGCCGCAGCCCGCGCCGGCGGAAAAAACCACCGCGCCCGCTCCCAACACGCTGAAGATCGACCGCCCCTCGCAGAATCAGCTCACGATGGAGATCGACGGCAAGACGGTGCTGCTCAATCCGCTGCAGGTGGGCGAACTGATCGAGCGCCTCGCCAACGTGCGCGCCTCGATGCAGCCCGAGCCGCCGCCCGACCTGCCGCCCGGCTGGCGCTTCGTTTCGACGAAGAATCCGGCGATGGCCGTGCAGAAGCAGTCGAACGGCGACCGCCTGCTCGTGCTCCGGCATACGGGTCACGGCTGGGTGCCGTTCACGTTCACGCCGGACATGGTCGTGCAGATGTACATGATGCTGACGCAGCGCTAAAGCCGCGCCGCGTCACCGTCCCTGCACGGGCGCCTGCACGCGCGCCTTCCACTGCCCGCCCTTGCCGCGCCAGAAGCGCCACGCCGAAGCGAACGTCGCGCCCACGTAGAACAGCGCGACGAGCGGCAGGAACGGCGCCCACAGCGGCGAGCGCCGATAGTAGGCCAGCATCGGCGCATAGGCGCAGCACATGAGCGCCCAGGCAAACCACGCAGGCCAGCCCTTGGGCCCGAGCGCCAGCGCGACGACAGGCGGCGCGAGATAGATCACCGTCATGCCGAGTATCGTCCCCGCGAGCTGCCACGCCGAGTAGTGCAGCTGCGTGAACGCCGTGCGCGCGATCATGTTCCAGATGTCCTTCCACGAATCGTACGGGCGCAGCGACACGCTCTTCGCGGCGACGTCGAGCCGGATCGGGTGATGCCCCGTGCCGCGATGCTTGATGCGCGCGGCGAGGCTGCAGTCGTCGATCAGCTCGGCGCGGATCGATTCGATGCCGCCCGCCTCCTCCAGCGCCTCGCGGCGCACCAGCATGCAGCCGCCCGCCGCCGCCGCCGTCTTGTTGCGCGGGTCGTTGACCCACGAGAACGGGTAGAGCTTCGCGAAGAAGAACACGAACGCCGGGATCAGCGCCTTTTCCCAGAACGAGTCGCAGCGCAGGCGCACCATCAGCGAAACGAGGTCGCGCTGTTCCGCCTGCGCGCGCACGACGAGTTGCGCGACGGCGTCGGGCGGATGGCCGATGTCCGCGTCGGTGAGCAGCAGATAATCAGCGGGCAGGCCCAGCGTGCGCACCGCCTCGATGCCCTGCGACTGCGCCCACACCTTGCCCGACCAGCCCGCCGGCAGCGGCTTCGCCGCGATCACGGAAAGCTTCTCGGGGCACTGCAGCGCGAGCGCCGCGGCGCGCGCGGCTTCGGCCGTGCCGTCGGTGCTGTGGTCGTCGATCACGATCACGTGGAAGTCGCCCGCGTAGCCCTGCTGCAGCAGCGAGCCCACGGCCTCGCCGATGGCGTCCGCTTCGTTGCGCGCCGGCACGACGGCGCAGACGGCGGGCCAGCCGACCGTGGGCTCGACCACGGGCAGCGGCGCGGCCGGACGCGCGCGCCAGAAGCCGCCGCGCCCGAACAGCAGGACGAGCCAGATCAGCAGCGAGAGGCAGGAGAGGGCAAAGAGGATCGTCGTCGTCATCGCGTCGTTATCTTTCAGGCGTTGTTACTTTCGATTGAAGGCGCGCGCACGCCGGTGCGGCGCGACAGCCACATGGCCGCCGTGCGCCACAGCACCACGGCCCAGTCGGAGGGGGCGAGCGTGTGGCGCTCGTGAAACACGTCGTAGCCCGCGCGCTCGATGCGCTCGAGCAGCCGCAGGCCGCCGTGCACGACGCTGCCGAGCTCGAGGCCGAAGCGCCCCGGCACGCGCAGCGCCAGCGGCGCGCCGCTCGCCATCAGCGAGCGCGCGAACGCCACCTCATGGCGCATCAAGTTGCGCCAGGCGTCGTCCACCACGCCCGCCGCGATCTGCGCCTCGGTCACGCCGAAGCGCGCGAGGTCGGCCTGCGGCAGGTAGAGACGGCCGCGCCGCCAGTCCGCGCTCACGTCCTGCAAGAAGGTGATGAACTGGAGCGCCGTGCAGATCGTGTCGGAGTCGGCCAGGTTTTCGGGCGTCGCCGCGTCGATCAGATGCAGCATCAGATGGCCGACCGGATTGGCCGAACGATGGCAGAAGTCGAGCAGTTCGAGGCGATTGGCATAGCGCACCGTATCGATGTCCTGACCGAACGCCGAAACGAGGTCGTAGAACGGCTTGAGCGGCAGCCTGCACTGCCGCACCACTTCGGCAAGCTTCGCAAACAGCATGGGATGGACGGACGCGGGCCGGCCGCCGGCCACCGCGTCGAGGCCGGCGCGAAAATCCGCGAGACGCGCGTGACGTTCGGCAGGGCTCCAGTCGCCTTCGTCAGCGATGTCGTCGGCGGTGCGCGCGACATGGTAGATCACGCCGACCGGCGCCCTCAGCGCCTTCGGCAGCAGCACGCTCGCGACCGGAAAATTGTCGTAATGGTCGGCTTCCATCCAGGGCGTCCAGATTGGGGTCGGGTCCGCAGGCGCCTTGCGGCCAGCCGTGCGAACCCAGCGAACGCGTTAGTTTAAGGGTTCCGGCGCTGTGCTGCACTGCGGCATAACCCGCGCGCGGCCAGCCGGCGTCGCGCGCACGCCGCACCGCGGGTGCGTGTCACAGCAAACGGTTGGCGAAGCGGTTAAAATGCGCGTTTAGTCTCGCTCGGGCCACGGTCCGGCTGGGCTTGTGCACCTAAATTAATATGATGGGCGCGGCGAACGAGTCATTTTTACCGGATTCTTCGGCTAGCGCGCCAGTCGGAGTTCGCCACCCTATGCGAGTGATCCTTGCCCAACCCCGCGGCTTTTGTGCGGGGGTTGTCCGCGCTATCGAGATTGTCGATCGCGCACTGCAGAAGCACGGCGCGCCCGTCTATGTCCGCCACGAAATCGTCCACAACCGCCATGTGGTCGAGAATCTGCGCAACAAGGGCGCGCGTTTCGTGGAAGAGCTCGACGAAGTGCCCGAGGGCGCGGTCGCGATTTTCAGCGCGCACGGCGTGGCGAAAACGGTTGAACGCGCCGCCGAAGAGCGCAGCCTCGACGTGCTCGACGCCACCTGCCCGCTCGTAACGAAAGTGCATGTGCAGGGCCGCCAGTACGTTGCCCAGGGTCGCACGCTGATCCTGATCGGCCACGCCGGTCATCCGGAAGTGGAAGGCACGATCGGCCAGATTCCGGGCACCGTGCTGCTGGTGCAGAGCGAGGCGGACGTGCAGAAGCTCGATCTGCCGCTCGACGCGCCGCTCGCTTACGTGACGCAGACCACGCTTTCGGTGGACGACACGCGCGGCATCATCGACGCGCTGGTCAACCGCTTCACCGACATCGTCGGCCCGGACACGCGCGACATCTGCTACGCCACGCAGAACCGCCAGGCCGCCGTGCGCGAGCTGTCGACCGAAGTGGACGTGCTGCTCGTGGTGGGCGCAACGAACAGTTCGAACTCGAACCGCCTGCGCGAGATCGGCAGCGAGTCGGGCGTGGCGAGCTATCTGGTCGCCGACGGCTCGGAAGTGAAGGCGGAGTGGTTCGAGGGCGTCACGACCGTCGGCCTGACGGCGGGTGCTTCGGCCCCCGAAGAGATGGTCGAGAACGTGATCGACGCGCTGCGCGCGTTGGGGCCTGTCGAGGTGTCGACGATGACGGGCCGTGAGGAAAAAGTCGAATTCAAGCTGCCGTCGAAGCTCTTGCAACCGCTCGTCGCGCGCGAAGTTTAAGGAGGACACACTTTGTCTATTCCGCTGCTACAAAAAGTCCGCGTTGGCGCGTACATCTTCCGCCAGCATTTCGGCGGCAACAAACGCTATCCGCTCGCGCTCATGCTCGAGCCGCTGTTCCGCTGCAATCTGGCCTGCAACGGCTGCGGCAAGATCGACTATCCGGATCCCATCCTGAACCAGCGCCTCTCGCTGCAGGAATGTCTCGAAGCCGTGGACGAGTGCGGCGCGCCGGTCGTTTCCATCGCAGGCGGCGAGCCGCTCCTGCACAAGGAAATGCCGCAGATCGTGAAGGGCATCATGGCGCGCAAGAAGTTCGTGTATCTCTGCACGAACGCGCTGCTCATGGAAAAGAAGATGGACGACTACGAGCCGAACCCGTACTTCGTCTGGTCGGTCCACCTTGACGGCGACCGCGAGGCGCACGACCACTCGGTCTCGCAGGAAGGCGTGTACGACAAGGCCGTCGCGGCCATCAAGGAAGCCAAGCGCCGCGGTTTCCGCGTGAACATCAACTGCACGCTGTTCAACGACGCCGTGCCCGAGCGCGTGGCGAAGTTCTTCGACACGGTGGGCGAGATCGGCGTGGACGGCATCACGGTGTCGCCGGGCTATGCGTATGAGCGCGCACCGGACCAGCAGCACTTCCTGAACCGCGACAAGACGAAGAACCTGTTCCGCGAAATCTTCAAGCGCGGCAACAACGGCAAGAAGTGGTCGTTCAGCCAGTCGAGCCTGTTCCTCGACTTCCTGGCCGGCAACCAGACCTACGAATGCACGCCGTGGGGCAACCCGGCGCGCACGGTGTTCGGCTGGCAGAAGCCGTGCTATCTGGTCGGCGAAGGTTATGTGAAGACCTTCAAGGAACTGATGGAAACCACCGACTGGGACAAGTACGGCACGGGCAAGTACGAGAAGTGCGCGGACTGCATGGTCCACTGCGGCTTCGAGGCGACGGCCGTGATGGACACGGTTGCGCATCCGCTGAAGGCTGCGCGCATCGCCCTCTCGGGCCCGCGCACGACGGGCGCGTTCGCGAAGGACATCCCGCTTGAAGGTGCGCGTCCGGCCGAATACGTGTTCTCGCGCCACGTCGAGATCAAGCTCGAAGAGATCAAGAACGCAGCCAAGACGAAGAAGCCGGCTACGGTCGCGGCGGGGTGATGGCAGGCTGACACTCGCCAACGTCTTGCCTCGAAGGGCGCAGCGGTTCAAACCGCTGCGCCCTTTGTCTCTTTATGGCTTATCGGAGCGAGCGCCGAAATATCGCTTCCGGGATAGCGACGCTTGCGCCCCGCGCGACAACCCAGAGAAACCGGACAGGTGACTTACTCAGCCGGCCGCCGAAACCTTCGGTGGTCGGCCCTAAGCCGACACCGGCAAGCCAACGTTGATCGCCATCGGACCAAAACCTGAGACCGTTCAGCGGAGACCCTGATTAGGCATCAACTTCATTTGACTGCTGGGGCGACTGGGGAAAGTGCGGAATTCTGATCAAGGCACGCCCACTGCTGCGCACTCGCGGTATATATGTCCAGGGTTGGCTTGAAGTCCAAGGTGTCGTCCAGCGAGGGAAACCGGATAGAAGTGACTTGTGAATAAGCTTCGCTTTGCGTGAATAAAGGAGTGCCACAGTCAGGGCAAAAACTGCGAGTTGTGAGACTGCCACTACTTGCGCGAACGGCGTATGTTTTCGGTGTGCCAATGATCTCAAGATCGGCGGTCATGACGGTGACGCCTGACGCAAAAGGAGCGCCACATGCACACCCGCTTGAGAAAGGAATGTTCATATTGCGATCTTCTATCGATATCTGGCTTGATTATACGGATACCGCTTTTCTGGTGGCCACCTACTGCCCGATGCTGCAGACCGTAGACGACCCATCTCAGCCGCTCAGTATCGAGCTGGTCTTATGTCTCTTCCCAAGGTGCAACTGCCGTTCGCCACTTACCCCGGCGATCCTTATGCAGGCTGACCAGAAATGCGCGGCTGCAGCCACACTTCCTCGCGGCACTGTTCGACGGACGTGGGCAGCGGAAGGCTGCCTGGCGAGCGCTTCGCCTCAAGAGGTGCAGCGGCAGCAATCGGCTTCACCGCTTACAATCCGAAGATGAGTGAACGATGAGCTGCGACGCCTGCCGCAACGCCCGCGGCCGATGCGAACGTCGCGTTTGTCCAGGTACTCGAAGCGTCACCGGCGGCAAACACGCCCGGCACGCTCGTCTGCTTCCATTCGTCCACACGGATAACGGGGCCCATCGGCCCTTCTTCGAACGCGCATCCGAGCTGTGTCGCGAGTGGGTTCGCCATTCGCGTCCGGGGCGCGACGAAGAGTGCATCGATAGCGACGACCCGGTCATCGGCGAGACGCAATCCGGTTATGTTGGGGGAAGCTCCGATTATTTCGATGACGGGCGTCCGCTCGATGAGCACGTTACGGGTGTCGAACAGAGCAGCCTCTTCGGGCGTCGGTTGGACGATGCCTTGCGTGAACCATGTCGTCGGTCCCCAATCAGAAACGAGCATCGCCTGATGGACTGAAAGCGCGTGTGTCGCCAGAACGCCGAGCCGTTTGTCTCCTACTTCGTAGCCGTGGCAGTATGGACAATGCAGTACTGAAAGTCCCCATCGCTCTTCAAGGCCGGGTACGGACGGTAGTTCGTCGCGAACGCCCGTGGCGAGAATCAGGCGATCCGCGCTCAAAGTGCTCCCATCGCCTTGTGTGACGAAAAATCGATCACCGATACGTTCTGCCGTGCTGGCTTCCCTCGCGACGATCCGTGCGGTCGGATACGCCGCCAGTTGGGCTGTCGCTTCGCCGATGATCTCGGCTGGCGCCTTGCCATCCTGTCCGAGGAACCCATGCGAGTGTGGTGCGAAGCGATTGCGTGGACGCCTGTCATCAAGCACCAGTACACGCCGTCTCGCGCGCACCAGTTGCATCGCGGCGGAAAGACCGGCGAAGCTGCCACCGATCACGATGACATCGTAATGTGCTGACATAGGTTTCCTCCTTCTCAAGTAACTTGTCTGGTTGCATGATAGCGCCGTGCTACACTATCACGCAACTCCAAATGTTTCATGAGATAGTCCCCCAGGATGAAAACCGATAGCCGCATATCACGGGTCCTGCACGCGCTGATTCACCTGAAGTATGCGGATGGCCCGTTGACTTCCGAAGCGCTCGGCAAGATGCTGGATACGAATGCCGTCGTTGTTAGACGCTTGTTTGGCGGTCTGCGCGACATGGGTTATGTCACGTCAGAAAAGGGGCACGGCGGCGGATGGGTATTGGGCAAACCGCTTGAGAACATTACGTTATTGGACGTCTATCGCGCAGTCGGTGAACCGCCGCTTTTCTCGGACCTCGTTTCGCACGATCACCCGGAATGTCTTGTCGAACAGGCGGTGAATGCGCAACTTTCAGAGACGCTCCAGGAAGCCGAGACCGTCATGCTCGCGAGATTCGCGAAAGTCACCATCGCGATGCTCGCGCGCGACTTCGAAGCCTCCACGTCCAGGTCAACGTCGACGAAGCGCCGGTCCCGGTCGACGAGTCGGTGACGTTCGCGTGCCAGCGAGGGTTGATGCCAAGACTGGCAGCGATCGTTGCTCCAACGCTAGCCCTGCCGCATAGGCGAAGCACAGTTGCGCGTCAGGCTTCTAAATCGGACGACTCACAGAATCACCGTCACACCTGATGCATCGCGTATTGCGAGCGGGCGATTCGTCTGCTCGTGGACCTGGACGACGCGAAAACGAGTCTTCGCTCTCTCGTCGACAATGTGAATTTCACGGCGCGGCATCACGGGTGCCGCTGTGCGCGAGTTAGTGGCGCGTCCAACTCGCAAACTCCTTGGCACGGGGGCAGCGCCGGTTCAAGCATGTGCGCTAGCAGGACGTCCGTTCTCGGCGGTTGAGATGCCGCCTGAGCGTCTGGTCGACACGCGTGGCGAACGCCTCTTAATGGCCGAACAAGGTCCGACAGGTTGCTCAGTCGTTTAGCTCAATTCGATAGCGAAGCGTCTCTGCGAATCCATAGGCTGCCGTTTTTCTGAAGCGCTCGATCAATCCACCATTGCACGCTGCGATGACCTTCTGCGAGGCAATATTCTCCGGATCAACTGTCAGCTCGACGTAGGGCAGACCTTGTAGCTTTGCTGCGCCCAGCATCAAACTGAGCGCTTGCTTGGCGTAGCCCTTGCCCCTCTTCCACGGCACAACTGAGAAGCCGATATGTCCGAGCACATAAGATGGCAATTCAGCGGTTCCGGTCTGCCAACGAAATCCGATCGCGCCGCTCAATTCATCGTCCCAAATCCAGCGGACGATGCTTGGGAGCCGCGCGACTGTCGAGCCATCGGGTAAAGGAATTGGACCACCTGATGCAGTCGGATCATCCAGTCCATCCACGAATCGCTCAGCGTCAACTTCAATAGCATGTAATTGCTCACGCGCAGCGACCTCTTTGCGGACGTTGTCAGGAGACCATCCGGCCTCAAGCGCTGAAACGTAGCTCGGCAGCAATGCGATCGTGGGTCTAAGCAGTTTGATTGCGCTCATGCTGTTCGGTGCGTATCCACGATCTGTGATTGTCAACGGTTTACGCGGCGGCGTCGAACGGCTCAAAGTGGCCGCACTGCGCCCCACAACCAGGCACGATGATTTTCTCGGGTGCGGATCTCATGAAAAAAGCATAATTCGTCGACTTGGAGCGGTCTTTCAAAGGTCCAGATAGCGGTCGTTCTTATCGATCGTTTGCGCTTCAAGAACTAGCATTACTGCCGCCGTGCGGGTAAGGCTGGCCTCCTTGCATAAGGCTGATGTATTCCAGTTCAGATCTGCAAGGGTCCTGGAAACAACGGATATGCGACGAGCGCGCACAGACCGGCCGCGAACCACACGCCTGCCCACGATCCTGCCACAAGCAGGTGGGGGATCGTGAGCGGTGTGAGAAAGAGGCCGACGTAGACCACCGTGTTTGCCATGCCGAGCGCAGTGCCGGCGCGCGACATGCCGGCGAGCGTCGCAAGTTCCGTATAGGCCACGCCATGCCATGCCGACACGCAAATTCCTGCGATTGCGATCATCGCCGCCAGAGTCATGGCACCGAGTGATATATGCACCGCCAATGCAAGCGCGATGAATGATGCCATGGCGACCAGCGTCGAGCCACGCAAAAAAGCACGTCGGTTTCCACGGCGATCGGTAAAACGCCCGCTCCACACTCGCATCACCATTGCGCCTAGCTGCACGACGACCATCGTTACCGAAATCGTACCGATGCCGAGATGCGCGAGGTCGTGCAGAAACACGGTGGCAAAGGTCAGCACGGCAAATTGCGGCGCGCACAGAATGCCGATACCCAGCACGACCCGCCAGATCTGCGCATCGCGTAACGGTACCGCCTGCGGTGAAGTGGGATGGCCGGCCGGCGTAGTGCTCGCGAACGACGGCTCGTGCAGCCAGCGCCACGCGAACGCCGCCGATACCGCACACATCGCAGCCAGTACACCGTACACCATTGCAAATCCATGTGCTGCCGCGAGCCACGGCAGTATCAGCGCGCCGAGGCCGCCGCCGAGCGGCACGGCGGTCTGCCGGATACTCATTGCGAGCCCTCGCTCTCCATCGCGGAACCAAGCCATCACCGCTCGTCCGCTCGATCCGTTCACGCTGCCGCCCAACAGGCCGACGAGACACATAGCCATCACCAACCAGCCGAGAGTGGGTACTCCCGCAGTGGACGGTGCGACGAGCCACGCCATCGCCACGAGCGTTGCTGCGGTGCTGAGCAGGCCAGTGAGCAGCACGGGGCGATCACCCCAGCGATCGGTCAGGATGCCCCACGGCAATTCTGAAAGCGCGACGCCGAGCCCCATCGATCCAAGCGCAAGACCTAGTTCGGCCGTGCTCAGGTGATAACCGGAGCGCAGCCAGACCGCCGTGGTGGGAATTCCGGCTGCAGCCGCCGAGAAGCTCGCGTTCGCCGCGACGCCTACGCCAAGCACTTTCCACCGATGTGCGGCCTCTCGCTCGGTTGACGCGACCATTGCCGTTTTGGGTGTCGCCATATCGTTGACTCCGGAATTTGACGCATCCAGTTTCGCGCCTTACGATCATTCTGAATATTGGAAAATAATGAAGTAATCGTTCGATAAAATGGGATGATTGATTATGGGCCATGTCGACTTCGATGTCTCCGTGTTGCGGAGTCTTGTCGCAGGAATGGAGTTGCGGAGCTTCGCGAAGGCTGCTGATCGCGTCGGGCGCTCTACTTCCGCGATCAGTGCGCAGCTTCGTAAGCTTGAAGAACAGGCCGGAACGCCGCTCTTTCGCAAGTCCGGGCGCGGCCTCGCGCTGACCGAGGCAGGGGAAACGATGCTCGCCTACGCGCGGCGCATGATCGAACTTAACGACGAAGCTGCCGTCGCCGTTCGCGGGGTCGATCTGGAGGGTTGGGTCCGGCTCGGCATGCAGGAGGATTTCGGCGAAGCGGTTCTGCCAGAAGTGCTCGGGCGCTTTGCACGTGCGCATCCGAAGGTGCGGATCGAGGCGCGCGTTGCGCGAAATGCCGAACTGCTGGAGCGCATCGAGACGAAGCAACTCGACCTTGCACTGGTCTGGGGCGATGAAGCACTTTCCGTCCATAATGCACGCGGCTTTTCGAGCAAACCTATAGCTTCGCCGCCGATGTCCTGGATCGGTTCGTCAACGGTGCCATGGAACCTGGAGGCAGGCGAACCGCTGCCGCTGGTCGCGTTCGATCGGCCTTGCTTATTTCACAGTGCGGCCATCGCGGCGCTCGACCGGGCAGGCATATCGTGGCGTGTGGCGTTCACCAGTCCGAGCCTCTCAGGATTATGGGCGGCAGCAGCAGCCGGCCTCGGCCTCACTGTGCGAACGCGCTACGGGTTGCCGGCCACCACCCAGCCATTTGAGGCCCTTGCACTCGGCCTGCCTGAGTTGCCGTCGATCCAGTTAGCCTTGCTGCACACGAACGTCCACACGACACCTCTGGTCGACCGGCTCGCCGCAATTGTGCTGGAGTCCTTTCGTAGCGCCCCCGCGCCGTGGGAGCGGGTAGCCGCATGAAAATGCCAGCTTTTTAGCTGCCATTTGTTGATACGCCGATTGTTGATGATCTGGGCGGTCATCCGAATGTCCCAAGCTGGCCGAACGAGGTCCGACACGTCCGGCTCATCTCGACCCACAAGGGACAGTGACACTTCTCGGAAGCAGCCGTTCGCCGCGAAGCGAGATTTCTGGTGACCCGATCTAGGTCTACTGATTCTCGACACTTCCCTCATAGAATCCTAATCGCTCATAGACGACGGAATAACCGTCTCCCAATTCCGATCGAAGATGGTCTAGCATCATGGATGCCGCCGCGGCGAACCGCTCGTACTCAAACGCATCCCATGGTCCTGGGTCTGGCGGGTAGTCCCAGTTGAGCGATAGGTCGTGCCACGCAGTCATGTCCGCAAGCTTTCTGCGCGTCTCATTAGCTAGCGGCAGCGAGTCTTCTATTGGACCAACTCCGTATTTGCTGCGGGTTACATCGTTTCCCGCCCAAATACAGCCGCCGCCCCACTCAAACATGAGCTTAAGTCGATAATCTGCGACCATCTGTCATCCCAATCTAGACGTTAGGCTTCGTGAGACTGCTTGCCAAAACTGGGCGGTTTTGATGTCACCGGCAGACTGCGCCTTTTCTGCCAACATTGCCGCGTAGATATGAGCTGTCCGTCCGTGACGCATCGCGATTTCGTGCGCTTCCCTCGACACCTTAATCCAATCAACCGCTGCCTCAGCCGTTATCAGCCTCCACACGTCTGCGTCGCAAAGGCTCACCGTATTTCGATTCTCATACCACCCGTTCACCATTGGTAGAGATTCGATGATGCCGGGAATGTCCTCTTCGAATTTCACAAGGCAAATGGTTTTCCAGCCATGCGGAATCTCATCAAGTGGCGTGGCGTATTGCTGTGTTACTGCGACGATTTCGCAGTGTGTTTTGGTTACTGACTGCGGGATGTCTGTCGGGAAGGCAATGTCAAATACCTGACCTATCGGAATATCAGCGTACGCAAATGAAATAAATAAAATTTCGCTGTTAGCCGGCAGTTCCTTCGGAAATGCGCCGCGCACATAGAACAGGGCTGATGCCGAAGCGCGCCCTTCAACAACAAGTACTCGTTCGCGCAAAGGCACGTCACTTTCCGGGCGCACGTACAACCTCCTTGCGAATTAGGGCGTCAGGCAATATTTCGTTCGGTATTGTCAACGATCTGGACCACCGCGTCGACTGTCTCTTGTTGGCCGCCAACAGCCATTTGTCAGTTCGCACAGGAACGACGGTTTCGGCACAACGAGCCTGAAATCCGGGTTCGTCCGAAAGGTCTGACCTATTGAAGCGCTTCAATGCTCCACAGACTGCCACGGCATCGCAATGATGTCGCTCTCGCTTATCTTGCGGATCTGCAACGGTCCGCGTGGGCACTACCGGGGTATTGATGATGCGCTGCACGACGGCCAGCGGCGCCATCAGGGTTTCGGCTTCGGCCTTCTGCCGGTTACAGCGTTCGAGCAGGAATTCCAGCTCACTGATGGACTGCTGGAGCTGCGCGTGGGTACAGCGTGTGTTGAACTTGCGTCGCGTGTCCTGGCCTTGAGCGGGATGGCCCGAATACGCAGGGTGGTGGTGAGAGGACCACGTGGCAGGCAAAGACATTTTGTACCCTGCCGCCAAGCAAAAAACGCACTGCGCAATTACCCCCGGCTTTCGGAGGAGCGGAAAGGACCGGCCGCCCCGAGGGCGGGGATGCCTCCAGCGACCCTCCGAGAGAGCCCTGGCCGTTCCTGCGCGGAGTACGGCAGGGCCGGCCATAAACCATTTCGGACTAGTCCTACGTCTAGCACGCGGCGGCACTCCTATCCTGATATTCATCTCAAAAACATTCGCACAGGAAATTGCCATGAGCCCGCTTGCGCTGCTGATCGATCATTTCCAACTGCCTGGCCGTGTTCAAACGCTGTACTCGTTTGCGCCCGATGTCGAGAAGCCCGCAGCGGGCCACCATGTCGTAACCAGAGAAGTCGTCAAAAAAGACGATGCCCGTGCAACCCAGATCAGGGGACTTGTCGCGGGCACGTTGCTTTTCATGCCCTTTCTGATGGCCTATTTCCTCGCATGCGGTAGCCGGTAACCGACAGGTGGATGCGTCCTACGGGAGAATCACCATGCAGCTCTACCGCATTTCATACTGGACCAACCCGGCCTGTGCGCTTGGTGCGATTCGCAGGTTCGTCGTCGTTCCTCGTCGCCTGTATCTAACATTCACGCTCGCCAGCGAGCGAAAGCTGGCCGCGCGGACGCAACGCCATCCGTATCGGCCTCGTCTTATCGGCTAAGGACGGAAGTCACTGACGCTTATCGCGCCGTCGCAATGGCGCGCGCGAGCTCTAGTTCCCGCCGGGTGGAACGTCAAGTTCCGCCACGATATCCCCAAGTCCCGCAGTGACGCCGTCACGATCAATTTAAAATCCACGAGGCCAACATGATCGATGCCGCGCGCTCACGTACGTTAAACAGGCGCTACGCGAGGTGCGGATAATCTGGCTTCACAGCATGAGATCGATCCACCCTCCAGATCCAGGCGATGCGCGGCGAGCGGGCTACAATCGAGCGCCCATTTGCATGAGGACGAGGAAGGCGATTCATGAACGACGAACGACGCTTTGCCGCGCACTTTACCGATAACCTGGGACTCTTTACGGATCTGCTGCTTCTCCAGGAAACGGGAATAGTCGATGCGGAGGGCGACTACGTCGTCGCCCGGACGCCGGACGTGCCCGATTACTTCTTCGGCAACCTGCTTTTCCTGCGGCAGCGGCCGACGGACAGCGATATCGAGCGCATCGAGCACGACTTCGCGCGCCTCGTCGGGACACCGCCGCGCATTGCGCATCGAACCTTCGTGTGGCCTGAAACCCCCGAAGCGCCCGATAACCCCGTCAGCGTCGACGCGTGGGTTCGGCAAGGCTACGACCTTACGACCTGCCGCGTGCTTGCCGCGCAGCCGCACGACCTGCGCGACGTTGCGATCAACCCGCGCGTCGAGGTGCGCCGGCTCAAATCGCGGCGGGACTGGAACGACTGGTCCCGCATGCATCTGGCCGATCTCGCGGATCCGTCTGCCCTCAGCACGCGGCGCTACATGGCATACCTGCAGGCGACATGGCAGTGCCTGATCGAGCGCGGCCTGGGGGATTGCTGGGGCGCCTTCATCGAGGGCGAGCTGGCAGGCAGCCTCGGCCTGTTTTTTTTCGAGGGCCTGGGGCGCTTCCAGTCGGTCATCACCGCGCAGCGTCATCGCAATCAGCGTGTCTGCAAGACCCTCGTGAGCGAGGCGATCGGGCTGACCGCCGGCCGTGCGGAGAAGCTCGTCATGGTCGCCGACGAAGCGCATTACGCCGGCGCCATCTACGAATCGATCGGGTTTCGGCCGCATGGCCGCGTCGCCAGTCTGTGCCAGGAACCCGACTTCCGGGCAGCGCGCCCGGCGTGATGCACACCGCTCAAACGCCCCCGGTCAACTGCACGGCCTGGCGGCTGCCGTGCAGCACCAGCCCGAACAACGCCATCGCCGCCCCGGCCATGACGGCCGGTATCGCAATGCCGACAAAGAGCGCCGGCATCGTCATTCCCGAAGCCAGCATCGAGCCGCCGGCCACCGCGCCCACCACCGAGCCGATACGCCCGACGCCGTTCGCAATGCTCACGCCAGTAGCACGGCAGGCCGTGGGATAGAACGCCGCGGAGAGCGCATTCACCCCGACCTGCGAGCCCGATACGCAGAAGCCGGCCCCGCACACCGCCAGCGCCGCAAGCCACGGCGACGCGGTGAGATAGCCGAGCGCCGCGACGAAGAGCCCGGCCGCCACATAGCTCACCGCCAGCACGTTGCAGGGCTTCATGCGGTCCATCAGCCAGCCGAGCACGATCGCGCCAAGCGTGCCGCCCACCTGGAACATGGCGGTAACGAGAGCGGCCGTGCGTATCGTGGCGCCGCCCGTGTGCAGGAGCGTGGGCAGCCAGCTCGACAACAGGTAGATCACGAGCAGGCTCGCGAAAAACGTCGTCCACAGCAGCAGCGTGCCGCGCCGAAGCTCGGGCGTGAGCAGATCGAGCACGCGCCTCCCGGTCGAGTGCGCTTGAGCGTGCGCATGAGCGCCGCCATCGGCCACCGTGAAGACGGCGCCTTCGAGCGCGGGTTCCGGCGCGATGCGCGCGAGCGTGCGCGCAATCGCGGCTGCGGGCATACGGGCGTTCACCATGTAGCGCACCGATTCGGGCAGCAGCAGGGCGATCGCAACGCCAATCCCGAGCGGCGCGATCCCGCCGGCCAGCAGCACCGAACGCCAGCCGAAGCTCTCGATGAGCGCCGCCGCCGCAAAGCCGCCGAGCGCGGAGCCGCAGGTGAAGCCGCAGAACATGGTCGTCACGAGGAACGAGCGGCGCGCGGACGGACAGTATTCGGACGTGAGCGTGATGGCATTCGGCATGGCGCCGCCCAGCCCGAGCCCGGTGAGAAAGCGCAGCGCGATCAGCCATCCCGGTGTGGGCGCGGCGGCGGACACGATGCTCGCCGCGCCAAACGCCAGCACGCAGACCAGCAGCAGACGCTTGCGCCCGATCCGGTCGCCGAAAGGGCCGAACACGAAGGCGCCCGCCATCAGACCCGCGAGGCCCGCGCCGAAGATCGGCGCAAGCTGCTTCGGCGACAAGTGCCAGTAAGCGTGAATGGCGGGGGCAATGAAGCCGATCGCGGCGGTGTCGAAACCGTCGATCGCGACAATCAGAAAACAAAGAATAACGATCAGCAGCTGGAATCGCGAAACGCGATGCCGGTCGATGAACGCGGTCACATCGAGGGATGCCACGGTGGACATGCCTGTCTCCTGGAAAGGATGGCCGGCATGACCCGTGCCCGCCGGGCGCGGCCTGCCGATCTTGTGCTGGATTGAGAAGGAAATGCGCGAACGTCAGCCTTGCGCGTCGGCGAGGCAATCCTGCGCCCGCCAGCCGTGCAGCCATTGAAGCGCGTCGTAGAACTGCTCCTGGCTGCGGCCGACCCACAGCGAATTGCGCACGAGCCGGTCGACGCCCTTCGCGTGGTAGATGCGCCCCATCTCGCGCGCCGAGTACAGCACGCGCGCGGTGCGCGGAATGCGCGCGGCCTCGTAGCGCTTGAACGCCGCCTCGAAATCGCCGTCGGCCTCGCGCACGGCAGCGCCCAGCGTGACGGCGTCTTCGAGCGCCTGGCAGGCGCCCTGCGCGATGTATTGCGTCATCGGATGCGCGGCGTCGCCCAATATCGTCGCGCGCCCGAAGCTCCATTGCGCAACCGGGTCGCGGTCGGCCGTGGCCCAGCGGCGCCACGACGTGGGCCGGTCGAGCATCTGGTGCGGCAGCGGGTGGATGCCCTCGAAGTACGAGAGCACTTCTTCCTTGCTGCCGTCGCGCACGCCCCACACTTCCTGCTCGCGGCTGTGGAACGTCACGACGAGGTTGTACTGGCGGCCGCCGCGCAGCGGATAGTGCACGAGGTGGCAATGCGGTCCGGCCCATACGACGGGGGCATTGATCTGCAGGTCCTGAGGCATGTTCTCGACGTCGACCACGGCGCGATAGACAACGTGCCCGGTCACGCTCGGCTCGTCGCCGATCAGGGCCGCGCGGATCGCCGACTTCACGCCGTCGCAGCCGATCACCGCATCGGCCCGATAACGTTCGCCGTGCTGATCAATGACCGTCACGCCCCGCTCGTCCTGCTCGAAGCCGCACACCTGCGTATTGGTGCGGAACTGGATGCGCGGGTTGCCCTGCACGGCCTCGAGGATCGAGAGATGAATGTCCGCGCGATGAATCACCGCATACGGATTGCCAAAGCGCTCGCGAAAGCGCTCGCCGGTTTCGATGCGGGCGACCGGCTTCGCATTGGTCGCGTCCATCAAGGTGAGCGAGTCCGTGAAGACCGCGCGATTGCGCGCGGCTTCGCCCGCGCCCAGCGCATCGAGCGCGTTGAACGCATTGGGGCCGAGCTGGATGCCCGCGCCGATTTCGCCGATCTGCGCGGCCTGTTCGAGCAGGAGCACCTGCACGTTTTCGCGCGCAAGCGCGAGCGCCGCGGCCAATCCGCCGATGCCGCCGCCGACGACGATTGCGCGGCGCGTTGAAGGGGGTTTTTCCATGTTTGTCTCCTGATGGATAGCGGGCGCTGCGCCGCTCAGTCCGTGTAATCGGGTTGCCGCTGCGGCTCGGCGGCGACGAAGGCGGGATGCGCGCTCGCATGCCGGTAGACGGCAAGACTGCGCGGATACGCGTCCAGTCCGCAGCCCATGCGCAGCGCGTTTGCGATCTGCGGCACGAGGCAGCAGTCGGCCAGCGTGGGCTGCGCGCCGAAGCACCACGGCCCCTCGTTCGTTTGCGCGGCACGCTCGAGGAGCCGCTCCACGGCGGCCATGCCTTCGTCCACCCAATGCCGGTACCACGCGCTCTTCTGCGCGGCCGACACCATTAGTTCGTCCTGCAGATAACGCAGGATCCGCAGGTTGTTGACGGGATGAATATCGCAACCGATCAGGCAGGCCAGCTCCAGCACGCGTGCGCGCGCCTCCGGCTCGGCGGGGATGAGGCGCGGCTCGGGATAGCGCGCGTCGAGCCAGTCGATAATGGCGAGCGACTGGCCGAGATGGAAATCGCCGTCGACGATCGCGGGCACGGCAGCCGCCGGATTCACGCCGGCCACGTACCGCGCGTCGCGATGCGCGCCAACGCGAATGTTGACGCCTTCGGTTTCATACGCGATGCCCTTGAGATTCAGCGCAATGCGCACGCGATACGAAGTCGAGCTGTTGAAGAAGCTGTAGAGTTGCACGATACCCTTCCTTGTGTCCGAACCGCGGCGGCTCAGACCACCTTCACGGTCAGTTCTCCCAGGCGCTCGACGCCCACCTTCATCGTTTCGCCGGCCTTCACGGGGCCCACGCCTTCGGGCGTGCCGGTGAAGATCACGTCGCCCGGTTCGAGGCGGAAGAACTTCGAGAGATACGCCACGGTCTCGGCCACCGACCAGATGAGATGCGAGACGTCGCTCTTCTGCTTCGTTTCGCCGTTCACGGTGAGCCACAGTCCGGCCTGGTCGAAGTGACCCACGCTGCTCGCCGGGTGAACCGGACCGACCGGCGCGGAAAGATCGAAGGCCTTGCCGATTTCCCATGGGCGGCCCATTTCGCGCATTTTCATCTGCAGGTCGCGGCGGGTCATGTCGAGGCCCACGGCGTAGCCCCAGACGTATTCGAGGGCGTTTTCCAGCGGAATGTCCGCGCCGCGCTTGCCGATCACCGCCACGAGCTCGGCCTCGTAGTGGTAGTTCTGCGTCTGCGCGGGATAGGGCAGTTCGAGCGTCTCGCCGTAGGCCGCCGGCACGACGGCGTTATCGGGCTTGCAGAAGAAGAACGGCGGCTCGCGGTCCGGATCGAAGCCCATCTCGCGGGCGTGCGCGGCGTAGTTGCGGCCCACGCAGTAGACGCGGCGCACCGCGAACTGGTCGTCGGAGCCCGCGACGGAAAGGGCGATGGGTGCCTCGGGAGGAAATACGAATGCCATGATGTTTGCTCGGTTCGATCGGCTGGGTTCAGCCAGATAAAGGACGAAGGAGGCCAGCCCGCACCGCCTTGCGGCGCGGGTTGCACATTTCTGCGGAAAGGCTCGGCGACGGCGGCTTGACGCCTCGTTACTGGCTGCGCTCCTCGCGCAGCAGATTCAGCGCGGCCAGCACGGGCCGATCGGAGTAGCTGAAGAGCACCGCGTCGGTATCCGCTTCGAGCCGTACCGGTTGCCACGAAGGGGCGACGAACACGTCGTGCGGCTCGAAGGCCAGCACCGCGTCGCCGATGTACGCCGTGCCCCGGCCCTCCACCACGCAGTACACGGTGGAGTCCGTGCTGCGGTAGGTCTTGCCCTTGAAGCTCTTCGGCAGGAACTGCATGAAGGTCGCCATGGTCGGCATCGGCCAGCCGCCGGTGGCGGGGTTCACGTAGCGCAGCTTCACGCCGTCCCATTCGTCGAGCTCGCCGTGGCGGTAAAGCGTGTCGAGCGCTTCGCGGCCGCGTTCGTACGGATAACTGAAGATCGGCGAAGTCGGATCGTGGCTCACGTGGCGCACCGGCATCATGTTGTAGCCGAAGCGCGCGTAGCTGTCGCCCTCGGGCCGCGTGACGGGCTGCACGGCCTCCGGGTAGTTTTCGGCGAACCCGGCATCGAGGTGCGCGAGCAGCGGAATATCGAGGCCGTCGAGCCAGACCACGGGCTCGCCGCCCTCTTCCACGGACGGATTGCCGTGATCGTGCCAGGTCCACGAGGGCGTGATGATGAAGTCGCCGGGGTGCATGGTCGTGCGCTCGCCGTTCACCGCGGTCCAGGCGCCCTTGCCCTCCACGATGAAACGCAGCGCCGATTGCGTGTGACGGTGGCTCGGCGCGATTTCGCCCGGCAGGATCAGTTGCAGGCCGCCGTACAGGTTCGGCGTGAGGCTCGACTTGCCGGGCAGGCCGGGATTTTCGAGGATCAGCACGCGGCGCACCGCTTCCTCCGCGCTGATCACGCGGCCCGCCGCCATGACCAGCTCGCGCAGCCCGGCGTACTTCCAGATGGCGGGAACGGCCTGCGGCAGGGGCGCCTTCGGCACGAGGCTGTGCAGCGATTCCCAGAGCGGCGCCATGCTATGGCGCGCGATCTGCGCGTAATAAGCCTCGCGGACGGACGCCTGCGCGCCATCGGACATGAAAGCGGACATGAAAGTCTCCTGATCTGGCCCGCCTCGCGCCATGCGCGAAACGAACGGTGCGTGTCGTTGCTGTGTTGAACGAATTTATAGGCCGACGAGCTATACCCTGTAAAATCACAAATTGTTCTCATGTATATGTTTTTCGGCATACCCGGGAGGCCACGATGACCACGGACTGGACGGATCGCCTGCGGCTGCGGCACCTTCGCATGCTGATCTCGGTTGGTCAGACCGGCAACCTGAGCCAGTCGGCCGAAGCGCTCAACACCACCCAGCCGGCGCTCTCGAAGTGGCTGAAGGATCTGGAGGAGGACGTGGGCCTGCCGCTCTTCGAACGGCACGCGCGCGGCTTGCGGCCGACGCCCTACGGCGAGGCGCTGATCGAGCACGCGCGGCGCATCGAGGGGCACCTCGACAGCGCCCGTGACGACATGTCCGCGCTGCGTGACGGCGGCAGCGGGCTGGTGTCGATCGGCACCTCGGGGGTTTCGGCGGCGGACACGGTGCCGCTCGCGGTCGCCCGGCTCGTGGAGCGCATGCCGCGCGCGCAGGTACGCCTTGTCGAGAGCACCATGAACCAGATGATGCCGCTGCTCGTGCGCGGCGAAATCGACATCGTGGTCGGCCGCGCCGCCAATGCCCAGCTCGACCCCGCGTTGCAGACCGAAACGCTGTACCGCGATCCGGTGAACTTCGTGGTCGGCCTTGACCATCCGCTGGCCAAACGCCGGTCGGTCGGCTGGGACGACGTGTTCGACTATCGCTGGATCGTCTGGCCCTCGGGCACGCCCATACGAACGGCGCTGGAGTCGGCGCTGGCCGCCGCGGGCCGGGCCATGCCGCGCGACTGCGTGGAGTCGAACTCGTCGATGCTGAACGTGACGCTGCTGAACCAGTCGGAACTGATCGGCGCCGCCTCGCATCGCGCGGCGGTACGCTTCGAACGCCTTAACATCCTGCGCGTGCTGGCCATGCCGATGCCGCTCGGCAGTTCCGGCGCGGTGGCGATGTACTGGCGGCCGGACAGCCTCGGCCGCCGCGCCGTCGCGCTCACGCTCGATTGCCTGCGCGACGGCGCCCACGCTGCGGTCGACGCGGATTCGAACACTAGTTAGATATACTGATCAATAATATCTGGTAAGAAAATCGCGCCGCGTGGGCCATGCCGGAAAGGCAAAAAAAAAACCGTCTCCGAGGAGACGGTCAGGAGATTCTAGCAATTCCGAGGGCCGTGCTAGAACCTGAGAGGGCTTCATTATAAGCACAACATGACCCCGGCCAATTCGAATTGTATGCATTGCGAATCAGAATTTGATGGAGCGTGCTATCCGGGTCTCCGGGCGGGTTTTCATGCACGGCAACACGCTGCAAGCGTGTCCCGATCGCCCCTTCTTTGACACGAAAGAGTCAGCAATGTAATGCGAATATCACATTGGGCACCTGGCACACTAATTAATTTTGAATGATCATGTCGGCATAGGCTGGCGTACCCGGCCTATGCCGCCGCGGACGCCCTCCGCACCGAACACCGGAAGGCAATCGCAAGGCAGCAGATCGATGCGAGGTCTCCGGACGGGCTTTCCGCGGCTGTTTTTCAGATCGCTTTGCAGGTCAAATCACACGCCGCTTTTCCGGAGCCCACCAGGCCATGAGTTCTTCCCCCGTCGTGCCGTTCGCGCGAGACAAAACGGACCACGGCGCGTTTATCGGTGACGCGCCGGCGTTTCGCCAGCTGGTTCGCATGCTCGATCGCGTCGCGCCCACCGATCACGCCTTGCTCATCATCGGGCCGACCGGTTCGGGCAAGGAACTGGTCGCACGCCGCGTGCACCTGCGCAGCCTGCGGCACGATCAGCCGTTCGTCGACGTCAACTGCGGCGCCATTCCCGAGCATCTCGTCGAAGCGGAGTTGTTCGGGCACGTCAAAGGCGCCTTCACCGGCGCGGGCGAAGGCCGCCCGGGACTGTTCCAGCAAGTGGGAAAAGGCACGCTGCTGCTCGACGAGATCGGCGAGCTGCCGCTCGCGCTGCAGCCGAAACTGCTGCGCGTGCTCGAAACCCGCACGTTCCGCCCGGTGGGCGCCTCGACCAGCGTGCGCTTCGAAGGGCGCGTGGTGGCGGCAACGCACCGGGATCTGCGCGAACTCGCGCGCCAGGGGCTCTTCCGCGAGGACCTGTTCTACCGCCTCGCGGTTTTCGTGCTGGCGCTGCCCGGGCTCGACCAGCGCGTGGAGGACATTCCCGCGCTGGTCGCACATTTTGCCTCGCAGCATACGCGCCGCCTGGAGTTTTCCCCGGCCGCCATCCGCCGGCTCAGCCGGCACACCTGGCCGGGGCATATTCGCCAGCTGCGCAACCTGATCAGCCAGCTGAGCGTGCTGGCCGAAAGCACGATCGTCGACGTGGACGCGCTCGAACCGTTTCTCGTCAACGAGACGGCCGGGTCCATTTCGCGCGCCGGCCTTGCCGACATGCTGCTGCAGCTCGAAGGACGCGACAAGCTCGCCGCCGCCGAAGACCTGCTGATCGACCGCGCGCTGGAGCGCAGCGCGGGCAACAAGAGCGCCGCGGCCACGCTGCTCGGCGTGGGCCGCAAGACCATCGAACGCCGCCTGAAATCGCGCGAGGAACACCATCGCGAAGCGCACAAGTGCCTGGAAACCGCGAGCGCGCTCATCGAGGCCTCGCGCTTCGCCGATGCCATCGCCCCGTTGCGGCGCTGCCTCGACGTGCTGCAGACGGGCCCCGACCAGGAAGCGGTGCGCCGCCTGCAGTTCGACGCTTACCGGCTGCTCGGCATGAGCCTGCGCAGCGTGCACGGCTGGCTGTACGCGGAAGCCACGGCCTGCTATGCGGCCGCGCTCGCCGTTGGAGAAGGCATCTGCGAGCCGGCCGAGATCGCGGCGATCCAGTTCGGCATCTGGACGACCCAGCTGACGACGCTCCAGCTCAAGCAGGCGCGCGCCACCGCGCAGGACATGCTGCAGCGCGCCCAGAACAGCGGCCATGCGGTCTCGCTCGACGAAGCCCACTTCGCCATGACCAATACGCTCTTCTGGCTGGGAGACAGCGAAGAGGCGCTCGCCTGCCTCGCGCGCGGCCACCTGCTCGGCGTGGCCCGCAACGACGTGCGCACCGGCTCGCAAGGCGTCGACCTCGCGAGCCTCGCCTTGACGTTCGAAGGGCTCGCCGCCTACCAGATCGGCGCGTTCGCGCAGGCCCGGCGCGCGATGGAAATGCTGATCCTGCGCGCGTCCGAGCCGGGCACGCATGCGCTCGCGCACGCGGTCAATCTGCAGGGCGCCGTGTGGCTCGCCTGCCTCTTCGACGACCGCGAGCGGCTCGGGCCGCTCGCGAGCGAACTCGAATCGGTGTCGATCGCCAACGGCTTCGCCTTTTATCGGGGCATCGGCCAGATATTCCGCGGCTGCCAGTTGAGCGCGCTCGGCCACGCCGACGAAGCGGAAGCCGTCATGCTCGACGGCTACGACAACCATATGGTCCGCAACGGCGGCGCGCTGTTCTACTCCTTCAAAACCTGGCAGCACGGCGAGCTGCTGCTGCGCGCCGGCCGCGCGGAGCAATGCGAAGCGATACTCGCCACCGCCGTCGATGAAACGCTGGCCCGCCAGGAGCGCGCCTACCTTGGCGAGCTGCTGGTCACCCGGGCGCGGGCGCAATGGGAGCTCGGCGACCTGACGGCCGCGGAGCAAGGGCTGCGCACGGCCCTCTCCACGGCGCTCGCTTTCGGTTCGGTGCCGGCGCGCGTGGACGCCGCGCGCTATCTGGCCGAACTCTTCCGCTCCACCGGCCGCGAAGCCGACGCGATCGAGACACTGGACCGCGGGTTGCGCGGGCTGCCGCCCGAGTCCACCACGCGCATTACCGATGCAGTTGCTTTGCTCGCCGAACTTCGGCGCGATGTTTCCCTCGACCCTCACAACAAAGGAACGACCCATGGCCTATGAATTAAGTCGGGAAGATCTGGAACCCCTGCTGCTCGGGGCGGCGTTTTTCGGCAGCGGCGGCGGCGGCACGATCGAGTCCGCGCGGCACCTCGCCGAGCATTTCGTCAAGGGTGACTACTACCCCACGGACAAGATCAAGGTAGTGTCGGTCGAGGAAGCCACCGAGGGCGCGGCCGTCATGGTCGCCTATCTCGGCGCGCCCGAAGCGATCAACAAGGCCACCCACCCGATCGGCCCCGTCATCGCCGCGCAGAACGTGCAGACGCGGCTCGCGTCGCAGCCCGCGAAGCTCGCCTACGTGATGCCGCCCGAAAGCGGCGCGCTGGGCTTCACGGTGGCGGCGCTCGTTGCCGCGAAGCTCGGCCTCGCCGTGATCGACGCCGACGGCGCGGGCCGCGCCGTGCCTTCCCTGCCCATGCTCACGTTTGCCGCCGCGGAAATCGATCCGCGCCCGGCTTTCCTCGTGAGCCAGGGCGGCCTCTCCGTCGAGCTCGACGTCACGCCGCGCCAGGGCAACCACGGCGGCCCGTCGCACCAGCGCGACGTCTCGGCCATCGTCGAGCAGATGATGCGCCCTGTCGTTGCCGACCCGGAGTTCGGCCAGTTCGGCGGCCTCGCCATGTGGGTGATGAAGCCGGCCGACATCGGCCGCGCAACGCCGATACGCGGCACGCTCAAGCGCGCGCTGGAGCTGGGCCGCGCCGTGCAGGCCGGCCACGTTCGCAGTCCTGCGCAAATGATCGGCTACCTCGCCGAACACTGCGGCATCGCCGCGCGCGCGATCTCCGAGCCGGGCGAACTCGTTTCCGCGGCCGTGAAAACGAGCGGAGGCTTCGACGGCGGCCAGGTCGCCATTCGCGCCGGCGAGTGCAGCTACACGGTGGTCTACCAGAACGAATCGCTGCTCGCGTGGGACAGCGCGCGTGCGCAGCCGATCGTGCTGGCACCGGACAGCGTGGCGTACTTCGTCGAAGGCGAGGGCCAGTCGATCTTCACCAACGGCGACCTCGTTCAGGACAACGGAAAGTTGAATCCCGCCATCGGCAAACGGCCCGTCACGCTGATCGCCTGGCGCGCCGAGCCGGAGCTGCGCAAGCCCGGCCTGATCCTCGACAGCTTCATGGACCTGCTGAACACGTTCGGCTATCTCGGCCCCTACGTGCCGCTCGAATCGTTGCCGCACGGCCGCGAAGGAGGTGCCGCATGAATTCGCCTATCCGCATCTGCGTGCTCGTGCCGGTCGCCACGTCGCAGTACAACGACCGCATCATGCAAGCCGTCGCGCCGGTCCTGCCGGCGGACGTGCAGGTCGAGATCCGCAACATCGCGTCGGGCCATCCCGACATCGAGAACCGCACCAACTGGCTGCAGAACGGCATGCCGGTGGTGGAACTCGCTCAGGCGATCGAGAAGGACGGCTTCGACGGCATCTGGCTGACCGACTTCGACATGTGCGGCGTGGAGGCGGCGCGGGAGGTGATCGACATTCCGATCATCGGCGGCTTTCCGCCCTCCGCCTTTGCGGCGCTGATGCTGAGCCAGCGTTTCTCGATCGTGACGATCCTGCAAAGCACGCTCGCCATGCAGCGCGCGCATCCGCAAACCTACGGCATCGAGGACACGTTCGTTTCGATCCGCGCGATCGACTGCCCGGTCGCCCAGCTCGAAAACGTGGACGTGGTGGTCGCGCGCACGTTCGAGGCCGCCATGAAGGCGATCCAGGAGGACGGCGCGCAGTCCATCCTGCTCGGCTGCACGGGGTTCGTGAATGTCGCCAGCCGTGTCTCGACGCTGCTTGGCGAGGCGCTCGGTTCCTATGTGCCCGTGATCGATCCGAATCAGGCCGGGTTCAGCTTCCTCGTCTCGCTCGTGCGCATGCAGGTGCGGCCGAGCCGGCTGACGTACAGCAAGGTCAGCCTGCAAGGCTGAGCAGTCGGCCAGCGGCGCGCCGTGGGCCGCGCCGCTGGCTTCGGCTTTGGTTCCGCTCAGTTCCGCGCCGGACCGTGCAGTCCAGCATGAAGCTGCGATAATGGCCCATTCACAGCGTAACGTGCGGGGTGAGCCGCCCGACTGCCGGCGGCGAACCCAAGACGAGTCATGTCCGAAGAAGTTCAGTACAGTCATTCCATCGGTGTCCCAGGCTTGACGCTCAGCACAGCCCGTTATGCCGAGTTTCGCTTCGAACCCCACTATCATCTCGACTGCCACATCGGGCTGGTGGCGAGCGGCGTGCAGCGTCAATCGCTGCGCGGCGAGTCGTTCCTGCTCGCGCGCGGCGCCGTTCAGATCATGCCGCCGGGCGAAGTCCACGACGGCGTTGCCGACGCGGATCACCCCTATACGCTGCACACGTTTCGCCTGTCGCCCGCGCTGCTGAACGGATTCGGCGAGGAGATCACCGGCAGGCACGATTTCCCCTCGCAGCCCGCCGTCGTGCTGCAAGACCGGGGCCTGGCCGACCGGCTGCTCAACCTGCACACGGCGCTCCAGCGCACGACAGCCGACGGGATGACGAACGAAACCCTCGTTCTCGAACTGCTGGAATCGCTGTTCGCGCGCTTGAAGCAGCCTTCTCCCCAGACGATTTCCGGCGCACTGTCGCCGCAGCAGCTTCGACAGATTCGCGATTTCGTGGAAGCGCATCTTGCCGACAAGATCGTTCTGGAGGACTTGTCCCTCCTCCTCGGCCTCGACCGGTTCCGCTTCCTGAAGCTCTTCAAACGCACGGTCGGCATGACGCCTCACGCCTGGCTGCTGCGCATGCGGCTCGAAAAGGCCGTCGCGTTGATGGCCGCGCACCGGCAGACGCCGATCACCGACATTGCGCACGCCGTCGGCTTCTTCGATCAAAGCCATTTCACCCGCGCGTTTCGCGACGCCTACGGGGTGACGCCCGCGCGCTTCTGAGCGCCCTCGCAATTTTTTACAAGGCGATCGGGCAACGGACCGGTACGCTGCCGTTTCCGGCCTGCCTTTGGGCGGCCCCACCCAACGCAGAAGCACCGAATGACGACTTTCAGCTTTCTCGACGACTACAGCGAGGGCGCGCACCCGGCCATCCTCCGCGTCCTGACCGAAACCAACACCCACCAGCATGCGGCGTATGGCGACGACGCTTTTTCCGCCGAGGCAACCGCGCGGATCAAGGCGCGCCTTGGCGACACATTCGACGGCGCGATCCACTACGTCGCCAGCGGCACGATGGCGAACATCGTTTCCATCGCCAGTTGCCTCCGGCCGCATGAAGCCGTCATTGCGGCAAGCTCGGGGCATATCGTGGTAAGAGAGGCCGGCGCGATCGAGGCGACGGGCCACAAGCTCATCACCGTCCCCGCTGTTGACGGGAAACTCACGCCGGAGCATATCGAAGCCGCGCTGGCCAGCAACGCGCATTTCCCGCACATGGCGAAGCCGCGGCTGATCTATCTGTCCAACGCGACCGAAACCGGCACGCTCTACACGCTTGCGGAGCTGCGGAAAATTTCCGCGCTCGCCAGAGCGCGAAACCTCATTCTGTTTCTGGACGGCGCGCGCCTTGCCGCAGCACTGGCTTCCGGCAAGAACGACGCAACGCTCGCCGATATTGCCGCTCTCGTCGATATTTTCTGGATCGGCGGAACCAAGGTGGGCGCGCTTCTAGGTGAAGCCATCGTGGTGTGCAATCCCGCCTTGAAAGAGGACTTTGCTTTCCACGTCAAGCAGCGCGGCGCCATGCTGGCAAAAGGCCGGCTGCTGGGTATCCAGTTTCAGGAATTGTTTGGGAGCGCCAATCTTTTCTTCGCCAACGCCCAGCACGCCAATGCGGCAGCCGCGAGGCTCGCCGCAGGCATCGTGTCGAATGGCTACGCGCTTCAGGCGGAAACGGTGACGAACCAGGTATTCGCGATCTTGCCCGACTCCGTTATCGCCGCGTTGAAGCAAGACTTCGCTTTTTACGTGTGGGGACCGGCACAGGATGGTCATTCCGTGGTTCGACTGGTGACGTCGTGGGCCACGGAAGCCCATCGGGTCGACGCCTTTTTGAGTCGGCTTGCCATGCGTTGACCGCTCGTACGCGTCGGTTCCTCACCGGGGAATGCCGGAGATTGCGGTCGCTATAGCCGAAATAGCCGAACTGCCTGAGGATCGGCGCGAGCGTGCCGACGGTGCAGCCGGCGACGGTCTGAAGTCGTGACGGCATCGCCGCCGTGCACGAGCCTCAGTGCGACGAAACATACATCGCGTCTTCGAACGCCTCGGGAATGGCGAAGCTCTCGCGCATACGTTTTGCCTCCGCAGCGGGCGTCAAGCCAAAAAGCCGCTTGAACTCCCTCGTGAACTGGGACGCGCTCGTATAACCCACCGCGTGGCCCGCGGCCTCGGCGGTCAGGTCGTGGCGCAACATCAGCAGCCGGGCCTGATGCAGGCGCGTGGACTTCACGTACTGCATCGGCGAAACCTGCGTGATCGCCTTGAAGTGGCTGTGAAAGCTCGGGACACTCATGCCGGCTTCTTCGGCAAGCTGCGCCACGTCGAGCGATTGCGCGTAGGCAGCGTGGATGAGGCGTAGTGATCTGCCTATTCTGCCGAACTGTCCTCGCATCGCCAGCGCCTCCCGCATCGAGCCGCCCTGGGCACCGGTAAGCACACGAAAGTACAGTTCGCGCAGCAGGCCCTGGCCCAACACGGCGACTTCGAGCGGCCGATGCATGGCTTCGAGCAAGCGCAGCACGGACGTTTGCATGGCGTCATCCATCGGTGTGGAGCTCATGCTGCGAGGCGCTTCCCTGCGCTCCGCAGCGCCTTCGCGGCCGATCTGCGCCGCCAGCTCGGCAGCCATCGCGAAGTCGAGGTGCAGATACAGCGCGAGCAGCGGGCGCTCCGGGGTTGCATCGGTTTCCATGCTGAACGGCACGGGCACGGACACGGCCAGATAGTGACGCTCATCGTACAGATAGAGCTCGTCGCCGAAGTAACCGCGCTTGCGGCCCTGGCAAACGATCACGATGCCGGGATCGTACAGAACCGGCGTGCGCGACAACGCCCGGTTCGAACGCAGGATGCGGACGCCCGGCAGCGCCGTGAGGTTGTAGCCCTCGTCCGGAGCCAACCCGCGCAGCAGGGCAACCATGCGCTTCTGGCTTTGCGAGGACAGCTCGGAACGGCGAGGGAAAACGCGTTTGCCGCTCATAATTTTATGCAAGAAAATTAGCGGAATCTGGCTTAACCGGCCTTTCTCCTCAGACTAGTATGCACTCTCCAGACAACATTCGGAGCGTGCTTCCATGACATCCAGCAAAACGCTGCTCATCACCGGCGTCAGCAGCGGCTTCGGCCGCGCGCTCGCCCAGGAGGCGCTTGCGGTCGGTCACAAAGTGGTCGGTACCGTGAGAAGCGAGCAGGCATTGCGTGATTTCACGTCGCTATCCGCGCATGCCGCTTTTGGGCGTGTACTCGACGTGACCGACTTCGACGCCATCGAAGGCGCCGTACCAGAGATCGAGGCGAACGTGGGGCCGGTCGACGTACTGGTCAACAACGCCGGCTATGGCCACGAAGGCATCATGGAGGAATCGCCCTTGTCGGAAATGCGTCGACAGTTCGACGTGAATGTATTCGGCGCGGTCGCCATGATGAAGGCCGTTTTGCCCTTCATGCGCGAACGCCGTCGCGGGCACATTCTGAATATCACGTCGATGGGCGGCTACATCACCATGCCGGGAATTTCGTACTACTGCGGAAGCAAGTTCGCGCTGGAAGGCATCTCCGAAGCCTTGAGCAAGGAGGTCAAGCCTTTCGGCATCGCCGTGACGGCCGTGGCGCCGGGTTCGTTCCGCACCGACTGGGCCGGCCGCTCGATGGCGCGAACGCCCCGCTCGATTCCCGACTACAACGATATCTTCGACCCCGTCCGTCAAGCTCGCGAGGAAAAAAGCGGCAAGCAACCGGGGGATCCCAGGAAGGCCGCGCGGGCCATGCTTGCGGCGATCGACGCCGACTGTCCCCCGGCGCATCTCCTGCTGGGCAGCGATGCGCTCGGGCTCGTGCGAGGCAAGTTGTCGGCGTTGGAGGATGAGATCCGTGCGTGGGAGGCCGTCACGATCTCGACGGATGGCTGTGGCGCGCGGTGACGGTCATGGGGTGCACCGAAGCGCTCCCGATCAATTCGCCGGCGAGGGGCCCAGTATGAGACGGCGCTGCAGAAGTAACCGGATCGTGACCACCGTGGCCGCCGCCATCAATGCCTCGCCGATCACCGCGGGCACCTGCCAGGCGGCGGTTGCGGCTCGCCAGGCGTTGCCGTCATGGTGATCGTCCTGCGGGCCCACCTCGAAGCGGCCTTGTCCCGGCAAGGCGTATTGGCATTGCTCACCCGGCATTGCTCACCCGCCGTCAAACCGCGGGAGCGCTCCTCGTCACGCTGAGCGAGCCCGCGCGGTCCTGGACGCTCGACGAACTGGCGCAGCGCGCGAACACGTCGCGCGCTGCGCTGGTCCGGCAGTTTCAGGCCGCGGTCAACATGGCGCCGGTGGCCTTTCTCGCGGAACTGCGCCTGACCATTGCACGCGGCCGCATTCGCGCAAGCCGGACTCCACTGGCGATCCTCGCCGAGGACGTTGGCTACCAATCGGAAACCGCGTTCAGCCGCGCCTATCAGCGTCAGTTTGGCGTGGCGCCCGGTGGGGATCGCGCGTTGTCCTGACCATGTATCCCCGCTCTGCCCCAAAGTGGACGAAATCGACACATTCATAGCGTCCAATGCATAAATTGGTCGAAATCGTCCATTTCCACTCCAGGTCGTGGACGAAATCGTCCTGGGGCACGCCCCCGATAACCCTGATCCTCCCGTCAGCCGGGGCGCACCCCATATGGCACGATCATTGCTAAATCAGTCGAGAATCTAAAAACGCGGGTTTTATTAAATTCTGAGAGAGTTGTAGTAACAGCAGTAGTCACGTGCCGCCATTAGCGACCGGTCCGCATCCACAAAGGTCCGGCGCCCCTGCGTGACGCTGAAATAGTGGAAATTGCCCGGCCATGTCCCGGGCGAGCCGCTACCTTGGCCGCCGCTGCTCATATTCCGAGGGCAGAGCGCGGCGGCCGATCTTCTATTGGCCTGCGCGAATTCCGCCGGGCCGTTCATGAGGCGGTGTGCCTTCAAGAGACCCTGGTACTTTCCAGGCACTGCTTACTTTTGCCGAATGTGCTGATTACATCCTGCCTTTCGCGCGAGCGAGGCAGAGCGATTCGAACGTTGCGGAATGGAACGACATAGAGAAGCGCGCCGAAGCGATCCTGTCGTGCAAATGAGGTGAACGGGGTCGAGCGGTTGCATTGGACAGGCGAAACCAGACAGGGCACGTGCATGCACCGAAGCTTGCAGATCACCGTGCATGCACCGTGGCTCCCTCATCGAACATGAAAACGTGGCTCGCGGGCGAAAGCCCCTATACGGTACAAAACCTCGACGATGCCATCGCGCATCTCGAAGCCGCCATCGCCGCCGACAATCACGTCGCTGTCTTTGGCCGTCGCTACTGGTTCGATCGGGTGCAGCAGATCGCCTTGACGCCCGGAATCATGCACGCGCAAGCCCGCCGGCTCAGTCATTTGCTGAGCCGGCTGACCGGGGAAGGCTAACCTTTACGCCGCGTGCTTCGGGTCGTGCTGGCCGTATTGACCGTATTGACGTATCGCCCTCGCCACGCCCTGCAACTGCCTGAACGCGTCATAGCGCGCGTCGTGCAGCGCCGCAGTCTCACCCGTTGCCGGCGCATGAACGAGGCTGACCCGAGACATCTTCGACATCGCGGCACGCACGTCCTCGCAAAGCCCGCCCGCCACGGCGCCCAGCATCGCCGCACCCAGCAGCACGGGCTCTTCCGCCTCGGTCACCAGCACGGGCCTGGCCGTCGCATCGGCCAGCAACTGGCGCACGAGCGCAAGCCGCCCCGCGCCGCCGCTGATCACGATCCGCTCGATCGGAGCACCGGCCGCGGCCTGCGCTTCGATGATCTGGCGCAGGCCGTAACCAATGCTGCAAATACCCGCGATATAGAGCGCGACGAGGCTGTCCCGATCCGCGTCCATCCCGAGCCCCGCGATCACCGCTCTCGCGTGAGGATCGGCAAACGGCGCGCGGTTGCCGAGGAATTCGGGCACGACATGCAAGCCGTGCGCGAGCCCGACCGCCGCCGAAAGGTTGTCGGACACCTGCACCGCGAGACCGGCAAGCAGTGCCGGCAGCGACTGCCCCGCATCTTCTGCGCTGCGCTGCGTTTCGGCGGCCAGCGGATGCATCGCCAGCAGCCGCTCGATCGCCGCGCCGGCCACTGACTGGCCGCCTTCGTTGAGCCACGCCTGCGGCACCATCGCCGAGAAGTACGGTCCCCAGACGCCCGGCACGAACACCGGTTCGCGCGTGGTCGTCATCGTGCACGACGAGGTGCCGAAAACATAGCCGAGGCAGGACTCGGGCGCGCCGTCCGCGCCCACCGTGCCGATGCCCCCCGCGTGCGCGTCGATCACGCCCGCCGCGACCGGGGTGCCCGCCCGCAGGCCCAGTTCCGCCGCGGCCTGCGCGGTCAAACCGCTGCCAAGCGGCGTGCCGGGCTCCACGACACGCTGCCCGATGCGCGCAAAGCCTTCGTCGGCCAGCACGCCAAGACCCACCGCGCGGAAGTAGCTTTCGTCCCAGCGCCGCTCGTGCGCGAGGTAGGTCCACTTGCAGGTGACGGTGCAGGTGGAGCGCGCGAGATCGCCGCTCGCGCGCCATGTCAGGAAGTCGGTCAGATCGAAGAACTGCCAGGCCGCCTCGAACACGTGGGGCCGGTTCTCGAGCAGCCACAGCAGCTTGGGCGTTTCCATCTCCGGCGAGATCGTGCCGCCCACGAACTTGAGCACCGCATGTCCCGTCTCGTTGATGCGTTGCGCCTGCCCGAGCGCGCGATGGTCCATCCACACGATGATGTCGCGCTCGTCCTTTTCGGTCGGCCCCACCGGCAGGGGCCGGCCGCCCTCGCCCAGCACGACCAGCGAACAGGTGGCGTCGAAGCTGATCCCGGCGATCGCGTCGGGCGCAACGGCGGCCGTCGCGAGTGCGTCTTTCACCGCGCGGCAGACGGCCTTCCAGATCTCCGTGCTCGACTGTTCGACGATCGCGCCGCTCGCGTGAAACACGGTGATGTCGTGCTTCGCCGAGGCCACCATGACGCCCGAGGGATCGAAAATGCCCGCGCGGGCGCTGCCCGTGCCCACGTCCACGCCTATCGCGTAGCGCGTGCCGTGCGAACCGCTTGCAGCCGCGCCGGCTGCGGGATTGTCTGTGCTCATCGCTGTTTGCATGTCAGGGGAAAGGAAGGCGGCGCCCGCGCTCAAAGATCCACGCTGTTAGGCAGGATCACGAGATCGCGTATGGTCACGTTGCGCGGCCGCGTCAGCATGAAGAGTACCGCGTCGGCGACCTCTTTCGGCTGCATCAGGCTGCCCGAGGCCAGCGCCTCCTCCATTTTGGCCTTCGGCCAGTCGTCGAGCAACGCCGTGACGACGGGCCCCGGCGCCACCGCGCCCACTCGCACGCCGTGCTTCGCCACCTGGCGGCGCGTGGTGTGAACGAAGGCCTGCACGGCGAACTTCGAAGCCGTGTAGATGGGCTCCCACACCACCGGCACGATGCCTGCAATCGAGCTCGTGAAGACGATGTCGCCCGACTGCTGCGCGACCATGTGGGGCAGCACCGCATGCACGGACCGGAACGCCGCGTTGATATTGAGGTTCAGCATGCGGTCCCAGTCGTCGGGATTGCCGTTCACGACCTCGCCGCCGATATAGGCGCCCGCGTTCGCATGGAAGATGTCGAGGCCCCCTGCGAGCTGCAAGATCTTCGGCAGCATCGCGGACACCTCCGCGGGCTGCAGCAGATCCACCTGCAACGCGAACGCGTTCGGCCCCAGGTCAGCGCAGCAGGCTTCGAGCCGCTCTTTGGCGCGGTCGATCAATACGACCTTCGCGCCCGCTGCCACGAGCGTGCGCGCGCATTCGAGGCCGATACCCGATGCCGCGCCCGTGATGGCGGCCACCTTTCCCTTCATCGATTCAGACATGGATGACTCTCTCCAGGATGCTTGGAATTACGCGCGGCCATGCGTGACACGCGAGCGCCGGGCCAGCGAGTCGACGATCACCGCGATCGCCAGCACCGCGCCGGTGATCATGAAGCGCAGCGAGGAAGACAGATTCAGCAGCGTGAGGCCGCTCGCGATCGACTGGATCACGATGATGCCGAGCACGGCCGACCACGCGCTGCCGCGCCCGCCGAACAGGCTCGTGCCGCCGATCACGGCCGCCGCGATGGCGTTCAGGTTCACGTCGCCGGTGCCGGCCTGCTGGCTCGCCGAGGCGAGCCGCGCGGCCGTGAGCACGCCGCCGAGCGCGGCGAGGCCCGCGCAGAGCATGAACGCGCTCATGTAGATGCCGCGGACGTTGATACCGGCGCGGCGCGCGGCTTCGCGATTGCCGCCCACGGCGTTCATCGAACGGCCCCAGCGCGTGCGCATGAGCGCGTAATTCATGGCGAGAGCGAGGCCGAGGAAAAGGCCGAACATCAGCGGCACGCCGCGCCCGCGGTCGAGATAGCTCACCACGAGCTCGAGAAACACCGTGATGACCACGCCGCGCGCAAGCAGGCCGCCCACCGAGGGCGCCGAAAGGCGAGCCGCGCGGCGGCGCTCGCGGGTGCGCAGCCCGAGCAGCACGATCGCGAGTCCTGGCAGCAGCGCCAGCACATGCGAGACGAGCGCGGGAATGATCATCAGTTGCCCGAAGTTCACCACGGTCGAACCGTAGGGCAGGTTGATCGAACCGTCGGAGCCGAGCACGTAGAGCTGCATGCCGAGTATCGCGAGCAGACCCGCCAGCGTGGAGACGAAGCTCGGCATGCCGAGGCGGTTCAGCAGCAGCGCGTAGAGCGCGCCGATCAGCGCGCCCACAACCACGGCGGCCACGATGGCGAGCAGCACGGGCCATCCTTCGTTGACCCAGAGCGTGCCCACGAGCGCGGAGGCGAAGCCGCTCATGGAGCCCACCGAGAGGTCGATCTCGCCCACCAGCAGCACGCAGACGATGCCGAGCGAGATGACCCCGACCGTCGAGCAGTCGAACAGCAGGTTCACGAGGTTGTCGGCGGAAAGAAAGATCGGGTTCAGGCTCGTGAACACGGTCCAGATGATGACGAGACCCACGATCACCGGCAGCGAGCCGAGGTCGCCGGAGCGGATCCGGTCGACGAAGGCGGAAAGGCTCTCGCCGATCCCGGTGGCATGCTTCACGCGTACATCGCTGCGGTCGAGCAGCGGGGACGGCGGCGTGGCGTCCCGGGTTTCCTTGCTCATGGTCGCACCTCTCATTGCATGTCCTGTTGCGCCTGGCGCCGGCCCGCGCGGCGCGACACGGCATTCTCGGTCGCGCCGGTGATCGCGGCCACCAGCTCGGCGTTGGATGAATCGGGAAAGAAGACGCCGTTGTTGCGGCCGAGGCGCAGCACGACGATCCGGTCCGCCACGGCGCGCACGTCCTCCATGTTGTGGCTGATCATGATCACCGCGTGGCCGCGCTCGCGCACCCGCTCGATCAGGTTCAGCACCTCGGCCGTCTGCGCCACGCCCAGCGCGGCGGTGGGCTCGTCGAGCATGATCAGCTTCGGGTCCAGCAACAGCGAGCGCGCGATCGCCACGGTCTGGCGTTGCCCGCCCGAGAGCGAGGCGACCACGTCGCGCACGTTCGGAATGCGCGCCGAGAGCTCGTTGAGGAGCGTCCACGCGCGCACTTCCATCTGGACTTCGTCGAGCCGCATCGGGCTCAGCTCGCGGCCGAGAAAGATGTTCGCGACCACGTCGAGGTTTTCGCACAGCGCGAGGTCCTGGAACACGGTGGCGATGCCCAGATCGAGCGCCGTGGCGGGATCGGACAGCGCGACTTGCTGGCCGCGGAACGTGATCGCGCCCGCGCTCGGCTGATGGACGCCGGCCAGGATCTTCACGAGCGTCGATTTGCCTGCGCCGTTGTCGCCGACGAGGGCGACCACTTCGCCCGCGTGCACGTCGAGCTCGATGTCGGTGAGGGCCGAGACGGCGCCGAAGTGCTTGGAGACGCCGCGCAAACTCAGCACGAGCTCGCCCGGCGCCGCGCGTGATGGGGAATTCTCAGTCATGGTAGTCCCTGCTCTTTGCTTCCGGAGTGCGTCCGGGTTGCTTCCAGGCGGGGGCGGCTCGCGCCGGCCCCCCTTCATCTGCATACCTGATCAGTTCGCGATGTCCAGCTTCTTGCACCCGTCGGCATAACGGCCCGTGCACAGGTCCCTGGCGCTCGCGAAGCCCTTGTCCACCACCTCGGCCTTGATGTTCTTCGCGGTGATCACGGCGGGCTTGAAGAGCTGCGTGGGCGTGTTGAAGAGGGTGATCTCGCCCTTCGGCTTGTCGCCCGAAAGGAAGCCCACGGCTACCTTCGCGGCCGCCCCCGCCACGATCTCGCTCGGTTTGAGGATCGTGTTGTACTGGTCGCCCGAAACGATCAGCTGCAGGCCGGCGAGCGTCGCGTCGTTGCCCGTCACGGGCGGCACCGGGTTGACGCCGGCCGCCTTGAAGGCGGCGATGGTGCCGCCCGCCGTGCCGTCGTTGGCGGCCACCACGCCGACGATCTGCGAGCCGAAGCGCGTGATCTGCCCGCTCACCCATTGCTGGGCCTTGGGCGGCGCCCATTCCGGCGTGTCGTACTCGGCGAGCGTCTTGTAGCCGCTGCCTTCCAGGCCTTCGTGAATGCCCTTCTTGATGAGCCCGGCTGCCGCGTCGGTCGGCGAGCCGTTGACCTCGAGCACGCCGCCCTTGCCCGTGGCAACGCCTGCGTCCTTCAGGTGCTGCACGAGCGACTGGGCGATGGACTTGCCGATCTCTTCGTTGTCGAAGGAGACGTAATAGTCGGCGGGCGTGGAGGGCACCGGCCGGTCATAGGCGATCACCTTGATGCCCTGGCTTTGCGCCATATGAACCAACGACGCGGCCGCGGTGGAATCCACCGGGTCGAGCACGATCACCTTCGCCCCCTGAGCGATCACCGAATTGAACTGCTGCTGCTGCATCGCGGCGTCGGCATTCGCGTTCTGGTAGAGCACCTTGCAGCCCGCGCAGAGCTTCGCCATTTCGGCCTTGAAGCCGGGGAAATCGTGCTGCTCGTAGCGGGTGGAGGCGTGATCAGGCATCAGAAAAGCCACGGTGCCGCTCGGCGCGGCCAGCGCCGCGGTCGTGCCGGTCAGCGCCAGGGTCACGATGGCGGCGCCGATCAGAGGGGTCGAAAGTCGGGTCATGAGGTGTCTCCGTTGTTGGAAAAATGCCGATGCCGCCATGGCTATCGGTGGACCGCAGACAAACCTTGCCCACCGCCGCAAGACCTGAGCCCGGCGTGTCGGCACGGCCTGTTGTCGTGAGCTAGCCGGGCGCGTGGGCCTCGGCAGCGGCGCTGGCCGCGTTCAGTTGTTGCCACGCTCTCCAGCGCGAAGGTGACATCTGCTTGAGCTGCAGGAACTGGCGGTTGAAATTCGACAGATTATTGAAGCCCACCTGGTAGCAGATGTCGGTAATGCTCAGTTCGCCTGACAAAAGCAGCTGGCACGCGAGATTGATGCGCAGGCGGTTTACGTATTGCACGAAGGGCACGCCCGTATGCCGGCGGAAGTAGCGCGAAAAGGCGCTGACACTCTGCCCCGCCAGCTCGGCCAGCTCCGTCTCGCGCAGCTCCTGCGAGAGGTTCTTGCCGATGAAGCCCAGCACGTGATTGATGCGCGTGCCGGCGTAGCGCGTGGGGTCGGCGCGGTACGCGTCGCTCGCGAGCTTCACGGGCTCGGCGCTGCGGGCGAGCAGATCGAAAAGCGCCATGAACAGCACGATGCGCCGCAGCCCTTGCGCGCCCAGCATCTCGCGCATGACCGGTTCGGCAACCGCACCCGTTCTCGACGGAAACAGCAGGCCCGAGCGCGAGGCCTCGAGCAGGGGCTCCACGCGGCGGAATTCGGGAAACGCCTCGCTCGTGCGTGCGATAAACCCGGCGTCGAATTGCAGCACGAGACACCGTTCGTCCACGCGCTCGTTCTGCGGCACGCTGCTGACCCAGTTGTGCGGCAGGTTCGGTCCCACCATCACGAGGTTGCCGGGCGCGAAATTGCCGATGTGATCGCCGACGAAGTACTTGCCGACCGTCGAGGTGATGAGGTGAATCTCGTACTCGGGGTGAAAATGCCAGCGCACCGTGCGATAGGGGTAGCCGTGCGACCACACCTTGAACGACTCGTCGCGCGGCACCGCCACCAGCTCCAGATCCGGCTGGTCTATCCAGGTCTTACGGCCATCCCTGGGCGCCGCGTCCTCCGTGGCTTGCATCTGTCTTCCTCCTGCGGCGGTTCGTTCCTTGTTGTCGGGCTCGCGTTGCTGTCGAACGCCGCCATGACCTGAAAGTTACCCATGCGAGCGCCATCCCACCACTGAAAATAAGACCGCCTACTGATACTTTTTTGCATTCGGGTAAGCCCGTATCGCATCAAAAGTCAACTTTTGTGCAAGGCAACAGGTGGGGGCCGGATACGTATCCCGTTCGCGGTGCTCGTGGCGCCGGGGCAAGGACTAAAAAAAAAGCGCAACGGACACCGGCCCGTTGCGCTTTTTGCGGCGCGCGAAATTCTGCGCGAAAAAACGTGCCCGCCCGCTAGCGGCGAGTCAGCAGCACTTCCCCGCCCCCGTGCCATAGCGCGCGTTCTGCCGTTCGCGGAAGAATTCCTCGTAGGTCATCACCGGCCGGTCCGGATGTGTCGCGCGCATATGCGCCACATATCCTTCGTAGTCCGGCAGACCGACCATCAGGCGCATGGCCTGCCCCAGATAGCGGCCGGCCGTTTGCACGTTGTCACGCAGTCCCGAGAACATGATGCGCCTCGCCTCCGTTAATGTGCGCCGCCCGCGTGCTGCGCCAGCCCCGCGCCGGCCGGCATCGGCTCGAACGGCGTTTCCAGCGTGGTCGGACGATCGACCCGGCGCGCGCGCGCAATCGAAATCAGCCCGTACACGACGATGCTCACCACCACGAAGATAAAGAGCCCCGAAAGCGCCGCATCCACGTAGTCGTTGAAGATCATGCGCTGCATCTGCTCCAGCGACTTCGCGGGCCCGACGATCTTGCCGTCCGCAAGCGCGGCCGAAAGCTTCTGCGCATGCGCGACGAAGCTCACCTTGGGATTGCTGTCGAAAATCTTCTGCCACCCGGCCGTCAGCGTGCAGACGAGCAGCCAGATCGTGGGCAGCACCGTGACCCAGGCGAACTTCTCGCGCTTCATCTTGAACAGCACGACGGTGGCCAGCATCAGCGCGATACCCGCCAGCATCTGGTTCGAAATGCCGAAGAGCGGCCACAGCGTATTGATGCCGCCCAGCGGATCGACCACGCCCTGGTAGAGGAAATAGCCCCACGCCGCCACGCACAGCGCCGTGGCGATCAGGTTCGCGGGCAGCGACTCGGTGCGCTTGAGCGAAGGGTGGAACGTGCCGAGCAGGTCCTGCAGCATGAAGCGGCCCGCGCGCGTGCCCGCGTCGACGGCGGTGAGAATGAAGAGCGCTTCGAAGAGGATGGCGAAGTGATACCAGAAGGCCATCATCGCTTCGCCGCCTATCACCTGGTGCAGGATCTGCGCCATGCCCACCGCCAGCGTCGGAGCGCCGCCCGCGCGCGCCACGATGGTCGTCTCGCCCACGGCGTGCGCCGTTTGCGTGAGCATGTCGGGCGTGAGCGCGAAGCCCCACGTGCCGACCGTGTGCGCGACCGCGTCGGGCGTCGTGCCGAGCACGGCCAGCGGCGCGTTCATCGCGAAGTACACGCCCGGCTCGATTACCGAGGCGGCCACGAGCGCCATGATCGCGACGAAGGATTCCATCAGCATCGCGCCATAGCCGATAAAGCGCGCGTTGGTTTCGTTATCGAGCAGCTTGGGCGTCGTGCCCGAGGAGATCAGCGCATGGAAGCCCGACACCGACCCGCACGCGATCGTGATGAAGAGGAACGGGAACAGGTTGCCCGACCAGACCGGGCCCGTGCCGTCGATGAACTTCGTGAAGGCCGGCATCTTGAGTTCCGGCGCGACGATCAGGATGCCGATGGCCAGCGCGAGGATCGTGCCGATCTTCAGGAACGTGGAGAGATAGTCGCGCGGCGCGAGCAGCAGCCACACCGGCAGCACCGAGGCGACGAAGCCATAGCCGATCAGGATCCACGTGAGCTGGATGCCCGTGAACGTGAACATCGCCGCGAGCGTGGGCGAGTCGTGCACGTGCTGGCCGAACGCGATGGAGGCCATCAGCAGCACGAAGCCGATGACCGAGATTTCGCCGATCTTGCCGGGGCGAATGTAGCGCACGTACAGGCCCATGAAGATCGCGATGGGAATCGTCGCGGCCACGGTGAACGTGCCCCACGGCGAGTTCGTGAGCGCCTTCACCACGATCAGCGCGAGCACCGCGAGGATGATGATCATGATGAGGAAGGTGCCGAACAATGCGATCACGCCGGGCACGGGGCCCAGTTCCATCTTCACGAGATCGCCGAGCGAACGGCCGTCGCGGCGCGTGGAGAGGAACAGCACCACGAAGTCCTGCACGGCACCCGCGAACACCACGCCCGCGAGGATCCAGATCATGCCGGGCATGTAGCCCATCTGCGCGGCCAGCACCGGGCCCACCAGCGGCCCCGCGCCCGCGATCGCCGCGAAGTGGTGGCCGAACAGCACGTATTTGTTGGTGGGCACGTAGTCGAGCCCGTCGTTGTGGCGCACGGCCGGCGTCATGCGCAGGCCGTCGAGCTGCAGCACGGCGCTCGCGATGAAACGGCTGTAGAAGCGGTAGGCGATCAGATAAACGCAGATCGCGCAGACCACGATCCAGAGTGCGCTGATGCGCTCGCCGTGCGCGAGCGCGATGGTGCCGAACGCGAACGCGCCCAGCAGCGCGACGATGGTCCAGACGACGAAACTGGATGCCCGACTCATGGCGTCTCCATATTGTTTGTGTTTATGCGCGGTGCGCGGTGTTTACGCGATTCCCCGGATTCGGACCGGGCCCCAATGCGCTTCCTGCCTGAATCAGGCCTGAAGCAGCGTAGCGGATTTCGGCGCGGCGCATGGCGCAGCATGCACCATGCGGCGGCCCCGTAGTATTGGCTTTCGCCCAGGCGCCCACAACCGGAGAATTACGTAAGCCTCCTACGTAAAATTACGTAGCACACGCGCGTTCAAGGACACGTATAGCCGCGCCGGAGCGACTCGCGCACCGGCGCCATCAGCTTCGGCGAATCGGCGAGAACGGCGTCGACGCCCGCGCAGGCGGCTGCCTTGTAGTCGGCGGCGTTGTTGACGGCGATGGCGACAATATGGACATCGGGATGCGTGCGGAAGCACTGGACGGCGGCCGCGCTCCATAACGTGGCGCCGTTCACCGTCGAGCGGCCTTCGCCCAGGGTGAAGCGCTCCACGAGATCCATCTGGCGGCGAAACTCGAATGCGGCCCACGCCCCGGCGGGCGGCGGCGCCTCGCACGCTTGCGCGAGAGCAACCGTCGCGAGACGCTCGCGCGTCGCATCGCGCGACTCGAATAGCCGCGCCTGCGGCCAGGCGGCGAAGGCCTGCTGATACGCCGCTTCGGTCGAATAGAGGCGCACGCGCCCCCAGGCATCGGCGGCAGTCAGCACGCGCGCCACGGCGGCGGCCTGCGGTTGCGCCGGCAGCGCCTTCATGTCGAGAATCACGGGAATGCCCACCGGGATCTCGGCCAGCGCGGCCGCCAGCGTGGGAATGCCGACCGGCGCGGCGCGATAGGGATAAGTCGTCGCGCCGGCTGCGTCTTTCGTCGCGAACCGCCAGCCCGCATTGACGCCCGCCAGCTCGGCCGCCGTTTTCGACGCGACCGGACCGCTTGCGTCGGTGAGCGCCGCAAGGTCCGCCGGGCGGTACAGCACCGGCACGCCGTTGCGGCTTAGCTGCACGGTCAGCCAGATCGCGTCGGCATGATTCGCGATCGCCGTGCGTATGGCCGCCAGCGTGTTCTCGGGCGCGTCGCCGGTGCCGCCGCGATGCGCGATGACGAGCGGCGGCGCGGCGGCCGTCGGATGCTCATAGACGCGGCCGCCGCAGGCGGAAACAAGCAACACGGCCGAAACGGCGAGACAGGCAAGCAGGGGGCGAAGGGGCATCGGCAAGCTCCAGACGGATCGTTCGGGATGGAACCACACCTGCGCGGCGAACGGCAACCCGATCGTGCGGCAAGCCAGCGCCGCCATCATCACCGCCCGCCCCATCCCGATAAATGGCGCACGGAACCGCAGCGCAACGATTTCCCTGCATGGCGCGGCGCGCGCGGTTATGCTTGCTCACCCCGCGCTCGACCTTCGCCATGCCTGCCCCATTTTTCTTCAACGACCGCCTGAAGACGAAGATCTTCCTGCTCGCGGTCGTGCCGTTTCTTGCCGCCATCGCCGGGATCGGCATCGGCGTGCGGCAGCAGGCCACCACGCTCGCGCAGACGCAGCACGCGACCCTGCAGGCGGCGTATCTGACGAGCAAGGAAGTCGAGCTGCGTCATTATGTCGAGCTCGCCACGAGCGCGATCGCGCCGCTCTACGACGCGCCTCCCGATGCGACACCCGAAGAGATCGCCGCCCGCCAGCGCGAAGCGCTGGCCGTGCTGCAGAAAATGGACTTCGGCACGGACGGCTATTTCTTCGTCTACGACCTGCACGGCCGTTCGCTGATGCACCCGCGCGAGCCCGATCTGGTCGGCCGCAACCTGTGGGACCTGCGCGACCCGCAAGGCGCGCTCACGATCCAGCAGCTCATCGCCGCAGCCTCGCGCGGCGGCGGCTACGTGCGCTACCAGTGGCACCGGCCGTCCACGGGCCGCCTCGCGCCGAAGCTCGGCTACGTCGTGCCGCTGCCGCGCTGGGGCTGGATGGTGGGCACCGGCATCTATCTCGACGACGTCGATTCGACGCTCGCGCGCATCGACGAGCGCGCCACGGCCAATATCGAACGCACGCTGCTGTGGCTCGGCGTGATCGCGCTCTCGGGCGTCGCCGTGATCGCGATCGGCGCGCTCGTGCTCAACGTGAGCGAGCACCGCAGCGCCGACGCCAGGCTCAAGCGCCTCGCCCAGCAAGTGGTCGAGTCGCAGGAGCAGGAGCGCGCGCGGCTTTCGCGCGAGCTGCACGACGGCATCAGCCAGATGCTGGTGTCCGTGAAGCTGCTGCTCGAATCGGCGCTCGCGCGCTTCGAGCGCGGCGAGGTTCGCGTGCCGGCCGCCGAGGCCTCGCTCGCCACCGGCCTCACACGCCTTTCCGAAACATTGCGCGAGGTGCGCCGCATCTCGCACGCGCTGCGCCCCGCGATGCTCGACGACCTGGGTCTCGCCGCCGCGCTCGAACAGCTCACGCGCGAGCTCGGCGAGGAATCGGGCGTGCAGATCGTCTTCACCCAGACCGTCACGCCCGCGCCGCCGCTCAAGGCCCGCGCCGCGGCACTGCCCGACGCCGTGAACACCGTCCTCTTCCGCATCGCCCAGGAGGCGCTCACGAACATCGTGCGCCACGCGCAGGCGCCGCGCGCGGTCCTCACGCTCGACGTGACCGGCCGCGGCGTAACGCTGATCGTGGCCGACAACGGGCGCGGATTCGACGTCGCCCAGGCCCAGGCCGATCCCCGCGCGGGCCTTGGCCTGCGCAACATGCGCGAGCGGCTCGAACCGCTCGGCGGCCAGCTCACGCTGAGCTCGCAGCCCGGCCATACGGTCCTGACCGCATGGGTGCCGGTCGCGCACGGCCCGCAGGCGGGAACAACCGAAGCCGCAACGGCAGCAGCAGGAAAAGCAACGTCATGAACCACGACACAACCCAGCCGGCGCGCCTCGTGCTCGTCGACGATCATCCGCTCGTGCGCGACGGCCTGCGCGCGCGGCTCGAAGCGGTTGCGGGCCTCGCGGTGGCGGGCGAGGCCGGCAATGCCGACGAAGCCATCGCGCTCGCGGCCGCCGTCGAACCCGACCTCGTGCTGATGGACGTCGGCATGGCGGGAATGAACGGCATCGCGCTCGCGGGCCTCTTCCACGAGCGCTTTCCGCAGATCCGGGTGCTCATGCTCTCGATGCACGACAACGTGGAATACGTGACGGCGGCGGTGCGGGCGGGTGCGAGCGGCTACGTGCTGAAGGATTCGCCGTCCGCGGAGATCGTCCGCGCGATCGAGGCCGTACTCGCGGGACAAACCTGGTTCAGCGCGAACTTAAGTGCGCGCATGATCCAGGCATCGGCAAAAGAGGCGCCCATCGAACGGCTGACGCCGCGCGAGCGCGATATCCTCGACGCCCTGGCGCTTGGCCTCTCGAGCAAGCAGATCGCGCAGCGCACGGGGCTTTCGGTGCGCACCGTGGAGACGCACCGGCTCAACCTCAAGCGCAAGCTCGATATCGACGGCCAGGCGGAGCTGATCAAGTTCGCGGTGGAAAACCGCAGAAAGTGAGAGCGAAGCGGGCGGGCGGCCGGTGGCGGCCGCCCGGGGGAAAAGCAGGAGGCGCGTCAGCTGCGCGCGTTGTGATCGACGAGAAACTTGATGAGGCCGTCGATGCCGCCCTTGGCGATCTGGTCGGCGAACTGCGTCTGGTACACCTGGATCAGCCAGGCGCCCATCATGTTGATGTCATAGATCTTCCAGCCCGAAGCCGTGCGTTCGAGCCGGTAGTCGATGGCGTCGTCGCCGCCGTTGCTGAGGACGTGCGACTGTACGACCGTATCTTTCGCGCCCGCGCCCGTGTTGGAGGGCAGGAACTTGAAGGTCACCTGGGTATCGCGCAGCTGCGAGAGCGAAGCCGCGTAGGTTTTCACGAGCAGGAGCTGGAATTGCTCATACAGCTTCTGCTGCTGGTCGGGCGTGGCCGTCGTCCAGGCCTTGCCGATGGCGATCCGCGTGGTGCGCTGGAAGTCGGTGGCCGGCACAAAATGGGTCTGGACCGTCTCGGTGATCTTCGCCATGTCGCCGCCGCGCGCCTGCGGATCGGCCTGCATCGCCTTGACGGTGCCTTCTACGGCATCCTTGACGATCGCGTCTGGCGAACTCTGGGCCCAGGCGGAACCCGACACAAAAGCAGCAGCGGCGACAAATGCAGTGAAATAACGTTTCATACGCTCATCGGGAAGTAAGATTCAAGCGCCAGTCCGCCATGCGACTCGCGGATCGGCCGGGCCAGTATAACGGCTTTGCCGGCGCCTCCCGTGTGTGCAAGCCGCGCCGCAATGGGCGAGGCCGGTATACTGACGCGCTTCGCCAGAAAAAAACCGTCATGGACAGGGCCCCCTCGCCTGTATGCTGAAGCCATTCATTGTTCACCTCGTCGCCTGGTCGGTGCGCCGCGCGGCGTGGGTCATCGCACTCGCGCTCGTACTGGCCGCGCTTTGCGGCGTGTACGTCGTCAAACATTTCAAGATCAATACGGATGTCAGCGGCCTCGTCGAGAACGACGCCCAATGGTCCGCGCTCGGCGACGCCATCGATAAAGCCTTCCCGCAGCGCGGCCAGTCGCTGCTCGTGGTCGTCGAGGCCAACGCGCCCGAGCTCGCGGACGCCGCCGCCGACAAGCTCGCCGACGCGCTCAGGCAGGACCCGCGCGAATTCAGCGCGGTCTCGCAGCCCGCGGGCGGCCCGTTTTTCGAGCACAACGGCCTCCTGTTCCCGTCCACGGCCGAGGTGCTCTCGACCACGGGCCAGCTCGTGCAGGCGCGCCCGCTCGTCAACCAGCTCGCGAAAGACCCGAGCGTCACGGGTCTTGCCGGCACGCTCACGACCACGCTGCTGCTGCCGCTCACGATCGGCCAGGTGAAGCTGCCCGACATGGCGCACCTGCTCGGCAGCGCCGCCGACACGGTCGACCAGGTGCTCGCCGGCAAGCCGGCCGCGTTCTCGTGGCGCGCGCTGGTGGACAAGGATGCGGCCGCGCAGCCCGCGTTCGCGTTCGTGACCGTGCAGCCGGTGCTCAACTTCGCGGCGCTGAAGGCGGGCGCGAGCGCCTCGCAGGCGATCCGCGCCACCGCGGCCTCGCTGCACCTCGACCGCGAATACGGCGCGCGCGTGCGCCTGACGGGCGAACAGCCGCTCGCCGACGAAGAATTCGCCTCGGTGGAGGACGGCGCCGCGTTCAACGGTGCGCTCACCGCCGTCGTCGTGCTGGCGATCCTCTGGCTCGCGCTGCGCTCGGGCAAGCTGATCGTCGCCGTGCTCATCACGCTCGTGATCGGGCTCGTCATCACGGCCGCGCTCGGCCTCATGATGGTCGGCTCGCTCAACATGCTCTCGGTCGCCTTCATGGTGCTGTTCGTCGGCCTTGGCGTGGACTTCGGCGTGCAGTTCGGCGTGAAGTACCGCGAGGAGCGCTACCAGGACGACCGGCTCGACGCCGCCCTCCTCAAGACGGCGCGCGTGATCGGCGTGCCGCTCACGCTCGCGGCCATCGCCGTGGCGGAAAGCTTCTTCTCCTTCCTGCCCACGGCCTACCGGGGGCTCTCCGAGCTCGGCCAGATCGCGGGCGTGGGCATGTTCGTCGCCTACTTCGCGAACATGACCGTGATGCCCGCGCTCATCAGCGTGTTCAAGCCGCACGGCGAGAAGGCCTCGCCGGGCTTCGCCTTTCTCGCGCCGGTGGACCGCTGGCTCGCGGAACACCGCAATCCGGTGCTGATCGGCACGCTCATCGTGGTGGTGGGCGCCACGCCGCTCCTCTTGCACCTGCGCTTCGACTTCAACCCGCTGCACCTGAAGGACCCGCACACCGAGTCGATGGCGACGCTGATTGCGCTGAAGAATTCGCCCGTCATCTCGATCAACGACGTGAGCGTGCTCGCGCCCACGCTGGCCGACGCCGACAAGATCGCCGCGAAGCTCTCGAAGCTGCCGGAAGTGGGACGCGCCACGACGCTCAGCTCGCTGATCCCCGACGATCAGCAGCAAAAGCTCATGCTGATCTCCGGCGCCGCGCAGCAGTTGCTGCCCGCGCTCACGCAGCAGCCGTCCGCGCCGGCCACCGACGCCGTGCGCGTGGAGACGCTCAAGCGCGCCGCGAACCAGCTCGCGCTCGCGGCCGGCGACCACCCGGGACCGGGCGCGGCGGAAGCCTCGCATCTGTCCGCCGCGCTCACGAAGCTCGCCAACGCCGACGCGGCCACGCGCGACCGCGCCGAGCAGGCCTTCAGCCTGCCGCTGAAGCTCGCGCTCGCGCAGCTCGCGCGCCTCCTGCAACCCGCGCCGATCACACGGGACACGCTGCCGCCCGCGATGGTGCGCGACTGGATCGCGCCGACAGGTCAGGCGATCGTGGACGTCGCGCCGCGCGTGCCGCCGGGCGTCGGCCCGAACGACGACCCGATGCTCGCGCGCTTCGCCGACACCGTGAAGGCCGCGGAACCGGGCGCCATCGGCGGGCCGATCTCGATCCTGCATTCGGCGAACGTGATCATCCTCGCGTTCCTCGAAGCAGCGGCCTGGTCCGTCGTGCTTATCACGATCCTGCTGTGGATCACGCTGCGCCAGTTCAGCGACGTGCTGCGCACGCTCATCCCGCTGCTGGTTTCGGCGCTCGTGACGCTGGAGCTGTGCGTGGTGCTCGGCATCCAGCTCAATTTCGCGAACATCATCGCGCTGCCGTTGATGCTGGGCGTGGGCGTCGCGTTCAAGATCTATTTCGTGATGGCGTGGCGCGAGGGACAGACGGGCCTGCTCCATTCGAGCCTCACGCACGCGGTGCTGTTTTCCGCGGCGACCACGGCCACCGCGTTCGGGAGCCTCTGGCTCTCGCACCATCCGGGCACCTCGAGCATGGGCAAGCTGCTCGCGCTCTCGCTCTTCTGCACGCTGATCGGCGCCGTGGTGTTCCAGCCCGTGCTGATGGGCAAGCCGCGCGTGACAAAACGCAAAAGATCGCAACTCCAGGGAATCGACCAATGAAAAACAAACGAGCCGCGCTGACCATGGCGGCGGCGACCCTGACGCTCCTCGCGGCGTCGGGCTGCGCCACGGGCCCCGACCGCAAGCCGGAAGACCCGTTCGAGCCTGCGAACCGCGCGATCTTCAAGTTCAACGACGTCATCGACCGCACCATCGCGCAGCCGGTCGCGAAGGGCTATACGAAGGTGACGCCGCAGCCGCTGCGCCAGGCGATCAGCAACTTCTTTTCGAACCTGGGCGACGTCAGCAACTTCGCCAACGACCTGCTGCAGCTGAAGATCACCGACGCCACCGAGGACCTGATGCGCCTCGCGATGAACACGACTTTCGGCGTGGGCGGTCTGGTCGACTTCGCGACGCCCGCCGGGCTGCCGAAGCACCACCAGGACTTCGGTCTCACGATGGGGCGCTACGGCATTCCCGCCGGGCCGTATCTCGTGTTGCCGCTGTTCGGGCCGAGCGACGTGCGCGACGGCATCGGCATGGCCGTCGACGTGAAATTCAACGTGCTCAACTACATCGAGCCGGCCGTGCGCAATCCGCTCTACATCGCGCAATTCATCAGCACGCGGGCCGACCTGCTCGGCGCCACCGACCTGCTCTCGCAGGCTGCGCTCGACAAGTATTCGTTCGTGCGCGACGCGTACCGTCAGCAGCGCGAATCGATGCTGCGCGGCTCGCAGTCGGGCAACCAGGGCCTGCTGAACTATGGCGACCCGGGCCAGTCGGGCAGCTCCGGTAGCCCGGGCAATTCGAACGGGCTGCCGAACTACGAAGATCCGGGCGACACGGGCGGCGCCGACGGGTCGGGCGCCAAGGGCAACGGCGGCGGGGACAAGGGCGGGGCGGACAACGGTCTGCCGGATTACTACGACCCGGGCGAATCGGGCGCGAGCGGCACGGCCGGCGCTGTTACGGGCGCAGCGGCTCCCGGTGCGGCGTCGGAAACCGCCGGGGCGGCTGCGCCAGCGGCAGCATCAGCCGCGGCTGCCGCTTCGGGAACTGCAGCACAGGCACCGGCTACCGCGTCGGCCGCCAGCGCTACCAGTGCCGTCAACAAGGCCGCCGCACCGGCTCCGGCTTCCGCGCCCTGACGCGCGGCGGGATCGGTTTCGACGGACTGCATGACGGGCGGGCGCGCCCCAACGCGGCAAACGCGCCCGCTACCTTCTTTTCAGTGAATCTCGCGGCAATACGCGACGTTGAACTGTTGCGCCAGCTTCTCGAGACGGCGATCCAGGGACCACAGAGTCGCACCGGGTGTCATCAGGGTCGAGGCCAGCAGCGTGAGGTCAACGCCGCCGCAGCCTTTTCCATAGAGCTGCTTCGCCTCGATAAACTGCAGGACCTCGGACCCTGTTGCTTGATGGGCGCGACGTAGCAAGCCAATGTCACGCAGCGTGCGCGCGTGGGGCTCGGGCGGCGTGCCGCACGCCAGTTCGAGAATGACGAGCGGGTGTGTCAGCGCCTGATCGGCCGTGATGAGCTGGACGAGGTTTTCGTTGCGTTGGCGAAAATGGTCCACCCACACCGAAGTGTCGATCAGGACATTCATCACGCCTCGGGCTCCTGACGGCGCCTCGGAATATCGGGCATGGCGGGCGCCGCGCCGCCCAACGCCGCGAGGCGCCTGGCCGCCTGAACCCTGACGAAAGTCTCGATCGCGGTGCGAAACAGCTCGGCCTTGTCGATGCCGGGTTCGGCAAATTCGAGCGCCTGCTCGTACAGCGCGTCGTCGATGGTCACCGTCGTTCTCATGATGAGAGATTCCTGATTTGATGCGATCTGGCATCCAGATTAGCATCAATTCGACCATCCAGCGCAAGCGCCTCAGTGCACCGCGTCCTCTTCGCTCGGCTCGATGACCGTATCGGCCACCGCGTGGACGGCCTGACGATAGCGCTCATACGCCTCGTCGGCATAGCGGATGCGCTCGCGCCCGTGCGGCGCCGGCTTGCCGTCTTCGCCGAGGTTCACGAACACCATCTTTTCGATCGTCAGGATGCTCTTGCGCGTGATCTTGTTGCGCACTTCGCAGCGCAGCGTGATCGAGGTGCGGCCGAACTCCGTAGCCGTCATCCCGAGCTCGATGATGTCGCCCTGGCGCGCCGAGCTCACAAAGTTGATCTCCGAGATGAACTTCGTCACCACGCGCTGGTTGTCGAGCTGGCAAATGGCGTAAATGGCGGCTTCTTCGTCGATCCAGCGCAGCAGGCTGCCGCCGAACAGCGTGCCGTTCGGATTCAGGTCCTCAGGCTTGACCCATTTGCGAGTGTGAAAATTCATGGCTGCGGCTCCCGGCAATTTGATCCAACCCCGTTCAATACTGAATATCCAGGGTTAACACCTGGATGGTATCAGAGATCAGGGTTTTCCCTAGTATTTCAATATTCTGGATGGATCAGGCGGGAAAGACCGCGCCGGAGGCGGCCAGCGCACGCCGCGCGGCGGCGAGCGTCTGTCGCGCAGCCTTGGCGTCGGCGGCAACGCGCAGCAGGCCGCCCAGCTGCGACGGCGCGCGCGCAAGCTCGCGCAAAACCGGCAGCACGGCCGTAGTGCCGTCGTCGCGCAGGCCGGCCATCGCCGCCTTCGGCAGGCTGCGCCAGGCCGGGTCGACGATCGCGCGGCATACCGCGAACGGCAGCCCGCGTGCGGCGGCGGCGGCGGCCGCCAGGTGCGATTCCATGTCCACGGCGAGCGCCCCGCCCGTCGAGCGATGCAGCGAGGCTTTCTCGCTCGCGCCGGTCAGCGGCGCCGCGACCGCCGCTTCAATCCCGCGCCGCACGCGCGCCGCGAGCGGCGACGCCGCCAGCGCCTCGGCAAGCCGGGCCGTCCAGGCGAGGTCGGTGGCGATGCGGCCGAACGGGCCGTCCACGGCGTCGGCAATGACGAGTGTGCCCGGCTCCAGATCGGGCGCGAGTCCGCCCGCCGTGCCGAAGCTCACGATGCCCGAGGCGCCGCGGTCGAGCGCCGCCGTCAGCGCGCGTTCGAGCAGATCGGCGCGCGCCGCATAAACCGCCACGACGCCGTCGCGCCCGTCGCCTTGCGCGATGGCCGCTTCGAACGCCATGCCCGCGACGGCAATGACAGGCAGTGCGGGCCGCGAGGACATTCCGCCTGCGCGCGTGGGTGCCGCTGCGCCCGCCATCACATCCCGACGGTCACGAGCGTCGTGCCGCTGCGCTTGAGATTGCGATAGCGCGCCAGCGCCCACAGCGGGAAGAACTTGCGATAGCCGTGGTAGCGCAGATAGAACACGCGCGGGAAACCCGTCGCCGTGAAGCGCGTTTCGTCCCAGAGGCCGTGCTCGCGCTGCTCCCTCTGCAGCCATTCGATGCCGCGCGCCATCGCCGGGTGGTTCACCGCACCGGCCGCCATCAGGCCGAGCAGCGCCCACGCCGTCTGCGACGCCACGCTCGGCGCGCGTTCGTAGCCGCGGTAGTCGAGCTTGTAGCTCGTGCCGTCCTCGCCCCAGCCGCCGTCTTCGTTCTGGATCTGCACGAGCCAGTTCACGGCGCGCTTCATGCGCGGGTCGTCGTGCGAGAGGCCGGCCGCGTTCAGCGCGCACAGCGCGGTCCACGTACCGTAGATGTAGTTCATGCCCCAGCGGCCGTACCAGCTGCCGTCGGCTTCCTGGTCTTCGAGGATGTAGTGGTACGCGCGGCGCGCCGGCTCGCTCGCGGCCGGCAGCTCGCCGATCTGCGCGAGCATCGAGAGGCAGCGGCCCGAGACGTCGACCGTCGGCGGATCGAGCAGCGCGCCGTGGTCCGAGAACGGGATGTTGTTCAGGTAGTACTGGGTGTTCTCCGGCTCGAACGCGCCCCAGCCGCCGTTGCTGCTCTGCATGCCCACGACCCATTCGCGCGCGCGCGCGATCGGCTCGTCGTACGAGCGGGTCTTGTCGAGCACGTCCACGCGATGCATCGCCATGGCGACGACCGCCGTGTCGTCCACGTCGGGGTAGTGCGGATTCGCGTACTGGAAAGCCCAGCCGCCCGGGCGGATGTCGGGGCGGCGCGAGATCCAGTCGCCGCGCACGTCGAGGATCTGCAGCGGGCGCAGCCATTCGAGGCCGCGGCGCGCCGCTTCCTCGGCGCGCGGCTCGCCCGTTTCGAGGAGGGCATGCGCGGCCAGCGACGTGTCCCACACCGGCGAGAGGCAGGGCTGGCAATAGGCCTCGTCCTCGTGGATCACCAGCAGCTTCTCCACCGACTGGCGCGCGATCGCGCGGTGCGGGTGATCGGCCGGATAGCCGAGCACGTCGTACATCATCACGCTGTTCGCCATGGCCGGGAAAATCGCGCCCAGGCCGTCCTCGCCGTTCAGGCGCTCGTCGACGAAAGCCACGGCCGCGTCGATCGCGCGCTGGCGCAGGTAGTTCGGAAAAAGCGGATCGGCCACGCGCAGCACGCCGTCCACGGCGCGGAAGAAGGCGAACCAGCCCTTGCTCTGGTGCCCGGCGCGCTTGTTGAGGCCCGTGGAGACCGGCGCGCCGTGGAACAGCTCGTCGATGCGCACGCCGCGCGGATTCCTCGCCACCGGGCGCTTCGCATTCAGCACGAGCAGCGGCACGATCACCGTGCGCGCCCAGTACGACACCTTCGAGAGGTGGAACGGGAACCACTGCGGCAGCAGCGTGATCTCGACCGGCATCATCGGCACCGCGTACCAGGTCACCACGCCGAAGAGCGCGAGCAGGATGCGCGTGAAGACGTTCACGGCTTCCGCACCGCCCGCCGCGAGAATCGCCTGGCGCGCGCGCACCATGTGTTCGGCATCTTCCGCGTCGCCGATCATCTTCAGCGCGAAGTAGGCCTTCACGCTCGCGCTCACGTCCATGGCGCCGTCCGTGAAGAGCGGCCAGCCGCCGTCCGGCAGCTGGATGCGGCGCAGATAGCGCGCGATCTTCTGTTCGAGCTCGAGGTTCGGCGTCTCGCCGAGGTAGTGGACGAGCAGCACGTATTCGGCCGGGATCGTCGCGTCGGCTTCGAGCTCGTAGACCCAGTGGCCGTCGGCTTGCTGATGCGCGAGCAGCGCGTCGGTCGCGCGCATGACGGCGGCGTCGAGGGCGTCGGCCGGTGCCATCGCCGGTGCCACGACCGGCACTGCGGGCACGGCAGGCGCGACGCCAGCCGGCGGATCGGCGGCGGTGGCGAGGCCGCTCGCGAGGTCTTCGGTCGGCATGGCTTGGGAGAGGTCGTTCATCGGCGTTCCATATTTTCTGTCAGCAGCAGATCCGCGGCCTTGCGGCCGGAGCGGATCGCGCCTTCGATCGTCGCGGGCAGACCGGTAGCCGTCCAGTCGCCTGCAAGCATCAGGTTGTTCCAGCGGGTGCGCGTCGCGGGGCGGCGCAGTTCCTCTTCGGGCACGGGCGCGAAGGTCGCGCGCGGCTCGGCCACGATCTGCCACGCCGGCATGGCGTCCGGTGGCAGCGTCGCCGCGGCGGCCAGGTCCGCCCAGACCCTGGCGGCGAGCGTTTCAGCCGGCAGGTCGAGCACCGCGTGGGCGTCGTGGATCGTTGCCGAAACGCGCCCGGGCGCGGCCATCAGCCAGTCCGCCGTGCCGTGCACGAGCGCCATCGGCGTAGCGAGCCCCGGCGGCGGCTCCACGGCGAAATGCACGCAGACGACCGCCGTGTGGCGCCGCGGCGTCTGGATCGAGGGCACGAGTGCGGCGGCGGCGGCCGGCGGCACGGCCAGCACGACCGCCTCGCCTTCGGCCAGCGCCACGCGGCCCGCCGCGAAATCGAGTGCGGCGACACGGCCCGCCGCGTCGTCGTACACGATCTCCTTGAGCGGCGCATCGAGCCGGATAGCCGCGCCGCCGTGCTGAAGCATGCGCAGGGCCGGATCGACGAACGCGCTCGAGAGGCCGTTCTTCGCGAACAGCGGCCGCAGGGCCTCGCCGCCCGCCGCCAGCGCCTCGCGCAGCAGGGTCGCCGCCAGTTCGGCGCTCGCCCCGCGCGGCTCGATATTGAGCGCCGCGAGAAAGAACGGCCGCAGCAGCCGGTCCCACAAGGTGCCGTCGCAGCGCATGCTCTGCGCAAGCGTGCGACCGGGCTTGGCGAACAGGAGCGGCAGCAGCGCGAGATAGTCGGCCGTGCGCGTGCCCGGCACGCGCGCATTCGTGTCGCCGATCCAGAACGGCACGCGGCCGCGCGAGAAGCGCACGTTCCAGCGCGCCCGCGCCGCGAGATCCATGAACGCGAAGCCCGGCTGCGCCGGACCGACGAGTTCATCGGCCGCGCCGATCGCGCGCGTGTAGTCGACGATCGCCGCGTGACCCGCCAGCATCAGGTGATTGCCGCTGTCGAGCGTCGCGCCGAGCGTGCGGTCGTAATACGAGCGGCACCGCCCGCCGGCCTGCGAAGCCGCCTCGTAAAGCGCGATCTGCACGCCGCGGCGTTGCAGCCGCACCGCCGCCGCGAGGCCCGCGAGCCCCGCCCCGATCACGTGGACGAGCCTCGGTGGCATCAGAACAGCGCGTAGCGCGCGACGATCCACATCAGCCGCGCTTTCGGCTTGGTGACTTTCGTGCGCGGCAGGTCGAAGCCGCGCGCGAGGGTGCGTTCGAGCAGCACGCGGTAGACGCCCGACATGATGCGCGGGGCCTTCACGTGGCCGCGCGGCGCCGCGTCCATGATCGCGTCGGCTTGCGCGAAATGCTGCTTCGCCCGCTCGGCGAGCGTCGCGCACACGCGCGGCAGCGCGGGGTCGTCCGCGATCCGGTGCGGATTCGCCGCCGCGATGCCCTCGCGCGCGAGCAGCTCGCGCGGCAGGTAGCAGCGGTGGATGTCCGCGTCCTCGTCGATGTCGCGCAGGATGTTCGTGAGCTGCAGCGCGCGGCCCAGATGGTGCGACAGCGCGATGCCCGGCGCCTCGTCCATCCCGAATATCCTCACCGACAGGCGGCCCGCCGCGCTCGCCACGCGGTCGCAGTAGAGATCGAGCGTCGCTTCGTCGGGCGCGCAGATGTCCTCGGCGGCGTCCATCGCCATGCCGTCGATCATCGCGTGGAAGTCTTCGCGGCGCAGACCGAACGTGTGGATCTGGCGCGTGAGCGCCGCCAGCGCCGCGGGCGGCGTGCCGGCATAGCACGCGTCGATGTCGGCGCGCCAGCGGTCGAGCCCCGCCGCGCGTTCGGCGCGCGGCAGGTCGCTGTCCGCGATGTCGTCCACGGCGCGGCAGAACGCGTACACCTGGTACATGGCGTCGCGCTGCGCCGCGGGCAGGATGCGCATCGCCAGATAAAACGAGCTGCCCGACGAGGCGGCAGCAGCGTCGGTCGGTTGTGTATCGTCCACGACGAGGTTGGAAACGGCCAAGACGATCTCCGCTGGAGGCGCCCGCATGCGGGGCGTTTCAGATATTCGGGCCCGCAATGCCGCGGGTCGCCCGCGCGCGCGGACACGCGCGAGGCAGCCGGCCGCGGGACGTCCTGGTGACGCTCGCGCAGTGCCGGAAACGGGCCAAAGTATAGCAATCTTTGCCTGGCGCCGCCCGCAGAACCCCGGCGCGCGGGCGGCGAGGCGCGTTGGCGGCGGCCCGCCGCGCGGGTCGGACGAACCGGCGGCGGATCAGGCGAGCGCGACGGACCGGTTGCGTCCCTGGCGTTTGGCGCGATACAGGGCCGCATCGGCCTCGTTGACCATGCCTTCGTAGCCGGAGGCGCCGGTGCGTGCCGTGGCGGCGCCGACGCTCGCCGTCACGGGAACGACGACGCCCTGCACTTCGACCGGCGCGTCGCCGATGGCGTGGCGGATCTTCTCGGCCACCCGCATGGCGTCGCCCAGCGGCGTGCAGGGCAGCATGAGCGCGAACTCTTCCCCGCCGAAGCGGCCGAACACGTCCTGCTTGCGCACGACGTTGGCCACCCGCTGCGCCATCACGCGCAGCACGGTGTCGCCGGCAACGTGGCCGAACTGGTCGTTGATTTTCTTGAAGTGGTCGAGATCGAACAGCAGCACGGACAGCTCGCCGCCGTGCCGCTGCCAGCGCGAGAACTCCTCCGAAAGACGCGTCTCGAAGTAGCGCCGGTTGGCGATGCCGGTCAGGCCGTCGCGGTCGGCATACTCGCGCAGCTTCGCCACGGCCTCCTCGCGCTCGCGCTGCATGACGCTCACGTGCGTCACGTCCGAGATCGTCACGCACACCGCGATCACCTCGCGCTCGCGCATGAGCGGCATGAAGGTGCAGTCCTGCTGCATGTAGTCCACGCCGCCCGTGATGGGCCGGTCGTGGTCGAAGCGGAACAGGTAGGGGCGCTGCTCCCACGAACTGAAGGCGAAGCTGCCGAGCTGGAACACGCTTTCGACCTTGCGCGTGAGCCACGCGTGCGGCAGCTCGGGGAAGGTTTCGAAGATCGAGCGGCCGATCACTTCGTCGGCATTCCGCCCGCTATGGTCCTGCATGAAACGGTTCCACATCAGAACCTTCATCTCGCGGTCGAGCACGAACAGGCCGAAGCCCACCCGTTCGACCACGAGATCCGACAGCGACAGCAAGCCAGCGTGTGCGTTCATAGACTATGCAGCATGGTGTCGATCGCCCGGCTCACGTAATGGATGGACTCCTCGGCCATCAGCATGACGAGATGGGCGCGAAAGCGCTGGTCCTCCAGCGCGAAGTTCACCTCGACGAGCAGGGCGAGATCCCAGGCGAGCAGCCCCGCCTGGAACACTTCGTCGAGCGTGATCTGCTCGCCGAGCAGGCCCGGGGCCGTGAATACCGGCAGGCGCCCGAGCTGGTCGAGCATCGACGAGACGCACGCGCCGGTCAGCACGTTCGCAACGTCGAAAATCAGCTCTTCTTCGGTGAGCGTTTCGGTGGCCGTTTCGGTAAAGGCGCCGCCAATCAGCTGACCGAGCTCGGCAATCTCGCCGCTGCGGCAGATCACGAGCGCCTCGCCCTTGATCTCCGAGCGGAAGCCCTGGCGCACGGCCGTCACCGGACCGTCTATGCCGGTCATCTCGCGCAGCGCCTGCGCGGCTTCGCGCACGGCGACCACGCGCACGCGCGGCACCGAAAGCTCGATGAACGCGTCGAGCAGCCTCGACAGCCGCGTGGCCGCCTGTCCCATGCCGAGATTGGCGATTTCCTGGAGCGCGTCGCGCTGCAATTCCGTGAAGACTGGATCAGGCATACAACCCGTACTCCTTGAGGATGGGTAGCAGCGCCTCCTGGGTGACCGGCTTCGCAACGAACGCCACCGCACCGAGCGAGCGCACGCGCTCCTGCGCGAGCGGCTGGATATCGGCGGACACCACGATCACGAACGAGTTCAGATCCTCGCTCTGCAAGGCTTCGAGGACCTGGAATCCCGTCATGCCGGGCATCGTGAGGTCGAGAAACATAACCGCTGCACGGCCGGCGCGATAGTGAGCAAGCGCCTCGTGTCCGTTCGACGCGTACGAAATCTCGACGTCCCAATCCTCGGGCAGCGCCCTCGTGAGCACCTTACGGGCAAGCAGCGAATCGTCGGCGATCACGATGGGCAAGGACATGGGTATGCTAATTGACTGTGCGTTGGACGGAATGCATTAGAACGGTTTAACGGCGGCGCGAGCGCTTTCTTTAGTCTTTAGGCGCGACGCTCCCATTTGACGTGACCGCGATTCTCGAATCATTCGGAGTGAAATGCAACTCGCCAATATCCGTGAAACGGACAGAATTAACTCCAGTTTCGCGATTTACTGGAAATAATCGATCACGATCTGAAATAAATATCGACGATTATGCTTTTGTGTACGTTTGCGCTTCGTGAAATTTCGCGAATTGAGTTCGCGAGGAAAAATCTCTCCCCATGCAAGGTCCGCTTCGCCGGCATGGATGGTGCGCCGCGACCGGTCGCGGGACCAGCGCGGCGGCGCGGTCGTTTATGATGTCATCAGCTTCTGTTGCCCGCTTTAGCCTTTTCGGCTCTTTGCAAGATGACTCCTGACCGTCCCGCACGGCCCGACGATCGCACGACCCCGCCGCACCGCAACGACGAGCCGCCGTTTCCGGCGGCGCCCGGCCACGACTTCACGGTCCGCCGCCGCACGCTGATCGCGCTCCTCATCGCCGCGATCGTGCTGCCGTGCGTCTATGTCGCCGCCATGGCGTACAGCGACCTGCGCACGCGCGAAGCCGACGCCACGGACACCACGCTGCGCACGGTGCGCGTGGCGGAAGAGCACGCGCTGAAGGTATTCGACCTGAACGAGGGGCTCGACGCGCGCGTCGTGGACCTCATGCAGGGCCTCGACGACGACGGTATCCGCGCCAACGAAGCCCAGTTCCACGCGAAGCTCGACGCCATCGGCGGCGGCTACCCGCAGGTCGCGTCCGTGTCGATCTTCGGGCGCGACGGCGAACTGCTCGCGAGCAGCCGCTATTCCCCGCCGCCGCCCGTCTCGATCGCCGGGCGGGAAGATTTCGTCGGCATTCGTGCCGGCCGCACGGTCGATCATGTCTCGCGCGTGATGGTGGGGGCGATAAGCGGCGAAACCGTGTTCAACATGGGCGTCGCGCGCGAGGACGCCGCGGGCGACTTCGCGGGCATCGTCTCCGTCGCGCTGCGCACCGGCTACTTCAGCGCGTTCTACCGCGAACTGCTGGGCGCCGGCTCGCCGATGGACATGGGCCTCGTGCGCAGCGACGGCTCGATTCTCGCCTTCTACCCGCCGCCGCACGCGGGGGCGGCCTCGGTCACGTCCCCTTCGCCGCTCGCCGTCGCGCTGGCGCGCGGCGCGGACAGCGGCGTCGTGCGCATGCATTCGCGCCTCGTGAGCGACGACGTGATCCTCGCGTACCGGCGCGTCGGCTCGTATCCCGTGTACGTGTCGTGCGGCTATCGCACGTCGGAGATCTGGGCCGCCTGGTGGAAGCACCTGAGCGTGCTGCTCGTTTCGATGTTCACACCCTCCGTGGCGCTCTGGTGCGTGATCTGGCTCTCGCTGCGCCGCCTGGCCGCCGAAGAGGAGGCGTGGGAGCGCTGGCAGGCCGAAGCGTCGATGCGCCGCTCGATCGAATCGGCCTACCGGCAGGCGCGCAAGATGGAGGCGCTCGGCAACCTGGTCGGCAGCGTCGCGCACGACTTCAACAATCTGCTGATGATCGTCTCCGCGAACGTCCAGATCGCGCGGCGCCGCGGCGCGCCGGGGCTCGAGCGCGAGCTTTCCGCGGTCGAGCGCGCGCTCAAGAGCGGGCAGTCGCTCACGCGGCAACTGCTCGGCGTCGCGCGCAAGCAGCCGCTGCGCAACGAGACCATCCACGTCGGGCGCTGGCTGCCGGCGTCCCGCGAACTGCTGCGCGCCTCGCTCGGCGCGAAGGTGTCGCTCGTCGTCGATATCGACGAGGAAGTGTGGCCCGTGCTCGTCGACGTCGCCGAGTTCGAGCTGGCGCTGATCAACCTTGCCGTCAACGCGCGCGACGCCATGCCCAACGGCGGGCGCTTCACGGTGAGCGCGCGCAATATCAGCTTCCGGCCGGACGAGGGCTTTCCGCTCGACGGCGATTTCGTGCAGGTTTCGCTGGAAGACACGGGCTCCGGCATGCCGCCCGAGGTGCTCGCTCGCGCCTTCGAGCCGCTCTACACGACCAAGCCGAAGGGCATGGGGACGGGGCTTGGGCTGCCGCAGGTGTTTGCGTTCTGCGAACGCTCGGGCGGTCTCGCGGCTATCGACAGCGCGATCGGCGCGGGCACCTCGGTGCACCTCTACCTGCCGCGCGCGCTGCATGCGCCGGCGACGCAGCGCGCGCCCGAAGCGCGCGCGGACGCGGTTCGCCCGCCCCAGGGGCTGCGCGTCCTGCTCGTGGAAGACAACGACGAAGTGGCCGCCGGCACCGAGGCGCTCTTGCAGATGATGGGCCACGAGGTGATCTGCGCCAACGACGCCGCGAGCGCGCAGCGTCTCATCGAAGAGGCGCACACCGTCGACGGGAACGCGCCGCGCTTCGACCTCGTGATCTCCGACATCCACATGCCGGGCGAGATGAACGGCATCGATCTCGCCGAGGCGGTGCAGTCCGTCGAGCCGGCACTGCCGATCATCCTCGTGACCGGCTACGCGGAAGAGCTCGAGCGCGCGCGTCACGCCGAGGTCAGGGTGCTGTCGAAGCCGTTCGATATCGGCCTGCTCGAAAAGATGCTGGAGCAGATTCAGCGCGAGCAGCCGTCGAGCTCGCGCCGGGAGCGCGACGCCGTGAAGGGTGACTGAAGGGCGAAGCGGCACGAAGATTGCGGCACCGGACGACGCACGATGCAGGATCGAGCGCATCATGTGAGCTATCGATGCAACCCATCGAGGAGGGTGCCATGAGACAAACCGTAACCGGTCGCTTCAGGAGCTGGGACGATGCCCGCCACGCACAGGACGTGCTGTTGCATCAGGGGTTTGCCATGAGCGACATCGAACTGCCGGCGCACGTGCCGGGCGTGCTGGCAGGGATCGAGCGCCTCGTGACGAGCTTCTTTGCCGCCGATCATCGCGTGGGTGGCGCGTCTCATGCCGCGGGCGAAAGGGTTTTGCTCGCCGTTCACGTCGCGGACGACGCGCATGCGGAGCTGGCCTGCGCGACCTTGGGCGCGGAGCACGCCGTCGAGGTCGCGATGCGTACCGACCCACGGAGCTGGGCGACGCCCGAAGCGTCGCCGACGCGCGAGCATTCGGCTCTCGACGAGCTGGGCCTCGCCGAGCTGGCCACCGCCGTTTGGCGCCGGACTATGACGCCGCCGCATGCAGAGCAGGACGCACCACACCAGCCGGGGCCGGCCGCCGGTGCGACGGAAGCCGGCCCGCCCGCCGGCACCGCGGAGTCCCCCGCGCCCGGCGCGCTCGCGGCAGCCAGCGCGCCGGGTGCGGGCGCTGTCATGGGTCAACCGGTGGGTCAACCGGTGGGTCAACCCGTGGACCACCCCGCGAGCCGCGCCGTCGAAGTGCCGGGCGCGCCCGTCGCGACGCAGCCGGCGAAGGACGTCGCCCCGCAGATTCCCGACGAATTTCTCGAATACGAGGACGACACGCCGGCGCACCACCGGACGCTGCATTGAGCGATCGCGGCGGCACGAAGGGGAAACGAAACCCGCGTCAGCGTCCGAGTTGAAGCTTGACCCACCCGACGTAACGGTCGACGAAGGCCTGCAGGAACTTGCGCGTGTCGTCGTTGAGGATCTCTCCCTTTTCGTTGACGCGGCTGCCGTCGTGCTTGATATACATCTCGGGCTGGGCCTGCAGCGCGACATCGAGATAGGCGAGGACGTTACGCAGATGTTGCTGCGCGAGCGCCGTGCCGGTTGCACCGACCGAGGTGCCCAGCATGGCGGCCGGTTTGCCGCCCCACGAATTGCTGCCCCACGGACGCGACCCCCAGTCGAGCGCGTTCTTCAGCACGCCCGGCATCGAGCGGTTGTATTCGGGCGTGACGAACAGCAGCGCATCGGACGACTCGATCTGCTGCTTGAACCGGCGCGCGACCTCGGGAAAGTCGGGGTCGTAGTCCTGGCTGTAGAGCGGCAGCACGCCGATGTCGAGAAATTCGAACGAAAAATCGGCCGGCGCCAGCGAAATGACCGCATGCGCGAGCTGCCGGTTGAAGGATTCCTTGCGCAGACTGCCGACCACGACCGCAATTCGATAAGCCATTTGAGAGTCCCCGGTTGCACGCATGAAGCGCGGTGGAAGGAAACTTCATCATAGGTGCAGGCGATGACGGGCGTGCTCGAAGGTGTCCGCGATATGCGGCTACCGCCCCAAGTGGAGACGCCCGCCTGTGGACAAGCTCGAGATGCCAAGTCTTATCCACAATTTTATTGGATAACCTTGTGGACAACCTGGCCAGACAGCCCGTGGCATATAGGGCTAAGTGGGATTGCAGGCAAAAAATGCAAATGCCCAAATATTGGGCACGCTATACGTCGACCTTTGGTGACCGTTTGAGCACGGCGGTCGATGGCGCAATGCGCCGAACGAACGAAAGGCCGCGAGGCGCGCCCGGAACCGCTCAGGCAAACAACATCGCGGCGTTCTCCGGCGGGCGGCCGATGACTGCGCGGCCGTTGCGTACGACGATCGGACGTTGCAGCAGAATGGGATGGCTGGCAATTGCTTCGTAGAGCTGATCATCTGTGAGATTTTCGTTATCGAGACCAAGCTCGGTATAGACAGCCTCACCGTCGCGGATCATCTCGCGCAGCGGACCGCCCAGCATGCCGTGTAGCGACTTCAGCTGTCCGACGGTGAGTGGTGTCTTCAAGTACTCGATCACCTCGACCGGTTCGTTGGCTGTGTTCCAGGTTGTGGAGATCAACTCGCAGGCGCTACGCGACTTGGAGCAACGAGGGTTGTGATAGATCGTGATCATGGTTTGAGTGCAGCGCAGAAGTGAGGGCCTCGGCAAGCGGCCGTGGGATTGCGCGACATTTTAGCTGCCGGAGGCAGGTGATGATGCCTTCGCCTATCTCGCCTGAACTGGGGCCATCGGCTTGAGTGAGGCGACGGTGTCGCGGCTTTATGCGCATAAAGCCCCCGCCTGCGTTTGTAGTCGGGGAGGTTGAAGGGACGCTCCTATGTTCCCTCTATAAAGGCATAACCTAACGCTCAACTGCTGTACCGGCCGCCTCGCGCAGCCTTTATGCGCATAAAGCTGGCCGAACGGCTAATTCATGGCCCAGATACGACAGAAGTCGTTGAATTGAAATTCAATCCCGGTAGAATCTCCGCTAATTAGCAAAAAGGAGAAAATCAATTGGCGGCAGAGATAATCGCAGTCACGCAACAGAAGGGCGGGGTCGGCAAAAGCACGATCGCGATGCATCTCGGCGCTGCATTCCACGAAAAGGGCAAGCGGGTGCTCGTTGTGGACGCAGACGGCCAAAACACACTGGTGCACTGGGCCAGCGCTTCCGGTGACGAAGAACCGGGCATTCCGTTTCACGTCGTCAATCTCTCCGAAGCCGGCGGCCAGATTCACCGGGAGATCAAGAAGTTCATTGCCGACTACGACATCATCGTTGTCGATTGCCCCCCGTCGATTACCGAGAAAGTTTCGGGCGTCGTGCTGCTGGCCGCTACGATTGCGGTCATTCCCACCTCGTCGTCGCCCGCCGATTACTGGTCCAGCGTGGGACTCGTCAAACTCGTCCAACAGGCGCAGGTCATGAACGAAGACCTTCGCGCAGTATTTTTGCTCAACAAGACCGAGGAAAAACGCATGCTGACGCGGGAACTCAAGCGCGCGCTCGAAGAACTCGGCTTTCCGCTGCTGAGGACGCAGATTCCCACCCGTGAAGCGTACAAGCAGGCCATGGCACTTGGCCAAACGGTCTTGCAAATGAATGATCGCGGCGCTCGGCTGGCCGCCGTCGAAGTGCGCGCAGTCGCCGACGAAATCGCGGCGATGCTCCCCTGACTTTATGCGCATAAAGGACGCTGAATGAAACCCTCCCAATTCGCCAAAGGCTTTCAGGCGCGGCCTGATACAACGAGCAGCGAAAAGCGCACGGCACTCGACCGCCTCAATGCAATCGACGGACTGGTTCAAGACAAGCCGGTTTCCGCCAAAGTCACCGGGCGATCGAGTCAACCCGCCGTCGAACCGATCGCATCGCCCGCGCTTGCCGTCGAGCCTCAAGAAAACGAGTCGGCGGAATATCGCGCGTGGCGACTCGAGCACGCTTATCGGCCGGGACAGATCGTCGAACTGCCGCTCAAAGCCATCAAGCCCAGTCCTTTCAATCCGCGTCACTTCTATCTGAAGTCGTCGATTGCCGAACTCGCCGTCAATCTCGCAAAACAGGGACAGCAGCAGGCCATTCACGTCATCCCCGACTACACCGCGCCCGGCAGCTATTACGTGAGCGACGGCGGACGACGCGTTCGTGCATTGAAAGAGGCCAACAAGGAAACCGTCAAGGCGATCGTCGTCGATCTGCCTATCGGCATTCAAAGCTACAAGCTCGGTTACGATCTCAACGTCCAGCGCGATTCGCAAACGGTTTTCGATAACGCGATTGTGTGGAAGCGCTTTATCGAAGAAAAATTCTTCCAAAGCCAGCGCGAACTCGCCGATCACCTCGGGCTCGACGAATCGACCGTCGCCGTGGCGCTCTCGATCGCCAAGCTCCCCGAGTCGGTCATGCAGGAAATGGTGGCGCGGCCGGACCGGTTCGGATCGAACATGGCGTATCAGGTTGGTCGCTATCACGGCGCACGCGGGACCGAAGCCACGCTGCGCCTCATCAACCGGATCCTCGCCGACGACCTGAGCACGCGGCAGGTCGCGGACATCGTCAAGGGCCGCTCGAGTGCGCAGGAAAGCCCACGGCCGGCAGGGCGTCAGCGCTACGCGCAGCGACTTGAGATCAAGCTGGACGGTGTCGCCGTCGGCGATCTGAAGTCCTATGGCGAAGACAGGCTGGAGCTACGCCTGAAAGGTCTCTCCAAAGACCGGCGTGACGAGATCCTGCATCAGATCCAGCAGATCTTGCAGGCGAAATAAACCGAGGGGGAAGTGTGTCGGCACCGATCTCCGGCCGTGGCGCCACGCCGGAGATCGGCATTGCCGGATTGCCCGGCATGACATTGAACTACGTGATATTCAGGGCAATTCAGACGGAAGAACGCTCACGCCGCGCGCGACTGACTCAACGTAAAGGCGAGCAGATCGCCATCCGTCGGCTCACCCCAGGTTTTACGGGCCAGCCAGTCGAAAAAAGCGCTATCGCCCATCTTTGACTCAAGACCGCGCCGCCGCCAGTCGTCGCGCAGGTGGGTGCCCAGCCCCGGCAATTCGTCGGTTTCGAAGGACTGGCGCGCAACCTCCCGCTCCAGCTCACCCTGCTCGTCGTACAGCGCACGCGCCTCCTTGCGCCGCCATGCCGCATACTCGTCCAGCAGGCGCGCTTTAGGGTCGGCCGCGCCCAGCGCCGCCACCTTCCCATTGGCCCCCGTGCCCGAGGCCGCCGTTTCGACCGGCGGTGCGTACCCCTTCTTCAGCGCGTCCTTGAACAGCGCCCCCGCACTGCGAACCGGCGGCAGGCTGGTGCTGCGCATGCGTTGCTCGGTCAGTTGCAGGGCGGCGCGAATCCGGTTTTCCTCGCTGTCGGCGTAAAGCGACTGTGCCTCTTTCAGCGGAATCCCGATCTTCACCATGCGATCGACGAGCGTGCTGTCGAACACGTTTGGATGCTCGTCGAGCGCCAGCATGGGCTGCTTGCGCTCCGTGACGCGAAACTGGATTTCGGCGACACGGCGGCCTTCGCGGTGTTCGATCAATTCCACGAAGATGTTCGTAACGGCGTTGACTTCGGCAATCGCCGGTCGCAGATAATCGCGCTTGAAGTACTTGTACTCGCGCTTGGCTTCGTCGCCGGCTTCGGTATCGGGCGTGCCCGAGAGAATCGGCCGCCACCATTCCCACGTCTCGCGCATGGTGAGATGGCTGGGATTCGTCAGGTAGCGCACGCAGATTTCGTAGAGCGCGAGGCCGGCGCTGCTGCGCAGCTGGCTCTGAAACTGGAGACTGAGACGGGCGTACTGAACCGGATCCAGCAGCTTCTTCTTGATCTTCGGCGCGAACGAAAACTCGACCCAGACGCGCCGCGTTGCCGGGTCCTCGAGGATTTCGGCATCGGCAATCAGCGTCGAGATCCCCCATTTGCGCCCGGGTTTCTGGCTCGACGTGCCCTGGCTCCATTCCACCTGCACGGACACCATGCGACGCAGGTGTTCCTTGACGAGCGCCGTGTCGTTGGAATCGAATGCCGAATTGGCGACGATGTCGGAAAGGAGCGCCCGGTAGGTGTCGCCCGATTCGTCGGCCTGCTGAGCAACGGCAAGGAGCACGTTGAACAGCTTGCGCGTCAGCAGGGTGATCTTGCCGCTCTTCGGTTGAATCGCAATCGCCTCAACGGCCTTGCGCAATTCGGCCGAACTGGGGCTTACCACATCGGTTTTTTTCACGCGCTTCGTGGCCATGCGTCGGGTCGAGGAGAGATTTTCGCGAAAGGATACCGTCTGTGGTGATAGGAGTCTATAGGGCCTCCCTCACCATTGCGGGTGATGCGTGCGATCCCCGCACGGCTCACCGGGAGACGCTCCCGAAAGGGCTCACCTTACGCCGGCGGCCCGAAATCATCTGGCCATTGCGGGTCGTGCGATCGGCGCGGCTGGCCCCGATCCTGCAGTGTCTCGAAATCTCGCCTGCGCTCCCGTATCGTCTCACCTCAAAAAAATTCCGCTCAGGTGCGGCGGAAACGCGACATGGGCTTGCGCCTGGGAGCCAGGCTTTCCGTGCCTGCAACGGCAACGCGCCTTGTCCGGACCGCGGCAGTTCAGATCTCCCGCCTTGGGCTCCCACGCGGGCGGACAAACCGGTGCGCGGTCACTGAACTACATTTCTACCGCCTTGCGAATCCGCCGTGGCCAAGGCAGCAAACGACCGTTCTGCTACACACGAGGGGGGTTCATCGAGCACCTGTCGCGCGCCCCTTCCGGCGACTCCCGTAAAGCCTCACCCATCGCCAGCGGAAGGTGACGCGCTCGCAACGTCCTGTGCCTTGCCAAATCGACGCTACACCCGGCCGATCCCCTGAAAAAGCTCACCTTTATGGCAATCGACACCCAGCCGCGCTGCCCTCCGGGCGGCCCCGAAAAAGCTCACCTTTCAGGACGACCAGGGAAAAATCCAATAGATTCCGCCACTTATCCACATCCCCCCAGGGCAGGCCAAGCCACAACGCGCTCCCGAAAGTCCTCACCTTCCATGACGCAGACCAGGATCGAACCGATCGTCCAACCCGCGAACCAGGTTCCCGAAAAATCTCACCTCAATCGATCCATGGTGCCGTGCGCAGGAAACTTCGACCCCGTTCTGTCGGTGTTTTCAGGTCAGTGACCACCAACTTGTTCCTGAAAAGCCTCACCTAAGCCACTTTCGTGCCTACTTTCCGCTCCCGAAAACGCTCACCGAAGCCTCGGCATGGACTACGGTGGCCAGCCACCTCCATCGCATGCACTCCGCAACGGGTTTATCCCGAATCGTCTCACCTCAAGCCGCTCAATCCGGGCAAAAAGCCGGGCGAAGTCATCCCGACCGCCCCATCTGCCGCTCCCGATCTCCCGTAAAGCCTCACCGAAGGCCATCCAGGACGCCCAACAGGCCTTAAATTCGCTTCTAGCTCCTGAAAAATCTCACCTCATGACGTGCTACCGTCCCGATTCGGCTCACCTGGCATTCCCAAGGCGCGCTTTTTGCACTCAAATCCGCGACAAATGACGGTCCTGAATCCGCTCACCGTTGCAATTCCCGCAACATCGCATCGACCTGCGACGCTGCCGCGGTTCGCGCGCTTCCGCGTCCCGTATTCGCTCACCCTTGCCCGGGAGTCAAGAATCCCCCGGTTCCCGAAGCCGCTCACGTCCTTTCCCGAACTGCCTCACCGGCCTCCCCGAACCCCGTCACCCGCCTGTCCCGCAGATCCTCACCCGACATCCCGTAAAGCTTCACCCGACCCCGCTGTCTCCCTTGCCTGGTAAGGGTTTGCCGTGGCGTTAACGTCTTTAACAGGTATCAAAGGTGTTTACTTTTATTACTCTCAAGCACGTCTACCCCGCGAGCTTCCGGAAATCCCCTCCGCCAAACCCGCCAGCCTGGTCGAAACCCACGTCCATCAAACCGTGAAACAGTCTGGAAATTTTCAGACATAGGCCAAACACAAGCATTTACAATGGCTTATGAAACAAACTTCGATTTGTTTCACGATCACGGGAAGTGGCGCAGCGTCAGAAAGGCCATTAGGCCCAAAAAATCGGCAGAGATCGATAATTTTCCAGCCAGAATGCCAAACGCGTAGCAAATGATACGTAATTTGTTATTATTCAGCCATTCTGACCTGTCTTGAGACAAGAGCAATGCAAGACGTAGATCGCCAGACTATCCGGGACGAGCTTGAAGCCCTGCGCAAGGATGGCGCACGACGCCAGGCGCTTTCGCTCCACGCCTGCAAGCGCCTTTTTTTCGACTTCGGTATCCGCCCGTCAATGGCTGCTGTTCGCGACCTGACCCAAACCGGCAGCGCGAGCGATATTCCCAAAGACATCGAACTATTCTGGCAACGTATCCGCACCGCTTCGAAGGTCCGGATTACCGGCGGCGCGATCCCGGCTGTCCTCGAAGAACGCGCGGGCGAACTGCTCGGAGCCCTGTTCCAGGAAGCCCAAGCTGTCGCGCGAGAAGCGCTCGACGCGGAACGGACTGAAATCGACACGCAAAGGCATGCCGCCGAACAGGCCCTTCGCGATGCTCAGGCGCGCAACGCCGCGGTCGATGAACTGCTGCAGCGCAGCGAAACGCGTACCGAAATGGCCTGGGCCCGGGTCCGCGAGCTGGAAGGCCAGCTTGCCGCCTCGTCCGCGCACGGCGCCGTCCATCAGGACAGTCTGCAGAGCACGGTGCGGCGGCTCGAAGCGGAAAACGAAACGCTGACGAAGCGCGTGGAAGCCGAGCAGACGAACAATGCCGGCCTGCGTGATCGCATCGACGCCCTGCAGGACGACCTGCGCAGGAGCACCGAACACTATGCCCAACAGATCAAGGATGCGCTGGCCGAGGCCGAGCGGCGCGTGAAACCTATGCTGGTGGAGCTCGATTCGCTGCGCACGACGTCGTCGACCTGGCAGGCGGCGCAGCGCGAGGCAAGCCGAAAGGAATTCGATTTCATCCAGCAACTGGCAACAGCCAAGGCGCGCGCCGACCGTCTCGACGCGCTGTTGCGCGAGCGCGCCGACGAAGTGGATCTCCTGACACGCCAGCTCAGCGCGTTGCGCGGCCAGCAGGGTGTCGATGCGTCAGTGGCGGACCTGCTGTGTTCGCTGGCCGGCGCCGGCAGGCTCAGCGACGCCGAGCTCGAGCGCCTCGGCACGGTCGTGGACGGTCATGTCAACCTGCCGGCCCGCTGCCCGAAATGCCACGAAGGGGAGCCTGAACTGTCCGAAGTCGATCAGCGCTACGAAATTTCGTGTCCCGAGTGCGAACACACGTCCGGAACAGGCGTGTCGCGCCTTGCCGCGGTCAGCCGGTTTCTGCAGGACAGACGCGCTTCCGAAACGGCTTGAGGTGAGTCGTTTCGGGAGCCGGCGCAGGCTTTCGGGGTGAGGTTTTACGGGAGCCTCGCCGATCCCGGCATTCCCGCAAGCCGCGTCAGATAACGTCCGGCTCGGTATCCGGCCGGAGTCCGGCGTCTTCGCGTTCCGCCCACAATCGCCACGAACGATGCAACCGGCCCGCCGAAATCGGCTGCAGGAAGCCGAGCCATTCCCCCACCTGCCCGGCGTTTTCGCCACGCTCGAACAGATCGGCCGCGTAGGTATTGCGCAGGGTCTGGGGGCTGGCGCGTTCCGCGCGGCGCTGCGCAACACCTGAGGCTTCGACGATCGCGTCGACCGCTCGCAGCACGGTAGCCTTGTGCATCGGCCGTCCGGAGGGCGAGCCTGGAAAAACGAGCTGTCCGGGCAGCCCCGCCTGCCGCCGTGCCTCGAGCCAGGCGCCAACCACGTCCACGGCAAAGGGGGCGAGACGCGTGACACGCGTGAAGAGCGGATTGTCGGCTTCGATCGTGAGCCATTCCGAGCCCGCTTGCGCGCAGTCGAGCGTGAGCGCGATGGCGTCCCCCGTTTTCAGGCCGCCGCCAAGGAACACCGCAACGAGCGCCCGGTCGCGGCGTTCGCGCCAGCGCTTCGCCGCCGTCTGTTCTTCGAGCGGCGCGAACAGCTGGGCGAGGATCGCCGCCCGTTCGGTGGCATCGAGGAAGCCGGTGGGCTCGTTTTCCCGGGCATTGCGCCAGGCCGCCTCGCCGTCCTGGGCGATGAAGCGTGCCGGGTTGGTGGACGCGAGTTCGATTTCGCGAACATGGTCAAGAACGCGTTCGATCAGGCGCAGATAACGCAGTCGCTGGGGCTTCTTTACGTCGAGCCCCGCGACGAACTCCGCGATCGTGCCCATATCGACAGAAAGGATCGTTTTGCGTTTGAGCGCCATCCATTCGAGAAACCGCCCCCACTGAACCCGGTACACGTCGGCGGACGAGTGACGGAACTGCTGCGTAGCAAGCCATGCGTCGAAGGCGCCGGCCGGGTCGCGTTGCCAGTCCGCACGTTGCTGGTCGAAGAGATCGCGCGGAGGGTGAGAAAGATCGGAAGGCGCCATGGCTCTCATTCCGTTAGTTGCATTCTATGTGGGGATTGTAGCGGAATGCCGATGCGCTTCCGCGTATGCACCGGCCGCGCCGCAGGTCACGATTCTCGGCGACTAGCCGCCCCAGGCGCGCATCCGACGCGGCGTTTCCTGCCGGCGTGCCAGGGTCCGTGCATCCGCGCTCGTCCGGGCAGCGCGCTCGTAGGCCGAGACGGCGAAGGCAAACACGGCAGGCAGCGCGTTGGAACGCCCGAAATCCACCGGGTCGTCGGTTTCCGGGTACGCCAGCTCGCCCGGCCGCTGGAACAGCCCGAGCATGATGGCGTCGTGCCGGCTCGCGAAGCCGAGGTCGGCGAGCGCCTCGGCCTCGATGGCGTGCAGCAGGCGCCAGCTGAGCGGCACCTGCTGGGCGATGTAGCGCTGGGCAATGCTGCGCACGACGTGCTCGAGGTCGCGCGCGGCCGCCTGAAAACGCAAGGCGGCGAGATCCTGTTCGTTAGGGGTTGGCATGGCGGCTCCAGTCGATCTTGGAACTGTATAAATATACAGTATCGGAGCCGGCTGTCCAGCCGCGATTGCTGCGGCCAGAATGGGCAGGACCGCCTCAGCCGTGGATCACGACGAGCAGCGCGCGTGTTTCGCCCTTGCCTGCGTTGCGGATCGCGTGCGGCTGGTCGGCGACGTACCGCGCGGTGTCGCCGGTCTTCAGGCGCTGCGCGGACCCGGCGGCTTCCACGTCGAGCGCGCCCTGCAGCACCGTGAGGTGCTCGCGCGTGCCCGGCTCGTGGGCGTTCGATACCAGCGCGCCGCCCGGTTTGAGCGTGAGTTCGTACCACTCGAAGTGGCCGGCGAGCTCGATCGGCCCCCAGACGCGCAACTGGTAGCCGGCGTCCTGGCCCGTCAGCGTCGGAATGTCGTGCGGCCCGGCTACCGCGATCGCCTCGGGCGCGCGCGGTGCGGCGAACAGCGAGTCCAGCTTCACGCCGAGCGCATTGGTGAGCCGCCACGCCACGGCGATGGTCGGGTTCGCCTTGTCGCGCTCGATTTCCGATAGCATGGATTTCGACACCCCCGCCGCGCGCGAAAGATCGTCCAGCGTCATCCTGCGCTCGTTGCGCAGCCGCTGGATCTGTTCGCCCACGCGCGGCGGCGCGACCGGCGAGAGGACGGGCGCGCCGGCGGGCGAAGGCGCCTGCTGCGGTGCAGCGTCGGCGGCTCTCGGCGGATTGCGCTTGCTTGCCATTTGCGGCTCCATCGTTTAGAGTTTGTTCGACATATCGAACTCAGGTTCGAAAAAGCGAAAATTTCCGGTGAGGCTGACGGCGACTATAGCAGGCCGCGGCCGGTCCAGTCAGGAGCAAGACCCATGCGAACCCCCTATATCGAGCACCTGCGCGCCACGCTCGACCAGATCCGCGCCGACGGCTTCTACAAGAGCGAGCGCGTGATCGCGACGCCGCAGTCGTCCGCCATCGGCCTTGCCGACGGCAGCGGCGTGCTGAACTTCTGCGCCAACAACTACCTGGGCCTCGCGGACGACGCGCGGCTCATTGCGGCGGCGAAGGACGGCCTCGACCGCGACGGCTTCGGCATGGCGTCGGTGCGCTTCATCTGCGGCACGCAGAGCGTGCACAAGGCGCTCGAAAGTGCGCTGGCGCAGTTCCTGCAAACCGAGGACACGATTCTCTATTCGAGCTGCTTCGACGCGAACGGCGGCCTCTTCGAAACGCTCCTCTCCGAAGAGGACGCCATCATCAGCGACGAGCTGAATCACGCGAGCATCATCGACGGCGTGCGGCTTTCGAAGGCGCGCCGCTACCGCTACAAGAACAACGATCTCGCCGATCTCGAAGCGAAGCTGCGCGAGGCCGACGAAGCGGGCGCGCGCTACAAGCTGATCGCGACCGACGGCGTGTTCTCGATGGACGGCATCATCGCGGATCTCAAGGGCCTCTGCGATCTCGCCCACCGCTACGAGGCGCTCGTGATGGTGGACGACTCGCACGCGGTGGGCTTCATCGGCGAGCACGGGCGCGGCACGCCGGAGCGCTGCGGCGTGCTGGACCGTGTCGACATCATTACGGGCACGCTCGGCAAGGCGCTGGGCGGCGCATCGGGCGGCTATATCGCCGGCAGGAAGGAAGTGGTCGAACTGCTGCGCCAGCGCTCGCGCCCCTACCTGTTCTCGAACACGCTCGCGCCGAGCATCGCGGCCGCGACGCTCAAGGTGCTGGAGCTGGTCGCGAGCGACGAGGGCGCGCAGTTGCGCGAGCGCGTGCGCGCGAACGGCGCGCTGTTCCGCCGCGAGATGAGCGCGCTCGGCTTCACGCTCGTGCCGGGCGAACACCCGATCATTCCGGTGATGCTCGGCGACGCCCAGGTCGCCACGAAGATGGCCGACGCGCTGCTGCACGAGGGTGTCTATGTGATCGGCTTCTCCTACCCGGTGGTGCCGAAGGGCCGCGCGCGCATTCGCACGCAGATGAGCGCGGCGCACACGCCGGAACAGGTCGAACGCGCGGTGGCGGCGTTCGCGCGCGTCGGCAAGCAGCTTGGCGTGATTTGACAAGGAATCCTGAAAAATGAAAGCACTTGCCAAACTCGAACGCGGGCCGGGCCTCACACTCACCGACGTGCCGAAGCCCGAAGTCGGCCACAACGACGTGATGATCAGGATTCACCGCACGGCGATCTGCGGCACCGATATCCATATCTGGAAGTGGGACGACTGGGCGCAGAAGACGATTCCCGTGCCGATGCATGTCGGCCATGAATACGTCGGCGAAATCGTCGAGATGGGCCAGGAAGTGCGCGGCTTCAGCATCGGCGACCGGGTTTCCGGCGAAGGCCATATCACCTGCGGCTTTTGCCGCAACTGTCGCGCGGGGCGCCGCCACCTGTGCCGCAACACGACGGGCGTGGGCGTGAACCGCGAGGGCGCGTTTGCCGAATACCTCGTGATTCCGGCCTTCAATGCGTTCAAGATTCCGCCCGAGATCTCCGACGACCTCGCCGCGATCTTCGACCCGTTCGGCAACGCCACGCACACGGCCCTCTCGTTCAATCTCGTCGGCGAGGACGTGCTCATCACGGGCGCGGGGCCGATCGGCATCATGGCCGCGGCGATCGCGAAACACGTGGGCGCGCGCAACGTCGTGATCACCGACGTCAACGACTACCGCCTCGAACTCGCGCGCAAGATGGGCGCGACGCGGGCCGTGAACGTCGCGCGCGAATCGCTGCGCGACGTGATGAACGACCTGCACATGACCGAGGGCTTCGACGTGGGCCTCGAAATGTCGGGTGTGCCGAGCGCGTTCACGGCGCTGCTCGAAGCGATGAACCACGGCGGCAAGGTGGCCTTGCTCGGTATTCCGCCGGCGCAAACCGCCATCGACTGGAACCAGGTGATTTTCAAGGGCCTGGAAATCAAGGGCATCTACGGTCGCGAGATGTTCGAGACCTGGTACAAGATGGTCGCCATGCTGCAGAGCGGGCTGGACCTCTCGCCCATCATCACGCACCGCTTCGGCGTGGACGACTACGAGAAGGGCTTCGCCGCCATGCTTTCGGGCGAAAGCGGCAAGGTCATTCTCGACTGGACGGCTTGAGCTTTATTTGAGGGCTACGCTTCACGCCCCCGCGGCCGGCTGTTCGAATTCGGCTTCGATGCGCACGTCGATTTCGTCGCCGACCGCGGGATACCACGTCGACAACCCGAACTTCGCGCGGCTGAAATGGCCGCTCGCGGAGAAGCCGACGGTCGGCTGCTTCGTCAGCGGATTCGGCGCGTAGCCATTGAACGTCACCTCCAGCGTGACCGGCTGCGTCACGCCATGTATCGTCAGATTGCCGCTGAGCGTGCCGCGCCCCGCGCCGGTGGGCTCGAAATGCGTGCTGACGAAGCGGATCTGCCCATAGCGCGCCACATCCAGCATCTGTTCTCCCTTCACCATCCGGTCCAGCGCCGGCACGTTCGTGTCGAGGCTGGCCGCGTCGATGGTCGCGTCCACGGTGGCCTGCTGCAGTCCGCCGGCTTGCCAGTCGAGCTGGGCGCTGGCGCGGTCAAAGCGCATCACGAAGCGCGAGTAATGCAGATGATCGACGTCGAACACGATGCTCCAGTGCCAGGGATCGAGCACGTAGTGGCCCGGCGGCACGGCCGCTTCGACGCTGCTCACGCTGTGCGTCACCACGCGCAGCGGTGTGCACGCGAACAGCAAAAGCGTGCCGCAGAGCGCGGCACAAAACGCGCCAGCCGCCGCGCGGCGCTTCGATGTCGTCAGGGGATGTCGGTTCATGCCGTTTCCTTGGTTGCCTCGATGTTAACGCGTTGACGACACCGCGTATTCTCACCCATCCCCACGTATCCCGTTCGCGCTTTTTCTGCTTGACGGCGGAGAATGATCGTTCTACATTTCGCACATGGAGAATGATCGTTCTACACCGGACGGCGTATCCGATCCGTCCGGTTCAGCCTGGAGAGCACCGCAATGAGTCCGTCTTCCCATAGCGCCGCCGGCGCGCCCCAGCCCGACGCTCGCGAGCGCCTGCTCGACGCCGCGGAGGCGCTGGTCTACGCGGGCGGCATTCATGCCACGGGCGTCGACGCGATCGTTCGCGAGGCCGGCGCGGCGCGCAAGAGCTTTTATACGTGGTTCGAGTCGAAGGATGCGCTTGTGGCCGCGGCCCTCGCGCGGCGTCACGAACGCTGGATGCGCTGGTTCGCCGAAGGCACCGCGAAGCACGGGGCATCGCCCGAGGCGCGACTGCTCGGCATGTTCGACGTTCTGCGCGGGTGGTTCGCCTCCGAGGGCTTTCACGGCTGTGCGTTTCTGAACGCATCGGGAGAACTCGCTTCGCCCGACGATCCTGCCCGCGTGGTGGCGCGCGAGCACAAGGCGCATCTGCTCGGCTTCGTGCGCGAGCAGTGCGACGCGTTGATGACGGCGCGCGGCGCGGATCGTCGGCACGCCGCGCGGCTTGCGCGGCAGTGGCTGATCCTGATCGACGGTGCGATAGGCGTGGCGCTCGTGAGCGGCGAACCCGACGCGGCGCTCGACGCGCGTGCCGCCGCGAAGCAGTTGCTCGAAGCGCTGCCCGGTGCCAGGGCGCAGCGTAGTCATACCCGCAGTCAGCTCCGCAGTTAGTCCGGCAATCAAGCCGGCAATCAACCCTTTTCGCGCTCGCCGTCCCGGTGGGCCGACCGTTTCGTGGAGAAAGATCATGAGTGATGCTGTCGAAGTCCGCCCGCCCCTGCCGCCGTTCACGCGCGAAACCGCCGCCCAGAAGGTGCGCGCGGCCGAAGACGGCTGGAATACGCGTGATCCGCAGCGGGTCTCGCTCGCCTATACCCCGCAGAGCGTGTGGCGCAATCGCGCCGAATTCGTCACGGGCCGCGCGGCCATCGTCGAATTTCTCACGCGCAAATGGGCGCGCGAGCTCGACTACCGCCTGATCAAGGAGCTGTGGGCCTTCACGGAGAACCGTATCGCGGTTCGCTTCGCCTACGAATGCCGCGACGATTCGGGCAACTGGTTCCGCTCGTACGGCAACGAAAACTGGGAGTTCGACGCGAACGGGCTGATGGCGCACCGCCACGCGAGCATCAACGACTTGCCGATCGCCGAGAAGGACCGCCTCTTCCACTGGCCGCTGGGCCGCCGCCCCGACGACCACCCGGGCTTGAGCGACCTCGGCCTGTGAGGCGCAGGCTCGTGCAGTCATCGTCGCGACTCACGAGCCCGTCATAATCGCCGGCGGCGTCGACTGTCCGCGCGGGCCCGATCCGAGCGCGACCTCCATTGCGCGAGCATCGAGTTGCGGTACAGTGCGCCATGACCTGAATCCAATAAAACCAGGCGGATCGGCGAGAGCGAGGACCAGGACCCATGCATCTTTGGCGAAGGCACGGCGGCACGGCAATCATAAAGATAATCAGAATTGCGGCGGCCGGCGTGCTGCTGGCTGCGGCAGGCGGCGCGCATGCCGCCGGCTGGTGCAGCAGCGGTCTCTGGGTCGATGCGATGGCGGCTTCGTACCACATCCATCCCGACAAGGACTTCGAACAATTCAATCCGGGCCTCGGCATAGAATGCTGGCCGGGCGACACGTGGGCGCTCACGGCGGGCGGCTTTCGCAACTCGCTGCGCCGGCCGTCGTTCTACGGCGGCGGGGTGTGGGCGCCGGAATTCCTGCATTGGGGCTACGTGCGGCTCGCCGCGATGGGCGGCATCATCTCGGGCTACAACTACGGCGACTGGGGCCTCGGCCGCAATCACACGGTCGGTCCGGTCGCCGCGCCTATCGTGATGGTGGCGTACAAGCGCGTGGGCATGAACTTCATCGTGATTCCGCCGATTCCTTCCGACGATCTGCCGTTTACGATCGGGTTTCAGTTTCGGGTGAAGTTCTGAGCTTCCATCGCCGGGCAACAGGGTGGCGACAATGAGCACCTGGGCCGGATGCGCCTTCATGTCGATTTCTCCGACAAGGCCTTGGGCAAGCCGCTCGATCACAGGATCGCGCACCAGAAATATGCTGCGGATTTCCACCTTGACGTTCTGGCGGCCGGGTAGTCCTCACGGATGGCCGTCAGGAAGCGGTGGGGCGGGCCGCCGGCACCCATGTAGTTCTCCGCATGAACCTCGAAGAAGCCGATTTTCTCCGAGTTGAGTGAGAGTTCCGATCTTACTGAGCCGCCCTCGTCCAGGGATTGCACGGTCTTGTGCGATTTGGTCTGCTATTGCGGTCGATATGTCGCCAGCATCTGGCTCCGGCGTGTTGACCCGTGAAGGCACTTCGGGTTTCGGCCAAACCGGCCGCCCTGGGTCCCCCATCTTCGACAATTTCGCAGGATGGCTTAATATCTTCGGCAGTCTCGCCGGCTTGGGAGGGTGCGAGCAAACCCGTTTGTGACTTCGAGTTACTTCGACACGGTGCGGACATGAAAAAGCTCCATGGCTTTATCGCAAGTGTTCTCGTTTTCGTGTTGGCCGCGTGCGCGAGTCTGCCGCCGCAGAGCGGCCGGACCCAAACCTTCGCGCTTCAGGACACGCAATCCACACGGCTCGGCATGGTCTTCGCGCCGGATGAACAGAGCCATCCGGGCGACAGCGCGTTTCACCTGCTGCAGGACCCGGTCGATGCGATCGCGGCGCGCGTGGCGCTCGCTCAAACGGCCGACCGCTCGCTGGACCTGCAGTACTACATCTGGCACGACGACCTGACCGGCCGCGAACTCGCGGCAGCGCTGCTCAGGGCGGCGGACCGCGGCGTGCGCGTTCGTGTCCTGCTCGACGACCTCGGCACGAACGCCGACGATCAGGTTCTGCTCGCGCTCAGTTCGCACCCGAACGTAAAGATAAGGCTGTTCAACCCGGTCGCGAGCCGCCGCTTCAAGTCACTCGCGACTGCCCTGGAGTTTTCCCGCGTCGACCGACGCATGCACGACAAAGCGATGATTGCGGACAACGAGGCCGCCATTCTCGGTGGGCGCAATATCGGCGACGAATACTTTGGCGCATCGAAAGTCTTTGCCATGGGCGATCTCGACGTGCTGATGCATGGTCCGATTGTCCGGAAGGTTTCCAGCGCCTTCGACGAGTTCTGGAACGGCGAATCGGCGTATCCGATCGAGCAGCTGATGGGGCACCCCGCGGATCCGTCCGCGCTGGCGGACTACCGGGCGAAACTGGACGAGTACATCAAATCGGAGCATGACTCGCCCTACGTCGTGGAAGCCCGGCAGCGGATGGTCAGGATCCTCGACGCGGGCGACGCCGACTTCTCATGGGGACAAGCCACGCTCCTGTACGACGATCCGGCCAAGGTCACGCGCGACCCGAACGACCCGCAGGGCCACCTCATGACGCGGTTCGCGGCCCTGAACCTCAAGCCCGAGCACGAAATGCTCATCATCTCGCCTTATTTCGTACCGGGGAAAGAGGGCGTGGCATGGATACGCGAACAGACCGCGCGCGGAGTAAAGGTTACGGTGTTGACCAACTCGCTGGCTGCCACCGACGTCGTCGCTGTGAATGCGGGATATCAACACTATCGCGAGGATCTCCTCGAAGCGGGCGTAAGTCTCTATGAGCTGAAGCCGACCGGATCGAGCAAGGTGAAGTCGCAACGCGGGTTCTTCGGCTCTTCAAGGGCCTCGTTGCACGCGAAAACCTACGTCTTCGACCGGCAAAGCATTTTCATCGGCTCAATGAATCTCGATCCTCGCTCGAGCCATCTCAACACGGAGATTGGCGTGCTCTGCAACAGTCCGGAGATTGCCGGCCAGGTGATCGACGACGTCGAACCGAACCTGGACGTGGGTGCCTGGCGAGTCGAGCTCCGCACCGACGCGGACGGCAAGCACCGGATCGTCTGGATCGACACCGCCGAGAACGGAACGGTGACGGAGCTGGATTCGGAGCCGGGTGTCTCCTTCATGCGGCGTGCCAGCATCTGGTTCCTGGGTCTCCTGCCGATCGAATCGGAGCTATGAGCGCGTGGCGCACCTCGTCCTGGCAATCCGCAATGGTGAGGATTTCCAGGAGGGTGAGCGTTTCCAGGATGGTGAGGATTTCCAGGGATTGATCGGCCAGGGTGAAGTCGGGAATTAACTCGACATCACCGTGAGAGCCTGGTTCGATCAGTCTCGACAGCCGCTCCCGACGGCGCACTCGCCCTCCGTGCCTTCCATCGAAAACCCTGCTTGACCCAGTTTCCGGATGACTCCGTCCGGCAGTTTCGCTGCCGCGGAAATCCGGCGTTCGCGCTCGCCCAGGGTTTTGGAGCATTGCCCCCTCCCGGTGTCAAATTTACGATTTGCGTAAATATTTACGCAAAATGACTGGAGGAACGATGTCGACTCACGAGCCGGTGGCAGACCGGCCCTATGCCGTCGTGACGGGCGCCGCCGGCGGAATTGGCCAGGCCATCGCGCGGCGTCTCGCGCGCGACGGGTTTCACGTCGTGGCGCTGGACCTGAACGGCGCGGCGGCGCAGGCCGTGGCCGAGGAACTCCGCGCGGCGGGCGGATCGGCGCAGTCGCATGCGGTGGATCTGCGCGACGGACCGGCGCTGGCGGCGCTGATCGAGTCGCTGCCGCGTCTGGACGCACTCGTGAACAACGCGGGCATCTTCGACGAGCGAGCCTTCACGGCGCTCACCGCCGAGGATTTCCGCCGCCACTACGAGCTCAATGTGATCGCGCTCTTCAGCCTGAGCCAGCAGGCGGCACGCCGCTTGCCCGCAGGCGGCAAGATCGTGAACATCGCCTCGCGGGCCTACCTTGGCGCGCGCAATCACGCGCACTACGTGGCGGCGAAGGCCGCGGTGGTGGGCCTCACACGGGCGATGGCGATGGAGTTGATGGAGCGCGGCATTCTCGTGAACGCCGTGGCGCCGGGGCTCGTCGACACGCCGATGCTGCAGGCGCTCACGCCTGAGCGGCGCGCCGCGCAACTCGCGCTGCAGCCGACCGGCCGCGCCGCGCGCCCCGAAGACATCGCGAACGCGGTGGCCTTCCTCGCGTCGCCGCAAACTGACTTCATCACCGGCCAGACCTTGATGGTGGACGGCGGCAAGTCGCTCGGCGGCAGCTTCTGAGCGATACCACCCACTAAAGCAGGCGCGGCCCGCGAAAGGCGCCACGCCGGAGGAGACACCCCATGAACCCAGCCGAACAAGCCGCGATCCTCAAGAAGACCGCCTGGCGCCTGATCCCGTTTTTGTTCCTGCTCTATATCGTGAGCTTCATCGACCGCACCAATGTCGGCTTCGCGGCGCTGCAGATGAATCACGACATCGGCCTCACGCCCGCGATGTATGGCCTTGGCGCCGGGATCTTCTTCGTCGGCATGCTGCCGTTCGAAGTGCCAAGCAATTTGATGATGGTGCGCTACGGCGCTCGTCTGTGGCTCACGCGCATCATCATCGCGTGGGGCTGCGTGACGCTCGCGACTTCCATGATCGGCGGTCCGAAAAGCTTCTACGCCATGCGCTTTCTGCTGGGCATCAGCGAAGCGGGCTTCTTTCCGGGCGTGCTGTTCTATCTGACGTTCTGGTTTCCGCGCGAGCAGCGCACGCGCATCATCGCGCGCTTCATGATCTCGCTGCCGATCGCGGCCGCGATTGGCGGCCCGGTGTCGTCGTTCATCCTGCAGGCGCTCAACGGCGTCGCGGGTCTGCCGGGCTGGCGCTGGATCTTCATTGCCGAGGGCGTGCCCGCCATCGTGCTCGGCTTCGTCACGCTGCGCGTGCTGTGCGACAAGCCTTCGCAGGTGAAGTGGCTCGCGAGTGCGGAGCGCGAGTGGCTGCAGGCGAAGATCGACCACGAGCAGGAGGAGGATGCGGCCCAGATGCGTACGCACGGCTGGCGCGAAGTGGTCGAATCGCTCACGGACCTGCGCACGCTCGTCATCACCTTCACCGGCGTGTGCTTCGTGATCGGCTTCTATGGTGCGGGCTTCTGGCTGCCGCAGATCATCAAGACCTTCGGGGCCACGACGACGACGATCGGCTTGCTGGCCGCGCTGCCGAATCTGCTCGGCGCCGCCGCCATGCTGCTGTGGGCGCGCCGCTGCCGCTCGCGCACGATGCGTCTGTCCGACGTGATCCTGCCGCAACTGCTCGCCTGCGTGTCGTTCGTCGGCGCGTCGCTCACGCTGCATCAGCCGGCATGGGCGATGAGCTGGCTGTGCCTCGCGATGATCGGCCTCTACGCTTCGATGCCCGCCTACTGGACGCTGCCCACGCTCTTCTTCAGCGGCACGGCCGCCGCCGCGACGCTCGCGTTCGTCAACGCGGTCTCGAACATGGGCGGCTTCTTCGGGCCCGCGATCATCGGCTGGCTCACGCAGACCACGGGCAGCTTCCAGGCGGCCATGGCGACCATGGGCGGCTTCGTGCTGGTCGGCGCGCTCGCGCTGCAGTTGCTCACGCCCGCCTACCGCCGGCGCCAGCAGGATTCGGCGCTCGCCTGAGCGCCATCGATACAGGGGCGATACGCGTTCCGCCGCGCCTCGCCGGTTTCACCCCTCTTCGACGAGAGAACCCACCATCATGACCCAGACTTCCTCCCCCCGCCGCGTCGCGCTCGTGACGGGCGGCGCCGGCGGCATCGGCGTCGCGATCTGCCGCGCGCTCGCCGCGGCGGGCCATCGCGTGGCGGTGACCGATCTGCAGCTCGCGGCCGCGCGCGACGTGGCCGCGTCGCTCGAAGGCGCGGGGCACGGCGCGTATGCGCTCGACGTCGCCAACGAAGCGGCGGTGACCGGCGCCTTCGACGCCGTGACGGCCGACATGGGCCGTCCCGAGATTCTCGTGCACAGCGCAGGCATCCTGCACTTCAAGCCGGACGGCGACCGCCCGCTCGTGGTCGAAACGTCGCTTGCCGACTGGCAGCGCAACGTCGACATCAACCAGACGGGCTGCTTTCTCGTGTGCCGCGAGTACGCGCGGCGTCTACCGGCAGGGCCGACGTTCGGCCGCGTGGTCACGCTCTCGTCGGTCGCGGCGCAGCTAGGCGGGTATCGCTCGAACGCCGCGTATATCGCGAGCAAGGCCGCCGTGCTCGGCTTGACGAAGGCGCTCGCGCGCGAGCTCGCGCCGCAAGGCGTGACCGTGAACGCCGTGGCGCCGGGCCTGATCGATGCGCCCATGCTGCGTCTTTCGCTGCCGCCCGAGCGCGATGCGCAGGCCGCCGCCGCCATTCCGCTCAACCGCCTTGGCTTGCCCCGGGACGTGGCCGCCGCCGTCGTCCATCTGGTCAGCGCCGAGGCGGGCTACCAGACCGGCACGACGGTCGATGTGAACGGCGGATACCGGATGCAATGACGCATTCAGGACAACCGATGAAACAGCAGGCGAAGAACGAGGCGAGGGCGGTGCGGCTGCTCGCGTCCGAACGAGGAGGCGTGCAATGACAGGCGCAACGGCAAACGATCAGGTGAATGAGGCCTACGACGTCGTCGTGGTCGGCTCGGGAGCGGGCGGACTCGGCACGGCGCTCGTATGCCGGCACGCGGGACTCTCCGTGCTGGTGCTGGAAAAGACGGCGAAGTTCGGCGGCTCCACGGCCGTCTCGGGCGGCGCGGTATGGATTCCCGACAACCCGCACATGGCCGGCGTCGGCCATCGCGACACGCTCGACGCGGCGCGCCGCTATCTGCGCCAGACCGTGGGCGAAGCCTTGCGCGAGCCGCTGATGGAGGCCTATCTGCAGCACGGGCCGGAGATGGTGCGCTTCATGGAGGCGCACACCGAGGTCCATTTCATCGCGCGCGCCGTTTCGCCCGACTACAAGCCCGAACTCGACGGCGCCATGCCGGGCGGCCGCACGATCGATCCCGCGCCGTTCGACGGCCGCACGCTGGGAACGCTGTTCGAGCAGCTGCGCCGGCCGCTGCCGAGCTTTCTCGCGCTGGGCGGCATGATGGTGAACCGCAAGGACATCGACGCGCTGCTGGCCATGCACAAGAGCATTGCGGCGCTCGGGCACGCGCTGCCGCTTTTGTTGAGGTATGCGAAGGACAGGCTGAAATGGTCGCGCGGCACGCGGCTCGTGCTCGGCAATGCGCTGGCGGCGCGTCTTCTGAAATCGGCGCACGATGCGGGCATCGCGCTTATCCCCAGCGCGCGCGTGACGCGCCTCGAAACGAACGGCGCGCGCGTGAGCGGCGTGACGGTTGAGATCGGCGGCAAGCGGCGGACGATCGTCGCGCGCCGCGCCGTCGTGCTCGCCACGGGCGGCTACGCCCAGAACGCGGCGCTGCGCGCGAAGCTCGTGCCGCACGCGGAGCTGCATCGCTCGATGGCGCCCGAAGGCAATACGGGCGACGGCGCCTTGCTGGCCGAGCCGCTGGGCGGCCATTTCGCGAGCGGCAACGCGGGCGCGGCCTTCTGGACGCCGGTTTCGGTGTTTCGCGACAGCGACGGCCGCGAGGCGGTGTTCCCGCACCTCATCACCGACCGGCAAAAGCCCGGCATCATGGCTGTCGATGCGAACGGCCTGCGCTTCGCCAATGAGGCGACTTCGTATCACGACTTCGTCGCCGCCATGCATCGCGCCAACGCGACAGCGCCCTGCGTGCCCGCCTGGCTCATTTGCGACAGCGACTTCGTGCGCAAGTACGGGCTGGGACGCGTGCGTCCGCGCTCGCTCTCGCTCGGGCGCTACGTGCGCAGCGGCTATCTGAAATGCGGCGCGACGCTCGATGCGCTCGCCTGCGAAATCGGCGTGCCGCCCGAGGCGCTCGCGCAAAGCGCCGCCAGGATGAACGCGTTTGCGAAGAGCGGCGTGGACGAGGAATTCGGACGCGGCAACTCGGCTTACGACCGCTATCTGGGCGACGCCTCGCAGCGGCCGAACCCGTGTCTCGGCCCGATCGAAACCGGGCCGTTCTACGCGGTGCGGATCGTGCCCGGCGACATCGGCAGCGCGACGGGCCTCGAAACGAACGAGCGCGCCCAGGTGCTCGACGGCAACGGGGCCGCGATCGCCGGCCTCTATGCGGTCGGCAACGACATGAATTCGGTGATGGGCGGAACCTATCCGGCGGCGGGCATCACGCTCGGCCCCGCGCTCACCTTTGGCTATATCGCGGGCTGTGACATCGCGGCATCCGCCGGCATCGCGGGCGAGCCCGCAGCAGCCAACCGCGACGCGCACCTCGTGACGCCGTCGCCGTACAACAAAGAGGCATTCTCGTCATGAACGACACTTCCCGCCGCATCGCTTTCGTCACGGGGGCGGCAAGCGGCATTGGCGCGGCGGTTTGCGGGCGGCTCGCGGCCCAGGGCGTGGGCATTGCCGCCGCCGATCTCGACGAGGCAGGCCTGCGTGCGCTGCGCGAGCGGCTTGGCAGCGCGATTCCTTTTCTGCATGGCGTGGTCGACGTGCGCGAAGAAGCGCAGATCGAAGCCTTCGTCGCACGCGTCGAACGCGAGCTTGGCGCGATCACCGACGTCGTGCCCTGCGCAGGACTCGCGCGCAGCGCGCCCGCCGAAAACATGAGCGCCGAGCAATGGGATCTGGTGCTCGACATCAACCTGCGCGGCACCTTCCTCACCTGCAAGCATGCGGCGGCCGCGATGCTGACGCGGCGGCGCGGCAGTATCGTGTGTCTCGCTTCGGTCACGGCGCGCGGCGGACAGCCTGGGAGAGCGAACTATGCGGCGTCGAAGTGGGGCCTCGTCGGTCTCGTGAAGAGTCTCGCGACCGAGTGGGGCAATCGCGGCGTGCGCGTGAATGCGGTGGCGCCCAATGGCGTCGATACGCCGATGCTGAACGTGGGCGTGCCCGCGGCTTTTCGCGACGGCGTGATGCTCGATCGCACGCCGCTCGGGCGTTTTGCCCGTGTCGAGGAAGTGGCCGAATCGATCGCGTTCCTGCTCTCGGACGCGGCCTCCTATGTGACGGGCAGCGTGCTCGAGGTGGACGGCGGCCTGACCGCGGGCTACCTGACGCACGCGCAGGGCGCCGATTACGCGCTGCATGCGGCGCCGCGCTGAATCCCCTATAGTCGCGTGAATTCATCGAACTACCCAGGAGACCCCATGTCGCTCACGCCATCGTCGCTGCGTGTCTATTATTCGCCGTACTCGCCCTACGTGCGCAAGGTGCTCGTATGCGCCGCCGAACTCGGCCTGCCTGTCGAGCGTCTTGCAAGCAATGCGAATCCTGTCACGCGCGACGCCACCGTGGTCGCGCGCAATCCGCTCGGCCAGGTGCCGACCCTGTTGGTGGGCGAACAGGAGCACGAGCGCGAAGGCGAGGGTGCCCTCTACGACAGCCGCGTGATCTGCGAATACCTCGATGCACCCCACGGCAAGCTGTTCCCGGCCGCGGGCGAGGCACGCTGGCGCGCGCTGCGCGAGCAGGCGCTTGGCGACGGCCTGATCGGTGCGGCGCTGCTCAGGCGCTACGAGCAGGTCATCCGCCCGGAAGCGCTGCGTTACGCGCCGTGGTTCGACGGTCAGCACGAGAAAGTGGTCTCGGCGCTCGATCAGTTCGCCGCGTGGGTGCCGGAATTCGGCGAGCGCGTGGACATCGGCACGATCACCGTGGCCTGCGCGCTCGGCTATCTGGATCTGCGCTTCCCGGACGAAGGCTGGCGCTCCCGCACGGCGCTGGCCGAATGGTTCGCGCGCTTCGCCACGCGTGCGTCGATGCAGGCCACGCGCCATCCGGAGGCTTAAGAGGCGCACGACGAGGCGCACGATGGAGGCGCACGGCCGGGCGGTGTCGCAAGGTAGACTGCTGGCTTTTGCTATCGATGCGCAACACCGGGAGCGTTATGGCGACCAACGAGACGAGAAAGACTCCAAGAACCCGTGTGCAATCGGCGGAGACCGGCGCCGAAATCCTGAAAGCCCTCGCGAGCCTCGGGCCGTCGGCCTCGCTGACCAACATCAGCGAGGCGGCGGGCATGGTGCCGGCGAAAGCGCACCGCTATCTGCAGGCGATGATCGTGAGCGGCCTCGCGACCCAGGAAAAGCAGTCCGGCCGCTATGCGCTGGGACCGGCGGCGGTGGCGATCGGCCTTGCCGCGCTCGCCCATATCGACGTGGTGGGCAATATCTCCGACATGCTGCCCGACCTGCGCGACGAAACAGGGCACACCTGCTTCGTCGCCGTGTGGGCGAACCACGGGCCGACCGTCGTGCGCGTAGTGGAGATGGTAGGCGAGGTGACGGTGCTCACGCGGGCCGGCGCGACCATGCCGCTGCTGCGCTCGGCCACCGGGCTCACCTTCGCGGCGCATTTGTCCGCAGCGGACCAGGCGCCGGTGCTCGCAACCGAGCCCGACGATCTCCAGGCGCAGTTGCATGAAGCCGGTTCGCCGCTCAATGCCCGCCTCGCGGCGGCGCGCGAGCACGGCATCGTGGTGATCGAAGGGCTGATGGTGCCCGGCATTGCCGCGACGGCCGTGCCGATCTTCGACGCCCGCCGGCAGATCGCGGCCGTCGTGACGGCCATCGGGCCGTTCAACAGCTTCGATTCGAAGCCGGACGGACCGCTTGCGCAGCAGTTGAAGGCGTTCGGCAAGCGCGCGAGCCAGCGGCTCGGGGCGCCGATGTTCTGAGGGACCAACTAGCGTTCAGTCGTCGAATGGCCGTGTGCGCGCGGCGCTCAACGATCGTGTTCTTCCTTGATGGTGCGCTCGTCGTCGTCGAACATCTCGCCGAAGTTCATCGGAACGACCACGCGAGGGTGCACCCCGGGTTCGCGGTTGTCGACGAGCGAGAACGCCTCCGAAACGATGCGCTGCACGTCCTGATGCAGCATCGTGACGTCGAAGGGCAAATGCGCCGCGAACGGGTCCCAGTCGAAACACCCGACTACCGCTTCGCGCAGCGCATCCCGCGGCAATTGCGACGCGAAATGCACGAGGCCTTCGAAGGCGTTGATGGCGTTCATGAGCATGCCCGCCGGCACCCGGCCGTGTTTTTCCTGGCGCCGCACGAGCGCCTGCCGGGCCGCCGCCGCGTTATAGCCGCACAACTCCACCGCGTCGCTGCCGGGGCTGATCTGCCGCGCGGCGAACGCTTCGAAGAAGCCGGCCATGCGCATCTCGGTCGCGTATTCGTGCGGCACGCCCCCCAGCAGCACGAGATCCTGGGGCGAGTGCCCGGCGGCAATCAGCTTGTCGATCATCACGTCCGTAATGACGCGAGCGCCCGCGCGGTTGTCCGAGACCACCGACGGCGCGCCGTCGCCGGGCAGGTCGAGATTGATCGATGCCACATCGGCTTCGTCGCAGAGCGTATTCAAGGGTGCGGGGTTGCGCACGCCGGCAATGAACAGCATTTCCACGCGCTGGGACAGCAGCGTTTGCGTGACGCTCAGCTCGACCGCCGGGTCGCGCTGCGTACTCACGACGATCGGGCACAGGCCGCGGCTGCGCGCCGAGTCCTCGAAGGTTTGCGCGAGGCCCGCGAAGAAACGGTTGCGGTAGTGCGGAATGATCATGCCGGCGAGGCCCGAGCGTGAGAGCCGCAGCCCGCGCGCTTTCATGTTCACCTGGTAGCCGAGCGTCTGCGCGCACTCGAGAATGCGGTTGGCCGTCGCTTCCTTGATCCGGTAGCGCGCCCACGTGCCGTTCAGCACCATGCTCACGGTGGATATCGAAGACCCGGTCGCCGTGGCGATGTCGTAGATCGTGGACTTTCGTCCGCTGGTCATGCCCTTCATCTCTGTCTGCTCCCCGAGCGCGCTCAACCTGTCCGGCCGACGGTAGCCGCTTTGGCGCACCCCGCCATATTAGGGTTTTCACCCTCTTCCAACCATTGCTGAATGGTTTCAGCATACACCACATCAACTTGCTGAATGGATTCAGCAAGTTGAGAGGTGGCCCAGATGTGACCCAGATGCGGCCCGTTCCAGAGTCGGAGGAGACATGACAAATCAATTGCTGCGCCGGCTGTGCGCCGGAATTCTTGCTTTTTCGTTCGCGACGGGATTCGCCAATGCGTCGCCGGACCATCCCGTGATCGGCGTGGTCGTGAAGGTGGGCGGCATTCCGTGGTTCAACGCCATGGAGGCCGGCATCAAGAAGCGCGCCGACGAACTGGGCGTGAAGGCCTTCATGGTGGGGCCGACGAGCGCCGACCCGGCTCTCCAGGTACGGGCGATCGAAGACCTGATCGCGCAGCACGTCGACGTGATCGGCGTGGTGCCGAACGACGCGCAGGTGCTCGAACCGGTGCTGCAGCGCGCGCGGGCGGCCGGCATCAAGGTGATCACGCACGAGTCGCCCAAGCAGCAGAACACGGACTGGGACTTCGAGCTCGCATCGGCCAAGGGCTTCGGCGAGGCGTATGCGAAGACGCTGGCGAAGGACCTGGGCGGCAAGGGCGAATATGCGGTCTTCGTCGGCTCGCTCACGGTGCCGCTGCATAACGCCTGGGCGGATGCGGCCATCGCCTACCTGAAGGCGAACTACCCCGACATGAAGCTCGTGGGCGACCGCTACGGCGTGGCCGAAAACGTGGACGCTTCGCGCAAGACGGCGCTGGACCTGATGCTCGCGCACCCCAACCTGCGCGCGATTCTCGCGTTCGGCAGCCAGGGGCCCATCGGCGCCGCGCGCGCCGTGGCCGAAAAGCACGAGGAAAAGCAGGTGCTGGTGCTGGGACCGTTCTCGCCTGGCCAGGGCAAGCGCCTCGTTCATGACGGCGTGCTGACGGGCGGCTACATGTGGAATCCCGAGCAGGCGGGCGAGGTGTTCGTCACGCTGGGCACGATGGTCGCGAGAGGGCAGCCGATCAAGGACGGCACGGACATTCCGGGCCTGGGCGTCGTGCATCCCGAAGGGCACGACCTGATCGTGAACGATCTTGTCGAGCTGAACGCGCAGACCGTGGACAATCTCGCGAAGATGGGTCTTTGAGTTGGGTGTTCCTTCCATGATTCCTGATTCTTCTTTGCACCGCGCCACGCCCGTCCCCGTCCCCCGCGGCGGCGCCGGTGCCGTCATGCCGGCCGCGCTCGCCGCGGACGAGGCGCGCCCCGCGCTGCTCGAACTCGAGAACATCTCGAAGGTGTTCGGCGGGGTCAAGGCGCTGCAGCAGGTGCGCTTCGACATCCTGCCCGGCGAGGTGCTGTGCCTTGCCGGCGAGAACGGTTGCGGCAAGAGCACGCTCATCAAGGTGATCAGCGGCGTGTATCAGCCGGAACCGGGCGCGCAGATGCGCTACGACGGCGAGCCGCTCGGGCGCCTCGATCCGGCGAAGGCCCGCGAGCTGGGCGTTCAGGTGATCTGGCAGGACCTCGCGCTCTTTCCCGAGATGACGGTGGCCGAGAACATCGCCTTCGAGCAGAACCTCGGCTCGCGCCCGCGCGTGGTCAGCTACGCGAAGATGAAGGACGCGGCGCACCGCATTCTGGAACGCCTCGGCGTCAAGCTGCCGCTCGAACGTTCCGTGCGTTCGCTCTCGATCGCGCAGCGGCAGGTGGTGGCGATCGCCCGCGCGCTGGTGGCCGAGGCGCGCATCGTTTTCATGGACGAGCCGACCGCCTCGCTGAGCCACGCGGAAACGCAGGCGCTGCTCGCCATCGTGCGGCGGCTTTCGGCGGACGGCATTGCCGTCGTGTTCGTCAGTCACCGGCTCGCGGAAGTGCTCGACGTCTGTACGCGCGTGACCGTGATGCGCGACGGCCAGTACGTGGGCACCTTTCCCACGGCGGGCATGACGCAGTCGCGTCTCACCGAGCTGATGACGGGCCGCACCTTCGATTACGCCGTGCGCACGACCGATCTCTCGCAGGCGCCGGTCGCGCTCCAGGTGCAGGGACTTACGCGCCGCGGCGAGTTCGAAGACGTGACGTTCGCGGTGAAACGCGGCGAGATTCTCGGGCTGACCGGACGCCTCGGCGCGGGGCGCACGGAGCTTGCGCTGGCGCTTTTCGGCATGGCGAAGCCAGGCACGGGTGCCGTTGCTCTGGAAGGCAAGCCGCTCGTGCTGCGCACGAATCGCGACGCGATCCGCGCGGGCATTGCCTATGTGTCGGAGGACCGTCTTCAGCTAGGCCTCATCCAGGCGCAGTCGATTGGCGACAACACGGTCGCCTCGGTGCTCGACGATCTGCTCGACGCGTGCCGCCTCGTTTCGCCGGGCAAGCGCGACGCGTTGATCCACGACTGGATCGGCAAGCTGGCCGTCAAGATCGGCAAGCCCGACGACGCGGTTTCGACCTTGTCGGGCGGCAACCAGCAGCGCATCGTGCTCGCGAAGTGGTTGGCAACGCAACCGAAGGTGCTGATTCTCGACTCGCCCACCGTAGGCGTGGACGTGGGCGCGCGCGCCGGCATTTTCAGCATCGTGCACGAGCTCGCCGCAGCGGGCATGGCCATCGTGCTGATTTCCGACGAGATTCCCGAAGTCTATTTCAACTCCGACCGCATTCTGCACATGCGCGACGGCAGGATCGTCGCGGAGTACGTGCCAGGGCGGACGAGCATCGATCAAATCGAGCGAGACGTCCATGCCTGATCTTCGCAAACTCGGAATCGGCTCGATCGAGGCGCTGTTGATCCTCGTGATTGCCGTCATGGCGGCAGGACTCGGTCTGACGACGTCGACCTTCCTCACGCTGCCCAACCTGTTCGACCTGCTCAACCAGAGCTCGGTCAACATCATCTTCGGCGTCGGTTTGCTCGTGGTGCTGATTGCGGGCGGCATCGACATCTCGTTCGCCGTGGGCGCTTCCGTGGTTCAATATCTCACCGCGTTGACGGTGGGATGGCTTGGCGGCGGCAACTGGCTGATCGGCTTTCTGGCTTCCATGGGCTTCGGTTTTCTGCTCGGCGCCCTCAATGCCACCATCATCTACCGCTTCCGGATCGTCTCGATCGTCGTCACCATCGCGACGTTCAACATCTTCTTCGGCGGGCTGATGTTCCTGACCAACGGCGTGTCGATCTACGACCTACCCGACTGGTGGGTGGACCGCGTGTCGCTCCTGCAGGTGAAAACGGCAAGCGGCGTGGCCGACCTCACGCTGCCCGTGGCCGTCATGATCGTCACCGTGATCGCGACGTGGTTCATGTTGCGCAGGACAACTACGGGACGGCAGCTGTATGCGATGGGCGACAACCCCGAGGCCGCGCGCCGCGTGGGCGTGAACCTCGGCGCGATGCACTACGTCGCGTTCGGCTGGCTCGGCATGATGGCCGGCATTGCGGGCCTGATGCAGGCGCATATCGTCCAGGAGGTGGTGCCCAATGCGCTCTACGGGCGCGAGCTCGACGTGCTGGCGGCCGTGGTGCTGGGCGGCGCGCGGCTGGGCGGCGGCCGCGGCACGATCCTCGGCGCGATCCTCGGCATCCTGCTCACGGCCATCACGGCAAACGGCCTCAACCTGCTCGGGATCTCGCCTTACGCATTCAAGATGATCATCGGCGCGGTCATCCTGACTGCCATCACCCTGTCGAGCGGCGGCTTTGCGAAGCTCGTCGGATCGCGGTTCGCCTCGCAACGCGCATAGGTGCTGCCATGAGTTCCCCTTATTCCCGACGCTCCCTCGCGGCGCATGTCCCGGCCGACGTGCTGGGCCTGCTGGGCTTTCTCGCCATCGTGATCGTGGCGATGAGCTTCGCCTCCGACCGGTTCTTTTCCGCGAGCACCTTCGTCTCGGTCGCGTTCCAGTTGCCCGAGCTGGGCTTTTTCACGCTCGCGATGCTCATGCCGCTCGTGTCCGGCGGCTTCAATCTCGCGGTGACGTTCACGGCCAATATCGCGGGCCTGGCGATGGCCTGGGTGATTCATTCGATGGGCGGCGCGGACGCGGGCGTCGCCGCCGTGGCGCTCGGCATTGCGGCGGCGCTGGCCACCGGCGCGGCAAGCGGCTGGGCGATGGGGGCGATCATTGCGCGCACGGGCGCGAGTCCGATTCTGGTTTCGCTCTCCGCCATGATCTTTCTGCGCGGCCTGGGCGAGTTCCTGACCCACGGCGGCGACATCTCCGGCTTTCCGCCGCTCGTGCTCGCCATGGGCAACGGCCTGTGGCTGGGCGTGCCGGTGCCGCTGTGGATCTTCGCGGGCTGCGCCCTGCTGTGGCACGTGCTGATGACGCGCTCGCGCCTGGGCTTCGCCACGCGCATGATCGGCTCCAACCTCGAAGCCACCCGTTACTCCGGCATCGACACCACGCGCGCCGTCACGCGCATCTACATGCTCTCCGGCCTCATGTGCGGCGTGGCGGGCGTGGTCATGCTGGCGAGCTTCAATTCGGTGCGCGTGGGGCACGGCGAAGCGTTCCTGCTGATCTCCGTGCTGGCGTGCTTCCTCGGCCGCGTCGATCCGTTCGGCGGATTCGGCCGCGTCGCGCCCGTCGTGGTCGCGCTCGTGATCCTGCAGACGATCGCCTCGGGGCTGAATCTTCTCGGCGCCAGCCAGCATCTCGCGACGGCCCTCTGGGGCGTCTTCCTGCTCGCCGTCATGCTGTTCCGTTGGGCGTGGGCCAACGGCGTTTTCCACACTCCCGTCCGGGCGCGCCTTGCCGCGCGGCGGCACGGGACACAGTCAACCAAAGGAGTCTGAATGAACAAGCTTGGCGTACACGCTCTCGTCTGGGAGGCAAGCTGGAGCCACGAGGCCTGCGCGCGGGCCATCGCCCGCACCGCGGAAGTCGGCTTCGACTTCATCGAAGTGCCGGCGCTCGACCCGACATCGATCGACGTCGATTTCACGCGGCGCGAACTCGAAAAGAACGGTCTTGGCGTGACCTTTTCGCTGGGGCTCGATGCCGAGTCCGATATTTCGAGCGGCGACGTGGAGAAGGCCGCCCGCGGCAAGGCGAAGCTCGAGACGGCGCTGCGCGTGGCGCGCGACTGCGGGGCGACGCATATGTGCGGCATCCTGTACTCGGCTTTTCAGAAGTACTATGTGCCGCCGACGGCCGCCGGCATTGCGATGTCGGTCGACATCCTCGGCGAGGTGGCACAGACGGCGGCGAAGAGCGGCGTCGTCCTGGGCCTCGAAGTCGTGAACCGCTACGAGTCGAACGTACTCAATACGGCTTCGCAGGGCGTCGAGCTGTGCAAGCGCATTGGCGCGCCGAACGTGAAGGTGCATCTGGACACCTATCACATGAATATTGAGGAATCCGATATTGCGACGGCGGTGCGCGAAACCGGCGACTACCTCGGCTACTTCCATACCGGCGACTCGCACCGCGGCTACCTGGGTTCCGGCAGCATCGACTTTTCGGAAATCTTCCGGGCGCTGGTGTTCTCCGGCTTCAAGGGGCCGATCACGTTCGAAAGCTTTTCGTCGCGCGTGGTCGGGCAGCCGCTGGAGGGCATACTGGGCATCTGGCGCAATCTGTGGGAGGACGGCCACGATCTGGCGTCGCACGCGCTGATGTATACGCGGGCGCAAATCAAGGCGGCGCAGGAAGCCTTGAAGCAGGCCGAACGGAGCCGCCTGTCGTGAGCGGCGCCGCACAGCAGGAGCAACGCATCGGGCCCGACGAGCTGGCGCAACACCTGCTCGGGCTCAAGGGCGGCGCGCGGCGCCTCGTCGCCATCGCGGGGGCGCCGGGCTCGGGCAAGAGCACCTTCGCGCAGGGGCTGTGCGCGGACCTCAACCGGCGCGTGCCGGATGTGGCCTGCGTGCTCGCGATGGACGGCTTTCACTTCGACGACCGGGTGCTGGAAGCGCGTGGCCAGCGCGCGCGCAAGGGCGCGCCGCATACGTTCGACGTGCCGGGACTCGCCGCGATGCTCGGCCGGCTCAAGGCGGACGACGGCAGCGAAATCGCGGTGCCGGTGTTCGACCGCTCGATCGAGATTGCACGGGCGGGGGCGGAGATCATCCCGCGGTCGGCAAGGCTCGTGGTGGTCGAGGGGAACTATCTGCTGCTCGACGCGCCCGGCTGGAGTGCGCTGCAGTCGTACTTCGACGTCACGGTCATGCTGGAGGTGCCGCGCGACGTGCTGGCGCAACGGCTCCTGGCCCGTTGGCGCGGCTATGGCATGGACGAAGCAGCGATACGCGCGAAGCTCCTGGAAAACGATCTGCCGAATGTGGATCTCGTCCTCTCGCAAAGCGTGAGCGCGCAGTTCGTGGTCGCCAACACCTGATTGCGAGGAGCGAGGATGGAGATCGAACGCTGGACTCTGGCGTGGGCGCATGGCGAGGCGACGGTGCAGGCGCTGGGCGGCATGCTGGCGCCCGTGCGCTTCGACCTCGGGCCGGGACACAGCGTGACGCCGTTTCGACCTGCACCGTGGGGGGACGACGCGCGGTGGCCGGGGCTGCTCAGGGCGTTGCGAGGGGAATGGCCTTGCCTGCCGTTCGGCATGGCGAGGGCGCCTCGCGGTCTGCCGGCCGGTTTCGAGGTGCGCGACGCGGCGGACGGCTGGGATCACGGCTACGGTGCGAATCACCTGTGGCGGCGCGTGGAGCAGACGGCGCACAGGCTGACCGTTGCCGTCGACTATCCGCCCGAGGCCGACATCGAAAGCCTCGAACGCACCATCGAAGCCGATCCCGATGCACCGGCGCTGGCGGTCTCGGTCACCGTGCGCGCGAGGCGCCCGGTCGTGCTGCCGTTTGCGCTGCATCCGACCTTCACGATTCCGGCGGAAGGTATCGAGGTGCTGGCCTGCCCGCACCGGCGCATTCACGGCTACCCGGTTCCACCGGAGCCGGGGGTTTCGCGCGTTGCGCCGAACCGCACCTTCGCTTCGCTGGCGGCCATCCCGACGGCGGCAGGCCCGCTGGACGCCACGCGTTTGCCGTTGCCGGAGAAGACCGAGGAGCTGCTGCAGATGGAAGGCTGCGAACCGCCCTTTGTCGTGCGATACCCGGCGCAGCGAGCCGATGTCCTGCTCGACTGGGATCCGGCCGTGTTGCCCGACGCCCCGCTCTGGATCAGCAACGGCGGACGGGTGCATGAACCCTGGTCGGGGCGGCACTTCGCCCTGGGTGTGGAGCCGGCCAACAGCTTCTTCGATCTAGGCCGTGTCGTCAGGCCTCCCGCCGGTCATCCGCTTGCCGGCCGCTCGGGGCTCGCATTCGAAGCGGGCAAGCCGCGCACGGTTCGCTACCGGATCGCGGCCGTTCCCGTGATCTAACCGGCGCGCCGGAACCCTCTTCAAGGCGTCGACGCCGCCGGCATGCTCCGGCCTGCGCCGGGTTGGACAATCCCGCCTTTCGCCTGCTCTCCCGTCCAATGTCATGACAAATGCATGGCATATCTGGCAGATCAATGCAAAAAGCAAACCAAAATCTGGGGCGCTAGGGTTTATACCTAGCCACGCGATACAAAAAATTGTTAAATTGATGCTTTAGAGTAATGACTCTAAATGTGCCGCTGTGACGAGGCCGGTATTGCAAGAACGAGCCCTGTAGCAGGACACCAGTTTTCATACTGATTTTTATTTAGTCTTACTAACAAAGAGAGAGGGCAGAATCGATGACCGTTTTCGCATCAGAGCATCTCGGAACCGCTTGCCAATCCGGCGTCCGGGCATTTTTCGCGCTGGCGAACCCCACGCTGCAGGGCGTTCAGGCCGTCGTGGATCTGAACACGCAGGCCATCAAGGCCGCCATGACGGAAACCGAAGCGACGCTCAAAGGCGCGATTCAAAGCCAGAATCCGCTCGAATTCCTGGCCCGGCAGGTAACCGTCTCGCAGCAGGCCGCAGCCAAGGCCATCTCGTACGGCCAGCATCTTGTGGATATCGCAACGACCACGCAGGCGGAATGGACGCGAGCGGCGCGTGCCCAGTCGGAGCAGCATGAACTGCAATTCGGCGCTTTCTCCGGCCCGTTTGCGCAGAACGTGTCCACGGGCGTGCAGGCATGGATCGCCGCGATGAACCCGGTGTTCTCCGCTGCCGGCGCCACTGCCGCGGCACAGCCGGCACAAGTCGCAAAGTAAGACTTTTTCCACGCATTGCACCGTGATCGCTTTCCATGGACACGGCGCGATGCGTCGTGGCTTCGAGGTTCGAGGCAGGCAGTAAGGACTTTTAACGCGGGAACTGGAAATGACTGACATTGTGATCGTATCGGCCGCCCGGACGGCGGTGGGCAAATTCGGCGGCTCGCTGGCGAAGATTGCGGCGCCCGAGCTGGGCGCGGTGGTGATCAAGGAAGCGCTGGCGCGCGCCGGCATCAAGCCCGAGCAGGTGAGCGAAGTGATCATGGGTCAGGTGCTGACGGCCGGTTCGGGCCAGAACGTCGCGCGCCAGGCATCGATCAAGGCGGGGCTGCCCGCCTCGGTGCCGGCCATGACGATCAACAAGGTGTGCGGCTCGGGCCTGAAGGCGGTGATGCTCGCGGCGAACGCGATCATCGCGGGCGATGCGGAGATCGTGGTGGCGGGCGGCCAGGAGAACATGAGCGCGGCGCCGCACGTGCTGCCGGGCTCGCGCGACGGCTTCCGCATGGGCGACGCGAAGCTCGTGGACAGCATGATT
>NZ_BAXZ01000023.1 GCF_000684975.1 Paraburkholderia acidipaludis NBRC 101816 | reverse complement strand
CAACAAGAACCACAAATATCAGAACCCCAAACCCTTCACGTAAAAGATCCCACCGCCACCCGACACAACGCCTGCGTCTGCCCCTTCACCGGCACCCGAAACGAAAACAGCCCCCCAGCCAGTGGCTCACGCGCCAGCGCTCCAGCATCCAATCCCTTACGCGCGGTAGTCGCATAAACAGTACAAAGATCATCCCCGCCGAAGGCAAGCTTGGTGACATTCGAACACGGAAACACCACACGCCCCACACTTGTGCCATCCGGCGCATAGCGCTCGATCCGGCCGCCGCCAAACGAAGCGCTCCACACATACCCCTGCGAATCGACCGCAAGCCCGTCCGGATAGCCAGGCTCCAGGTGCGCAGCAAAGAGCCGGCGCCGCGTAAGCTCGCCATCGTCCGCTACGTCGAACGCATAGATCGCGCGCCGCAACGTATCGACGTGGTAAAGCGTGCAGCCATCCGGCGACATGGCCGGCCCATTCGTGATGACGTATCCGCGATCCTGCGCGCTTACCGTGCCATCGGCATCAGCGTCGGCGCGATAAAGGACACCTGTATGCGACGTTTCCGCATCGTCCATCGAGCCGAACCAGAGACGCCCCTGCGCGTCGACATAACCGTCGTTCAGACGATTGCCGGGCTGATCCGTTTCCACCGGCAGGGCAAGCACGAAGCCGCCATCCTCAGGCGTAAAACGATACAGGCCGCCCTGCAGGCCCGCCAGCATCGAACCCTCCTCATGCGGCACCACGAAACCCGGCTGCGCCGGCGCGCGCCAACTCCGCCGCTCCCCCGTATCGACGTTGAAGCGGTGTACCTGGCATAGCTTGATATCGACGAAGTAGATCGAACGCTCGCGCGCCACCCATACAGGCCCCTCGCCCAATTGCGCGCCGGCCTGCCACACGCAGACAGGTGTGATCGCGTTCATTCGCCGTACCAGCCCGCATCCACGAAGTAATCCCGGCCCGTGCAGCGCGCGGCGTCGTCCGAGGCGAGGAACAGCACCATGCGCGCGACGTGCTCGGGATCGATGCGCTCGTGCAGGCATTGCTGCGCCATGATGCGCGCCTCGCTTTCGCTCGACTGCCACAGCTGCATCTGGCGCGGCGTGCGCACCGCGCCGGGAATGACGCAGTTCACGCGGATCCCGTAGTCGCCCAGATCGCGGGCCAGCCCGCGCGTGAGCCCTTCGATAGCCGCCTTCGCCGTCATGTAGACCGAGAGCCGCGGCGAAGCGAGGTGCCATGAAATCGAGCCGAGGTTGATGATCGAGCCGCCGCCAAGCTGGCGCATGCCCTCCGCCACCGCCTGCGCGCAGAAGAAATGATGGCGCAGGTTCACGGCCATGCGGTCGTCCCAGTAGCTGGCTTTCACGTCGCGCACGTCGTGACGGTCGTCGTTGGCGGCGTTGTTCACGAGCACCTGCACGGGTCCCGCCACGCTCGCGATATCGGCGAAGCAGGCTTCGAGCTGCGCAATGTCACGCAGGTCGCAACGCCGGTAGGCCGGCGCGTGCTTTGCCTCGCGCAGCGACTGCGCGAGGGATGCCGAGGCGTCGTCGGCTACGTCGAGAAAAAACACCCGCGCGCCCTGCGCCGCGAATGCCTCGACCATGGCGGCGCCAATGCCCGTACCGCCGCCCGTCACCACCACAACCTTGTCGAGAAGGCTCGGGTAAATCGCGTAAGACATGGTTGCTTCTGTTCCTGAATTCAAAAGTAGCAAGGAATTCGAATAAGGGGTACTGCCTCAGATCACCTGCACGTCGCTCACCATGCGCCAGTCGCGCTCCAGCGTGCGAGTCGCGTTGCCAGTCACGGTAAGCGTCGCGTTCAGATGGATGTCGCGGCTCGAACTGCCGATCATCAGATCGAAGTCGCCGGGCTCCACGATGCGTTCGCCGCGCCCATCCGTGAAATTGAGCATGTCGACCGGCAGGCACACACGCACGCGCGCCTTCTGGTGCGCATCCACCGTGACCCGCGCGAAAGCCTTGAGCTCCTTCACGGGGCGTGACGCCGACGCGAGCCGGTCACGCACGTACACCTGCACGACCTCGTCGCCGGAGCGCCCGCCCATGTTCTCGAGCGTGAAGCTGAACTCGAACGTGCCGTCCTCGATCGGTGCTGCCGCCACGGCGAGTTGCAAATCCCTGTAGCCAAAGCGCGTATAGCCCAGCCCGAAACCGAACGGATAGCGCGAGCCGAAGTGCCACGCAATCGGCGTTCCCGCGCTCTTGAGCCGATGGTTGTACACATAGGGCACGGCACCCGCGCTGGTCGGCACCGAAAGCGGCAGACGGCCGCCGAAGTTCGCCTGACCGGTCAGCAGTTCGGCCAGCGCCTCGGCGCCGCGCTCGCCTGGCGCAAAGGCCATCGCCTGAGCGGCGAGGCGTTCTTCCTGCCCTCCGAGATTGTACGGACGGCCGCCCGTCATCACGACCACGGTGGGCGTGCCGGTGGCGATTACCGCATCGACGAGGGCCTGCTGCACGCCCGGCAACGCGAGGCTGTCCGTGTCCGACCCTTCGCCGACGGTGCCCGATTGAAAGAGGCCTGCCAGGTCGCCCACGAATACGATCGCCACATCGGCGCCGCGTGCGGCGTGCGCCGCTGCCGCAATGCCCGAGGTATCGGCGCTGAGCAGTTCGTCGCGAGTACTGAGGTTCTCCGTGCCCGGTGTCACGTCGCCGGGAAACACCGGCGCGCCTGCACGACGCTCTTCGATAATTGCGCAGCCCTTCTCGTACACGACCTGCGCTTCGCCGAGGGTCTCGCGCAGCGCCTGCAGCGGCGTCTTCATCGACGAAGTCGATTGCTCGCCGCTATTGATGAGGTGCACCGGGAAGCTGTAGCCCGCGAGCAGAGCGAGCGGATCATCGGCCGTCGGTCCGATCACCGCAACCTTCTGCCGCCCATCGTTGGCAAGCGGCAGGACGCCCTCATTGCGCAGGAGTACGATCGACTGGCGGGCCACTTCGTGCGCGACATCGCTCGCTTCGGCGCTGCTCAGGTTCACGCGTTCCGGGTCGGCGTACGGATGCTCGAAGAGACCGATATCGAACTTCACGCGCAGCACGCGCGTCACGGCCGCGTCGAGAGTCGTCTCGCTGATCTCGCCGCGCGCGAGCGCTTCTTTCAGGTGCAGTGCGCACTCGTGCCCCGGCAGTTCGACATCGAGGCCCGCATTGAACGACTGGGCCGCAGCCTCGGCAGCATCGCGCGCCACGCCGTGGTGCGTGTAGAGCAGGTTGACGGCGGCATAGTCCGCCACGATCAGGCCGTCGAATCCCCACTTGTCGCGCAGCACGCCCTGCAGCAGTTCGCGGTTCGTGTGGCACGGCACGCCGTCGATGTCGTGGTAGGCCGGCATCACCGAACCCGCGTGCGCGAGCTTGACCGCCATCTCGAAGGGCAGCATGAAGGTGTCGTTGAGCTCGCGCGGCCCGACATGGACCGGCGCGTGATTGCGCGCGCCTTCGCTCGCCGAATGCGCTACGAAATGCTTGAGCGTCGCGACGAGGTCGCGGCGCTCGCCCTGCAACCCCTGTACGTAATGGCAGGCCATCACGCCCACGAGGTACGGGTCCTCGCCGAACGTTTCCTCCGTGCGGCCCCAGCGCGGATCGCGCGAGACGTCGAGCACGGGCGCGAGCCCCTGATGGCAGCCGATCGAGCGCGCCTGCTCGCCGATCACCTCGCCCACGCGGCCAATCAACGCCGGGTTCCAGGTTGCCGCGTAGTTCAGCGGCGACGGAAACAGCGTGGCGTCCTTGATCATCAGGCCGACGAGGCACTCTTCGTGCGCCATCACCGGAATGCCCAGGCGCGTGCCTTCCACCATCTGACGCTGCAGCGCATTGAGCGCCTTCACGCCCTCCTTCGGGTCCACGGTATGGGTGCCGAGCGGCCGCGTGACCTGCCCCAGACCGTGACGCAGCAGCGTTTCGAGCGGCACACCCGTGTCGCGCTGCGCGAAATCCTCGCTGCGCCATTCATGGCGGCCGTCTTCGCGAAGCTTGAGCCAGACGGCATGCAGCTGCGCAATCTTCTCGTCCAGCGTCATGCGCGCAAGCAGGTCGGCTACGCGAGCTTCGGTAGGTGCGTCGTGCCGGCGGTAAACCGGGGTCTCGCTGGTATGTTGAAGCGACATCCATTCACTCCTGACAATAGGGTTCGCAGGCAGCCGGGAGGCGCCTATACGATTAGTATGACTGATTGACCGATCACGATGTTCGCCCTTGAGCAAACACCAGAAAACTCAGGCGAGACGGCTCAACGCCGCTTCAACGCCATATCGCGGTCATCGAACACGTGACACGACTCGGCCGGCAACGCGAGATTGACCGTATCGCCGTCACTTAGCGTGCTGTCGCCCGCGATCTTCGCGATCAACGGACCCGCGTCGTGAGCCAATGGCTCCGCGTGCACGTAGCTGTGTTCGCCCATGCGCTCGACCAGCCTCACCCGGCAAGCCAGCGTCTGCTCGTTGCCGGCGTCCACAGCCAGGCGCAGATGTTCGGGGCGCACGCCAAGCGTCACCTTCATGCCGACGCTCGCACCCGCCGCCTCCACCCGGGCACGCACGCGCTCGCCGCTTGCCAGCGCGATCACCACGCCGCCTTCGTCGGCCGCCGCCACCGTTCCCGCGAAAAAGTTCATTTTCGGGGAGCCGATGAAACCGGCCACGAAACGGCTCTTCGGATGGTGGTACAGATCGAGCGGCGCCCCCACCTGGGCGATGCTGCCGTGCCGCTCCATGTTCGCGCCGGTCTGCAGCAGCACGATGCGGTCGGCCAGCGCCATCGCTTCCACCTGGTCGTGCGTGACGTACACGGCACTGGCCTCGCGGAACTCGCGGTGCAGCCGTGCGATCTCCGTGCGCGTCTGTACGCGCAACGCCGCGTCGAGGTTCGAGAGCGGCTCGTCGAACAGGAACACGCCCGGTTCGCGCACGATCGCGCGCCCGATCGCCACACGCTGGCGCTGCCCACCCGAAAGCGCGGCGGGACGCCGCTCGAGCAGCGCGTCGAGCTGCAGCGCCGCGGCGGCGCGCCGGACCTTCTCGTCGATCAGCGACTTGTTCATCTTCGCCTGGCGCAGGCCGAACGCCATGTTTTCGTAGACGCTCATGTGCGGATAGAGCGCGTAGTTCTGGAACACCATCGCGACGCGGCGTTTCGCGGGCAGGACGTCGTTCATCCGTTGACCGTCGATATGCAGCTCGCCGCCCGTGATCGATTCGAGACCCGCGATCATGCGCAGCAGCGTGGACTTGCCGCAGCCGGAGGGCCCCAGAAAGACGCAGAACTCGTTCTTGCCGATTTCGAGGTTCGCGTTGCGGATCACCGCGTGGCCATTCGCATAGGCCTTCTGTACGTTCGTGAGGGAAATGCTTGCCATGTCGTGTTCTGCGAAGTTCGGTAGGCGGGCCGCGGGGCCGCGCGGTTTCGTCTCGTGCGCTTTGTGCTGTTGCGCGTCAGCCCTTCAGCGATCCGGCCATCATGCCCTTGATCACGCGCTCCTGGCCAAATGCGTAGGCGACGATCAGCGGCAGCGAGGTCAGCGTGACGACCGCCAGCATTGCCGGCACGTTGGACGAGTACTGGCCCTGGAAGTCCCAGATGGCGAGCGGCAGCGTGCGATGCTCGGGCGTGGAAGTGAGCATGTAGGCGAAGATGAATTCGTTCCACAGGCCGATGCCGTTGTAGATCGCAACCGTGGCAAGCCCCGGCCCCGAGAGCGGCAGGAAGATGCGCCAGAAAATGCTGAACGGACCGCAGCCGTCGAGTTCCGCCGCCTCCTCCAGCTCGCGCGGAATCTGCCGCATGAACTCGGAGAGGATGAAGATCGACACCGGCAGGCTGAGCGCGACATACGGGCCGATCAGCGCAAACGGCGTGTCGTAGAGGCCCAGATTGCGCGTAAGCAGATAGATCGGTACGAGCGTGGCATGCAGCGGCACGATCATGCCCGCCACCACGAGCCCGAAAAGCATCTTGTTCAGCGCGAATTTCATGCGCGCGAAGGCATACGCGGCCATCGCGCTCACCAGCACGATCAGCACCACGGAAACACCCACCACGAACACGCTGTTGCGGAAGTACGTGAAATACGGCCCTTCAAGCACCGCGGCATAATTGCCGAAGTACAGGTGCGCGGGCGGTGCCCAGACCGGCAACGAATAGGTCTCGTCCTGGGTCTTGAGACTCGTTGCGACTACGAAAAGAAACGGCAGCGTGGTGACGGCCAGCCAGATCAAGGCCAGCAGCGGCACGCCCACGCGCAGGTTCGGAATGCGAAGCGCTTTCGTCGTCATGGCTCACACCTCGGTTGCATAGCGGCGCGTGAAACGCAGCGACACCGCGGCGACCGCGCAGACGATGATGAACATCGCCGAGCCGATCGTGCTGCCGTAGCCAAGCTGAAACGAGCTGAACACGGTGCGGTACATATACGTGGCCATCAGTTCCGACGAACCCTCCGGCCCGCCCCCCGTCATCACATAGATGAGGTCGAAGTAACGCAGCGAGCCGAGCACGGAGAGCAGCACCGCGGTACGCACGGTGCCCTGCAGATGCGGCAGCTTGATGCGCCAGAAGATGGTCCATTCGGAAGCGCCGTCGAGCCGCGCGGCCTCGTTGACCTCGGCGGGCATCGACGAGAGGCCCGCGAGAAACAGGATCATGTAGAACGGCGTGTTCTGCCAGCAGATCACGGCAATGGTCGAGGCGAGCGAGAGATGCGGGTCGCCTAGCCAGTCCTGTGCGAGCGCGTCGAGCCCGAGTGCGCGCAACCCGACATTGAGTGGTCCGAAGTTCGGATCGTAGACGTTCTTGAACAGCACGCCGATCGCGACGCTCGACATGAGCAGCGGCAGGAAGTAAAGAATTTTCAGCAGGCGCGAGCCGCGCCCGGCTTTTTCCAGCAGCACGGCCAGTGCGAGCGCGATGGGCAGCTCGACGACGATCGACGTCACGGCAAGGATCACGTTGTTCGCGAACGCCTGCCAGAACACGGTATCGCGCACAAGACGAGCCCAGTTCGAGAGCCCCACGAAGCGGGCGTTGCTGCCCAGACCGTTCCAGTCGAGCAGCGAAAGCCGCAGGCTGGAGACGAGCGGATAGAGCAGGAACACCGCGAGCAGCACAATCGCGGGCGCGAGAAACGCGGCGGCGACGAGCCCTTGCGTCGAGATGCGCAGACGGCGTTCGGGTACGGCGGAAAGGACGATGTTCACGTGCTTGTCTGCCTGCCGGCGCTTTTTGACGGCGCCGGCAGGACTTTCCTGTGGGACGGTCTGTCTCTGTCGATCAGCTACCCGCTTTCGCGGCGGCTTCCATCTGCTGCGCGGCGGCCTCAGGCGTCAGCGAAAGGCCGAACAGCGACTGCGTGGTGTCCTTGTGCAGCTCGCCAAGGGCCGGCGGCAATGCCTGGTCATACCAGAGCTGGACGTTCGGCGCGTCCACGATCAGGGCCTGCAGACGCTTGAGGAACGGATCGTCGATCTGCACGTTCTTGATCGGCGGAATCTTGTGGTCGCCCACGCGCGCCTGCATCGATTGATCGTCGGTCAGCGCCTGGATCAGCTTGAACGCCTGCTCCGGATACTTGCACTCGGTCGAAATACTCAGGAAGCCGTCGCCCACCGTGCCGATCACGTCGCGCGGGTCGCCCTTGCCGCCCGGCACGCTCGGGAACGGGAAGAAGTCGAGCTTCTTCGAAAAAGCCGGGTCTTCGTTGGCGATCGTCGACGCTTCCCAGCCGCCCATCAGCTCCATCGCGGCGCGGCCCGAGTACAGCAGGCGGCGCGAGGCGCCGACGTCGTAATCGAGGCCGTTGTAGCCCTGTGCGAACCCGCCCGCCTTCACGAGCTGCTGGATGTACTTGCCCGCCTCGACGAACGCCGGATCGCCGAAGCCCTTGCCGGTGCCGGCCACCGCGTCGCGCACGACCTGCGGGCCGCCGATGCGGTCGACGAGATACATGTAGTACATCGAACCGGTCCACTTGTTCTTGTTCGCCAGCGCGAACGGTGCGACGCCGTGCGACGTGAGCACCTTTACTACGTGCATCAGATCGTCCCAGGTCTTGGGCGGCGTGAGGCCGTATTGCTGGAAGAGGTCCTTGTTGTAGAAGATCACCGCCGCCGAGGCGTTTTCGGCCGCCACGCCATACGTCTTGCCGTCGAACGTCACCGCGCTCCACGAGGCCGGCAGGAAACGATCGCGGTATGACGGGTCCTTCTGCAGATACGGCGTGAGATCGACCACCTGGCCGGACTTCACGTACTCATGCAGCGGGCCGCCGCCCCACGTTGCGAACACGCACGGCGGCTGGTTGGCGCCGAACGCGACTTTCAGCTTGGTCTTGTAGGCATCGTTCAGGATGTGCGAGTTCTCGACCTTGTAGCCCGGGTTCGCCTTCTCGAAACGATCGGACGCGTCCCGCAGGATCTTGCTCGACGACACATTGGTCTGCTGATCCCACGTCGTGATCACCTTCGCATCCTGCGCGTGGGCCACGCCACCCAAGGTCAGCGATGAAAGCAGCGCCGCCGCGCCCATCGCCCTCTTCGATACCACCGCATACGCCATCTGATGTCTCCTGTCGTTCGTCTTGTGGGTTAATCTACGTTAGGAACGTTAGCCTTAACGTTACGAAATGGTAGTTATATCGTTCGGCTCTCGCCAGAGGGGGTTAACCCGCAACCATGCCCTGCTTCTCCCAGGCTCACGCCATCATGCCGGCTTCCCCGCAATAGGGCTGCAGGAAAGGCCGTAAGACCCATTGGAGTGAGCCCGGTTGCTCGCCGTTCCGGTTCTGTTAGAATACCTTCCGAAATAACGATATCGCTAACGGCCTCAAGGCCGACGCTAACTTACTTACCAACAAGCTCGTCACGGCATGACCAAGCAAAACCCCACGCTGGCAGACGTCGCGCGACTGGCTGGCGTTTCGCAGATGACCGCGTCGCGCGCACTGAACGGACGCTCCGGCGTCTCGCGCGAAACGCGCGACGAAGTGGTCCGCATCGCCTCCGACATCGGCTATGTCGTCAACCGCACCGCGCAAAAACTCTCGGGCGGCCAGAACGGCATTATCGGCATCATCACGCCCACGCTCGACACGCAGTTCGCAAGCGAACTGATACTCGGCGCAGGACGCGCGGCGCGTGCGGCCGGTTGCGAGGTGCTGGTCTATACCGTCTCCGACGACAGCCGCTCGCACCCGGAAGTGCTCAAGCTCGTGCGCCAGTTTTCCGATGGCCTGATCGCGATCCTGCCGCGCGAGACGATGTGCCTCGATTCGCTCGCCGCGGCCAACGTGCCCGTGGTCGTGGTGGATCAGCGCGGCACGCTGAACCGTTTTCCTTCGGTCTCCGTAGATAACTACGGCGGCGCCTGCATGGCCGTGGAGCATCTGGTCGAACTCGGGCACAAGCGCATTGCGTTTCTCGGCGGCGACGAAGCGATCGAAGGCGTGCGCGACCGCCAGCGCGGCTATCACGACACGCTGGCCCGGCATGGCCTGCCGCACGACCCCGAACTGATCGTCACCGGCGATCTCTCGCAGATCACGGCGTTCGAGGTAGCCTCCGGCCTGCTCGACCAGCCCAATCCGCCCACCGCCGTCTTTACGGCCAACGACCAGAGCGCGTTCGGCGTCATCGCGGCCGCACGCGAGGCCGGATTGCGCGTTCCGAAGGATATTTCCGTGATCGGCTTCGACGACATTCCGATGGCCGAGCAGTTTCATCCGGCGCTGACGACCGTGCGCCAGCCCTTTCAGCAAATGGCGAGTTCCGCGGTCAATACGCTGCTCGCGCAGATCAGCGGGCTCGACACGGCGTCGCAGCGCACGACGTTTCCTGCGGAGCTCGTCGTGCGCAATTCCACCGGCCCCGCGCCGTTCGGTCAGCGGCAAACGGCGGCTGCGCGCAAAAGCCGCGCCGGCTGAACCGGCGCCGGTCGCGAGCGCGCTGGTCATCCCGCCTCCCAGGCGGAACAGGCGGGAACGCGACCGGCTCAGCGCGACTCCGGATTGAAGTGGATGATGGCCTCACGCAGCGCCGCAATAGGCTGCTTGCGACGGCCCGCATAGCGCCGGATCTCGATCGTGGGCTGCCCGTGGTCCGTGACGATCAGGCTTTCCCCCAAGGTCTCCACCTGCCTGAACAGTTCGCAGGCCTTCGCTTTGAACACCGCCTTCGACACCCGTCGCTCCACTGTCTATCTCCTGTCCTTTGTCCGTATTACACGCCTTCTACCTTATCGGGCCGGCGCTTTGTTATCGGTAACGTGACGATATCATACGGCGCCCTGCGGACAAAATTTTCAGGCTGCGGGAGAACCCCAAAGATCTCCTGGCACTGACCCGAACCGAAACATAGTCATCAGCATAACTGATCATTTCCGGTAAACCTTCGGCGATATCGCGCAGCGCCGTTCCCACGCCCCGTTCATGCGCGTTGTTCATCTGCAACAAGCCTTGTGCAGTTCGTGCCATGCAGCGCGAGCCCAAGCGCCGCTCCGCCCCGCCGCGCCCGCCTTCAGCGGACCTTGGCCGAATCGCGTGAAACGGCGTCCTTTACCTCCCGGCGAAATGCGACCAGACAATCTGACCACACTAAAACCGCGCGGCGTTGCACGCGCTTGGCAAGCGGATTTTCGTCAGCGTTTTCCTGACCCGTCAAAGTAGCAGTCCTTGATATCTGGCTGTCTAGAATCTCGCTCGAAACGCTCACGAGCGCTTTCACATCCCGTATTACCAAAACAGACTTTCGACCATGGACGAGACAACGAGCTACAGGTTCAACATGAAAAAAAGCATCATCGCTCTTTCCCTCCTCGCGCTGACCGCGGGCGCTCAGGCCCAGAGCAGCGTCACGCTGTATGGCCGTATCGACAACGGCCTCGTCTACCGCACCGGCATTCCGGGCGGCAATGTGTTCGGCGCGCAGAGCGGCGGCTGGGGCGAATCGTGGTGGGGCCTGTTGGGCTCCGAAGATCTTGGCGGCGGCAGCAAGGCCATCTTCCAGCTGGAAAGCGGCTTTAGCGCAATGACCGGCAACGTGCAGAACGGCAGCCTCTTCGGCCGCCATGCCACGGTCGGTCTCAGCAACGACCGCTTCGGTACCTTCAAGCTCGGCAACATCGGCGCCGGCGAAATCTCGCAGGACAGCTGGGATATCGACCCGCAACTGATGCAGCAGTACGCCATCGCGACGCTCGTGCGCGGCCGCAACTGGGCCCAGGCCGGCAACGGCGCCGAGTACACGTCGCCGTCGATGGGCGGGCTGACCCTCAAGGGCCAGTACGAACTCACCAACAGCCCGTCGTGGAACAGTGCACCGGGCTGCAGCGCGTCGAGCTCGAGCCCGTGCGGCAGCGGTCCCGCCCAGGTGGGCGGCGGCCAGGGCCGCGCCGACGGCTTCAAGGCGATGTACACGGGCGGCAGCTTCGAACTGCTTGCGATCTACGACGAAACGCGCGACACCAACGGCAAGTTCGACAACGTCTACCAGTATTCGCGCTCGGCCATGGCCGGCGGCAATCTGACGTGGGGCCCGCTCAAGGCCTTCGTCGGCTACCAGCATCTGGCCGCTCCCGATGGTTCATACGGCAGCTACGGCGTGACGCCGGGCACGCTGCCGGGCGGCGCCACCCCCGTCACGGCGGTGGACCACGAATGGCTCGGTCTCGCCTGGCAGGCCAACGCCGCCGTAGCGCTCACGGGCGCGGTGTACCACGCCAACGCGAACAACGGCAACGGCAACGCGACGATGTACACGCTGGCCGGCACCTATAACCTCTCGAAGCGCACGTTCCTGTACACCGAACTGGCCTACGTGGAGAACAGCAAAACCTCGAACGTGGGTCTCGGCAACGGCTACGCCGATCCTTACGGCCCGAACACCAACCAGGGCGGCACGAGCCAGACGCCGAACTACGGCAGCGGCCAGTTCGGCGCGATCGCAGGCATCATGACGCAGTTCTGAAGTCCCGCATCACTGGCATGCCGTGCGTGATATGCGGCATGCCATCTGCTTCACTTTCTCCGCAGTACCTTCATTTCAAACCGGCACGACCGTGATCCATACCTGCGGTCTGCCGGTCTTTTTCCCGGCACCTCTCCTCCAGTCACCAGACCGTTTCCACGTAAGCCAGAGTTCCGATCCGGGCCTCGGGCGTCACGAGCGCACAACCGTGCGTGTAGGCCGTTGCGGCAATCAGGCGCTGATGCGAATTCAGCTCCGAAGAGGTCGACGCCGCGCGAGCCGCAATCGCGGTACTCACCGGTATCGTGCGCACGCCTTCGATCGCCACCAGCGCCGAAAGCCAGCTGCGCGTGTCCATCGCCAGCGCGAGCCGGCCGTCCTCCACGAACTGCGCCACGTCCAGCAGCGTAATCGTTGAAATAAGGATGTCGCCGCCGTTCAATTCGGTTTCGATGGTGTTGCGCGCCGTCTCGCTCAGGTCCTCGCGCCCGCTCAACCAGTACACCAGGGCCAGGGTGTCGAGCGCGATCATGGGGTCGCCCCGCTGCCCGGCGTTACGACGATGGGCACGCCGCGGACGGTCTTGTGGCTCTTCTCGTTCATCGCGAATCTCCAAACCTTCCAGATTTTTTGTTTAGCCACGTCCATCCTGTATGGGGACATAGTCTCAGGCCGGAAATGTTAGCGATAACGCACGGCGATGTCATGCGAGGGAATTCCCGGTCCCGGTGCAGCTATCCGGCTTGTCGCGCGGCGGCAGTCGTGCTAATTTAGTTACCGGTAACAAACACAAAAAAGGAGACTCCCGTGACAACGCTCAGCCAGGCCGCCGCCGCCCCTGCCGTCATAGACGAAGCGGAAGAGCAGCTCTACCGCAAGGTATTGCGCCGCATTCTGCCGTTGCTGCTGCTCTGCTACGTCGTGGCCTATCTGGACCGCGTCAATGTGGGTTTTGCGAAGCTGCAGATGCTCGATTCGCTCGGCCTGAGCGATGGCGTTTATGCCGTGGGCGCCAGCATCTTCTTCTGGGGTTATTTCTTCTTCGAGATTCCCAGCAACCTGCTGCTGCACCGCTACGGCGCGCGCTTCTGGATCGCGCGCATCATGGTGACCTGGGGCATCGTCTCGTCGTCGCTGGCCTTCATCGCGCCGCTCGCGCGGTTCTTTCATGTCGAAGCCTCGACGATGTTCTATCTCCTCCGGTTTCTGCTGGGCGCCTGCGAAGCGGGCTTCTTCCCGGGCATCATTCTTTATATGAACTACTGGTTTCCGGCGCGCCGCCAGAGCGTTGCGATGTCGGGATTCCTGATCGCCATTCCGGTCAGCCTGACGCTTGGCGGCGTCGTCTCGGGGTGGCTGATGGAAAACATCCACGGCGTTCTGGGCATGGGCGGCTGGCAGTGGATGCTGCTGCTGGAGGGCGTGCCGTCTATCCTCGTTGCCGTGATCGTGCTGCTCACGATGGGCGACGGCATCGCGTCTGCCAAATGGCTCACGGCAGCCGAAAAAGCGCTGCTGCAACGAAACCTGGAACAGGAAGGCACGACGAAGGCGCACAGCATGGCCGCGGGGCTGAAGAATCCGCAGGTGTGGCTCCTCACCTTCATCCTGCTGAGCTTCAATACCGGCTTCTATGGCCTCGCGTTCTGGCTGCCGTCCATCATTCGCGCGTCAGGCGTGACGAGCCCGCTGCACATCGGCCTTCTGACCGCCATTCCCTACCTCAGCGCCGTGGTCGCGATGATCTGCAACGCCTCGCACTCGCGCAAGACCGGCGAGCGGCGGCTGCATGCGGCCATTCCCGCGTTCATCGGCGGCATCGGGTTGATGCTGAGCGCCTTCTTCGCCCACAACGTGCCGCTTTCGATCGCATTCCTCACGATCTCCACCTGCGCGATTCTGGGGCTCATGCCGATCTACTGGACGTTCCCTGGACAGATACTCTCCGGCGCGGCCGCCGCCGCGGGCATCGCCCTCATCAATTCGGTCGGCAATCTCTCCGGCTTCACGGGCTCGATGATCACGAGCGTGGCGAAGGACCTGACCGGCGACATCAACAACGGCACCTACGCGCTCGGCGCCTGCCTGCTCGTGAGCTGCGTCCTGATTCTCTCGATTCCGAAAACCATGCTGAACCGCGAATCGCCCGATCACAGTCAGGCCTAGTAACACAAGCGCACGCTCCGCCTACTCCCCAATCCACGCCCCGCGCAAATCGCTCTCGTGCAGCAGTTGCAGCAGCGTTCCCGCAGGACGGCTAAGCCGCTTCGCCGCAAGCACGATGAACTCCACATCGGGCAACCCGGGCAGGCTCGCCGCATTGACGGGCGGCACGAGCCCGCGCGCCGAGAGGTACTGCGGCCGCACGGTTATACCAAGGCCGCCGCGCGCCGCCGCAATACAGCCGGCGTGGCTGCTGCTCGTGCACACCACCTGCCAGCGGAAATCCGTCTGCGCGAGCGTATCGAGCACAACGGCGCGCGTCACGCTGGGCTCGGCCACGAGTATCAGCGGCAGCGGCTGCGTCAGGTCCACCAGCGTGCCCGTGCGCGCGAGCCACTCCAGCCGCCCGGTGAAGAGCGGCACGCCGCGCTTGTCGCCCAGGCGCCGCTTGCCCACCATCAGATCGATCGCGCCGGCATCCAGCAGGTCATAGAGCTTGCCGGTCATGCCGATCGTGATCTCCAGCTCCACGTCGGGATGCGCATTACGAAACGCAGCCAGCACGGTCGGCAGCGGGCCGAGCGCGATGTCGTCGGAGGAGCCGAGACGCACGCGCCCCTTGAGCCGCGGTGCCCGGAACTGCGCCTCGGCACGATTGATGGCCTGCAGGATCGCGCCCGCGTGCGCGAGCATGGCCTCGCCATCGGGCGTCATGGCGAGCGAATGGGTATCGCGCACGAACAGCCGCCGGCCGACCGCGTGTTCGAGGCGCCGGACATGGTCGCTGACGCTCGACTGCGTGAGGCCGAGCTGGCGCCCTGCCTCGGTGAAGCTGTGACAGGCGGCAACGGTCGCGAAGGTCTTGAGCCAGGAGGGATTGATCATAGGGCATTGTTATCGGTAAAGCCGATGACAGTCAACGCCGCCAGCGGGGTTCCCGATTGCCCGCAATGACAATATGATTAACGGGTGCCGACAAGTGCGCAAAGGGTTGACTCGCGCGCACGCCATGCGCCGTCACTCCCCGCCCGCCCAGGGCAATGGCGCCCCACCCGTACCGATGAACAAGGATTCAAGTCATACCGCGTTGCTGTGGATCGTCGCCGCCGGCTTTTTCATGCAGGCGCTCGATACCACCATCGTCAATACCGCCCTGCCGTCCATGGCGCGCAGCCTGGGCGTGAAGCCGCTCATGATGCAGCCGGTCATCGTCGCGTACACGCTGACGATGGCCATGCTGACGCCAGCCTCCGGCTGGCTCGCCGACCGTTTCGGCACGCGCCGCGTCTATTTCACGGCCATTCTGATCTTCGTGCTCGGCTCGCTGTGCTGCGCGAGCGCGCATACGCTCGGCCAGTTGGTGGTCGCGCGCGTGCTGCAAGGCGTGGGCGGGTCGATGCTGCTGCCCATCGGGCGGCTCGCCGTGCTGCGCGCCGTGAGCGGCGAGCAGTACGTTGCGGCGCTCGCGATGATTTCGGTGGCGGGCCAGGTCGGTCCGATCGTCGGGCCGACGCTGGGCGGCTGGTTCGTCGAAGCCGCGACGTGGCACTGGATTTTCCTCATCAACGTGCCGATTGGCGCGGTCGGCCTGATCGCGGTGCTGCGCTACCTGCCGCGCGCGGCAGGCACGGCCGCGCCGCCGTTCGACGTGGCCGGCTGCGCGCTGCTCTCGCTGTGCATGATCGCGTTTTCGCTCGCCGTGGACGTGCCCATGCAGTCGCATCGCACCGCGTGGTCCGTCGCGCTCTTTGTGCTGGCGCTCGCCGCCGCGCTCGCGTATGTGCCCTATGCGCGGCGCCGCGCGAATCCGCTCTTCAAGCTCGCGCTCTTTCGCGAGCCGAATTTCAGTGTCGGCCTGATCGGCAATCTCGTGTGCCGGATCGGCTCGAGCGCCGTGCCGTTCCTCGTGCCGCTCCTCATGCAGCTCGAACTCGGCTATACGCCGCTGCGTTCCGGCTTGATGATGCTGCCCGCCGCGCTCGCCGGCGCCATCGCCAAGCGCTGGATCGCGCCGCTGATCCGCCGTTATGGCTACGACCTGTTCCTGCTCGTGAACACGCTCGTTGTCGGCGGATCGATCGTTGCGTTCGCACTGATCTCGCGCGGCACGCCGCTCGCCGTGCAAATGGCGGTGCTGGCCGTGTTCGGCGCGGCCAATTCGATGCAGTTCGCCGCCATGAACAGCATCACGCTCAAGGGGCTCTCCCACGAAGACGCCGGCAGCGGCAACAGCCTCTTTTCGATGGTGCAGATGCTCGCCATGGGGCTGGGCGTGTCGATCGGCGGCGCGCTCGTCACCCTGTTCGCCGATCAGTGGGGCACGATCACGGCGGGGTTCCGCATGAGCTTCGCCTGCGTCGGGGCCATCACGCTGCTCTCCGCGCTGATCTTCCGCCGCATCGACGAGAGCCCGGCAGCCGGCGCTGCCGTGAAGACGGCGGCCGCGGGCGGCCGGTAGCAGCCGCGCTGCGGGCGCCAAACTCAGCCCTCCATTCCGTTCCCGAGTCGGTATTTTCCCCGACTCGTCACCGCGACAAGGCAAAATAGCGGTTTTGGGTCCGCACCGGGCCCTCCCCATTCCCGCCGGCCTCCGGGCGCATCGCGCCCTATCGGGACCGGCTCAGGCCCGCTCGCCGTACACGCGAGCCTTGAGGAGCAGTCTTTCATGACCGAATCGAATCTGTCTTTCGCCGGCCGGCTTGCCGTTGCCGTCGGATCGTTTTTTGCCATTCTCGGCGACGGCAAGCTCGCCGCGAACGTGCAGCGCCTGCGTAATGGCGAAGCGGCGCCCGTTACGGCGCCCGTCCAGCCCGTCGCGCCGGCTGCCCCGGTAAGCGCACCGCACCCCGCGCCGGCCGCAGCGCCCGCACCCGCTATCGAAGCCGCCAGCCCGGACTCCGCCCTGCAACTGCTCGGCCTGCTCCAGCGCAACGCGCGCTTCGTCGATTTCGTCGAAGAGGACATTGCCGGCTATTCGGACGCCGACATCGGCGCGGCCGCGCGCCTCGTCCACGAGGGCTGCCGCTCGACGCTGCGCGAGCACTTCACGATCCGCCCCGTGCGCGACGAGGCCGAAGGCAGCCGCGTCACGCTGCCCGAAGGCTTCGACGCCACGGCCGTGCGTCTCACGGGCAACGTGGTCGGCGCGGCGCCGTTTACCGGCAGCATTGCGCACCGCGGCTGGCGCGTGGCCGACGTGAAACTGCCGAAGCTCGTCAAGACCCACGACGTGAGCGTGATCGCACCGGCGGAGGTGGAGCTATGAGCGAGTCGCGCTACTGCATCGGCATCGACCTCGGCACCACGCACTCGGCGCTCTCGTTTGTCGATCTCGCCGCCAGCGAAGGCGAAAAGACGAACCAGGGTGTGCTGCCCATCGCGCAGCTCACGGCGCCCGGCACGCTCGAAACGCCGAACCTGCTGCCGTCGTTCCTCTACCTGCCGCATTCGGGCGAGCTCACGCCCGGCGACCTCACGCTGCCCTGGACCGCGAGCCGCGACTACGCGGTGGGCGAACTCGCGCGCAGCCGCGGCGCGGGCACGCCCATCCGCCTGGTGTCGAGCGCCAAGAGCTGGCTCTGCCATCCGGGCGTGGACCGCCGCGCCGCCATCCTGCCGAACGACGCGCCGCCCGAAGTCGCGCGCGTCTCGCCGCTCGAAAGCTCGGTGCGCTACCTCACGCACCTGCGCGAAGCGTGGGATCACGCGCATCCGGAAGCGCCCTTCGTCGATCAGGACATCACCGTCACGATCCCGGCCTCGTTCGATCCGGCCGCGCGCGAACTGACCGCCGAGGCCGCGCAGGCGGCCGGCTATGCCCGCATGACGCTGCTGGAGGAGCCGCAGGCCGCGCTCTATAGCTGGATCCAGAAAAGCGGCGGCATCTGGCGCAAGGAGGTCAAGGTCGGCGACATCCTCCTCGTCGTGGACGTGGGCGGCGGCACGACCGACCTCTCGCTGATCGCCGTCGTGGAGCGCGAGGGCAATCTCGAACTGCATCGCGTGGCCGTGGGCGACCACATCCTGCTCGGCGGCGACAACATGGATCTCGCGCTCGCCCACGTGGTCGCGCGCAAGCTCGCGGCGCAGGGCACGCAGGCCGATCCGTGGCAGCTGCGCGCCCTCACCTACGCCTGCCGCGCGGCCAAGGAAACGCTGCTCAACGACCAGAGCGCGGACGCGGTGCCCCTCGTCGTGCCGAGCCGCGGTTCGAAGCTGATCGGCGGCTCGATCCGCACCGAGCTCACGCGCGCCGAACTTACGCAGACGATCCTCGAAGGCTTCTTCCCGATTGTCGACGCAGCGGCGCGGCCCGTGAGCCGCGCACGCGCGGGCCTCACGCAACTGGGCCTGCCGTATGCGCAGGACGCGGGCATCACGCGCCATCTGGCAGCCTTCCTCGGCAAGCAGGTGGGCGCGCTCGCCAACCTCGAAGGCCTCGCCGACGCGGTGCCCGAAGGCGCGAGCTTCCTGCATCCCACGGCGGTCCTTTTCAACGGCGGCGTGTTCAAGTCCGAACTGCTCGCAAGCCGCATTCTCGACGTGCTCAACGGCTGGCTTGCCGCCGAAGGCGTCGCACCCGCGCGCCTGCTGGGCGGCGCCGACCTCGACCTCGCGGTCGCGCGCGGCGCGGCCTACTACGGCTACGTGAAGCGCGGCAAAGGCGTGCGCATTCGCGGCGGCACGGCGCGCGCCTACTACGTGGCGATCGAGTCGGCCATGCCGGCCGTGCCGGGCCTGGAGCCGCCCGTTTCGGCGCTGTGCGTCGCACCCTTCGGCATGGAAGAAGGCACCGACGCGGCCCTGCCCCCGCAGGAATTCGGTCTCGTCGTGGGCGAGCCCGTGCATTTCCGCTTCTTCGGTTCGTCGGTGCGCCGCCAGGACCAGGTGGGCACGATGCTCGACTACTGGTCTCCCGAGGAGTTGCAGGAACTCGATGAAATCCAGGCCACGCTGCCGACCGAAGGCCGCACGCCCGGTGACATCGTGCCGGTGCGCCTGCACGCACGCGTGACCGAGGCGGGCACGCTCGAACTCGAAGCGGTGCCCTCGGGCAGCAGCGAGCGCTGGAAAGTCGAGTTCGACGTGCGCGGCGGCGCCTGACGCCCATGAAGCCGTACCTCGTCGGCATCGACCTGGGGACGAGCAACACGGTCGTGGCCTACGTCGAGGCCGGCGGCGGGCAGATCCGCGTCTTCGACGTCGATCAGCTCGTGGCCGCGGGAGAGGTCGGCACGGCGCCGCTCCTGCCTTCCGCGCGCTATCACCCGGCTCCCGGCGAACTCGCGCCGGAGAGCACGGAGTTGCCATGGAGTCCTGAGAAATCCGCGCAATCCGGCGCCGTGCCGCCCGCGGTGATCGGCCGCTTCGCGCGCGTGCTGGGGGCGCAGGTGCCCGGGCGACTCGTCAGCAGTGCGAAGAGCTGGCTCTCGCATACGGCCGTGGACCGTCTCGCGCCGATCCTGCCGTGGGGCGCCGCGGACGACGTCGCCAAGGTCTCGCCCGTTGCCGCGAGCGCGAGCTACCTCGCGCAGGTGCGCGCCGCATGGAACCGGCGTTTTCCGCATGCGCCGCTCGAAGCCCAGGACGTGGTGCTCACGGTGCCCGCGTCTTTCGACGACGGCGCGCGCGCGCTCACGCTGGAGGCCGCGCGGCTCGCCGGCCTGCCCGCGCTGCGTCTGCTGGAAGAGCCGCAGGCCGCGTTCTACGACTGGCTGTTCCATCATCGCGCGACGCTCGGCGCCGAGCTGGCCGGCACGAAGCTCGTGCTCGTCTGCGACGTGGGCGGCGGCACGACCGACCTCACGCTCATCAAGGTCGAAATCGAGGGCGGCGAGCCGCGGCTCACGCGCATCGGCGTGGGCAACCATCTGATGCTGGGCGGCGACAACATGGATCTCGCGCTCGCGCATCTCGTCGAGTCGCGGCTTGCCGCGCAGCCGGGCGAGGCGCGTCTTTCGGCGGCCGCGCTCTCGCAGCTCGTCGAACGGTGCCGCGCCGCGAAAGAGCAGTTGCTCGACGAAGCGGCGCCCGCCAGCGTGCCGGTCACGCTGCTTGGTACGGGCTCGCGCCTGATCGGCGGCGCGCGGACCACGCAGCTCGCCCGCGAGGAAGTCGAACAGGTTGTCGTGGACGGCTTCTTTCCGCACGGCGAAGCGAACGATCTTCCGCGCCGCGCGCGAGCGGCGCTCGTGGAGTTCGGCCTGCCCTATGCCGCCGATCCGGCCGTCACGCGGCACGTCGCCGCCTTCCTGAACCGTTTCGCCGCGCAGTCGCGCGAAGCGTTTGGCAAGACTCACAGCGAAGCGCAAAACGAAGCGCAAGCGCTCCCGGTTCCCGACACCTTGCTGCTGAACGGCGGCGTGTTCCGCGCGCGCGCCCTCTCGGAGCGGCTGGCCGAAACGCTCGGCGGCTGGCGCGGGCAGCCGCTCAAGGTACTCAACAACGATCAGCCCGACATCGCCGTCGCGCGCGGCGCGGTGGCCTATGCGCTCGCGCGCAGGGGCTACGCGCCGCGCATCGGCGGCGGCTCGCCGCGCAGCTATTTCCTCGTGCTCGACGAAGCGGAGCCAACACAGCGCGGCGTCTGCCTGCTGCCGCGCGGCACCGAGGAAGCGCACGAAGTGCATCTGGACGAACGCGTTTTCGCACTGCGCCTCGGGCATCCGGTGCAGTTCCACCTCGTCTCCACCGTGGCCGACACGGCATGGCGTGCCGGCGAGATCGCCGACGTTTCGACGGCCGACTTCGTGCGCCTGCCGCCGCTCGCGACCGTGGTGCCGCACGACGGCGCAGACGGTGCGCGCGAACGCGAGGTCAAGCTCATGACGTCGCTCTCGGAGCTGGGCACGCTGGAAGTGCACTGCATCGCCACCGACGACCCTGCGCAGCGCTGGCTGCTGGAATTCCAGCTCAGGCGCGAGGACGCCACAAGCGAAGCCGAAGCCATTACGCGCCACCCTTCGCTCGACGCCGCGATCGCCCTGATCGACCGCGTGTTCGGCCCGCCTTCCGCCAAGGGCGACCCCAAGGATGTGAAACGCCTGCGCCAGCAGCTCGAACAGTGCCTCGGCCCGCGCGAAAACTGGGACGGGCCGCTGCTGCGCGAACTGTTCGGAGTCCTGTGGGAGCGCGCGGGGCGGCGCCGGCGCTCGGCCGATCACGAACGGCTCTGGCTGAACCTCGCGGGCTTTTGCGTGCGCCCCGGCTTCGGCTATCCGCTCGACGAATGGCGCGTGGAGCAGCTATGGACGCTCTTCGACGACGGCATCCAGCACGTCAACGACGGCCAGGTCTGGTCCGAATGGTGGACGCTCTGGCGCCGCACGGCCGGCGGCCTGCCCGAAGCGGCCCAGCAGCAGGTGCTCGAAGCGATGGACTGGCTCGAGGAAGCGGCCGCGTCGAAGCGCCACAAGCTGCCCTTCGACGCGGCGAAGCTCGGCCAGGCCGATATGGTCCGCCTCTACGCGTCGCTCGAACACATTGCGGTCGAGCGCAAGATCGCGATCGCGGAGCGCCTGCTCGAACGGCTCGCGCAACCCTCGGAAAATCCGCAGAGCTGGTGGGCCGTGGGGCGCATCGGCGCGCGCCTGCCGTTCTATGGCAGCGCGCACGGCGTGGTGCCGCCCGACGTGGCGACGCGCTGGCTCGAAGCGATACTCGCGCACAACTGGCGCAAGGTGGAGCCGGCCATGTTCGCCGCCGTGCAGATTGCGCGCATGACGGGCGACCGCTCGCGCGACCTGGCCGATCCGCTGCGCGAGGAGATCGTGCGGCGGCTCACGGCGGGCGGCGCGCCACCCGCGTGGATCGCCATGGTTCGCGAAGTGGTCGCGCTCGATCACGCGGATACGGGGCGCATCTTCGGCGAGTCGCTGCCGGCGGGGTTGAAGCTGATCGGCGGATAAAACAGGACGGTGCGCTGCATACCCGCCCCGCCAGCGACGCCTACGCCCCGCCCGCCCCGCTCGCCCGCATGTCGGCCAGCGAGACCCGCTGCCGCCCCGCTTCGTCGAAATTCTCCGCGGCGAGCCAGGCCGCGAAAGCGCGCTTGAGCGGCGGCCACTCCGCATCGACGATCGAGTGCCACGCCGTATCGCGATTGCGTCCCTTGTAGACGATCGCCTGGCGGAAAACCCCCTCGAAGGTGAAACCCAGCCGCGCGGCCGTCGTGCGCGAAGGCACGTTGCAGCTGTCGCACTTCCACTCGTAGCGCCGATAGCCGAGCGTATCGAAGACATAGGCCATCAGCAGAAACTGCGCTTCGGTCGAAACAGGCGTGCGCTTGAGCAGCGGCGAAAACGTCACGTGACCCACTTCGATCACGCCATTGGCCGGATCCTGCCGCATCAGCGCCAGGCTGCCCACGGCGCGGCCCGTCCTGAGATCGATCACCGCGTAGTGACGCGGATCCGTGCTTTGCGCCGCGGCCTCGATGTAGCGGCGAAAGTCTTCCGCATGCTCGAACGGCCCCACGCCAAGATAGGTCCAGTCGCGATGGTCGGGCGCATTGCCCCAGGCGAGGAAGAGATCGTCGGCATGACGCGCGGCGTCGAGCGGTTCGAGGCGGCACCGCGTGCCCGTGAGCACGACGGCTTCGGGCCGCGCGCGCGGCGTCCAGCCGGCAACCGGCTCGCCTATGGGTTGCCCGTATTCGTTGAGGCGCTGAGTCACGGATTGCTCCAGCAAGAGTGATGGGATCGTGTGCTAGATTACGCCTTTCGTGGCTCCTATAGAGGATCCACCGATGCCAATTCTGGTGGTGCCACGCCCTGCGCCTCAGGAACCGTTCCGCCCTTGCCCATGACCGACGATACGCCCGATTCGCTGGTGGACTTTCTGCTCGAAACACCGCTCGAGCGCGATCGCGAGGGCGAGTCCCTCCAGCGGCAACTGCTCCATCGCATCCGCGGCGGCATCCTGGAAGGGCGCCTGCCGTCGGGCTGCCGTCTGCCCGGTTCGCGCGCGCTGGCCGCCGCGATCGGCGTGTCGCGCAACAGCATAACGGCCGCCTATGAACTGCTGAGCGCAGAAGGCTATATCGAACTGAGCCGGCAAGGAACCCGCGTGGCCGCGCTCGCACGGCCGAGGTCCGCGCGGCGCGCGAGCCGCACCGCCCCCGCGCCGGCGATCGCCACGCGCGGCACGCAAGTTCGCCAAAGCTGGCAGAACGGCGCGGACACGCTCGCTTTCCGCCCCGGCGTGCCCGCGCTGGGCCGCTTCCCGCTCGGTGTCTGGAAGCGCTGCCTCGATCGCGCCATCGCGCGCGGCGGCGCGCACACACTAGGCTACGGCACGCCCCAGGGCGACATGGCGCTGCGAGCGGCCATCCTGCGCCATCTGGCGGTGGCGCGCGGCGTGCGCGCGGAGCCGGAACAGGTGGTCATCACGGAAGGCGCGCAGGAAGCGCTCGCGCTGTGCGTGCGGCTCCTGACCAATCCCGGCGACACGGCATGGGTCGAAGACCCCGGTTATCGCGGCGCACAGACGGCGTTCCAGTGCGGCGACCTGAGCGTGCGGCCGGTGCGCGTGGATGCCGACGGCCTGCAGGCCGACGCCGAAGCCTGGGCCAACGGCACGCCGCGCCTCATCTACTGCACGCCCTCGCACCAGTACCCGACGGGGGCGGTGCTGCCCGCGCCGCGCCGGCTCGAACTGATCGACAAGGCATTGGCGCACGGCGCATGGATCATCGAAGACGACTACGACAGCGAATTCCGCCGCTCGGGCGAGCTCGTGGGCGCGATGCAGGGCCTCGTGCCGCACGCGCCGGTGCTCTATGTCGGCACCTTCAGCAAGACGCTGTTCCCCGCGCTGCGCATCGGCTTTCTTGTGCTGCCCGAGGCGCTGGCGGCGCGCGCCGCACCGCTGCTCGGCGAACTGTTGCGCGGGGGCCATCGCCATGAGCAACTGGCGCTGGCCGAGTTCATCGAAAGCGGTCAGTTCAGCCGGCACCTCGGGCGCATGCGCCGGCTCTACCGCAGCCGCCGCGATCTGCTGCAAGCAGCCCTCGCCGCTCATCTGGACACACCGCATAACGTGACGGGCGGCGACAGCGGCATGCACCTCACCGTCCGCCTGCCCGGCGTGTTTCCGGACGAGCGGATCGCAGCGGCGGCGCGCGAGTACGAGATGGCGCCGGCGCCGCTCTCGCGTTTCGCGTTGCGCCCTGCGCCAGATGACAATGGCCTCGTGCTCGGCTACGGCAACACCTCGGAGTCGCTTTATGTGCCGCTCGTGTAGCGGCTCGCGCAGGTGATCCGGTCGAACAAAAAGGAGACGCTGAAAGCCGCCTCTGCGGCACCGGCGACCGTGCGATCGTGCACTCTGAGCGCAGCCCCGCGACAATCTCGCTAACATGACGGATCGCCTCGCGAATCGTTCGCGCGCTGCTGCCGCGCACGGTTCTGGTGCAGTACGGGCCTGGGGTGGCGGCATCCGGTTGTCGCCGTCGGCAACATGGCTCGCAAAAGCGTTCCGATCTCAAACAGGAGAACAACAAGATGGCATTGAGCAAGACGATGTTGGCAGTAGCCGTTCTGGCCGCAGGCGTGGCCACCAGCAGTGCTTACGCGCAGGTCGCCGGCACGCAGCCGCTCAGCGTGACCGTCGAGCAATCGCAGGCGCTCCTCGAAGGCTGGAGCGTGAAGAAGAGCGTGCTCGGCAAGGCCGTGTACAACGACAGCAACGTCAAGGTGGGCGTGGTCCGCGACCTGATCATCGCGCCGGACGGCACGGTTTCGGCGGCCATCGTCTCGGCCGGCGGCTTCCTCGGGGTCGGCGTGCATGACGTGGCCGTGCCCATCGCTTCGCTCGACGTGCACAACGGCAACCTCTATCTGCCCGGCGCAACGAAGGAAGCGTTGAAGGCCACGCCGGCATTCGAATACGCGAAGGTGCAATCGCCGCCGAAGCCGAAGCAGGCCGACGCCAAGCAGCAGTAAGCAGACAAGAAGTAACCAGCAAGTGACTCAAAAGGCGGCGCGGCGGCCTGGTCTTGCACCGAACGCCGCACTCCTCCCCCTCGCTCTCCCTGCCCTGATCGCCGCGCGACTTCCGCCTGACCCTCAGTCCTGCGAATCAACCTGAATTGACCGTCTCGCAACTGTCACACTCGACGGAATATTGCCCGCCTATACTGCGCGCACCCGTCACGCGCGCGACCATCATGAGACGAATCTCCATACACCGTTCGCCCATTCATGGGCGAGGCGTTTTCGCCTTGCAGGCGCTGCACGCCGGCGAGCGCATCTTCGAATACCGGGGCAAGGTGACGACGTGGCGCGAAGCGGCGCGTCACTGGCAATCGCGCGGCGAGTGCGCGCATACCTTCCTGTTCGGCCTTTCGGACGGGCGCGTGATCGACGGCGGCCGCGGCGGGAACGGCGCGCGCTGGCTCAATCACGCCTGCGCCGCCAATTGCGAAACGATCGAGATCGGCGGCCGCGTGTTCATCGACGCGGTCTGCGACATCGCAGCCGGCGCGGAACTGTTCATCGACTACGCCCTGGAAGTCGAGCCCGACACGCCGGTCGAGACGCGGCTGCTCTACGCCTGCCGCTGCGGTTCGAGCCTTTGCCGCGGCACGATGCTGGGCGGCGGCGCATAACGGCGCATGGCGGCACATAGCGGCACGCCGAGTCCGCGCGCCAAGGCAACCGCCTTCACCCCGGCACTCGCTCACGGCTTCGACAACGGCCCGGAAGCTTCCCCCATGTCGGCCAGATAACGCCCCGGCGTCGTGCCTGTGGCGCGCCGGAACATGTCGATGAATGCGCTCACGTTGTCGTAGCCCAGTTCGAGCGCAATCGTCGTCACCGGCACGGCGTCCGCCACCCGCTCCAGCGCACGCATCAGTCTCGCCTGCTGGCGCCATTGCGCGAAGCTAAAGCCGGTCTCGGCCACGAAGCGGCGGCTCAGCGTGCGCGACGACACCCCGCCCCACTCGGCCCACGCTTCCAGCCCGCGGTTGTCGGCAAGGTCGCTCGCCAGGGCGTCGGCAATGCGCACGAGGCGCGCATCCGTGGGACGCGGCAATCCCAGCAACTCCGCCTTCGAAGCCGCCAGCTCGTCGAGGATCACCTCCGCCACGCGGGCCTGCGCCGCGTCGAGTTCCGCGCCGGGCCACGTCGCCGCGCGGCGCACGGCCTCGCGCAAAAGCGGCGTGGCGCGAATCGCGCGCGGCTCGCGCGGCAACGCCGCGCAGCGCGCCTCGGCAATGAACACGCTCCAGCCCGCAAACGGCCCGTACGAACTCACCGAATGCACGCGGTGCGGTGGAATCCAGATCGCGTGGATGGCCGGCACCACCCAGCGTTGCGTATCCACGCCCACCGAAACCAGCCCGCTCAGCGCGCCCATCAGTTGCCCGCGGGCGTGAGCATGCGGGGCGGTCTCGCGACTTTCCTTCTGTGTCAGTTCGGCGGCCGCGAGAAACGGGCCGCTTTGCGAAAGCACGAGATCGGGGCGGATCAAGGGGAGACTCATGGCGGGAACTCCGTATTGAATGGCTGTTATACCGGAGACCGGCCGCTCGCGCACGCCTAGACTCGCCTCATGACATCACTTCCGGAGCCCCGCCCCATGCGAGCCGACCAGATTCTTCCCGACCACCTCGACCACGTCGAACTCGAAGGCACGACGATCCGCAAAGGCACGGTCGGAGCCTTCCTCGCCAATGCGCGCGTGATGACCGATCCCGCGGCCAGCGCCGCCGCGCGCGAGCAGGCCGAAGCGGACCTCGCCGCGATCCTGCCCGCGCTGCGCGCCATCGGCCTCTTCGCAGTGCTGGACATCCGCGACACGGCGCTGCGCGCGTGGGTCGAAGCGCATTGACAGCCCCCATACCATCAGGAGTTCGAATGAAAGCCGCTATCGTCGCCGCCGCGGGCCAGCCCCCCGTTCTCGCCGATTTCGATGATCCCGGCGCGCTCGAAGGTCATCGCCGGATCGACGTTTGCGCGTCCGCGCTGAGCGTCGTGGCGCGATCCAGGGCAGCGGGCAAGCACTATTCGTCGACAGGCGCATTTCCGTTCGTCGCCGGCATCGACGGCACCGGTCGCCTCGACAATGGGCAGCGTGTTTATTTCTTCGGGCCGCATGCGCCCTTCGGCGCGCTGGCCGAACGTACGCTCGTGCCAGCGGCCCAATGCGTTCCGCTGCCCGAAGCGCTCGACGACGTCACGGCCGCCGCCATTGCCATTCCGGGCCTGTCTTCGTGGGCGGCACTCGCCGAACGCGCCCGCTTCGAAGCCGGCGAAACGGTGCTCGTCAATGGCGCCACGGGCACCTCGGGCAAACTTGCCGTGCAGATCGCGAGGCATCTGGGCGCACGACGCGTGATCGCCACCGGCCGCAACGCGGCCTCGCTGGAAGCGCTCAAGGCGCTGGGCGCCGACGTCACGATCTCGCTGCAGCAGGACGAAGAAAGCCTCGTGCGCGCCTTCGAGCCTCTCTTCGCGCAAGGCGTGGACGTGGTGCTCGACTACCTGTGGGGGACGAGCGCGCGCGCCCTGCTCATCGCCGCCGCGCAGGCCGGCGCGGAAACGCAGTCCGTGCGCTTCGTCCAGATCGGTTCGATCAGCGGCGCCGGGATCGCACTGCCGGGTGCGGTCCTGCGCGCCGCGCCGATTACGCTGCTGGGCAGCGGCATGGGCAGCGTGAGCCTCGCCCGCCTGCTCGATGCGGTAAGGGGCGTATTCGGCGCCGTCGCCCCCGCGGGGCTGCGAATCGAGACGCTGGCCCTGCCGCTGGCGGAGTTGGAGGAGCATTGGGCGCGGGAGCGCAGTGACATGCGCACGGTGTTTACGGTCGGGAGCGGGTGGTGAGCCAGCAAAATTTCCGCTTCGGACCATGTGAGATAAAACGCGCGCGGCTCACTCAGTCACTTCACCCAAAAATCGCAAAAAATACATTAAAAATAACTGGACAAAGATCAATATGATTGCGAAAACCACTACCCAAAGCTGAACTCGCCGCCGGTTCCACCTGGCGGCGCGAAGCGCACGACAACCCGGATCAGGAACCGCCATGCCGCGTCCCATCATCGCCCGCATTCATCCCGAAGCCGTCCGCCACAACCTCGGGCTCGTCAAGCAGATGGCGCCCGACTCGCGCGTCTGGGCCGTCGTCAAGGCCAACGCTTACGGGCACGGCATCGAGCGCATCTACCCGGCGCTCGCGCAAAGCGACGGCATCGCCCTGCTCGACCTCGACGAGGCCGTGCGCATCCGGGCGCTCGGCTGGACCCAGCCCATTCTGCTGCTCGAAGGCATCTTCGAGCCCGCCGATCTCGAACTCGCGGACAGCCATCGCCTCACCGTCGCGGTGCACTGCGACGAGCAACTCGACCTGCTCGCCGCCGCGAAGCTGCGCCAGCCCATCGACATCCTGCTCAAGATGAATTCGGGCATGAACCGCCTGGGCTTCCGTCCGCACGCCTACCGCAAGGCGTGGGAGCGCGCGCGGGCGCTGCCCGCGGTCCGCTCGACGGGCCTCATGAGCCACTTCGCCAACGCCGACGACGGCGCCATCGACTGGCAGCTCGACCAGTTCGACGCCGTCACCCAGGACATGCCAGGCGAGCACTCGCTTTCGAATTCGGCCGGCGTGCTCTGGCATCCGCGCGCGCACCGCGACTGGGTGCGCCCCGGCACGATCCTCTACGGCGCTTCGCCCACGGGCGTCGCGCGGCACGTCGCGGGCTTCGGGCTGCGCGCCGCGATGACGCTGTCGAGCCGCATCATCGGCATTCAGACCATCGCGCCACAGGAAACCATCGGCTACGGCCGCACGTTTCAGGCCGATCAACCGCTGCGCATCGGCGTGGTGGCCTGCGGCTATGCCGACGGCTATCCGCGCCATGCGCCCACCGGCACCCCCATTGCCGTCGACGGCGTGCGCACGCGCACCGTCGGGCGCGTTTCGATGGACATGCTCACGGTCGATCTCACGCCCTGCCCGGCGGCCGCCATCGGCTCGCCGGTCGAACTGTGGGGCGAGCAGGTCAAGGTGGACGAGGTGGCCGAGGCTTCCGGCACGATCGGCTATGAGCTCATGTGCGCGCTGGCGCGGCGCGTGCCTGTCGAGGTCGAAAGCGATGCGCCTGCGGCCGGCAGCGTGCGGCAGACGGAGGACGTAGCCGGCTGAGAAAGCCGGGGAGCCAGGGAGCCGGGGGCTGGGCGTCAAATTACGCAGCCGGCCCGCGCCTGGCCGGGTCCGCATCGAGCGGATCCGGCCGGCAACAGGCACAATATGCGGCTCTGGCGCCGCACGGGTTTCATGTTCGATATTCGAACAGATTGGGTTGGCGTCGCGACACCGTTTTTTCGACGCATCCATGAACCACCCGACCTCCGAGAGCGCCGCGACAGCCTCGCGCACGCCGAATTCGCCTCGCTTCCTGCTGATCCTGATCTGCCTATACGCGTCCGCCGGACAACTGGCCATCGACATCTACGTGCCCTCGCTCCCCGCGATGGCGCATTTCTTCGGGATCTCGCCGCAGGCCATCCAGTCGAGCGTCTCCAGCTACATGGCGGCCTACGCGTTCGGCCAGCTCCTCTTCGGGCCGGTGGCCGACGCCTACGGGCGCAAACGCGTCCTGGCATTCGGGCTCATCATCTTCACGATCGGCTGCGTGCTGTCGCTCTGCGCCCCGAATCTGGAAACCTTCGTCCTGGCCCGCTGCCTGCAGGGCTTCGGCATCGCCACGACCAATCTGCTCGCGAAGGCGATCATCACCGACTCGTTCTCCGGGCAGGCGCTCATGCACATGTTCACCTACATGTCGATTGCCTGGGGGCTCGCGCCTATCGTCGCGCCGGTGATCGGCGCCCACCTGCAGACGTGGTTCGGCTGGCAGGCCAGCCTCGTGTTTCTGCTCGTCTACTCGCTGGTGATGTGGGCCGCGCTGTGGCGCTATCGCGAGAGCTTGCCGCGGCCGGTGCGGCTCGAGCCGCGCACGCTCCTCGCGAATGCGCGCAAGGTGCTGTCGAGCCCCGTGTTTCAAAGCTGTTTTCTCGCGCAGGGCCTCTGCTACAGCATCCTGCTCGTGTTCAACATCGTCGGGCCGTTCATGGTGCAGAGCACGCTGCACGAGCCGCCCACCTTTTTCGGCTACCTCGCCCTCGGGGTCGGCATGGCGTACTTTCTGGGCGGCCTCTCGAACCGCGTACATGGTCCGCGTCTGCCAGGCGCCGAGGCGCGGCTGCGCATCGGCGCACGCATCATGGCGGCCGCGTCGATCGTCATGCTCGTGCTGGCGCTGACGATCGGCCTGCGCGTCTGGACGCTCGCGGCGCCCGTCGTGGTGATGGGATTCTGCGCCGGCGCCATGTATCCCACCTTCATGGCCAAAGGCAATTCGCTGTTCCCGCACATCGCGGGTCTGACGAGCGCGATCCTCGGCTGTGCGCTGCTGCTCGTTTCTTCCGCGATGATGGCGCTCGCCGGCTTCGTGTCGATCCAGATCCTGGCGCCGCTCGCGGCGTTCTTCGTGATTCTCGCGTTCACGGTCGTCGGGATGGTGAACAAACTGCTGCGCCATCTCGCGCTGCTTCAGTCCGCGGCCGTCGTGCGCGGCAGCAGCGAAGCGGCATAAGTCTTGCTCCGGTTCCGCGGGCTGTCGCGCCGCGGAATGACCTCGTCAACGATGCACGTCGATCTTCTCACTCTTTATTTCCTCGCGATCGGGACGTTACTCGCCAGTTCCGCGATGACGCTATGGGAACGTCGAACGCATCTGCGACGCAGCCGGGAACTGAAGATTCTGGCGGCGGGATACGCCACGCTGGCCATCGGATGCGTGGCGATCACCGTCCGTCACGCACTGCCTGGCGCGACGGGTTCGGCGCTTGGCAACCTCGTCATCGTCGCCGGCTATCTGCTGATTCTGCACGGCGTCGCGGCCTTGAGCGGACGGCGGTATCTCACGGGCTCGATCGCCATGCTCGTCCTGCTGGCGCTCACGTGGGCGGTGTTCGGCCCGCGCTGGGAAGATGCGGTGTGGTACTACGCCAGCGCGATTCCCATCGCGCTGGCAAGCGGCGCCACGTCGTTCGTGCTGCTAAGAACCGAGGGCATGAAAGCAATGCAGTCGCGGCAGATCGCCGTGCTCGTGACAGGCATTCATGCGCTCCTCTATGCCGCGCGAGCCGGCATCCTGCCCTGGCTCGCGGCACGCTACGGCCAGGAGGTCGTGCTGGCAGCCAGCAACATCACGATATACGAAGGAGTCCTGTATTCGGTCGTGTTGCCGATGACGCTGTTGCGTTTGATCCGCGAGGAAACTCACGGCGAGCTGCTGCGTCACGCCCAGACCGATTACCTGACCCGTCTTGGCAATCGCCGCTGGTTCTTCGAAGAAGGGGCGCGCGCGATACGCGAGGCGGGACCGCGCCGGCAGGTCTCGCTCTTTGCGTTCGACCTCGATCGTTTCAAGTCGATCAACGATCGATACGGCCACAAAGCGGGCGACGAAGTGCTGAAGGCGTTTGGCGACATTGCCCGCAGCACGCTCGGGCCCGACGCGATTCTCGCGCGCATTGGCGGCGAGGAATTTGCCGCCCTGCTCTCCGGCCATGACGCCGCGCGCGCGAGCGAACTAGGCAAGACCATCGCGCAGGATTTTGCCGACACGATCCATCGCGGGGCGGACGGCAGCGTGATACGGGCCACGGTCAGCATCGGGCTTGCCCGGTCGGGAACCGAAACGCCCGCGCTCGCCGACCTGCTGGCCGCCGCGGACGCGGCGCTGTACCAGGCGAAGTCGCTGGGCGGCAACCGGCTTGTCGTAGCGCCGGCGGGCTCACGGCCCGAGCTCGTCCGAACGCAGCGTTGAAGAAGGGTGAGATCATTCGGTTCGTCGAAGCGCACTCCCTGTCCCCTTGATCGGAGGTACACGCCGTGAACCCCAGAACGCCCTCCCCAGGTTTCGGCTTCGCGGCGGCGCTGGGGCGCCGGATGGGTGCGTGGTGCCTCGCGATCGCGATGGCCCTGTCATGCTGTCCGGCGCGCGCGCAAAACCCGCCCAAAGTCATCGACATCCCAACGCGCTCCGGGGTCACCCAGCGCTTTCTCTTCATCGCACCCGAAGCGCCGAAGGCCGTGGCCATACTCTACGCTGGCGGCCACGGCGGCCTTCAGCTCGACCAGGACGGCGCGTTCGGCTGGGGAAAAAACAACTTCCTCGTGCGCACAAGACAGCTGTTCGTCAACAACGGCATTGCCGTCGCCGTCATCGACGCGCCGAGCGACCGCCAATCCCCTCCCTACCTCAACGGCTTCCGCCTCACGCGCGAACATGCCGAAGACGCCCGCGCCGTGATCGCCTGGCTGAGAGGGCAACTGCACGTGCCGGTGTGGCTCGTGGGCACCAGCCGCGGCACCCAGTCCGTCGCGGCGATCGCCATCGCGCTGGCCGACGGCGGCGGCCCCGACGGCATCGTATTGACGTCGACCATCCTTCGCGACGACCGCGGCGGCGAACCGGTCACGGGCATGGATCTCTCCGCCCTCAAGATACCCGTGCTGGTCGTGCATCACGCCGACGACGCTTGCCGGCTTTGCCCGGTGTCCGATACCGATGCGCTCATGCGCAAGCTCACGCAATCGTCCAGGGCGAACCTGATGATCGTTTCGGGCGGCGCGGCACGGGGCGACCCTTGCGAAGCGTTCGGCCATCATGGTTTCAACGGCATAGAGAGCGACGTCGTCAACGCCATCTCCGCGTGGGTGCTTGCCAACTCAACAGCCGGAACGTAGCGACGTAGCGCTCCCGGCGCACGCCGCCTGGTGTTTACCCGCCAACCCATTGCCAGAAAATTATCGAAATATCGACAATGCGTTCATGAACGCAAAAGCCGCGGCGCGCGTCGAACCGGGATCCCGAGCCGGGCGGCCGCGCAGATTCCCCTCTTGCAGGAGACAGTGAGATGCGTTGGCAGAACCGGCCCGAAGGGTCCAACTGGGGCGACTTCGGCCCCGACGACCAGCTTGGCCGCCCGAACCTCATCGGCACGGAGCAGGTGCTCAAGGGCGCGCAGGAGATACGCGCGGGCCTGAGCTTCACGCTCTCGCTGCCGCTCGATTTCCCCGGCGAAAACAAGCTCAACGTGCGCCGCCACCCGCCCGTGCTGCGCCCGACCTTTCGTGACGGCCTGCCCTACGTGAACTTCCCGTTCGCGCGCAACGAGGCGCTCGCCACCGACGTCGTGAGCGACGACCAGGTGCTGCTCTCGCTGCAGTATTCGACGCAATGGGACTCGCTCGCGCACGTGGGCGCGCGTTTCGACGCGAACGGCGACGGCGTGGCCGAAAGCGTCTACTACAACGGCTACCGCGCGAACCACGACATTGTCGGCCCGATGGCGTACCGCGCCGAAGACGGCTACGCGCCGTATGCCTGCGGCGGCGAGCATAGCCATGCGGACGCGCTCGGCATCGAGAATCTCGCCGTGAAGGGCATGCAGGGCCGCGGCGTGCTGATCGACCTGGCCGCCCACTACGGGCGCGAATTCCGCACCGTCGGCTACGACGATCTGATGAGCGTGATGGAGCAGGACAAGGTCATTGTCGAACGCGGCGACATGCTCCTGCTGCGCACCGGCTTCTCGGAGCTGATCCTCGAGATGAACCGCCAGCCCGACGAAGCGGTGCTCGCGAGCCATTGCAGCGCGCTCGACGGACGCGACGAGCGCCTGCTGCAATGGATCACCGATTCGGGCATCGCCGCGCTCGCCGCCGACAACTACGCCGTCGAACGCTACCCGGCCCGGCCGCCCGCCACGCCCGGCGAGCATCCGCTGCTGCCGCTGCATCATCACTGCCTCTTCAAGCTCGGTCTGCCGCTCGGCGAGCTGTGGTATCTGCGCGAACTGGCCGAATGGCTGCGCGCGCACGGCCGCTCGCGCTTCCTGCTGACCGCCCCGCCGCTGCATCTGCCCGGCGCGATGGGCTCGCCCGTCACGCCCATCGCCACGGTCTGAACGTGCCTGGCCGCACTCACCCGTTACCCCCGCACCTCCGAAAATGACACAAGAACGAGTCTCGATCATCGGCGCCGCCGCCGGCATTGGCGCCGCGTGCGCGGCGGCATGACGGTCGGCGTGGCCGGAGTATGAAAAGAGGACTGCGAAGAAACTGAAGCTGCCTTACGCGCAACACGGTAAAGACTACGACGTAACCGAGGAGCCCATCCCATGCTATTTCTGGTCCATATGCAGGTGCAGATTCCGCCCGATGCCGACAAGGCCCACATCGCCGCCATCGTGGCCCAGGAGAAAGCGTACTCGCAGAAGCTGCAGCACGAAGGCAAATGGCGGCACTTGTGGCGCGTGGTGGGCGAGTACGCGAACTACAGCGTGTTCGACGTCGAAACGAACGACGAACTGCATACGATCCTCAGCTCGCTGCCGCTCTTCCTATATATGAAGATCGAAGTCACGCCGCTCGCGCAGCATCCTTCCGCCATCGCGCCGAACTGAGGCGGATCTGAAGCGAAGCCCCACTGTGAAGCCGCCCGGGACCTCGCCCGCTCTGCCGCTCAATGCGAATGCCGCGGCACCTCGGCGCCGCGGCAGCCCACGAGGAAATCGAAATCGCACCCCTCGTCGGCCTGCAGCACGTGTTCGACATACAGCTTGCGATAGCCGCTGCGGTCCTCGGGCAGCGTCTCCAGCGTCTTCGCCCACGCGTCCAGACGCGCGCGCAATTCCGCTTCGCCGATCTCGACGTTCAGCGTCCCGGCCTCGCAATCGAGCGCGATCCAGTCGCCATCGCGCACGATCGCAAGCGGGCCGCCCGCGCGCGCCTCGGGCGCGACATGCAGCACCACCGTGCCATAAGCCGTGCCGCTCATGCGCGCGTCCGAAATGCGCACCATGTCGGTCACGCCCTGCGCGAGCAGCTTGGGCGGCAGGCCCATGTTGCCCACCTCGGCCATGCCCGGATACCCCTTCGGCCCGCAATTCTTCATCACGAGCACCGAGTCCGCCGTGACGTCGAGATCGGGATCGGCAATGCGCTGCTTGTAGTCGTCGATATTCTCGAACACCACGGCGCGTCCGCGATGCTTGAGCAGCGCGGGCGTGGCGGCCGAAGGCTTGAGCACCGCGCCGCGCGGCGCGAGATTGCCGCGCAGAATACATAGCCCGCCGTCGCGCACGAGCGGCGTGTCGAGCGGGCGAATCACTTCGGGGTTGTGTATGGGCGCTTCGCGCACGTTGTCCCAGAGCGACTTGCCGTTCGCGGTAAGCGCATCCGGGTGCGGAATCAGCCCCGCCTCGCCCAGCCGTCGCAGCACCGCGGGCAAGCCCCCCGCGTAATAGAACTCCTCCATCAGGAAGCGCCCCGAAGGCTGCAGATCGACCAGCGTCGGCGTGCCGCGTCCCAGGCGCGTCCAGTCGTCGAGTTCGAGCGGCACGCCTATGCGCCCCGCAATCGCCTTCAGGTGAATCGCGGCATTCGTCGAGCCGCCGATCGCGGCATTCGCGCGGATCGCGTTTTCGAAGGCCTCGCGCGTGAGCAGCTTCGAGAGCCTCAGGTCTTCCAGCGCCATCTCCACGATGCGCATGCCCGAAAGATGCGCCAGCACGTAGCGGCGCGCATCCACGGCCGGAATCGCCGCATTGTGCGGCAGCGTCACGCCCAGCGCCTCGGCCATGCACGCCATCGTCGAGGCCGTGCCCATGGTGTTGCAGGTGCCCGCCGAACGCGACATGCCGGCTTCCGCCGACATGAACTCGTGGATCGAGATGCGCCCCGCCTTCACCTGCTCGCTCAGTTGCCATACTACGGTGCCCGAACCAATATCGCGCCCTTCGTGCTTGCCGTTGAGCATCGGCCCGCCGCTCACGACGATGGCCGGCACGTCGCAGCTTGCCGCCCCCATCAGCAGCGCCGGCGTGGTCTTGTCGCAGCCCACGAGCAGCACGACGGCATCGACAGGATTGCCGCGTATGGCTTCCTCGACATCCATCGAAGCAAGATTGCGCGTGAACATCGCGGTGGGCCGCAGGTTCGACTCGCCGTTCGAGAACACCGGGAACTCGACCGGAAAGCCGCCCGCCTCGGACACGCCGCGCTTCACATGCTCGGCCAGCTTGCGGAAGTGCGCATTGCAGGGCGTGAGTTCCGACCACGTGTTGCAGATGCCGATGATCGGCCTGCCGTCGAATTCGTGGTCGGGAATGCCCTGGTTCTTCATCCAGCTTCGGTACATGAAGCCGTTCTTGTCGGCGGCGCCGAACCAGGCGGCCGAGCGGAGCTTCCTCGGGCGAGTGCTCATGACAGTGCCTTTCTGGTGATCTGGTAACAATGAACTATAAATAGCATGACTATATAGACCTGTATCATCGGGAAAACGCTAATAAAAACCGTGAGATCTCCTGCATATAGTTTGGCTATTGAAGTCGGCAAGGAACAATCTCCCGATTCCTCGGGAGGTTTGGGATGGCGCGAAATCCTCGTGACGTAGTCCGGCTGTGGTGCACGATGGGTGTAGCGCCCTTTGAGAAAAAATAACGCAAGCTACATCAGGAGACATGTATGAAACTGGCAACGCGCATGATTGCGGGCGCTCTCATGGCCACCGCTTTCGCACTCGCGGCGGGCCCTGGCTACGCCCAGGACAAACAGATCACCCTGGGTTTCGCCCAGGTGGGCGCCGAGAGCGCATGGCGTACCGCGAATACCGTATCCGTCAAGGAGGCCGCGAAGGACGCCGGCATCAACCTGAAGTTCTCGGATGCGCAGCAGAAGCAGGAAAACCAGATCAAGGCGATCCGCTCGTACATCGCGCAGCACGTGGACGTGATCGCGTTCTCGCCCGTGGTGGAATCGGGCTGGGAGCCGGTGCTCGAGGAAGCGAAGCGCGCGAAGATTCCCGTGATCCTGACCGACCGCAACATCGACGTGAAGGATACGTCGCTCTACGTCACGATGATCGGCTCCGACTTCATGGAAGAAGGGCGGCGCGCCGGCCGCTGGCTCGAAGAGCACTACAAGGACAATCCCGGCCCCATCAATATCGTGGAACTGCAGGGCACGGTGGGCTCTGCGCCCGCGAACGACCGCCACGCCGGCCTGATGGAAATCATCAAGAACGATCCGAAGTTCAAGATCATCGCTTCGCAGAGCGGCGACTTCACGCTCGCGGGCGGCAAGCAGGTGATGGAGGCATTCGCCAAGACGTATGGAAACAAGATCAACGTCGTTTATGCGCATAACGACGACATGGCGCTCGGCGCGATCCAGGCGATGGAAGAAGCCGGCATGAAGCCCGGCAAGGACGTCAGCGTGGTGTCGTTCGACGCGACCAAGGGCGGCTTTGAAGCGATGATCGCGGGCAAGATGAACGTGGACGTCGAATGCAGCCCGCTGCTCGGGCCGCAGCTCATGCAGGCCGTGAAGGACGTCGTGGCGGGCAAGCAGTTGCCCAAGCGCATCGTCACGAACGAGACCGTGTTCCCGGAAAACGTCGCGGCGCAGATCCTGCCGTCGCGCAAGTACTAACCCTCACGCGAGAAAGCGGCCCGGCGCATGCCGGGCCGCACGCGCATCCGCCTTCATGAGCACGACGCCCCTACTCGAAACGCATGGCCTCTCGCGCACCTTCCCCGGTGTGCGCGCGCTCGCCAACGTCGATTTCCGCCTCTACCCCGGCGAGGTCCATACCTTGATGGGCCAGAACGGCGCAGGCAAATCGACGCTCATCAACGTCCTCACGGGCGTGCATCAGCCCGAAGCCGGCGAGATCCTGCTGGCGGGCGCGCCCGTGCGCTTCGCCACGCCGCTGGAGGCGGAAGCCGCGGGCATCCAGACGCTTTACCAGGAGGTCAATCTCTGCCCGAATCTCTCGGTTGCGGAGAACATCTTCGCGGGCCGCCAGCCGCGGCGGCGCGGCCTGATCGACTGGAAAACGATCCACCGCCGCGCGGCCGAGGTGCTCGCGGATCTGAACCTCGCGCTGGACGTCACGCAGTCGCTCGACACCTACCCCATCGCGATCCAGCAGATGGTGGCGATCGCGCGGGCCGTTTCGGTGGACGCGCGCATCCTGATCCTCGACGAGCCCACTTCCAGCCTCGACGACAGCGAAGTCTCGCGGCTTTTCGACGTGCTGCGCAAGCTCAAGGCCTCGGGCATCGCCATTCTTTTCGTGACGCATTTTCTTGAGCAGACCTACGCGATTTCAGACCGCATCACCGTGATGCGCAACGGCGAACGCGAGGGCGAATACCTCGCCGCGGAACTGCCCGTGCAGACGCTGGTGGCGAAGATGGTCGGCCAGCAGATCGCGCGCGAGCAGCTGCAAGGCGAGGCGGAAGCGCCGCCCGCCGCCCCGCAGGCGCGCGCAGCCGAACCGTATCTCAGCGCACAGGGCGTGGCGCGGCGCGGCGTGCTCAATCCGCTCGACCTCGACGTGCAGCCGGGCCAGATACTCGGCCTTGCGGGGCTGCTCGGCTCCGGGCGCACCGAAACGGCGCGCCTCTTGTTCGGCGTCGACCGGGCGGACCAGGGGGCCGTGTCGATACGCGGCAAGACCGTGAAGCTCGCGACGCCGCGCGACGCGGTGCGCCACGGCATGGCCTATTGCCCCGAGGACCGCAAGAAGGAAGGCATCGTGGCGGACCTCTCGATCCGCGAGAACATCATTCTCGCGCTGCAGGCGCGGCGCGGCTGGTGGCGCACGATTTCGCGCGCGCGCCAGCGCGAGCTCGCGAACCAATACATCGCACAACTCGGCATCAAGGCTCGCGACGCCGAGCAGCCCATTGGCCTCCTTTCGGGCGGCAACCAGCAGAAGGTGCTGCTCGCGCGCTGGCTCGCCACGGAGCCGAAGCTGCTGATCCTCGACGAGCCCACGCGCGGCATTGACGTGGCGGCCAAGTTCGAGATCATGGACCGCGTGCGCGCGCTGTGCGCCAAGGGATTAGGAATACTCTTCATTTCGTCGGAGATCAGCGAGGTGGTGCGCGTGAGCGACCGCATCGCCGTGCTGCGCGACCGCCGCAAGGTGGCCGAGCTCGAAGGCCACGGCCGTTCCGAAGACGAAGTCTACGATCTGATCGCGGGAGGTCGCCGATGATCCGCCTTTCCACGCTGCTCAGACATCCGCTCATCTGGCCCGCGGCCACGCTCGTGTGTCTGTTCGCAGTCGATGTCGCGCACCGCTCGAATTTCCTCTCGATCACGCTGCTGTCCGGGCATCTGTTCGGCGCGCCCATCGACATCCTCATGAACGCCGCGCCGCTCGTGGTCGTGTCGCTCGGCATGACGCTCGTGATCGCCACGCGCGGCATCGACATTTCGGTGGGCGCCGTGGTGGCTATCGCCGGGGCCGCCGCCGCGATCGTGCTCGAAGCCGACCCCTCGCGCGTGGCCACCGCCTTCGGCGCGGCGCTCGTGGTCGGCCTGCTGGCCGGCATGTGGAACGGGCTGCTCGTCGCCTTCATCGGCATGCAGCCCATCATCGCCACGCTGATCCTGATGGTGGCCGGGCGCGGCGTCGCCCAGCTGCTCACCGGCGGCCAGATCATCCCCATCGGCGCGCCCGGCTATCTGTTCGCGGGCGACGGCTACTTCGCGCTCGTGCCGTGCGACGTCTGGATCGCCCTCGCCGTCACGCTCGTCACGGTGCTCATCGTCAACAAGACGGCGCTCGGGCTCTTCGTGCGCTCGATCGGCGTGAATCCGGTGGCCGCGCGCCTCGCCGGCCTCTCGTCCCAGCTCGTGGTGTTCGGCACCTATGCGTTCTGCGGCGTGATGGCCGCCGTGGCAGGCATCCTCATCAGCTCGAACGTGCGCAGCGCCGACGGCAACAATGCGGGCCTGCTGCTGGAGCTCGACGCGATCCTCGCCGTGACGCTGGGCGGCACGTCGCTCGCCGGCGGGCGCTTCAGCCTCGCGGGCACGGTGCTCGGCGCGCTCATCATCCAGACGCTCACCTACACGACCTATTCGATCGGCGTGCCGCCCGAGGCCACGCTCGTCGTCAAGGCCGTGGTCGTGACGGTCGTGAGCGTGGTCCAGTCGCCCACGGCGCGCGCGCTCGCCGCCCGGCAACTGCTGCGCCTCGCCGGGGCCCGCCGGCCCCAGGCTCCCAACTATTAGGACACCGCGAGAAAATCGTGCGCATGACCCGCTCCCCCCTGCCCCTCGCAATGCTCGCCGCGTGCCGGCGCAGCGCCGCACGCTTCGTCGATCCGCGCGTGCTGCCCATTGCCGTCACCGTGCTGTTGTTCATCGTCCTGTTCGGCTTCGGTTCCGTGATGTACACCGGTTTTTTCTCGCTGCAGGTATTGTTCGGACTGCTCGTGGATAACGCCTTCCTGCTGATCGTCGCGATCGGCATGACGTTCGTGATCATCTCGGGCGGCATCGATCTTTCGGTGGGCGCCGTGGTCGCGCTCGCCACGATACTCTGCGCCGTGATGGCCGAGCGCTGGCACTGGCCCGTGGCCCTCATCGTGCTGGCCGTGCTGGCGTGCGGCACGCTCTACGGCGCGGCCATGGGCGCGCTGATCCACTACTTCCGCCTGCAGCCCTTCATCGTCACGCTCGCGGGCATGTTCCTCGCGCGCGGCACCTGCTTTCTCATCACCACCCAGTCCATCCCGATCAACGACCCGAGCTTCCACGCGCTCGCCGGCTTCAGCATTCCTGTGGGCACCGGCTCGCTCACCACGGGCTCGCTCATCGCGCTCGCCATGCTCGCGGCCGCCATCGTGGTCGCGCACTTCACGCGCTTCGGCCGCAACGTCTACGCGATCGGCGGCAACGAACGTTCTGCACTGCTGATGGGCCTGCCCGTCGCGCGCACGAAGATCGGCGTCTATGCGCTTTCCGGCTTCTGCTCCGCGCTAGGCGGCGTGGTGTTCACGCTCTATGTGCTCTCGGGCTACGGGCTGCAGGCGCAAGGCATGGAGCTCGACGCCATCGCCGCCACCGTGATCGGCGGCACGCTGCTCACGGGCGGCGTGGGTTATGTGATCGGTTCGGTGTTCGGCGTAGGCATACTCGGCACGATCCAGACGCTCATCACCTTCGACGGCACGCTCAGCTCGTGGTGGACGCGCATCGTGATCGGCGCGCTGCTGTGCGCGTTCTGTCTGATGCAGCGCGCCACCGAACACCACGCGGCGCGGCGCAAGTCGGGCAGCACCGGCATGGGCGCGCCCACGGTGAAAGCGGCGCGCCCGCAAAGCAGCACGTCGCTCGACGAAGCCCAGCTCGCCTCGGCGCCGCCGCGCGTCTGAACCGGAACCGATAGCCGCAAAACAGATTTGCTCGAAGTGTGCCGGCATCCCGTGAGGCGATGGACGGCGCGTGCGGGCACGGAGGGGACGGGGAACCCGCGCGCAACCTGACAATAGTCCGACTTATTACGGGTATACGTGGATTAGGCCCCAACAAAGCACTGCACTACCATCTTCGTCGTACCGTCCGGCACGGTCTCACTGTTTTCATTCGCCGCGTTCGCAGGAACGCCGCCGCGCCGCCCGGTGCCATCGTGAATGTGCACGCGCCAGGACCTGCTTTTCGGCAGTTTTTCGACAGGCCCCGGACCCACGAAAACAACCGGAGGAAAAGATGTCGCAAGAACGGGATGATGCGCAAGACCAGATGCAAGACCAGACGCAGGGCGTGGTTCATGCAGGACGGCGCGGCCTGCTGCAGGGCGCGGGACTCGGCGCGGCGCTCTCGCTGCTGGGAACGCTGGGCGCCGGCGCGGGCGGCCTGATTTCGACCGCGCAGGCGGCCGAAATGGCGTTCCCCGGGCACAAGAAGTGGAAGATCGTGTTCGTCAACCACGTCACGACGAATCCGTTCTTCGTGCCCACGCAGTACGGCATTCAGGACGCCTGCTCGATGTTCGGCATGGACTACCAGTGGACCGGCTCGGCCACCTCGGACGCCGGCGAGATGGTGCGCGCCGTGAACGCGGCGATCGCCGCCAAGGCCGACGCGATCGCCGTGCCGATCGTCGACCCCACCGCCTTCGACAAGCCGATCCAGGCCGCGCTCGACGCGGGCATTCCGGTGTTCGCCTACAACGCGGACGCGCCGCGCGGGAAAACCAGCCCGCGCCTCGCGTACATCGGTCAGGACCTCTATCTCTCCGGCTACCAGATGGGCGAGCGCATTGCCTCGCTGATCGACAGCGGGCTCGTGGCGCTCTTCATCGCCACGCCGGGCCAGCTCAACATCCAGCCGCGGCTGGACGGCGCGAGCGACGCGATCAAGAAGTCGGGCAAGAACATCGAGGTCCAGAGCGTGGCAACGGGCGCGACGGTCAACGAAGAGCTTTCGAAGATCAAATCCTTCTATCTGGGACACCAGGACCTGAAGGGCATGTTCGCCGTCGACGCCGGCAGCACCCAGGGCGTCGCGCAGGTGATGAAGGAGTCGAATCTGCCGGCGAAGGGCGTGCACGGCGGCGGCTTCGACCTGCTGCCCACGACGGTCCAGCTGATTCACGAAGGCTTCCTCGACTTCACGATCGACCAGCAGCCTTATGTTCAGGGCTTCTATACTGTGATGGAGGCGTTCGTGTTCCTCGCTTCCGGCGGACTCGTCGGGCCGGCGAACATCAACAGCGGCCTCAAGTTCGTCACGAAGGGCACGGTCGAGCCGTACCTCAACACGTCGACGCGCTATGAGGGCAAGAGCACCAAGCCGCAAATCGTCCCGATGAGCGGCGCGATCAAGTCATGATGGGTACGGTAGACGAATCCCGCAAGGCGGATGTCCCGGCGCGGCCCCCGCGGTCGCCCGGGACGCTTGTTTCGGCGTGGTCGGCGGAACTGCGCATCCTGCTCGTGGCGGCGCTGCTCGCCGCCTGGTTCGAGTTCGCCAACCACGATTTTCTGCTGACGAATGCGAGTCTCGTCAACCTCTCGCAGTTCATCGCGCCGGTTGCGATCATCGCGTTCGGCGAAATCATGCTGATGATCGGCGGCGACATCGATCTTTCGGCAGGCATGGTGTTCGCGTTCGCGCCGTTCATGATGGTGTTCGCCAACGAGGCGGGCGCGCCCATGTGGCTCGCCGTGCTCGTGGGGCTTGTCGCAGCCGGAGTGATCGGCTTCGTGAACGGCGCGATCACGGTATGGCTGCGGCTGCCCTCGTTCGTGACGACGCTCGGCACGCTCTTTCTGATCAACGGCATCACGCTCACCGTCTCGCGCGGCACGCCCGTCGAGACGCCCGGCTCGCCCGCTTTCGCGAACTTCATGGGCGCCTGGGGCTACAGCGAAATCCTCTGGACCGTCGTGCTGGCCTTCGTCATGCACATTCTCCTGCGGCACACGCGCTGGGGGCTGCATACGCAGGCGGCCGGCGCGAATCCGCTCGGCGCGAGCGAGGCCGGCATCCAGGTGAACCGGCTGCGGCTGGGCAACTTCATCCTCGCGGCCGTGCTCGCGGGCCTCACGGGCATACTCGAAGGCTTTCGCATCACCTCGATCGACCCGCAGGCGGGCGGCAACCAGATCATGTTCCTCGCCGTCGCCGCGGCCGTGATCGGCGGCACGCCTCTCACGGGCGGCTCGGGCACGATCGTGGGCGGCCTGATCGGCGCGGCCGTGCTCGGCATTCTCAACGACGGCTTCACGCTTATCGGCATCAACGCCTTCACGTTCAACATCATCCTCGGCGCCGCGATTCTCGCCGCGATGGTCTTCAATATCCACGTCGGTCGTATCCGGCGCAAAGGGGGACGCCGATGAGCGAGCCGCAACCGCCCGCAGGGGCCTCGTCCGCCGAAGCCGCGTCCACAGTCTCCACCGCCGCCGCCGGGCCGCTTGCCATGCGCGGCGAGAAGATCGTCAAGCGCTTCGGCGCTGTGACGGCGCTCGACGGCGTTTCGTTCACGCTCGGCGAGGGCGAGATCCTCGGCATTCTCGGCGACAACGGCGCGGGCAAGTCCACCCTCGTCAAGATTCTCACGGGCTTTCATCAGCAGACCGAAGGCACGCTCCACGTGAGCGGCCAGGAAACGCTGCTGCGGTCCGTCGACCACGCGCGCTCGCTCGGCATCGAATGCGTTTATCAGGATCTCGCGCTGGCGAACTCGCTCAGCATCTACCACAACATGTTCCTGAATCGCGAGATCGTGCGGCGCGGCCCGTTCCGGCTGCTCGATCACGGCCAGATGCGCGAGCGCGCCGCGCAGTGTCTCGACGATATCGGCGTGCACGTGCCTTCGGTGGATCTGCCGGTGGAGCGGCTTTCCGGCGGCCAGCGCCAGGCGATTGCCGTGGCGCGCGCCGTGAATTCGAACGCGAAGATCCTGCTGCTGGACGAACCGCTTGCGGCCATGGGCGCGCGCGAAGCCGGGCTGATCATCGACCTCGTGCTGCGCCTGAAGGAAAAAGGCGGGCTATCGATTATCATGATCATGCACAACTATGCGCAGACGCTCGACATCGCCGATCGCATCATGTTGATGCAACGTGGCCGCGTGACGTTCGAACAGCACAGTGCGCAAACCTCGGTACCGGAGCTGATGGACATCGTGCGGCGGGAATACCGCGCGATGCGCGCCACGACCGCGCATTGAGTACAAGCGAGGGCGGGCCCGCCAGGGTCCGCCAGCCAGCCGGGGAATCATGGATTACCGCAACCTGCAGAATCGCAAGAGCATGCACGGCCGCATCGTGCAGGAGCTGGGCATGCAAATCGTCGGCGGACGCTTCGCGCCCGGCCAGCGGCTGCCGCCCGAGCCCATGCTATGCGAAACCTACGGCGTGAGCCGTCCCGTGCTGCGCGAGGCCACGCGCGTGCTGGTCGCGAAGGGCCTCGTCATTTCGAAGCCGCGCGTGGGCAGCGTGGTGCGGCCGCGCGAAGACTGGCACATGCTCGACCCCGACGTGCTGTTCTGGACCGTCAACAGCATTCCCGAAGGCGAGTTCTTCCAGGCGCTCATGACGGTGCGCCAGATCATCGAGCCCGCCGCCGCGGCGCTCGCCGCGATCTCCGCGAGCGATACGGACGTCGAGCGCATCAGCGTGGCCTACACGCGCATGGAAGCGGCGCAGACGGCCTCCGAACTGCTCGAGCCCGACCTGGAGTTCCACCGCGCGATCATGGCCGCCACCCACAACGACATGCTCGCGTATATCGGCAACATGCTCACGCTCGCGCTCACGGAGTCGATCAAGCTCACGAGCCGCCATCCGAACACGCACGCGCTCTCGCTGCCGCGCCACAAGGCCATCCTCACGGCCATCGAGAACCGCGACGCGCTTTCCGCGCGCCAGGCGAGCGTCGTGCAGCTCGACAACGCGCGCGCCGACGCCAACTCGATCCTCGGCGGCGCGGCGCTCGATCATGCGCAGCCGCGCGGCACCTGAACAGCACCCGCGCTCCTGCCGCAAGCCGTCCTCCGCGCCGCCGACACCCACGCTCACGCTCATGCTCAAACCGCGCGACGGCTGCGGCGGAACTGGTCGAACAGCACGGCCAGCAGCAGAATGCCGCCGCGAATCAGGTACTGGTAGAACGTCGGCACGTTCATGAGACTCATGGCGTCCTGCACGGCGCCCATGATGAGCACGCCCACCAGCACGCCGGAGATGGTCGCCACGCCGCCCGTGAGCGACACGCCGCCCAGCACGCACGCGGAGATCACGCCCAGCTCCAGCCCCACCGAGGTCTTCGGGTCGCCGAGGCTCATGCGCGAGGCGAGCATCACGCCCGCGAAGCCGGTAATGAGCCCCTGCAGCACGAACACGGTGATCTTGATGCGCGTGACGGGCAGGCCCGCGAGCCGCGCGGCCTCGCTGTTGCCGCCCACGGCCAGCACGTTCTTGCCGAACACCGTCTTCTTCAGCAGAAAGCCGAACACGACGAAGCCGACGATGTTGCTCCATATGGGGTACGAAATACCGAGGAACGAGCCGCCGCCCAGGTCGAAGAAGCGCTCCTCGGAAATCATCACGGCGTCGCCGTTCGAGGTGAGGAACGCGAGGCCGCGCACCGCTTCCATCATGGCGAGCGTCGCGATCAGCGAATTGATCTTGAAGCGCGCGATCAGCACACCGTTCACGAGGCCCACGGCGCCGCCGGCCAGGATGCCGGCCGCGATGCCGAGCATGACGCTGTGCGACTGCGTGATCACTGTCGAGGCGACGACCCCCGAAAACGCCACGATGGACGCCACGGAGAGGTCCACCTCGCCCAGCGCGAGCACGAACATCATCGTGACCGCAATGGAGCCGATCAGCGTGACCGAGAGCAGCAGGCCCTGAATGTTGCGCGTGGTGAGGAAGTCGGGCACGGTCGCGGAAAGCACCGCGAAGAGCACGACGAACACCACGACGATGCCCGACTTGTTGATCATGTCCCACGCGCGCACGCGCTGGGCGGCCGCCGGCGCGGCGGCTTCGGTAACGGAGGAGGTGCCCGGAGGTTGCATGGCTTGACTCATCTGAGGTTCTACGGTTCAGCTACGTTTCGGTTCAGCGGCCCGCTTCAGTTGCGGGCCGCGCTGGCACGGGCGCGCTAATGCGGCAGCGCCAGCTTGATCAGTTCGTCGGGGCGCGCATCGGCCTTTTGAACGCACCCTGCGATGCGCCCTTCGCGCATCACCACGATGCGATCGGATACGCCGATCACTTCGGCCAGATCGCTCGACACCATGATGACCGTGCGCCCCGCTTCGGCCAGCTCGTAGAGCAGGTTGTAGATCTCGGCGCGCGCGCCCACGTCGATGCCGCGCGTGGGCTCGTCCATCAGGAACACCTCGATGCGCTCGGCCAGCCAGCGCGAAAGAATCACCTTCTGCTGGTTGCCGCCCGAGAGCGTGCCGATGGGCGTGTCGCCGTTGCGCGTCTTGATTGCCAGCTTCGCGATGTAGTCGTCGGTGAGCTCGCGTTCGCGGCGCGCATCCAGCAGGAAGCGCGCGGGGCTGAAATGGCGGCGCGCGCTGATGTTGAGGTTGTCGGCCACGGAGGCGATCGCCACGATGCCTTCCTGCTTGCGGTCTTCGGGGCACAGCGCGAGGCCGGCGCACACGGCGTCGCGCGGGCTGGCGAAATTCACGCGCTTGCCGTTCAGCTCGACGTGGCCCGCCGTGGCGCGCGTCGCGCCGTACAGCAGTTTCATCAACTCGGAGCGCCCCGCACCCACGAGACCGAAGAAGCCCACGATCTCGCCGCGCCGCGCGCTGAACGAAATGGGCTCGGCCAGTCCCGGCCCGAGCAGCCCCTTCGCCTCGATCAGCACCTCGCCCGCCTCGCGCGAACGATAGCCATATACGTCGCTGATCGAGCGGCCGACCATCGCGGCGATCAGGCGGTTGCGGTCGAGGTCGGCCACCGACTCGAAGGTTTCGATGCGGCGGCCGTCGCGGAACACCGTCACGCGGTCGCAGAGCGTATCGACTTCGTCCATGCGGTGCGTGACGTAGACGATCGCGCGACCGTCGGCGCGCAATGCGTTGATGATGCGAAAGAGGTTCTCCGTCTCGCGCGCCGAAAGCGAACTCGTGGGCTCGTCGAAGGCGATCACGCGCGCGTCGCGCATGAGCGCCTTGCCGATCTCGATCATCTGGCGCTGCCCGATCGAGAGCGCCTTCACCGGCGTGCGCGGGTCGATGCGCTCGCCAAGCCGCTGGAGTTCGTTCATCGCGCGCTCGACCAGCGCTTTTTCGTCGAGCACCCCTAAACGGTTGGGCAACTGCCCGAGCATCAGGTTTTCCGCCACCGTCAGCTCGGGCACGAGATGCAGTTCCTGATAGATGATGGCGATGCCCGCGTCGAGCGCGGCACGCGTGGTCGTGAAGCGCTGCTCCACGCCGTTCAGTTTCAGCGTGCCTTCCTGCGGCTGGTTCACGCCCGAGAGCACCTTGAGCAGCGTGGATTTGCCCGCGCCGTTCTCGCCCATCAGGCCGTGCACCTCGCCCGCTCGCACCTCGAGCGAAACGCGGTCCAGCGCGCGCACGCCCGGAAAGCTCACCGTAATGCCGTCGAGTTCCAGATACGCGCGCGGCGCCGCCCGCGCCGGCCCGGCGGCCGGCGTTTCTACCATGGCTTCAGTCATTGCATCCCTTTCGCGAAACGTCCGGCGGCGCTCAGATACCCAGTTCCGCGCGCACGGCCTGCCAGTTCTCGCGCGTCATCAGCTTGCCGGTGGTCTGCGTGTCGGCCGGCGGCTCCTTGCCGGTCTTGATCCAGTCCACGAGGTTCTGCGTGCTGTCCTTGCCGTGGTTCGTCGAGCTCACGGCAATCGTGCCGTAGAAGCCCGTCGGTTCCTTCTTCTGGAACTCGGCGAACGCTTCGCCCGCGCCGTTGATGCCCACGCCGATCACGTCGGCAGACGGAATATGCAGCTGCTCGGTCGCGCGCACGGCGCCCAGCACGGTCTCTTCGTTGAGCGCGAAGACCACCCATTTCTTGATGTTCGGATGCTGCGCGAGCACCGGCGAGGCCGCGTTGAAGCCGCCTTCGTCGTCGGTGGTCTTTTGCGGCGCGTCGAAGATGTTGTCCTTCTTGAAGCCGTTGGCGAGCAGCGTCTGCGTTGCGCCGTCGGTGCGCAGTTTCGCCGTGGGCAGCTCATAGTCGGTAATGCGCAGCGCGCCCACTTCCTCGGGCTTCCAGCCGCGCTTCTTCATTTCGTCGCTGATCGCCTGGCCCACCTGGTTACCGATCTTGAACGCCGACATGCCGAGGTGCGGCACGCCCGCGAGCGGCTTGCCCGACGAGTCGACGAGCTGGTCGTCCACCGTCACGAACTTCATGTTGTAGCGCTTGGCGCGAGCCTGGATCGCCGGTCCGAGACGCACGTCGGGCGCGCAGATCACGAAGCCCTGCGCGCCTTGCGCGCCGAGATTGTCGATCGCGGCCAGCACTTTTTCGCCGTCCGGCGTGCCGATGTTCACCACCGAGAAGCCCTCTTTCTGGCCGAGCGCCGTGGCGGCCTTCTGCTCGTTGATGAACCATGCCTGTTCCGGCATCTTCACGAGGAAGCCGATCTTGACGGGGGCGTCGGCGTGGGCCGCGACGTTCATGCCGAGCGGTGCAATGCACATCGCGGCGAGAACGGCGCGAAGGGTCAGCCGGCGGATCTTGCTGGTCATGCTGTGTCTCCTCTGGTTTTGCGGTTGTGGTACTGCGCGGTTACGTGGGTTGTGCAGGGCTGTGCGCGGCCGTCTGGGCAATCAATGGCCGAACGCTTCGACCTCGACCTGGCGGCCGAGCAGGAACGCGTCGGCGACGAGCTGCAGCGGGCGCACGTCCACGTCCTCGGCGCCGTGCGCGATCAGCCAGTGGAAGCGCTCGTAGAGCGCCGGGTATTCGCGTTCGGGAGGAAGCGCGACGGCCTCGCCCGCGATCGTCATGCGCTTGCCGCCCTCGCTGATCGCGAGGAGCCCGTCCGTGGTCTCCACGTCGATCTCCCATTGCTCGACAGGGCCGTGGCGCCAGTCGAACTCGGCGCGCACGGGCACGCCGTCGGTGTCGAGGCAATCGAGTTCCGCGGCAATGGGGGTCGCGCAATCGGAGGGCACGTGCAGCGTGGCGGCGCGCAGCAGCAGGTCGCGCGGCAGCATGCGCGTGATGATGGAAAGCGCGTTGATGCCCGGATCGAACACGCCGAGGCCGCCCGGTTCCCAGATCCATGCCTGACCCGGGTGCCAGCGGCGCACATCTTCCTTCCAGCGCACGTGCACCGAGCGGATCGTGCGGTCGGCGAGCCACGCGCGCGCGGGCTCGACCGCGCTCGCATGGCGCGAATGCCAGGTCGCGAAGAGCGTGCGACCGTGGGCGCGGGCGAGCGCGCGCAGCGCCTCCACTTCGCTCACGCTCGCGCCCGGCGGTTTTTCGAGCATCACGTGCTTGCCGGCCAAGAGCGCGGCGCGCGCCTGCTCGTAGCGCACCTGCGGCGGCGCGCAGAGCGAGACGGCCACGAGATCGGATTCGGCGGCGAGCAGCCCGCCGATATCGGTGTAGTTGCGCACGCCGTCCACTTCGGCGTGACGGCTCGCGCAGGCAACGAGCGCAAAGCCGGGATTCGCCGCGATGGCGGGCAGATGCTGGTCACGTGCGATCTTGCCGACGCCGACCACGGCCAGCGTAAAGGGTGAGCTCATGGCGTTCTCCGCTTGCGTATCAAGGGATGCGAATTCATGACAAGGTTGCCCCGGGCCTCAACGCCCCGCCCAGCGCAGCACGAGCGGATCGAGGCGCCGGGCGATGGCGATCAGCTCCGCGCGCGTTTCGGGGTGCATCGGCGGCAGCGGATGGCGCGGCGTCTCGCAGGCGATCACGCCGCCTTCCTTCATCAGCGCCTTGGCGGCAAGCAGGCCCGCCTGGCGGTTTTCGTGATTGATGAGCGGCAGCCAGCGCTGATAGAGCGCGAACGCTTCGTCGGTGCGGCCTTCGCGATGCGCGACGATGATCGGGCGAATGCCGTCGGGAAAGCCGCCGCCCGTCATCGAGCCGGTGGCGCCCGCGTTGAGGTCCGCCAGCAGCGTGATGGCCTCTTCGCCGTCCCACGGGCCGATCACGGCGTCGCCGCCCAGGCGGATCAGCTCGCGCAGCTTGTTCGCCGCACCCGGCGTTTCGATCTTGAAGTACGCAACGTGCTCGATTTCCTTCGCCATGCGCGCGAGGAACGGCGCGGAGAGCACCGTGCCGGCCGCGGGCGCGTCCTGGATCATGACCGGAATGTCGATGGCGTCGGAAACGCGCGCGTAGAACTCGTAGATGGCCGGTTCGGGCACGCGGAACGTCGCGCCGTGGTACGGCGGCATCAGCATGACCATCGAGGCGCCCAGCTCCTGCGCGCGCCGGCTGCGGGCCGCGCTGACCCGCGAGCCGTAATGCGTGGTGGTCACGATCACCGGCACGCGGCCCGCCACGTGTTCGAGCACGGTGCGCGTGATGAGGTCGCGCTCGTCGTCGGTCAGCGAGAACTGCTCCGAAAAATTCGCGAGTATGCACAGGCCGTCCGAGCCCGCGTCGATCATGAAATCGACCGCGCGCTTCTGGCTTTCGAGGTCCAGCTCGCCGTTCTCGGCGAACGTGGTGGGCACCACCGGAAAGATGCCCTGGTAGCGGGGCTGCGGGTTCGTCGTCGCATTCATGTGCGTGTCTCCTTCCTTTCCTGTTCGCTGCGCGCGCAATCCATCGGTGTCCTCAATGCGAGTGGCGCGGCACGGCAGCGCCGCGCTGGCCCACGAGGAAGTCGAGGTCGCAGCCTTCGTCGGCCTGCAGCACGTGATCGACATAGAGGCGCGCATAGCCGCCCCGGCCGAGCTGCTCCGCCACGCCCGGCGCCGCCGCCGGATCGATGTCGCTCAGGCGGCGCGCCAGCTCCTCGTCGCTGATGTCCAGATGCAGCTTGCCGGCCTCGCAGTCGAGCTCGATCCAGTCGCCGTTGCGCACCGCCGCCAGCGGGCCGCCCGCCGCCGCTTCGGGCGCGACGTGCAGCACCACCGTGCCGTAGGCCGTGCCGCTCATGCGCGCGTCCGAAATGCGCACCATGTCCTTCACGCCCTGGCGCAGCAGCTTGGGCGGCAGGCCCATGTTGCCCACTTCGGCCATGCCCGGATAACCGCGCGGCCCGCAGTTCTTCATGACGAGGATCGAGTCCTTGTCCACCTCGAGCGACTCGTCGCCGATCAGCGCCTTGTAGTGGTCGAAGTTTTCGAACACGACCGCGCGCCCGCGATGCTTGAGCAATTCGGGGCTCGCCGCCGAAGGCTTGAGCACGGCGCCGCGCGGCGCGAGATTGCCGCGCAGGATGCACATGCCGCCGTCTTCGATCAGCGGCTTGTCGAGCGGCCGGATCACCTCTTCGTTATAGTTCGGCGCGGCGCGCACGTTGTCCCAAAGCGACTTGCCGTTTGCCGTGAGCGCGTCCGGGTGCGGAATCAGCCCCGCTTCGCCCAGCCGTCGCAGCACCGCGGGCAAGCCCCCTGCGTAATAGAACTCTTCCATCAGGAAGCGCCCCGAAGGCTGCAGGTCGACGATCGTGGGGGTGTTGCGCCCAATGCGCATCCAGTCTTCCAGCTCGAGCGGCACGCCAATGCGGCCCGCAATCGCTTTCAGGTGGATGACGGCGTTGGTCGAGCCGCCGATCGCGGCGTTCGCGCGGATCGCGTTTTCAAACGCCTCGCGCGTGAGCAGCTTCGAGAGCCTCAGGTCTTCCAGCGCCATCTCCACGATGCGCATGCCCGAGAGATGCGCCAGCACGTAGCGGCGCGCATCCACGGCAGGAATCGCCGCGTTGTGCGGCAGCGTCACGCCCAGCGCTTCGGCCATGCACGCCATTGTCGAGGCCGTGCCCATCGTGTTGCAGGTGCCCGCCGAGCGCGACATCCCCGCCTCGGCGGAAAGAAAGTGATGCAGATCGATCTCGCCCGCCTTGAGCGACTCGTGCAGGCGCCATACCGCCGTGCCCGAGCCGATGTCCTTGCCTTCGAGCTTGCCGTTGAGCATCGGCCCGCCGCTCACGACGATGGCCGGCACGTCGCAGCTCGCCGCGCCCATCAGCAGCGCCGGCGTGGTCTTGTCGCAGCCGGCCAGCAGCACGACGGCGTCGATCGGATTGCCGCGGATCGCCTCTTCGACGTCCATCGAGGCGAGATTGCGCGTGAGCATCGCCGAGGGCCGCAGGTTCGACTCGCCGTTCGAGAACACCGGGAACTCGACCGGGAAGCCGCCCGCCTCGGACACTCCACGCTTCACATGCTCGGCCAGCTTGCGGAAATGCGCGTTGCAGGGCGTGAGCTCCGACCAGGTGTTGCAGATGCCGATAATCGGCCTGCCGTCGAATTCGTGATCGGGAATGCCCTGGTTTTTCATCCAGCTTCGGTACATGAAGCCGTTCTTGTCCGTGGTGCCGAACCACTCTTGGGACCGCAGTTTGGGTTTCGTTGCCGACATCGTCTCTTGGGTGTGGGGCAAATATTTCGGCCTAGTCTAAGCACAAGTCTGATAACCTTCTAATGAAAAATCGGACGCTTCCGATATCGATATCGACATTGGTATAAACACCTAAGATCATGCTTGAGACTAGCCCCTGGTACGTGCGCACGCGCCTGAAGACGCGACAGCTGCTCCTTGTCGTCGCGCTCGCCGAGGAAGGCAACATCCATCGCGCCGCGGCGGCGCTGAGCATGACGCAGCCCGCCGCCTCGAAGCTGCTGCGCGAGCTGGAGGAAATGCTGGGTGCGCTGTTGTTCGAGCGCATGCCGCGCGGCATGCGGCCCACGCTGTACGGCGACGCGCTGATCCGTCACGCGCGCGCCGTGCTGGGCAGCCTCGACCAGGCGCAGGAAGAACTGGCCGCCTTGAAAGCCGGACGGCTGGGACACGCGGCGGTGGGCGCGATCACGTCGCCGGGCGTGAGCGTGCTGCCGGCCGCCGTGGCGGCGGTCAAGCGCACGCATGCGAATCTGCGCGTGACCGTGGCAATCGACGCGAGCAACGTGCTGCTCGAACACCTCGCGCAAGACAAGCTGGACATGGTGCTCGGCCGGCTCTCCGCCGAACACGACAAGCTGGCGCTGCGCTACGAGCCGCTGACCGGCGAGCCGGTGTGCGCGGTGGTGCGGCCGGGGCATCCGATGCTTGCGGGCGCGCCCGTGGCGCTTGCCGACGTGCAGAGCCATACCTGGGTCGTGCCGCAGGCCGGCAGCGTGCTGCGCCATCGTTTCGAGCTGATGTTCCAGCGCGCGAGTCTCGCACCGCCTTCCAACGTGGTGGAAACCTCTGCACTGCTATTCATCACGCGCGTGCTGGAACAGAGCGACATGATTGCCGTGCTGGCCGAGGACGTGGCGCGCTATTACGAGGCGCATGGAATGGTGGCGGTGCTGCCGGTGCCGATGGATTGCCAGATGGATGACTTCGGGCTCATCACGCGCGCCGACCGCCTGCTTTCGCCGGCGGCGATGGTGATGGCGCAGGCGTTGCGGGTGGCGAGCGCGGCGGTGTACGGAGCGGGTCGGACACCGTAGCCGATCGCCCCGGACCCGGCAATGTCCTTCGAATGCGCGCCGGCCGTCACGCCGTATTCACATGCAAGCGCAGATGAAGACGCCGGAACGCATTCGGCGTCATGCCCTTGCTGCGCTTGAAGATGCGCCGGAAATAGCCGCTGTCTTCGAATCCCGACTGTCGCGCGACCTGGTCGATGGTGAGGTGCCCGTCCGCGAGCAAGGTGGCGGCGTAGAGAATGCGCCGTTCGTGGACCGCATCGGTCAGGGTTCTCCCGTAGACCGACCTGAAGATCCGGCCCAGATAGTCGGCATTGCAGCCCAGTTGATCGGCGATCGATGAAGCGCTAATGGCTTCGTGAAAGTGCGTGCGAATCAGACGGTCCGCACTGGCCGCGAGACGCTGCGGCGCCCCGCCCGCGCCGGCGTTGGCGTTGTGAGAGCGCGTAATTTCCCACAGCATCAAAAGAATCGTGAGCCCGTCCGGAAAGGGCTGCACGCCATAGATTTCCTGATCGTTCAGCAGCCGCTGAAACAAGCCCGTGAGGTGGTCCGGCCGCTCGATCCGGGCGTGCTGCGGCACGCGCAGCACGGGCTCCGGCAGCGCGCCCTGCTCGCGTTGCGCGCCGGCGGGGAAACGACGCTCGGCCTCCGTCGTCGTGAAATGCACCCAATAGAACTGCAGGTCCGGGGCGAACGGCGCCGTGCCCCCATGCTGGCGGCCGGGCCAGAGCAGCAGCGTTTCGCCGGCCGACACCTCGAACGGCACGCCCAGCTCATGCAGCTGCAGCGTGCCGTGCTTCACGTAAATCAGCTCGTGCGAGGGGATGATACGCGAGGGATGCACGCCCTCGCCGCGCGAGACGAAGAGCCCCCCGTTGCTGGCGTCGAGCCCGAGCCGGCTCGACCATTCAAATGCGGAGGGGTTCATGAAAAAGTCGGAATCAGCGCGTATTGATGGGGTTTCTTCATCTTGTGGCAGCCGTCGGCGCGTGTCAATCTTTGGCTGCCGTGCACTGAGCGTGGTGGCCGGACACGGTTCACGGACAAACAAAAGAAGCAATTGCGCTCAATGAACATCTGCGCCCGACACGGCGCCGAACCCGCGACGTGAAGCGGTTCGGTGGCTTGCCAACGGGCTTTGGAGAAGAGGAGACAACATGGTTCGATACAAGGGCTTGCTCGCCGCATTGGGAAGCGTGGCCGCACTCGCGGCAGGTCAGGCGCGTGCAGACGACATCTCGTTCTGGGTACGCGCCCCCGACAGCGGATTTGTTACGCCCGTCGTCAAGGCCTGGAACGACAGCCATCCGACCAAGGTGAACCTGACGATCATCCCGACCAACGATTTCGTGACGAAATTCGGCACGGCGTCGGCCGCGGGCGCCGCGCCGGACGTGGTCGCCATCGACCTGATCTACGTACCGGCGTTTTCGCAGGCGGGCCAGCTCACCGACATCACCGACGAAGCGAAGAAACTGCCGTATTACGCAAGCCTGAGTCCGTCACACATGCGTCTCGCGACGTACCAGAACAAGATTTATGCGCTGCCCTTCAGTGCGGAAAGCTCCGTGCTGCTCTACAACAAGACGCTTTTCCGCAAGGCCGGCCTGAATCCCGATCAGCCGCCCAAGACCTGGGCCGAACTTCAGGAGGACGCAAAGAAAATTACGGCGCTCGGCGGCGGCGTAAAAGGCTTCTACTTCTCCGGCAGTTGCGCCAGCTGCAACATCTTCACGCTAACGCCTTTCGTCTGGGCTTCCGGCGGCGATGTCCTCTCCGAAGACGGCAAGCATGCCACGCTGGACAACCCCGCCCTCAAAGGAACGCTGGCGATGTACCGGCAAATGTGGCAAGCGGGTGAGATGCCGTCCGGGGCGAAAACCGACGGCGGCGAGAACTTCATCAGCGCCTTCATGGGCGGCAAGATCGGCATGGTCGGGTCCGGGGCGTTTTCGATCGGTCTGCTGAAGAAGCAGCGGCCGGATATCGACTTTGGTCTCGCCTACCTGCCCGGCAAGGATGGAAACTGGTCGAGCTTCGCGGGCGGCGACCTGATCGGGATTCCTGTCAGTTCGAAGCACAAGAAGGAAGCGATGGAATTCATCCAATGGTGCCTCAGCGAACAAGTCCAGATCGATCAGTTCGCCAAAAATGGCAGCATTCCCGTCCGCACGGATCTTGCCTCGAACGACTACAGCAAGCTCGACGCGCGCTACGCCATCGCGTCCACGGCCATGGCCAAAGGACGCACGCCGTACAGCGCCAAATTCAATCAGCTGATCAACGATCCGAATGGCCCGTGGCTCCAGATGATCCAGGAGGCCGTGTTCGGCAAGGGCGTCGACGCGGCGGTGGCAGCGGCACAGCAACAGTTCACGCAGATTCTCTCGGGACAGTAACGGCATCGAGGAGCGACGCGCAATGGAGGTTCTGACTCAGTCACCCGCGCGCGGCCAGCCGGACCTGCCGCCGCGCCGGGCGCGCCGGCAACACGGCGGCCTCGGCCGCGAGTGGCAAGGCTATTGGTTCGTTCTGCCCTGCGTGATCTTCACCACGGTGTTCTTCATCGTGCCGCTGGCGATGACGCTGGGCATGTCGCTCTACCGGTGGCCGCTCATGGGCCACGCGACGTTCGCCGGAATGGCGAACTACCTCGAACTCCTGAGGGACCAGTCGTTCTGGAGCGCGCTGTGGTTCACGACCGAATACACGCTGATCGTCACGCCGGCGATTTTCGCTGTCGCGTTCGTCCTTGCGCTGCTCGTGAACCGCGCGGGGCGGATGGTCGGAATCTTTCGCACTGCGTATTTCCTGCCGGTCGTGATCGGCATGACTTCGGCCAGCCTGCTGTGGGTCTGGATGTTCAACGACCAGGTCGGCATCTTTAGCGCGCTGCTCATGCAGTTGGGGATTGTCGACCAACCGGTTCAATGGCTGGGAGACGCAAACTCCGCCCTCGCGTCGATCACCGTCATGGTGCTCTGGAAAGCTTCGGGCTTTACCATGGTCATCCTGCTGGTGGGCATGCAGGCCATTCCCGAGGATCTGTACGACGCCGCCCGCATCGACGGCGCCGGATGGTTCGCCCAGCAGCGCTACATCACCATTCCGCTGATGCGGCGCACGTTCGCCCTGGCCTTGATCATGTGCGTGATCGGCTCGTATCTCGCGTTCGAGCAGTTTTACGTGATGACGCACGGCGGCCCGATGAACAGCACGATCACGGTGGTTCACTGGATCTACCGCGCGTCGTTCACCTACTTCAAGCTGGGATACGGGTCGGCCATGTCCGTCGTGCTGCTGGTCGTACTGCTGATTCTTAGCGTGCTCCAGATGCTCCTTCTGCGAGACGACAATGAATAACGTGCTGAACTCCGGCGGCACGGATCTGCGAGCGGGCGACCCGGCGGCCGTGGCGACGGCGCAGCGGCACGCGCACCGGCACGATGTTTATGTCGCCATCAGGAAGCGGGTGGCGACGTCGCTCTACTACGCGGCGTGCGGCGCATTGATGCTGGTGTTCCTCTTTCCTGTTGTATGGGCGGCTTTCACTTCGCTCTACCCGTCCGTGGACGCGAATGCTTCGCCGCCGAAATATCTGCCCTCGCACCTGTCGCTCGAAAATTACCTCAACCTCGCCGCCTACGGTGCCGGGATCTGGCGGTACCTCGGCAACAGCGCCTCGGTCAGCGGCATGACGGTCGCCATGACGCTGCTGCTCTCGACGCTCGGCGGCTATGGCTTCTCCCGCTTCCGGTTTCGAGGGCGCAACCTGATCTTCATCGTCATTCTCGCCACGCTGATGATCCCGTTCCAGTCGATCCTGAATCCGCTCTTCGTGTTGCTGCGCTGGATGCATATTCAGGGGACGCTGTTCGGCCTCGCGCTGGTGTATACGACCTTCCAGTTGCCGTTCGCCGTTTTTATGATGCGCAACTCGTTCGATGCCGTGCCGCGCGAAATCGAAGAAGCGGCACGCATCGACGGGTGCAGCCCGCTCCAGTCGCTGCGCATGGTCATGCTGCCGCTCGTCATGCCGGGGCTCGTGACGGCCGGATTGTTCGCGTTCTTCGGATCGTGGAATGAACTGCTCGCCGCGCTCATCCTGATCAACGATTCCTCGAACTACACGTTGCCGGTCATGCTGCTCAACGCGCAAAGCGGCCAGCTGGGCGCCGTCGATTGGGGGCTCATGCAGGCCGGCATCACGATCTCGATTCTTCCCTGCGCGGTGCTGTTCCTGCTGCTTCAGCGCTTCTATATCCATGGCCTGATCGCCGGCGCGGTCAAGGCGTAAATCATCGATACCCATGAACGAATCTCTTGCCCGCCGTCCGGTAGTCGTCGATCTTTCCGCGTCCCCTTACGCCCGGGTCAAGCCGGTCCCGGTAAATGCCGTTCATCTGCGCGGCCCATTCTGGGGGCATCGTCATGACCTCAATAGTAAGCATACCTTGTTAAGTCAGTGGGACCTGCTGGAGTCCACCGGGAGACTGAATAATTTTCGGCGGGTTTCCGGCGAGTACCAAGGTGCGTACTCCGGCCTCTTCTTCAACGACTCCGATCTGTACAAATGGCTGGAGGCCGCTGCATGGTCCCTTGCCAAGGGGCCCGACGCGGAGATCGAAAAGCGCATCGACGAAGGCATCGGCCTGATCGAGCGCGCACAGGAGGCCGACGGCTATATCGACACGTACTTCACGGTGGATCGCCCCGATGAAAAGTGGACTAATCTGCGCGACCTGCACGAGATGTATGTCGGCGGACACCTGATTCAGGCCGCGGTGGCTCACCATCGCAGCACGGGCAAGGCGCGCCTGCTGAACATCGCCCTGCGATTCGCGGACATGCTGCACGAACGCTTCGGCCCGGCATCCGAAGGGAAGGTGGAAGGCGTCGACGGTCACGAGGAAGTCGAGATGGCGCTGATCGAGCTTGCGCGCGAGACCGGCCGGCCACGCTACCTCGATCTCGCGCGATACTTCATCGAAGCGCGCGGCCACGGTCTGCTGAAAGGCGGGCGCTTCGGCGATGCGTACTTCCAGGACGATGTGCCGTTCGATCGCATGGAGTCGCTTGCGGGCCATGCGGTGCGCGCGCTGTACATGGCCTGCGGCATTACCGACCTGTACCTCGAGACCGGCGACGCGAACCTGCTGCCGCGCCTCGAAACGCTTTGGGACAGGCTCGCCGCGCGCCGCATGTACATCACCGGCGGCGTGGGCTCGCGTCACGACGGCGAATCCATTGGCAACGATTACGAGCTGCCCAACAGCCAGGCGTACACGGAAACGTGCGCGGCGATCGGCAACATGATGTGGTGCCATCGCATGTTTGCCGCAACCGGCAACGCACGCTATGTCGATCTGTTCGAGTGGACGCTCTACAACGGCATGCTGCCCGGCTGGTCGCTGGACGGGCAGTCCTACTACTACGTCAACCCCCTCGAAAACGACGGCGCGCACCGGCGCAAGACCTGGTACGAATGCGCGTGCTGCCCGCCCAACGTCGCGCGCACGATTGCCTCGTTGCCCGGCTACGTCTATGGAACGGATGCGCAATCGCTTTACGTCAATCTGTACGCCGATAGCGACGCGGCTCTCGAAGTGACTGGAAACGCGGTGCAGATCGGCCAGCGCACGCGGTACCCGTGGGAAGGCCGGGTCGATATTAGTCTGGATGCCGAATCAACCTTTACCCTGAAGCTGCGAATTCCTGGGTGGACCCGCGCGGCGGCAGACGCATCGTTCGATATCGCCATTAACGGAGAGCGAGTCGAAGCAGCGGCCAACGCGGAAGGCTATGTCGAGCTACACCGGATCTGGCGCCGCGGCGACACCGTGCGCCTCGACCTCTCTATGCCTGTTCGCGTATGGCAAAGCCACCCGAAGGTCCCGGACAATCGCGGCCGCGTGGCCTTGAGCCGAGGTCCGGTGCTGTATTGCGCGGAGCAGGCCGATATGCCGGGCGTCGATCTCGACGAGATCTTTATCGACCCGTCGAACCTGCAAACCTCGTGGGATCCGGGCTTGCTCAACGGCATAGTGGTCCTGAAAGGTCCGGCTCAGCGCCGCGCGATCGACTCGTCCTGGTCCGGCGAGCTGTACCGGCCATTCGCCGAGCTATCGCCCGCCGCTCGCGCCGCGCGGTCGCAGCCGGTCTCCCTTACGGCCATCCCCTACTTCGCGTGGCACAACCGTGAGAGCGGCCCCATGAAGGTCTGGCTCAACTACCGGGAAGCATGACTGAGGCTCGACGCCAGGCGGCAAGCCGCTACCTCATCGCGTGTTCGCGCGTCGCGATGTCTTCCCCCTCTCTCCTGGCCTACTTTTCGATCGTTGCGCGGAGAAGCGTCCGGATTTGACGTCGCCCGCGGGAAGCAGATTCGCCGTTTTCCCCTCGAACGCGTCGATTAGCGCGGCCGGCGGCCTGGCGACAATATTGGCGAGAACGTTCAAACGTCCACGGCTTGCCATGCCGAGAATCGAGCTCTCTCCCCCTTTCGCGGCGCTTGGGTGGCCCGGGAGCAGCCGACATTTCGCGCTCCCGATTTATTCCACCGAAGAAAAGCTGTTTGTCCCGGCAGGGTATTCGTAACTGGCGAGAACAAGCCTAGATTGATGTCCATCGGAGCTGTGAATCCGATCGACTGCAGAGCTGAATTCAACCGACTAATTCGAGGTTTCAAATGAGCAATTCCCAAAAGGTTGTCATCGTCACGGGCGCGTCGCAAGGCATCGGCGCGGAAACGGTCAAGGCGTTCCGCAAGCTGGGCTACAACGTCGTCGCCACCGCACGCAGCATCAAGCCGTCGGACGACTCCGGCATCGCAACCGTAGCGGGCGATATCGGCGATCCGGCAACGGCCCGGCGCGTGGTGGAAGAAGCCGTCAAGCGCTTCGGCCGCGTGGACACGCTGGTCAACAACGCCGGCGTCTTCATCGCAAAGCCGTTCACCCAATACACGCCCGAGGACTACGCGACCATCACCAACGTGAACCTGTCGGGCTTCTTCTACATCACGCAGCTCGCCGTCGCCGAGATGGAAAAGCAAAAGAGCGGCCACATTGTCAGCATCACGACGACGCTGGTGGACCATGCAGTGGACGGCGTGCCCTCGGTGCTGGCCTCGCTGACCAAGGGCGGCATCGCGGCCGCGACCCGCTCGCTCGCGATCGAGTACGCCCGGCGCGGCATCCGTGCGAATGCGGTCTCGCCGGGCATCATCAAGTCGCCGATGCACCCGGAAGAAACGCATGCAGCGCTCGGCGCACTGCATCCCGTCGGTCAAATGGGCGAGATGAGCGATATCGTGAACGCCATCACCTACCTCGATTCCGCACCGTTCGTGACAGGCGAAGTCCTGCATGTGGACGGCGGCCAGGTCGCGGGTCACTAAGGACTTTTTTCCTGGGGCGTGGTGAGTCCGCGCCCCGTTTGTCGAACCGATCAAGGTCTACATCATGCCAATCGTCACGATCCAGATTACCCGCGAAGGCACCACGCCCGGCACCGACCACGTTACCGCGGAGGAAAAAGCGAAGCTCATCCACGGCGTCAGCCGCCTGCTGCTCGACGTGCTGAATAAGCCTCTTGACGCGACGTTTGTCGTGATCGAGGAGGTGGAAATGGAGAATTGGGGCTGGGGCGGTCTGCCGGTCCCCGAGTATCGCAAACAGCGGGCAATGAAGTAGAAGCTTTTATTGGCTTTGCCGCTGCACGCGGGCTGGTTTCGGTCAACGGCTACAACATCCAGAATATAGCCGCCGCCGGCCAGCCAATCGACCCCGAAAACGAACACCGGCTGTGATACCAGTATTATCCTCACGGCGAGCGTGGCCAGGCCGGGCTGACCGAAAACCGGCGCAAACTCTGCCGTCTCTTATGGTCACTATGGTCGCCGACCTGGCGTTTCGGCGACGACATCTATGCGCGCTCGGCGGCGGCGTTCGACAACCCCGATTTCGTCGACGTGGTAGTCCGTTCTTAGCCAGTCATTGGGAGACCCGGCAGTTCAACATCCATTGAACGCCGAAGCGATCGGTAAGCTTACCGAAGAGATCGCCCCAAGGTTGAATATCGAGCGGGGTCGTCACATTTCCGCCTTTACTGAGTTGTGCGAAAAGGTGATGGGTCTTCTTCACGTCTTCCATCATCAAGATATGAGCTGAACCGCGCATCGGCTCAGCGTCGTGATTGTCCGATGCATAGAAGAATACCCCGGGCCCCGCAAAGGCGGCGTGCATAACGCGTCCCTGCATCGCCGGAGTCGGTACCGGCATGCCGTTCTCGCCGTACCGTTTTAGCTCGGCGACAGCGCCAAGTCCGCATGCAGTATAGAAAGCTAATGCGGCTTCGCAGTCCTTCGTAAAAAACAAATAGTTCGACAATCGCATGAAGCGGATCTCCCGTACCGATCATCCTATGTCGCCGACACTCACCCCACGCTCGCAAGCATCAGCGCCGGTTCATCGCGGATTCAACCTTCAAGGCACGATCAAATAGGGCTGGTCCGGCCGAAGATTGGTGAAAATGAGAAAGCGCAATATTTCCGATTTGCTGGGGTTTCGGAACAGCGTGTGGGGAATGTTCGGCAGATCCTGCAGCGTCTCGCCCGCGTGGTAAATCCTGGGCGTATCGTCACCGTATGCGGACTCCGCCATGCCCTCGACGATATAGTTCAAACCGGCAACGGGATGATGATGCAGCGGCGACGCAACGCCCGGTTGAAAAGTGACGAGCATCATCTGCATTTCCTGGTCCGAACCGGGAATGGCCCGCTTTTCAAGCAGGGTTCGCACAACAGGCTGGATGGATTGCGCCTCGGCTCGCGCCGGACGACTCCAACTCATCAGGCCTGTCGTCGTAGCTGCGGCAGCGAGCGCCGTACAGGCGAATTGACGTCTCGACAAGGAGATCGGCTTGCTTTGAAAGGTAGGGCAGCACCAGCACATCTGTTCACCCTCGAGAAAGTTGAAAAGAAAGCCTGACGTATCGTGCGCCACAAGCCAATCACCCAATCAACCCGTCGGGTCGACAGCGACGCCAGGCGTTTCGACAACGGCCACCACAATCGCGGCGGCCGTGCCGAAGAAGAGACGGCGCCACTATCGCAGACCTCTCTTCACGCGGAAAGCGACCGATGCACAATTTGGTATTGCAGAACGAGCACGACCCGAACAAACGCGCTACGCATGGCTATTCCGATCCAATTCCTTTTTCTCAAGCCCTGAATTTCTTGAAGCAGTCAAACAGAAAGTCCAGACAAACGCGAACTTTGGGAACACGATTCCGGGGTGCCAGGGTTACGGCCGAGATATCGAACTCGGTCGGGTCTTCATAGTTTTCCAGAACCTGGGTCAGCGCGCCGCGTGCCACGAGCTCGTCGCCTATCACCTTATTGATGCGCCCAATTCCCATGTTTGCCCGCACGAGCGACACGATCGCCGATGTATTGTCTGCGCGAATCCTTCCCGCTACGGGCAGAGTGGACAACTCGCCGCCGCCGTCGAATGGCCATTGATTGTGGGAGCCAACAGCCGCATTGGCGATCAGATCGTGATGCTTCAGGTCGTGCGGAAATCGGGGAGTGCCGCGCGCGGCCAGATAGGCGGGCGACCCATACAACGCCCTTCGGTGCGATCCAAGCTTCAGCGCCACATGTGTGTCGCGCGGAGCGATGCCTGCCCTGACGGCAATATCGACGCCCTCCGTCGACATGTCCACCGCCCGGTCGGAGATATGCAAGCTCACGTTGAGGTCTGCGTGGAGATCGGTCAATGCACGCAAATTCGGAATCACGACATATTCGGCCAGGATGCACGCGACGCTAATCCTGACCAATCCCGATACCCGATTGCTGCGCGCCGCCAGATCGTCGGCCAGGGCTGTCGCGTTTTGCGAAATCGTTTTGGCATGCTCAAGAAAAATGCGGCCGTCGTCGGTGAGGGACAGGCCGTGGGTACTCCGGTGAAACAAACGCAGTCCGCATTCGGCTTCCATTTTCGACAACGTGCGCGATACCTGACTGGGATGTTCGTTGCGTTCCCGGGCGACGGCAGCAACGGAAAGGGATTCGGCGAGTCGAACGAAAAGATAACAATCCTGGAGAGAGAGGTCCATCATAGGATCACGCCTTCAGAGGGCTTCATGAGCATGGCTTCCGGGCATGCTTAACGCCGAAAGCAGTTGTTCACGCATCCAGCGATGCGCGGGCGAGTTCGAATGTCGCCGATGAAAGTACACCTTGAGCAGGTAACGAGGAATATCGAACGGCGCGGGATAAATTGCGAGCGGGATCGCATCGGCCAGCAGTAATGCCACGCGCCGCGGCAGCGTGATCAGAAGCTGCGAGTTGGCGACGATGAAGGGGGCAGTCATCACGCTCGGCAACTGCACGGCCACGTCGCGAACGAGTCCCGACTTGAGCAGCACGCCATCGATAACGCTGCCCTCGGTATTCCATGGTGTGACAACCACGTGCCGCTCCGCAAGATACTGAGCCAGCGATAGCTTTTTCCTGATTCGAGGATGCCCCTTCCGGACCGCAACCACGTAGTCGTCCGCAAAGCCATCGAACGACTCGAGGCCCGTTTCCCGGGACTCGTCTCCGTGCGAAAACCCGAGGGCGAACTGGATTCGGCCGGAGGCAAGGTCGTCCAGCGATTCGCGGTGGGTCGAATAGATCATCCGGACGCGCATCCGGGGCGCGTTGCGTTCCAGCGCCGCGATCAGGGAGGGCAATAGCGCGAACGCGGTGAAGTCGGTTGCGGCGAAGACAAAGGTCTGACTGCTGGTGGAAGGAACGAACCGGCCAAAATCGCTCAGGCTGCCTGTCAGGGACTGTAACGCTGCGCCGACGCCCGGTGCCATCTGTTCGGCTCGCGCAGTCGGCTGCATACCGCTCCCGTGGCGCACGAAAAGTTCGTCTCCCAACGCGCCGCGCAGGCGCGCGAGCGCGTGACTGCATGCCGAGGCGCTGATGGAAAGCTCCTCGGCCGCCGAGACCACGCTCCGCAGCCGGAATAGCGCGTCAAAAACCAGCAACAGGTTCAGATCGATGCGCCGAAGGCCATCATGCATGATGTGCAGTATTGGATGAAAAAAATGCAGTACATGCATTTTGCGTCACTTTTATCATCTTGTCTTTCTCTTCTCGACGGGCCGGTCTCCGGCCGAATTTTGCCGATGACAACCCCAAGCTTCCGACAAGCGGTTCCGTCCGATACCGACCGCTGCCTTGAAATCGAGACTTCAGCCTATGAAGGCGACGAGGCGGCTACGCGGGAGAAGATTGCCGCTCGCATCGACCAATACCCGCAAGGGTTCCTCGTGATGGAACTCGACGGAGAAGTCATTGGCTTTGTCAACAGCGGGTGCGCATTTGAAGTCCTCATGTCCGACGAAGCGTTCAAGGAGCTTGTCGGGCACGACCCTGAGGCGCCGAACGTCGTGATCATGTCGGTGGTGATCGACCCGGCGCATCAAGGTAAAGGCTATTCGTCGCTGATGATGCGAACCTTCGTCTCGCGAATGTCTGGCATGGGCAAGAAAACCCTTCACCTCATGTGCAAGGAACGTCACGTGGCACTGTATAAGCACCTTGGCTACCGCTACGTGAAGCCCTCAAGCTCCGATCACGGCGGTATGTCGTGGCACGAGATGATCATGGCGATTTAATCGTAGCGGGCTCTCGCTTCCTCGACTTCGGAAAGATACTAGCCGTCAAGATGAGACAGCATGGCTGGCAGATCAGCATGTTGCCCTCCTTTGATGGCCATGCAAGCAGAAGACATTGCGGCCGACACGGATATCGACCCCGCCGGTCGTATAGAACGGTGGAATCAACGAAAAGCTGTCGTCCACTGTCTTGCCGATGAGATCGCTGAACAAGGCGCGGATTTCATGGGCATCGTTGAACGTCAACCGGTTGAGAGCGGCGGTAAGCGTCATCGCTCGCCGGACGTTTGCTGACATTGCCGCCGATTCCGGCGTTCTTCTGGAAATGATCGTGGTGCGGTCATCATTCGTCATTTGTCATGTTCCTCCCGTTGCGCTCCTGTGATTGTCGGTTCCGTCGATGCCGCGCGCCATCGATCGCGCGGCGGCGTGGAAAAATGGCGAACGCCGCGGACGAAATCATCCAGCCGTTGAAAAACTGTGCGGTTCCGCACAGACTCCCTGTCGAAGAGATCGCTGACTGGCACCGACGGAACCCGATCGCGCTCCCTTTTCCACGCCGGGCCGATTTCCTCGGCGCCTGTCATCCTGCCGACACCGGCGAGCGTCACCATCCCGTCACGAAAGGGCGACCAGGCCGCGCCACGCTGCACGGCTCCATGGATCATTCCCTTGCTCCACGTCGCCACGAATGGAGCATGGGTCACCCGCGAACCGCCGACGTACCGGTAATCATCAGACGAGGAGCTTTCGGATGCAAGACATGGCGGCTACAAACGACTTGCGAAAGACCACGATCAAGTCGGTCCAGGAGTATATCGACGAACGGCCCATGTGGCCCGACGGCACGCGGCTTCCTTCGATCCCGATGACGGGGATGCAGTGGCGCATCTGGTCACTCGCGGCAGCCGGAAAATTCTTCGAAGGCTTCGTCGTGTTCATGACGGGCGTGGCCTTGCCGCTGATCTCGCGCGAATTCGGCATCAGCGCGGCGCAGAACGGCTTCATCAGTGCCGCAAGCCTGTGCGGCATTCTCGTCGGCGCGGTGGGCCTCGGCGGCATGTCCGACCACTTCGGACGCAAACGCATGTTCATCGTCGAGATGATCATTTTCGTCGCGTTTCTCGTGCTGCTGGTGTTCTGCGCCAACTTCGTCTCGCTCGTGGTCTGCCTGTTCGGCCTCGGCGTGGCGCTCGGATGCGACTATCCGACCGCCCACATGATCATCTCCGAAAGCATTCCGAGCACGAGCCGGGGCAAGCTGGTGCTGGCCGCGTTCGCGTTTCAGGCCGTGGGCGCGCTGGCGGGGACCGGGGTCGGCTTCCTGGTGCTCTCGATGGTGCCGACTCTCGACGCGTGGCGCTGGATGTACGGCACGGCGATTTTCCCGGCGCTGCTCGTCACCATCGGACGTTTCTTCATTACCGAAAGCCCGAACTGGCTGCACGTCCGCGGCGCGACCGAACGCGCGGAGCTGGCCGCGCGCCGGCTGCTGGTTCGTTCTCCGCAATATCCGGCCGAGATCATCCTCGCGCGCGAGTTCGTCGTGGTCGGCAAGGGCGAGCACGAGAAAGGCAGTTTCCTCGCGCTGTTCGAGCGGAAAAACCTGCGCGCGACGATCTTCGCCTCGGCGCCGTGGTTCCTGCAGGATCTGGGCACTTACGGCATCGGCATCTTCACGCCGACGATTCTCGCCACCGCGTTCGGCGCCAAGCCCGATCACGTGCGCAGCATCGCCGACCTGATTCTCAACGATATCCTCGCCGCCAAGGGCGCCGCGCTCATCACGAGCCTGCTGATCATCGGCATCATCTTCGCGGTCGCGCTGGCCGACAAGTTTGGGCGTATCTGGCTGCAGGTCATCGGCTTCATTGGCTGCGCGGCCGGATTGCTGATCGCGTCGCTCTCCGACGGCTTCGACGGCGCGACGAAAACGGCCATGATTTTCGCGGGCTTCATGCTCTTCAACTTCATGACCAATCTCGGGCCGAATGCCCAAACCTATCTGCTGGCCGGGGAAGTCTTCCCCACCGCGATCCGCGGAACAGGTGCGGGCTTCGCCGCGGCGGTCGGCAAGATCGGCGCGGTGGCCACGGCCTTCCTGTTCCCCATTCTCCTCAGCAGCATCGGCACCGGTCCGCTTCTCTACATCCTTGTCGGCACATCGATTCTGGGTGCGGTGGTCACCTGGCTATTCCGTATCGAAACCAACGGGGTGAACCTCGACCAGATCGGCCGCCAGCCGTAAGCAGTTCGTACGCGGCTGCCTGATTCCCGATCCGGGACACTCCGGGAATCAGGCACGCGCGATTCAAGCAACGCTTTCCCAACAAGGCGACGGAGATTCGCATGGCTTACCCGCGCAAGAGCCAGGCATTCTGGCTACGGTGGATCAGGTTGGCTGGACGCACGCTCGGCATGGCGACGATCGCCATGCTGACGAGCGCGCCCGGCTTCGCCCAGGAGACGACGCTGAGCGAGACGGGCTCGACCCTGCTCTATCCGCTCTTCACCACCTGGGTGACGCAGTACACGAAGTCGCATCCCGGCGTTCACATCAACGCCGGCGCCACCGGTTCCGAGGCTGGAATCCAGCAGGTGATCGCGGGCAAGGTGAATATCGGCACTTCGGACGCCTACATGTCGGATGCCGCGATCAGACAGAATCCGCAGATCATCAATGTGCCGTTGGCGATCGCGGCCCAAACGGTCAATTACAACGTGCCGGGGCTGAACGCAACGCACCTGAAGCTGGACGGCCCGACGCTGGCGGGCATTTATTCGGGGGCCGTGCGCTCGTGGGACGCGCCGCAAATCGCGGCGCTCAACCCGGGGGTGACGCTGCCCCATCACGCAATCGTGCCGATCCGCCGCGCGGAGGGCTCCGGCGACACCTTCGTGTTCACGCAGTTCCTGACGTTCTCCACGCCTTCGTGGGAGAGCGATCACGGCTACGGCACGACGATCTCATGGCCCGACGTGCCCGGCAGCCTCACGGCCGTGGGCAATGCCGGAATGGTGAAAGCGATCCAGTCGACGGACTATTCGGTCGGCTATGTCGGCGTGAGCTATAGCGACGACATTGCTCAGGCGAAGATCGGCACGGCGGCGCTGAAGAATGGCGCCGGCGAGTTTGTCTTGCCGACCAAGGCGACGATCATGGCCGGCGCGGCTTCGCTCGGCGCGCGCACGCCGGCGGACGAACGCCTGACACTGGTGTTCGCGCCCGCCAGCGGGTCTTATCCGCTCGTGAACTACGAGTACGCGGTGGTCTCCACCAGGCAGCCCGACCCGGCCACCGCCGCCGCGATTCGCCGTTTCCTGCTCTGGACGATCGTGCCTTCCGAGGACAACGAAGCCTGGCTGACCTCGGCGCACTTCATTCCCCTGCCGCCGCACACCTGGGAATTGAGCCAGGCGCAGATCCACTCGATCAAATAGCGGCTACATCGCGCGGCGGCGCGGCTCGTCATCCCCCCGCGGCCGCCGCGCGCTCGATCGCCGCAATATCGATCTTTCTCATCTGCATCATCGCCTCCATGGCCCGCTTCGCCGCGCCAACGTCGGCCCCGTTGACGCATTCGAGCAGGCGCCTCGGCGTGATCTGCCACGAAAAGCCCCAAGCGTCCCGGCACCAGCCGCAAGCCGATTCCTCCCCGCCGCCGCCGACAATGGCGTTCCAATACCGGTCGGTCTCTTCCTGGCTATCCGTCAGGACCATGAAACTGACTGCCTCGTTGGCCTTGAAATTGGGCCCGCCATTCAGGCCTACGAAGCGTTGGCCGAGCACGGTGAACTCCACCGTCAACTCCGGCCCTTGGCCAATGCCCGGTATCGGGGAGACGTGACCTGCATCGACATGGCTATCGGGAAACGTGGCGGCATAAAATTCCGCCGCCTCGCGCGCTTTACCTTGATCGAACCACAGGCAGGTTACAAGCTCGGCCATCGCAATCTCCTTCGGAAAATACGTATGCCTGACTGATATCAGGCGGTTGGCGCGGACCGCGGCGCGCTCGCCAGGACGTGCCTGACTGCCTTTAGCACAGCGCCCTTCCCGGACTCGGAATTCACGGGAAAACGTTCGAATTCCGGGCCGGTTCTCACGTCCGCATAGAGGCCGCTCACGTCCTCGTGAAAATGCAGGAACGGTTTCGATTTCCAGTAGAAAACGCCTGTCGAGCGCTCCTTCAATTCGGAGAACTCACGCAACGCGCGCAGCAAGCTCTCCAGGCGGCCGAGTGCCTCCAAACCCGCATGTTTCATCGTTTCCCGCTCCCATGGAACACCATTGCCGTTGCCTCGCGATCGTCGACGGATTGTCGGCCATTCCGTCGACGGTGTCGAATGGGCCATTCTGCCCGAACCCGGCTCAAGCGGATTTCCCCGGGTCCACCCCGCTGTTGCCCCACCGCCGCCGCTCTCGACAGCGTAGGGCCAGCCCGCTAAGCTCCCAGCATCAGTCGTCTCCCCCATGCCAACCAAAACGAAAAGGACGGCGGACGTTCATGAAAGCATGTGGTCCGGCAGGCTCTATCCCGGCTGCGCGTTTCGCGCCGTGGCGCGTGCTCATTCGCGCGTGGCTTTGCGCGCTGGCTGCGTTTCTCGCCCCCCACACGTATGCCCAGCCATCGGCTGCAACCGTACGGGTCGGCACCTTCGTCATCGCCCCGTTCGTCATGCAGCAGAACGGCCAGCTCACGGGTTTCTCCATCGACCTGTGGACCGAAATCGCCGCCCGGCTGCATCTGCAAACGCGTTACGACGTGACGCCGAGCGTCAACGCGCTATTCCAGACACTGCGAACGGGCGAAGCCGATATCGCCGTATCCGGGCTTTTCTATAGCGTGGAACGCGACCGCGAGTTCGACTTCTCCTATCCGATCATGGAGGCCGGCCTGCGCGTGATGGTGCGCGACACGGGCGAAACCGCGGAGGTCACGCCGCTGCGCAGCCTCGCCGCGCTGCTCATCTCGCGCACGACGCTGCTGTGGTTCGCCGCGGCCATCGCGCTGAGCGTGCTGGCCGCGCACGTGGTCTGGTTCGTCGATTATCTGCACGCGCGCAAGCGCGGCGAGCGCGAGCCCTACTTCCCCAACATCTTCCGCGCCGTGTACTGGTCCGGTTCCACGCTGCTCACGCAGGCCGACGAGCCTCGCCGCCTGTGGATCTCGCGCGGCATGGCGCTGATCTGGATGTTCGTCGGGATCGTGTTCGTTGCGTTGTACACCGCGGAACTCACGTCGAACCTGACCGTGCAGCACATTCGCGGCGCGATCAACGGACCCAACGATCTCGTGGACAAGAACGTCGCCACGCTGGCCGGCAGTTCGGCCGTGTCCTGGCTGCACGACCACGGCGCGCAGGTGGTCCAGTACGTGCGCAACCGCGACGTGTACGAGGCGCTGGCGAAGGACGAGGTCGATGCCGTCGTGCTCGGCTCGGCCGGACTCAGCTACGTCGCCACGCACGAGGGCAAAGGCCTGTTCAAGCTGGTGGGGCCCGAGTTCAACCAGAACGACGTGGGCTTCGTGTTTCCGGTCGACAGCGCGCTGCGCCGACGCGTGGACGCCGCCCTCCTCGCCATGCGCGAGGACGGGACCTGGCAGCGCATTTACAACAAGTGGTTCGGGGCGGAGGACTGAGGCACAACGGGGCCGCGCAATGCCCCACGCGCGGCCCCGTCTCCTCCAGCCGCTGCCAGGCTATCGGGCTATCGGACTATCAGGCGGCCGAATCGAAATAGCTGCGCTGTTCCAGATCGGCCAGCAGCGTCGGCTGCACCGGCTGCCAGCCCAAACGCGCGCGGGTCCGCTTGCTGGAACTGGGGCAGTCCACACACGCGAACCGCGCGAACCAGCCGAAATGTGCCTCGGCTTCCTCCTGAGAAATCGCCGCCACGGGAACGTTCAGGCCTCGCCCGATCGTCTCCGTAATCTGCCTGAACGGCACGCCTTCTTCAGCGATGGAGTGGAAGGGCCCGCCTTCGGCGCCGTGCTCCAGCGCAAGACGATAAAGCCGCGCCGCGTCGAAACGATGGGTGGCCGGCCAGCGGTTCTGCCCGTCGCCCACATAGGCCGCGACGCCTTTCTCGCGGGCAATCGCGATCAATCGCGGCACAAAGCCGTGATCGCCCATACCGTGCGTGGTGGGCGAAAGCCGGATGGCGGCCACGCGCACGCCGCGCTCGGCGAAAGCGCCGGCAATCAGTTCGGGATTGCGCGGAAACGCGGGCAAGGTCACGTGGGGGCCGTCCTCCTCCGTCGTGACGCGGCCCGGCCCGAGCAGCGCGACGCCCGAGGACACGAGCAACGGACGCCCCGACCCTTCGAGCGCCCCGCCGATAGCCTCGATGGCGAGCCGTTCCTGTTCGCAGTTCTGAGCGAACTTCGAAAAGTCGTGATTGAACGCGGTGTGAATCACGCCGTCGCTGCGCGCGGCGCCGTCTCGAAGCACATCGAGATCGTCGAGCGACCCGCGCTGAACTTCGGCGCCCACCGCCGCCAGGGCGCGAGCGCTCTCTTCCGAGCGCGCGAGGCCGAGCACGCTATGGCCTGCCGCCATCAGATCCTTGACGACCGCCGAGCCCACCCAGCCCGTGGCGCCGGTCACGAATACACGCATGATGAAGTCCTCCAGGGTTTGCGTGCGACTAATATCGATGCGCGCTTTATCGTGGTAAAGTAGTGACGTTATCGTGTTATAAAAAGTAACAGGATGAGCGAACCCAACGGCAGTCCCCGTCTGCTTGGCGACTATCTGAAAGACCGACGCACGAAGCTCGACGCCGCAGCACTCGGCTTTACATCGCAGCGGCGACGCACGCCCGGCCTGCGCCGCGAGGAAGTCGCCCAGCGGGCCAGCATCAGCGCGGCGTGGTACACATGGCTTGAGCAGGGTCGCGGCGGCGCGCCGTCCGCCGACGTGCTGGACCGCATCGCGCACGCCTTGATGCTCACGAACGCCGAGCGCGAGCATCTCTTCCTGCTGGGCCTCGGCCACCCGCCCGAAGCCCGCTATCGCAGCAACGAAGGCGTGACGCCACGGCTGCAACGCGTGCTCGATACGCTGCACCCCTGCCCGGCGTTGATCCGCACGGCGATCTGGGACGTGGTGGCCTGGAACCGGGCCGCGACGGTGATGCTGATGGACTACGGCGCGGTCGCGCCCGCGCAGCGTAACGTGCTGCGCAACATGTTCCTCAATCCGCGCGCCCGCGCCATTCAATACGACTGGGAGAGCGTGGCGCGCTTCGTGGTGGGCGCGTTTCGCGTGGACGTGGCCCGTGCAGGCGCCGCGACGGCCGTGAGCGAGCTGGTCGGTGAACTCTGCCACGCCAGCCCCGAGTTCGAGGCCATGTGGCGCGAAACAACGGTCCCCACCCCTTACGAGGGTATCAAGCACATCCGCCATCCCGTGTTCGGCCCTTTCGCGTTCGAGCATTCGGCGTTTGCCGTGGATGGGCGGCCGGACCTCACGATGGTGGTGTACAACCCCGCCACGCCGGCCGACGCCGCCAGGATCGATGCCGTGATGAACGCGGAACCCGTTGCCGAGCAATCCTGAACGAAGGGCGGTGTGCCCGAAAGACATCGGCCGCATGACGCGGCGGCCGGCGTCGTGCGCCGCTTATCTGGCGCGCACGGAAGGCACCGTGCTCCAGCGCGAGCCCGCTCGATACAAAGAGCCTGCCGCGTGCGTTCCTGAGGCGATCTGAACCGGTATTTCCGCATGGCGTCGCACCGATGCAGCAACGTCTTCGCTCAGCCAGCGCCACCACCCCGCCTTGCGTTTGCCGAGCAGAATTAGATCGACGCCTTGCGCTTCGCCGAACGCCGCGATCTGCTGGCCGACCGTCGAACCCGCGAACGGGCGCGTGAGCATATGCACTTCGGCCTGCAGCGGCTGTTCGTACAGGGTCTGCGAGACCCGTGCGACGATATCGCGTCCGTGCGCCTGCATGGCCTCGACGATCAGGCCGTAGTCGCTATCGGCGGGGCCAAGGATGCAGGGGGTCGGGTCGACCACGTGCAGCGCATAGATTCGCGCATCGTATTTTCGGGCGGTTTCGATGGCCGAAGCCAGCAAGCTATCGTCCTGACTCGTGCTGACTGCAACCAGAATCTTCGTGTACATGGCGGGTGCCTCGCAAAGTGAGAGAGTGAATCGCGAGAGCCAGGCTTTCCGCTTCGTGATCCATGGTCGTATCATCGCGAAGCCGGATTAGAGGAAAATTAGGCCGGCCGCGCACGATCGTTCGCAGCCCATCTCTCCCACCCTCGTCTCCCACGGAGCACGCATGACCGACGCCCCCCGCACCGAACCGGACAGCACCGCCATTCGCGTCGCGCTGTGGCGCGCCCTGCATGTCGAAGCCGATCCGGCGCCGCACGTGCTCGACGACACGGTTGGCCTGCGGCTCGCCGCGCCGCCCGCGGGCTGGCGCGAGCGCCCCGACATGGACCTGAACGGCACGCGCGGCTATCGCGCGTCCATCGTCGCGCGAGCGCGCTTTATCGAAGACCTTGTCGCCGACGAAGCGGCGCGCGGCGTCACGCAATACGTGGTGCTCGGGGCGGGCCTCGATACGTTCGTCCAACGCCGGCCCGAAGTCGCCGCGCGCCTCACCGTGTTCGAAGTGGACCAGCCCGGCCCGCAAGCCTGGAAGCGCGAGCGGCTCCACGCGCTGGGCTACGGCGTGCCCGGCGGGCTGCGGCTCGTGCCCGTGGATTTCGAAGCGGGCGAATCGTGGTGGACGCGGATCGTCGACGAAGGCTTCGCGACGCGGAAGCCGGCCGTCATCGCCTCGACCGGAGTTTCGATGTACCTCACGCGAGAAGCCAATCTCGCGACGCTGCGCCAGATCGCGCAACTCGCGCCCGGATCGACGCTTGCAATGACCTTCCTGCTGCCGCTCGACCTGATCGAAGACGCCGCCGAACGCGCGCAGCACGAATTCGTTTATGCGCGCGCCCGCGCGGCCGGCACGCCGTTCATCAGCTTCTTCAGTCCCGACGAGATGGTGGCGCTCGCGCGCGAAGCCGGGTTTCGCGATGCACGGCACGTGGGTACGGGCGAGCTGACACGCCGCTACTTCCAGAGCCGCGGCGATGGCCTGAAACCGGCCAGCGGCGAATCGTTCCTGCTGGCCACGACCTGACCGGTGCCGAAGCCCCGGCCGCGTCCGGCAAGCAACACCTACCCGGGATTCTACGTACTCAACTTTGCGGTGCCGCGGCCGTTAAAGCAGTCATGGAACGAGGCAGCGGAGCGAACGACTTGCCGCCGCATACCACGGACCATACCCTGTCTCATGCAGTTGTAAGTGAGAAGCCACGCAAAGCCAACCTTCGGCGCCGGAGAGGTTTCGTCCGGCGCGTTTTCTTTTTCGCACCCCGGGAAGAGCGTGGAGGTTAACCGAAACGTCCCGAGACCGGCTCGGGACGCTGAGGGGTACGGATGAACCGTGCGCCGCTTACTTCGCCTCGGCGCGCAGCGCCTTCGCGGCGGCGACCATGTTGGTCAGCGCGGGAATCACTTCCGCCCATTGACGCGTCTTCAGGCCGCAGTCCGGGTTCACCCACAGACGCTCGGCCGGAATGCGTTCGGCCGCCTTCTGCATCAGCTGCACGATGTGCGCTTCGGTCGGGATGTTCGGCGAGTGGATGTCGTACACGCCCGGCCCTATTTCGTTCGGATACTTGAAGTTGTCGAATGCGTCGAGCAGCTCCATGTCCGAGCGCGAGGTCTCGATCGTGATGACGTCCGCGTCCATGTCGGCGATCGACGCGATGATGTCGTTGAACTCCGAATAGCACATATGCGTGTGGATCTGTGTCTCGTCCTGCACGCCGTTCGCCGTGATGCGGAACGATTCCACGGCCCAGCGCAGGTACTCGGCCCACTGCGCGCGGCGCAGCGGCAGACCTTCGCGCAGCGCGGCCTCGTCGATCTGGATCACGCGCACGCCGGCCTTTTCGAGGTCGATCACTTCTTCGCGGATCGCGAGCGCGAGCTGGTAGCACGACACCGAGCGCGGCTGGTCGTCACGCACGAAGGACCAGTTCAGGATCGTCACCGGGCCCGTGAGCATGCCCTTCATCAGCTTGTTCGTGAGCGACTGCGCGTAGGTGATCCACTCGACCGTCATCGCCTTCGGACGGCTGATGTCGCCGAACAGAATAGGCGGCTTCACGCAGCGCGAGCCGTACGACTGCACCCAGCCGAACTGGCTGAACGCGTAGCCGTCGAGCTGCTCGCCGAAGTATTCGACCATGTCGTTGCGCTCGGCTTCGCCGTGCACGAGCACGTCCAGACCCAGCGCTTCCTGTTCGCGCACGCTGCGCTCGATCTCGGCGCGCATGGCGGCCTGATAACCGGCGTCGTCGAGCGTGCCGGCCTTGTACTGGCTGCGCGCCTGGCGGATTTCGCCGGTCTGCGGGAACGAGCCGATCGTCGTGGTCGGGTACGCCGGCAGGTTCAGGATCGCGGCCTGCTTCGAAGCCCGCTCCGCGTAGGCATGCTGACGATTGCCGAGGTTCGCGTCGATACGGGCCAGCGCGGCCTTCACCGCCGGGTTGTTCACGCGCGGCGAGCTGCGGCGCGCGGCGATCGCGGCGGCGTTGGCGGCCAGTGCGTCGGCAACCTTGTCGCGGCCCTGATTCAGCGCGGCGGCAAGCAGTTGCACTTCGTCGAGCTTTTGCAGCGCGAAGGCGAGCCACGAGCGGATTTCCGCGTCGAGCTTCGTTTCGCTCGCGAGATCCACGGGCACGTGCAGCAGCGAGCACGACGGCGCGATCCACAGGCGATCGCCCAGCTGCTTCGCGAGCGGCTCGAGCCATTCGAGCGCGGCGCCCAGATCCGTCTTCCAGATGTTGCGGCCGTTGATCGCGCCCACGGAGAGCACGCTTTGCGCGGGCAGTTTCTGCGCGGCGAGCGCGACTTCCTCACGGGCGTTGATCGCGTCGATATGCAGGCCGTCCACCGGCAGGCTGCACGCGAGATCGAGGTTTTCCTTCAGTTGACCGAAGTACGTGGCCAACAGCAGCTTGACGCTGCGCTCTTCGAAACCTTCGTAGGCCGTAGCAAATGCTTCGCGCCATGCCGGTTCGAGTTCGGTCACGAGAATCGGCTCGTCGATCTGCACCCACTCCACGCCCAGCGCGTTGAAATGGCTCAGCAGCGCGCGGTACACGGCCATCAGGCGCGGCAGCAGCGCGAGCTTGTCCGAGTCGTCCTTGGCCTTGCCGAGCCACAGGTAGGTCAGCGGCCCGATGATGACCGGCTTGACTTTCACGCCTTGCGTGCTGGCTTCGCGCAGTTGTTCCGAGAGGCGCGAAGTGTCGAGGTGGAACTGGGTGTCGGCCGTGAATTCGGGGACGATGTAGTGGTAGTTCGTGTCGAACCACTTCGTCATTTCGCCGGCAGCCACACCGCCGCAGCACGCGGCGTGGTCTTCGGCGCCGGCGGCCGAGCGGCCACGCGCCACGCGGAAGTAGTTGTCGAGCTTGTCGCCATGGAAGCCCTGCATGCGTTCCGGCAGGTTGCCGAGCGTGAAGCTCATGTCGAGCACCTGGTCGTAGAACGCGAAGTCGCCCACGGGCACGAGATCCAGGCCCTTCTGATTGTCCCAGTGGCGCGCGCGCAGTTCGGCGCCGTGCGCCTTCAGTTCGTCGCGCGACGATTCACCCTTCCAGTAACGTTCGAGGGCAAACTTCAGCTCGCGTTTTGCGCCAATGCGGGGGAAGCCGAGATTGTGTGTCGTGACCATGTGGGCTGCCATCCAGAGTACAGAAGTTGGGGTAGTGGCAGCGATGATAGGTTTTCTCGCTCATGAAATAAAATGGATTTATTTCATCTTTCCATTAAAATTCTTCATTCATCCAGTTCAGGTCCGCCGCCATGCTCGAACGCATTCATCTCGTCATCGTCCGCGAAGTCGCGCGCCAGGGTTCGCTCACGGCGGCGGCCGGCGCGCTGTTTCTCACGCAATCCGCGCTGAGCCATACCGTGAAGAAGATCGAGCAGCAACTCGGCACGCCCATCTGGGACCGGGACGGCCGCAGCCTGCGGCTCACCCAGGCCGGTCAGTATCTCCTGTCGCTCGCCGAACGGCTCCTGCCTCAATTCGAACACGCCGAGGAACGCATGAAGCAGTACGCCGAGGGCGAGCGCGGCACGCTGCGCATCGGCATGGAATGCCACCCGTGCTACCAGTGGCTGCTGAAAGTGGTGTCGCCCTATCTCGAACGCTGGCCCGACGTGGACGTGGACGTGAAGCAGCGCTTTCAGTTCGGCGGAATCGGCGCGCTGTTCGGTTACGACATCGACGTGCTCGTGACGCCCGATCCGCTCAAGCGCCCCGGCCTGCGCTTCGACCCCGTATTCGACTACGAGCAGGTGCTCGTGGTGGCCGAAAGCCATGCGCTCGCGAACGCCCGCTACGTGAAGCCGGAACAGTTGATGGACGAAACGCTGATCACCTATCCCGTCGAAACCGACCGGCTCGACATCTACAACCACTTCCTGCGCCCCGCGGGCGTCGCGCCGCGCCGGCACAAGACGATCGAAACCACCGACATCATGCTGCAGATGGTGGCGAGCAATCGCGGCGTGGCGGCGCTGCCGCGCTGGCTCGCCGATGAATACGCCGAACGTATGCCGGTGGTGAGCGTGAAGCTCGGCAAAGACGGCATTGCCAAGCAGATCTTTCTGGGCACGCGCGAGGCGGACGCGCCAATCGACTATCTGAAGTCGTTCGTCGAGTTCGCGCGCGGGGCGGACTGGCGGGCTTCGAGGTTAAGCGCCTGAGCCGACGATAAGCTGACGAGCTGACTATCGGCCACCCCGCCGAAAAGTAGCCTATCCTTGGCTCTGGCTCCGCATGGCCCGGTACAAAAAGCCGGCATTCAGGACCCCGACGGATCCACGGTCAGACAGCACACGCTCATCATGAATCCCTCCGCCCGGTATGTCCTCGCATTCGTCGTCAACGTCGCACTGCCCGTCGCGGCCTACTGGGCCGCGATCGGCACTTACGGGCTGGTGGGTGCGCTGATCGCATCGAGCTTGCCCGTGCTGGTGTGGATGACGATCGATCTGCTGCGATTCCGGCACTTCGACGCGCTGAGCGCAATCGTGCTCGCGGGGATCGCCCTGTCGCTGCTCGTGCTGCTTTCAGGGCCGCCGCGCTGGCTGCGGGAAGCACGCGACCCGCTGGTGAACGGCATGATCGGGCTGCTCTTTCTGCTCTCGCTGGCCTTGAGGCGCCCCCTCGTTTTCTATCTCGGACGATCGACGCTGTCTCGCCAGCGTGCCGGGCGAGAAAATGAGTTCGACGAAATGTGGCGGACCCGCCCCGCCCTTGTGAAATCGATCCGACTCATGACCGCCGTCTGGGGCATCGGCCTCGTGGGCGAAAACGTGATCCGGCTCTGGATCGCCAGCTCCATGACGAATCCCCCTGCCGATCGCCTCTCCACGATCATCCGATATACGGCCTACACGGCGCTGACGGCCTGGACGATCTTCTATCGGCGCGTGTATCTCAAACGCCAGAATGCGCCTGCGCCGGCTGAAGCGGCTGGTACCGGTTCCGCTTGACACCTGTCTCGAAACGTCTGACTATCGGCGCATCGCGCATGTCCACAATGCGACGCACATGTCCACCATATGGACAGACAGGAGACGGAATGACAGCCCCATCGAACGGCGCCGATGCCATGACGCCCTATCAGCTCCCCAACCCGCCTGAAGCCTTGCGTGAGATCGTGGTCGAATCCGCGATACCCAAGGACGAGCGCGTGTGGGTGCCGCAGGCCGAAAACGTCTGGTTCCGGCCACTGTGCCTGAACGTATCCAGCGGCTACTGGATGAATCTGCTGCGCGTGCGCAAGTCCGGCGTGCTGAGCCGCCATCGTCATCCGCAAGCCGTGCATGGCATGGTGCTCAAAGGCCGCTGGCGCTATCTCGAGCACGACTGGGTGGCCACGGAAGGCAGCTATGTGTTCGAGCCGCCGGGGGAAACGCACACGCTTTACGTGCCTGAAGACGTGGAGGAAATGATCACGTATTTTCAGGTCAACGGCGTCATGTACTACTGCGATCCGTACGGCAATCACACGGGCTACGAGGACGTCTTCACGAAGCTCGAAATGTGCCGCGAGCACTACGAACGCGTTGGGCTGGGCGCCTGTTACGTCGACCAGTTCGTCAGGTGAGCCAACAGATTGCCTCATGCGGCAGCGTCACGCAAACATCACAAAAGCATTGGCGGAGACAAGACATGCAACCGAAGACACCGCGCCTGAAGCGCATACAGTGGATTGCGCTAACCTTCCTCACCCTGGCCGGCATCGTCAATTACCTGGACCGCAGCACGCTGTCCATCGCCAATCATTCGGTCAGCGGCGAACTGGGTCTTTCGGCTTCGCAAATGGGCTTGCTGCTCTCGGCCTTTTCGTTCGCCTACGCGTTTTCGCAACTGCCGGTGGGCGCGTTGCTCGACCGCTTCGGTGCGCGCGTCATGCTCGGTCTCGGCATGCTCGTGTGGTCCTGCGCGCAGTTGTGCGGAGGCTTCGTGCGCACGCTGCCGCAATTTCTCGCGGCGCGCATTGCACTGGGCATAGGCGAGGCGCCGCAGTTTCCGGCGGGCGCCAAGGTCGTCAGCGAATGGTACGCGTTGCGCGAGCGCGGCCGGCCCACGGGCATCTTCACCACCTCCTCGACAATCGGCCCCGCACTTGCTCCGCCCATTCTCACCGTCCTGCTGCTCGAGTTCGGCTGGCGCTGGATGTTCGTCGTGATGGGCGTGCTGGGCATTGCCGTTTCGATCGGCTGGTATCTCGTCTATCGCAATCGTGCCGAAGTGACGCTCGAGGCCGGTGAAATCCAGCATCTCACCGAAGACGAGCCGCACGCGCGCGCCGAACGCCGCATGACTTCGGCGGAATGGCGCGGACTCTTCAAGTCGGCCACCACGTGGGGCATGATCTTCGGCTTCATGGGCGTGATCTACATGGTGTGGCTGTACCTGACCTGGCTGCCCGCTTATCTGGAGCACGAACGGCACCTCACCATCGCGAAGACCGGCTGGGTCGTGGCGATCCCGTATGTGTTCGGCACGCTCGGCATGCTGTCGAGCGGCTTTGTCGCCGACGGCCTGATGGCGCGCGGCATGGCGCCGATCCGCAGCCGCAAGTGGCCGATCTGCTCCGGGCTGATCGGCGCAGCCGTGTTCACGGTGCCGGCCGCCTACACGCCGACGCTCACGCTCGCCATCGTCTACCTCTCGCTCGCGATGTACTTCGTCAACATGGCGAGCGGCGCCGCATGGGCGCTCGTGAGCGTCGCGGCGCCGCGGCATCTGGTGGCCTCGCTCGGCAGCATCCAGAATTTCGGCGGCTATTTCGGCGGCTCGTTCGCGCCGTTCGTCACGGGTCTCGTGGTCGATCAGACGCATTCGTTCGTCGACGCGTTTCTGATCAGCGCGGGCGTGGCGTTCGCGGCGGCGCTCGTCTACATGTTCGTCGTGCGCGTGCCGATCACGGAGATGGCGCCGCGCGACGCCGCGCCCGAAACCCGCATGACCCACTCCTGATTGCGCCTACCGTCATGACCTTCCAGCACGATCTCTTTGCAGGCAAGACGGCCGTGGTGACCGGCGGCACGCAGGGCATCGGCGCGGGCATCGCGCGCCATCTGGCCGCGCTCGGCGCGCGCGTGATCGCGGCGAGCCTCGCGCCCACCGACGCGCAGCGCCGCGCGCTGGCCGCCGACGGCATCGAAGCGGTTTCGCTCGATGTCGCCTCGAAAGCCGAGGTCGATGCGCTGTTCGCTTCGCTGTCGTCGCTCGACATGCTCGTGAACTGCGCGGGCGTGATCCGGCGCGGCGACGAACTCGATCCCGAGGTGTTCGCGCAAGTGCTGGACGTGAACCTGACCGGCACGATGCGCGCGTGCGCCGCGGCGAGGCCGCTGCTGGCCCAACGTGGCGGCGCGATCGTCAATACCGCTTCGATGCTGAGCTTTTTCGGCGGCGGGCTCGTGCCCGGCTATAGCGCGAGCAAGGGCGGCGTGGTGCAGTTGACCAAATCGCTCGCCATCGCCTACGCGCCGGAGCGTATTCGCGTGAACGCCGTGGCGCCGGGCTGGATCGCGACGCCCCTCACCCAGGCCTTGCAGGACAACGAAGAACGTTCACGGGCCATCCTCTCGCGCACGCCGCTCGGACGCTGGGGCTCGCCCGACGATATCGGCCCTGCCGTGGCGTTCCTCTGCTCGCCGGCAGCATCGTTCATCACGGGCACCGTGCTGCCCGTGGACGGCGGTTATCTGATCGCGTGACCCTGGCGAGGCGATGCGCCTCGCCGACGCCGTCACACCACTCCACAGCCACCCGCACCACCATGCCGATTTCCGCCGCCGCAACCCTGGAAGCCGCTCGCGCCACGGGCACTGCCGCCTTTTCGAAGTTCATGGCCGTACTGCAGTTGATTGCGGACGCAACGGAGGCGCCGGGCATGCCGCAGTTGGTCGCATCGAGCGGGTTTCCGCGTCCTACGGTCTACCGCATCGTCACTGCGCTGATCGCGGAAGGGCTCGTGGTCGAGAGTGCGCGCGGCGGCACGTTCGAACTGGGGCCAAGGCTCCTGACACTCGCCAGCCGCAGTTGGGAACATTCGGATATCCGCGTCGTCGCCGAGGAGGCGCTGCGAGCGCTGCGCGACGCGACGCAGGAAACCGTGCATCTCGCCGTGCGCAGCGGCAGTGAAATGGTCTACATCGAGAAACTGGAAAGCCCGCACGCGGTGCGCATGGCTTCGCGGATCGGCACGCGCGTGACGCTGTATTCGAGTTCGGTCGGTAAAGCCTGGCTGGCCGCACTCGACGAAGCCGCGCGCGGCGCGCTGCTGGAAGGCGTGGCGTTCGTGCCGCTCACGGCCAACACGATCGTCGCGCCCGAGGCTTTGCGCGCGGAACTCGACGCAACGCGCGAGCGCGGCTACGCGCAAGACCGCGAGGAAAACGAAGCACAGATCTTCTGCTACGGATGCGCGATTCGCAGTGCGAATGGCCAGCCCGTCGCTTGTATCAGCGTGAGCATTCCGCTCTTCAGGCTCAGCGAAACGCCGCTCGAAACGTATGTGGCGCCGCTGCTCGCCGCGTGCGGCGCCGTCGCCCAAAGACTGGGGCCCGCGCCGCGATCGGTCGCTTGATGCCGGCCGGGCCGCCGAAGCCTCGCGCGCCTTACTTGCGGCGGTACTTCGCGATGGCTTCTGCGCTAACCGGCGTAAACAGATTCACGAGATTGCCGTCGGGGTCGCGAAACAGCACCGAGCGGTTGCCCCACGGCTGCGTTGTCGGAGCCTGCACGAAATCCGTGACCGCCTCTTGCAGTTTCCGGTACTCGGCGTCGACGTCGTCCACGCGAAACTCGACGATGACCGACCGGTTGCTCGCCGGCGTCGCGGCTCCGGCGCCGAACAGATCCATCGTGCGTTGGCTGCCGACTGCGAGCGTCGCGGTCGGCGTGGAGAGTTCCGCGAAATCGTCCGTGTACCAGGTGGCCGAGAGGCCGATCGCTTCGTAAAAGCGAACCAGTCGCTTGATGTCGCCGGTGATGATTCTGGTTGAAACGAAATCCATCTTGCTCTCCGTGGAATGTGGTGGGATCGGTCGCATTGCCGCTGCCCGGCTCGAACTGCAAGCGGAACCCCGCAGCGGCAACTGCCACGCATCCTACTGGACACCTGCTGCCACCGTTCTGTCAGTAGCGCTGCGCGACGCTCACGGAACCGGCATGCGGACTTGCAGACTGTCGTGCGCCTCCGTGGCGCCGCTCACGTGCTGCGATCCCGACACCGCGGGCGGAATCTGGCTCGCAGCGGGCACGGAGCCGCCCAAGGTCACGACGCCGCCCCGCGCGACGACAACCACATTGGTCGAGTCCAGCCCTTTGACACGAACCAGCGCGCGGCGCACCTGCTTTTCGAGCAGATGGCTGGCTTTGCGAATCTGCTTCGCGCTCGGCGCCTGGCTCGTCGACGCGCCGGCGGGCACAGGCTGAAGTGACTTGTTCACGGCCTGCTGGCTACCGGTATCCGCCGCTTCGGCCTTCGATGCCTGCGCCGAGGAGGCCAGCGCCTTTGCCAGCGCCAGTGCGCCCTCAAGCTGCGCCACCGTCTCCTGCATGTCGAGCGGCTTGCCCGAGGCTCCGTTGCGGGCGTAGGCCGAGACCATCACGCCCGCACCGCCACGCACCGCTGCGGCCCCATCCGTGCGCAACTCTGCACCGCTGCTACGCTGTCCGTTGCTGCGGTCAACCCTGTGACCCAGGTTCAGTTGCGACTTGCCGTGCTCGGTGGCAACCTTGATGTGTTCCTCACCCTGGCGATCGTCGAGCTGGATCGTGTTGTTCGAACGTGTATGGATGGTATTGCGCTGCGCCCATGGATACCCCATCAGAACCGGGTCCGTGTGCTTCGCCGTATGCAGGACGTGAGAGATGAACGGCCTGTCGGGATTGCTCCAGAGGAAGGCGACACCAGCGACCGTTTTCGGTTCCAGTCCGAAGTGAAAGCCTACGTTACGCGTCGCTCGGGGCGAACTGGTCGAGCTGCGGGTCACTCCATCACACCCGGCCCATGCCAATCTCGCCATCGTGACGCTGGCCAGACGCAGCGAAACACCGCTAATGCCGACGTTTCGCCATTTCGTGTTTGCGCACCTGCACGACTGAGGAAGGGGGATGACTGAAGAACATGGCGCCCGGATTGGCAACCTGCAAACCGGGCGCCTTACGGCTTAGCTCATGTGCAGGCCGCCGTTCAGCGAGAAGTCGGCGCCCGTCGAAAAGCCCGCGTCGTCCGACGAGAGCCACGCGACGATCGACGCGATTTCTTCCGGCGCTCCAAGCCGCCGTACCGGAATGCTGGCCACGATCTTCTCCAGCACCTCGGGCTTGACCGCGCGCACCATGTCCGTGCCGATATAGCCCGGCGAAACGGTGTTGACCGTCACGCCCTTGGTGGCCACTTCCTGCGCAAGCGCCATCGTGAAGCCATGAATGCCGGCCTTGGCCGTCGAGTAGTTGGTCTGGCCGAACTGGCCTTTCTGGCCGTTCACCGAAGAGATATTGACAATGCGGCCCCAGCCGCGCTCGACCATGCCGTCGATCACCTGCTTGGTGACGTTGAAGAGGCTCGTGAGGTTGGTGTCGATCACGGCGGTCCAGTCTTCGTGCGTCATCTTGCGGAACACGACGTCGCGCGTGATGCCCGCATTGTTGACCAGCACGTCGATCTCCCCAACGTCCTTCTTGACCTTCGCGAAGGCGGCGGCCGTCGAGTCCCAGTCGGCCACGTTGCCTTCCGAGGCCACGAAGTCGTAGCCCTGTGCCTTCTGATCTTCGAGCCATTTCGCGCGACGCTGCGAGTTGGGCCCGCAGCCGGCAACCACGGTGTAGCCGTCCTTGAACAGCCGCTGGCAGATTGAGGTGCCAATGCCGCCCATTCCGCCGGTTACGTAAGCAATGCGCTTCGCCATAAATCCTCCTTTCATTTTTTGGGGGGTATAAGCCAGTCGACAAAAGCCAGGGAGGATGGAAGTCAGTTTGACGACCGCGCGCGCGCCGCACGATGGGCATTAACCCGTAGGTGAAAACGCGAAAAAACGCTGGAGCGAGGCGCGCGGTGCGCCGGCGTTCAAACCGGCAGCACGCTGACTGCCACCTCCACCTGATGCTCGCCGCCGCCAAGCAGCGAGCCGCGCAGCAGCGACACGTCGCTGTAGTCGCGGCCGATGGCGAGCGTTACATGATCGAGGTCGGCAAGGACGTCGTTAGTCGGATCGAGGTCGATCCAGCCGCTTGCCGGACAGTGAACCGAAAGCCACGCATGCGAGGCGTCCGCGCCAATCAGGCGCGGCTGGCCCGGCGGCGGGTCGTTGCGCAGATACCCGCTCACGTAGCGGGCCGGCAGGCCGAGCGAGCGCAGGCAGCCGATCATCACCTGCGCGAAGTCCTGGCAGACCCCGCGCCGCATTTCGAAGGCCCGCGTAGCGGGCGTGTCGAACGCCGTGGCCGAGGTCTCGTACGCGAAGTCCGCATGAATGCGATGCATCAGGTCGATGGCGCCCTGGGCGACCGGCATGCCTTGCGGGAAACTCGGCAAGGCATAGGCGAGCAACTCGGGACTCGGGACGACGTTCGGCGATGCAAAGCAAAATTCGGACTCCGGATGAAAAGGTGTGCCCGCGCGATAACGCAGACCTTCGGCCACCTGCTCCCACGCGGGCGCCGTGGAGGCGTCGAGCATAGCCCGGCGGGGTGACAGCCTTACGACAGTTTCACTCGTCATGCATAGCGCTTCGTGCGGGGTATCGAGGGCGAAGTAAAGCACGTCATTGCCGAATGCGTCCATGCGACTCGACAAATAAGCAGGATAAGGTTCGATGCTTTCGGTATGCGAGACGATCTGCTGCCATGCGCAAGCCAGCGGGCGGATCGTCGCGAGATGCTGCGCGGTCGCCACAGTCGTGGAATAACGATAAGTCGTACTGTGGGAAACGCTGAGCGTCACGGGGCCGTTCATGCGCTCCCCTGCTGCGCGGCGCTCGCCGCATGGCTGAAGTAACGCGCGCTGATTTCGGTGGAGGCCGACATCGCGATCGCGCAAAGCCGTTCGCACACCTCGACGAGCACGGGATAGCCATTGCGCGGATCTGTCGTGCATAGCGGCTCCAGCGTGGGCAGCGTCGCCACGTCGGGCATCAACTCGCGGAACGGTCTCCGCGACGTGCCGCCCGCCGACTCCTCGATCTGCGCGAGCTTGCGGCGCAGCCGCGCATATATGCCATACAGGGCGCGCGGATTGGTCTCGTCGATGACGAGCAGGTCCAGCAGCGCCGGCACCTCCAGCCGCCCAGGGTACATCGAGCGGTAGGTGAGCGTCGAGTCGAACAACTGCAGCAGCACGTCGAAGCCCTCCGGGCTCGCGAGCAGTCCATTCGCCGCCACCGTGCGCAGGAACGTGGCCATTGCCCACAGGCGTTCGATATGGCGGCCCGCGAACAGCAGGCGCCAGGCTTCGTCGCGCGTCATGCGGTCGCCCTGCGCGCCGCTGATCGCCGAGAGCTGCGTCGCGAGACGTTCGAGCACGTCCATGAGCGCCACGCGGTCGTAGCGCTCGCCGGCGCTCGCGGGCGCAAAGCGGGCCAAGGCATCGCGAAAGTCGTTGCGCGCCGCGAGTATCGTGCGCCAGTGGTCGTTCGCAAGGCGCCCGCGCACTTCCCCGCAGGCGCGCGCCTGGCTCGCGAGGCAATAGCCGATGCCGGGCACGTTCGAGGATTCGCCGAGGCTCGCCACGAGCGCGCGTTCGAACGCATGCGGCGAGCCGCGCGCCGCCATCTCTCCCACGGGAATCAGAGAGCCCAGCGAGGCGAGCTCGACGAACGACGCGAACATCGAGTCGGCGTCGTTGCTTTCCAGCGAGCCCAGGATCAGCCGGCACAGGCGCACGCCGTTTTCCGCGCGCTCGCCATAGCGGCCCGACCAGAAGAGGTTTTCCGCCGCGCGGCTCGACACGGTGCGATGCCGGCGCGTGGCGAGGTCGCCCGGCTTCATGGGCGAAGGCAACAGCGTGAACGGCGGGCTGGGCTGTTTCGAGAGCACCCATGTATCGACGCTGCTGCCGCCAAGCTGCATCGACTCCGTGGCCTGACGTTCCGCCGCGAGGCGCGTGAAGCCGCCCGGCACCGCACGCCAGTTGCCGGCGAAATCGGCAATCGCATAGACGCGCAGCACCGAAGCGCGGCCCGTCAGCGTGCCGTCCTCATAGCGCGGTGTGCAGGAGTAAGCGAGCGGCGCCTGGATCGTGAAGGCGTCCGCGGCGCGGTCGATGCGTTCGCACCATGCCGCAAGCGGCTGGCGTCCCGCGGCCATGCCCGGCGCGCGTGCGGGCGGCGTGCCGGATTGCGGGTGCGGCTGCGATAACGGCCACGTCGGCACGACGAACGCTGCGTCGAGTTGCGCGAACGCCGCCTCGCGAGCCGCCGCTTCGCCGCACCACCAGGTAGGCACGCCCGGCAGCGAAAGCGTCTCGCCCAGCAGCGCGGCGGCAATACCGGGCATGAAGCCGTGCAGCGCGGGCGATTCGACGAAGCCCGCGCCCGGCACGTTCGACACCACCACGTTGCCCGCGCGCATCACCTGGAGCAGGCCCGGCACGCCGATGGTCGAGTCGGCGCGCAGCTCGACGGGGTCGCAGAACACGCCGTCGAGGCGGCGCAGCACGGCATGCACGCGTTCGAGACCATTGAAGGTCTTGAGATACAGCTTGTCGGCGCGCACCGTGAGATCCTTGCCCTCCACGAGCGTCACGCCCAGATAGCGTGCAAGAAACGCGTGCTCGAACCAGGTCTCGCTGAACGGGCCCGGCGTGAGCAACGCGATATGCGGCGCGGCGCCGGCGTCCTCCGCGCGCAGGGTCGTGCGCGCCGCCTCGGCCAGCGTGCCGATCAACTGCGAGTAGGCCGGCGCGAGACGCCGCACGCGCATCGAGCGAAACGCGTCCGCAAAGAGGCTCGACACGATCAGGCGGTTTTCGAGCGCGTAGCCAAGACCCGACGGTGCCTCCGTGCGATGCGACATCACGGTCCACGTGCCTTCGGGCGAGCGCGCGAGATCGACGGCGACGATCTGCAGATAGCCGCCGCCCGGCGGCAGGTAGCCCTTCACGGGCCGCAGGTAGCCCGGATGCCCGAACACGAGCGCCGGCGGCAGCAAGCCGCGCTGCAGCAACGTTTGCGCACCGTAGGTGTCGGCGACGATGGCGTCGAGCAGCCGTGCGCGCTGGATCACGCCGCGCTCGATGTGCGCCCACTCCGCGTCGTCGATCAGGAACGGCAGCAGGTCCAGCGCCCAGGGACGCGGCTCGCCCTTGTCGGCATAAACGTTGTAGCTGATGTCGTTGTCGCGCACCTGGCGCGCCACCGAGTCCCGCACCTTGTCCAGCCCCGCCGCGCCCTCCTCGCCCAGCAGCTCGAAAAACTGCCGCCATGGCTCGCGCAGCGCGCCGCTCTCGTCGCGCAGCTCGTCCCAATGCCCGGCGCGCGGCGGCAGCAGGCGCAGGCTCGATGGCGCGTGAGCGAGGGACGCCGTGGCGTCGAAGGGCAGGATCGACTGGAATGACAAGTTCGTATCGGCTCGACTATCTGACGTGCCCCGAGGTCGCGGCACGGGATTCAGGAGCGGCGCAGATCCAGCGTGAACGGAAACTCCAGGCTGCGTTCGAGCGGCTTCACCGCGATCGGTCCCGGCGTATGGCCGATCGTGAAGAAGCGCGCGCGGCGGCGGCTTTCAGCTTCGTAGGCATTCACGGGAAACGTCTGGTAATTGCGCCCGCCCGGATGTGCCACATGATACTGGCATCCGCCGACCGGGCGGCCCGTCCATGTATCCACCACGTCGATCGTGAGCGGCGCGTGCACGCCGATGGCCGGATGCAAGGCGGATGCCTGGGACCACGCACGAAAGCGCATGCCCGCCACGTATTCGCCCGCGCGGCCGGTGGGCTGCAGCGGCAGCGGCTCGCCATTGACCGTCACCACGTGGCGGCTGTCGTTCAGACCCAGCACGCGTATTTCCAGCCGCTCCACCGAGGAGTCCACATAGCGCACCGTGCCGCCCGCCGAACCCTCCTCGCCCATGACGTGCCACGGTTCCAGCGCATTGCGCACGGTGAGCGCCAGGCCGCTCGCGTGCAACTCGCCCACTAGCGGAAAGCGGAACTCGAAATGCGGCGCGAACCATTCGCGCTCGAAGGCGTAGCCCGTTTCGCGCAAGTCGGCGAGCACATCGTCGAAATCCATCTGCACGAAGGTGCCCAGCATGAAGCGGTCGTGCAGTTCGGTGCCCCAGCGCGTCAGTCGCGCCGTATACGGTGCGCTCCAGAAGTACGCCACCAGCGCGCGCAGCAGCAGTTGCTGCACGAGGCTCATGCGCGCGTGCGGCGGCATTTCGAAGCCGCGCAGCTCCAGCAGGCCGAGGCGGCCCGTGGGGCCGTCGGGCGAATAGAGCTTGTCGATGCAGAACTCGGCGCGGTGCGTGTTGCCCGTCACGTCGATGAGGATATTGCGCAGCGTGCGGTCGATGAGCCAGGGCGGCACGCGGCTGCCCGCGCCCATTTCCGCGAGCAGATCGAGCTGGCGTTGCAGTTCGCGGAACGCGATCTCCAGTTCGTAGAGCTGATCATCGCGAGCCTCGTCCACGCGCGGCGCCTGGCTCGTCGGCCCGATGAAGAGCCCCGAGAACAGATACGACAGCGAGGGATGGTTATGCCAGTACGCAATCAGGCTCGCGAGCAGGTCGGGACGGCGCAGGAACGGACTATTCTCCGGCGTCGCCCCGCCCAGCACGAGATGGTTGCCGCCGCCCGTGCCGGTGTGGCGTCCGTCGAGCATGAACTTCTCGGTGCACAGGTACGACTCGTGCGCGGCCTCGTAGAGGTATTCGGTGTGATCGACCAGTTCGTCCCAGTTCGAGGCCGGATGAATGTTCACCTCGATCACGCCAGGGTCGGGCGTCACCTGCAGCAGCTTCAGGCGCGGGTCGCGCGGCGGCGGGTAGCCCTCGATCACGACCTTCATGCCGAGATCCGCGGCGGTTGCTTCGACGGCGGCCAGAAGATCGAGGTAGTCGTCCAGCGCGGTCAGCGGCGGCATGAAGACATAGAGCAACGGGTTGCCGCTGCCGATCGATTCGTTCTCGACTTTGGGCCCCGCCGCGCGAGCCGGGTCGCGCGCCTCGACACACAGCGCCGTACGCGTGATCCACGCCGCCGACTCGCCGCGGGCGGGCATGCCGTTCGTGCCGGGGCCCAATGCCTGGGAGTGCGCACTGTCGTCTGTCTCGCTCCTGTGGCTTGCCGGGCCGCTGGCCGGCCGCCCTTCCTCGCGATACTGCGCGCGCAGCTCTGCCGCCGCGCGCAACGGCACGGCCGGCGCGAACGGATCGTGCGTGTGCTGCCACGGATAGTCGGTGGCCGAAACCCACGGCAGCGAATCGAGCGGCAGGCGGTAACCCATCGGGGAATCGCCCGGAATCAGGTACATGCGTTCGTCGCGGAAGAACCACGGCCCTGTTACCCAGCGCGGGCCCGCAAGCGCGCCTTCCTGTTCGCGCCCGAGCGGCAGCACGTAGCCTGTCACGGACGCAAGGCCTGCCTCGAACACGCGGCGCAGGCGCACGCGCTCGAGCTCGTCGTCGAGACGCGAATCGAACGGATCGACGTTCACCGGCAGCCGGCGCTCGCGCCACAGGTAGTACCACGTGTCTTCGTAGGCCGCCTGGATATGCTGCGCGTCCAGTCCGAGCTTGCCCGCGAGGTGGCCGATGAAGCGGCGCGCGTCGTCCGCCGTGCGCGGTTCGGGTTCGCGCTCGTCGGCGAACAGCGAGGGGTCGTGCCAGCACGGCTCGCCATCCGCGCGCCAGTAGAGCGACATCGCCCAGCGCGGCAACTGCTCGCCCGGATACCACTTGCCCTGCCCCACATGGAGAAAGCCGGCCGCGCCGTAGCGCGCGCGCAGCTTGTTCATCAGCGCGGCCGCATAGCCGCGCTTCGTGGGGCCGAGCGCGTCCGTGTTCCACTCGGGCGCGTCGCGGTCGCGCACCGAAACGAAGGTGGGCTCGCCGCCCATCGTGAGCCGCACGTCCATCTCGGCCAGTTGCGCGTCGATGTGATCGCCCATGTGCAGCACGGCGGCCCATTGTTCCTCGCTATACGGTTTCGTCACGCGCGGCGTTTCCAGCACGCGCGTGATCGACATGCTATGGGCGAACTCCACCTCGCACTCGTCCACGGCCCCCGAGATCGGCGCGGCGCTGCCCGGTTCCGGCGTGCACGCCACGGGAATATGGCCTTCGCCGGCCAGCAGCCCCGAGGTGGGATCGAGTCCGATCCATCCCGCGCCCGGCAGATAGACTTCGCACCATGCATGGAGATCCGTGAAATCGACTTTGGCGCCGCTCGGGCCGTCCAGCGCCTTTACGTCGGGCGCGAGCTGCAGCAGATAGCCCGAAACAAAGCGCGCGGCCAGCCCGAGCTGGCGCAGCGTTTCCACGAGCAGCCAGCCCGTGTCGCGGCACGAGCCCGAGCCGAGCGCGAGCGTTTCCTCCGGCGTCTGCACGCCGGGCTCCATGCGGATCAGATAGCGGATCTCCTGCTGCAGCCGCTGGTTCAGTTCCACGAGAAAGTCGATGGTCTTGCGCGGCGTGCGGTCGATGCGCTCGACGAAGCCCGCAAAGCGCGGCGTGGGCTCGCGCCTCACGAGGTAGGGCGCGAGCTCGCGCTGCAGGCCGGCCGGATAGACGAACGGGAACTGCTCCGCTTCCGGTTCGAGGAAGAAGTCGAACGGGTTGTAGACCGCCATTTCGGCAACCAGATCGACCGTCACCCTGAAATCCTGCGTGGGCTCCGGAAAGACGAGCCGCGCCTGCCAGTTCGCGAAGGCATCCTGCTGCCAGTTGACGAAATGCTGGGCCGGTTCGATACGCAGCGAGTACGACAGGATCGGCGTGCGGCAATGCGGAGCGGGCCGCAGCCGGACGATCTGCGGCGAGAGATGCACCAGCCGGTCGTAGCGATAGTGCGTGACATGATTCAGCGCGACGCGAATAGACACACAGGGCTCCTGATCAGATCATCGTGAACCAACGTCCTGCCGCGTGCCCGCCGCTTCTTCGAGTCGCGGCCCGGCCGGCCGAAATCGGGCAAGCTCGAAGCAATGTTGGTACCGGAATGTGACAGTTCGCGATCGACGCGAGACTCCAGGTGTACGCAGCTTCCATGCCAACCTGGGGTTGCGCGCAACGTCCATGCAATATGCGCGCGCAAGGGACATACCCCCTGCTTCACAAGGAAACGCTCGCGTTCAGTGCCGAAGAGGGAAAACGTGTGAGCTGCCGCCACGGGCAGGCGCACCGGATCGGTGCAGCGTGTGCGCGCGGCGCACCATCGAAGCACGGCGCAGACGCGAAGCGCCGCGCCGCGACCTCGCCGGGCATCGCCACACCGGACACCGCCAGCAGCCACACGAGACCGAACCCGAAACCGATCGCTTCCGTTCGTGCCCCTTGTACGCCGTCTCAGATGCGCCGCCAGCGGATTCTGGCACGGGGTCATGCACGGCATGTGGGGCAACGCACGAAAGCCCGCAGCAGCGCTAAGCCGATGCTCAGCGCAGGAGGATCATCAGTTATGCGAACGAACAGGCTTCAGGCCCGTGCCAGTTCCCCGGCACGTGTGCCTGCTGCAGCCGTGCGCAACTGCGCCAGCAGCCCGGCGCCGGACCACGATGGGCGGTTCTTCGCCTGCTCGGCCTCATGCACCAGCGCGCACAGGCGCGCGTTGACGGGCGCCTTGCGGCCCAGCCGGTCAGCCAGGCGCCGAACCTCGCCGTTGATCCAGTCGATCTCGGTCTTGCGGCCCGCCGCGAGATCGTCGGACATCGAAGAGCGCGCGAGCGGGTCGATCGTCAGCATGCGGCGGCCAAGGCGCTCGAACCAGGCATCCGGCAGGACGAGCAGCCGGGGAATCCAATGCGGCGGAAATGGCGTGAGCCGCGCAGGGCGAATGCCTGCCGCGCCCAGCAGCGAGAGCGCCTCGCGCTGCGCCATGGCAAGGCACTGCCGGTAGGCGCGCTGCCCGAGTTCCTCCTTCAGCGGCCGGTTCGCCAGCGCGTTGATCGCGTTGTTCAGGTTGAGGAGAAGCTTGGCCCACTGCACCGGCAGCATCTCGTCGTGCTGCGCGAGCGGCAGGCCTGCCCGGCTGAAATCGTCCAGAAACGGCTGCAGCGTCGGATCGCGCTGCACCTCGAGCTCACCCGCCGTGGCCTGATGAAAAGCGCCGGGGCCGCGCTCGACCACGTTGAACGGCACCATGCCCGCCAGCACAGGATGGTTCGGCAGCGCGGCGCGCAGCACATCGGCGTTGCCCACGCCGTTCTGGAAGCTGATGACCGGCACGCCGGGCCGCAGCACCGCCGCGAGTTTCGCAGCGGCTTCAGCCGTGGCGGCCGACTTCACGGTGACGAGCACGAGATCGGCCGATGCCGCCGCGGCGGCCCCGGTCGCATAGTCGACCTGATGGGGCGCTGCCTGCCAGCGCTGGCCGCTGTAATGCGTAAGACTGACGCCGTGCTTGCGCAGCAGCGTGCCCATGCGCTCGCGTCCGATAAACGCGACATCGCTCCCGCTCGCGAGCAACCGGCCGCCAAGATACACGCCGATCGAGCCGGCACCATAGATACAGATCCTTGCCATTTCCCTGCTCCAATGCAAATGCGTGCGGCCCGCGCGGCTCGACACTTACTCCGCGTAACCGGGATTCGCGCGGTCGAGGCGGCGCAGCAGCCCCGGCCAGACCAGCGCGCCCGGGTTCATGCCGCGCGTCACTTCGACAATCTGGCGTTTGATGCCGGCGAGGATGGGCTGCGGGATTTGACGTAGCGCGCCGCCGCCGGCCTGCGCGCGTACCTGGATCATGCAGGAGGCTTCGAAGAAGTACATCGCGACGAACGCCTCGGCAGCCGATTTGCCCACCGTTAGCAGTCCGTGATTTCGCAGCATCAGGTAGGTGTTGGCGCCCAGATCGGCGACGAGACGCGGCTTCTCCTCTTCGTTGAGCGCAATGCCCTCGTAGTCGTGATAGCCCAGCGAAGCCAGCACGCCCAGCGACTGCTGCGAGAGCGGCAAGAGCCCCTCTTCCTGCGCCGAGACCGCCACGCCGTTCACCGAATGCGTATGCATCACGCACAGCGCGTCCTCGCGCGCGGCATGCACGGCGCTATGGATCGTGAAACCGGCCGGGTTGATCTCGTAGGGCGAGTCCATGACCTTGCGCCCTTCCAGATCGACCTTCACGAGCGAGGACGCCGTGATCTCGTCGAACATCAGCCCGTAAGGGTTGATGAGGAAGTGATGCTCGGGGCCCGGCACGCGCGCCGAGACGTGCGTGAAGACCAGGTCGTCCCAGCCGAACAGCGCGATGAGCCGGTAGGCCGCGGCGAGATTGACCCGCGCGGTCCATTCGGCGGGGGAAACGGTCTGCTTCACGTCGGATTGCAATGCGCTCACGGTTTGTCTCCGGATCAGGGGTTGTGGTGTGGGACGTCGTTGCGTGCTTGAGTCCTTGCCGGGATGCGGCTCCGGACCGAAGCGAGCCCTCATGATCGGCATATTGGCGCGCGAAATCTGTCGGGTACGCGACAACCCCGCGCGAGGTCCGAGGTGCCTGCGATGCCGTATGCATCGTTACCAACCGTTACAGAAGCGACGCCATCGTTTCACCTGCGAGTGGGGCGAGTTCCTAGAATTCGTCAGACCGTTGGACAGCCATTCGGGTAATCCCCATCAGGCCCAACGGTGCCGCGCAACGCCGCCCTCCGCGGCCGCGCCGGTGCAGTCGATACCAACCACGCAGAATGGAGCTTTCTATGACTCGCCTCTCGCTGGCCTCGATCCTTGCCACGTCCGCGTTCGGCCTTTGCGCCGTTGCGCTCAATGCCCATGCTCAGACCTCCGCGGCGCCCGCCGCAGCCGATGCTGGGCAACTGCATGCCGCCGACAAGACCTTCATCAGCGATGGCACGCAGACCGTTGCGACCCAGCGCGATGCCGCGCGCATTGCGGACTCGCGTTCCTCCGACCGTGACGTGAAGGCCTTCGCCGAAAAGCTGGTAGCCGACTACACGAAGCTTTCCGATTCACTGCGCGCGGCGAGCCCGCGCGGCGTCGACGTGCCGGCCAACGATCCCGACACGGCCACGCTGGCCGGCATCCAGGATCTGCGTGGCGCCGATTTCGACAAGAAATATATCGAGCAAGTGGCGCTGGACGGTCAGCAGAAGACGCTTTCGGCCTTCCAGGCCGAGATCGCATCGGGCCGCGACGCGGGTCTGAAAAAAGCCGCCAGCGAGGCGTTGCCCGTGATCCAGGCAGATTACGCGCAGGCGCAGGAGCTTGCCAAGCGCAAGCATCTCGCGGGCTGATCGGTTATTCCGGCTGCGCCGGCGCCCTCGATGCGGGGGCCGGCGTTTGGTTTTATTGCGTAACCATCCCCGGCCCGGTCGGCGGCCCCGGCGGCGCATAGCGTTCGCCGGTCCGCGCGAACGTGACGATCTCGACGCGCCGGTCGGGCTGCAAACACGAAATAAGGCTATCCCGCGATTGATTGTCGGAGCAGTGCGTGATCGGATCCTGCGCGCCCAGACCGCGTGCGTCGATACGCCCGGCCGGGATGCCCTGCTGCACGAGCAGCGCCTTCACCGCATCCGCGCGACGCTGGGACAGTTCCAGGTTGTAGGCGGACGAACCCAGGCGATCCGTATAGCCTCGAACTTCGATATGACCGAAGCGCGTCGCACTGAGCTTCGCCGCGACGTCACGGATCTCGGCGCGGCCGCCGGGCAGGATGTCCGCAAGACTGCCCCGATCGAACGCGAACAAGGCATCGGCCGACAAGCGCAGCACCTGCGCGACGGGCGCGGGCGGCGTAGGCGGCTCCGCCGCACCCCGGGCAACAACGACCCAATGGCCCGGCACCCAGACATAACGGCCATACTGCCAGACCCAATAACCGCGCGCCCACATGTGCCCGACGCGCGGCGGCGGCGCCACTTCGTAGACCGGCGCCGGCGGCGCCAGCACCATCACCTGCGCCGAAGCCGGCGCGATACCGCCGAACCCCGCGGCCGCTGCGAGCGCGGCGCCTGCCGCCAGTTCGATTGCGATGCGGCGGCGCCGCTTGCCAATGTCGTCACGGGAAATAGCAGGTTTCATGTTTTATCGTGCAAAGCGTTGAATGGGGGAGCCGGCGCGAAGACGACAAAGAGACTCAGGCCGTGACCCAAGGCTAACGGCTTGCACGATGAAAAGTTTTTGCGGAGTGTAAGTAAACGTCCGTGTAAGCGTGGGCGCCGCGAACGCACGATCACCGGCCGGAGAGCGTGTTTGCCGGAACTCGCGGGCCGCTGCGGCCGCGTGCGCCAATCGCCGGGGTAATGCCGGGTAATAAAGCGGCTGTAAGCCGGATACATCGGTTAAATATGCGTTAAATCCCGCGAGCGGACCTAAACCGCAATCCTCGAACCGCGCAAATAAATCCCCAGCCGCACGAGTGCGATCACCGCCCCCGATAGAAGGCGCATGTCGCGCGGCATGCGGCGGCGGCGAATGTCGAGCAGCAGCACGACGCGCACTTCGTCGCTGGCGTTGCGCACTTCGTGCTCGAATGTGTCGTCCCACAACATGAATTCGCCGTCGTGCAGACGATGGTCGCGGCCGTCGACGGTCAGCGTCGCGGCAGGTCGCCCGTCGGCGTCGAGCGGCATCGAGAGCACGAGATAACCGCGCAGAATGCCGCGAAACGGCCCGCGATGCGGCGGAACGTGCTTGCCCGGCGCAAGAAAGGAAAACGAAGCCGAAAGCACGTCGGGCGACTGGGCCACGACGGCCGCGAGCGTGGGACAACGCGCGAGATTGCGCGCAAAGCGCACACCGTAAGCCTGCATGATGTACATGCGCCAGTCGCGTCCGTCGTTGGCCGAGATGTCGGCCTGCTCCCGCATGATTTCGTGAAAGCGCGGGATGCGGCGAAGGCTCGTCGCGACTTCGAGCGCCTCGGCGCGTATCGCCTGCCAGTTCGCCACGAAGCGTTCGGCGTCGGGGAAATGACGCGTGGCGTCGAGTACGGCCGCATCGTGCAGGCGCCGGTCGTAGATGCGCCGCATGAGTCGCGCGCCGCTGTCGTAGAGCCGGTTCATGAGCGTCGCGGCGGCGTTGGCCAGCGTGTTGGCTGCTTGAGAGTCTGGGTTAGGCATCAACGAGTCGGATGGTCGGGTTCGTCGATCTATTGTCTCGCGAACACCTGACGGAATGACTACGTTGCTTCGGGCCAACGGTCAGCCCGCCGCAAGCCTCGAAGCCATGCCTGGCGCGGGCGCGCGCCTTGCGGCGCCGCACGTGACATACTCCCGAACCTGGAAAGTACAGATATCGATATGTTTCCCGCCATTACCACCGCCGCCCTGCTGATCATCGGCTATGTCCACGCCAGCATTCCCCGCTTTACGGTGGCCGGCCGCAAGCGCTTCGTCGCGCATGCTGTGCTGCTGGCGGTCGGCCTCCTGTTCGGCGTGATCTGCGCGATGCTGGCCGGGCCGCTGGCGCCGCCGTGGGTCGTGATCGCCAGTGGCGCAGGTGTCGTGCATGTGCCCGCGTTCTGCATACTCGTGATCAAGCGCCTCAGGCATTCGGGACGAAGCTGAGAGAGCCGGGCACGCACGGCTCAGTCTTCGCCCTCACCCCCCCTGTCGTCCGCCACCTCGATGCCGTAGCGCTTGAGCTTCGCATAGAGCAGCTGGCGATTGATGTTCAGCCGCCGCGCCGCATCCGTGCGGTTATTGCCGCTATGCCTGAGCGCGCGGCGTATGAGCATCTCTTCGAGGCGCGCGAGCGCGGAAGGCAGGTCTTCGTCGGGCCAGTCGAGCACGTGATCGGCGGCGCCCGCGCGCTCGCCCTGCAGGAACACGAGATCGGTCGCGTGGATATACTCGCCGCGCACCATTACGGCCACGCGCTCCATCGCGTTCTTCAGCTCGCGCACGTTGCCGGGCCAGCCGTAGCGGATCAGATGCGCCGCGGCGTCGGCGGACAGCCGCTTGCGCGTGCCGGCGCGCGCAAGGAAATGCTCGGCGAGCGGCACGATGTCGGCAATGCGCGCCGAAAGCGGCGGCAGATGAATCGGCACCACATGCAGCCGGTAGTAGAGGTCTTCGCGGAAGCTGCCTTCGCGCACGCCTCGCATCAGGTCGCGGTGCGTCGCCGCGATCACGCGCACCTGGACGGGCACGGGCCGCCCGCCCACCGGCGTCACCACGCGCTCCTGCAGCGCGCGCAGGATCTTCGCCTGCATCGCCATGCCCATGTCGCCGATCTCGTCGAGAAAGAGCGTGCCGTGCGCGGCCTGGCAAAACGCGCCTTCGCGCTCGGCGCTCGCGCCCGTGAACGCGCCGCGCGTATGGCCGAACAGCTCGCTCTCCAGAAGATCCGCGGGAATCGCCGCGCAGTTCACCGCGACGAACGGCCCGCGATTATGCAGGCCGTGTTCGTGGATCGCGCGCGCGACGACTTCCTTGCCCGTGCCCGTTTCGCCGGTGAGCAGCACGGTGGCGTCGCTGTCGGCGAGCACGCCGATGGTCTTCTGCACCGCGCGCATCGCCTCGCTCGAGCCGATCAGCGTCTCGGGCTCCGTGCTCGCCACGAGCGGCTGCGACTCCACGATGCTCGCAAGCATGCGCTCCAGCACCTGGGCAAGGTCGTTGCGGCCAATGGGCTTGGTGAGGTGATCGAAAGCGCCGAGGCGCATGGCCTCGATCGTGTTGGACGCCGTGGCGTGCGCGGTGAGCACGGCAATCGCCGGGGCGTCCGGACGCTCGCGCAGGCGGCGCAGCACCTCCAGCCCGTCGATGCCCGGCATGCGCAGATCGAGAAACATCGCGCTCACGGGCTCGCGCTCGACGAGTTCGAGCGCCAGCGCGCCGTTCGCGGCGAGGCAGACGCTGTGGCCAAGGTCGCGCACGACTTCGGCGAGCGCGTCGCGCATGGTCTCGTCGTCGTCGACGATCAGGATGTGGGCCATGGCAATACCATTTCGAAGGTCGTTCCGTTCGTGCGCCGCACGAAGCGGGCCGTGCCGCCGTGCGCCTCCGCCACCTCGCGCACGATCGAGAGGCCGAGGCCCGTGCCGTCGGGGCGGCCTGTGACGAACGGCTCGAACAGGTGCTCCAGAATCGCGGCGGGCGGGCCCGCGCCTTCGTCCTGAACCGCCAGGACGGTGGCGTCTTGCTCGCGGCGGGCGGCCACCACGATACGGCTGCCGGAAGGCGCCGCCTCGATTGCGTTGAGGATCAGGTTGTCGAGCGCGCGCTCCAGTTGATCGGGATCGAAGCGGGCCTCGTGCAGGTCGCCCGTGCGCGTCATCGTAACCTGCTTCGCCGCGGCCCGATCCGCATGCCGCGCGAGGCACGCGTCGAGAAACGGCCCGATCGCCACCTGCTCGCGCCGCGGCTCGTCGTGCTCCGTGATGCTGAGGAGGCGCCGCACGAGGGCGTCGAGCCGCTCGATCTGCCCGAGTATCACCTGCAGCGCCTGCGGCTGCCGCTCGGGGCCGGCCGCCACGGCGCTTTCCGCCTTCAGGCGCATCGCCGCAATCGGATTGCGGATTTCGTGCGCGACGCCCGCCGCCACGCGGCCAATCGCGGCCATGCGCTCGGCCGTGGCCATCTGGCGCGCGAGGGTATCGGCACGCTGGCGCGCAGCCGAAAGCCGCCGCCCGGCCTCGTTCAGCGCGAGCACGATGCGGTCGAGCTCGCGCTCGCGCGTGGCCGGCAGCACCGGCAGTTCGGCCACGTCGTAGGCATTGAGCGCACTCTCGATCTGCGAGACGTGGCGCGACCAGGTCATCGTGAGATGCGTGAGCAGCGCTGCGGCGGCCAACACCATGACGAGCAGCACGCCAAGGCCCGCCATGAGCTGGTGATAGCTGCTGCCCGCGAAGGTCAGCGTCCAGCTCATCGTCCACGCGGTCAGATGCGGAATCGGGCCGGGCAGCGGGCACGCGGCCAGCAGCAGCGTCTGCGACTGTCCGCGGTAGCGCTTGCTCATCGTATGCTCGCCCGCCAGCGCGGCCTCGTTGATCGCGCGAATGCGCGGCATCTCGCCTTCGGGCGGGTCGGTGCGCTCCACCACGCCGGGATAGGTGGGATACGCGTAGGCGAACGAGCCCGTTTCGCCGCTCCAGACGCCGCCCTGAATGCCGGGCCGCCTGCGCAGCGAGCCGTCGAGCAGCTCGCTCAAGCGGCTGCGCACGGTGGCGTTGTCGAGCCCGGCCTTCAATTCCGGATGCGTCTCGCTATAGGTACGGTAGGCCGCCGCGATCGAGTCGCAGGCGCGGGTGTTCTCGGCCGCGGCCTGATTCAGCAGCGCATCCGCCGACTGGTGGAAGAGCCCGACCATCAGGACACCGGTTGCCAGCGCCGCGCCAACGAGGAGAACGAGCAGCAGGATCAGCCGGCCGCGTAGGGATCGGAGCATGTCGGTCCAGTTACGGTTTTCCGTGGTGGTGGAGAAGGGGCATTATCCGATGCGAAAGCCGTGCCAGGCGAGCCGACGGTCCTTGCGCGCCCGAGGGCGAAAGCCCAGGCGCGGCTTTTTCGACCGACCAGCCCCGCATTGACAAACTCGCGGCCAGCCCGCGCGTGTCGCAAATCACGACACGGCCTGTTGGGTTTCACGACAGCGGCGCGCCGTCCTATCGCGGCCATCCCCCGGAAAACCCAAGCCGCATCGTTGCGCCCTGCCTGGCATAGCCTTTGCAGAGGATGGCACGCGTTTTATCCCTCTCCGCGTGGCCAGGATCGTTCCGATCGAACCCGCATGGCGATGGCGGCGCGCTTACGGGTCCCGATCGAGGCGTTATGAATAGAAAACACATCAACTGGATAGCACTCGCTATCGCAGTGCTGCTCGTCGCCGTCGCGGCGTGGTTCTTCCTCGGCCGGCGCCCTGCCGCCAGCAATGCAGCGGCGCCGCGCGGCATTCCGGTTTCGGCCGTCGCCGTCAAGCTGGCCGACGTGCCTGTCTACATCGACGCGCTCGGCACCGTCACGCCCATCCGCACCGTGACGCTGATCACCCAGGTCAACGGCATTCTCGATTCGGTCGGCTTCCGGGAAGGCCAGCGCGTGAAGAAAGACCAGGTGATCGCGCACATCGACTCGCGCCAGCTCGAAGCCGAGCTGCAGCAGGCCCAGGGCACGCTCGTGCACGATCAGGCCACGCTCGCCAACGACCGCCTGAACCTGAAGCGCTATCAGGTGCTCATCAAGACCGGTTCGATCACGCAGCAGCAGCTCGACACGCAGGTAGCCACCGTGCAGCAGGACGAAGGCACGGTCACGGCCGACACGGGCAACGTCAAGAACCTCCAGGTGCAGGTGAGCTACTGCACGATCACTTCGCCGGTGGACGGCGTGATCGGCCTGCGCCTCGTCGATCCGGGCAATTACGTGACGACGACGAGCACGACCGGCATGGCCGTCATCACCCAGCTCGAACCGATCACCGTGATCTATGCGGTGCCGGAGGATTACCTCGGCCAGATTCACGAGGCCATGGCGCGCGGCCCCGTGAAGGTGCTGGCCTGGGACCGCGACAAGCGCAAGCTCCTCGCCACCGGCACGCTGCTCGCGCTCGACAACCAGGTCGACACGACCACCGGCACGGTCAAGGTCCGCGCCCAGTTCGACCACGCGGGCGACGCACTCTTTCCGAATCAGTTCGTGAACGCGAGCATGCAGGCCGACACGCTCGACCAGGTGCCGGTGATCCCGACCGCCGCGATCCAGCACGGCACCAACGGCGACTTCGTCTTCGTGGTGGGCGCGGGCAACAAGGCCGTGCTGCGCAACGTGAAGGCGGGCCCGGTGAGCGGCGACAACACGGCCATTCCCGACGGCAGCGTGAAGCCCGGCGAGCGCGTAGTGACCGACGGCGCCGACAAGCTCGACAACGGCTCGCTCATGCGGGTTGTCTCGTCGACGGCTGTTTCGTCACCCGCTGTTTCGTCCGCTTCGCACTGAACAGGCCGCGCCCATGAACATCTCGCGCCCGTTCATCGAGCGGCCGATCGCCACCGCGCTGCTGATGGTGGCGATTCTGCTCGCCGGCCTGCTCGGCTATCACCTGCTGCCCGTTTCGGCGCTGCCCGAGGTCGATTACCCGACGATCCAGGTCTACACGCAGTACCCGGGCGCCGCGCCCGACGTGGTGAGCTCGTCGATCACCGCCCCGCTCGAAGTGCAGCTCGGCGAAATGGCGGGCCTGAAGTCGATGAACTCGACGAGCTCGAACGGCGTTTCGGTCATCACGCTGGAATTCGACCTCACGCTCTCGCTCGACGTCGCGGAGCAGGAGGTGCAAGCCGCCATCAATGCGTCGGCGAGCTACCTGCCGGCCAACCTGCCCTACCCGCCCGTCTACAGCAAGGTCAATCCGGCCGACGCGCCGGTGCTCACACTGTCGCTCACGTCCCAAACGCTGCCGCTCACGAAGATCGAAGACCTCGCCGACACGCGCCTCGCGCAGAAGATCTCGCAGATCTCGGGCGTGGGGCTCGTGACGATCAGCGGCGGGCAGCGTCCGGCCGTGCGCGTGGAAACGAACACGGGCATGCTCAACTCGCTCGGCATGTCGCTCGACGACGTGCGCACCGCGCTCGCCGACGCCAACGTGAACCAGGCGAAGGGCAACCTGGACGGCCGCTACCAGTCGTATGCGATCGGCGCCAACGACCAGCTGCAGAGCGCCTCGGACTATACGGACCTCGTGATCGCCTACAAGAACGGCGCGCCGGTCCGCCTCTCGCAGATCGCGCACTCCATCGACGGCGCCGAAGACGTGCGCCAGGCCGCGTGGACCAACGACACGCCCTCGATCGTGCTCAACATCCAGCGCCAGCCGGGCGCGAACGTGATCGACGTGGTGGACCGCGTGCAAAAGCTGCTGCCGCAGTTGCGCGCGAGCCTGCCGGGCACGCTGAAGGTGGACGTGCTGACCGACCGCACGCAAACCATCCGCGCCTCGGTGCGCGACGTCGAGTACGAGCTCGGCATGGCCGTCGCGCTCGTGGTGATGGTGATCTTCCTCTTCCTGCGCAAGCTCGCGGCCACCCTCATTCCGGCCGTGACCGTGCCGCTCTCGCTGATCGGCACGCTCGCGGTGGCCTACGGCCTCGGCTTTTCGCTGAACAATCTCACGCTGATGTCGCTCACCGTGGCCACGGGCTTCGTGGTGGACGACGCGATCGTGATGATCGAGAACATCACGCGCTACCTCGAAATGGGCGAGACGCCGCTCAATGCGGCGCTGATCGGCGCAAAACAGATAGGATTCACGATCATTTCGCTCTCGGTCTCGCTGATCGCCGTGATGATTCCGCTGCTCTTCATGGGCGACGTGGTCGGGCGGCTCTTTCGCGAGTTCGCGCTCACGCTCGCCATTGCCATCGTGATCTCGGCGTTCGTCTCGCTCACGCTCACGCCGATGATGTGCTCGCGCATGTTCAAGCCGCACGACACCGCGCACGGCGCGGCGCACCGCGCCGACTTCTTCGACAAGATCAACACGCGCTATGTGCAGGGGCTCGGCTGGGTGCTGGAGCACCGCGTGCTCACGCTGATCTCGGTGGCCGTGACGGCGGCGCTCACCTTCGCGATCCTGTTCTTCATGCCGAAGGGCTTCTTTCCCGAGCAGGACACGGGCCTCGTCGAAGGGATCTCGCAGGCAACACCCGGCATCTCGTTCCAGTACATGGTGAAGAAGCAGGAGCAGCTCGTCGGCCAGATCCTCAAGGATCCGGCCGTGGAAAGCCTCTCTTCGTTCATCGGCATCAACCAGACGAGCCCGACGCTGAACCAGGGGACCATCCTCATCAACCTGAAAGACAAGGGCGACCGCGACAGCAGCGCCGCCGTGATCCGCCGCCTTTCGGACTCGACCGCGGGCAATGCCGGCATGCGCCTCTTCCTGCATCCCGTGCAGGATCTCACGCTCGACGACACGATCTCGACCACGAGCTACCGGGTCGGCCTCCAGGCGATCGACACGGGCGTGCTGAACGAGTGGACCGGCAAGCTGATCGCGGCGCTGCGCGCGGACCCCGCGTTCGCCGACGTGCAGAGCCAGGCCATGCAGCAGGGCAACCAGATCCAGCTGACCTTCGACCGCGACACCGCTTCGCGCCTCGGCATCACGCCCCAGGCCATCGACGACGTGCTGTACGACGCCTACGGCCAGCGCCAGGTCTCGACGATCTATACGCAGTTGAACCAGTACCACGTCGTGCTCGCGGCCAACCGCGAATCGAGCGACATGACCCATCTGCTCGACGGCCTCTACGTCGACACGTCCTCGGGCGGCGTCGCGCCGCTCGCCACGATGGCGACCATGAAGCTCGTCCCCGCGCCCGTCACGATCAACCGCCAGGGCCAGTTCCCCTATGCGGACGTTTCGTTCAACCTGGCGCCGGGCTACACGCTCGGCACGGCGCTCTCGCATCTTTCCGGCATCGAGCAGCGCATCGGCCTGCCGCCCACGGTGCAGGCGTCGCTCGAAGGCTCGGCGGCCACCTTCCAGGCCTCGCTCGCGAACGAAGCCTTTCTCGTGGCGGCCGCCATCATCGTGGTGTACCTGATGCTCGGCATTCTCTACGAGAGCTTCATCCATCCGGTGACGATCCTCTCCACGCTCCCCTCGGCCGCGCTCGGCGCGCTGGCCGCGCTCGTCATCACCGGCACGCAGTTCGACATCATCGGCCTGATCGGCATCGTGCTGCTGATCGGCATCGTGATGAAGAACGCGATCATGATGATCGACTTCGCGCTCGAACTGGAACGCAACGAAAAACTCGCGCCCGTCGAGGCGATCCGCCGCGCCGCCGAACTGCGCTTCCGGCCGATCCTGATGACCACCATGGCGTCGCTGTTCGGCGCCGTGCCGCTCGCCTTCGGCACCGGCATGGGTTCGGAGCTGCGGCATCCGCTCGGCATCGCGATCATCGGCGGCCTGATCGTGAGCCAACTGCTCACGCTCTTCTCGACGCCCGTGATGTATCTCGCGCTGCATCGCGTGGAGGACTTCTTCAGCAGGAACGCGACCGGTGCAGCCGGTGCAGACGGCACAAGCGATGCGGCGGCGGAGTAACCGGCCATGAACCTCTCAGAACCGTTCATTCGCCGGCCCGTCGCGACCACGCTCATCGCCGTGGGCATTGCCCTCTTCGGCATGCTCGCGTTCAAGCTGCTGCCCGTGGCGCCGCTGCCCGAGATCGACTTTCCGACCATCAACGTGACGGCTCACCTGCCGGGCGCCGATCCGGAGACGGTGGCGACCTCGGTGGCCACGCCGCTCGAACGCCAGTTCGGCCAGATCGCCGGCATCACGCAGATGACCTCGGTGAGCTCGCTCGGCGCCACGCGCATCACGATGCAGTTCGACCTGAACCGCGACATCGACGGCGCCGCGCGCGACGTGCAGGCCGCCATCAACGCCGCGCGCACGAACCTGCCCGCGAACCTCGACGGCAATCCGACCTATCGCAAGGTCAACCCCGCCGACGCCCCCATCCTCATCGTCAGCCTCACCTCCGACTCGGCCACGCGCGGGCAGCTCTACGACGCGGCCTCCACGGTGCTGCAGCAGAAGCTGCTGCAAACGCCGGGCGTGGGCGACGTGACCGTGGGCGGCGGCGCGCTGCCGGCCGTGCGCATCGAGCTGAACCCCGACCGCGTGAGCCACTACGGCGTGAGCCTCGAGCAGATCCGCACGGCCATTGCGAACTCCAACACCGACCTGCCGAAGGGCTCGGCGGCATTGAGCGGCGTGGCCTACACGATCGGGGCCAACGACATGCTGTACAACCCGGCCGACTACGCGCCCATCATCGTCAAGCGCGTGGGCAACGACGTCGTGCACATCTCGGACCTGGGCTACGTGCGCCAGGACGTGGAAAATCTGGAGAACTACGGACTTTCGGACGGCAAGCCGGCCGTGCTGCTGATCGTCTACAAGGAGCCGGGCGCGAACGTCATCGACACCGTGGACAACGTGAAGGCCGAGCTGCCGTTCCTCGAAGCGTCGATCCTGCCCACCATCCGGCTCAACATCCTGATGGACCGCACGGTCACGATCCGCGCTTCGCTGCTCGACGTGGAGATCACGCTGGCCGTTTCGATCCTGCTCGTCACGCTGGTGACTTTCGCCTTCTTCCGCAGCTGGCGCACGACGCTCGTGCCGGCCATCGTCGTGCCGCTCTCGCTGCTCGGCACGTTCGGCATCATGTACTTCCTCGGCTTCAGCCTGAACAACCTCTCGCTGATGGCGCTCACCATCTCGACGGGCTTCGTGGTGGACGACGCGATCGTGGTGGTCGAGAACATCATGCGCCACCTCGAACGCGGCGAGCGGCCCGTGCAGGCCGCGCTGAACGGCGCGCGCGAAGTGGGCTTCACGGTGCTCACGATCAGCGTGTCGCTCGTCGCCGTGTTCATTCCGCTCCTGCTGATGGGCGGCATTGTCGGGCGGCTGTTCCGCGAATTCTCGGTGTCGCTTTCCGCCGCGATCATGATGTCGATGCTCATCTCGCTCACGGTCACGCCCATGCTCTCCAGCGTGGCCCTGCGCGGCGCGCACGAAGGGCACCGCGAAGAGGAGTACCCCGACTCGCGCTTTCACCGCTTCTACGCGCGCACGCTCGGCTGGGTGATTCGCCATCCGCTGCTGATGGGCATGGTCACGATTGCGGTGCTGGCGCTGAACGTGATGCTCTACGTGGTCGTGCCCAAAGGCTTCTTTCCGCAGGAGGACACGGGGCGGCTGATCGGCTCCATCCAGGCCTCGCAGAGCATCTCGTACCGGCTCATGCAGCAGAAGTTCACGGCCATCTCGAAGCAGGTGCTCGCCAATCCGAACGTGCAGGCCGTGGGCGGCTTCATCGGCGGCACCAACGCGATCAACTCGGCAATCCTGTTCGTCACGCTCAAGCCGCTCGGCGTGCGCCACGCCACGGCCGACGAGGTCATCGCGCAGATCCGCCGCACGCTGGGCGACGTTCCGGGCGCGCGGCTCTATCTGCAGTCGGCTCAGGACATCACGGTGGGCGGCCGGCAAAGCGCGGCGCAATACCAGTACACGCTCACCGCCGACGACCAGGACGACCTCGACAAGTGGGTGCCGAAGGTGGTCGCGCTGATGCACAAGATCCCGATTCTCCAGGACGTCAACACGGACCAGCAGGACAACAGCATGCAGGCGACCGTGAACGTGAACCGCGATGCGGCGGGACGCCTCGGCGTGAACTTCGACTCGATCGACAACGCGCTCTACGACGCGTTCGGCCAGCGCCAGGTCTCGACGATCTACAAGTCGGCCAACCAGTACCACGTGGTGATGGAACTCGCGCCCGAGTACTGGACCGACCCTGCCGCGCTCAAAGGCATTTACGTGCCGGCCGGCGCGCCGAGCGCGGGCGGCGCCGGCTCGGGCGGCAGCGGCAGCCCGGCGGGCGCGAGCGTCATGACCTCGGCCAGCGAGACCGCCGCGCTCGCCGCGGCGGCTTCGGCTGCCGCCGCGGCCGGCCCCGCCAGCACCACCGTCACGCCCTCCACGGCCGTGCTTGCGAGCGGCGAGCCGCTCGTGCCGCTTGCCGCGATGGCGCGCTTCTCGATCGACCGCACGGCAATCTCGATCAACCACCAGGGCGTTTTCCCGGCCGTCACGGCGTCGTTCAACCTCGCGCCCGGCGCCTCGATCGGCCAGGCCACGCGCGAGGTCGACGACGCCGTCTCCCAGTTGCGCATGCCCGCCAGCATCACCGGCAACTTCGCGGGCACGGCGCAGGTGTTCCAGCAGTCGGTGTCGAGCGAGCCGCTCCTGATCGTGGCCGCGCTGCTCTCCGTGTACATCGTGCTCGGCATGCTCTACGAGAACCTGATGCACCCGCTCACGATTCTCTCCACGCTGCCCTCGGCCGGCGTGGGTGCACTGATCGCGCTGCTCGCCACGCATACGGAGCTCTCGATCATCGCGCTCGTCGGCGTGATCCTGCTGATCGGCATCGTGAAGAAGAACGCGATCATGATGATCGACTTCGCCATTACCGAAGAGCGCGAGCACAAGCTGCCCGCCGAAGAGGCCATCACGCGCGCGTGCCTGATCCGCTTCCGCCCGATCATGATGACGACGAGCGCCGCGATACTCGGCGCGCTGCCGCTCGTGTTCGGCTCGGGCTACGGGTCGGAATTCCGCAAGCCGCTCGGCATCTCGATCATCGGCGGCCTCATCTTCAGCCAGATGCTCACGCTCTATACGACGCCCGTCATCTATCTGTGGCTCGACCGGGCCTATCAACGCTTGCGTCGCCGCAAGAAGGAAGCATGACCATGACTACGCCGTCATTCTTCGCGCAGTCTTTTTCCCCGCGTCCCGCGCGTCCCATGCGGCGCCGCTGCGCGGCCGCGCTCGCGCTCCTGTGGCTCGCGGGCTGCGCCGTCGGCCCGGACTACCATAAGCCCGCGACCGAGATCCCGGCCACCTTCAAGGAAGGTGTGAACTGGCAGCGCGCCGAGGCGAATCCGCAGGCGTCGCTCTCGAGCAGTTGGTGGACCGTTTATAACGACCCGAAGCTGACCCAGCTCGTCGAGCGGTCGCTCAAGGCCAACCAGTCGATCGTCGCGGCCGAGGCCGCCTACCGGCTCGCGCAGGCCACCGTCGACGCCAGCGTGGCGAGCCTCTTCCCGGTGGTCACGGCGGGGCTCTCGGGCGCGCGCAGCGGCACGGGCCCAGGTGCCGCCACGAGCGGCGTGAGCCCGACGACGGGCAGCACGATCGTGGGCGTGCACAACACCGTGAGCGCAAACGTCGCCGCGAGCTGGGAACCCGACCTGTGGGGACAGATACGCCGCGAGATCGAATCGAGCAAGGCCAGCGCGCAGGCCTCGGACGCCCAGCTCGCGGGCGAGCGCCTCTCGATCGCCGCGAGCGTCGTGGACGACTACTTCGCGCTGCGCCAGGCCGATATCGACATCGCCTCGCTCAAGGCGCAGCGGGACATCGAGGCGCGCCTGCTCGACATCACGCGGTCGGCCTATTCCCAGGGCACGGCTTCGAACGACGACGTGCTCGCCGCGCAGGACGCGCTCGAACTCGTGGTGGCCGAACTGCAAACCACCGAGACCTCGCGCGAGCAGGACGAGCACGCCATTGCCATGCTGATCGGCGTGCCGCCCGCGAGCTTCACGCTCGCGCCGCAGCAGGATTACGCGTTCGGCACGCCGACGGTGCCGCTCTCGCTGCCGTCGCAGCTGCTGGAGCGGCGGCCCGACGTGGTGAGCGCCGAGCGCTCGGCAGAGGCGGCCAACGCGAAAATCGGCGTGGCCGAAGCCGCGTTTTTCCCGGTGCTGGACCTGAGCGCGCAGGGCGGCTTCGAGCACAACACGTTCGCGCATCTGTTCTCGCTGCCAAGCCGCGTGTGGACGCTCGGCCCGGACCTCGCCGCGACGATCTTCGACGGCGGCGCGCGCACGGCCGCCGTGCACGAAGCACAGGCGAGCTACGACGAGGCGGTGGCCAACTACCGGCAGGCCGTGCTGGGCGCGTTCCAGAACGTCGAGGACAGCCTGTCCTCGTGGAACCATCTCGCACAGCAGGAAACGGCCTACGCGAACATCTACCAGCGCAATCAGGCGCTGTTCGTGAGCGTTGAGGCGCAGATGAGCGCCGGCACGGCCAGCGAGGCAGGCCTGCTGACACAGCGGCTTACGCTGCTGCAGGCCGAACAGAACCTGAAGGATACGCAGGCGCAGCTGGTGCAAAGCAGCGTGGCGCTGATCAAGAATCTGGGCGGCGGCTGGCAGTGGGATGCGCACCGGGGCGCGGCCGTGGCGGCCGACAGCCCCCGCGACGACGCGCGCGAGGCGCAACAGGTGCAATAGCCTTACGGTCGGAGCGCCGCGAACGGATGCGGGTGCCCCGCCCGGCAACGCCGGCCGGAAATCGGCAATCCGGCTTTACAGCCTAAACCCTGTATTTTCAATTTACAGTTCATACGTTGTATTTTGAATTTACAGCCTGCAGGCTGTATCATCCGGATAGCGATCCCCGCGCCCTGGAGATCCCCGTGGACTATCCGATCAAGACCCTCAGCCAGTTGCGCCCGATCCTCGTGGGCTTCCGCAAGGAGGCCGGCCTCACCCAGGAGGCCATCGCCCGGCGTCTCGGCATCTCGCAGCAGAGCTACGCCGCCTTCGAAGCGAATCCGGAAACGGCAAGCGTCGAGCGGCTCTTTCGCGTGCTGAGGCAGTTCGACGTCGCGTTCAAGCTCGGCGCGCCTGAACCATCCGAATCCTCCGAACCATTCGCGCCATCGCTCGGTCCCGCCGCGCCGCCTGCCCGCATGCAGGCTCGCGCCGGCCGGAAAGAGGCCGGCGCCGCATCGCAGCCCAACGCCGCCAGCCGGCCCGCACCCGCGAAAACGGCGTCGTCCGCCTCGCGCAAGCGCCGCAACCCGCCGGCTGCCGGCAGCGGCGCGCAACACCCGCCCGGCAAGAAACGGGAGGACTGGTGAGCACGCGCCGCCCGGCGAACCGCCTCGACCTGTGGATGAACGGACTGCCGGTCGGGTACTGGGAAAACGTCCGCGGCGCCGAGCGTCTCGTGTATCTGGACAGCTGGATCGGCGACGAGCAGGGCCGCCCGCTCTCCCTCTCGCTGCCCTTCACGCCCGGCAATCAGCCCTACCGGGGCCGGATCGTCTCCGACTACTTCGACAACCTGCTGCCGGACAGCGACCGGATCCGCAGGCGGATCGCCGTCCGCTACCGGACCAGCGGGACCTCCCCTTTCGAACTGCTCGCGGCGCTGGGGCGCGACTGCGTGGGCGCGCTGCAGATACTCCCCGCCGGAGAAGAGCCCACGGGGCTCACGCGCATCAAGGGGCGTCCGCTCGGCGAGTCCGACATTGCGGCGCTCCTCAAGGAAACCACGGCTACCCCGCACGCGGGCGAGCACGAATCCGCGGACAACCTGCGCCTCTCCATTGCCGGCGCCCAGGAAAAGACCGCGCTGCTTCGCCACGGCGGTCAATGGCTGCTGCCCGAGGGCAGCACGCCCACCACCCACATCCTGAAGCTGCCGCTCGGCCTCGTGGGCAACATGCGCGCCGACATGCGCACGTCGGTGGAAAACGAATGGCTGTGCTCGAAGATCATTGCCGCCTTCGGCCTGCCCGTCGCGCATTGCGACATCGCCCGTTTCGACGACGCCAAGGCGCTCGTGGTCGAGCGATTCGACCGGCGCATGGCAAGCGACAGCCGCTGGATCGTCAGGCTTCCTCAGGAAGACATGTGTCAGGCAACGGGCACGCCCGGGCTCGACAAGTACGAGGCCGACGGCGGCCCCGGCATCGACGGAGTGATGGCGGTGCTCGCCGGGTCCGCGCGCGCAGAGGACGACCGCCGCAACTTCTTCCTCTCGCAGATCGTATTCTGGCTGCTCGCGGCAACCGACGGCCACGCCAAGAATTTCAGCATCGCCCTGCTCTCGGGCGGGCGGTATGCCTCGACGCCGCTCTACGACATTCTTTCGGCCCACCCCATTGTGGGACGCGGCCGCAACCATATCGCTCCGCAGCGCGTCAGTCTCGCGATGGCGGTGCGCGGGCGGAACCGCCACTACCGCATCGACGAGATCGCTCCCCGGCACTGGATCGCCCAAGGACAGCGAGTGGGGTTCGCCGCCGCGGAAATCGAGCAGATGATCGCGCGCGTGGCGACGGACGCGCCCCGCGTCATCGAAGCCGCTTCGGCACAAATTCCGGCCGATTTTCCCGAGGATATCGCCGAGGCGATCTTTTCGGGCATGCGCAGGCTCGCGGCGAGGCTTCATCAATGAACGCGCCGCAACGCTACCGCCCGCAACTGGAAACGACCGGCTGGTTCCACGGCCTGCCGGCCGAGCTCAAGGACTGGCTGATCGCCCACGGCTCGCTCATGGCGCTCGACAAGGGGCAACGGCTCTATCGCTACGGCGACCGCTCGAACGGGCTCTATGCGGTGCTGGATGGCGGGCTGGCCATCGGCACCGTCGGGGCGGACGGCAAGGAGGCACTTCTCGCCGTGCTCGGCCCGACGGCCTGGATCGGCGAAGTTTCGCTGTTCGACGGCTTGCCGCGTCCGCACGACGCCACGGCCGCCGGCCGCACCCTGCTGATGCACGTGCCCGAAGCGGCGCTGCTCACCCTGCTGGAAACGACGCCCGCGTATTGGCGCAACTTCGCACTGCTGATGGCGCAGCGGTTGCGCCTCTCGTTCGCGAACACCGAGGACATGACGCTGCTGCCCGCCGCGCAGCGGCTCGCGAGACGGCTGCTCTCCATCGCCGGCGGCTACGGCGGCCTGCACGAGCGCGGCGAACGCATCCGGCTTTCGCAGGAGCGTCTCGCCTCGATGGTGTCGCTGTCGCGGCAAACCACCAACCAGTTGCTCAAGAAACTGGAGAGTCGGGGCATCGTGGCCCTGAAGTCCGGGGAGATCGCGATCCTCGATTTCGCGCGGCTTGGCGCCGCAAGCCGCGGCGAAGGCGATTCCACTACCGCGTAGCCGCTCAAAGGCCCGCGGCGAAACGGTCGAGCGCGGCGACTTCGCTCGCGCGAGGCCAGGCTGCATCGAGCCGGCCCACGGCCTCCAGCAGCATGCGGCCCGCTCTCGTCAGCGACAGGCGAAGGTCGTCGCCCGAGCGCGATTCGAACGAAACCAGACGGCGCTCGAGCAGGGTGCCGAGTTCGGTGCGATTCATGTCGATCTGGTCCGGCGAATGACGGACCAGCATCAGCGTGGCAAATTCGTGCGGGCTCAACATCGGGTCGTCTCCCAGTAACAGTCATGCCGCAACCAAGGGGCACAGGGCCGCGTATGATCGGGGAGAAATGTGACGAACGCATGAATGTCACAAAAATTTCGTGTTACGGCCCGCGATGCTCGATCCTCTTCTCAGGCCTGCGCCGCGCGCCGGATTCGCCCCGGTAATAGCAGTGCCGCACCGAATGCCAGCAGATGCAGAACGGCGAGCACCACGAAAACCGGAAGGTAGGACTCCGAACGCAGGCCGCCCGAGTGCTGCGTCGCCAGCGAGACGACCACGGCCAACAAGGTGGTCGCGACCGGGCCGCCCAGCCGTTGCGCGATATTCAATGCCGTGTTCGCCACGGGAATCCGCGCTTTGGGAATCGAGGCATACGCGGCCGATATGGCCGGTATGCTGATCGTGCCCTGTCCCACCCCCGCCGCGAACAGGCCGATCACGGCCCACACCGCCGAAAAACCATGCCCGGCCATCCACACGAACGCGACCGTGCCGAGCAGAGCCAGCAACGCGCCGCTCGCCGCGACCGCACGGCCGCCGAATCTGTCGCTCAGGAATCCGATTGCGGGAAACGAGCACATCATGCCCACGCCCGTCACGGCAACGAGCCATCCCGCCTGCGAGGCAACCAGCCCGCAGCCCGCTATCAGGTACAGCGGCACGGCAAGCTGACGGCCATACAGGATGGCGTTGGCAAAGAACTGCGTGAACGCCGCAATGGAGAAAATCCGGTCCGCGAAGACCCGCACGTCGATCAGCGCCGTGCCGCCCTTGCGCGTCGAATGCCACAGGAATCCCGCCAGCAGCGCCGCACCGGCGAACAGGATCTGTAATCCTTCGGGATGCGAAGCATTCTGCAAGCCATAAATGAGCGCGACGAGGCCCGGCGAGATCAGCGCGAAGCCCGCGAAATCGAACGGACGCTTCTGCAAGGCGCCGCTATCGCCGGGGAGCAGCGACGCCGCCAGCACGACGCCCAGCAGGCCGACCGGCACGTTCAGATAGAAGAGCCAGGACCATGTGGCCCGCGCCAGGATGGCGCCGGCCACGACCGGACCCACAATGGGCGCGAGCAGTATGGGCAGGCTCGTGTAGCCCATGACGCGCGCCATGTTTTTCCCCGCCGCCCGCGCGATCATCATCTGCGTCATGGGCGCCAGAATGCCGCCGATGAGCCCCTGGAATACCCGCGCTCCGATCAGTTCCCCGACGGTTCGCGATGCGCCGCACAGCACCGACGCCACGGTAAACATCGAAAAGCAGATCATGTAGAGCCGCTTTGCGCCAATGCGATCGACCAGCCAGCCGTTGAGCGGCAGCATGAGCGTCATGGCCAGCAGATAGCCGCTCACGATCCACTGCACGGTTGCAACGGGCGAGTCGAAAACGCGGGCGATGGTGGAGAGCGAGACGTTGACGACCGTCGAATCGAGCTGCGCCATGAACGGCCCGATCGTGGCGACCATCGCCACCTTCCAGACCGCCCAGTCGACTTCGCCGGCCCGCTTGCCTGCCCCGCTCACGACCCGGCTATCCGGCGCATGATCGCGGCGGCCTTGAAGAGCGTCTCGCGCTCGTCCGCAGTGAGTTCCGCGATCGCCTCCGAAAGCCATACCTGCTTGGCCTCGCGAGTCTTCTTGCGCAACTGCAGGCCTTTCGGTGTCAGCTCGATCAGCATCTGGCGGCCATCGGTCTCGTGCGGCGTGCGCCCGACTAGACCCAATTCTTCCAGGGCCGCGATGGTCGTTCCCATCGACTGCGGCCTCATGCCCTCGGCGCGCGCCAGCGCCGCCGTCGTGGCCGGGCCTTCGTTGGCAAGGCGCGACATGACGACGGCCTCCGTCATGGAGAGTTCGTCCGCATGCGCTTCGCTGCGGGTACGCCGCACGACCAGACCGATCGTTTGCATGAGCTCGAGAGCGGCCTCGTCGAATGCCTTGGTACGCATGATTTCCGGAACGGTTTGGCAAGGGATGCATGAAAGCATGCCGCAAACCAGTCAAACTTGCAAGTTTACCTTGCAAGTTTGACTGGTTTTGGTCTCGCGGTGATGCCGCAGTGATGCCGCAGTGATACCGCAGTGATACTTTTGTCAGCGCACTCTGGCCGCCCCGGCCTAGCTCACCTGCCCCACCGCGCATTCCTCCACGAGATCGCGCAATGTCGCCGCGAGGCGCGCCCCCGGATCGTCGACGATGACGGGTCCCTCCTCGCGCCGCAGCGTGCCCACGCCCACAAGAATCTGCGCACGCGCAGTCCGCTCGCGCAGCCGTCGCACAAGGTTGCGCAGATAGGGCGGCGCCTCCGGCGTGTCGAGCGACACCACGCAGATTACGGGCGTGGCGTCCGGATCCACCATGCCCGCGCGCGTGCTGCGCACCTGCTCGTAGCTCGTCGTCACGCATGGCACGCCGCGCCGCGCGAGCAGTTGCGAGACGATGGCCGCGACGACGTCGTCGAACGCCCCGCGGCCCGGCACGCACAGCACGGGGTGGCCCTCGCCACGCGCCGGCGCGGCGCTTTCGATGCCCGGCCCTTCCGGCGGAAAATGGCGCGAGTCGTCCACGGATTCGAGGTCCTCGACAATATCAAGCAGTGCCTGGTTGATCCGCGCCAACTGCTCGGCAGGCAGCACGCCGCGCAATGCGTCGTTGCGCGCGAAACGCAGCCCCTCGAACACGACCTGCTCGTAGTAGTCGATCAGCGGCATCTCCGTGAGCAGCCGGTCCGCCTGCAGCAGCGCCTCGTGCGGGTCGTCGGCGAGCAGACGCTGATAGCAGGTCTGCGCCGGCGTGAGCGCGGGCTGGTCGCCCAGCAGGATGGTCAGGAAGTTGAGCCGGTCCACGTAGCGGCCGAGCGTGACGATGCATAGCGTGAGCGGCGTGGAAAGCACGAGCCCGACGGGGCCCCAGAGCCACGTCCAGAAGATCGCCGCCACCACCACCGCCAGCGGCGAGAGCCCCGAGCGGCGCCCGTAGAGCATCGGCTCCGCGAACTGCCCGGCCACCACGTCGACGACGATGAAAAGGATCAGCGTCGACACGGCCATCGTCCATTGCGGCTGGATGGCGGCGGCCAGGATAGTGGCAAGTACCGCCGCGATCCAGATGCCGATATACGGCACGAAGCGCAACAGCGCGGCCATGGCCGCGAACAGCAAGGCGCCCGGCACGCCGATGCCCGCGAGCCCGATGGCAATGACCGCCCCCACCGAAACGTTCACGCCCAGTTGCGCGACGAAGTAGCGCGACAGACGCTGGGAGGCGTCGTTGATGGCCGTCGTGGTGCGATGCAGATCCTCCGAGCCGAACACGCTGATCAGCCGGTCGCGCAGATCCTCGCGCTGCAGCAGGATGAAGATCGTCACCACCAGCACGATGAAGCCGGTTTCGAGCGGCCCGATGACAGGCGACAGCGCCCGCTGCGCGAGTTGCAACGGCGTAGGCGCGGGCGTGTGAACCTCGACGGGCATCGGCACCGCGGGCGCGTTGCGCGCGGCCCGGCCGCGCGGCGGCGGCGGCGCGGGCGGCGGCGTGGGCGTGATGCGCTGCAGTGCGGCCGCGGTGCGCGTCATGAGGCTGTCGGCGCGGCCCACGGTCTTTTCGTGGACCGTTTCCACTTTCTGTTCGATCGCCTCCTGGTATTGCGGGAGATCGGCGGCAAGCTGGACGATCTGCGCGGTGATCAGCGCGCCGGTGCCGGCGAGGGCGAGCACCGTGGCGAGCACCGCGAGGAAGATCGACAGGAATTGCCCGAGATGCAGGCGGCGCAGCGCCGTCACGAGCGGCGCGAGCAGGAAGCTCAACAGGACCGAAAGCGTGATGGGTATCAGCACTTCCCGCCCGAAATACAGCCCGCAAACCACGACCACGCCGGTGATCACGGACGCGAGGCCGTGCAGCGTGGGCGAGCTGGGCGGAAAAACACGGTTGCGCCGGCCATGCGGCGGCAAGGGAAAATTCATGTCGTAGCGAGGCGATTTCATGGGGCGGCCCGGCGGACCGTCTGCGGGATCATGGAGGCTCATGACTTGCCCGGGGAAAGTTCCTGGTTGCGCGAGGCGAGGAACTGGATCAGGCCGTCGATGCCGCCTTCCTGGATCTTCTCGCTGAACTGCTGCCGGTAGGTCTGGATGAGCCACGCACCCAGCACGTTCAGGTCGTAGAGCCGCCAGCCCTGGGGGGTCTTGTACAGCCGGTAGTCGATCTCGACGGGCTTGCCGCTCGTTTGCGCCAGTGTGCGCACGACGGCGTCGGTGTCGCCGGGCGCGGTGCGCATCGGCAGATATTCGATCTGCTGGTCGGGCGTGAGTTGCGCGAGCGCGCCCGAATACAGGTGGATCAGCAGCAACTGGAACTGCGTGACGAGTTGCTCCTGCTGCTCCGGGGTGGCCGTGCGCCAGTAGTGCCCCATCGAAAGCCGCGTGGTGCGGCGGAAGTCCACGTAGGGCAGGATATCGCGGTCCACGATGCTGCGGATGCGGGCGATGTCGTCCGGGGCGATCGCCTGTGTCCGCACCTCGTCCAGCACTTGCTGGGTCGCGGTCTTGATGAGCGCCTGCGGATCGGACTGGTCGACGGCGCTCTCGGCCAGCACCGGCGCGGCGGGCGCCAGCGAGACCAGCAGCACGAAAACGAGGAATAGCCTTTTCATTGAAATCTCGCAGGTGGGGCCGCGCAGTCGGGCCCGAATCGCGCGGACCATGCCGATCAGTCTATCGGTTCGGGGCGAGGAAGGTCGGAATGCTGGTGGGCCGGCGCGGCACGACCTTCAATCTTGCACTGAAACAGCGCTTCAAAGCAAATCGCGTACCAGCGCATGGCAGTACCTGCAAGTCTACAGGGCCCAACCGGGACCGGGCCGCCGGATCCCCACCCCTGCCGGCCCGGCTATGCTTTTGTAAAAACTTCAGCCCCGGATATCACTCCTCGAACGTGCCGCGATATTCCGGCGCGGCGTCCCGTCTCGTGTTGATCTCGAACATCACGCCGCCCGGCGCCCGGCAGAAGAAGCGCGAACCGCGTCCATTGTTGAACACCCCGGTCTCCATCTCCACGCCCTCTCCCCTGAATCGTTCGTACAACTGTTGAACTGCTTCGAAGCTCGGCAGCTCGAACCCGGCATGGAAGGCGCGAGGCCATACGGGCGCATCGCCTTCCGTGTGGTCGATCACCACGTCGAAGCCCGGGCGCTTGAGGATATATGAACGCTCCCATGTTCCCGAGATCGTGAAGCCCAGGTAGCGTTCGAAGAAGGCGGCCGTGGCAACCGTATCGGCCGAAGGAAAGCTCAAGTGATTGAGCTTCATGCTCTTGATGTAATCAGTCATCGTCGTTCTCACGTAATACGGCAAAGGCCCCATGCCCTGGCCAATCGACGACATCAGAATATAAGTAAAAGCTCGCATTCCTCAACTCGCATTGCAAGCCTGGCAGCCAGCCGGCCAACCTCAATCAGGACAAGGGTTTCGGCGTGCCAATCATCTCCCGGAGCGCAGGTTGCTCGTTTTCGCGCAGCGGCGGGCGCCGCCCGCGAGCAGGGTTTAGCCCGGCCGAGCGCGATCAGATTTCAATGCCGAGCGCGACGATACGCCGGTAGAGTGTTGCGCGCGCCATGCCGATTCGCGCGGCGGCCTGCGCCACATGGCCGTCTGCCGCACGCAGGGCATCGGCCAGGAAGCGCCGCTCGAACTCGCGCATCGCGTCGCTGTAGTTCGACGCTTCGATGCCTCCGCTCGCGCCATGCGTGGCTTCGGTCCCACCGCCGCCCTGCGCGCCCCCATCGCCGATGAAGCTCGCAAGCGAACGGCCATCAATGCGCTCGCTTTCCGAAAACAGCACGGCACGCTCCAGCGTATTGCGCAGTTCGCGCACGTTGCCAGGCCATGCATACGAACACAGCAGCGCCAGCGCGTCGCGCTCCAGTTCGAGGCGCCCCGCGCCGGTCTCCACGGTGAGCTTGTCGAGGATCGCGCAAGCAATGGCCTCGATGTCGATCAGGCGCTCGCGCAGCGGCGGCACGCGGATCGTCAGCACGTTGAGGCGGTAATAGAGGTCCGCGCGAAACTTGCCCTGCGCCACGAGCGCGGGCAGGTCGGCCGAAGTCGCGGCGATGATGCGCACGTCGGCGCGAACGATGCGGTTCGAGCCGAGCGGCTCGAACTCCTGCTCCTGCAGCACGCGCAGCAGCTTGCCCTGCAGCGCGAACGGCATGTCGCCGATTTCGTCGAGAAAGAGCGTGCCGCCGCTCGCCAGCTCGAACTTGCCGATGCGCCCCTTGCGGTCGGCGCCCGTATATGCACCCGCTTCGGCGCCGAAGAATTCCAGCTCCAGCAGGGTGTCGGGAATGGCCGCGACGTTGACCGTCACGAGCGGCCCGTCGGCACGCCCCGAGGCGCCATGGATCGCGTGGGCCAGCAGTTCCTTGCCGGTGCCCGTCTCGCCCAGCAGCAGGACCGGAGAGGCGAGGCGCGCGGCGCGCCGCGCCTGCCGCTTGACCTCCAGGCTGACCGCGCTCGTGCCAATGAGGCTCGAAAAGCTGTACTTGGGGCGGCGCACCTGCGCGAGCGAGTGCCGCGTGCTGATCAGCTCGGCGCGCAGGCGCGCGTACTGGCTCACGAGCGGCGACAGCCCCTTGATCTCGTTGAACAGGACGAAACCCACCGCGCCGATCGTCTCGCCGTCGTCGCCCTTGATCGGCAGGCGCGTGACGACGATAGAGTCGCGATCGGTTTCGAGAATGTCGAGCAGGATCGGCTCGCCGGTCTGCACGACCTCGCGCATCATGCTGTTCGGAATGACGGTCTCGCAGTCGAGGCCGATGACGGCCTGCGGATCGTCGAAACCGAAACGCGCAGCGTAATGCCGGTTGATCCAGACGACCCGCGCATTGCGGTCGACGATCACGGTCCCTTCGCTGAAATTTTCGAGTGTCTTGAAGAGCGACTGCATCGCCAGCCGTCTCACGTGGTCGTAGTCGGCGAGCAGCGCGGGAGGTTTAAGTTCCATCCGGTATTCCGTGGGGTGCGGGCCTGGCTCAGGCCTTGATTCTCATTTCCGGGACGCATTATCCCAGAAGCGAGATCGCAGCGCAGGCAAGCACACAAAGGCATGCGCGTGCTGCCGGCAATGGTGGTCGGCTACGATTTGCTCTCGCGCCTCAATTCGCATCTCAAATTTGGGACGCTGAGGCGCCACGCGAAGCTGCCGAGGCGGTTCAGCACCCCGCCGGAACCCGGCGACACACCGCTGACCCGCCAGCAGCAAGGCTGTTCTTCAACTGGCATACTTCGTGCGTAAAGCCGGCGTCGCGCACAACCGCCGCGCGATCGCACGATGCGCAGACCACGCGCGCACAAACAAACCCCTGGAGACAAGATGTCCTTTGTAATTGTGATCGCCGCCCTGGCGTTCCTGATGCTGGTGGCCTACCGCGGCTACAGCGTCATTCTCTTCGCCCCCATCGCCGCGATGGGCGCCGTTCTGCTGACCGATCCCGCCGCCGTCGCGCCCGTCTTTTCGGGCATCTTCATGGACAAGATGGTCGGCTTCGTGAAGCTCTACTTCCCGGTGTTCCTGCTCGGCGCCGTCTTCGGCAAGGTCATCGAACTCTCGGGCTTTTCCGAGGCGATCGTTGCGGCCGCAATCCGGTACATCGGCCGCTCGCGCGCCAATGCCGTGATCGTTGCCGTGTGCGCGCTGCTGACCTACGGCGGCGTGTCGCTTTTCGTCGTGGTGTTCGCCGTCTACCCGTTCGCGGCCGAACTCTATCGCCAGAGCAACATTCCGAAGCGGCTGATGCCCGGCGCGATCGCGCTCGGCGCCTTTACGTTCACGATGGACTCGCTGCCCGGCACGCCGCAGATCCAGAACATCATCCCCACCACGTTCTTCAAGACCACCGCCTGGGCCGCGCCCGTGCTCGGCACCATCGGCTCGCTCTTCATCATCGTGGTGGGTCTCGCCTATCTCGAGTGGCGCCGCCGTGCGGCCATGGCGAAGGGCGAAGGCTACGGCACCTCGCTCGTGAACGAGCCGGAGCACGTGCAGACGGCCAATCTGCCGAATCCCGTGCTCGCCATCGCACCGCTCGTGCTCGTGGGCGTGGCCAACTTCGTGCTCACCAAGCTCATTCCGCAGTGGTACGGCGCAAGCTACACCGTCTCGCCCGACGTGCTGCCGGGCGTCCACACGCCCGTGAGCGTGCCCGTGAAGAGCGTGGTCGCAATCTGGGCCGTGGAAGGTGCGCTGCTGCTCGGCGTCCTGCTCGTCATCGTGACGGCGTTCGGCCGCGTGAAGGAGCGCTTTGCGGCCGGCACCAGGACCGCCGTGGCAGGCGCGCTGCTCGCCACGCTCAATACGGCTTCCGAATATGGCTTCGGCGGCGTGATCGCGGCGCTGCCGGGCTTTCTCGTGGTCGCCAACGCGCTCAAGGCCATTCCGAATCCGCTCGTCAACGCGGCCGTTTCGGTATCGGCGCTCGCGGGCATCACCGGATCGGCGTCGGGCGGCATGAGCATCGCGCTCGCCGCCATGTCGGACACTTTCATCAAGACCGCGCAGACCATGCACATTCCGCTGGAAGTGCTGCACCGCGTGGTGGCCATGGCCAGCGGCGGCATGGATACGCTCCCGCACAACGGCGCCGTCATCACGCTGCTCGCCGTGACGGGGCTCACGCACCGCGAGTCGTATCGTGACATCTTCGCAGTCACGATCATCAAGACGCTTGCCGTTTTCTTCGTGATCGCCGTGTACTACGCGACCGGGCTCGTTTGAGGGGTGTGATTCGTGTGCCGGTCCCCGTCATGGCGGGACCGGCACACGCGACACATGGCGCACCGCGTAACGCACCGATGTGCAATCCTGAACTTCAGGATACCGAGACCTGAATGGCGTGCCGCAGCTCCTGGAAGCTGCGCAAGCCCGCAAGACCCAATTCGCGCCCTATGCCGCTCAGGCCAAATCCGCCCCACGACACCTGCGGATAGATGAGCTGCGGCGTATTCACCCACACGAGCCCCACGCGCACGGCGCGCCGATAGCGTTGCGCCATGGCTTCGCTACGCGTGACGACCGTGGCCACCAGCCCATAGCGCGTGTCGTTGGCGAGCGCAATGGCATCGGCATCGGTGCGAAACGACTTGACGCACGCAACGGGGCCGAAAATCTCTTCGGTCCACAGAACGTTGTCGGCCGCCGGTTCGGCAATCACCACGGGCGCCATGAAAAAGCCGTCGTCGGCATCCTCCCTGTCTTGCCCGCGGAATGCGACCTGCGCGCCGCCGCGGATGCCGGCCTCGACGAGCGACTGAACGCGCGCGCGCTGCGCCGCCGAAATGAGCGGCCCCATTCCCGCCCCCTGGGTTCCAGGCGGCGCGACCACGAGCGCGGTCACAGCCGTTTCGAATGCCGCCATGAACTTGCGGTACAGACTGTCGTGCACGAGAATGCGCGCGGTGGCCGAGCACATCTGCCCGGCGTTCGCGAACGCGCCGCCTACCGCGAGCGAGACAGCCAGATCGACATCGGCATCCTCGCGCACGATCAATGCAGACTTGCCGCCCAGTTCGAGCGTCACGCGCTTCATGTCCTCCGCTGCGGCGCGCATCACATGCTTGCCGGCGGCCGTGCTGCCGGTGAACGAAATCTTGTCGATGAGCGGGTGCCGCGTAAGCAGCGCGCCCACCTCGGCGCCGCCGTTCACGACATTGAGCACGCCCCCGGGCACGCCGGCTTCGGCGAGCAGGTCCACGAGCGCGTGTTCCGTGGGCGAGGTCAGCTCCGACGGCTTGAGCACGACCGCGCAGCCGGCCGCGAGCGCGGGAGCCAGCTTCCACGCCGTCGTCACCATCGGAAAGTTCCACGGTACGATCAGCGCGGCCACGCCGACGGGATCGTGAAAGCGCTCCGCCGCCACCTCGGCGCCCGGGAGCGGCACCGGCTCGGCGTGGAACGCGGCAGCTTGCGTACACAGTTCGGCGTACCAGGCAAAAGTCGCCGCTACGTCGCTCACGTCGGTCGAGGCCTCCGCGGGAGGCTTGCCGCTCACGCGCATCTGCAGCACGGCCAGTTCGTCGCGCCGGGCCTCGACCAGATCGGCGACCTTGTGCAGGATTGCACCGCGCTGCGCCGGCGTGGTGTCACGCCAGCCGACGAAGGCCTCGCTCGCCGCGCGCACGGCTTCGTCGATCTGCGCGGCGAGCGCGCTCTCCTGCCAGCCTATCGTGGCGCCGGTGGAAGCGTTGCAGATCGCGCTGCGGCCCTCGGTGCCGCTCGCATGCACGGCACGCCCGGCAATACGGGCGGCAGGCAGCACGGGCAACTCGCCGGCGCCGCCGTCAAACCATTCTGTCCTGTTCATCGTGTGCGCCCTCAACGATAGTGAACGCCCGGCATCACGCAGAGCATCTCGTAGGCGAGATTCGCGCCCACGAGCACTGTCGTGCCAGCCTGGTCGTAGGGCGGCGAGACTTCCACGAGATCCGCGCCGACGACATTGAGCCCCTTCATGCCGCGCAAGATCTCCAGACCTTGCTGCACGGTCAGGCCGGCTACCTCGGGCGTGCCCGTACCCGGCGCGAAGGCGGGATCGAGCCCGTCGATGTCGAAGCTCAGATAAACGGGTGTGTCGCCCACGCGCGCGCGCACCTCTTCCATGAGCGGTACCAGCGAACGGTTCCAGCAGGCCTCGGCCTGCACTACCGTGAAGCCTTGCGCGCGGCACCAGTCGAAGTCGTCGGCGTGATAGCCGGTGCCGCGCAGACCGATTTGCGTGACCTTGTCGCATTGCAGCAGCCCGTCTTCCACGGCGCGGCGAAACGGCGTGCCGTGAGCGATCTTCTCGCCGAACATCGTGTCGTTGACGTCGGCGTGCGCGTCCACGTGCACGACGGCGACCTTGCCGTACTTCTTGTGCAGCGCACGCAGGATCGGCCACGCGATCGTGTGGTCGCCGCCGAGCGTGATGGGGCGGCAGCCGTTGGCGACAATGCGATCGTAAGCGGCTTCGATCAGGCGAATCGAGTCCTTGAGGTCATAGGGATTGGTGGCGACGTCGCCGATATCGGCCACCTGCAGCGAATCGAACGGCGCCGCGCGCGTCGCCATGTTGTATGGACGCAGCAATACGGACTCCGTACGGATCTGGCGCGGGCCGAAACGGGCGCCGGGACGGTTCGAGGTGCCGATATCGAGCGGCACGCCAACGAAGCAGGCATCGAGCCCTTCGGTGGTGGCGGCGTGCGGCAGCCGCATCATCGTGGCGATACCGCCAAAGCGCGGCATGTCGTTGCCGCCGAGCGGCTGGTTGAATTCGCGCGTCATGGCGACTGTCTCCTCATCGGTGAAAACGATCGAGCCGATGATAAGTGGAGAACGTGCGCGCAAAAATTCGAAAGACGCGGTGTTTACATCGAAGTTATCGATGTAAACACCGCGTCTTTTCCGCGAAAGCGCGGGATTACCCTGAGATCGTGTCGGGCTGGGTGTGGCCCGCGGTAGCGCGAATGCCGCCCTGCTCGCAGGCGGCAGTCACCCGCGCCACGAGTTCGCGCTTGTTGCCGACACCGAGTTTCGCAAACGCACGCTTCGCATAGGACTCCACCGAAGCGTGCCGCACGCCGAGGATTTCCGCGGTTTCGGGCAAGGTCTTGCCGGAGATGAAGTGCTTGCAAGCCTCGTATTCGCGTTTCGACAGACGAATGCCGCCGGCTGCGACCATGGCGTCGAAGCGGGTTAGGGGAACGTCGGTCGATTTTCTCTGCGCAACGAGCCGTGCCGCCGTGGTGGACGCGTGCAACTCCAGCGCGGGAAAGAGAAAGTCGCTCACGCAACGAAACTGCCGCATCTCTTCCAGCGAAAAGGACGGGCGGTCCAGCGACCGCTCGAGCGCAATCGAAAGCTGGGCAAAGCGCGTGCCGCGGGCCAGCACGCATTCGTGCCCGATCGAAACATCGTCGTAAATGCGCTTGCGGAATTCGCCTGGCGGAATCGCTTCGATGTCGCGCACCACAAGCAAGGTGCCAATCTTGCCGCGTATGCCCGCGAAAAGGGGATCGTTAGCCTGGAAGCGCTCGTAGTAGAGCGTCATGACCTCCGAAATCTCCGTGTCGGCCCTTTCGATACCGCTGCTGCCGATCCATTCGCAGCGATACCCCGACGGCATCGTATCGTCCACGCGCGAGCGCTCCACGTGCGCGACGTCGATCGGAATCACGCTGTTGAGAAACCTGGCCAATTGGGGCACGAAGTCAGGTGTCCCGATGACCTCGACCATATCGCCCATCGACTTGAACGTGACGGGAAGCGGGTCGGTGTTTTTACTGGAGGGGGAAGTATTTAGCAGCATGCCGTTCTACCTGTGGCAGTTGCCGCCAGTATAGCAGCGCCTTTTGCGCGGTTGGACCGCCGCGCCGAAAGCGGGGGCCCCCCGCGATAAAAGCAAGTTTGCCCCCCCCGAATCCGGGGCATACCGGGCAAGCCGGAATCGATAACTTCCTGCTTACCTTATCGACGGTTGAGCGAGACATAAAAATGAGCAAGCTGATTCAAGACATCGTGTTGCTGGGCGCGGGTGAAGGCGAATTCACCAGGCTGGAATTCGGCATGGACGAAATCGACTGGCGCGGCGCGGCGGGCGAAAGCCGCAACTACGTGGCCGGCTGGTGGGAAGGCAAGGTCGGTTCCGTCGACTTCCCCGAAACGGCGGCCGACGAAGCGGTCTGGCTGACCGAGGGCCGCATTGCACTGACCGATGTTGCCGGCAACCGCAAGGAATTCCGCGCCGGCCAGGGCTACCTGCTGCCCGCCGGCTTCGCGGGCCGCTGGGAAACGCTCGAAGACGCCAAGAAGTTCTACGTCGTGCTCGAACGCGCGTAACGTCGCGCCGCGGCGCGCCACTATCAGAAAGATCATGAGTGAAATCATGGAGAGGAGAACGGCGGCGAAGATGGCCGCCCGGGACCGGCACGCGCCGGTGACGCCGGACGTCGAAGCCGCGCTTGCGAACGCGAAGCTCTCCCCGTATTGGCTCGACAATCCCGCGGCACCCTCCGCCGAACCGGAACTGAGCGGCGAAACGAAGGCGGACCTGCTCATCATCGGCGGCGGCTTCACGGGCCTGTGGGCAGCGGTGCAAGCGAAAGAGTTGATGCCCGAACTGGACGTCGTGGTGATCGAGGCGAACCTCGTGGCGCACGGCGCCTCGGGGCGCGCCGGCGGCATCATCTCCACTTCGGTGATGCATGGCCTGCCCAACGCGGTACGCGTGTTTCCCAACGACATCGACCAGCTCGAACAGTTCGGCCAGCATAACCTCGACGGCTTCGAGGCCACGCTCAAGCGCTACGGCATCGATGCGGACATCGAATGGAACGGCGAAATGACCGTGGCCGTCGATCCCGATCATCTGGGCCATCTGCGCGCCGACTACGAGCTTCACAAGAGCCACGGACACGACGTGGTGCTGCTCGGCCGCGAAGCAACCCGGGAGCAGCTCGACTCGCCGCTCTTCGCCGGCGCGCTGTGGTCGCGCAATCGCAGCGGCATCGTGCACCCCGCGAAGCTCGCATGGGGGCTCAAGCGCGCGGCGCTCTCGCTGGGCGTTCGCCTTTACGAGCACACGCCGCTCGTGACGGTCGCCGACGAGGGCAGCACGGTGTACGTGAGGACGCCTGAAGGCGGCGTGCGCGCCCCGCGCGTGCTGTTCGGCAGCGGCACGGCGAAAGTCGGCGTGCCCGATATCAACCGCCGCGTGATGCAGGTGCGCGACCATGTGCTGGCCACGGAGCCGCTCACCGACGAGCAGCTCGCGCGCATCGGCTGGACGAATCGCCAGGGCATCTACGACACGCGCACCCAGCTCAACTATTTCCGCCTGACCCGCACCAACAGCATCATCTTCGGCGGACTCGTGAGCTATCACTTCGACGGCAATCCGGATCCGCAGCAGGATCGCCAGCGCGAAACGTATGCGCGGCTCGCGCAGGCGTTCTACAAGACGTTTCCGCAGCTCGCCGACGTGCGCTTTTCGCATGCGTGGGGCGGGCCGATCGATTATTGCTCGCGCGGTTCGGTCTTCGCGAAGCGCTACCTGGACGGCAAGGGCGTGTTCGTCGCGGGCTACACGGGCTTCGGCGTGGCCGCAAGCCGGTTCGGCGCCTTCATGGGCCTGAACATCCTCTTCGATCGCAGTAGTCCCGAACGCAAGCTCGATATCGCCAACCAGAGTCCGACGTGGATTCCGCCAGAGCCGTTCCGCTGGATAGGCGCCAAGATCACCTTCCACGCGTTCGACGGCGCGGATGCGGAAGGCGGCTGGAAGCGCGCATGGATCAACGGGCTGAAGTCCATGGGCTTTCCGATGTAAGCGACCGACGGCCTGCGCGCCGCGGTCGAGCGGTGCCAGGCAGTCCGAATTGCAGGATGCATCACGATGTTTTCGAATACCTCCGACCTCGATTTGCGACTGATCCGTGTGTTCCTGGCAGTCGTGGACGCCCGCGGCATCACGGCGGCCGAAGCGTCGCTCGGCGTGCGTCAGTCGACGATCAGCACGCAGCTCTCCGTGCTCGAAGCGCGGGTGGGCTTCAAGCTTTGCGAACGGGGACGCGGCGGCTTTCGGCTGACCTCGAAGGGCGAGCGCTTTGCCGCGACGGCTCGCGAGCTGATGAGCGCCACGAGCGAATTCGTGGCGCGCGTGCGCGAGATCGACCGCAAGCTGGTGGGCACGCTGTCGATCGGCCTGATCGGCCATGCGCCGCTCGTCGAGAACACGCGGGTGGCCGAAGCCATAGGCGCATTCCAGCAGCGCGACCAGGCGGTGAGCATTTCGATGAAGGTGAAGTCGCCTCAGGAGCTGGAGGAAGGGCTCATCAATCGCCAGTTGGATCTCGCTATCGGCTACTTCTGGCATCGTGCGCCCGGGCTCGTCTACCAACCGCTCTTCACCGAAAGACAGGTCATTTACTGCGGTCGCGGGCATCCGCTCTTTCACGCGCAAGCGCCGATCACCGCGGACGACCTGAGGAGCCGCAATTGGGTATGGCGCAGCTACCCGATACCGGAGGAACAAACGGGGTTCACGGAGCGCCGCGTGACGGCGCACGCGGACAGCATCGAGGCAGCGACGATCCTGATCATGTCGGGCGGCTACGTCGGCTACCTCCCTGCCCATCACGCGGCCCCGTTCGAGCAAAGAGGGCTCATCCGGGCACTCGGCAAGGCGGAGTTCAGCTTCGACGTGCCGCTGCATCTCGTCATGAGGCGTAGCGCGGCGGCAAGGCCGATTGTCGACGCGTTTGTCGAAGATCTGCTCGACGTGTATGGACAAAGCACCGATGCCCGCCATCGGCCCGATCGGGTGGTCGCGAGGTCGATCACGATAGCGAGCGCCGACGAGGACGAGCCGGTGTTGAGCGGGTAGCAGCGGGTGGCGGCAGCATCAGGCCTGGCGAAAGCAGCCCCAATGAAAAAATTCCACGCCGCGCCGCACATCATGTGCAGGCAGGGCATTCCACAGGAGTGGGAGACAATGGTTGCAAGCAATTTCGTGCAAGTCGAGACATTCGGCTTCGCACCTCTTCGCGATCTCTCGCATCACGCGCGATCGATCGCCCTCTTCGATCTGCTGTTCGGCGAGATCGACACGTTTTCCAGCTCGGTGCCCGGCTGCTATCCGGCGCCGGTGCGGTTGTCCGCGTTCACGATCGCGCTACGAAAGCGATCGTCACGACCCTCGCCTTCATTCACGGCCTGAACGGCCAATTCTTTTTGTTACGCCGTTTGCTGTGCGGTTTGCTCAACGGGCGGCGGCGGCGCCCGATCATTACCTTCAGGAAATACCAGCATGAGCTTTTGCCCTCTTCGTCGCGCGACCACTGTGGCCGCAGCCACCCTGTTTGCGGGCCTTTCTGTCGCCGCGAGCCAGCCTGCTGAGGCGGCCGACGGCGTCTTGAACGTCTATAACTGGTCCGACTACATTGCGAAGGACACGATCCCCGACTTCGAAAAGCAAACGGGTATCAAGGTCAAATACGACAACTACGACAGCGACGACACGCTGCAGGCCAAGCTGCTTGCGGGCAACTCGGGCTACGACATCGTCGTGCCCTCGTCGAACTACATGGCCAAGCAGATCCAGGCCGGCGTCTACCAGAAGCTCGACAAATCGCAGATTCCGAATCTGAAGAACCTGAACCCGACGCTCATGAAGATGATTGCCGATAGCGACCCGGGCAATCAGTACGGTGTGCCCTGGGCCTACGGTATCGACGGTGTCGCCTATAACGAGCAGGCCGTCAAGAAAGTGCTCGGCGACAAGGCGCCCGTGGACAGCTGGGCCCTCGTGTTCGATCCGCAATATCTCTCGAAGCTGAAGGGCTGCGGCGTCTCGTTCCTCGACCAGCCCGCCGACGTGTTCGCGGCGACCCTGCAATACCTGCACAAGGACCCGAACAGCACGAACCCGGCCGACTATCAGGCGGCGTTCGAAGTCCTGAAGAAAGTTCGCCCGTACATCACGCAGTTCAATTCGTCGGGCTACATCAACGACCTCGCCAACAACGACGTCTGCGTGGCCGTGGCGTACTCGGGCGACGTCGGCATCGCGCGCCGCCGCGCCGAGGAATCGAAGCGTCCGTACACCATCCGTTTCTCGAACGTGAAGGAAGGCGGCGTGCTGTGGTTCGACATGATGGCCGTGCCGAAGGACGCCCCGCATCCGCAAGCCGCGATGAAGTGGATCAACTACATCGAAGATCCGAAGGTCAACGCGCAGATCACGAACGAAGTGTTCTATCCCACGGCCGACGCCGCCGCTCGTCCGTTCGTGACGCCGGCCGTCGCCCAAGACGCGAGCCTCTACCCGTCCGAAGAGGACATCAAGAAGATGACCCTGCTGAAGTCGCTGCCGATCGAGATCCAGCGCCTTGAAAACCGTTTGTGGGCCCAGCTCAAGACGGGCCACTGACTATCTGAAGCAGAGACAAAGGAGACACTGCGATCATGAAATCGACGCCTTCAGTCAACGCCCGTCAGGCCGCGCCCGCGCCGGCCGCCGCGTCGCGGGACGCGTTCG